>JANSYN010000019.1 GCA_024742415.1 Gammaproteobacteria bacterium
GTACTGATTGAACGGGAACTGGGTTGGGTCAGGGCGATACGCGCCGCCACACGGGGGCACCCCTTACGTTCGAAGGGCCAAGATACTCACTTCAGGGGTGCCCCCGTGCGACAGCGCTTGGTCGGTTACTGACTGCGCGGTACGGTTCGGCGCGGAAGTAGCGCAGTAGAAGCACAATGAACGATCAGGAATCGTTCATCAACAATAACGCAAGTCGAATCAACTCAAGAGGCAGCTGCACCGGCCTATGCCACCGGAGCGAGTATCTCAGCCTTTCGAGCGCAGGGGGTATAGGCTGGTGCAGTTGCCGTCTCCGGGTAACCCTCCAGGTCAGCGATCGCAATCTCCGAGTACTGATTGAACAGGCTTTGGGTTGGGCCTCGGCGGTACGCGCCGCCACACGGGGGCACCCCTTACGTTCGAAGGGCTAAGATACTCACTTCAGGGGTGCCCCCGTGCGACAGCGCTCGGGCGGTTACTGAATGCGAATTATGGCTCGGCGCGGAGGTGGCGCAGTAGAAGCACAATGAGCAACCAGGCCCTGAATTGAAGTCTGGCGGTCGCTCATCAACAACAACGCTGGTTGAATCCACTCAAGAGGCAGCTGCATCGGCCTATGCCACCGGAGCGAGTATCTCAGCCTTTCGAGCGCAGGGGGTATGGGCCGGTGTGGCTGCCGTCCCTGGGTGACGCTCCAGATCAGCTATCCCAATCTCCAAACCCAGATTTAAAAGGAACTGCCCGGGTCAAGGCGATTCAGGTAGCTAACTAACCTGCGTAAAGCCCTACCGAAGTTACCATTAACCGCAGCCTTCAATCGACAGAGACTTCGCGCACCTTGATGTTGCGGTACCACACCGGATCGCCATGATCCTGCAGGACGATGTAGCCAGAGTCCGCCTTGCCGAAGCGCGGCATATCGGCATACTTGCTTTCGGCTACCAGCGCATCCCATTGGGGTGAGCCGCGTGTGATTTCTACAACCTTTACGCCGTTGAGCCAGTGCTCTATGCGATTATTGATCACGCGGATGAGTACTTTGTTCCATTCTCCGGGTGGTTTTACGGTTTCTGGTTGTGCAGCGATAAGATCATAAAGATCGCCCGCCCTATGCGTTTCGATCTGGCCGTCCGCGTGGCCCTCGTTATGCAGTACCTGCATCTCAATGCCGGTAAGCCAGGGCGTGTTTTCTTTCTCGTCCGCTACAAGATAGAAAATGCCACTGTTGCCGTTTTCGGAAATCTTCCACTCCAGCGACAGTTCGAAGTTCTTGAACTTTTCGCGGTAGTAGATCAAATCATTGCTGCCTCCACCGAAGATGACGCTCTTGATCAGGCCCCACAGTGGGAATACACCTCCCTGTTCAAGTACAAGTTCGCCATTTTCAATGCCCCATTTTTCTATCGGCTTGCCCGCCTTGCCGTAGTTACGCCACCCATCCAGCGAGGTGCCGTCGAAGAGATGGCGCCAACCATCGCGTTCGTGCTTTGCCTCGCCCGTCGCTGCGTTGCGGCTGGGCGCAGCTGCAGGCTCATTTGCGCCTGTGCTTTGCACAATTGCATTGAGCGTGTACCACGCTTCGGCCGTCCACAGGGTTGCATCGCTGGCAGAGCGTAGCCTGTTGTCCAGGCGCAGGTAAACGATATAGCCCTCGCGCAATCCGTTGATGTCTGCGCGAATGTGTTTGCGATCCTGCGATAGTGTCAGGGCCGAGGCACGTAGTTCGGTTTCATCATATTTTGGGCCGCCGTACTGCTCGTTTGGTGCGTAAAACCATTGTTTGATGAGCAGGTCGTCTGCGTTCAGATGAATGTCATCCGCGAGCGGCTGCGTGAGCTCGATGTCAAAGCCGCTAGGTGTGGCGCGCACTGCCACCATCTCGAAAGCGTTGTCACCCTGCCAGGTCAGTTTTTCGAATCCGTACCAGGGTTTGCCATACTCACCCCAGTTGGGTGGGTTGCCGGTTTCGCCGACGTAGATGGCGTTGTCGGGTCCGCGCTCAAGGCGGTTTACCGCGCCCTGGAATCCCGCACTGAAATGAAATGCGGCGCCCTGTTCACGCCCATCGACCCGCTCCAGAAACACGCGTTTGATGCCGCCGTTATAGACATCACCGTGAATGAACTGGCCCGCATAAGGCCCCTCTGTGAGTTGCAGCGGCTGTGTGGGAGAGTTGCCGACCTCGTCCTGCGGCAGCCACACGGCGGGTGGTGTTTCTACCTTTGCCATAACGTTATTGTCGGGCACGGCGCGTGACCCATAGAACGCTCCTTCACTTATTCGCACCAGCTTGCTGGCGGGCAACCAGTCACCCTGGTTGTCGGTGACATACAGCGCGCCATCGGCGGCTGTCACAATGCCATTCGGTGTGCGAAAACCGGAGGCGACGACATCAAGGCTGCCATCGCTGTTGGCGCGCAGTAGTTTGCCCTGCATGGGTAACTGTTCTGGACAACTCGCCCCACCGGGTAGCACGCAGATTGACAGCAGGAAATAGAAGGCGTCATTCTGGTGCTCCAGCCCAAAGGCAAATGAGTGGAAGTTGGGGTTGGCTTGCCAGTCGTCGTTGACTGTTGCGTACACATCGATAATGTCATCGCCATCGGTATCTATCAGTTCGGTGAGTTCCTGTTTCTGCAGGACGAACACGCGATCGTTAACCACCTTCAGTCCCAGGGGCTCGTGCAGGCCTTCGCCAATGCGTTTGACACGTTCTTCAATTGGCGCTGTCACGTCGATGAGGTAGACGGCGCCGTCCAGGTCCCAGCTGGCCATGATCATTTTGCCGTCGGATCGAAAATCCATGCCACCTACTTTGGGTTCGAAGCCCGCGGGTGCGAGGTTTTCCAGTGTGAAAGAAGGATGCACTGCATCAAGCCTGGGTAGATTGTCGAACTTGTAGGTAGCGGCATAGGGCTCGCCAGCGGCATTCACTGGCGGGTTCTCATCGATTTCCGGTTCGCCAACGCTGAGGATGTAGATCACGGCCTCGCGCGCTTCTTGCTCGGACAACGATGGATGCGCGGGCATGGGTATTTGACCCCAGGTTCCAACCGCGCCCTGGCGCACGCTGTTGGCAAGCACCGCAACGACTTCTTCCTGAATCTTGCCGCGAAACTTGCCTGATATCTGCGACCATGCGGGCCCCGCGATACGATGATGCTCGGCGTGACATCCCAGGCAGTCACTGCCGGCAATGACCGCTTCACCGCGCTCTATGTCGGACCCTTTTGCTTGTGTGTCTTGCGCGGTCTCAACCCTGGACAGGGTGGCAACGGTATCGGTCAGTGGCAGCGTCACCGTTCCGCTGGCTTCATAGCGCTTGCCGTCACTGCCATAAAAAACGGCCAGTGCCGCATCACTGCTTTGGTCAACCGGCGTCTGTTCAAACCGTCGGGAAAAATGGCGCTCGCCGTTTTTTTCCACAACATCAGGCCATTCGACCAGTCTGACTCTGTGACCCTGGGTCACCACCTCATACCGTATACCAGCGTTTGTCCGGGCCGGCCCATACTCGTGACCGCGGTAAACAACCCGCGCGGGTTTTTCCTGGCCATTGATGAGCAGGAACCATTGCGCGCCATCAGGATCGCGATAGAAAGCCGTGCCCTCACTCACCGGTTGCGGCCCGTGCTGATAATTATAGGCTGAGCCGTCGAAGATTATGCGGCCCTGCCAAACCTGGTAAAGCGACATCCGCTGCACGTCGTAACTGGCCCAGAGGTCGGGCGCTAACGCAAAACTGAGCATGCGTGGCATGCCGTCGAGGTTGCTGCGTATCACCCATGGCGCATTGCCGCGCCCGGCGATTAACTCGCGGCCGTAGGAGGGATCAGCGGCATTGGATGCATCAACTCCAAACAGTTCCGAGCGGATAACCGACCACACCGCCCCGATGCCTTCGCGTTTGCCCAAATCCTGCAAGAAAGCGATATCGGATCGTGAGGCGCCGCTGTTCTTGATAGCTATGCCAATGGCGAGCACAGCAATCAATGTGAAACCAGTGAGAAATAGAGCAATGTTGCGCACGGTTTTTATCATAATGGGTATCAATGGCTGCGCTGAAAGAAATGCCTATGATATACGCGCTGCGAGGTCGCGCAAGCGTATTGGCTGCCGCGGCCGGACAATCGGCTGTGCGGCGGTGTTCTTTAGGACGGTGCTGACATATGCTTGGCGAAACAGAGTATGAGGGCGCGCTTGTTGCGTTGCCATCGCCTGTAAGACGCCCCTTCGGGGGCGTTCTTGTGATTGGCACACGCAGTACTGAAGCGCAATAGGGAGTCAGTATGACCAGGTTTTTCTATGAAAGTGATGCCGACGCTTCGCATCTGGCTGGCCAATCCGTTGCCATTGTTGGGTACGGCAACCAGGGCAGGCCCTGGGCCTTGAATTTGCGCGATTCAGGACTGGATGTCGCCGTTTGTGTACGCAACGATGACTCGCGCAGCAGGGCGCAGGCTGATGGATTTCGCGTAGGTGAGATAAGCGACGCGAATCATGCGGATGTGGTTTGCATCCTGGTGCCCGATGACGCGATTCCCCAGCTAGGACTAGAGCGCCAGGCGCATCAATTAACCATTTTGGCCAGCGGATATTGCTACGGGTTTGACCGGTTCACGCCGCCGGGCGATCGCGCAATGATCGCCCCGCGCATGCTTGGCCCCGAGGTACGTAATTGCTACGCCGAGGGCAAGGGATTCATTACCGCGCTGGGTTTGCAGCAGGACGTCACGGGCACCGCGCTTGATCGCACCCTCGCGATAGCGCTCGCCCTGGGTGGACTGCGCGAAGGCGCAATCGAGTTGACGCCGTATCAGGAGGCCGTACTTGACCTGGCCGTGGAGCAGGTACTTTCACCCGCGCTGACGCATGTTAACGCGGCCTTTGTAATGACCATGCTGGAGCAGGGTATTCCGCTTGAGGCGGTACTGAGCGAGTTGTTTCTGTCCGGCGAAGTGGAACGCAACTATGGCCTGCTGCGCACAGAGGGCTTTGTCGCACAACTTGAGCATCATTCACCGGCCAGCCAGTATGGGCAGCTGTCGCGGCGCGGCCGTTACGACGCGCTGGATGTTGCCGCCGTAATGAAGGATATTGTGGCGCACATCACCAGTGGTGCGTTCGCCGATGAGTGGGACGCAGAGTCTGCACAGGGCTACAAACAGCTGAAGGCGTTGAAGGACGTTCATGCAGGAGAAGGCGTACGTGCAATGGAAGAGGATCTTATGAGAAAGCTGGGCCCCGGTGTTAACCAGCGCAGGCCGGTTGAACCATGATTGCAGACCTGATTGCCAACTATGCCGAGTATGAGTACTTCATTGCGACTGCTCAGCTTGTGCTGGCTATGCTGGGTATGGGCGCGCTGCTGGCACCGGCCGATTTCATACTCGAAATAAAGCGCCCCCGCAGTTTGCTGGTTGGGCTTGGTTGCCAGTGGATGTTTGTGCCATTGGTTGCTGTTGCACTGGGCAGTATGCTGAGCGTACCGGCCGGTATAGCGGCCGGGATGGTACTGCTCGCTGCGGTACCAGGAGGCACCACTTCCAACATTTACACGCTGTTTGCACGCGGCAATATCGCGTTGTCCATATCACTCACCTCCATTACGACGGTTGCGGCGCTATTGACGACACCGCTGATTTTGCAACTGCTGCTGGGACAATACCTGCCGGAGGATTTCAATATGCCCACCGGGCGGATCGCCCTGGATATTTTTGGTGCATTGATATTGCCGTTGATGATCGGCATGTGGATTCGTCACAGTTGGAATCCACGCACGGCAGTTCTGATCTCTCGTTGGTCTATTCGACTCAGCCTCAGCCTGATAGTTGTCATGGTGATCGGTGCTTCTGGCAGCGGCCGTCTGAATCCGGAGGCATATGGCCTGGCAGGTATTGGCGTGCTGGTGCTGTTTTTCTTTTGCGTTCAGTGTGTTGTGCTGCTGGCGGGCCGCCTCACCGGCATGGGTCGCCAGGACTCTGTAGCGGTGTTGATTGAAGCCGGTTATCGCAATGTGTCGCTGGCGGTTGCCGTCAAGGCAGTTGTGTTTCCTGCGCAGACTGGCGTGCTTGACCCTATCGGCGATGCGGTGCTTTTTGCGATTCTCATTTATGGCGGCATCAGTATGATCCTTGCGCTGGTGCCTGTGTTTATCAATCGCCGCCTGACCCCCGCTGGCGACAGCGCTGCAGTACTGAAGATGCCCTCATAGCGATTTACGCATGACAGGTCTGCCAACAACGCTGCTTGATATGCTAATGTAAGGCCACCTCCGTGTTGTGGTGAGGTACCGCCGATTCTGCGCTGGCAGGGCCGCCGACGTTAGTCATGGGGACCGGGCTTGCTGTCAAAGTGCATGGGCCGAATACCCGCCGATCTCTGGCTCCCGCAAATGTTGTACGCGTTGGACAGAACGGCCTCGAATAAGAATCCGATGATGAGAAAGACCTTGCTGTTGAAAATGACCTTGCCCTGGGGGCTTGTACTTGGGATGACCAGTTCACTTGCGTTGGCCGCCAACGCCTTGCCACTGCTGGTCGCAGCTGTGGCGACGGTACCGACATCAGTATCATCTCCAGGGCCACTAGTTGCATCCACTGCAGTTACGACGACAGCTGCACAGACAACTAGGGACATGACTGCAGATACAAGTACAGATACAACTACAGTTACAACCACAGTTACAACCACAGATACAACTACAACTACGGACCGAACTACAGCCATAACCACCGAGGCACAAGAGACAACCGCCGCTGCAGCGCCGGAGTCGGCGAATCGTACGCGCTGTGTCAATTCAACTCCGACGCGGCGGCCGCATTTCGGGGATCTGCATGTACACACTGGCTGGTCATTCGACGCCAACGCGCAGGATACCCGCAACAGTCCTGCAGACGCCTATCGGTTTGCTCGCGGTGAAGAGGTTGCCATTCAACCGTACAACCTGGCCGGTGAGGGCCAACGAAAAATTCAGATTGACCGCCCGTTGGACTTCGCAGCAGTCACCGATCATGCGGAGTTCCTTGGCGAGATGAAAATATGTCGTGAAGAAAATACGCAGGGCTATAACCACCCCGCCTGTATTGGCCATCGCGAGCTTTCACAGATATCACAGCTTCTGTTTGGCGGCTATGGCTTGTCAATGAAGCGACGATGGGGCCTGTGTGGCGAAGACAACCAGCATTGCCTTGATCAGGCCAAAAGCGCTTGGGAGATGATGCAAGAGGCCGCAGAGCAGGCCTACGATCGCAGTGAGGATTGTCAGTTCACCAGCTTTATCGGCTATGAATGGACTGCCACTGTAGGGCGCGGTAACAATCTGCACCATAACGTAATTTTCAAGAATGACCAGGTCCCTGACTATCCCCTGAGCTGGATCGAGTCACCGACTCAGGTGCAGTTGTGGGATTATCTCGAGCAGACCTGTGTCGATGACACCCCAGGTTGCGACGGTATAGCCATTCCGCATAACTCGAATTTGAGCGGCGGTTTGCAGTTCGAAACAGCGCGCCTGGCAACGACACAGATTCCAGAGCAGCCTGACACGGCCGAAGAAGCAGCGCGGCGCTCGCACTGGACACCACTGATCGAGATGATGCAGCACAAGGGTTCCTCGGAGTGTGACAGTCGCCTGCCGGTTTGGGCAGACGACACGTTTTGCGGTTTTGAGAAGCTGGGCTATGCAAACTTCGGAACCAAGAACACCGGAGATGACGGCAGTGGCGTACTCTTTTGGCTGAAGACCCTCTTAGGGGGTGGTGAATTCAGCGATATCCAACCGCCAGGTGAGGCGAGCTTTGTGCGCTATGCGCTAAAAAAGGGGCTGCGCCAGCAGCGCGAGCTGGGCTCCAATGGTTACAAGTACGGTTTTATATCAAGCACGGATACGCATATCGCAGCGCCTGGTCTTGCAATGGAGAAAAATCACCCAGGGCACGGGGGCGCAGGAATGGGCTCGCGTGAGGGCGTGGCATTGATGCCCGATGAGCTGGAGTTTAATCCGGGTGGTCTGGCGGTGCTTTACGCAGAAGAAAACACGCGAGAGTCGTTGTTTGCGGCCATGCGTCGGCGTGAAGCGTACGCGACAACGGGCACGCGGCCAACCCTGCGCTTTTTTGGCGGTTGGCAGATGCCAGAAAACCTGTGTGAATCCAGCACCATGCTTGAGCAGGCCTATAGCAGTGCCGTGCCGATGGGCGCTGAGTTGCCCGAGCCCGGCATGCCGAACGCGATGCCCCGTTTCCTGGTGTCAGCCGCGGCAGATGCGGGTACCGTGGCATACCCGGGTAGTGCGCTGCAGCGTATCCAGATAGTGAAGGGCTGGTATGACGGCGATCAACTGCGTGAGCAGGTGCTGGATGTTGCCGGTGGAGACAACAACGCCGCTGTAGATATCAATACCTGTGAACAGAGCGGCCCCGGTCATGCCCAGCTGTGTACAGTTTGGGAAGACAGCGCCTTCAAGCCGTCGCAGGAAGCGTTCTACTATGCCCGCCTACTGGAAAATCCGAGCTGTCGCTGGAGTCAGCAGATCTGCGTGGCGCAGGGCGTGCGTTGTGATGATCCATCCACCATTGTCCACGGTCTGGAAAGTTGCTGCGCGGCAGAGCACGTCAAAACGATACAGGAGCGCGCGTGGAGCTCGCCTATCTGGTACACACCGGCCACGGCTAACTAAGTCATTGCTATTGGGTCATCCAGCGTGCGTTGCGCTGTCGTTCTGTACTGCAGTCAGGCCACTTTCCCGCCGCTCTTAACAAGCCTCGTCTCGTGTTCCACCTCTGCATCTTTGCTCGATGCATAAACCCGCCAGCGGCGAACTGACATCAAGCTGTCACATAATTTTCATCGCGTTGTCACTGTGTACTGCAACACTGCCTGCACTCGTCGGTGTTTCCTGACTTTCATTCAAGTGTCTGCCTTGAACGCGGCTGCTTGTGGCGCTTAATTGCAAATAATGAGGTTTACAACACAATGAAAAGGTTCGCAGGTACATTCAAGCTTTCAAGACTCGCAGCGGCAGTTGCAGCGACCGCCGCGTTGCATACGGTGGTTCCCGTCTCGGCGTCAAACGGTAGCAGTGAAGCGCTGTTTCGCTGGGTGGGCACCTTTGACGTGATCGCAGGCAATGGCTCAGGTGTGGCAGAGATTGTTGATGTCGGCCCTCGCGGTAGGCAACTTGTCTATACCGACGGCAGCAACAACGCTATTGGTTTTGTCGATATTCGCAGGCCCAGCAAGCCGGTGGGCGACGGTACTGTAGGAGTTGGCGGCGAACCGACAAGCCTCGTAGTGTTGGACGACTATGTGCTTGTAGCAGTGAATACCTCGACGTCGTTTACTGATCCTTCGGGTAAGCTGGTAGTTGTCGATCGTCAAAGCCGCGGCATCCTTGCGCAGTACGATCTGCCCGGGCAGCCAGACTCAATTGCTCTGGCGCCCAATCAGAAGCGTGCTGCAATTGTGCTGGAGAACGAGCGCGATGAAGATCTTGATGACGGCCTGCTGCCACAGTTCCCGGGCGGCGGCCTGCTTATTGTTGAACTCAAGGGTGACCCGTCAAACTGGACGTTGTTTCCGGCCGACCTCTCGCCCGTGGAGGCCGGCGCTTTTGCCGGTAGTGATCTTGAACCTGAGTATGTAGACATTAATCGCCGGAATCAGGCGGTTGTCACGTTTCAGGAAAACAACCACCTCGCTGTGGTCGACCTGCGAACCGGTGAAACGCTGAACCACTTCTCAGCAGGTAGTGCGACGTTGCGCAATGTCGACACAGAGGAAGAAGATCTGATTAATCTCGATTCGACGATCACCAAACGGCGCGAGCCCGATGCAGTGACCTGGATTGATCGGGACTCCTTCGCGACCGCCAACGAGGGAGACTATGAGGACGCGCAGGGTGAAGAAGGTGGTAGCCGCGGGTTTACCATATTCAATGTCGACGGTTCAGTAGAATTCGAGTCAGCCGAGAGTTTCGAGCACTTGCTGGTTGCCGCTGGTCATTACAACGAGGGGCGATCAGAGAACAAAGGTGTTGAGCCTGAAGCGGTAGAAGCTGCGAAGTATGGTCGTCGCAACCTGCTGTTTGTGGGCTCGGAGCGCTCCAATGCAGTGGGCGTGTACGATGTCAGTCGCCGAACCCCGCAGTTTGTTCAGTTGCTACCCACAGGTATTGGGCCAGAAGGACTCAAGGCTATCCCGCAGCGCGATCTGCTTGCCGTTTCTACCGAGTCTGACGAGGCAGGTGACGGTATCCCCACAATGATAAACCTGTACAAGCTCAGGAGTAAGAAATCACGCTATCCCATGATCGAGTCGGTGAATGACGCTCAAGGCCTGCCGATTCCATGGGTAGCATTGTCCGGACTGGCGGCCGACCCCTTCCAGCGTAATACCTTGTACGCGGTAAGTGATTCCTTTCTTGCCGAGGGCTTCATCTACACCATCGACGTTAGAGGGAAGCCCGCCCAGATCGTTGACCGCATGCAGGTAACAGGGGCGAGCCAGAGTCTTGACCTGGAGGGTATTGCCGTAGGCCCCGATGGAAATTTCTGGTTGGGTAGCGAAGGGGCAGGGCCCGGTGGCAGGGAAAATCTGGTGCTGCGTGTAGATGCGTCAAGCGGTGCGGTTCTTGATGAAATTCAGCTTCCCGCGGAACTCGCCGACGAGCGTCGTTCCAACGGCATTGAGGGTATCGCGGTAACCGGTAGTGCCGGCGCCGAGGTTGTTTACGTTGCGATCCAGCGTGCCTGGCCCGCGGAAGGCGATACAGATGGCGTAAATACCAAGATAGGACGTTACGATGTGGCCAGTGGCACGTGGAGCTTCGTGCATTATCCGTTGGAGCCGGCAGGCAATGGCGGCTGGATTGGTCTGTCGGAGCTGACGCTTTTGCCTAATGGGGACTTTGCAGTCATCGAACGTGACAAAGGGTGGGGGCCCACAACTGCCCCCAATGCAGAACTCAAGGCAATATTCAAGGTTGATCTGGACGCCGCCGAGTTCCGCAGTTTCGACGACGCTGCAGGGCTGGTAACTATCGACAAGCAGTTGTTCCGCGATGTCTTGCCCGATCTTCAACGACGAAGCATATGGACCGCTGAGAAGCTCGAAGGGTTTGCAGTGGCAGCCGATGGTGACATGTACGTTGTCACAGATAACGACGGTGTTGACGACGCCCCGGGCGAGACGGTCTTCTTCAAGTTGGGTAAGCTAACCTATTAGGTGATTGATTGAGTGTCAGTAAGGTAAAGCAGCCTGCCTGTTTCAGTGCAGTGAGGTAGCGAGCTTTGAAGAGAACAGGGCCCATCAAGGGCCCTTTTTTTTGCGGTTTCTTGCCCAGGGCATTGAGCGTCAGGTTTTTTTCTGTATTCTTCGCTGCGCACAAGGGCATTTAATCCTCACTTTGATATCGGAGCGAAAGATGACGGAAGAAGTAAAACCCTATACAGAGCGCGAGGAGAAGATAGGTTCCTGGTTGATCAACCGTATTGGCCGCTGGCAGACCACGGTATACGAACTCTCGGGCGGGCGAATCTGGAATACCTTTCAGGGTGGCCCTGTTGCGATTCTGACGGTGGTTGGCCGAAAGACGGGCAAGGTACGCAAAATACCGCTGTTGTATCTGCGCTCCGGTGACGATGTGGTCATGACTGCCTCTAAGGGTGGCATGTCAAAACTACCCGTGTGGTATCACAATGTGGCGGCAGCAGACACCGTTGATATCCAGATTGGCGCCGAGAAGAACACCTATCGAATGCGCGAGGCAAATGAGCAAGAGGAACAGGTATTGTGGCCGCAGCTGGAAGCCATGTACCCGGATTACAAGGAGTATCGCTTGCGCGTTGAAGATATCCGCACCATACCCGTACTGATCTTTTCTCCAGTTGCAGGCTGAGTGGGTCGCAATGGCTGACTCTGCTGCCGCACATCCCTTGCCCGGTTTGTATCGCCATTACAAGGGTGGTGAGTATGCGGTACAGGGGGTAGCGACACATTCTGAAACGGGCCAGTCATTGGTCGTATACCGGCCGCTGTATGGTGAGCGCGGCCTGTGGGTGCGGCCGCTCGCGATGTTCATGGAGAGCGTGGTGCACAATGGCGCAACAGTACCGCGCTTTGCCTATGTCAGGCCGCTGTCTGAAGGCCCTTCATCGACGGCTTAGGCCATCCTGCTATTGGAACTGGTACGTGACATCGATGCCATAGGTGCGGCCATCGGCCCAGATTACTGCGCGCTCGGCTTGCGGCAGATTGCCCAGGGTGAACACTTCATAGTCGCTGTCCTGCAAATTCTTGCCCCAGGCTGCCAGCCGCCACTCACCGCCCAGGCCGGCGATATCAGTTAGCGATAGCCGCACATTGAGCAGGTCGTAGTCATCGCGAAAAGTAGCGGCGTTTTGCTGCGTCCTGTCATCTACAAAGTTGTAGCTCGCGTTAAAGCCCAGCGTTCCGAAACTGAGCGGTGGCAGGGCATAGTCAACGACAATGCTGTAGGTGTTCTCGGGGCCGTTGGCGAACTCGGCGCTGCGCAACTGCCCGTCAAGGGGGCTGATCACGTCGTCCAGTTCCGTGTGCAGGTAGGCGTAGCTGAGGTTCAGGAAGAGGCCCGGCAGCGGCATCGCTTGTACCTCCAGCTCCAGGCCACTCATTTCACCTTCATCGACGTTGAACACGCGAGAGCCTTGTATCGTGCCGGGTATCTGGAAGTTGTACTGGAAATCTTCAAATTGCTGATGGAACACTGCGGCATTGACGCGCAGGGATCGGTCAAGGAGCTCACCCTTGAAACCCGCTTCAATGGCGCGAAGTTTTTCTTCGTCAAACCCGTTGCTGAATCCGTCTTCGTCCGGGTCACGAATATTGAAGCCACCGCTCTTATACGCCTCGGCATACTTCGCATAGAGGTTGATGTCTTGCGTCCAGTCGTAGGCGGCAATGAAGGTGAACGAGTCGTCGCTGTAGTCGTCATTCGTGTCAGCAGAAAACTGGGTAGATGTCAGACCCAGTATAAAAGCGTCCTGATCCACAACGACCTCGTCTGTTACCTCGCGCACGGCCTTGCGCGAATCTTCCGAATGCCGCCAGCCCAGCGTAAGATGCATACGTCGGTCGAGGATGCCGGGCGTCCAGGTGAACTGGGTAAAGACTGCCAGCGCGTCATTGTCGATTTCGTTGTATTCCGTGCCCAGATTGTAGATTGTACCGCCCGCAAAGGGTGCTGCACTGAAGATATGCCGAGTCGGGCTGATTGCTTCCTCTGCGCGCTCGGCAAAATAGTACAGGCCGGCAAGATACTGCATTGATTCCCCGACGCTGCCAATAAACTGTAACTCCTGCGAGAACTGCTCATGGTTCAGGTCGGGTCGGGTTGCTGGCAGGTCCCTGCGCTCTTCGCCAGCGTTTGCACCGATGACCGCGCTGTTGAAGTCGATGCGGAATCCGGCTGACGCACCGCTGGCAAAATCTACGTAGCTCTTGTCGGACAGCTCACGCCATGCGCTGATTGACCGGATCGTCAGGGAGTCATGCAGCGCCAAATCAAGGTTCAGCGTGTGACCACTGACTCGGGTGTCTGTGGGTAGCAGTGCGGTGGTAGTAGATAGGGTGTTGATCCGGTTGTTGTCATAGGTGATGTACTGTTGTGCGATATCGCCAACGATGGATAGCAATCCGTCTCCCGACTGACGCGGCGTAACGGCCTGCGCTGCCTGGTTGTAGGAACTGATACGAGCCCAGTCGTAGCTGTAGTCCAGCGTGAGCTGGTCGCTGATTGTCGCGCGCCAATCCAGGCGCAACCCCTGGGACTCGCGATCACCCCAGTTACCTCCGGGGCCGTCATTGTCGGTAAATCCGCTGACATCTTCATGGAAATAGGCAAGCTTAAGCGCATGCCGCCTTGTGAGTGGCAGATTGACAGAAGTTCTGCTGCTCAGCAGGTCCTGGTTGCCGGCGCTCAGTGTCTGGTCGAAAGCAAACCCTTTAACAGTGGGCTTTCGGGTGACGAGTTTTATGGCTCCAGCTGTGGTGTTGCGCCCATACAGCGTGCCTTGCGGCCCGCGCAGCACCTCGATGCGCTCAAGATCTGCAATATCAAACGCAAGCCCCGTGGAGCGTGCGATATAGGCGCCATTGAGATACACACCGACGGCCGGATCCTGTGTGAGCTGTGCATCAGTGAGCCCCACGCCGCGTATGAACAGTCGCAGCGCCTGGTTGTTCGAGGGGAAGCTGTCGATACTCAGGTTCGGCACCAGACCGCTGAGGTTTTCGATGCTGGTAATGCGCTGGTTCTCAAGCTGGGTTGCACTGAAGGTGAACAGGGAAATGGGCGTCGATTGCGCAGATTCCTCGCGATGCTGGGCTGTGACTATCATCTCCTCAAGCGTGTTGGACTGCTGTGCAGAGACCCCACAGCAGAGCAGGCTGGCTGAGATAAGCAGTAGCCTTGGTGGTCTGGCAATTGTCTTGCGTCGATACATAGCGGTTGAAGCCGGGATCATTATGATTTGTTCGGCAATATATCAAATAGCAGGTGTTGATAGTGCTTAAAAAAGCGGGGTGTTGGCGATTGACGATAACAAGGCGAAAGCTGCGTCCTGGCAGCCGTTAACAAAAGTTTCATCGGCTCGTATTTTGGCTGCAACACGGCCAGTGCATCCTTGCGGCATAACAGCTCGGAGGAATGGCTATGGGTGATAGAAGTGACACGAGCACTATGGCTCATAAAGAGAGAATACGCCGGGAGATAGAGTCGCAGGTGCGGGAGTACCTTAACAGGGGCGGCAGAATCAACGAAATAGCGTGCTCACAGCGCTCCGGGGTAAAAGCAATTGGCGAGACGTGGGCGTTGCCTTTTGGTGAGGGCTTGCCGGGCTCCTGAGGGTTATTGCGCATGTTGCACATAGACACCTTTCTAAGGGAGCGCTACCCCCGTTTTGTAAGTCGGCACAAACGTGTTGCAAAGCTTCTGGCCAGGTTCCTAGGCCTGTTGTTCTATGAGTCACGCTTTCAGCAGTTTGAAAGAGATTACCCACACTTGCGTGGTTACGACTTCGTAGAGCAGACGTTGCGCTACTTCGATTTTTCGCTGCGCGTTTGTGACCGCGAGCTGGAGCGCATTCCGGCAAGTGGCCGGGTGGTTATCGTGTCGAACCATCCGATCGGGTCCCTGGATGGTTTGGCCCTGTTGAACATGGTTCGTCGTGTCCGTCCTGACGTGAAAGCCGTCGCCAATGAACTTTTAATGGCAATTGAGCCGCTCAAGCCAGTGTTGCTGCCGGTACACAATATGGGAGGCGGCACACCTCGCGCCAATTTGAAACGTATTCATGCGCACCTTGAGGCGGAAGGCGCGTTGATCATATTTCCCGCGGGGGAAGTCTCACGTTTTGGTCCGCGCGGGGTCAGGGATGGTGAATGGAACGGTGGCTTCCTGAAGATGGCGCGCAAGAGCAGGGCGCCCGTGCTGCCGGTGTTTGTGTCGGGCCGCAATTCACTTTTCTTCTACAGCTTGTCCATGCTGGCGCGGCCCATTTCCACCGTTTGGCTCGTTCGAGAGATGTTCAAGCAAAGCAGTAACAGGGTCGTTGCCCGTGTAGGCAACCCGATTACCTATGACGTCTATGGTTCGTTGGAAGTATCAACGAGCAAACTGGCCGCGCTGTTTCGCAAGCATGTGTACCGTATCGCAAGGGATGGCAGACCGATCTTTCAATCGGTGCAAACCGTGGCGCACCCTGAAAACCGCGTTCTGCTGCGACGGGAGGTCGAAGCCAGCGAGCTGCTAGGGGAAAGCGCCGATGGAAAACGCATCTATCTATGCACGATGGAGCAGTCTCCTTGTGTGATGCGAGAGTTGGGTCGGCTGCGAGAACTGACCTTTCGCACTGTTGGGGAGGGAACCGGACGTAGTCGTGATATCGATCGTTTCGATGCGCACTACCTGCAGCTTGTGCTTTGGGACCCTGTTGAGATGGAAATCGCGGGCGGCTACAGGCTGGGGCAGGCGGCAAAAATACTGGCAGAGAAAGGCCTGGACGGTCTGTATACGAACACACTATTCAGGTTTTGCGCGCCCAATACAGCAGTGTTGGAGCAGGGCCTGGAGCTAGGCCGCAGTTTCGTGCAACCCAGGTATCAAAAGCGAGGTAGCCTGGACTACCTCTGGGCAGGTTTGGGTGCATATATCAAGCGCTACCCCGGCTATCGCTACCTGTTTGGCCCTGCGTCCATCAGCCCTTACTACGGCAGGGACGCCTCGGCGCAAATAGCGCGCTTCTACAGCACACACTATCCACTGACCGGTCTGTCGGTTCAGGCTCGACGCCCGTTTGAACATCCTCTGCTTCTGGAAAACAGCGCGCCTGCCGGTTCACCCGGTGCTGCGTCTATTGAAGAAGACTACGAGACGCTGCAGCAGCATCTGAAAGCGGCAGGTTTGTCGGTACCCACATTGTTCAAGCATTACTCCAAAGCGCTTAAACCGGGCGGGCTCTCCGTGGGCGCTTTTAACGTCGACCCCGATTTTGGGGGCTGTGTAGATGGCTTACTGGTAGCGGACTTGCAGCTGCTAACAAACAAGAAGAAACATAGATACCTTGGGATAGGGGCAGAAGATGATGCAAGTGCTAGGTCAGACCGAGCATGTTTACTGCGAGACACTATGGATATCTGATATCCATCTGGGAACGCGACATTGCAGGGCTGATTACCTGCTGGAAGTGCTATCGCGAGTGCACTGTAAGCGTTTGTATCTGGTGGGCGATATCGTAGACGTATGGTCGATGCAGCGACGCGTGTACTGGCCTGAATCACACAACCAGGTGGTGCGTGATCTGCTGGGTATCTCGGGCACTGAAACAGAAGTGATCTACATTCCCGGAAATCACGACATGAACATGCGGGAGTTCGTAGGGACCTCGGTCGGTGCAGTTGCTATTGAGCGGGAGTACGTGCATGAGACGCGTGATGGTCGTCGCTTTCTCGTTATCCATGGTGACGAACTGGACTTTGCTACACGCTACAGGCGGCTCAATCGTTGGCTGGGCGACGCCGCCTACTCGTTCGTTATGTGGGCAAATACCCTTTATAACAGGATTGGCGCAGTTTGCGGAAAACCCTATTGGTCACTGGCAAGCTGGCTGAAAACGCATGTCTCTGAGGCAGCCAGAGCCATTGAGGCATTTCAGGGCGCGGCAGTCAGGACCGCAGCGAATCGCGGTATGGACGGTATAATCTGCGGGCATCTTCACCATCCTGCCATCATGCGATACGGCGATGTTCTTTACTGCAATGACGGTGATTGGGTAGAAAACTGTACTGCGCTGATAGAAGACCGCAGCGGCCAACTGCGGTTGATACAGGTGACGGCAGCCAGCCTGGAAATGACCGATTTGCGCGTTGCCGCCTAGCGATGGCACCCTCACTCGCGCTGCTTGATCAGCGCATAAGCCGCCAGCGCGGCCTCACGCGCTGCACGATGTTCCACGATGGGTAAGGGGTAGGACGCGCCCAGCTTAACGCCCGCCGCCTCCAGCACTTCAGGCGGAGCAGCCGCCGGCTCATGTAAATGACGATCCGGAAGGCGCGCCAACTCAGGTACCCAGCGGCGCACGTAGTCGCCTTGCGCGTCGAATTTTTTACCTTGTAATGTCGGGTTGAAGATCCGAAAGTAGGGCGCTGCATCGGCGCCACAGCCCGCTGTCCACTGCCAGCCGTTGAGGTTGTTGGCCAGATCTGCATCGACCAGCGTATCCCAGAACCAGCGTTCGCCTTCTTGCCAGGGAATGAGCAGGTGTTTGGTCAGGAAAGACGCGCAGATCATCCTGACGCGATTGTGCATGTAACCCGTCTGCCAAAGCTGGCGCATGCCCGCATCGACGATCGGATACCCCGTTGCGCCCTTTTGCCACGCGCGTAGCTGATCTTCACTACCCATCCAGGGGAATTCTGCAAAGCGTGGATTGAAAGGCGAGTCGCAGATGTGGGGGTAGTGTGTAAGCAAGTGATGGTTGAACTCGCGCCAGCCAAGCTCTGAGAGGAATTTTTCGCGGTTGCCGTCCAGTTGCGGATGATCGGCGCAGTAGTCGATGACCTTGTGCCAGACCTGTCGAGGAGAGATCTCGCCAAAGTGTAGATGAGGCGAGAGCAACGACGTGGCCTGGAGTGAGGGAACGTCGCGACCTTGCGCATAGTTGTCGATGGATCCTTCCAGGAAACGTGACAGGGCGGCGTGAGCGCCTGCGCTGCCCGGCTGCCAGTAATCTGGCCAGCTGGCCGCCCAGTTCGGCTGCCGTGGCAGCAGTTCCAGGTCATCCAGCGACAGGCTCTGCACCGCGATGTTCGCAAAGGCCGGCTTCTCGGCAAGGGCTACAGGTGGCTTCGGGGTGCTCTGGCGTCTGCAGCTTTTCCAGAACGGCGTATACACGCGAAAGGGCGTATCGCCGCCAGTGCGTATCGACTCCGGCTCAAACAGCAGGCTGCCGGCGAATCGCTTGAAGGTCACGCCCTGTTCAGCCAGTTGAGTGTGCAGCGTGGTCTCAAGCTTGCTGTCCCAGGGCGTATAGGCGCGGCTGCAGAAAACAGCGTCGGCACCGGTCTCTTCAACAAGGCTCACGATCACGTCTGCGCTGTTGCCGCGTCGCAGCAGCAGCCTCCCTCCCAGTGCATCGATGGCCTGGGCTAGCGCGTGCAGGCTGTGATGTAACCACCAGCGACTGGCCGCTCCTTGCGCATAGCGGCCCGGCGTCGTGTCGTCGAGCACGTAGCAGGCAAACAGTGGTTTGCCGGTGCTTGCCGCAGCGTGAAGGGCCGGCAGGTCGTCCAGCCTCAAGTCCTGGCGAAACCAATAGAGTGCGGTTGGGGGTGACGTCATAATGGGTGCGCATTTGCCCTTGTTCGCTAATGTACGTGGAGCAGATGATTTCAGATCAGCATGCGGGTATCGTCCATTAATTGTCCACAAAATGCTGGACAGCAACACCGACAGCGTTTCATCCGCCGGCAAGAAACCTCCGTAAAGTCTTGCAGTATTCACTCAGGAGGAAAAGATCATGTCCCGATTTTTGCAGTACAAAAAGTGGCTGGCCGTGTTGGTGGTGCCATTCCTGTTCGCATGTAGCGATTCCAACAACAACGATGCTGGAACCGACCCTGAAGGGCCCGGAGATGGCGGTGAGATGCAGGCCACGCAGTTGCGCCTGACGCACGCGTCGCCCGATGCGCCGGCAGTAAATGTCTACATTGACGGCGAACTCGCCCTTGGCGGCGTCGAGTTCAAGCAAAGCTCTGGCCTGGTCACCTTTGACGACACCACTGATGTTGTCGTCGAAGTGCGCGGTATCTTGCCTGACGAGTCTGAAGTTAGCGTGATTGGCCCGGTGACATTAACGCTGGAAGGCGGCATTCGCACTGATGTTTTGGCCATCGGTAATCTGTTTGACAGCGAAGGCAACCTGACAATCGCTCCCAAAGTGCTCGACGGGGTAGAAATCGAAGACGGCATCACCGACGTACGCGTCAGCGTCGTGCACGCGGCTCCCGGTGTGGGCACCGTGGATATTTACGTCACCGCTCCAGGTGATGAGCTGTCTGCTGCCTCTCCGATCACTGCATCATTTGAGGACGCAGCGGGCCCGGTAGCGCTGGCGGCCGACACAGAGTATCGCATTCGTATTACCCCGACAGGCACCAGCACCGTGGTGTTTGATAGTGGGACCCTGAGCTTCGGCGCGGGAACAGAGCTGGTAGTTGCCGCTGTCGAAAATACCTACAAAGTGGGCCCTAGCCCGGTGACACTGTTGGCTATAGGCGCCGAAGGTGCCTCTGAAGTGCTGGATGCTGGTCAATGGGGCGCAGTGCGCGTTGTGCACAACTCAGCGGACACGCCGCCTGTAGACGTGCTGGTTGACGGCGCCGAAGCACTCGATGCCGTCCCTTTCACCGCCGCTAGCGCTTACTCAGACATCGAAGCAGCGCCGGGGACCTACATGGTCACGGTGGCAGCAGATGCGGATAATTCCATCGCACCAATCATGGCGGAATTGCCAATCGCTGCGGCCCAGAGTCAAACAGTCATCGCGATCGGTTCTTTCGCGGATAGCTCAATAACCGCTCTGGTTACAGATGACGACCGTCGCAACATCGCAACAGTAGCAAAAGTCGAGGTCATTCACGGTTCCTATCTCGTGGCTGCGGAAATCCCGGTAGACGTCTACCTCACGGCTGACGGCGTGATCGCCGACGCCGAGCCCGCAATCCCAAATCTGGCCTACGGCGAAACAACAGGCCAGCTGCCCCTGACGCCAGGCGACTACTGGGTCACCGTCACAGCGGCGGGTGACAAATCAGTCGTAGCCTTTGACAGCGGCGCGCCTTTGGCATTGGAAGGCGGTGTGAACTATACCGTCATCGCACGTGACCCAAGTGCGGAGGAAGTTACTGGCAGCCCGCTGATCAATGTGATCCTGCTGACCGACTAACGCGCAAAAAATTGCGCAGGGGGTGATCCGCCAGGTCCCCTTGCGCGTATCCTCTCCATACCATCCAGGTTAATTCAGCCCACTGCTTCTGCGTGGGCTTTCTTTTTTGTCGGACGGTTTGTACGCTGTGACTTCGAACGATCCGGAGATGCAGCGCTATGTCTAATCCTTCTGTTACCTTGAACGGCCCATGGGATCACGCCCAGGTGGAGCGGTTCCTGTCTGACACGGTGTACCCCCTGAGACTGGCCTGCATCGGCCCCGATGAATTCCCACGCGTGGTGTCCCTCTGGTTCAAGTACGCGGCGGGCCGCCTGCACTGCGTGACACACAAGTCCTCAAAATTGATGGGGCTGATTCAGGCCTCGCCCCGAGTAGGCTTCGAGGTCTCAACCAATGATCCGCCCTATTTTGGCGTGCGGGGCCAGGGCCTTGTAACAGTAAGCCCGTTGGATGCTACGCAGATGCTGGATGAATTGCTCGAACGCTACCTAGATGACGCGAATACCAGCCTGCAGCAGTGGCTGCGCTCGCGCGCTGCAGACGAGCGCATCATCCAGATTGAGCCAACACGCTTTTTCAGCTGGGACTACCGCGCCAGAATGAACGACTGAGTGTCGGGGTACCCACTGTCGCCGGAATGCAGGGCTGCAAATGCCTTTTCCGCGTTATGTTCTCGCAGTATAGCTATCGCAGTTCTCGAACTTCGGTTGGGCGGGCTTTGGGTTGGCACGGCGGTACGCGCCGCCACACGGGGGCACCCCTTACGTTCGAAAGGCTAAGATACTCACTTCAGGGGTGCCCCCGTGCGACAGCGCTTGGGCGGTTACTGACTGCGAGTTATGGCTCGGCGCGGAGTAGGCGCAGTAGAAATACGACAAGCAATCAGGCCCTGAATTGAAGTCTGACGGTTGCTCATAAACAATAACGCAAGTCGAATCCACTCAAGAGGCAGCTGCTCCAGGCTATGCCACCGGAGCGAGTATCTCAGCCTTTCGAGCGCAGGTGGTATAGGCCGGTGTGGCTGCCGCCCCTGCGTAACGCTCCAGATCAGCGATCGCCAGCACCGAGTATTTATTTAACGGGCTTTGGGTTGGGCCTCGGCGGTACGCGCCGCCACACGGGGGCACCCCTTACGTTCGAAAGGCTAAGATA
>JANSYN010000024.1 GCA_024742415.1 Gammaproteobacteria bacterium
ATCTTAGCCTTTCGAACGTAAGGGGTGCCCCCGTGTGGCGGCGCGTACCGCCGAGGCCCAACCCAAAGCCCGTTAAATAAATACTCGGTGCTGGCGATCGCTGATCTGGAGCGTTACCCGGGGACGGCAGCCACACCGGCCTATACCCCCTGCGCTCGAAAGGCTGAGACACTCGCTCCGGTGGCATAGGCCGGTGCAGCTGCCTCTTGAGTGGATTCGACTTGCGTTATTGTTGATGAGCAACCGTCAAGCGCCAACCCAGGTACCATGGAAACCAGCGGGGATACGCAATGGAAGCATGGCGCGACACACAGGGCCGCGATCAATATCCGCGGCATCGAAAATCAACAATTCTGACAGCGATGAAGCATGATTGTAGGCAAGGTTGAGTACGTAGCCATCGCCCTCAGCGGCGGCGTCATTCCGATGGGCAAGAATAGGTTCGCCCAGCAGATAGGAACCGTCTCCCCAGCGTTTCTGTGTACCTGACTGCATGTCGTAATGCAGGATCTGGTCGAACACCATCTGTTGCCCACTGCTTCCAGCAAGGTAGGCGTGTCGGTGGCGGCGCGTCATGAACCTGTCGTCAGTGCGCGGGAACTCACCGACTGTGTCACCGTCGATAATTTCTTCCGCAATGGCGCCCGTGCCTGCACCGGGGCTTATCGTCCAGCGGCGCAGGTTGGGTGAGAGCCCCTCACTGGGATTGGCCATGGTGCCGTCGGCCTTGGGCGCGAAAGCGGTAGCGTTCGAAGCGCAAACATCGACCTTGATAGCATCGCCCTCCTCCCAGGCGTTGACCATGTGAAAGCTCCAGCGCGCTTCCATATCAAACCAGCGAATATCCTGCGCCGTTCCATCGCGAGGCATCACACCAAAGTGCGCACCACGGTCTGGCTCCCAGGCCATTGGCAACCCACCACTCATGGCCCGCTCCAAATCGAACACCAGCGGGTAAACGGGAAAAATCACATAGTTTTCGGTAACAAAGAAATCATGCGCGAACGAAGGGAAAGGCGCCTCTATCATTTCGTTCTTGATCAGTTTGCCATGTCGATCAGCAATATTGAGTCGCAGGAAAGGCGTAAAAGCGCCCTTGGCCTGATTCCCAAAGAAGATCATTTCGCCCGTTGCATGGTCTATTTTCGGGTGCGCGGTGATGGGCCCCTGTATCTGGCCCTGGTAGTCGAAGTTGCCCACAGTGTTCAACGATTGTGGTTCGAGTTCGACAGCGATGGTGCCTTCCATAAGGGCCAGCAGCTTGTCGCCGTGCCATACAATATGGGTGTTGGCTGTGTTGTAGTGCTTGTCGGCAACTTCTGGCGCGGCTTTCAATGGGTTACCAAGCACACCGAACAATGACTTGCCAGCGGCACGCTCCAGCTCGTATTTTTCTGTTCTGACCCAGCGGTTCTTCCAGGCAACTTTGCCATCAGCAAACTCAAAGCGCTGGATCATGCCATCGCCATGAAACCAGTGGTATTCATCGCCCTCGCGTGGCGGGTAGATGGGGTCAGGTCCGTTGCGAAAGTAGACACCCTGCAGATCTGGGGGTAGTTCGCCCTTGATGACGAGGTCAGGGGCGTCGCACTCTATACCGGAGGGTCCCATTGGGCCTTGCAGGAAAACATTGTCAGGAAACGGTTGTGTCATAGCGTTTCTCCATGCGGTGTTATCGTTGATGCCCGTCGGGTTGCCGCGCCGACATCAGCAGGTGCACTGGCAGTGTAGCGTAGGATGCCAGTAATCACAGCCTGTCGACGCTGGCCACGCACTCGCAGCGACTTCAGGCGCCATCGGATCAGGTGCAATGATGCATGGAAAACAACGTTACCCAATGACGCAGCTTCATCTCACCACAGCGTCGACGGCATTGCCACGTAGTGGCGTGACTGTGCATGCCCAAGGCTAGGTGGAATTCTCCGATGGAGGGCCCTTGAGTTCGACCGTGTTGCCCTCAGGATCTGAAATATAAATGGAGGGCCCATATCCCTGCGCTCCGTAACGCTGCTCGGTGGGGCCTGCAAGCACGTGGTGGGCTGCCAGATGTGACTTGATTGCCGCTTCATCGAAGCTATCGATTCGAACGCAGAAATGATCCATGTTGCGACCCTCACGGCCGGGCCCTTTGCCGCCTGATTTTCCCAGCTCACTCTCAACCGCAACAATATCGATGAGGGCGTCGCCAGCGCGCAGTTGCACCAGCCCCAGCGTATCGCCCAGATCCCGCTCTACAGTACAGCCAAGGACATCACAGTAAAAACGACACATCGTCTCCGCGTTCATTGCACGAATCACCACGTGATCCAGGCCAGCAATCTGCAGCATGTTCCTTCCTCCTTCTTCTTATGCGACTCACCCGGCGTGCATGTGTCGCCGAGGTGACCCCCTCCAACTGGCATGGCCAGCGCAGCGTTTTTCACGCAGTGCGCTTCATCCGCATTTGAACGCTTCGAGCTTTTCCCGCAGGTATCGCCGCAGTGCTCTGCACATCTTCAGACAGTACGTATCTGCACAGCACAGCCCGCACAATTACTCTAGCAGAAGGGGTGCTACGCCTGAACAGGGTTTTCTTTTCAGCCCGCGGGGCCGGGTGGTAGAAAGATGAGGAGAGGATCACTAAGGTGCGTTTTGCGCCCTTGCGAGACCCTGCAGCACCGCCTCAAAGTGCCGCAGGATACTGCCGATGTCCTGAAAAGGTCAGGGGGATTTGCGTTCTGCCTCCAGAACAAGGCCCAGGGCCTTCTCCATTAACCAGCGGGCTTGCCCGGCATAAGCGTACACACAAGCTTGTACCGATACATCCTCCCAGCCTGCGCTATCGCTGGCTGAAACGCGATCCTCAAGTGCCGCCAGGTCGAGCACCAGCTCACGCATCTTGGCAGGCCGATACCCCATCCTGGATTGCTCCAGGCCACGGGCAGACTCCACTTCCTCGGCACTCAACAAACGCGGCTTGCCCATCACGAGCTCACCAAGGTTGGAGGACCCTGCGCTGGTCGCGCGCTCTTGCAAAGCCAGCTTCAGGTAGACCGACAAAAATGCGGGGTCGGGTGGGAATGCCCCCAGGGTTAACCCCTGCTCTTTTAACACCGGCTGCCAGCGGTTGCTGTCTGCCCCGGAAAGTGCCAGTACGTTGTCTGTTGCCAGGCGGTCAGCAATGCGCTGCATCATCGCCAGTTTCTCTCCACCAAGGTCACCGCACTCAATGACCAGAGCGTCGATCTCTCCGACGTCCGCGTCAACGTCGGCGTCCAGCACTTCAAGTGAACCTGGCAGCAGTTTCGCATCCACATTCACCAGGCACCCCTGATGCTCTTCCAGCCAGGCAAACAATTGCTCACCCACGAACAGCACCCGCGGCTTTTTCTCGGTCAGTTCATTTGCCTCGAGACCACTGCGCGCACGCAGCATCATCTCGAGTGTACGTCTTTCTGATGTGGCGATTTCTCCGATCCGCGCACCTCGCGCCACTAAAGCGGCAACCAGTTGCAGATGTTCAAGATCGGCCTGTGTGTACTGCCTTCTTCCCGATGCTGACTTATGACTTGCACCAAGTTGATAGCGACGCTCCCAAATTCGCAGAGTGTCTGGCTTGATGCCAGTTAAACGCGCTACTGTCCCTATCCCATAAAGCGGGCGAGGCTGCACTTGCAATGAACCCATGATCAACACCTCCGTTATCTATAAAGCATACGCAGCGGTTGCACAGTTGGATTACTGCATGCTTGTTTCCCCGTATGAGCCCTGGTTCGAGTGAGCAGTACTAAAGGCGCTTTGGGGCTCAAACGGCGTGGGTGTCTGTCGTACCCCAACCTTTTGTTTTCAATGGGCGTTTGGGGGTTGCTATGGTTTTCCTGGAGCGTCACCCAGGGACGGCAACTGCACCGGCCTATACCCCCTGCGCTCGAAAGGCTGAGATACTCGCTCCGGCGGCATAGGCCGGTGCAGCTGCCTCTTGAGTGGGTTCAACTGACGTTATTGTTGATGAGCGACCGTCAGACTTCAATTCAGGGCCTGGTTGCTCGATGTGCTTCTACTGCGCCACCTCCGCGCCGAACCGTAAGCCGCAGTCAGTAACTGCCCAAGCGCTGTCGCACGGGGGCACCCCTGAAGTGAGTATCTTAGCCCTTCGAACGTAAGGGGTGCCC
>JANSYN010000025.1 GCA_024742415.1 Gammaproteobacteria bacterium
CCAATCTGGCGCCCATCGTGCGCTTTGCCCGCACATTGAACCGGGACTTCGATGCAGTCAAAAACGCCATCGAGATGCTATGGAGCAACGGCCAGGCGGAAGGTCAGATCAATCGCCTGAAAACCCTTAAGCGCGCCATGTACGGCCGGGCCGGTCCAGAATTGTTGCGGGCGAGAATGCTACCGTTCCGCCACACAGATTGAGGCAGAGCCGATTTAAGGGCAACGCGACACTGGGCAAACGCCGATGGGCGCCAAGACACCAGATACGATCCACCCGCCTCTTTCACTTCGCTCAACGCTTTGAACGGCAACATCGCTCCCGGGCGACCAGTGCTTCTTCCAACTCACAACTATCCCTCCTGAATTTTCCAGTTCCAGGATCGTTGCGCCACACAAAGTGAGGCAGAACCGATTTAAGGGCAACGCGACACCAGCCTTTCGACGATGCTGCAGTCACCAAGAGTGACCGCAAATCTGTTGGTAGCAGTCATAGTTTCGGCAACCTTAGAGACGCTCTCATCGTCTTCGACCAACGGTAGAATTTGGATGCGACCTTCACCCTATTGAAAGAACTCATCAAGTACTGCTTGCATCAACTTCATAGTATGCTGCCGTATCTGGTCGGCAAGAGGTTTCGCAAAGAGGTTGTCCGTACTTTCGTTGATGGCTAAGAAATATCTCTCGTTTGCGTCTACGTATCCCTCGTAAGGCATGACCAGATCGCCATTCAGCAGATGGGGAGCCGCCATTAGCAAGCTTGTCAGCACCAACCCGGCCCCGCAGAGTGCGAAATCGAGGCCAAGCCCGTGCGAGTCCACCACATGCACCTCGCCTTCCGGCTTGGGCAGTTTCAGAGCGGTGGCCCATCTTTCCCATGTTTCTGAAATGGCGGCAGTCTGAATTCGTGGCGCAGCACAGATGTCAGCCCATTCCGGCGATGTTTCAAAGAAGTTCGGTGCACACACGACCACGACACGGTCGCGGCACAGTTCGAGCGCGCCCTTTCCCGCAAGGCCGCTCGAGCCAAAACGGACTTCGAGATCTGCGTCCGAGTTCAAATAATCGTCATGCCAAAGAGTGGTTCTGATCCGGATGCGTAGATTGGGGTGCATGTCGAGGAAGCCAGGCAGTACAGGCGTGATGTAAGCCCGTGTGAAACTTGCGCTGGCCGCAATCTTGAGCTTCTTGGCCTGCTGCTGGCTGTCAAACTCGGCTATCAAGCGCGTCAGCCCACCAATCGATTCCGAAACCTGTGGTAACAGCCTCCTGCCTGCGTCGGTCAGTGCCAGCCCCCTGGGGCGCCGTTCGAACAGCGTCATGCGGAACCGGTGTTCCAATAGCTGAACTTGCTGACTGACTGCAGGCTGGGTCAGTCCGAGTTCCTGCGCTGCGACGGTCATGTTCAGATGCCTGGCGGCCGCCTCGAACGCCCGGAACCAAGCCAGAGGAGGGAGTTTGGAGGTCATGAGAAAGCACCATAGATATAAATGATACTTATGCTTTTGACGGAACAAAAATGATTTGTCGATCAACTGAAACAAGTAGATTTTCGAAAGCAATGCGTGGCGCAAGCATCTATCTACGCGCAAATTCAAGGATAGCTCTATGGATCAGGTGAAATTTAGACAGATGAAGGATGGAGATAAGGAGGATTATGCCTTTCTCGATGATTTGGAGCGCGAGTATTGCCAAGGCACGGCAGATCGTCTGCTGGATGCGTTAGAGCAGCTCGACAAAAGTCTCTCTGGATATCAGGTCACCAGACTGGGTCATTCGGTGCAATCGGCGACGCGCGCCTGGTTTGACGGGGCTGATACCGACTGGATCGTGGGGGCCTTACTGCACGATATCGGCGATATCTATGCACCGCAGAACCATGACGAATATGCGGCCACCATTCTGAAGCCCTTCCTGCGTGAACAGGTCACCTGGTGCGTACGCACGCACGGCGATTTCCAGCTGGTTTACTTCGGCGAGCATGTCGGAGCCGATCCAGATAAACGCGAGGCTCATCGCGGAAGCATTTATTTCGATGATTGCGCGGAATTCTGTGAACGCTGGGATCAATCCAGTTTCGATCCTGACTATCCCAGCAAACCGCTTGGATTCTTTGCGGATATGGTGCGCGAGGTTTTCGATCGTCCCGCCTATGATCCGGCTGTTCTACAGCCAGGCGCTCGGGTGCCGTTGACCAATGGCGCCTTGGCCGAAACACGCAAAGCCTGAGAAAAACGCAAATGAACAAGATGCATGATCCCGATCTCGGCAACTGCGTCAAACCGGCCGAGGCGGCGGCGTCGATCCCGCCGGTTTATTATACGTCTGACAGCGTGGCTTCGGACGAGGTTGAAACAGTGTTTCGGCGCGGCTGGATCGGTGTCGGGCGGGCAGACATGGTGCGTGCACCTGGTGACTTCATCACCCTGGATTTTGCCGGGCAAAGCATCATCCTGCTGCGAGACAAGACCGGCCAATTGCGTGCCTTTGCCAATAGCTGCCGCCATCGTGGGGCGCGCTTGGTCGACGGAACCGGCAGTTGCAAGGGGCTGCGCTGCCCGTTTCATTCCTGGTTTTACGGGCTTGACGGCAAGCTGGTCGCTGCGCCGCATATGGAACGCGCTCACGACTTCGACAAAGCTGACAACGGCCTCCTCTCCTACAGGGCCGAAGAACGGTTGGGTTTCGCCTTTGTCAGCCTGTCGCCAAATGCCCCCGAGCTCGATGCCTACCTCGGGGATTTCGCCGAATTGCACGCCCCTTGGCCAATGGGTCAACTCGTAACAGTCCGCAGACAGGAAGTCGAAGTAGACTGCAACTGGAAGATCTTCCTCGAAGTCTTCAATGAATACTATCATCTGCCTTTCGTTCACGCGGACTCGATAGACAGCGTCTATGACAAACCGGATGCTCCAGACGTCGTAACCGGTGCCTATGCCAGCCAGTTCGGCGCGACCGAAGGTACCGGAGGACTGCTTGAGGCCGATCAGGACAAATCCCTGCCGGAAATCCCCGGACTGACAGGTAAGGCGCGTAAGGGCGCTCGCTACACTTGGATCTTCCCGAATATGACCTTCGCCGCGAACCGCGATGCTTTGTGGTGCTATGAAGCCTATCCGCTTGGCGCGTCCAAATGCCGGGTGGTCCAGACGTCCTGTTTCCCGCCTGAAACCATCGCTTTGCCCGACTTTGAAAAGAAATCGGCGGCCTATCTCAAACGCATGGATGCCGCGCTCGACGAAGACATCGAAGCACTCGTAAATCAACAGAAGGGCTTGGCATGCCCGGATGCACGACCGGGTCGGTTTCAACCGGACCTGGAGCCTAACGTGGCTGCCTTTGCGCGCTGGTACAGTGGTGTTTGGGTTTAATTAAATCCGTGTTTCCCATCAAGAAAAACACGCGTGTCGGCAAAGCGCGATAGCGTCGGTGGCCGTGGAGCCGCAGCGAACGGCGGCACAGTGTGCGATCGGTCACGATCCGATGGTTGCCATGAGCGGACACGCCGACCCCACCACCCATGGTGATGCCGTCCATGAAAGCCACATAGGGCTTGGGATAGCGCGCGATGCGTGCGTTTAGACGGTATTCTTCGGCCCAGAATTGAGCGGCCTTGCCATCTCCGGCTGTCGCGTTTCCCTTAAATCGGTTCTGCCTCACTTTGTGTGGCGCAACTATCCTGAAACTGGAAAATTCAGGAGGTATAGTTGTGAGTTCGAAGAAGCACTGGTCGCCCGGGAGCGATGTTGCCGTTCAAAGCGTTGAGCG
>JANSYN010000021.1 GCA_024742415.1 Gammaproteobacteria bacterium
ACTGGGTTGGGCCACGGCGGTACGCGCCGCCACACGGGGGCACCCCTTACGTTCGAAGGGCAAAGATACTCACTTCAAGATAGGACGAGCGGCGAGGAGGGAAAGGGGGTTTGCGATCGGTGTTATGGGTGGGGGCGGAAGTAACGCAGTAGAAGCACAACGAGCAACCAGGCCCTGAATTGAAGTCTACCGGTCGCTCATCAACAATAACGTCAGTTGAACCCACTCAAGAGGCAGCTGCTCCGGGCTATGCCACCGGAGCGAGTATCTCAGCCTTTCGAGCGCAGGGGGTATAGGCCGGTGCAGTTGCCGTCTCTGGGTAACGCTCCAGATCAGCGATCGCAATCTCCGAGTACTGATTGAACAGGAACTGGGTTGGGTCATGGCGATACGCGCCGCCACACGGGGGCACCTCTTACGTTCGAAGGGCCAAGATACTCACTTCAGGGGTGCCCCCGTGCGACAGCGCTCGGGCGGTTACTGACTGCGCGGTACGGTTCGGGGAGGAAGTAACCTGATAGAGACACAGTGTCCTATGGTGAGCGTGCGGTCGGTTACTGGCTGCGACGTGCGGTTTGGCGCGGCTGCCGTCTCATCGCAACGCTCGAGCGGAGCTATCATTCCAGCGTAAAGCTAGCGTGCAGAGTTGAGGAAACGTGCCTGGTCTGCACGCAGTACGGCGTTGTCGCGGATAGCCTGGTAGAACAGTGCGTAATCTCGTGTGTGGTAGTTTTGATCATCGCCGTCGCGCTCACTGGCAAAGGGCCCTGACAACTGGGGTTCAATGTACAGTGCGCCGTCGCGACACTGTGCCCATGTCCATTGCGGCATAACCTCGGGAAGTGCATTGATGGTTTCCCCGCTGGGTTGATTGAACAACAAGTTGCCCAGACCGAAATCAGCAGGAATCTGCAGTGCGCCAGGGTGGGCAGAGGCCGGAACCCTGTCTTCATCCCGGCGCCAACTCAGCGGATTGGTACAAAGCGTTTCTTTGCCATCCGAGTACTCCCAGCCACTGCTGTACCAATGAGGCACGCCATTGCGGGGTTGGCCGCCATCACCGTAAGTTGCCCAGTGAACAAGGCAACCGGTGTCAGAGCTGCTCTCGCAGGGCGGGATGTTGGTTAATTCGCGCCGAAACATATCCATAGGCAGGTCGTAACCAATGAGATAGGCGCTGACCAGGCGACTGCGTAACTGCGGATCGTCGTTTACCTTCTGGCTTAGCAGTCGCAGGGCGTGGGCAGTACCCTGACTGTGGCTTGCAATGATAAAGGGGCGGCCCTGCGCGTAGCGAGCGATGAACTCATCGAAGGCGTTGGCGACATCCATATAGGCTATGTCCAGCGCGTGCAGGCCATCCTGTGTGTCGCGTTCCAGGAAGCTCCAAAAGGTTGCTTCGCGGTAATGCGGTGCATAGACATCGCAACAGGCGTTGAATGCACTGGCCTGGCTCGCCATCATGCGGTCGACCATCTCCCAGGCCCAACTGCTTTCAAACAAGGGCGAGTTCCAGCGATCACCGCTGATGTAAGACGTAGGGTGTAAATAGAATACGGCAACTTCGGTGCTTCCATTGCGCGGTTGCTGCGCTGCCGGAGCCAGATTGGCGCGACCACTATAGCCTGGCAGTGAGGCCCAGTAACGTTCAGTCGCGTAATTGGGTGGTACGGTGATTGGATCTTCAAAGCGCCGATGGTGCGGTTTGATGATCTGGTTGACGAGTTCTGTGCGCCATAAGCCGACCGTCCCCCACAGGGTGAGTGGCAGGACAACAGCGGCGACCGCCAGGACAATAATCGCTCTCTTCACGCAGCAGCTCAGTTATACTTTTTAGGAATGCGTGGAGTAAGTATACAATTGCATCATGATATCGCCAGTCTGCGACTACAGTACGTTGCAAATCACGCAAGCGGGTGCCTTTCCGCAATGCGAACAAATCACGCACCGCACGCGAGACGGTCAGATAACTGGAGAGCTACTCACCCGGGCTGGCAGGAGCCTGCTGCTTGGCAGCTAGTGAGCGGGTTGCAATGCAGTGCGCCGGGACTGGGTCACGCGCTCACGGGGTTCCAATGCTTGCGATCTCACAATGGGGTAGACTTGTCTGCGCTACGGGGCAGCCGCATCGCTGCTTCTTAACGTCAACCTGACTGCGAGCCGTTTGCCGCCAATGTATGACAGTGCCACAGGCCTTTATTCACCCGCTTTTAATGTGAGTTCGCGCTGATGGAACCTGCAGCCCCCGTCCATTGTGCTACACAGCGTAGGGTTATTCCGCTGGCCGTGGGTGGCGCCAAAACCAATATTCCTTATCTTGCCCTTGGCATGATTACCGCATACCTGCGCCAGGCCAAGGCGGAACAGTCACTTGCAGCGTATGAAATTGCCCGCATTGTGCCGGTAGGCTGCATGGGTCGGCCGCTGGAGAGCGCCGTGGCTGCTGTGTCGGTTAGCGAGGACCCGATTTGCCTGCTGTCTTCCTATGTGTGGAACCATGATCTGAATTTACAGGTCGCACGGCAGATCAAGGCCGCGTTGCCGCAATCGCTGATTGTGTTTGGTGGGCCGCATGTCCCGAAGTACGATGACGATACGCGTGATTTCCTTACAGAAAATACGTTTATCGATATCGCGGTCATTGGCGAGGGCGAAGTTGCGATCGTTGAAGTTCTGGAAGCGCTGGCGAACGAGCCTGGCAATACGCTTGCGCAGTTGCACACGGTTGAAGGGCTGGCGTACATGGAAAAAGGCGTCTTTCACAAGACAGCGCCGCGCACCAAGCTCAAGGGTATTGAGCAGTTGCCCTCACCTTATCTACAGGGTGAGTTTGAGCCCTGGTTTCGTGATTTTGAAGTCACGGTACTGGAAACCAACCGTGGTTGTCCCTACGGCTGCACTTACTGCGATTGGGGTTCGGCGACGCTGTCTCGCGTATCGAAGTTCAATGTCGATCGGGTGAATGCCGAGATAGAGTACCTCGCTCAGCAACGGTCACAGACAATATTTATTGCCGATGCCAATTTCGGCATGCTCGAGCAAGACATAGAAATAGCGCGCGGGCTGGTGCATGCCAAGCAGCGCTACGGTTATCCGCAGCGCATTATGACCAACTTTGCCAAGAACGGCGGCCGCCGGTTGATGGAAGTGATCAAGATACTGCATGAGGGCGGGCTTCTGCCTATCGGGATAATTGCCCTGCAAACCACGGATCAGAATGTGCTTGAGACTATCGCTCGGGATAACATCAAGACCGAGTCATTTGAAAAAATGATGGAGTATTTCAACAGCGAAAGTATTCCCATGGCCTCCGACCTGATGATTGGCCTGCCAGGGCAAACGGTAGAAAGCTTTGTCAACGATCTGCAGTATTGCTTCGACTGGAAAGTCTCTGCCAATGCAAACTACACCTCAATGATGCCCAACGCGCCGATGGCAGAGAGAAGCTATCGCGAACAGCACATGATCGTCACCGACGAAAACAACATGATTTCGGCTTCGCGCACATTTACCGCGAGCGATCTCGATTATATGAAAAAGCTATACACCGCTTATCTGTTTCACGTGCGCTTTGGTGTTCTCAAGTACCTGTTGATTTACCTGCAGTTGGAGCACGGGGTTCGCGCTATACAGTTATTGCGTCGCTGGCTTGATTGCGCGCTTGCGGGGCACGCTCTCATGCCGCTGTCGCAACGATTGTTGCAAGAGGTATTTAGCCGGTCAGTGCACACTGACTGGGCGATGTTGATCTGGCGTGATAACGCAGATTTTCTGTTTGATGCCCCCGAGAATTATTACACCGAGATTATTGATTTTGCCGTGCGCGAATTCGACCTGGAGATACAGCCTTCGGTGCGCGATGCATTGATTGCCGCGCAGCAAGGCGTCATGCCAAGAGCGGGGCGCCGTTACCCTCACGAGGTGGCTGTGAAGCATGATTTTGCCGCCTACATTGAGCAGGTCAAGCGCAGCCCCTCGCTGCATGAGGTTGCCTCATCGTTGCAGCCGCTGGCCACGTTTGGGCCGGCCGCGCTCGCGGTGTTTCACGACAGTGAGGTGATCGAGAACAACCGATTCCTGGAGCCGGGAACACATGCAGACGCCTGGGAGCTGCCATCGCCCCTGCGCTTTTACTAGGACTTCAGAGGCGCGTTGCTGAGTTGTAAGCGGGCCTCATGAGTGTTCTGTTCGACAGGTCGGTTGCGTGCGTCTGGCTAGAGGCGCGCCAGGCTTTGGTGTAGTCTGTGTCCGCCACCTGATGATTGTTGATACCGATGCCCAGTTACTATCTTGCCCCCGGCTTTTTTATTGCGCTGACGCCAAATTGCCAGATTTCCCTGCCGCAGCTTGCGCCGCAGATTCGACGCAGCCGCCCGGAGCGCCTTGCGGTTATTGACGCACTCTGTAACGGGTATACAGGCGATCTTGACGGGTTGGCCGAGTCAGTGGCGTCCCAGGCAGGTTCAGACCCCGCCAGGCTCAAAGCCTATATCGAAGCTTTGTCTGCGGCCGGTGCAATTACCACTGCGCAGCCGCAACCTGTGATGGCTGCAGAGGCTCCGGCCGGGCCTGTGAGTTTGCCCGAGGCCGAGTTGCTGATACCGCCGCCTGTGTTGCTGTTGCCGCATGCCGGCCGCTATCACTGGTACAACCACGAAGGCGAGAAACTGCTTGGCTTGACGTTAGCAGAAGCACAGGCCGCGGCCATGTTCTGCAAGCCGACCACGGCTGCAGCGGTACGCCAGCGCTGCGCCCAGGCGCAGCGCGGTAGTTCCCTGAGTGCTACGCACTTGCCCACGCCCGATGACTTTGATCGTCTATTCGAACGCCTGGTGCTGGCGGGGGTGTTTGAAGCGGGCGATCTCGTGACGCGGTCACAAGCGCGTGTTGACGGCCCCAAGCCGGTGACCAAGGATCCAAAAGCAATCGTGCAAGCCTCCGTAGATGCACGCGTGGCCGAGCACGATCGAAGTAATGCACAGCGCGGCTTACCCGCCGTGATACCGGTAAACACCTTTCACGGTGCGGCACCTGCGGCATTGGGTTTGCTGGTTGCCTATGCCATGGAATACGACGGTGGGGTACTGAAAGACAGGTTCGATTTCGTGCCACTGTTCCTGGCGGACAAACAACGCCTGCTGGAACGTGCGTCATCGCCGGGCATCTTTCTGTTCTCCAACTACCTGTGGACGGTGGATGAAAACCTCGCCCTGTCCGCTGCCATCAAGGCCGTAAGCCCTCAAAGCATTACCATTCATGGTGGCCCCAGTACGCCAAAGTATGAACAGGATGCGCAGGAGTTCTTTGCCAAACACCAGCACGTGGATATTGCCGTCAGGGGAGAGGGAGAACACACCTTTGCCGAAGTGTTGAAAGCACTGGACCCTGAGTGCTTGCACGATCTGAGTCGCCTCGAGCACGTACAGGGTATCAGCTACCGAAGCGCTGACGGAGTCAGACGCACGGAAAGTCGCGATAGAATCGCCGACCTTGATACTATTCCCTCGCCCTACCTGATGGGCTTGTTCGATGATTTCGGCGCGAGTCGCGCAGGCGCCATTCTCGAAACCAACCGCGGCTGTCCTTTTGGCTGCACGTTTTGTGACTGGGGCTCGGCCACACTATCGCGTGTACGTCGTTTTGACCTTGACCGTGTCTTTCGCGAACTGGAGTGGTGTGCGCAGAACCAGATTGCAACCGCATCCTTTGCCGATGCCAACTTTGGCATGCTCGAGCGCGACGTGGACATCGCGCGGAAAGTGGCCGATTTAAAGCGTGCCACAGGTTATCCCAGGACAGTGGCAACCAACTATGCCAAAAACAACGTCAAGCACCTGCGCAAGATAATCGAGATATTCGCCGATGTGGAAATACTGACAGAGGGCGTAGTCTCCCTACAGTCAATGGATGAAACAACGTTGCGCATTATCGATCGTTCGAACATCAAGCTGGAGAAGTATAACGACCTGACCACCGAGTTCAGGCAGGCAAACCTGCCGCTGGCCGCTGACATCATGATGGGCTTGCCTGGTTCCACGCCGGCAAGCTTTTTCAAAGACCTGCAGGAATGCACCGATCGTGATGTTCGTGTGCGCGCAAACCCTACGTTACTGCTGACCAATAGCCCGATGAACGATCCGGCTTACCGAAAAGAGCACGGCATCGTCGCCAAACCCGGCGAGATACTCATGCAGACCGCCAGCTATACCCGTGCCGAATGGGAAGACATGAACCAACTGCGTATTGCCTTCAACCTGTTTGATAACTGGGGAGTGCTGCGCTACGTCGGTCGTTTTGTACGCTCGGCTGCCGGCATTGGCGAGGTCGATTTTTATAATCGCCTGCGCACTGCTGCACAGGGTGAGCCCACAGCCTTTCCCATTGTTACCGCCACTCTCGACACATTGGAGCAATACATGGCACCCCCGGGCTCCTGGGGACTGTTTATGGCTGAAGTACGACAGTTCCTGTTACAGCATTTAGGCCTGGCTGAAGACTCGGCATTGCGCACAGTGCTGGCCGTGCAGCTGGCGCACTTGCCATCGCCTGAAAGAAAATTCCCGCACCGCCTCGATCTCGAGCATGATTATGCTGCCTGGCAGCAGGAGCTCTTGCAGGTGCGCGAGGCAGGACATCGATCCGATTGGGAGAAGCACCTGCGGCCGCTGCTGGAGTTTCCTCCGGCCGCGCTGGTGATCAACGACCCCAACGAAGTCTGCAGAATCGACCTGGGCAAGCCGATGGGCGCAATAGCCTACGCCATGCGAAGCTGGGAGATGGACTCCGTCGTTGCACGTCCGAGCCTTGGCCTTGCCTCATGAGTCACGCTTTAGTTGTTAGTCCAGGGCAATTATGGACCTGAACGTGAGGTTGATTCTCGGGCCACAGGCGCGCGCAGTTCTGCGGATACCGTGTTTCCAATGATGCTGCGTCTCGCCGCGCATAATTAGCAGGCTGCCAGAGGGCAAATCAATACTGAAAGTCTCGGCGGTCTTATCACGCTTGTGCCGAAAGTACATGCGCCGCTCAGCTCCAAGACTCAGCGATGCTATGACCGGGCGTTCACCCAACTCGGGCTCATCATCAGCATGCAACCCCATTGCATCATTACCGTCACGATACAGGTTGAGCAACACGCTGTTAAAGCGGTGCCCGCACAGGCTCTCAATCTTTTTTTTGAGGGCTGTCAGCTCCTGATTCCACGCATTTGGCGAATGCGCAATGCCGGAGTAGGTGTAGCAGGCTCCGGGATCGCCATACCACGCCTCCAGTCGGGGCTGCAGATGGCGTTTGCCAAACAGCGTCACATGCTCTTGCTGCCAAGGCGTTGAATCCAGCAGCGCGGCAAGATACTTTGCATCGTCGATGCCAATGCTTTCATACAACAGTAGCTCTGCATGATGAAGCGGCAGGGTCGTGGCCTGTTGTGGCCCACTTTCTGATTGATCCTTTGCTGAAAATAGATCCATGGTCGCTGTAGGAGCAGTTGTGCGTTCTGGCGTCTGCTGTTTTTCAACTGGGCGCGGTATGCCAGAGAGATTATCACAGCGCTGCGGCTGCCGTCCCTGGGTAACGCTTCAGGTCAGTGATCGCATCTTCGAGTACTGATTGAACGGGCCTTGGGTTGGGCCTCGGCGGTACGCGCCGCCACACGGGGGCACCCCTTACGTTCGAAGGGCTAAGATACTCACTTCAGGGGTGCCCCCGTGTGACAGCGCTCGGGCGGTTACTGACTGCGAGTTATGGCTCGGCGCGGAGTAGGCGCAGTAGAAATACGACAAGCAATCAGGCCCTGAATTGAAGTCTGACGGTTGCTCATCAACAATAACGCTAGTTGAATCCAATCAAGAGGCAGCTGCACCGGCCTATGCCACCGGAGCGAGTATCTCAGCCTTTCGAACGCAGGGGGTATAGGCCGGTGCAGTTGCCGTCCCTGAGTGACGCTCCAGGTCAGCTATCGCAATCTCCGAATACTGATTGAACGGGAACTGGGTTGGGTCAGGGCGGTACGCGCCGCCACACGGGGGCACCCCTTACGTTCGAAGGGCTAAGATACTCACTTCAGGGGTGCCCCCGTGTGACAGC
>JANSYN010000016.1 GCA_024742415.1 Gammaproteobacteria bacterium
AGATGGAAATGATCTCCAGGAGGGCCTATGGTTTCAGGAACTTTGAGAACTATCGGTTGAGAGTGCTGACCCACTGCGGGTGGGACGGTATTATCAATCGGGTACGGATGAATGCCCATCCCCCGTTAATTGGGTAGAGCCCTAGGATTCTTTGACGAAGACGCAAGCCAGTTGGTACCGGCTGAGAACCCCTTCACAACGAAAGTGTTACCCATGTCTTCGGTATAAAGTGCAACCCATGTGTCGAGTATGCACCAGGGGTAAATGGTCGGTGTGAGAGGATTTGAACCTCCGACCCCTTCCTCCCGAAGGAAGTGCGCTACCAGGCTGCGCCACACACCGTGAGTTCTAATATACCAAGCAGCTTGAACCGCTCCAAGGTTGTCGGCACGCCGGCCGACACGATCAAGCGCCGTGGTCAGTAGATGCCGGCCCACTTGGCCAGGAACTGGCTCAGGATGCTCAGTACTGTAACCACCACAACCAGCATCAGCATCATGCGAATGGGCTTGAACGGTTTGCGCTCTACCGAGTTTACGCCTTTGCTGATGAATTCATCGACTTTCGCCTGATCTTCCGGGTTCAGTCGATTCTCGTAGCTGCGGTCGGCTGGCTTTTGATCACTCATAACACTGACAAAAAAAGGAGAATGGACGCATCCATTCTCCCTCTTGGCACAAGGAAAGTCACTCTTTGCAGGACTTTTCCTCGCGTGGTTTTGAGCCCCGGCCCTAAACGATGAACAGCGCCTCGGGCATCTCCATCAGGGTGTCGGCGCCGCTGAGCATGGTTTCTTTCAGGGTGCGCGTTCGGGGCAGCAGCTTGTCGAAGTAGAAGCGAGCGGTAATGATTTTCGCCTCGTAAAACGACATGTCTTCTCCGCCCTGTGCGATTCTGGCCTGCGCTACGGCAGCCATGCGTGCCCAGAAGTAGGCGAAGGTGACATAGCCGCTGTACATCATGTAGTCCACTGCGGCGGCGCCGGCGTTGTCGGGGTTTTCCATGGCGGCCTCGCCCAGTTTCATGGAAACCTCCAGCCACTCGTCCTTTGCAGCCTTGAGCGGCTCGATAAATTCGGCCATTTCAGGGCCGCTGTGTTGCTCGCACAACTCATCGATCAGGCCGGTAAACTCAAGCAGGAGCTTGCCGCCGCTGCCCAGTACCTTGCGTCCGAGCAGGTCCAGGGCCTGGATGCCGGTTGTTCCCTCGTACAGCATGGAAATGCGGCAGTCACGCACGATCTGCTCCATGCCCCACTCGCGGATAAAACCGTGGCCACCGTAAACCTGCACACCCAGGTTTGAGCATTCGTAACCCAGTTCAGTGGTGAACGCCTTGGCAATCGGTGTGAGCAGGGCCATCAGGTCATCGGCTTTTTTGGCGCTCTCTGCATCGCCACATTGCACTACATCGCCAAGCTGTGCGAGGTAATACAAAAATACGCGGGCACCCTCGGCAATCGCTTTTTGGGTCAGGAGCATACGCCGCACATCGGGGTGAACAATAATCGGGTCGGCCGGGCCGTCCGGGTTTTTGGGGCCTGTCAGTGAGCGCATCGCCAGGCGCTCCTTGGCGTAACTCAACGCGCCCTGGAAAGACAACTCAGTATGCGCAAGACCCTGGATCGCCGTACCGATTCGGGCCGTGTTCATAAAGGTAAACATGGCGTTCAGGCCCTTGTTGGGCGGGCCAATGAGGTAGCCACGCGCGCCGTCGAAATTGAGCACGCATGTGGCGTTGCCGTGAATGCCCATCTTTTCTTCGATAGAGGCACAGTGCACCGCGTTGCGCTCTCCGATGCCGCCGTCGGCGGTAACGTCGAACTTGGGAACGATAAACAGCGAGATGCCCTTGGTTCCCTCGGGCGCATCGGGCAGGCGTGCCAGCACGATGTGTACGATGTTCTCGGCCATGTCGTGCTCACCGGCACTGATGAATATCTTGGTGCCGGTGATCGCGTAGCTGCCATCGGCCTGGGGCTCGGCCTTGGTGCGCAACAAGCCCAGATCAGAACCGCAGTGAGACTCGGTGAGGCACATGGTGCCTGTCCACTCACCGGAGATCATCTTGGTGAGGTAGTGTTGTTTCTGTTGCTCGTCACCGTGCTCTTCCACGGTGTGAATCGCGCCGTGACTCAAGCCCGGATACATCAACCAGGCCCAGTTTGCGGTGCCGGCCAGTTCGTTCATCACAATTCCGAGCATGTTCGGCAGGCCCTGGCCGCCGTAGGTTGGGTCTGCGCTCAGCGCCGGCCAACCGTTCTCAACATACTGCCGATAGGCGTCGGCAAAGCCTGCGGGCGTCTTTACGCCGTCTTCGCTCCAGGTGCAGCCTTCTTCGTCACCGCTTTGGTACAGCGGCGCCACAACTTCTTCAGCGAACTTGGCGCCTTCATCGATGATGGCATTGATGATGTCCTGTGTGGCCTCTTCACATCCGGGCAGCGTTTGGTACAGCGCCTCTGAATTGAGCACTTCGTTAATCGCAAACTTGATATCACGTGTCGGCGCTTTGAATTGCGGCATGGTGGATTCCTCCGTTGGTCGCCTCAGGGCCTGCTGGCTGATGCCGGTGGGCCCTATGTTTTCACCGCACACATTCTGCGTAAAACCGGCTCGAAGTCAAATACCTTTTTGTCAGGATGAGAGCTGGTTCTTAGTCATTTAAATGGGGGGCGTGAACTGCCGCGCCGTGCCTTGAAAACGGGCCGAAGGGCTTGCCAGCAGCAACGCTCACAGCCCTAAAAGCGCGCGGACATCGAGGTGCTCACTTGCCTGGTGCGCATCGAAAGGCGCAAGCAATGGCAGTTCTCCCAGGCAAGTGGCGGGCAGCAGGCGCTTTAATGTTTCAAAATTCTCTTCGTGGCAGTCCATGCGCTGTCCGGGTTGGTTGGCCACCCACCCTGCCAGCGTCAGGCCATCCCGCTGGATCGCCTCGGCCGTTAACAGCGCATGATTGATACAGCCCAGGCGCATCCCCACAACCAGTATGACCGGCGTGCCCAATTCTACGGCAACGTTCGCCAGGGTCTCGCGCCCATTGATGGGTACGCGCCAGCCACCGGCGCCTTCTATGAGCACAAGGTCAGCCGTTGAGTTCATGACGCCACGACACAGGCCAGCCAATCGGGCGGCCTGCAGAGTGCGGCCCTCGTGCTGCGCTGCAATGTGCGGGGCGATGGCCTCTTGCAGGGCAACCGGGTTCACCTGGGCGTAGTCGATATCCAGCGTCATGTTGGCCATGAGCGCCACGGCATCCTCATTCAACCCTGAGGCATCACACCCGGCCGCCACTGGTTTCACGGCGGCGGTGCTCAGGCCCGCAGCCTCGGCCGCGCGCAGCAGCCCACAGCTCACCGCGGTTTTGCCCACTTCGGTGTCGGTTCCCGTCACAAAAAATGTCTTACTCATGTTTGGTCATTACTCCGTAGATCACTTCATAGGTGGCTGGCAGCTTGCCGTTGTCGCGGAAAGACTCATAGGCCTTGAGCATCCCCTGCAGGGCACGGCGCCCGGTCAGGCCCGTTTGGCGTTTGGCATTCATGTTGTGCGCACCCAGGCTTTTCAGCTCATCCAGCAGTTCCCGAACGTTCTGGTACAGCATGGTGTGAGTATTCACTTCAAGGCTTAATGTGGCGTCTGTAAAGGTCTCTGCCGCTGCCTGAAGCGCTGCCACGGGCATGAATTCATTCACGTGTTGGTGGGCGTCCACTGCGGCCCAGGCAGCGCGTAGCTCGCGTAGAGTCTCAGGCCCAAGAGTAGTAAACACACACTTACCTTCGGGCTTCAGTACCCTGCGCAGCTCGGCAAACAGGTTTTGGGGGCGCGAACACCACTGCATGGCCAGGCTACTGAAGATCACATCTACTGAAGCACTTGCCAGTGGCAGGTCTTCGGCATCTGCAACAATCCACTGCCAGTTGGCAGGTGCGCGCGCACGGGCATAGCCCACCATTCCCGGTGCGATATCCAGCCCCAAATACCCTGCCCCGGGAAAGCGTGCTTGCAGATGCCCGGCGAAAAAACCCGTGCCGCAGCCCAGGTCAAGGACGGTGTCTGCCAGGTTCGCCACACCATCAAGGCGCGAGAACAGCGCCTGGCCCACCTCCCGTTGCAGGGCGGCGACGGAGTCATAGGTACCGGCAGCGCGGCTGAAAGATGCGGCCAGTTCACCCTTGGGCACACCCTCGGTAACGCTTGCCGGTGCAGTAAGCAGCCCCTGCCCGGCCAGAAATTGATGCACGGTATTGGCAACAAGCGCCGGTTCTGCCCACGGTAAAAGATGGCCACTATTGGCAATGCTGAACACGGCAGACTTGCCCTGCGGCGACAGGTGTTGCTGCACGCTCGCCGCAGCAGCCGATGGCACCAGCGCATCACCCTCGGCAAAAAGGTAGGCCTGCGCCGTGTCTTGCGATGCGAGGCAGGAACGCTGGTCCAGGCCGGCAAGCCACTCCAGGCCGCGTAGCAAGTGCGGCGCAGAGGCCTCCTCGTTGTGCTGGCGCAACGCCCGGATCGCCGCGCCCGGGCGTGACGTGCCCAGCGCCTGCAAGCCGCTGAAGGTTGCCAGCGCAGCGGGTGCGTCGGCCGCGACCCGTTGGCGGAAATTGTCAAAGGTGGCCTGCGCCATGCCCGGCCAGTCGTTGTCTGCAACAAACTGTGGATTGCAGCAAACGCCAACAGCGGCAACCACCCGCTCGGGAAACCGACGGGCCATTTCCAGCGCCAGTTTGCCACCCAGTGAATGACCCACATAAACCGCCTGCGCCGGTGCCACCTCCAGCAGCATGGCCAGCAGGTGCTCGAGCGAGGGCGGGGGTGCAGCTCCGGCAGTTGCGCTGCATCCGGGAAGATCCGGCAGGGTCACATGGGCCCACTGGCGCAGGTGGCATAGCATCGGCCGCCAGAAATCGCGGCTGCCGCCCCACCCGTGCAACAGCACAAGGTGCTGCTCGGCGATGCCACTGGCGGGCAGGTATTCTACGTCCAGCATCATCTGCTCAGCGCCGCCAGCAATCCGCAAGGTGGTCCAGGAGAGTATCGATCTGCTGTTCGCTGTGCGCGGCTGTCAGGGTAATACGCAGTCGAGAGGTATTGGCCGGGACCGTTGGCGGGCGAATGGCGCTGATCAGCAGGCCGCGCCCGGCCAGCGCGCGGCTCAGCTCCATGGCTTTATCGGCGTCGTTCACCAGCAGCGGCTGGATGGCGCTGCGGGATTCCATCACGGGCAATTCGAGCTGCCGGGCGCCTTCTCTGAACCGTTTGATCAAGGTGTGCAAATGATCCCTGCGCCAGCTTTCTTCCTGCAACAGGCGCAAGGACTCCAACGTCGCTGCAGCCACGGCCGGCGGCAGCGCGGTGGTATAGATGTAGTTGCGTGACGCCTGAATCAGCGCCTCAACCAGCACGTCGGAACCTGCCACAAAAGCGCCCGCCGTACCCAGCGCCTTACCCAGCGTTGCCATCAGCACGGGCGCCTGATCGGCAGCCAGGCCGGCTTGTTCAAGCGAGCCGGCACCGCGCTCACCCAGCACACCAAAGCCGTGGGCGTCATCCACCATCAGGCAGGCCTCGTGGGCTGCGCAGGTCGCTGCAAGCTCTGCCAGGGGAGCTTCATCGCCGTCCATGCTGAACACGCCGTCGACTGCAACCAGTCGCAGTCCCGTACCGCGCGCCAGTCGGCGGGCCAGATCTGCTGCGCTGTTGTGCGTAAACCGGGCAAACTTCGCCCCGCTGGCCAGCCCACCATCGAGCAGAGACGCATGGTTAAGGCGATCTTCAAACACTGAATCACCGCGGCGCAACAGCGTGGTGAGCACACCGACATTGGCCATATAACCGCTGGAATACAGCAAGGCCCGATCACGGCCGGTGAATTCAGCCAGGGCTTCTTCCAACTCGTGGTGCGGCGCCGAATGTCCGCACACCAGGTGCGACGCACCACTGCCCACACCGTACCGCTGCGCGGCCTGCTGCAAGCGCGCAACGACGCGCGGATGCGCAGCCAGGCCCAGGTAATCGTTACTGCAAAAATTAAGGTATGTCTGGCCAGCCACCCGCACCTGCGCACCCTGGGGTGACTCGAGTGTGGAGCGGGAGCGATACAAGCCCGCCTGGCGGCGCTGCTCTACCTGCTCCTGCAGGCGAGCGGTCAAGGCGTCCATCTGCACCTGCTGGCCGTCTAGTGCAATGGCTAGCGACTGGCGTCGTAAAACTGCGGATGTGGTGTTTCCGGTGGCCGGTCTACGTGGCGACGCTCGGGGCGGATTCCCAGGCGGGCAAACAGGGCCATGTCCTTGTTGGCCGCCGGGTTGGGCGTCGTCAACAGCTTCTCGCCATAGAAAATGGAATTGGCGCCTGCCAGATACGCCAATGCCTGCATTTGCTCGTTCATTTCCTCACGGCCGGCCGACAACCGCACATGTGACGCAGGCATCATGATTCGGGCCACGGCGATGGTGCGGATAAACTCGAAGGGGTCCAGGTCTGCTTCGTCCTCCAGCGGTGTGCCCTGCACGCGCACCAGCATATTGATGGGCACGCTCTCGGGATGCTGTGGCAAGTTGGCCAGCTCCTGTAACAGGCCAGCACGATCAGCCTGCCCCTCGCCCATACCCACAATACCGCCACTGCACACCTTCATACCCGCATCGCGCACGTGGCCGAGCGTGTCCAGCCGATCCTTATAGGTGCGGGTTGTGATGATGTCGCCGTAGTACTCAGGCGAGGTGTCCAGATTGTGGTTGTAGTAATCCAGCCCCGCCTCGGCCAGCTCGCCCGCCTGCTTCTGCGTCAGCATGCCCAGGGTCATGCAGGTTTCCAGGCCGAGATCCTTCACGCCCTGGACCATGGCCACCACGGCGGCCATGTCGCGGTCTTTGGGCGAGCGCCAGGCAGCTCCCATGCAGAAGCGGGTGGCGCCCGATGCCTTCGCTGCTCGCGCCTGCTGTACGACTTCCTCCACGGCCATTAATTGCTCAACACTCAGCCCGGTATCGTAACGGGTGCTCTGCGGACAGTACGCGCAGTCTTCCGGGCAGGCGCCGGTTTTGATGGAAAGCAACGTGCTGACCTGCACTTCGTTTGGGTCAAAATGCTGACGGTGGACGGTCTGTGCCCGAAACAGTAAATCGTTAAACGGCAGGGCAAACAGCGCCTGCACTTCCGCGCGCGACCAGTCGTGGCGCGTGGCGGGTGGCACAGTCTCAACAGGGCTCACAGCAGGAGTGGCAGAGGGCATGGGTATTTCCAGAAAAAACAAAGAGATAGGAACCCACATGATACGCGGGCCGGGCAAGCTGTCAACTCCGAGGGGTAGCCATGGTTAACAGTGTTGGCAACCGACTACTCAACCTGCTGCTGCCCAGCACCTGCGCGCTGTGCGGCCTGCCAAGCCGGCAGGACCTGCCCCTGTGCAGCGGCTGCAAGTCCGACCTGCACCGCAACACGGTGAGTTGCGTGGCGTGCGCAATCCCCTTGCCGCCCTCGGCGGCGCGCAGCACGCCACAGCGATGTGGCCGCTGCCTGCAGCAGCCTCCCCCTTTCAGCCGGGCTTGTGTGCCCTGGCTATACGATGCGCAGTTGGCTTACCTCATCCATCGCTGGAAGTTCAACGGCGAGCGCCACCTGTCACGACTGTTCGCAGGGCTCTGGACAGAAGCCACCTGGCTGACAGATCGCGCTGATGTTGTCGTGCCCGTGCCACTACACTGGCGCCGCCACTGGCAGCGTGGCTACAACCAGGCTGAGCTGTTGGCACGCGGTGTGTGCCACCACCAGCCGCAGCTGGGCCCGGTGGACTGTCAGCTACTGAAACGCTCACGCAGGACAGGGACTCAATCGAGCATGAATGCAGAGCAACGAAAGGCCAACCTGAAAACCGCCTTTACCGCACTGCGCCCCTGTGACAACCTCCATATCGCGCTGGTTGACGATGTCATGACGACCGGCGCAACCGCCGCCAGCGCCGCAACAGCACTGCTGGACGCTGGTGCACGTCGGGTGGATCTGTGGTGCCTGGCCCGAACACCCGCACCGAACCTGTAAAGTGGGGAGCCGCAATTGACGCGCATACTGGCAGTGCTTCTGATCCTGGCCAGCGGCCTGTGCAGTGCAGAGCCGCTGCGCATTGCAGTGGCTGCAAATTTCAAACCGACATTGACCCAGCTACACACGCAATTCGCAGCCGTGGACAGCACCCCGCTGAGCGTGAGTAGCGCCTCCACCGGGGTGCTGGCAACGCAGGTGCAGTACGGTGCCCCGTTCGACCTGTTTCTGGCCGCAGACAAAAACACGCCGCTGCGCCTGGCGCAGCAGTACAACACCGCAGCGTTCTGCTACGCCCGCGGCAGGCTGGCCCTGCTGGGTGGGCCCCTGGCAGCGCTGGCAGACGTGACCAAGTCACTGGCGATTGCCAACCCGGTCACGGCACCCTACGGCGCCGCCGCCCAGCAGGTGCTCGAGCGGGCCCAGTTCCAGCCCGCGATTACGCGCAAACTGATTCGCGGCGCCAACGTCGCCCAGGCCTATCAGTTCTGGCACAGCCGCTCCGTGGACCTTGCACTGGTGCCGCTGGCAATGGCGCCTGCTGACGCTGCGCTCGTGCCTGCATCCTGGCACACACCCATCGACCAATACGCCCTGATCCTGAAACCTTCCGCCACGCTGGATCGCTACCTGAACTGGTTCAGAAGTGATAACGTTCGGGCTCTCATCAGGGAAGCCGGTTACGAACCTTGCCACTAAGCAACGCCGAATGGGATGCGATCGTGATCACGATCGTGTTGGCATCTGTTACCACGGTTTTATTGCTGCTCATTGGTACGCCGCTCGCCTGGTGGCTGGCCAAGCGACGCACCGCGCTGTCGGCGGCGATTGAAGCCGTTGTTGCCTTGCCACTGATCCTGCCGCCAACCGTTCTGGGTTTCTACCTGCTGTTGCTGTTTGCTCCCGACACCGCCGTTGGGCGCGCCTGGGAAGCACTGACCGGTTCGCAACTCGCCTTCAGCTTCAGTGCGCTGGTGATCGGCTCTGTTGTCTATTCACTGCCTTTTGTGGTGCAGCCGCTGCAAAATGCCTTCCAGCGCGTGCCCGCTGCGCTGCTGGACGCGTCTGCCAGCCTCGGCGCAACCCCGGCGGACCAGTTCCGCAGTATCGTACTGCCCCTGTCCCGGCGCAGCTTTGTCACTGCGGCCAGCCTGGGGTTTGCGCACACGGTGGGCGAGTTTGGGGTTGTGTTGATGATCGGGGGCAATATCCCGGGCGAGACCCAGGTGATTTCCATCGCCCTGTATGACTATGTCGAATCGCTGCAGTTTGACCAGGCGCATCGCATGGCGGGCGGACTGGTGGTGTTTTCAATGCTACTGCTGTTTTACATCTATCGCAGCAACGGCGCGGCGGCGTGGCGGGTCTCACGGTGAGTGACTTTACGCTGGCAATCGCCTGCCACGGGGAGCGCAACTTCCTGTTGGAGACGCACTGCGAGCTGCCTGCACGCGGCATTACGGCAATCTGCGGGCCCAGCGGCAGCGGCAAGACCACGCTGCTGGATTGCATCGCCGGCCTGCGCCAACCGCAGGCACACAGCACGATTATCTTCAGGAACACCACGTGGAATGCACAGGGCACATTCGTACCTCCCTGGCAGCGCGGGATAGGCTACGTATTCAGTGACGCACGCCTGTTTCCGCACCTGAGCGTGCGCGACAACCTACACTACGCGAAAACGCGCCAGTCAGCGCTTACGGTGCATAGCTTCGATACGGTATGCGAAGAGTTCGGCGTGACGCCGCTGCTGGATATGGCACCGGACACCCTGTCGGCAGGCCAGCGGCAACGCGTCGCCATGGCACGGGCGCTGCTAGGCGGGCCGGGGCTGTTGCTTCTGGATGAACCCTTCGCGAACCTGGATTCCGCAGCCACCCGACACTGCCAGCGGGTACTGAAGCAGTTGGCGGTAGCGCAGGATCTGCCGATGCTGTACGTGAGCCACAATGTTGAAGAGGTCGCACAGCTTGCAGACTACCTTGTCTTCATGCGCGATGGTCGTATTGTTGACCAGGGCCCACTGCTGGAACTGAGCGGCAAACTCAACACGCAGCTGTCACGCGATGAAGACGCCGCTGCCATCGTCGAAGCAATCGTTGGCCAACACGACGCGGCCTTCGCATTGACCGAACTGCACCTTGAGGGCCAGCCGCTGCAGGTCAAGCTGCTGGCCGCCGCACCTGGCACCGCGTACCGCGTGCGCATTCCGGCCCGCGATGTGAGCATTTCGCGAACGCGCGCCGAAGACACCAGCATTCTCAACATTCTCCCGGTGGAAGTAGCTGGCATCGCCGCAGTGGACAACGCCAGGGTCATGCTGCAGCTGCGTATCGGGCAACAAGTGATCCTCGCGCGCATCACGCGAAAATCTGCCGCCACACTTAGCCTGGCTATAGGTGATAAGGTGTTCGCCCAAATCAAGAGCGCTGCCCTGTTGAGCGCGAGTGCGGCAACACTATGACTGAACACCCTTACGAACGACTGGGCCCCGACGCGGTCATAGCGGCAGTAGAGTCGCTGGGCTATCTCAGCGATGCGCGCTTGCTGGCCCTGAACAGCTACGAGAACCGCGTGTACCAGGTGGGCATAGAAGATCAGCTTCCGGTGATCGTGAAGTTCTATCGCCCGGAGCGGTGGAGCGATGAGCAGATCCTTGAAGAGCACAGCTTCAGCCATGAGCTGGTTGACGCAGACATTTCTGTCGTTGCGCCCCTAAAGAACGACGCTGGCCAGAGCCTGCACCGGTTCGAGGGGTTTCGCTTCGCCCTGTTCGAGCGCAGGGGCGGACACCCGCCCGAACTGGACAATTTTGACAACCTGCTGGTGTTGGGCAGAACACTGGGCCGCATCCACACGGTGGGGCGCGCCAGTGCCTTTGCATCGCGCCCAACGATGTCATGCCAGAAGATGGTTGGCGACAGCCGCGAATTCCTGCTGGAAAACTTTATTCCGCAGGGGCTGGTCGCTGCCTACGAAACACTCACTGCTGACCTGTACAGCGCCGTTAAAGACATCTACAGCAGTGTTACAGATAACGATGTGCAGCGTGTGCACGGTGACTGCCACATTGGCAACATCCTATGGCGTGACGACACCGCGCACTTTGTTGACCTCGATGACTGCTGCGCTGCGCCGGCGGTGCAGGATTTATGGATGTTTCTCAGCGGCAGTCACCATGAGCAGCAATTGCAGCTGGGCGAGTTACTGGAGGGCTATGCGGATTTCGCAGACTTTGACCCGCGACAGCTGCGCTGGATCGAGCCACTGCGCACGATGCGATTGATCAACTACAGCGCGTGGGTAGCCAGACGCTGGGCCGACCCGGCATTCCCCAGAAGTTTTACCTGGTTCAACACAGAGCGCTACTGGTCGCAGCACATTCTTGAATTGCGTGAGCAGCTGTCAGCACTGCAGGAAGAGCCACTCACCATTGTCTGACCATGCTGTAGTCAAACGGCTACCGCCCCGTGCCGAAAAAAATCGATCGCCGGCAAACTCACCGACGTTTTCAGGATTTTTTTGACGGCGGGTACAGTACCGACCATGCCCAGTTCAGAAAACTGTTGTCCTTGAGGACTTCGCGGTCTACCGCATCAAAAAAGTATTCCAGCGCTTGCGGATCACTGAAGTAATCCATGCGTGTGCCAAAGGTGCGGTCAGTGTCGAGCTCCTTGACCACCTTGGCGGGATTGCCGGCCACGACAACATTGGCCGGCACATCGTGCGTCACAACCGAACGCGCGGCTACCACGCTGTTCTCGCCAATGCTAACGCCCTTCAACACAGTGGCATGATCACCCAGCCATACGTTGTTGGCCAACCGCACCGGCTTGGGCTCATCGCGCTCCATACGGTCATAAATGGTATGCCAGTCGCAATCGGTAATATAAGCGCCGTTGGCGAGCATGCAGCCGTCACCCAGCACGATCTCATCACTGGCGCTGATACGTGAGCCAGGGCTCATCAGGCAGGCATCGCCGATAGTGATTCGGCCTTCACCTTCTTTACGGCCCCAAACACCCAACTCAACGCGATTGCCTGGTTCGCCGATGGCGGTGAAACAGCGGCCAATGTTGATATTCGCGCCTGATATGCTCACGTACCAGGGCTTCATGATGGTGTGGTAGGGCCCGAGGCTTTCGCACTCTGGCGCGAGAAAATACTCGGCATACCAGCGGCGAAACTTCAGGTAGAGCCGTTTTACCCAGTACGGTCGCAGATCCTGACGCATAAGGTTTCCCACTCGCTCTATGGATAAACTGTAGTCCGGCCGCTATGATCGCAGCCGCATCAGTGAACATCAACGGCTATTCTTGCGTGAACACCCCCGGCGACAGTTTCGGCAATTCACCCGTGATTCATTCCAACCAGAGGGGCGTGCACCCGCGGCTGGATGAAGTCGTGGCCAAACATCTTGCCACCCACCCACGCAAGGACATCAGCGAGCACAACCTGCAGGCCTATCACTTGCTGCGAGAAAAACTGGCGGCAACCGGCAAACCACTCATCCTCGATTCGTTCTGCGGTACCGGGATGAGCACCGCACTCCTGGCCAACACACACCAGGACCACCTGGTTGTCGGCATCGATAAATCGGCGCAGCGCCTGCAGCGACGTACAACAAACCTGCCAGACAATGCGCTGCTGCTGCGCGCCGATTGCGAACCCCTTTGGCAGCTGTTGGTACGCGATGAAATACGGCTGCGCCGACACTGCCTTTTTTATCCCAACCCCTGGCCCAAGTCACAACATCTGCGGCGGCGCATACACGGGCATCCCGCGTTTCGCTACCTTGTTGAACTCGGTGGCGTCGTGGAATTGAGAACCAACTGGCGGATTTACGTTGAAGAGTTCGCAACTGCCATGCACAGGGTGGATGTGCGCGGCGTGATCAGCCCAGTGCCGCCCGAAGACGCGCCTGTCAGCCTGTTCGAAAAAAAACTGCGCGCCAGCAAACACGCGCTATGGCGTTACAGCGGCAGCATCGCGCCGTGACGAACACCATCGAATAGGCTACAGTTCCGGTCCATCGAAGGGGGAATACCATGTCCGCAAACAGTATCGACCCGGTCTGGGAAGAAATTAGAACCCAGGCCAGTATGCATGCCCAGTCAGAGCCCATTCTGGCCAGCTTTCTGCACGCTACTATTCTGAACCACTCCCGGCTTGAACTGGCGCTGAGCTTTCACCTGGCAAGTCAGCTGGACAGCCCAACAGCGTCTTCCCTGCTTTTGCGAGAGGTCATGCTGGAAGCCATGGAGGGGGATGCAGCCTTTCACACAGCGGTGCGCGCTGACCTGTGCGCCGTGAAAGACAGGGATTCTGCCTGCAACGAGTTGTACCTGCCCTTCCTGTACTACAAGGGCTTTCATGCCTTGCAAACCCAGCGTGTTGCACACTGGTTGTGGAAACAGGGAAGACAGGCCCTTGCGCTGTTCTTCCAGAATCGCATGTCTACCGTCTTTGCAGTTGATATCCACCCTGCCGCACGCATGGGCCATGGCATTATGCTGGATCACGCCACGGGGCTGGTAATCGGCGAGACTGCGGTTGTCGGCAACAACGTGTCTATCCTGCAGTCGGTGACGCTCGGCGGAACGGGCAAGGACGAGGGCGACCGTCACCCGAAGATCTGCGATGGCGTGCTGATCAGCGCCGGCGCAAAAATTCTGGGCAATATTCGCGTGGGTGAAGGGGCAAAAGTAGGCGCCGGTAGCGTGGTACTTGAAGACGTGCCACCGCACACCACGGTGGCTGGTGTTCCTGCGAAAGTCGTTGGGCGCCCATCCAGTGACCAGCCTGCGCTGGAAATGGATCACGGCTTTTCATGCACTGACGCCGATTCAGCGCAACAGCAGTCACGCTAACGCTGCGCAACTACTGATGGTATTGCGGCGAAAGCTCATGCACCGCATCGACAAACGCCGTGACGTTGTCCGGGTTCACACCCGGCGTAATGCCGTGGCCGAGGTTAAAAACATGCCCGGTGCCATTGCCATAGCCTTGCAGTATTGTCGCTACTTCCTCGCGAATCCGCTGTGGTGTGGCATACAACATCGCCGGGTCCATATTGCCTTGTAACGCAACGCGATCGCCGACGCGCGATCTTGCTGCGCCAATATCGGTCGTCCAGTCAAGGCCAACAGCGTGAGCGCCGCAATCGGCAATCGTTTCCAGCCATTGCCCACCACCTTTGGTAAACACAATCACCGGAACCGTCCTGCCATCGGCTTCTTCTGGTAGTGCGGCAACAATGCGCTGCATGTATTGCAATGAAAACTCCTGGTACGCGGCGGCACTGAGACTGCCGCCCCAGGTGTCAAATATCTGCAATGCCTGCGCACCCGCACGCACTTGTGCGGCTAGATAATCGGCCACGGCATCCGCCAACAGCCCAAGCAGCTGATGCATCAGCTCCGGCTTGTCATAGGCCATGGCTTTCACGCGGGCAAAATCCTTGGACGACCCCCCCTCAACCATATACGTGGCCAGCGTCCACGGGCTACCGGAAAACCCGATCAGCGGCACGCTACCATTCAACTCATGGCGTATCGTGCGTACGGCGTTCATCACATAGCCCAGGTGATCATCAGACTTGATGTCGATCAGACCCTGCAGGTCTGCCTCGCTGCGCACGGTCTTGCGAAACCGGGGGCCTTCGCCTTCTTCAAAATACAGGCCCAAACCCATGGCATCCGGCACGGTGAGAATATCGGAAAAAAGAATTGCTGCGTCCATCGGGTAGCGGCGTAGTGGCTGCATGGTCACTTCGCAAGCCAGCTCTGCGTTCTTGCACAGATCAAGGAACGATCCGGCGTGCTGCCGGGTTGCCCGATACTCCGGCAGGTAACGGCCCGCCTGGCGCATCATCCAGATGGGCGTGCGGTCCACCGGTTGCCTTAACAACGCACGAAGTAGGCGATCATTCGCAAGCTCTGTCATTGCATTCTCCCTGATTTACCTTGCACGCTGTGCGTGCGGTGTACCGCTAGACTTCCAGGTAATCCAGAATGCCTTCGGCAGCCTGACGCCCCTCCCAGATGGCCGTCACTACCAGATCAGAACCGCGAACCATGTCACCCCCTGCAAACACCTTGGGGTTGGTTGTTTGAAATGCAAACTTCTGGAACTCGTCTGCGACGACACCATCCCAGTCATTGGTGGCAACGTCCACATCGGCGAACCACTCCGGTGGATCGGGTTGAAAGCCAAAGGCAATAATCACTGCATCGGCTTCCAGGACTTCTTCACTGCCGGCGATCGGCTGTGGCCTGCGACGGCCATCCTCACCGGGCTCGCCCAACTCCGTGCGAACCATCTTTACACCACAGGCCTGCCCGAAGTATTCAACCACCTCTATCGGCTGGATATTGTAGATAAACTCCACGCCCTCTTCGGTGGCATTGCTCACTTCACGCCGAGAGCCGGGCATGTTTTCGGCGTCGCGCCGATAGGCGCAGATGACATGCTCGGCCTGCTGGCGGATCGCCGTGCGCACACAGTCCATCGCGGTGTCACCACCGCCAAGTACCACCACGCGCTTCCCCTTGAGATTGATATAGTCGTCAGGGTCCTGCGGGTAGCCGCGATTATGATTCACGTTCCCTACCAGGTAGGGCAGGGCTTCGTAGACACCGGGCAGGTTTTCTCCGGGGAAGCCGCCGCGCATGTACTTATAGGTGCCCATTCCCAGGAACACCGCGTCGTACTCTTCCAGCAACTGGGCGGGACTGACATCTTTACCCACCTCAGTGTTCATGCGGAACTCGATGCCCATGTCTTCAAACACTTCGCGACGGCGCACCATGACTTCCTTTTCCAACTTGAACTCGGGAATGCCAAAAGTAAGCAGCCCGCCAATTTCCGGGTAGCGGTCAAATACCACAGGTTTAACGCCATTGCGAACCAGTACATCGGCACACCCCAGGCCCGCGGGGCCGGCGCCGATGATGGCCACTTTTTTGTCCGTTGGCACCACTCGCGACATGTCTGGGCGCCAGCCCATGGCCAGGGCTGTGTCGGTGATGTATTTTTCGGACGCACCAATCGTCACCGCACCAAACCCATCATTGAGGGTACATGCGCCCTCACACAGCCTGTCCTGGGGGCAGACGCGTCCACACACTTCGGGCAGGGTGTTCGTCTGGTGGCTCAGTTCGGCAGCTTCAAAAAGGTTGCCCTCGGTCACCAGCTTCAACCATTCCGGAATAAAGTTGTGTACCGGGCATTTCCATTCGCAATAGGGGTTGCCACAGGCAAGACAGCGGTGCGATTGCTCTGCCACCTGCTCCTGCGTGTACGGGTTATAGATTTCCACATACTCGTGTTTGCGCGCGTGCAAATCCTTTTTATCGGGATCGCCGCGCCCGACATCGAGAAACTGGAAATGATTAGATAAGCGTTTAGTCATAGTAGTTTCCTGACCAGCGACTAGTCTGTATTGCGTAATCGCGATAACAGACGGTCGAGGTCTGCCGCCTTGGGCTTAACCAGCCAGAACTTGCCGATGTAATCCTCGAAGCGTTCCAGCAGGTATTTACCCCACTCGGAATTGGTTTCACGCACAAACTCCGCAATGGTGCTGCGCAAATGATTGCGGTACGGCTCCATGTACTCTGGATTGACCCGATGAATCTCAACGAGTTCACTGTTGAATTTATCAATGAAGCAACGATCCTGGTCCAAAACATAGGCAAAGCCACCGGTCATACCGGCACCGAAGTTGACCCCTGTAGAGCCCAGTACCGTCACCGTGCCGCCCGTCATGTATTCACAACAATGATCGCCGGCTCCCTCTACAACAGCATGACTGCCACTGTTGCGCACTGCAAATCGCTCGCCCGCGATACCAGCGGCAAACAGTCGTCCGCCGGTTGCCCCATACAGGCAAGTGTTGCCAATGATCGATGTCTCGTGTGACTTGAAGCTGGAATTCAACGGCGGGTACACCACCAGTTTGCCGCCGGCCATGCCCTTGCCGACATAGTCGTTGCAGTCGCCTTCCAGGTACATGTGCAAGCCGCCGGCATTCCATACGCCAAAGCTCTGCCCTGCTGTGCCTTTCAGGCGCAGAGTAATTGGCGACGATTCCATGTCAGTGTTGCCGTAGCGTTTGGCAATTTCGCCTGACAGTCTCGCGCCGATCGAACGATCGCAGTTGGTCACCGAAAAGGCGTATTCGCCACCTGTCCTGCCTTCGATTGCGCTAAGGCAGGTTGCGACCATGTGCTCGGCTTTTTCGCCACGATCGAAAGGATCATTGGACGTTACCTGGCAAAACTCCGGCTGGCCGGTGAACGCAACATCCTTGTAGAGGATCGGCGACAAGTCCAGACCTGCCTGCTTTTCTGTTGTACCGGGCAGGCATTCCAGCAGATCCGTGCGGCCGATCAGTGCTTCCAGGCTGGGCACGCCCAACAGCGACAGCCACTCGCGCACCTCGGTCGCGATAAACGTAAAGAAGTTGACCACCATGTCGACTGTGCCATTGAAGTGGTCATCACGCAGAGCCTGGTTCTGGGTGGCAACACCTGTGGCGCAGTTGTTAAGGTGACAAATGCGCAGGTACTTGCAGCCCAGGGCGACCATGGGCGCTGTGCCAAAGCCAAAACTCTCCGCGCCGAGTATCGCCGCTTTTACTACATCGAGGCCGGTTTTCATGCCACCGTCGGCTTGCAGGCGAATGAATCCGCGCAAACCATTACCCCTGAGTGTTTGCTGCACCTCTGCCAGACCCAGCTCAAACGGCGAGCCGGCATGGCGAATCGAAGTCAGCGGGCTTGCCGCCGTGCCGCCGTCGTAACCGGAAATGGTAATGAGGTCTGCATAGGCCTTGGCGACCCCCGCGGCGATGGTTCCCACGCCCGGCTCCGAAACCAGTTTGACAGACACCAGCGCCTGCGGATTGACCTGCTTGAGGTCAAAAATCAGCTGGGCAAGATCTTCGATCGAGTAGATATCATGGTGCGGCGGCGGTGAAATCAGGGTCACGCCAGGGACGGAGTAGCGCAGCCGCGCGATCAGGTCATTGACTTTACCGCCCGGCAACTGCCCACCCTCACCAGGCTTGGCGCCCTGTGCGATTTTGATCTGCAGGACTTCAGCGTTCACCAGGTAGTGCGGCGTCACCCCGAATCTTCCCGAGGCAATTTGCTTGATTTTGGACACGCGCTCGGTACCAAAACGCTCCGGGTCTTCGCCGCCCTCGCCGGAATTGGATCGGGCACCAATGCGGTTCATGGCCGCCGCAAGCGCCTGGTGCGCTTCGGGGCTGAGAGCACCCAAAGACATACCCGCCGAGTCAAAGCGCGGCAATATCGACTCAATGGGTTCAACGTCATCCATGGGCAGCGCGGTATCGGCTGCGCGGAGCTTGAACAGGTCGCGCAAGGTAGCCACAGGGCGATCGTTCACCAGGGCTGCGTAACGCTTGTAATCGGCATAGTCACCACTGGCGACCGCCTGCTGCAGGCTCATCACCACATCGGGATTGAAGGCATGGTATTCCTGGCCGTGCACGTATTTGAGCAAACCGCCCTGCTCGATCCCCTTGCGCTGCGACCAGGCGCGCCGGCCCACGGCCTCGAGGTCCCTACCCAGGTCGGCAAAGCCGGCGCCTTCGATGCGCGAGGCAACACCGCAGAACGCCAGGTCCACAACCTCGCGATTGAGGCCAACGGCCTCGAACAATTGTGCGCCACGGTAGGAACTGACCGCTGAAATACCCATCTTGGACATAATTTTCAGCAGGCCCTTGTTGATGCCCTTGCGATAGTTCTTGTAGCAGGTTGAAGGCTCGCCCAGCACTTCACCTGTACGAATGAGGTCTTCGAGTACGCTGTAGGCGAGATAGGGGTATACCGCTGTGGCACCAAAACCCAACAGGCACGCTATCTGGTGTGAATCCCGGGCGCTGGCGGTTTCTATGATGATATTGGCATCTGTACGCAGGCCACTGCGAATCAAATGGTGGTGCACTGCGCCGGTTGCCAGCAAGCTGTGCACAGGCAGGCGCTCGCGGGAAATAGCGCGATCCGACAGAATCAAAATAGATGCGCCACCACGCACTGCTTCTTCAGCGGCGGCCGCCACGTCTTCCACCGCCTGCTTTAGTGACTTCTCTTGCGGCACAAACGTACAGTCAACTTCCGCCAGCTTGAAACCCGGGCGGTCGAGCTGTAGCAGCTGGTTGAACTTGCTCTGCGACAACACCGGTGATGTGAGGCTGACCCGTTCAGCATGCTCGGGACCTTCGGCAAAGACGTTCTTTTCACTGCCCAGGTCCGTCTCCAGCGACATCACAATCGTTTCGCGCAGCGGATCGATTGGCGGATTCGTCACCTGCGCAAACTTCTGCCTGAAGTAGTCGTACAGCGCGCGCTCTTTGCGCGACAGCACAGCCATTGGCGTATCGTCACCCATTGAACCCACGGCCTCGTTGCCGGATTCCGCCAGGGGTCGCAGCACCTGGTCGCGCTCTTCAAAGCTGACCTGGAACATTTTCATGAACGTATCGAGTTCATCGGCACTGATGCCCGGCGCAGACTCACCGCCAAAGGTACCTTCGATGCGCTGGGCGTGCGCTCGCAGCCATTGCTTGTAGGGCTGCCTGGATTTGAGCCGGTCATCGATATCGCTGGTTTGCAGCAACTCGCCCGTATGTGTATCAACCATGAGAATCTGACCGGGCCCTACACGGCCCTTCGCCACGACATCTTCCGTGCGGTAGTCGTAGGTTCCGGTCTCGGAAGCAACAGTAATAAAGCCGTCGCGGGTTTGTACCCAGCGCGCGGGACGCAGGCCATTGCGGTCCAGGAGGCACACGGCGTAGCGGCCATCTGTAAGAACAATCCCTGCAGGCCCATCCCATGGCTCCATATGCATGGAGTGGTATTCATAGAATGCGCGCAGGTCAGGGTCCATGGACTCCATGTTTTGCCACGCAGGTGGCACCAGCATGCGCAATGCACGCGGCATGTCTACACCCCCGGTGAGGAGCACCTCCAGCATGTTGTCCAGGCTGGAGGAGTCCGAGCCGGTGCGATTCACCAGCGGCGCTATCTCGCGGATGTTCGGCAACCGCTCGGTTTCGAACCGCGCGGTGCGCGCATCTGCCCAGTTTCTGTTGCCCTCGATGGTGTTGATCTCGCCATTGTGCGCGAGCAATCTGAAGGGCTGTGCCAGGTGCCAGCGGGGCATGGTATTGGTGGAAAAGCGCTGGTGAAAAATGCAGATCGCCGTTTCCAGGCGAGCATCCCCCAGGTCTGCATAAAACCTGGGCAGATCTACCGGCATGACCAGCCCCTTGTAGGCAATCACTGTGCTGGAGAGGCTGCAGATGTAAAAATCCTCGTCCGCCTCGCAGGCCATTTCCGATTTACGCCGGGCCACAAACAGCGTTGTGTTGAGTGATTCCTTGCTGACACCGGGAGCGTCAATAAACACCTGCTCGATGCGCGGCAGGCTGGCCAGTGCGATCTGCCCACAGACCGCACTGTCGGTAGGCACGGGGCGCCAGCCAACCACTTCAAGACCAAGGTTGGTAAGCACTTGCTCAACGGAAGAGCGAGCGGCTACCGCCTTTTCTTCGTCGGCGCTGAGAAAAAACTGGCCTACGCCAAAGGTCTCTGACAGTTGCCGATCGAAACACTCCCCGGCCATCGTTCGCACAAAGCTTTCCGGCATCTGCAACAACAAACCGCAGCCGTCACCGGTTTTTCCGTCGGCCGCGATACCGCCGCGGTGGGTCATGCACGTGAGCGAATCAATGGCGGTTTGCAGCAGGCGATGACTTGCCTCACCCGATGTATGGGCGATCAAACCGAATCCGCAATTGTCACGAACATCTTCAGGTCTATACAGGCCTGTACTCATACCAAGTCCAAAATTACGACGAAAAACAATAATTTACGATGAGGCGCCCCGCACTCAAGCGACGCTTGGGCGAAAAGGCTGCCTATTTTACACAGATGCCCATGGGGGAACAATGAGGCGAAAAGTGCGGTCTTTAGTGACCCTCGATCACGGCAGCAAGCTCTTTCTCTGTGACGTCGTCAACAATGATTGCCTCGCCCAGGGGCTTCAGCAAGACCAGTCGCAGACGGCCATCAATGACTTTTTTGTCGCGCCCCATAAGGTCAAGAAACGATGCCACTGACATGTTCTGCGGGGGCGCATAAGGCAGTGACATCTGTTTGAGCAGTGCGACCAGGTCATCCACCTCACTGCGCTCCACCCAGCCGCGATCAGCCGACAATGCCAGCGCCAGCGCCATGCCTGCCGCGACGGCCTCGCCGTGCAGCCACTGCCCATAACCCTGGTGTGTTTCTATCGCGTGACCGAAGGTGTGGCCAAGATTGAGAATGGCGCGAATACCGCCCTCACGCTCATCGGCCGCCACGACGTGCGCCTTGATTGCACAGCTGCGCTCAATCGCCTGGGCCAGGAGCGCCTCATCGCGTGACAGCAGCGGGCCCATGTTCTGCTGCAGCCAGCGATAAAAAGAGCGATCGCTGATCAGTCCGTACTTGACGACCTCGGCCAGGCCTGCGGCGAATTCGCGATCAGGCAACGTTCGCAGCGTTTCTATGTCAATGATGACCGCGCCCGGCTGGTAAAAAGCGCCAATCATGTTCTTGCCCAGCGGGTGATTCACCGCCGTTTTACCACCCACCGATGAATCGACCTGAGCGAGCAAGGTGGTAGGAATCTGGATGAAGTTCACGCCGCGCTGATAAGCCGAGGCCGCAAACCCCGTGACATCACCAACAACACCGCCGCCCAGGGCGATGAACGTGGTGCTGCGATTATGCCTGTCGGCCATCACCTGGTCGAATATGGAAGCCAGCGTTTGCAGCGTTTTGTACTGCTCGCCATCGGGAAGTACAACCTCCGTAATCGCTGAGCACTGGCCCAGTGATTCACGCACCTTCTGCAGGTACAGCGGTGCTACCGTCTCGTTGGTCACTATCACGGCCTGCGAACCCGGCACGTGGCCGGACCACAGCTGTGCATCCGCCAGCAGCTGACGTCCAATATAAATAGGATAGCTGCGATCACCCAGATCGACAGACAAGCTGTGCATCAGCGCAGACAAAGCACTTCCCCAGAAAGATGGCCGGAACAGGCCGCTATCATACCTTCGAGGTGGTCAGGAGGTCACCTGACAGATGACCGATCAAAAAACGCGGGTTTACAGTTCGCTCAGCTCTTTGACGAGCCGCTGGGCGACCGTGCGCGGACTGCATTGGTCGGTTTCAATGATATGGTCGGCGATTTCCCTGTACAAAGGATCCCTGAACGCCATGAGTTCACGCAGCGTCTGCTCCGGGTCGCCTTCCTGCAACAGGGGGCGCCGCCTGTCCTTACTGGTTCTGCGCACCTGTTCATCGATACTTGCGTACAGGTAAATGACAAATCCACGCGCTGCCAGAACACGACGATTCTCCGCGCGCATCACCACACCGCCACCTGTCGCCAGTACCACGCCTTCCCACTCTGTCATCTCTTCGATGACCTGTTGTTCACGATCGCGAAAACCTTCTTCGCCTTCAACATCAAATATCCAGGGGATATCGGCGCCGGTGCGCGCCTCGATTTCTCCATCTGAATCGACAAAGCGCAACTTCAGGTGCTGGGCGAGGTGCTTGCCAATGGTTGTCTTGCCGGCCCCCATGGGACCGACAAGAAATACTCTATGGAAGGACTGCATTTAGTCGAGCAGAGTATCGGCGAGGATGCGAGGCGTGATGAAAATCAGCGTCTCGGTCTTTTCCGACGTGTTGGACTCGTTCCTGAACAGTGCACCGACGTAGGGGATGTCGCCAAAGAACGGCACCTTGTTCACAGAGCGGATGTCTTCTGTCTTGAAGATACCGCCCAGAACAACAGTCTCGCCGTTGCCCACCAGCACCTGGGTGTCGATCTCGGTGGTGTCAATCGTTGGAATCTGTGCGCCAAACTCACCCTGCACGAGTTCGCCGATTGAGTCCTGGTTGATCTTCAGCTCCAGCATCACGCGATCGTCCGGGGTAATGCTCGGCGTCACGTTGAGTTCCAGCACAGCGTCCTTGAACGAAACCGTCGTTCTGCCACTGGCCGAGGACTCCTGGAAGGGAATCTCGGTTCCGGATTTAATCAAGGCCGGTTGCTTGTCGCCGGTAATCACTTTGGGCTGGGAGACAACCTCGCCATCGCCCTCGGCCTCAAGCGCTGACAGCTCGGCAGACAGGAACAGGTCATCGTTGGCAAAGCCCACCGCAAAGCCACTGCTGCCTGCCACACCCAGATCAACAAGCAGCGCACCGGGGTAGACGACTTCCAGCGGATCACCATTGATAACGTCCTCCAGCAATCCGGTTGCGTTGGCCGTATCGCCCGACAGCGTCGTGACAGATTTGTCACCGATGTTCAGGGCGCTACCACCCCACTGGATGCCCAGGTTCTTGGTGGCGTCAGACTGCGCAATCACGATTCGCGCCTCGATCATGACCTGGCGTACAGGAATGTCTACCAGTTCAATCAGGTCGCGGATCTCAGCGAGCTTGACCGCTGTATCGGTGATGATCAGTGAGTTGGTGCGCTTGTCCGTTACAACAGAGCCGCGATTGGAGATCAGGCTGCCACCTTCTTCTGACCCGGCCTTGAACAGTTTGACGATGTCTTCAGCCTTGGCGTAACGAATCCTGACGAACTCGGACTGCAGCGGGGCCAGCTCGGCAATCTGCTTGTTCGCTTCAATTTGCTGACGCTCGCGCTCGGCAATTTCAGCGGCCGGGGCAACCATTAGCACGTTGCCTACCTGGCGCTTGTCGAGACCTTTGGTTTTCAGCACCAGCTCCAGGGCCTGATCCCAGGGTACGTTCTGCAACCGCAGGGTAATGCGGCCAGACACGGTATCGCTGGCAACCAGGTTAAGTTCTGTGAAATCGGCAATCAGCTGGAGCACCGCGCGCACTTCAATATCCTGGAAGTTCAGCGAGATGCGCTCGCCCACATAGGTAAATTCATTCTTGCGACGCTCCGCCTCTTTCTTCGTCAGCGGCTTCACGCTGAGCACGTACTCTTCGTCAGTCTGGTAGGCGAGGTAATCGAACTCGCCCGTGGTTTTGAGTTGCAGCGTCGCGCCGCGCTCCGTGGTGTTGACGTCTACACTGTTGACCGGTGTCGCGAAGTCAGTCACGTCATAACGCCGGATCAATCGCTCGGCAACCGAGGTATCGAGGAACTCGACCTTGATATCGCCCGCTTCACTGAACACGTTAACGTCAACGGACGGGTCCGTCAGTTGCAGGGTCAGTCGACCCTCACCGTCACCTGTGCGCTGAAATTGCAGGTCAGTTATCTCGGACGCAATATCAACCACCTTGGCCACCTTGGTAGACACGCTATGCGGATCGGTAGACTGCTTCAGGTAGTCCGTACCCTCCTGGCCCACCAGGAGGAAGACATTATTGCCCTCGACCCGTGTTTCGAAAGGCACCAGCTTGACAAGATTGACCACCAGGCGGGTTCTGTCGCCAGACTCCAACACCAGTGCCTTTGTGGCATTGCCGTAAGGCAGTGAGAAGCGCTTGCTCTCAAGGCTGCTGGTAGCACCGGGAAAATCAATCGCAATACGTGCGGGCTTCTCGATGGAGTAAGACGTCAAGTCAGGCGGCGTCTCGCTAAATTCCAGACGCACTTCGAACTTGCTGCCCGGGCGAGAGCTGAATTCGATGTCCTGTACCGTTGGTGCGGCCTGAGCAACACCAGCAAGCATGCTGGTAGTCAACACTATGACTACACCTTGCAACCAGTTACTCAAACTTCTATTTATATTCCCCACGGCCTTCGTCCCCAAATTTTGTTTTTACTTAAGCTGGCTTGTTCCCAACGGGATGGTCTAGATGCCACTCAGTTTTATCGTTCGCGGGCGTTCCACCCACCCATCTTCAGTACCATCACTGACGATCTCAACGACCGCCAGGTAGGTATCGGTCATCTCCACTATTCTTCCATGGTGACGACCCAGGTAGTTCCCAAGCTTCACGCGATGCACGCCTCCACTGGGATCTTTCACCAGTGACCAGTTGGTACCCCCACGCTCAAGCGTGCCCACCATGCGCAATGAATCAAACGTGTACTGTTCGAGAAACTCCTTAGGCCGACTCTCGTCCGGCTTGATAGCGCTCACCGCCTGCAGCTTCGCGATCTCCCTGACTTCAATAGGCCGGTCAAACGGGCTGCGAAAAGCCGTAGCACTGTAGGCAAACGCCTCATACGCCTTGAAGGTTGGAATAGGGTCAATGACGCCACCAGGACGGGCGAGTTTTTCTTCCATGAACGCATCCAGGTCGGAAAAATCACGACTGGAGCAGGCTGTTAGCAAAGTCACAGCTAAAAGAGAGAGCCCGAGGTTGCGGCAGCTCTTGTTCATACTACGCCTCCTCATCTTTGTAGCGGTACGTTTTTGCAGTGATCTTCAGATCGAGCGCATTGCCGTCTTTCTTCTTCGTCGTAATCTCGAAGTCGTGCAGGGTAACAATGCGCGGCAGGCTGGCCATGCCACTGATAAAAGCGCCCAGGTCATGGTAAGAACCCGACGCGCTGATAGCGATCGGCAATTCTATGTAGAACTCTTTGGCTTTTTCCTTTTGCAGATCAATGGATTTGATTTCCAGGCCGTTCTGCAGGCCTTTGTTGGTGATATCTTCAAGCAGCCCCGGCACTTCGGTATCACTGGGTAGTTGGCTGACCAACGCGCCAAATGATTCTTCCATTTCTACCATCTGCGCCCGATAGGCTTCGAGATTTGCCGCCTTGAACGACTTTTCCTCGAATTCCTTGCGCAGCTTCTCTTCGTTTTTTTCTTCCTTGGCAAGCTGCTGCTGCATTTCTTCGATGCGTAGGTAATAACCACCGACCAGAATAGCAATGAACAGGATCACCCAGATGATGACCTTGATCGCCATTGGCCAGTTGCCAATATTGTCGGTGTCATTGATATCGAAATCACGCAGGGAGTTCAGGGTATCTTCAAATGCCATTGGGCTAGTCCTCTCCCTCAGCTTCCGTGAAAGGCGCCTTGATTTTTACGGTCAGGTCGAAGGTGTTGGCCTGGTCGCCAAACTGTGGCGCGGCTTTCACGCGGTCCAGATTCGGCTCGGCCAGCCAGTCTGACCCATCAAGGCTGCGCATCAGGCTTGAAACGCGGTTATTGGACTCCGCGACACCTTCGATGGATATCTTTGACTTCTTGGTGTTAAGGCTCGTGTAAAAGACGCCGTCAGGCACCGTGCGCACAAGCTGGTCGAGAACCCGCACGATGATAGGACGGTTGCCCTGCAGTTCCTGGATCACGCGCATACGATCGATCAACTGATCGCGCCGCTTCTTGAGATCCCGGAGCTCTTTCACTTGTTTGTCCAGCTCCTTGATATTCTTGGAGAGGTACTCGTTGCGCGCCTTCTGGGTTTCAATTTGGCCGCCCACAACCTGGTTGGCCAGAAACACCATGCCTACTGCCAGCGCAATCACAAGGCCAACTGTCACCAGGAACTCTTTCTTGAGCTCCTGGCGGCGCGCCTCGCGCCACGGTAAGAGGTTAATCTGCGCCATTAGTCGAAACTCCGTAATGCAAGGCCGCACGCAATCATCATCGCCGGCGCATCGCTACCCAAAGCGACTGCGTTCACACGTGGAGATATCGACATACTGGCAAAAGGATTCGCAACCGCTGTGGGCGTTCCGAGCTTTTCCTGAACGAGGCTTTCCAGCCCGTCCATCGAAGCCACGCCACCGGCGAGGATTATATGGTCCACGTCATTGTATTGGCTGGAGGAAAAGAAGAACTGCAGCGAGCGCGCAACCTGTTGCACCACTGCTTCCTTGAAAGGTTCCAGGACTTCGGGCTCGTAATCGTCTGGCAGACCGCCCTGCTTCTTCGCCAGGCCGGCCTCTTCCAGTGGCAGTCCGTAGCGGCGCATGATTTCATCGGTAAGTTGCTTGCCGCCGAACAACTGCTCACGCGTGTATAGCGTCTGCCCGTTGTTCAGCACACTGAGGGTGGTCATGGTGGCGCCGATGTCGACAACCGCTACGGTGCTGTCCGCATCCAGATCCAGTTGGCTTTGCAAAAGGAAGAACGCCCGTTCCATGGCGTAGGCTTCTACATCCATGATTTTCGGGGTTAATTCTGCAGCTTCGATGGCGTTGACACGTGCATCGATGGTTTCCCGGCGACAGGCTGCCAGGAGTACTTCGACCATGTCATCACGCTCTGGCGACGGGCCCTGGACTTCGAAGTCCAACGCGACTTCGTCCAGCGGATACGGAATGTACTGATCCGCCTCGTTGGCCAGTTGCGCTTCCATATCGTCGTCAGACAGCCCCTCAGGCATATCGATCATCTTGGTAATGACCGACGAGCCAGCGACCGCCGCAGCGACTGATTTCAGCTTGGTACGAGAATGCGCAACAACACTGCGAATGGCGTTAGCAACGCCTTCAACATCGTTGACGCTTTTCTCGATGACGGCATCTTGAGGCAGCGAGGCCACCGCGTAACTCTCAACGCGGTACTTTCCCCCTGTGTAACTCAGCTCCAACAGTTTTACTGTGGTGGAACTGATATCAAGCCCAAGAAGTTGCGTCCCCTTTCTTTTTCCTAATAGCCCCAGCAACTTTTTTCCTTATCAGTATCACTAACTTAGGATATTTTTATGTACCGATACATGAATGACAGATATACCACATCGGAAAATATATCCAATCACAAAAAAGGCTTATAATTACCAAAGCACCGCCGCAGACCCACATAAAAATCCAACTAAGCCACTGTTTTTGAAAGGGATACATGAGCCTTATAAAATTTATTCTGCGTCTGTGCATACTGGCTTTCTTTGGCGCTGTCTGGTTGCTCGCCGGTGTCTATCTGTACCTCAGCCCAAACCTTCCCGATGTCGAAACGCTGCGCGATGTGCAACTGCAAACACCCATGCGCGTATACACGCGCAATGGCGACCTGATCGGTCAGTTCGGTGAACAAAAGCGCAGCCCCTTGCGTTTTGATGACATACCCAAACCATTCATCGAGGCGCTGCTGGCGGCAGAGGACGATAACTTCTTCAATCATCGCGGCATAGACTTCATGGGCTTGCTGCGCGCGGTCTCTGAGCTGGTGTTAACCGGAGAGAAAGGCTCCGGCGGAAGCACGCTGACGATGCAGGTTGCGCGCAACTACTTTCTTACGCTCGACCGTACCTTCATTCGCAAATTCAACGAGATTCTCCTGGCGATCGAAATCGAACGCGCGCTCGATAAACGCGAAATCTTTGAACTGTACTTTAATCGGGTATTTCTCGGGCACCGCGCATACGGCTTCGAGGCCGCCGCACAGGTCTACTACGGAAAGAGCGTCAATGAACTCACCCTCGCCCAACACGCCATGCTTGCGGGCGTACCCAAGGCGCCCTCGCGCAACAACCCCCTGAGCGGACCGCAGGCCGCCAAGGAGCGGCGCGACTGGATTCTCGGGCGCATGCACTTGCTCGGCTACATCAGCCGCGAGGCGATGGAAACCGCACAGGCGGCGCCGGTGAGCGCGCAACATCATGGGGCGCGCATCAGTTTTGCCGCGCACTATGCCGCCGAAATGGCGCGCCAGCAGATGCTCGACCTCTACGGTAATGACGCCTATACACGTGGATTGAACGTCTACACAACGATTGATAGCCATCTACAGCAAACTGCCAGGCGGTCTGTGATCAACGGTTTGATCGACTATGACAACCGCCACGGCTATCGCGGCCCGGAGCGCAAGCTGGGGGTGGCGCAAGATGAAACATCCATGCAGCGCTGGCGTGACGCGCTGGCCCGCACCGCCGTTATCGCCGGCCTACAACCAGCGGTGGTGACCAGCATTGACCCGGCAGACAACTCAGCGACACTCCTGCTGGGAGATGATTCAACCGGCGAGCTCCTGTTTACCAATGGTGTGAGCAGCGCACGCCCCTATCGCACCGAAAACTATGTAGGGCCGGCGCCGCGCTCAATCACCGACGTGCTGGAAGTCGGCGACATGATTCGCGTGCAACCAAACGACGCCGGCCAGTGGCGGCTCGCCCAGGTGCCGGCAGCACAGGGAGCGCTGATATCACTGGACCCGTCGGACGGGGCAATTATCAGCATTGTAGGCGGCATGGGTTTCGAACTGAGCAAGTTCAACCGCGTCACCCAGTCCAAGCGACAGCCGGGATCAAACTTCAAGCCCTTCGTGTATGCCGCCGCGCTTGAAGCAGGATTTACCGCCGCCAGCATTATCAACGATGCGCCAATCGTTATGGCGGATTCCTCCCTGGAAGATATCTGGCGCCCCGAAAATGACAGCGGCGAGTTTTATGGTCCCACGCGCCTGCGCTGGGCGCTCACCAAGTCGCGCAACCTGGTGTCTATCCGCCTGTTGCAGCAGCTGGGGGTGCGCAACCTGATCAGCTACATCGACAAACTGGGCTTTGATACCGCAGGGCTGTCGCCTGATCTGTCGCTGGCGCTGGGCACGCTCTCCATGAGCCCGCTGCAGGTTGCCACCGGTTACGCCATTCTCGCCAATGGTGGCTACAAGGTAGAGCCCTACCTGGTCACGCGGGTTGAAGATATGAAAGGCAACATACTGTTCACGGCGGACCCGTTTACCGTATGCCGCGACTGCGACCAGCCCGGTGCGGCGCCTGACGGGTCAGCCGAGCTTTCCATGGAAGAAATCCTGGCTGGCACGCAGCCGGCCACCACAAAGCCTGCTCCGCGCGTGATGGAAGAGCGTGTGAATTACATTCTTAACAGCATGTTGCGCGACGCGATCACCCGCGGCACGGGGCGCAAGGCGCTGGTACTGGAGCGCCGCGACATCGCCGGCAAAACAGGTACCACCAATGGCCCAATGGATGCCTGGTTCTCTGGCTATAACAGCGACATTGTCACCACCACCTGGGTGGGGTTTGACAACTACACCCCACTGGGCCGCAAGGAATTCGGCGGGACCGCAGCCCTGCCAATCTGGATCAACTATATGCGCGAGGCGCTGGCGACAAGCCCGGAAAGCATGCCACCACTGCCAACGGGCATTGTGAATGTGCGTATTGATCCCGACAGCGGCCTGCTGGCTGCACCCGGCCAGAGCAATGCGATTTTTGAGTACTTTCGCCAGGAGTACGTGCCCAAACGCAGCCCATCAGGCAGCGGTGCCCTGCCCGGCGGTGCAGGCACAGACGACCTCATCGAGGATATTTTCTAGCGGGATTGCAAGGTGCGGTTTGGCTCAGGATGCCAGCGCGAGTTCATAGCCCTGTGGCAGGGCGATGCGCGCCACGCCGGATTCAACGGCAGCCCGGGCAACAGCCGGTGCTATCCAGGCTAACAGCCTGCTATCAACCGGTTTGGGGATGATGTACTGCGGCCCGAATTCCAGCGATTCTATCTCGCATGCAACCAGCACTTCATTCGGCACAGGTTCGCGCGCCAGGCTGCTGAGCGCTTTGACCGCTGCGATTTTCATCGCCTCGTTGATTCGCGATGCGCGCACGTCCAGCGCCCCGCGGAAGATAAACGGGAAGCCCAGGACGTTATTGACCTGGTTGGCGTAATCGGATCGGCCGGTTGCAATGATCACGTCGTTGCGCGTCGCCATGGCCAGCTCCGGCTGTATCTCCGGGTCCGGGTTGGAACAGGCAAAGACAATGGGTTTTTCCGCCATGCTCAGGAGCATGTCTGGACTGAGCAGGTCGGCACCGGACAAGCCGATAAACACATCGGCACCCCTGATCGCATCGGACAGGCTGCGCTTATCTGTGTGGTTCGCGAATTCCTGCTTGTAAGCATTAACACCCTCGCGTCCGTCGTAAATCACGCCGCGCCGATCAAGCATGAAAATGTTCTCGCGCCTTGCGCCCATGCTCACCAGCAGGCGCATACAGGCGATTGCCGCAGAGCCGGCACCCAGGCAGGTGATCACGGCGTCTTCCAGTGCCTTGCCCTGGATCTCCAGCGCATTCAGCAGGCCGGCAGCCGTCACGATAGCAGTGCCGTGTTGGTCGTCGTGGAAGATGGGTATATCACAGCGCTCGATCAGCTTTGACTCGATCTCAAAGCACTCCGGCGCCTTGATGTCTTCCAGGTTGATACCACCGAATGTGCCGGCGATGCGCGCGACCGTGTCAATGAACTCTTCGCTATCTTCGGTATCGACTTCGATATCAATGGCATTGATGCCTGCAAAGCGCTTGAACAGCAGGGCCTTGCCTTCCATGACGGGCTTGCTTGCCAAAGGGCCGAGATTTCCAAGACCCAGTACCGCTGTGCCGTTACTGATGACCCCGACCAGGTTGCCCTTGCCGGTGTAGCGGTACGCCGCATCCGGATCTTCCGCAATCACCCGACAGGGCTCAGCCACGCCCGGGCTGTAAGCCAATGACAGATCCCTCTGTGTCTCGGCAGGCTTGGTCAACTCAATGCTGATTTTTCCCGGCTCGGGCTCAGCATGATAGGCAAGTGCTGACTCCTTGAGATCATTCGACATGGCGGCTCTCGCACACAGGGCGCGTGATAAAAAAAGGTTCAAGAGGATATAGAAAACGCCAGGCACGAACAAGGCGGAAATTCACATAGTCGGGGGCTCGTGCATGGACAGGACAGCGTCGCCACGGCGGCCGTGCTAAAGGGTGCGCCAACTGCAATGCCAGGGTCGGGCGCGCCTGTCCGAGGCTTGTGACCAGTGCAGCACGTTGCCAGCGCAGCGAGGCAAAAACACAGTGAGGCGCACAGCCAGAATCACCAGCGGCAACCCACAAAAAAGGCCGGAACTGTGAAGTTCCGGCCTCTGTCTGCAGGCGCCGCCTGGCGGCCTGCCAGCAATACAGGATGCAGCGTCCTAGCGGGAAGAACCGCGGCTGCCAAAACGCTTGTTGAACCGATCCACACGACCGCCGGTATCAACGATTTTCTGCTTGCCGGTAAAAAACGGATGGCACTGTGAGCAGACATCGATGTGGAAGTCTTCACACAGGGTAGAGCGAGTCTGGATGGTGTTGCCACAGCTGCACGTCGCCGTTACGGCTTCATACTTGGGATGAATTTCTGCTTGCATGGTGATTTCTCCTGTCTGTCGTGCCGCCACCCGCGTTTTGTCGGGCACCGCACTGTAGTCGAAACTTCCGCCGGATGGGCCCGTGAGCTGCCTGGCCGGTCAAAAAATAGGCGGGCATCTTACCAGACGCAGCGCCATACGCAAGCAGGCCGGTCATTTTGCTACAATCGCCTCCCACGCCTCCTTTGGCATTCTCCCGTCGCAGGTAGATTACGCGTTATGTCCATACTCCGCCTGGCTATACCCTCGCCCTTGCGACGCTTGTTTGACTATCTGCCACCGGAGAACGTCGACGAAAAAATGCTGTCCTGCCTTGCCGCCGGCACCCGGATTCGCGTTCCGTTCGGCAAACGGGAAGTCACCGCCTACTTGAGCGAAGTCACTACTCACAGTGGTATCGCCAACGACCAGCTTCGGCACGCGATAGAGATACTGGATTCACAGAGCCTGCTGCCGCCCACGCTGCTTGCGCTGTCCACGTGGGCTGCCGGCTATTATTTACATCCGCCAGGTGAGGTATTCCCGGCACTGTTCCCCAAACGACTGCGCGACGGCAAGGCACACCTGCGTATTGGCGAGCCCGCATGGCAACTGTCTGACCGTGGAGCCGGCCTGCCTGCGGGCGCGCTGGGGCGTTCGCCCAGGCAGTCAGAGGCGCTGGCAGTGCTGCAGGGCGGCGCTCCCGTTGCCGCATCGGCACTGGCCAGCGCCGGCATCAGCGCCGCTGTCATGCGCAGCCTGCGTGAAAAGGGCCTTGCAGAAGCCTGCACGCTGCCAAGGCAAGCCAGGCCACCCGCCAATCGAGAAGCACTCGACGCCAGCGCTGAACAAGCTGCAGTCATTGCCTCGGTATTGGCAGGCGGAGCCGGCTTCGCCTGCCACCTGATCGAGGGGGTGACAGGCAGCGGCAAAACCGAGATTTACCTGCGCCTGATCGCCGAATGCCTCGACCGGGGCAAACAGGCACTGATTCTCATACCGGAAATCGGCCTGACACCCCAGACGCTGCAACGCTTTGAGGCGCGCTTCGATGCCGACATCGCCCTGTTTCACTCCGGGCTGTCTGACGCGCAGCGTTACCAGTCATGGGAGGCCGCCCGGTCCGGCCTGGCGCACATTGTCATCGGCACGCGTTCAGCCGTATTTACGCCGCTGGCAAACCCCGGCCTGATTATCGTTGATGAAGAACACGATAACTCGTTCAAGCAACAAGACGGATTTCGCTATTCAGGCCGCGACGTTGCCGTCAAACGCGGCCAGATCGAGAACTGTCCCGTTATCCTGGGCAGCGCAACGCCGTCGCTGGAGTCGATTCATAACGCTACCCGAGGGCGTTACCAGCATCACCTCCTGACCACGCGAGCTGGCGATGCGTCCATGCCCGCGCTTGCCATCGTCGATACACGCAAACTGCCCTTGCGCGGCGGCCTGTCCGCTGCGGTCCTGGAGCAGGTGGAGCAAACCCTGGATCGCGGTCAGCAGGTGCTTCTATTCCTGAACCGTCGCGGTTATGCGCCCACCCTGCAATGCCATGATTGCGGCTGGACCAGCCAGTGCAGTGACTGCGACACGCGCATGACTGTTCACCGCCGCCAACAACGGCTGCGCTGCCATCATTGCGGCGCCCAGTCGCAACTTCCCGCCCACTGCCCCAACTGCAACAGCCGTGAACTGGTGTTTCTCGGGCTGGGCACGCAGCAGAGCGAGGAGTTTTTACGCAGTCACTTTGCCGGGCGCACCCTGTTTCGCGTCGACAGCGACTCCATGCAGGGCCGCGAGGCAATGGCCTCGCTGGTTGCTGAAATCAACCGCGGCGACCCCTGTATATTGCTGGGCACGCAGATGCTGACCAAGGGTCATCACTTCCCCGCGGTCACGCTTGTGGCTGTCATCGATGCCGATGCGCTGCTGTTCAGTGCAGATTTTCGCGGCGAGGAACGTATGGCACAGTTGCTAACCCAGGTGGCGGGCCGCGCAGGGCGCGCCACTGAGCCCGGCCGGGTGATTGTACAGTCGCACTACCCTGATCATCCGGCACTGCTGGCGTTTACGGAACAATCCTACGCTGCGCATGCACGCGTGCTGCTGGAGCAGCGGCTCGCCACTGGAATGCCGCCCGCCGGACAGCTGGCACTGGTGCGCAGCGATTGCAGTGATGCAACGGTGGGCGAGACGTTCCTGCACACACTCAGGCAACGCGCAGAACCGACAATGCCGGCAGGGGCAATGCTGATCGGGCCACTGCCAGCACCCATGCCAAGGCGCGCAGGCAAGCACCGACACCAACTCCTGCTGCACAGCAAAAACCGACGCAGTGCCCAGCAAGCCGCCCGGCTGATCGTTGCAGAGGCGGAGAAACTCCCATTGCGACATGCATTAAAGTGGACCATCGATATTGACCCGCAGGATTTATTCTAGCCACCTCCCGTACGACGTTTTCCTGCTCACCGTGATTGCATCATCGGCTCTGATGCGCACAACGCCTGCAATGATTACCGTACGCGAGCCACAGGCTATGGCCATAAAGTGTGGTAACGGGGATAATGGCCGTCCTTTTTTACACGCATGCGACAGAGTCGCAGGCGCCACCTGACTAAGCGTTTGCCCCATGAAAGAAGACATCGCAGGACTCATTGACTCGGCGCTCACCCGACTGCAGGCGACCGGCCAACTGAGTGAGGACGCGCAATGGTCTGTTTCGCTGGATCGCACCCGTGACAAAGCCCACGGCGACCTGGCCAGCAACATCGCGCTGACACTGGCCAAGGGCGCCGGCCTCAAACCCCGCGAACTGGCGCAGCTGATCTGCGATGCCTTGCCAGCGTCAAGCTTGCTAGACCGGACCGAGATCGCCGGCCCAGGGTTCATCAACTTCTTCCTGACCGCCGCCAGTAACCAGGCCATCGTGGCCACCATCCTCGACCAGGGCGCAGCCTTTGGGCGCAACCACAGCGGCCAGGGGCGCAAAGTACAGGTCGAGTTCGTATCGGCTAACCCTACCGGGCCCCTGCATGTCGGCCACGGGCGTGGCGCGGCCGTGGGTGATTCACTGTGCAGGCTGCTGCAGGCCACCGGCTGGGAAGTCAGCAGTGAGTTCTACTACAACGACGCAGGCGCGCAAATCAATAATCTGGCGCTGTCCGTACAGGCGCGCTGCCTGGGTGTGCAACCCGGCGACGCCGCATGGCCCGAAGACGGCTATCGCGGCGAGTACATCGCCGAACTGGCAGAGGCCTTTCTCCGCAAGGAAACCATCGAAGCCCAGGACCGTGTGGTAGCCAGCTCCGGTGACGCCAACAACCTGGAGGATGTGCGCGCGTTCGCCGTTGCCTATTTGCGCCGCGAACAGGATCTGGACCTCAAGGCCTTCGATGTCGATTTCGACGTGTACTTCCTTGAGTCCGCACTGTATGAATCCGGTGCGGTGGAACACACCGTGCAGCGCCTGAACGCTAACGGCCATTGCTATGAAAAAGACGGCGCCATGTGGCTAAGGACAACCGATTTTGGCGACGACAAAGATCGCGTGATGCGCAAACGCGATGGCGGCTATACCTATTTTCTCCCCGACGTGGCCTACCACCTGAACAAATGGGAGCGCGGCTTTGAGCGTGTCATCAACGAGCAGGGCGCGGATCACCACAGCACCGTGACGCGCGTCAGAGCAGGACTGCAAGCGCTGGAGCAGGGTATACCGAAGGGGTGGCCCGACTACGTGCTGCATCAAATGGTCACCGTTATGCGCGACGGCCAGGAGGTCAAGCTCTCCAAACGCGCCGGCAGCTACGTGACCCTGCGGGACCTGATCGATGAAGTGGGCTGCGATGCCACCCGCTACTTCCTGGTCGCGCGCGCACCCAACTCACAACTCACCTTCGATATCGACCTGGCGTTGTCGCAAAGCAATGACAACCCCGTGTACTACATTCAATATGCCCACGCGCGCGCCTGCAGCGTGATGCGTAAACTGGATGAACATGGCTGGCAGTGGCACCCTGAAGAGGCCCTGACACAGCTGGACAGGCTGGAGCAGGAACATGAAACCGCCTTGCTGCGACGACTCGATCGCTACCCCGAGGTTGTAGCCAATGCCGCCAGCGCCAGCGAGCCACACACACTGGCCAACTACCTGCGTGACCTGGCCAGTGATTTTCACACCTGGTACAACGGGCACAAGATGCTGGTCGATGACCCGGCGCTGCGCAATGCCCGCGTGGCGCTGAGCCAGGCCGTGCGGCAGGTGGTTGCCAACGGCCTGGACCTGCTGGGCGTCTCCGCCCCCACGGAGATGTAAACCGTGGCCCGGGATTACGCAAAAGCCAAGAAGAAAAAAAGCGCACGCAACACGCGCAAACAGACCACAACGCGCGATGCGGCCAGCGGCATGAAACTGTTTGCGGCCGGCGTGTTCACGGGCGTTTGCCTGTGCCTGCTGACACTGTGGGCGATGCGCAGCCCCGGCCCCCTGCCCGCAGGACAGCAAGCCGCCGAAGACGAACCGGTGAGCGCACCGCCCAAGCCACGTTTTGACTTCTACGACATGCTCCCGGAACAGACCATTGAAGTCGAAACGCCAGAGATAGAACCGGCGCGCGAACTCTCTGTGCCAGCAGCAAAAGAACAGTTCCTGTTGCAGGCCGGCTCCTTCCGCCAGCGCGAAGATGCCGACCGCCGCCGCGCGCAGCTGCTGTTGCTCGGGCTGGAACCCAACATACAAGAGGCAACCGGGGAAAACGGGCGCTGGTATCGCGTCTACCTGGGTCCGTTCGAGTCGCGCGCACAGATGAGCCGGGCACAAGGGCTCACCGCCGCCCAGAACATTGAAACACTACCGCTCAAGCGCGGCACTCCCTGAGCTCACGCGGGGGCTTGAGTTCTCCCTATTCATCCCCATAACTGGTTATTGGCCCGGAGAATTCGCATGGAACAATTTCGAGGAACCACCATTTTATCCGTACGGCGCGGCAACTGCGTTGTCATCGGCGGCGATGGACAGGTATCCATGGGTAATACCGTCATGAAAGGCAATGCGCGCAAGGTACGCCGACTGTACAAAGACCAGGTACTTGCCGGCTTTGCCGGTGGCACCGCCGATGCGTTCACACTGTTTGAGCTTTTTGAGGCGCAGCTCGACAAACACCAGGGCAACCTCGTGCGCGCGGCGGTCGAACTGGCCAAGGCGTGGCGCACCGAACGCGCGCTGCGCCAGTTGGAGGCACTGCTGGCGGTCGCCGACAAGGAAACCTCGCTGATCATCAGCGGCAACGGTGATGTTATCGAGCCTGAAGACAACCTCATCGCGATCGGCTCGGGCGGCCCCTTCGCCCAGGCCGCTGCCAGGGCACTGCTGGACAACACCGAACTGGACGCCCGCAGCATTGTCGAGAAGGGCCTGGGCATTGCCGGAGATATCTGCATTTACACCAACCACAATCGCACCATCGAAACGCTGGAATTCTGAGGCCTTAACGCATGTCGAACATGACCCCGCGCGAGATCGTCCACGAGCTGGACAATCACATCATCGGACAGGACGAGGCCAAGCGAGCGGTGGCGATCGCCCTGCGCAACCGCTGGCGCCGCATGCAACTACCCGAGGCACTGCGCGCCGAAATCACGCCAAAGAACATTCTGATGATCGGGCCCACCGGGGTCGGTAAAACAGAGATCGCCCGGCGCCTGGCCAAACTGGCCAATGCGCCGTTCATCAAGGTCGAGGCGACCAAGTTCACCGAGGTGGGCTACGTGGGTCGTGATGTCGAGTCCATCGTGCGCGACCTCGCAGAGGTTGCCATCAAGCTGTATCGCGAACAGGAAATGACCCGAGTGCGCTTCAGGGCCGAAGAGGCCGCTGAAGAACGCATTCTTGACATCCTGTTGCCGCCCGCACGCGACAGCGAGAAAACCACTGGCGAATCAACCCGACAGTTGCTGCGCAAGAAGCTTCGCGAGGGTGATCTTGATGAGAAAGAAATAGAGGTTGAAGTTGCAGCCCCGGCCATGGGCATGGAAATCATGGCGCCGCCGGGCATGGAAGAGATGACCAGCCAACTGCAAAGCATGTTCTCCAACCTGTCACGCACACAGCACAAAACTCAGAAGATGCCCGTGAGGGCGGCTTTCGAAGCGCTGTGCGATGAAGAAGCCTCCAAGATGGTCAATGAGGAGGAGCTAAAACAGAAAGCGATTGCAGCGGCCGAACAGAACGGCATTGTTTTTATCGACGAACTCGACAAAGTCGCAAAGCGCTCGGAAAGTGGCGGCGGCGCCGATGTTTCGCGCGAGGGGGTACAACGCGACCTGCTGCCACTGATCGAAGGTTCAACCGTCAGCACCAAGTACGGCATGATCAAGACAGACCACATTCTGTTCATTGCTTCCGGCGCATTTCACCTGGCCAAACCTTCTGACCTGATCCCGGAACTGCAGGGGCGGCTGCCGATTCGCGTAGAGCTGTCCGCGCTCAGCCCGCAGGATTTTGAGCGTATCCTCACGGAACCGAGCGCCTCGCTCACCGAGCAATACCAGGCCCTGCTGGGCACTGAAGGCGTCGAGGTCCAGTTTACTCAGGATGGCATCCGCAAGATTGCGGAAACCGCATGGCAGGTCAACGAGAAGACCGAAAACATCGGCGCGCGCCGCCTGCACACCATCATGGAGCGATTGCTGGAAGAAACCTCGTTCACGGCGGCGGATGCCGCGCTCAACCACAAAGCGCTGGTGGTTGATGCCGCTTACGTGGAGGCACAGATCGGTGAACTGAGTGCCGATGAAGACCTGTCGCGCTTCATATTGTGACGGGTAACGACGGTGAGTGAAGAACACAGGCCGACGGCCATCAAGCTGCACCGGCGTTCGCGCGAGCTGGAGCTGTCCTATGCCAACGGTGAGAACTACCGCCTGAGCTGCGAGTACCTTCGCGTTTACTCTCCTTCGGCCGAGGTGCTGGGCCACGGCCCCGGCCAGGAAGTGCTGCAGGTGGGCAAGATCAACGTCAATATCAACAACATCAAGCCCGTGGGTCATTATGCCCTGCAACTGTATTTTGACGATGGCCATGAGACGGGACTTTTCTCGTGGGACTACCTCTACCAGCTGTGTACCGAGCGCGAAGCGCGCTGGCAGCGTTACCTGGATCGCCTGAGCGCCGCGGGCGCGGCCCGGGACCCAGAGATTCAAGTGCTCAAGCTGGACTGATCGCGCCGCCGCTACCGTGCGCCCACAGCACCGATAACGCCTGCAGAGCCGAGCTGACCATCAGTACCTGCGCGGCTGGCAGCGATACGCTGACCCCGCTTGCGCCATCAGGCTATAATCAGCTTCTACCACTGACACCGGGCATAACGGCAATGAGCGACAAAGACACCACTACCTTCGGTTACAAAGAAGTCGACAAAGACGAAAAGGCCGGGCTTGTGGCCGGCGTCTTCCATTCTGTTGCCTCGCGCTATGACCTCATGAACGACCTCATGTCCGGCGGCGTGCATCGCTTGTGGAAGCGTTTCACCATCGAGCTCAGCGCCGTGCGCAAAGGGCACAGCGTGCTGGATATCGCCGGCGGGACGGGCGATCTGGCAGCACAGTTTGCTCGCCTGGTCGGGCCAGAAGGCCGTGTTGTGCTGGCCGATATCAACGACTCTATGCTGCAGGTCGGTCGCGACAAACTGATCGACAACGGCCAGCTCCAGAACATTGAATTCGTGCAGGCCGACGCCCAGTACCTGCCGTTCCCTGACGACAGCTTTGATTGCATCACCATCGCCTTCGGCCTGCGCAACGTCACCGATAAGGACCTTGCGCTGCGCAGTATGCTGCGCGTGCTGAAGCCCGGTGGCCGCCTGCTGGTGCTGGAATTTTCCAAGCCCACCAACGAATTGCTCAGCAAGGCCTACGATGCCTACTCTTTCAATGTCATTCCACGCATCGGCAAACTCATTACCAACGACAGCGACAGCTACCAGTACCTGGCCGAATCCATCCGTGTACACCCGGATCAGGAAACGCTCAAGGAAATGATGGAAGAGGCCGGCTTTTGCAACTGTGAGTTTCACAACATGACCGGCGGTGTCGTCGCCCTGCACAAGGGCATCAAGGCCTGATATGGCGGCCAGCATCGACCCTACCCTGCAGGCGGCGGCACTGACCGCACTCGAGGCCGCGCTCAACCGCGCCTTGCGCCTCGCGCCACGGCAGGGCGCGGAACTGGCACCGTTTGAAGACGCTGTTTTTGCGCTGCACTGCACCTCGCCCCAGGTTGACGTTTTTGTGCATCCAGGGGCAGGATCACTTCGCATTACCGGGCATCATGAGGGTCACGTCACCACCAGCATTCGCGGCAGCGCGGCGGACTTCCAGGCACTGGCCGCATCGCGTGATCCTGCCGCTACGCTGATCAACGGCAACCTCGAGCTCGATGGCGACAGCGGCCCGCTGATCGAGCTGCAAAAGGTATTGTCGACACTGGAAGTCGATTGGGAAGCGCCGTTGGTAAACACGCTCGGCGATGTTGCCGGACACCAGCTGGCGCAACTTCTGCGCCACGCCTTTGCCTGGGGGCGTGACGCCAGCAAAAGTCTGACACGCCAATTGGAAGAGTTTATTCACGAGGAGGCCAGGCTCAGCCCACCGCCTCTGGAACTGGAGGATTTCTACGCCGACGTGCGTGAATTGGGTCAGTCAGTCGAACGCTTGCAATTGAAAGCCCAGCGCCTGCGCAAGCAGATCGACAAACTGCGAGGCTAGACCTGTGTCCAGAATCCAACGCTTGTTCACCATACTGCGCGTGGTCGCTCGCTACCGGCTCGATGAGCTGGTCGACACGCAGCAACTGCAGCCTGCGGCGCGCATCGCGCTCTTTTTCCTGCCCTGGCGATGGGTAGCCGTACCGTCACTGACACGCGGCGAGCGCGTGCGCAAGGCGCTGGAGGAACTGGGCCCGGTCTTCATTAAGTTTGGGCAGATGCTGTCCACGCGTCGCGACATGCTCCCCGCAGATCTTGCCGATGAGCTGGCCCGGCTGCAGGATGCTGTACCGCCCTTTGCGCAGGACGAATCCATACGCATTATCGAGACCGCGCTGGGCCAAACCATAGGCCAGCTCTATGCCGACTTCGAAGCAAGGCCCATGGCCTCGGCATCGGTTGCACAGGTACATCGTGCAAGTTTGCACAGTGGGGAGAAAGTCGTCGTCAAGGTCGTCCGGCCCGGCATCGAAAAGGTTATCCGTGGGGATATTGCGCTCATGTTTACGCTGGCCAGGCTGGTTGAGCGCTACCTACCCGAAGGCAGGCGGCTGCGCCCGGTAGAGGTCATTGCAGACTATGAAATCGTCATTCTCGATGAGCTGGACCTGGGCCGCGAGGCCGCCAATGCCAGCCAGCTACGTCGCAATTTTACCGACAGCACACTGGTTTATGTTCCCGCGGTGTTCTGGGACTACAGCGCCAGAAACGTACTTACCATGGAGCGTATCACCGGCATTCCCGTCACGGATGTCGAAACGCTGCGCGCCCGCGGCACCGACCTCAAGCTGTTGGGAGAGCGCGGTGTGGAGATCTTCTTTACACAGGTCTTTCGCGACAACTTCTTTCACGCCGACATGCATCCGGGCAATATTTTCGTCGATGCCAGCGATCCCGCCAACCCCAGCTATATTGCCGTAGACTGCGCCATCGTCGGCAGTTTGTCAGAAGCCGACCAGTATTACCTGGCAAGAAACCTGCTCGCAGTTTTTCGACAGGACTACCACGAGGTTGCACAGCTGCATGTAGAGTGTGGATGGGTGCCGCCACATACGCGCATACAGGATTTTGAAGCAGCCATGCGCGCCGTTTGTGAACCGGTGTTCCAGCGGCCGATCAGTGAGATCTCTTTTGGCCAGTTGCTGGTCTACCTGTTCCAGACCGCTGCGCGTTTTGACATGGAGATACAGCCCTCCCTGGTGCTCTTGCAGAAAACCCTGCTGAATATCGAGGGCCTGGGCCGACAGCTCTACCCTGCGCTGGACCTTTGGGAAACCGCGCAGCCCTACCTCGAGAACTGGGTGCAGGAGCGCTACTCGCCACAGGCCATGTTTCACCGGCTGCAACGACAGGCGCCCTCGCTACTGGAACAACTACCGCAACTACCGGAGCTGTTACTGGAAAACCTGAACCGTGGTGCGCTGCCCGCCCATGATTTCAACCGGGTACAAACGGCCCGGGCGCAGCGCGAGCAGCAACAGGTCGCTGAAAAAATCGGGCGTCGGCGTGTTCTGGCCACGGTGGCTGCCATCGCCGCTGTGCTGATTGCCCTGCCCGGTAGCGCGGCGCAGCTAGCAAACATCCCGCTGCTTAGCTGGGCGCTTGGCGCTGCCGCGCTTGCCCTGTATTGCACCGGCAGGCGTTGACGGCACACCCGGTAAGGCTGTGCCATAATGCGGTCAGGGAATGAGGTGTTATGAACGATCACAGCCAGGTGCTGGAACAACTGAACTGGAACGAGCAGGGGCTGGTGCCGGCGATTGCGCAGGACTGGGAAACCGGCGAAGTGCTGATGCTTGCCTGGATGAACAGCCAGGCCCTTGCCCTGACAATAGAAGAAGGCCGCGCCATTTACTGGTCGCGCTCGCGTGGCAGGTTATGGCGCAAGGGCGAAGAATCGGGCAATGTGCAGCGGCTGAAGGAGCTGCGGCTGGATTGCGATGGCGACACCGTACTACTGAAAGTCGAACAAATCGGCGGTATCGCCTGTCATACAGGCAGGCGACACTGTTTTTACCGACGACTGGACAACGGCGACTGGCGCATTACCGAGAACGTGGTGAAATCACCCGAAGCACTGTACGGGGCCAAAGATGAATGACGTACTGCAACAACTGGCGGCAACACTGGCGCAGCGCAAACAGGCTGACCCCGAGAGCTCCTACGTCGCCAGCCTGCACGCCCGGGGCCTGAACAAGATTCTGGAAAAGATCGGTGAGGAAGCCACGGAGGTCGTACTCGCAGCCAAGGACGCACAGAACAGCCCCAACCCGGAGGCCGTCGTGGGTGAAGTGGCAGACCTGTGGTTTCACAGCATGGTAATGCTGTCACATCTGGATATTGAGGTAGACCAGGTGCTGCAGTGTCTTGCCGGCCGTTTCGGCGTGTCCGGTATCGACGAAAAAGCAGCGCGGGAAAGCTGAATCGGCAATCGCCGAAAACGTGAAGTCGCTACACGTGTTTGTAACGTGATTTTGCTAAGCTGGCACAGCGTGAGCTCACGCAAAATTTGAATTGAGGTAAGGGTTATGGGAATCGGTGGAATAAGCATCTGGCAGCTGTTGATCATACTGGCCATTGTTATCATGCTGTTTGGCACCAAACGCCTGCGCACGCTGGGGTCTGACCTGGGCAGCGCGGTCAAGGGTTTCCGCAAGAGCATGACGGACGACGAAGCCGCTGCTGCCAACTCCGAGCAGCCCGCTGCTGATGAAGAGACGGACGCCAACAAAGAGAAACAGTGACCGGGATTCACCTAGATGTTCGATATCGGTTTTGCCGAGCTGGTCATTATTGGCGTCGTTGCGCTCCTGGTTATTGGCCCGGAGCGCCTGCCCTCGACCATTCGAACAGCCAGCCTCTACCTTAACCGCATCCGCCGCGGTTTCAACGAGATCAAACAGGAAGTTCAACAGGAACTGCACAACGATGCCGTGATGCGCGACCTGCGCGATACCGGCGAGCAGCTCAAGCAGGAAACCCAGGCCCTCGGCCGTGAACTGTCCAGCGGCGCAGGCGCCCTGAATAACCCGGTGGGGCCAGCCGGCGCCGGCACCCCTGTGCCGGATACTGCGGCGGAGACTGCGCAGGACGCGGCTCAATCTGCACCTGCTGATACCGCGCACAACGGCCAGGCCGATACCACTGGCGGATCAACGTCTCACGCCACTTCCGACGCGTCAGGCAGGAAAATCCCTGAATGAGCGACGAGCCCGACAGCACAGATCAACCGATGCCACTGGTGGCACACCTCACCGAACTGCGCGATAAACTGCTACGCGCACTTCTGGCCGTACTGATTCTCTTTATCTGCCTGTTCCCTTTTGCCAACGATATCTATGCGATCGTCTCGGAACCACTGCGCGCGATTCTGCCCGAGGGCGCCAGCATGATCGCAACGGAAGTCGCCTCGCCGTTCTTTACACCCTTCAAACTGACCATGTTCGTCGCCCTGTTCCTGGCAATGCCGTATGTGTTGTACCAGGCCTGGGGGTTCATCGCACCGGGCATGTACAAGCACGAGAAACGCCTGGCTGTGCCGCTGCTGGTATCGAGCGTGTTGCTGTTCTATGCCGGCGCGGCATTCGCCTACTTCGTGGTGTTCCCGCTGATCTTCGCTTTCTTCACCAGCGTTGCGCCCGCCGACATCACCATCATGACAGACATCAACAGCTACCTGAATTTTGTGTTGAAGCTGTTCTTTGCCTTCGGGCTGGCCTTTGAAATCCCCATTGCCGCCATCCTGCTGATCTGGGCGGGCATCACAACACCCGAGGCCCTGGCGGCCAAGCGTCCCTACATTATTGTGGGCTGTTTTGTGTTTGGCATGTTGCTGACGCCGCCGGATATTATTTCCCAATCGCTGCTGGCCATACCCATGTGGCTCCTGTTTGAAATCGGCGTGTTTTTTGCCAAGGTCATGCGCGATCGCTCGGCGCGTTCCGGCTAGGGCCCGGCACAAACCCTAGCGTTTCGCCATCAGCCCGCCGTCTGCCACCAGGGTAATGCCGGTGGTAAAGCTTTCGGTCGCCAGGTAAAACACCGGGTTGAGGATTTCTTCGGACTCGGCCACGCGCGGTATCAGAGCCGCATTTACCATGCCCTCGGCATAGCCGGGTATCGTCTCCATGGCGCTGTCGGTAAGGTCAGAGTGATAGCTGCCCGGAGCCAGCGCATTGACCCTGATGTTCAATGGCGCCCACTCCTGTGCCATCACTTCAGTAAGGGCTTTGAGGCCCGCCTTGGTCGCCGCGTAGACGCCGGAGTAGGCCGGGGTTGTCAGCGCCGCAACAGACAGAATATTGATGATACAGCCGCCGCCATGCTCACCCATGCGCGGTGCCAGGCGCGCAGCGAGATACCAGGGGCCGCGCAGGTTCACCTGCACCATTTTATCGAAGGCGCCCGGATCAATGTCTGACAGCGGGCCAAAGGCGATATTGGTTCCGGCATTATTAAGCAGGATATCCAGGCGACCAAAGCGGGCATACACAGCCTCGATCAGCGCATCCAGGTCGTCGATACTCCCCGTATTGGCGGCAAACGGCATCGCGGTGCCACCGGCTTGCGCTATGTCGGCCACCAGCGCCTCGCAGCTGGCCAGTTTGCGGCTGCAAACAACAACACTGGCGCCTTCTGCGGCAAAGCCCTTTGACATCGCCGCACCAAGCCCCCGGCTGCCGCCGGTAACCAGCACTACCTTGTCGCTAAATCGCGTTCCCATTGGGCCTGTACCCCTCCTCTGTCTGGCTGCTAACATGCACGTCCGCGCTAAACTAGCATGAACACGCCGATTCGCCACCCGCAACGCCAATGAAGCCTCTATTGGTCAACTCTGTTGAGCTACACAGAGCAACCCGGCGCTATGCGATGCAACAAGGTACCAATACCCAGGGGAGTGACCACGCTTGACGTTGGAAGGCAAAAACAAAAGGGGCCTTGGTTCACTCAGGCCAGTGCTGGCTTACCTTGCGAACTACAAGACAAAACTGGCAGGAGCCAGCCTTGCACTGATATTTACCGCCGCGGCAACGCTGTCACTGGGTCGCGGACTGCAGGTGCTGATTGACCAGGGGTTTGGTGGCGGCACCACCGAGGACTTGCAGTCTGCCATCCTCCTGCTGATTGCCATCGCCGCAGCCATCGCCGTGGGCACCTTCGTGCGCTTCTACCTGGTGTCATGGCTTGGCGAGCGAGTCAGCGCTGATATTCGCAAAGCGGTTTTTGACAATCTGGTCAGCCTCAACCCGGGGTTTTTCGAAACCAACCGCAGCGGCGAGATCATGTCCCGACTCACAGCGGATACCACCCTGCTGCAAACGATCATCGGCTCTTCGTTCAGCATGGCGTTGCGCTCCAGCCTCACAACGATCGGGGCGCTGGTGATGATGTTCGTGACCAATCTCAAACTGAGCATGATCATCGCCGCCGGCGTTCCCCTGATCCTGCTGCCCATCATTATTTTTGGTCGGCGCGTGCGCAAACTGTCCAACCAGAGCCAGGACAGCATCGCCAGCGTGGGCAGCTATGCCGGTGAAGTGATACAGCATATTCGGGTTGTGCAGAGCTACAATCGCGAGCCCTTTGAAATCGATGCCTTCAATAAAGAAGTGGAGCGCGCCTTCGGCATTGCGCGCCATCGCATCCGCCAGCGCTCCTTCCTGATTTGCGGTGCGATCCTGCTGCTGTTCGTCGGTATGTCAGGCATGCTCTGGACGGGCGGGCAAGACGTCATCACCGGCAAAATGACCGGCGGCGAACTCGGCGCATTTGTGTTCTACGCAATCATGGTCGGCTCGGGCTTTGCGACGATCTCCGAGGTATGGGGCGACCTGCTGCGCGCGGCCGGCGCCGCCGATCGCCTGATTGAACTTATCGACACACAGAGCCTGATCCAGAGCCCGCCCGCCTCACGCCCCGTAGAGCCTGTGGACCATGCACAACTGGGCGTAGAACATCTCACCTTTTACTATCCCACGCGTCCAAAACAGGCTGCCTTGCAGGATTTTTGCCTGGAGATCCCGGCGGGCAAAAGCCTGGCGCTCGTGGGGCCATCCGGCGCCGGCAAATCTACAGTGTTTGAACTGTTGCTGCGTTTTTATGATCCGCAGCAGGGTGGCATTCGCCTGAACGGCATCGATATCCGCGACATGACACTCAGGGACCTGCGCGAGAACATCGCCCTGGTGCCGCAGCAACCGGCGCTGTTCACCGGTGACGTGCGCTACAACATCGCCTACGGCAAACTTGACGCCACTGATGCCGAAGTTGAAGCGGCCGCTCGCGCCGCCTATGCACACGAGTTTATCAGCGCATTGCCTCACGGCTATAACAGCCACCTGGGGGATCAGGGCGTGCGGCTCTCGGGCGGTCAGCGCCAGCGGATCGCTATCGCCCGGGCAATACTGAATGATCCAAAAATCCTGCTACTCGACGAGGCCACCAGCGCACTGGACACCGAGAGTGAGCACCAGGTACAACTGGCCCTGCAAAAACTCATGCACAACAGAACGACGGTGATTATTGCGCATCGGCTGTCGACTATTCTGCACGCCGACAAGATCGCAGTACTCGATCATGGCCGGGTCATCGCCATGGGAAGTCATGAACAACTGCTGGAGGAATGCCCACTGTATGCGCGGCTGGCCAAACTGCAGTTCCGCGAGGCCAGGGCCGGCGACGCTGACCGCGCTAACGAGCGGCCCGTTTCTGCAGAAAGCGGATCTGATCCATTCGCGATCGATTGATCTTGGCAAGGTCCTGAACGACCTCGCGGGAAATGGCTGCAACCTCGCCCAGCAGGCTCAGCGTCAGTTTCGTGTTGTTGGCGGTCACACGCAGTGGTGAACTCAGCGGGTCGTCCAGCACAATATCGATACCCTCGTCGAAACTGCGCTTGAGATGCTCGCCCGCACTGTGGCGTGAAGCATCAAAGGCCATGCCCATGACTTCCAACGTCTCCATAAAGGCATCGAGGCCTATCCATTCGGTGACTACCTGTCGCTCGGCCGAGCGACGCAGGCTGCGACGCACCTTTCTCGCCATGTTTCTGTACTCGCGCTGCACCACGGGCCCGAACAAAGGCCGTGACACTGGCTCCAGCGCGTCTTCGCCCTCAAGTTCACGCCAGTCCTGTGCGGTGAGTACTTCGGCGATGTGTGGAAAGACGACCTCTTCCTCGAGTTTCATGTGCTCATAAATGTGCGCAATATAAACGCGGCTATTGTCGATCATGGCCTCGCCCGGCAGTTCCCCTACCCGCCACTGGATGATCATCTCAAGTAGCTCGCGGCCATGCCGTGCTGTGTTGTCATGGTCGCGCTGTAGCGTGTCGACCTCATCAGCTGCGGATGCATCCAGCTCGGCGACACGCCCGTAGATGAGGTCTTCGCGTGGATGGTGAAAGCGATCGGGCCATGTCACCATGTAGTCCATAATTTCGTAGATCAGGTGCGGGTCAACCAGTTCACCGCGTGCAATCAGCTCGAGCTGTTCGGAAAAAACCTGCATGACCGAGGCCATCTGCCGGTGTTCTATACGTAGGGTGCGAATCAGGGCAGGCTCCTTGCCGGATTTTCGCGCCTTGCGCTCCCACATTTTAAGATCGCTATAGCCGCCATCGGCAGCAGCGCTGGAGCCCGCGGCCTTGCCGGTGCCCGCGGCACGCTTTGGCTTCGCAGCGCTTTTTTTGGTCGGGCCTGCCTTTTTCTGTGCCGTTGCACGTTTGCGCGCGGTCTTTTTGGCGGGGGTCGCGCGCTTGCTGGCTTTTTTCTTTGCGGGCACTTTGGCAGGCATTGCAAAAACTCCGGAAAACTGGATGCGGATGGGCTTGTGTCAGTCTAGGACAGTAGAGCAGGTTTTCCACCGCGGCATTGATCTTGCTCAGTATTGCGACGATTTACACGGGCGTGCGCGGCCTGGCTGACGACACAATCGGCTCGCCTATGGCGCGTCCAGCACGGCAGGACCATAGCCGTCCGCGAATGCTGCAGGCAGGCGACGCGGCTTGCCGGTGCTAAGTTCAATGCAGGCGAAGCGCATGGCCGCGCGCAGAAGCGTCACGCCGTCGGCGACGCGGATGACCTGGAAGCGGCGGTTCATGGTGAGCTTGCCGTCCCAGTCGACGATCCAGGTGGCAGCTACCACCGCGTCGCCCTCACGCGAGGCGTGCAGATAGTCAAATTCACTGCGCGTTATTGCCATCGCACGGTCGAGCTCCTGATACACAGCCAGATCCAGGCCCAATGCGACCGAGTGCGACCACGCCACCTGCTCACACCATTTCACGTACACCGTATTGTTGGTGTGCTCAAGCCCATCGATATCACCGGCTTGCACGACAAAACGCTGCGTGTGCGGCTGCGGATAATCCCAGAGTGCGGCGAGGTCTTTCACGAGTTTGCCGTGCGGCCTTCGCTGTAAGCGCGCTTCACAGCAGCGTCGCCCGCGAGCGAGGGCGCGTCAGCCTCCAGCGGTTTCAGGGCGAGGTTGGCATAGGCGTAAACAACAGCGATTAAAGGGCACAGTAAATTGAAAAACGCATAGGGCGCATAACTGAACGTTGCCACGCCCAGTGTTGCCGACATGTAGGCACCGCAGGTGTTCCATGGAATCAGCACCGAGGTCAGCGTGGCGGAATCCTCAAGCGTGCGCGATAAATTCAACCGCGACAGGCCCATATCCTCGTAGGCGTTCTTATACATCCTGCCAGGTAGCGCTACCGCGATGAACTGATCGGCTGCGAGGATATTTGTACCCAGGCAGGTAACAATCGTGGTCGCCACCAGCGAGCCCGCCCCCTTCACACCGCGCAGGGCAAGCGCCAACAGATAGGACAATATCCCCGTCCAGAATACCGCCAAAACCCAGCGCGCAGAGGATCAACCACACTGTGTTGAGCATACTGCTCATGCCGCCCTTGCTCAGCAGGGCATCGAGAAACTCGTTCCCGCTGTTTGAGACATAACCGTCAAAGAGGCTGATCCATATGCCCTTGAGCAGCAGCAGGGGCTCGCCCAGATCAGTAGGGCCGCTCGCCAGTGCAATCACCGCGGGGCGCTGGAACACCAGCGCAAAGACCGCGCCAATCAGTGCGCTGGCAACAATGGCCGGATATGCCGGCGAACGCTTGAACACCAGGGCCAGCATGATTACCAGCGGCAACAGCAAGTGGATACCGATATCAAACTGCGCGGTCATGGCCGCCTGCAGTTCACTAATTTCCTGTGGGGCCGCGGCACTTGAACTGCCAATCAGCCAAAAGGCGATCAACGCCAACACAATGCTCGGCACGGTTGTCCACAGCATATGGCGAATGTGGTCGAACAGGTCGACGCCGGTTGCGGCAGCGGCCAGGTTCGTGGTGTCTGACAACGGCGAGAGTTTGTCACCGAAGTAAGCGCCAGAGATGATCGCACCGGCGGTAATGGCCGGTGACAGGTCAAAGCTCCCCGCGATCCCCATCAAACCAATGCCCAGAGTGCCAGCCACCGTCCAGGAACTGCCGATACTGATGGCCACCACGGCGCAAATAATGACGCAGGCCGCGTAAAAAATACTCGGATCCAGTACCTCCACGCCGTAGTAGATCATGGCCGGAACGGTGCCGCTGAGTATCCAGGTGCCGATGAGCATGCCCACCGACAGTAGAATCATGATGGGCGCCAGGCCTACGGCTATGCCATCAATAATGCCCTGCTGTGCTTCTGACCAGGGAATGCCTACACGCTTGCCGACCATCGCCGCAACGCACGCGGCAAGGATCAATGCAATCTGGTTAGCGCCGAAGGAAGAGTCTGCGCCAAACAGATACACAGAACTCGCCAGCAGCGCCACCAGCAGTACGATTGGCGTAAAGGCTAGCAGGGGCGTCAGTGGCGTTGTCGAGCACTGCGCCTGGCCTGAATCGGATTTTTCCATCGAAAGGTGTTGAACCCTGGTCGTTTCGTTAAACGTGGCAAGCGCCGTGCACTCCGCGCAGCGCAGCCAGAACTGAACGCCCGCGCCGGCCTGCGCCTGGCCAGTGCAACGGCAATACACTGTGCACCGTGGACACCGATGTCTGCCCTTACCGTTATTATTGCAGCTGCGCGCGCCAGCAGGCAGCAGCGCTGCTTTCGAGCATGCCTGAAATTTACGCGCCGGTACAGCGTGCGCCTGAAAAGCACACACACCAGCAGCCGTGCGTCTGACTTTCATGCGGGCTTCGCGTAGCATGCTCGATGCAATGACCAGTATCACGCCAGCCAACCTTTCGCCTTACTACTACAGGGATAACTTCCTGCGGCTGTGTGAGAGCGTCGAGGGCCAGTACGGCGATTTGCTCAGTGAATCGGAGCAACATTTCCTGCAAACGATTCGGCAAGTGCCCTTCGAGGCGCAGTGCCTGTACGTTCGATTAGTGTCGCGCTCTGCAAACTGGTTTCGCGAGAGCCAGCTCAACTACCAGGAACTGGGTGATACCGCAGGCGCGCTGGACGATCTGCTAGAGGCAGGGCTGCTTGCCTGCGCGACGCAGCTGAGCCTGGAGGACGCAGCGAAGCTCTTTACGGTGGCTGAACTGCGTGCGGGCTTTGCCAGTCACATTCACGCAGCAGGTCAGGCCAGCGGTCAGGCCCATTCACGCACCCTGCGTAAAAGTGACCTGCTCAATCTGCTTGAAACACTGGCGCTGCCTGCAACAGAAGTCGCAAGGGCGCTACAGAGCTGCGACCCGGGGCGCTGGGTCACGCCGGTGTCGCAGGCCCATGTGGCATTGCTGCAACTTCTGTTTTTTGGCAATCGCTACCAGAGCCTGACTGATTTTATCCTGCAGGATATCGGCGTCGTCACCTACTACCCCTATGCACTGTCGCGCGAGCGTCGCCTGTTTCCCAATCGGGCGGCCCTGGATGAACACATATTGTGCCTGGCGCTGATGGACGAATACTATGCACGACTACAGGCAGACGACAGCGCGGGTTTACTTGAGCTGGCCGCACTGGCCCTGCAGCAGCGCCTGGCTCACGCTTCCAGCATGAAACGCTGGAGCGCACTGTGCAACAGGCTGGGGCGGGAGCTGGAACGCCGACAGGCGCCAACGCTCGCACTGGCATTGTACGAGCAAAGCCACCGCCACCCGGCGCGCGAGCGTCGTGCACGCATCCTCGAACAGCAAGGCGAGCACGCCGCGGCACTGCGGTTGTGCCAGGACATGCTGGCAGCCCCGTGGTGTGAGGCAGAAGTCGACAACGCCACACGCATTGCCGCAAGATTGCAGCGCAAGCTGGGTGCCGCTGCGGTCAAACGGCCTGTGGATACCTTTGATGAGCTGCGCCTGCAGTTGGCGCCTTGTGCGCTTTCGGTCGAATCCCTTGTTGCGCACCATCTTGGGCCAGACTGGCACTGTGTCCGCGTGGTTGAAAACCGCCTCATGAACACCCTGTTTGCACTGGCCTTCTGGGAGCAGATTTTTGCCCCCCTGCCGGGCGCCTTCAGTCACCCTTACCAGTCGATACCACACGACATGTACAGCGCCGATTTCTACACCAGTCGCAAGGCGATGCTCGAACAGCGCATCGATGAGCTGGCCACCGGTGATCTCACTGCAATACTGGTCAGCGCCTACCACCAATACCACAACTACCAATGCCGCTGGCTGCATCCGCGCGCCGTTGACGCACAGCTGGTGGCCGACGCCTGCACCGCGATACCCGCGCAGGACCTGATCGCGATCTGGCGACGCATGCTGTTTGATCCGAAAGAAAACCGCCGCGGGCTGCCCGATCTACTGGCGCTGGGTACGCGCGCCGGCGACTACTGCATGATCGAAGTGAAGGCGCCCGGTGACCGCCTGCAGGACCACCAAAAACGCTGGCTGCGTTTTTTCCAGCGCCAGGGCATTCCCGCGCAGGTTGCCTGGGTGGAGTGGCGGGACCCCGACGATGACTGAGATCCGTGTGGCGGTGCGGGACCTGGTGAATTTCTGTCACCGCAGCGGCGACATCGACACCCGCTTTACACCATCGCCAAGCGGTGCCCAGGGCATTGCCGGCCACCAGCGGCTCTACGCAAGGCGCGCAGCCGCTTACCAGCCCGAGTACCCGGTGCGACTGACACGCCAGTTTGGCAGCGCAACCCTGCAACTGACCGGCCGCGCCGATGGCTACGACGCAGAAGCCGGGCTAGTCGAAGAAATCAAAACCTGTCGCGTGGCAGCTACAAGTATTCCCGCGTCGGTTACCAACCTGCACTGGGCGCAAGGCATCGTTTATGGTGCGCTGATCGCCATGGAACATGACTTGCCATCGCTGAACGTAAAAGTGACCTGGCTGAATATCGATTCCGATGAAGAGCACAGCGAGCAGCAAAGCTGGTCACGGCAGGCGCTGGAGGATTTTCTCGACGCCGCGCTGCTGCGCTTTTCCCAGTGGCTGGCGCAGCTGCAAGTACTGCAGGAAGCGCGCAACCGCAGCCTGCAAACGCTGGGCTTCCCACATGGCGAATTTCGCGCCGGTCAGCGCGACATCGCCGAACTGGTCTACAAATGTATCGACCAGGCCGGGCAGTTACTGGTGGAGGCGCCCACAGGTATCGGCAAAACCGCGGCGGTGCTGTATCCGGCACTGAAAGCACTGGGCATGGGCAAGCATGACAAGATCATATTCACGACGGCCAAAACCGTTGGCCGCATCGCCGCAGAGAACACGCTGGAGCAACTGCGCAATAGCGGCTTTAGCGGACAAGCGCTCACACTAACCGCCCGGGAGCGCGTGTGCTTCTCGCCGGGCAAGGCCTGTCACGGTGACGACTGCCCCTTTGCGCGCCAGTACTACGACAAGCTACCGGCGGCAATGGACGCCGCGCTGCAGCAGCCCACCCTGGCGCGGGAGAACATCGAGCAGGTCGCCAGGGCGCACGAGGTCTGCCCCTACGAGCTGGCCCGTGACCTGCTGCCCTGGGTCGATGTAATGATCGCGGACGTGCACTATGTTTACAGCCTCCAGGGCATACTGACCAGTGCTATGCAGGCGGATCAGCAGCGCTGGAGCGTATTGATCGACGAGGCACACAACCTTCCCGATCGGGCGCGCGGGATGTTCAGCGCCCATTTCATGAAATCCAGATTGATGCTGGCGAAAAAAGGCGCGCCGACCCGCATCGGCAAAGCCCTCAACCGTGTCAATCGGGCCCTGCTAAAGCTGCAGGAGACGCACCTCAAGCACACCGGGTTTTACAGCGTCGGGGCGCTACCGGAGGCGCTGCTGTACAGCCTGGCAGATTTTTGCAGCACCACGTCCGAGGCGCTGGGTGAAGAGCCAACGTTTTTGACGCGCCTGCCAGTGCTGATGGACGTGTTCTTTGACGCGCTGCACTTTGCGCGGGTGGCCGAACACTGGGGCGAAGACTTCCGGCTGCAATTGACGCGCAGCAGCGCCAGGCAGAGCCTGGTCGTCACCCTGAACTGTCTCGATCCCGCACGCCTGCTCAGGCAGCGACAGCTGCCGGTTCACGCGGTTGTGGCGTTTTCGGCAACGCTAGCGCCAACGACCTGGGCACGCGACCGCATCGGCCTGGACGACGGTGCCGTCTGCCTGCGCAGCCCTTCGCCATTCAAGCCACAGCAATTGTCGGTTCATATCAAGACGGACCTGGACACGCGCTACCGCAGCCGGGAATCCACGCTGCCGGCACTCGCACTTGCCGTCAGCCAGTGGCTGCAGCAGACACCGGGCAACTGCCTGGTGTATTTCCCGTCCTACCGCTACCTCAATGACTGTCTCGAGCGGCTGCAAGGGCGGCTGCTGTCGAGACAGCTGTGGGTGCAGGCACCTGGCCAGTCGGACGAGGCGCGCGGCGAACTCCTGCAGCAGCTCGAGGCACGCAGCGATGTTGTGGCTTTCTGCATTCTGGGCGGAGCACTGGGCGAGGGCATTGACCTGCCCGGAGACCAGCTCTCCAGCGTGGTCGTGGTTGGGGTTGGCATGCCCGCCGTCAACGCGGATACCCGTGAGTTGCAGCGCTGGTACGAGTCCAGCGGCAAGCCCGGTTTCGAATACACCTTCCTTTATCCCGGTATGCAGAAAATCGCGCAGGCCCTGGGCCGTGTTGTTCGCAACATTGATGACCACGGCCACGCACTGCTCATTGATACCCGCTACCAGGAAGCGGGCTACCGCAACCTGCTGCCGCCCTGGTGGGAATACCACCTGCAACCGCCTACCGTGACCCCCACCCCCCTGGGGGGCACCGCCCCCGGCGAGGCGCTGGAGAACTAACCACCGACTACTGAACGGGCCCGACAGGCGCCCGGAGCGCCTCTGGGCACCGCGCATACTGCCTGTTTTTTGATCGATTGTTAGGACATTGCGAACTATCCGTCAATGTTTCGATGCGCTGTCTCGTGTGATAATCTCCCGCCCCTGCCTTGCACAGCGGCGGTTCGCCCGCCTTCCAAGCAGCCCAGAAATACTGCCTCCTTTAGGTAAAAACAGGCAAAAAGATAACAATTCCGGCGATCTGGGCAGATTCGCCGACTGCAAACATGACACTGGTTCAGGGAGTACACACCGTATGCGTATCGCCATTCCCAAGGAAACACATCCGGGAGAAAACAGGGTACCCATCATACCCGCAGATGTTAAAAAGCTGGTCAAGATTGGCGCAGACGTCGTCATCGAACACGACATGGGTGCCGGCTCCGGTTACACCAACGACGACTACACAGAAGCCGGCGCCACCGTTTCGATGGATCGCGACGCCCTGTTCAGCGGCGCCGACCTGCTGCTGCGTTTACGCAAGCCAGACATCGCAGAGATCGCCCAGATGAAAGAGGGTGCAATCCACATCAGCTACCTGGACCCGTTCAACGAGCATGCGCTGGTCAACGCCTTCAAAGAGGCAAAAGTGACCGCCATCAGCATGGAGATGATCCCCAGAACCACCCGCAGCCAGAAAATGGATGCCCTTAGCTCACAGGCCAACCTGGCCGGCTACGTGATGGTGATTCAGGCCGCATCGCACCTGCCACGCATCTTCCCGATGATGATGACACCCGCCGGCACACTCAAGCCCGCGAATGTGTTTGTTATCGGCGCTGGCGTTGCCGGCCTGCAGGCTATTGCCACCGCCAAGCGCCTGGGCGCGAAAGTCACCGCCTTTGATACCCGCCCGGTGGTTGCCGAACAGGTGCAATCACTGGGCGCGAAGTTCCTGGAGATCGACCTGGGTGAAACCGGCGAGACCGCCGGCGGTTACGCCAAGGAACTGACCCCGGAGCAGGTGGAGATACAGCGTCAGGCACAAAAGGACGTCATCGCAAAATCCGATGTAGTGATCACCACGGCCCAGGTTTTTGGGCGCAAGCCGCCCGTGCTGGTCACCAAAGACATGGTCGAGGGCATGGCTCCGGGCTCGGTGATCGTTGATATGGCGGCCGAGACTGGTGGCAACGTTGAGGGCTCGGTTCCCAACGAGACCATCACCGTTAATGGTGTCACGATCATTGGCCTGGGCAACCTTGCCGGCGAAGTGGCAAAAGACGCCAGCCAGATGTATTCCTCCAACCTCTTCAACCTGGTTGATGACAGCTGGGACGAAGAATCAAAAGCGTTCGTCATCGACTTCGAACACGACATTTTGCCCGGCTGCATCATCACGCACGCCGGCGAAGTGACCAACGAAACCATCAAAAATATTCTGGAAGGAGGTGCTTAACATGATGACTGAAATTATATCTGAGCCGATACCTGCAGTCGTATTCCTCACATTCATTCTCATGCTGTCCATCTTCCTGGGCTTCGAATTGATCAATAAGGTCCCGGCAACGCTGCACACGCCGCTGATGTCGGGCGCCAACGCCATCTCGGGCATTACCGTGGTCGGCGCTATCAGCCTCGCGGGCAATGGTCATGGCGACCTCGCCCAGTGGCTGGGCGCAGGCGCCGTTGCACTGGCCTCTATCAACGTGGTCGGTGGTTATATGGTGACCGATCGCATGCTCGCCATGTTTAAAAAGAAGGAGGGCTAGGGCGCCATGGATACGCTTATTCAATTCGCCTATATCGTTTCAGCGGCGCTTTTTATTCTCGGCCTGAAACAACTCGGCTCTCCTGCCACGGCGCGGCGCGGCAATCTGATTTCATCCAGCGGCATGCTGCTGGCCATCATTGCCGCCCTGCTGGACCAGGGCATAGTGCAGTACCAATGGATCATCGTTGGTGTACTCGTTGGTGGCGCCATCGGTGCCGTCGTGGCGCGCATGGTCGAGATGACCTCCATGCCGGAGATGGTTGCACTGTTCAACGGCTTCGGTGGTATGGCCAGCCTGCTCGTTGGCTGGGCGGCGCTGTCGGATAACGCCTCGACCTTCACGCTGATCACTATCGTACTGTCCATACTTATCGGTGGACTGACCTTCACCGGCTCACTGGTTGCCTATGGCAAGCTCAGTGAGAAAATCAGCTCCGCAGCCGTGCAGTTCAGCGGCCAGCAGATCGTCAACAGCGTGATTGTCCTGGGGATCCTGGGCAGCGCAGCCATGTTCTGCCTGGACCCGACCAACATCACCTGGCTCTTCGCCGTGATTGCACTGTCGCTGGTGTTCGGGGTGATGGCGGTCATTCCCATTGGCGGCGCCGACATGCCGGTGGTGATCTCGCTGCTGAACTCGTACTCCGGGCTTGCCGCCTGTGCTGCGGGCTTCGCGGTAGACAACAACATTCTTATTGTTGCCGGCTCTTTGGTGGGTGCATCGGGCATCATCCTTACCCAGATCATGTGTAAGGCGATGAACCGCTCCCTGTCCAACGTCCTGTTCTCTGGATTCGGCAGTGGCAAAACAGAGGCGACCGTGGTCGAGGGCGAAATCAAGCCGATTTCTGCCGAAGACGCCTTCTACGTTCTGGAGGCCGCCTCCAGCGTGGCTATCATCCCCGGTTACGGTATGGCCGTAGCACAGGCACAGCACGTGGTTAAAGAACTGGCAGAGCTGCTGGAAGCCAATGGCGCCGAAGTCAACTTCGGCATCCATCCGGTTGCCGGGCGCATGCCAGGCCATATGAACGTGCTGCTGGCCGAGGCCGACGTACCCTATGACCAGCTGCTGGAAATGGACGACATCAACCCGCGCATGGAAACCGTAGACGTGGCCATCGTCATTGGCGCCAACGACGTGGTGAACCCGGCGGCACGTGAAATCGAGTCGTCGCCCATCTATGGTATGCCCGTCATCAATGTCGACAGCGCGCGCACCGTGTTCGTGCTTAAGCGCTCCATGGCTTCGGGCTTTGCCGGCATCGAAAACCCGCTGTTCTACAAAGACAACACGCGCATGCTGTTTGGGGATGCAAAAGAGTCCATCAGTGGACTGGTGCGGGAATTCAACAGTTAGGGCTGCTCTCGTGCGGCACACAGCGCCGGCCTTGGGGTCGGCGTTTTTTTTGCCTGGAATTCCGTATCGGCAGCTCAGCAGCGCCTGCCGTTCAGTGGCATCCGCCACGACTTTCGCCGGGGCCTAGCTGGACTCCCAGGCAAAACTCAACACGTCACGCACATCCGTCACACCCAGCGCCACCATCAGCAGGCGATCCAGGCCCAGCGCCACCCCGCTACAGGGCGGCAGACCCGCCTGCAGCGCCTGCAGCAAATGCTCGTCGGGCGGGTGCTGCGGCAGGTCACGCGCGCTGCGTAGCGCAAGGTCTGCTGTAAACCGGTCGCGCTGCTCCTGCGCATCGGCCAGTTCCAGATACCCGTTGGCCAGTTCCACGCCCTGGACATACAACTCAAAGCGCTGCGCCACCCACACACCATCGCGGCAAGTCACCTGTGCCAGCGCCGCCTGCGAAGCCGGGTAGTCATAGACAAAGTGCAGGTGATCATCATTCAGGTACGGCTCAATGACGTGGCTCATCAACAGGTCGAGCCACACGTCTTTGTCGCCACTCATCGAGCTGACATCGACGTGCTCGTGCGCCAGTGACTGCAGTTGCTGCGCACTGGCCCGCATGGGGTCTACCCCCAGAACTGCGTCGAAAAGCTCTCGATAGCGGTGCTGTTTGACCACACGCTGGCCCAGGCAGACCTGCACGAGTTCGGCGACCTCGTCCATCAGCTGATGATGATCAAAACCCGGTCGATACCACTCCAGCAGCGTGAACTCGGGATTGTGGCGCGCACCCACCTCGCCATCGCGAAAGGCATGCGTAATCTGGTAGATCGGATAGGGGTACGCGCAAAGTAGCCGCTTCATGCAGTACTCAGGAGAGGTTTGCAGAAACCGCGCCCGTGCAACCGACTGGCCCTTGCGCACCGAAAAGGGCTCTATGGATGGGTCGGTGACGCCAGCACTGCAAAGCAGCGGGGTTTCTACTTCAAGTACATCGCGCTGCGAGAAAAACCCGCGAATGGTTGCCAGCATTGTGGCGCGATGGCGCAGGGCATCCAGGCTTGCTGTCGGTCGCCATGACATCGGTCAGACGGGGAGCGCGGCAACTTACTTGCTGGCACGCCCTTGGTATTCGCCGGTGCGCGTGTCCACGCGAACAACCTCGCCCTCACTGAGAAACAGGGGTACCTTGATGACCGCGCCCGTGCTCAGCGTGGCCGGTTTGGTGCCCCCGCTGGCGGTATCGCCCTTCAGGCCGGGGTCGGTCTGGGTAATTTCCAGTTCGACAAAGTTCTGTGGTGCAACCGACAGCGGCGCACCGTTGTACAGCGTCACCTCGCACGGATCCTGCTCCTTGAGCCACTGGCTGGCATCGCCCACGGCGGCGGCGTCGGCCTGGTACTGCTCATAGGTATCGGGCTCCATAAAGTGCCAGAACTCACCGTCGCTATAAAGGTACTCCATGGTTCGATCCATGACGTCAGCACCCTCAAGGGACTCACCTGACTTGAAGGTACGCTCCCATACCCGGCCTGTCTTGAGGTTGCGCAACTTCACTCTGTTGAACGCCTGGCCCTTACCGGGTTTGACGAATTCGTTGTCCAGGATGCTACAAGGATCACCCTCCAGCATCACCTTAAGCCCGGAGCGAAAATCATTGGTAGAAAACGTTGCCATGGTAATCTCGATGTCTCGATGAAAGCGGGCGCCCATGATACCGCAGCAGGAGCGGCTTTGGCAGATGCAGACTGGCGCCACTCGCTGCGCTGCTATACTCTTCATTCGCATGATAAAAAGGCAGCAGCCCCGGCACAGGAGCCTAGCGGCGCATGGCAGGACACAGCAAAATCCGACTGACTATCCCGCGCCAGGACCTGGACGAATTCACGCTGTTTGAACTCACTGCGGGCCACGCCAGTGAATGGGCCGGTTCCCTGCCGGTCTCCAATACCCAGAGGCTGGCCGAGATACTGTCGCGGGCCCTGGCCGACCTCAATCGCATCCACCTGTCTCCAGAGACACGCTTCAGTATTCTCGAAGCGCTGCGACCAAGCATCGACATGTCGCTGGCTGGCGTGTGCAAGAAATACCTTAATCAACCGCTGGTCATGCCCGCCGAACCGGCACGTATCGCAGGCATTGCCCGCCAGTTGTTCGCTGCCGCAAGCGTCGCTTATACGGTTGTGGCCGTGGAGACCATTCAATATCGCGCAGCCATTCGCAACACCAGCCCGGCGCGCCTGGCCTGTGAGTCAATACAGCGTGCACTTCACTACTGTGGACTCAAAGTGCTGCAGGCCTACCAGCTCTACCGGCCGGTGGATGTCAGCGTCTGGCAGAACCTGCACCAGCTCTACGCACTGGCTGAGGATCAGGAACTGGCCAACCTGCCTGTCTCGCGACCCAGCGCCGTCGATACCTCCATCAAATCCACCTACCTGCAAGCGGTCCTGCTAAGTTGCTGCAAACCAAACCAGCTTCGCCAGAGCGATATGTCCGCCGCTTATGAGGCACTGGCCACGGCCGGCGCTCTGGCTGAGTTGCTGCCGCCGCATGCCGGCAGCGGCCTCTTCGTAGTGGACCTGGCCGGGCAGCAGGCGCCGGTTTACAGCTCGCGGCACACCAGCCCGCTGGGGGCCGGGGCACGCTACATCAATACCGAAAAACTCGTGGCACTGGTGGACAAGACCGAGCCCATGGCAGAAAGCCTGGCCGAGAGCACGACGCCGATCAAGCGGCTCCCTGCGCACTTGCTCGCACACCTGGCCAGCTCACTGGGCAGCATGCGCATGCGCAATTTCAAGCGCAGCGACAGCGCCAGCATGATTCGCATCTGTATCGGGCTGAGCAGCGCTCACTACCACGTGGCGGGCAGGCAGGACTTCAGCATGCTGCTGGAAGACAGCGATCTGTACGTGGCATCCGAGCACTTTACACAATCCAATCCGTTCATGAGCCCGCTGGATCAGCTCGATGTGATGCACAAAACCAGTAACGGCGCAGAGCCACTGCGAAACAGCTGGCTGCCGGGGCAACAACCTGACAACCACGATGCCCAGCACCTGAGCGCTGCCCACGACTCTTCCTGCGATGACATGCTCGAAGAAGTCGAAGTACAACTGCCAATGGACCAGCGCTACCCTACCTTTCATGTCAAACTGGCTGATGCCAGCCCGGGCGGCTACTGCCTTGAATGGACGGAAGAACTTCCCGGCGAGTTGCGCGCCGGTGACATCATCAGCGTGATGGAAGAGCTCAGCGACCACTGGTCGATTGCCGTCATTCGCTGGCTGAGTCGGCTGGAAAACTCGCAGACGTTGATCGGCCTGGAGCTGTTAAGCCCGCGCGCGGTCGCCTTTGCTGCACTGATCCACCAGAAGGATGGCAGCAAGGCGGCGCCGATGCGTGCCCTGCTCCTGCCAGAGATCAAACTGGTAGGACAACCACAGACATTGATCACGTCACGTTCGAGCTTCCGCGAGCGCCAGCGCGTTACGCTGGTCAATCGCGGCGAGACCAACACCGTACGGCTGACACGCCAGGTTGCGGCTACGGCCAGTTATTCACAGTATGAGTTCCAGTTCATCAAGGAGTTGGGCGACGTACTCACGGGCGAACACCGCAACCCGCTGGACACACCCTACGACTCGGTGTGGAGCAATATCTGACAGCAGCTCCCCCAATGGCACCGACCCTGCCAGGGCCGCCCGGCGCGTGACGCCGCGAGCCGGGCATCGCCAGTCGTTGCTTTACCTGGGCATAGCGCGCAGTGCTAGATCGCGGCCTGGTCTTTGTCCGAGAAGCCCAGCAGGTACAGGATGGCGTCCAGGCCGAGCGTGGAGATTGATTGCTCCGCTGACTGCTTCACCAGCGGCTTGGCTCTAAAGGCTATGCCGAGCCCGGCAATGCTGAGCATCGGCAAATCATTCGCGCCATCACCGACCGCAATCACCTGCTGCAGGTCAACGCCCTCTTCCTCAGCCAGCTTGCGCAGCAGTAGCGCCTTGCGTGCACCGTCGACAATACTGCCGCGGATTTCACCGGTGACAACACCGTCGCGAATGTCCAGTTCATTGGCATAGACGTAATCGATCGACAGGCGCTGCTGCAGGTGGTTGGCAAAGTAATTGAAGCCCCCGGACAAGATGGCGGTCTTGTACCCCAGCTTGTGCAGGGTGGCAATGAGGTGCTCGGCGCCCTCACTGATTTGCAACTGTGCGGCGACTGTCGCCAGCGCAGTCTCGGGCAGGCCCTTGAGTAACGCCACCCGCGCTCGGAAGCTCTCACTGAAGTCAATCTCTCCGCGCATGGCGCGCTCCGTAATCGCACTGACCTCGTCGCCCACGCCGGCGAGCTTGGCCAGTTCGTCGATCACCTCGGCCTCAATGAGTGTGGAGTCCATATCAAAAGCAACCAGACGACGGTTGCGCCGATACATGTTGTCCTGCTGCAGGGCGAGATCCACTTCCAGCGCGCTGGCGACCTCCAGCAATTCCTTGCGAAAGGCCGCGGAGTCCGGCAGCGAACCGCGCACGGAGAACTCCACACAGGCTTTGCTCTGTGCCGGCAATTCGCCCAGCGGAATGCGCCCGGAGAGACGATTGATCCCGTCGATATTCAGCCCGTGCTGGGCGACTACCGAGGTCACCCTGGCCAGTTGGTCGGAGGTAATCTTGCGGGCCAACAGGGTAATGATGTAACGCGCCCTGCCCTGGCCCTCCACCCAGTCGCTGTAGCTGTCCTGGGACACCGGCGTGATGCGCAGGCGCAGGTCACGCGCCTGGGTGAACGCTTCCATCGCGTCGGTGACTTCATCCGAATTCACGCCAAGCGGGACTTCGGCAAGCAACCCCAAAGACAGGGTGGCGTGGATGACCGCCTGGCCGATATCCAGGATGTTCACGTCGTGACGCGACAGAATCTCGGACACGCCGGCGGTGACGCCCGCCTGGTCCTCGCCCGAAATCCTGATCAGTAAAATCTGGTTCACTATGCCGCCCACCCTGATGTGTGGGCGCCATTCTACTGGCCAGATCACGCCCTGCAAAGCGACGCGGCTCGCACGCCCGGCAAAATCCACCACAGCACACTGGCTCTGGTTTATACTGGCCCGCCAGTCATTGAGGTAGCCTGAGCGTTGTGGCATCGCGTTTCTCTCAATCCAGTTTAAGCCAGCAGCTCGCCCTGGTGGCGGCCAGCCTGTGCCTGCTCGTTGGCCTTGCACTGGTGGCACTGGGCGCCATCTCCAGCCGTCACATGCAGCTGCAGCTGCAAGACGAATACGGCAACGCCCTGGCCCAGCTCATTGCCAGCCGGGTTGGCAGCGCCCTGGAAATCGGCGATCTACTGAGTGTGACTGCCTCCCTGCGCCGCTTTATCGCGATCTCCGCCGCTGAGGAGGCGGTCATCACCGATATCGAGGGCAAGGAACTGGGGCACGCCGGGCAAGCTACCGGCCTGAGCCAATACACTTATTCAGCGCCTGTCGCGATCGATGCAGACGTTGCCGGCGAGGTGACCATCACCCTCAATGCCGACGCGGCGCGCGCAGCACAGTCACAGTTGATCGCCAGCCTGCTCGGCTTAACCCTGTTGTTGAGTCTTGCAACCTATGCCGGCGTTCGCCATTTTGGCCAGCGCCTGGCAGACCGCGTGCAGGCGCTGGCCAGGGCTATCAATCTGGAAGACCAACCCGCCACGGCGCGACCGCGCAATGAACTGGCCCACCTGGAGAAACAAGTGCAGGCCCTGCCAATGGACCTGCTGCGCACGCGCAGCGAGCCTGGGCCGCAGGACGAAAACTATCGCACGACGGCAGTGCTGTACCTGCACCTGGACAGCCTGGTCGGCTACGTTGACACACTCGACGAGCAATCCCTGCAGCGCTACACACATCGACTGCACCAGGTTGTCTACGCGGCGGCAGGGTTTTATGCCGGTGACATTCACGTGGCACGGCAGTTTGGCCTGGCGGTGTTTTTCAGTGGTGACAACAAGTCCGGCAGTGCGGCTTTTCGGGCCGCCTCCAGCGCCTGGCTCATCGCCGCAGTTTGCCGCGAGCTGGAAGCCCACATGTCGCTGTCGCTGAAAATATCCATGGCGGTTGCGCAAAGTGAACTGGGTGTGGGAGATGGCGGCGACATCTATCCAGGACTCTACATGCAGCACACGCTGGATGAACTGCAGGCCGTCAGCAGTGGCTCTCCACCCGGCCTGATGCTGGCGCACGCAGTCGCCCAGGACATTGACGTTGCCAGCCGCCTCAGTCATCAGGCAACAGACATCGGCGGCTATGCCCGCGTGATGGAGTTCGCCAGTACCTATCACGATCTCCTGGAGCGCCAGCTACGCCTCATTATGCGCCGCCTGAGTGATCCAACCCAGCTCCACTGAGGGCCGCCAGCTGGACTAAGCGCCATCTGCTGGACCGAGAGCCATCTGCTGAAGCAAGAGCCATCCGCTGGAGCAAGAGCCATCCGCTGGAGCAAGAGCCCTCCGCTGGAGCAAGAGCCATCCGCTGGAGCAAGAGCCATCCGCTGGAGCAAGAGCCATCCGCTGGAGCAAGAGCCACCTGCCGGAGCAAGAGCCATCCGCTGGAACGAGAGCCCTCCGCCGGAGCAAGGGCCATCCGCCAGGCCAAGAGTCATCTGCTTCTTCAGGGCAGTGCGAATCCGCCCACAACTGCAGCGGTTGTGCTCGCACAGTGCACGCGACGCTCAATGCACACCCACGTGCACCTCGCAGGTGTCAGACCGCTGGCGGCGCTAGCCCTTGTGCTCTATCACAATGCTGTCGACCTTCTGGAAACCGCGCGGCAGTTTGTTGCCGCGTCGCCCGCGCTCGCCTCGATAGTGCTGCAAGTCAGCCGCCTTGAGGGTGAGATGGCGCTTGCCGGAATTGATCACGAGGGCGTCTGTCTCAGACAGCACTTTTACCGCCATCACAAACTCCTCGCGACTTTGCACCCGCGCCGATGGAATGCCCATGATCTTGTTGCCCTTACCACGCTGCAACTGGGGCAAATCGCCAAGTGGGAACAGCAGCATACGGCCTTCGTTGGACACCGCCGCGACCCACGCCCCCTCAACCGAGGTAATCGCTGCCGGTTGCAGCACGCGCGCCCCCTTGGGCAGCTTGAGCGCGGCCTTGCCCGAGCGGTTCTTGGTTTGCAGGTCGGCCAGCTTGGCGACGAAGCCGTACCCCGCGTCTGAGGCCAGCAGGAACAGGGCGTCCTCGGCTCCCATCATCAAGCCCTCAAACGTTGCGCCTGAGGGCGGGTTGATACGGCCGGTGACCGGCTCGCCCTGCCCCCGTGCAGAAGGCAGGTTGTGTGATGGCACCGTATAGGCCTTGCCGGTGGAATCAAGTATCACCACCGGCTGGTTGCTGCGCCCCAGTGCCGACATCTTGAAACCGTCACCGGACTTGTAGCTCAGCCCCAGGGGATCGATGTCATGCCCCTTGGCACCGCGAATCCAGCCTTTCTCGGACATCACCACAGTGATCGGGTCGGCCGTCAGCAACTCCAGTTCACTGAAGGCACGGGCTTCCGCGCCCGTGGCAAGCGGCGAACGACGCTCATCACCGAACTTTTCGGCAACTGCCTTGAGCTCTTTTTTGATCAGGGTCTTGAGACGGGCCGCGCTGCCCAGCGTTTGCGTAAGCGTGTCGCGCTCGGCTTCCAGTTCGTTCTGCTCGGCGCGGATGTTCATTTCCTCGAGCTTGGCCAGGTTGCGCAGCTTCAACTCAAGAATCGCCTCGGCCTGGACATCAGTGATTTTGAAACGCTGCATCAGGGCCGGCTTCGGCTTGTCTTCGGTACGAATGATATGGATCACTTCGTCAATGTTCAGAAAGGCGACCAGGTACCCTTCGAGTATATGCAGGCGCTTCTCCACCTTCTCCAGCCGATACTCGAGGCGGCGGCGCACGGTCTCTGTGCGAAACGACAGCCACTCCCGCAAAATCCCGTCCAGGCCTTTCACGCCGGGGCGGCCGTCGATGCCAATCATATTCAGATTGACGCGATAACTGCGCTCCAGATCAGTGGTTGCGTAGAGGTGGCTCATCAGCGCGTCGAGGTCAACGCGGTTGGAGCGTGGCACGATCACAAAGCGTGTGGGGTTTTCATGATCGGACTCATCGCGCAGGTCGGCAACCATCGGCAGTTTTTTCGCCTGCATCTGTTGCGCGATCTGCTCCAGCACTTTTGAGCCGGACACCTGGTAAGGCATGGCGTTAACCACGATGTCGCCATTTTCCCTGGACCACACAGCACGCATGCGCAGCGCGCCACGGCCGCTTTCATACATCGCCTGCATCTCGTCGGCGGGCGTAATGATCTCGGCCTCTGTGGGAAAGTCCGGCGCCTGCACATGCTGGCACAGTTCGCCCACCGTGGCCTTTGGGTGTTCCAGCAAATGAATGGCGGCGGACACCACCTCGCGTAAATTGTGCGGTGGTATATCCGTGGCCATACCCACTGCAATGCCAGTGGTGCCGTTGAGCAGTACGTTGGGCACCTGCGCCGGCAACACCGAGGGCTCTTCCATCGTGCCGTCGAAGTTGGCAACCCAGTTGGCGGTGCCCTGGCCAAGTTCGGCCAGCAACACCTCGGAATAGGCGGTCAGGCGAGACTCGGTATAACGCATGGCGGCAAAACTTTTCGGGTCGTCCGGTGACCCCCAGTTGCCCTGTCCGTCCACCAGTGGGTAGCGATAGCTGAAATCCTGCGCCATCAGCACCATGGCTTCATAGGCCGCACTGTCACCGTGCGGGTGGAACTTGCCGATAACGTCGCCCACCGTCCGTGCAGACTTCTTGTATTTTGCCGAAGCCTTCAGGCCAAGCTCGCTCATGGCGTAAACAATGCGCCGCTGCACCGGCTTCAGGCCATCGCCCACGTGCGGCAGGGCGCGGTCGAGGATGACGTACATCGAGTAGTCGAGATAGGCTTTCTCGGCATAGTGCTTCAATGACACCTGCTCTATGCCATCAGCATCGATTTCTATTGAATCAGACATGGTTCGTCGCTTTTGCTGTTGTGCTTTGTGTGAATGGGGGGATGGATCAACTGGACCTGCGTGTGCCCCGCAAGCCAACCAACTGCTCGTTGAGATTAACGATGGAGTTGGCCATGTCGATCAGCAAGCTGTGAATGGTCGCCGGGTTGCTCTTGATCAGCTCGGTAAACTGCTCTTTGGGCACCTTGACCACCGAACAGGGAGTCTTGGCGCGCACCGTGGCGCTGCGGTCGGCATGCGTGAGCGCCGCCATTGCCCCGAAGATTTCGCCATCGCCGATGCGGCCCACGGCAACGTCGTCTACCAGCACTTCGGCGACGCCTGAGGACATATTGAATACGTAGTCGGCACGATCACCCTGGTGAATGATGATGTCGCCGGGCTCGTAGACCTCAAATCCGGGCGTGGCCGTGGCATCTTCCTGCTTGTGAATGGCGGCGATGCGCAACATCAAACCACAATAGGTAATCAACAGGCGCGTCCACAGGCGAATCGCCGCGGGCTCGTCAAACACCCGCCGCATAAAATCCAGCGCAGGGTAGGCATCGAGCGTTGTGCCGCTGTCAGTGCTGTAGACCACTGCAATATCGTCATTGCCCACCCCGGTGATATCCGGTAGCAGAATGTCGCCTTCTTCCAGGAGGTAGATGGTCTTGCCCTGATACCTGGCCGAGATAGACCCAGAGCGCACGACATAAAACTGGCCGGCATCAAAGCCACGGAAGTTGCCACCCGCAACGGGCTCCACTTCCAGCGCCATGGGCGGCATATTCACCGCGTCAAGCAGGGCCTTTACCAGCTCGCGAAATTGCTCCGCAAGGGTCGTGAAATCCTGCTCATCAGTATTGGCTCGCATTCTTTGAAACCCCCGTTGCTGTTGCCCACCCAGGGCGACGGGCGATGCCCCCCCCTGTGCCCCTGTTTGCATCGCAGGGCTGGCCTTGCACCCCGCCGCTGGACTGGCACTATAGTAACAACATATCCTGCAGCGGAGAACGCTGGAATCAGCATCGGATCGGGCGCAGCGCACGCTTGCTGCAACGATCTCAACCATCCAACCACCCGGGCTCCTGTCAGCCTGCTCAAGGGCCACCACATGGATCATGTCTGGCGCACGGCGCCGTTTGACGCGCTCTCGACGCTCGAGCTGTATGCGATCATGCGGCTGAGAATGCAGGTTTTCGTTGTCGAGCAGCAGTCCATCTATCTCGATCTGGACAACAAAGACCTACAGGCGCTGCATATACTGTGTCACGCACAGGGGCGCCTTTGCGCCTATCAGCGCTGCCTGCCACCCGGCGTCAGTTATGACCAGAGCTCACTCGGCCGCATCGTGGTGCATCCGGCCTTCAGGGGGGCGCAACTGGGGCGGGACCTCGTCGAGCGTGGTATCGCCTGCAATCGTGAACACTGGCCCGACGCCGATATCTGTATCAGTGCCCAGGCGCACCTGCAGGGGTTTTACAGCTCACTGGGATTTGTCGCCCAGGGCGATGAGTATCAGGAAGACGGCATTGCCCACCGCAAGATGTTGCTGCGTTTTCAGTAGGCCGCCGGGCGTGGCAGACGACACTCGGCGACGATGCCCGGCGGCGCGATGATGTGCATCTCCATAACTGGCACTGCAACGGCTGGCTTCAGTGGCTGCCCCAATGGCGCACTACAGTTCCAGGAGGAAGGTCACGGGGCCGTCGTTGACCAGGCTCACCTGCATATCAGCACCAAACTCCCCAGCGGCAACCGGCGCATGGCGCGCGCGCAGGCGCTCCAGTGTGTGGTCATACAGCGCTTGTGCCTGCGCAGGTGGCATGGCGCTGGTAAAACTGGGGCGCAGCCCCTTGCGGGTATCGGCTGACAGCGTGAACTGGGACACCAGCAGAACGCCACCGCCAATCTCGGCAACGCTGCGATTCATCCGCCCGACATCATCGGCAAAGACGCGATAAGCCAGCAGTTTATCGAGCATGCGCTCGGCTGTATCGGCATCGTCGGTGCGGTCCAGGCCCAGAAACACCAGTAAGCCCTGCTCTATCGCGCCCACGCGGCGCCCGGCCACCTCAACTCTTGCGCTGGAGACGCGCTGCAGCAGTGCTTTCACACTCAGGCTTCAACGGCGCGCGAAGCGCGCTTGCGCTCATGCTCCTGCAGGAGCTTCTTGCGCAGGCGGATGCTACTCGGCGTGACCTCAACCAGCTCGTCTTCCTCGATAAATTCCAGCGCCTGCTCCAGCGAGTGCCGTACCGGGGGAGTCAGTGTCAGTGCCTCGTCCGTGCCAGAAGCGCGCACGTTGGTGAGCTGTTTCGCCTTGGTGGGATTGACCGGAAGATCATTGCCACGTGAATGCAGGCCAACGATCTGGCCCTCGTACACTTCTACGTTGGGATCGACGAACATACGTCCTCTCTCCTGCAGGTTGAACAACCCGTAGGCCAGCGTTTTGCCCTTGACCATAGACACCAGCACGCCATTGCTGCGGTGGATGATCTCGGCATTTTTCACCGGGCCGTAATGGTCGAACACGTGTGTCATGATGCCGCCACCCGAGGTCATGGTGAGGAACATCGAACGAAAGCCAATCAGGCCACGCGCCGGGATAATAAACTCAAGTCGCACCCGCCCCTTGCCATCTGGCACCATGTTGACCAGCTCGGCACGGCGCAGACCCAGTTCTTCCATGACTGACCCCTGGTGTGTCTCTTCGCAATCGATCAACAGTTGCTCATAGGGCTCGTGTATTACACCGTCGATTTCCTTGCGAATCACTTCAGGGCGCGACACGCCAAGTTCAAATCCCTCGCGACGCATGTTCTCGATCAACACAGACAGGTGCAGCTCACCCCGGCCAGAGACCTTGAACTTGTCGGGACTTTCGCCCGGCTCGACACGCAGCGCCACGTTGTGGATCAGCTCGCGCTCCAGGCGTTCCTTGATATTTCGCGAGGTAACGTATTTGCCCTCCTTGCCGGCAAAGGGCGAATCGTTCACCTGGAAGGTCATGCTCACGGTAGGCTCGTCAACCGACAGCGCCGGCAGCGCTTCGGGGGTGTCCGGATCGCACAGTGTGTCGGATATGTTCAGGCCTTCGATACCGGTAATACAGACGATATCGCCCGCTTCGGCGTCGGCCACCTCGACCCGCTCAAGGCCCATATAGCCCATCACCTGCAACACACGCCCCTTGCGCGTGCCGCCCTGGGCGTCTACCACCACGACCTGGCTGTTCGGGCGCAGCACCCCGCGCGTAATACGGCCCACCCCGATAACGCCAACATAGCTGGAGTAATCCAGCGCCGATATCTGCAACTGCAAGGGGCCGGCTGCATCGACCTCGGGCGCCGGGACGTGCTTGATCACTGTTTCAAACAGCGCCTGCATATCGCTGCCCATGTCTTCGTGATCAAGGCCCGAGATCCCCTCGATGGCCGAGGCAAAAATCACCGGAAAATCCAGTTGTTGCTCAGTGGCTCCGAGCCGGTCAAACAGATCAAAGACCTGGTCGACAACCCAGTCCGGGCGAGCGCCAGGACGGTCAACCTTATTGACCACAACAATGGGGTTCAGGCCGCGCTCAAACGCCTTGGAGGTAACAAACCGGGTTTGCGGCATGGGGCCATCCACTGCGTCAACGAGCAACAGCACTGAATCGACCATCGACAATACGCGCTCCACTTCACCGCCAAAATCGGCGTGCCCGGGCGTGTCAACGATATTGATGTGGTAGCCACTCCATTCGATCGCCGTGTTCTTGGCGAGAATGGTAATGCCCCGCTCACGCTCCTGGTCATTGGAATCCATGATGCGCTCCGCTCCTTCAGAGCGGCGGTCAAGCGTGCCGGATTGCTGTAACAGACAATCCACCAGCGTGGTTTTGCCATGGTCTACGTGCGCGATGATCGCGATGTTACGAAGTTTCTCTCTCAAAATGGTTCCTCAGATTGCCCGGGATTCTTCTCGCAGCCCGCACCGGCAGCCGGCACTAACCCAGCATGAGCAACGCGCTGCGAGGCACAAAAGATGGCAAGAAACGGCCCGGACGAAAGGGCATGGCCCCGAAAAAGGCGCGGATTATACAGCACGTCAAGCCAAAGAGCAGACTATTGCCAATGGTAATACTGGTGGCGCAATGCACCGCGCCGGCGTGTCGGTACACCGTGCACGGCAAGGCCAGGAGCGCGGTCAAACATGGCGCCGGCAGCACGGTCACCACCGTCTGGCCAGCAGTGCTTGCCCCAGGCCTGGCACTGGCATTCTCCCGCCAGCCAAGACGCCCCGATGCTCGGCTCAAACCGTGCGCCCGCCCCGTGGCAGGCGGGCAATATCTGCGAAAAACTTGACAACGCCCGGCATTGGAGCGATAACCCATGCGACTGTTTGGGGCAGGCATTTTATCGACATGGCCCCAACGGTGCGCAGCCCCGTCAGTCAATCCGCAGTGCATAGCCGTACGCACTATTGTAGTGCGCATAAGCACCATTTTGGTGCAGTCGAAGGTTGACCTGTCCATCACGCGGAAAATTGTTCCTGATTATCAGTGAGTTATCACGCGCTCTGCATTGGCACAGCTTTTGCTTTTAGCAGGTGCTGTTTGGAAATAGCAGGTGCTGTTTAACCACCACTCGCAAGTGCGCAGCCGTGACGTCAGAGCCACGCGATTAGTGAGCCTCGGCGCATGAAGCTAATTTTTACCCTACGGAGGACATACAATGTCTGAGAAGACCCTGAACCTGATTAAAGAAAGTGAAGCGCGCTGGATAGACCTGCGGTTTACCGACACACGCGGCAAAGAACAGCACGTTACCATTCCCTCCAGTGAGGTTGACGCTGACTTTTTCGAAGGCGGCAAGATGTTTGATGGCTCCTCCATCTCTGGCTGGAAGGGCATCAATGAATCAGACATGATCCTGATGCCGGACGACGACACCTCCGTGCTGGACCCTTTCACCGATGACGCCACGGTTATCCTGCGCTGCGACATCGTCGAGCCTACAACCATGCAGGGCTATGAACGCGACCCACGTTCCGTTGCCAAGCGCGCCGAGGAATACCTCAAGTCTACCGGTCTGGGCGACAAGGCCTTTTTCGGTAACGAACCCGAATTCTTCGTTTTTGACGACGTCAAATGGCACGCCGACATGTCAGGCGCCAGCTACAGCATTGGTTCTGAAGAAGCCGCCTGGGCATCCAATCAGAGCTTCGAAGACGGCAATACCGGGCACCGGCCTGGCGTGAAGGGCGGCTACTTCCCCGTCCCTCCGGTTGACAGCCTGCACGACATTCGCGCTGCCATGTGTACCGCCATGGAGCAAATGGGCCTGCCTGTTGAAGTGCATCACCACGAAGTGGGCACCGCCGGACAGTGCGAAATAGGCATCAAGTTTGACACCCTGGTCGCCAAGGCAGACGCTACACAGATCCTCAAATACTGTGTTCACAACGTTGCCCACGCCTACGGTAAAACCGCTACCTTCATGCCCAAGCCGCTGGTCGGTGACAACGGTTCCGGCATGCACTGCCACCAGTCCATCTCGAAGGACGGTGAAAACATTTTCGCAGGCGACAGCTACGCCGGCCTGTCTGAAGATGCGCTGTTCTACATCGGTGGCATCATCAAGCATGCGCGCGCACTCAATGCCTTCACCAATGCATCAACCAACAGCTACAAGCGCCTGGTACCGGGCTTTGAAGCACCGGTGATGCTCGCCTATTCGGCGCGCAACCGCTCCGCTTCGATTCGTATTCCGTACGAGCCAAGCCCACGCGGTAAGCGTATTGAGGTGCGTTTCCCGGATCCTACCGCGAACCCTTACCTGTCTTTCGCAGCCATGCTGTTAGCGGGTATCGACGGCATCCAGAACAAGATCCACCCTGGCGATGCAGCCGACAAAGACCTCTACGACCTGCCTGCAGACGAAGCGGCCAACATCCCCACCGTGGCCTCCAGCCTGGAGATGGCCCTGGCCGCGCTGGATGAAGACCGCGCTTTCCTCACCGCCGGCGGCGTTTTCACCGACGACATGATCGATGGCTACATTGCCCTGAAGTCTGAGGAAGTGGAGAGACTGAGCATGACCACACACCCGGTCGAGTTCGATATGTACTATTCCGTCTAGTCCATCAGCCGCAGGGCTCGAGTCTGCGGATTCGATGCCACGCTATTGCAGGGCCCGCAGTTGCGGGCCCTTTTTTATGCGCGACGATCCCGTAGCGTAGCCCGGCAATGCCCACGATTATCCCCGTGTACCACCTCTTCCCCACCACCCTCGCCGGGCAGCAGCGGGCTTTTCTGTGCCAAACAGCGCTCGGCAGCCGCGTCAGGCCAACGCCTGGGCGGTTTCAGGTGATATTACCGGTGTGCTAAAGCACGTGCGCCGCATTAGAATAAGCCATGCTCGCCACGTTTAAGGCGGCTGCACTGATCGGTGGGCCAACCCGCCAGGAGTAAGACATGCCACGACAACTGCTAGCGCTGCTGGTGCTGCTTGGCGCAGCGCACGTCGCCATGGGGCAATCCCAGGTCTATAGGACCATCGATGAAAATGGCAATGTGGTGTACACCGATAAGCCCGCAGCGAACAGTTCCTCTGCACAGGAGGTGGCGATCCCTCCGGTTAACAGTGCCGCGCCGCCGCCAGATATTCTGCGGCCCGCACCCCCGGCATCGCGCGAGCCCGCCGCCACTTCCGCCGCAGTATCAGTCAGTATCACCTCGCCAGCCAATGACGAGGCAATTCCCGTAGGGCCTGGCAACTTCGACGTGGTTGCCGCGGTTGAGCCCGCGCTCAAATCCAGCCAGCGGCTGCAATTGCTCATGGATGGCGAGGCACAGGGAGAGCCGCAGACAAGCACGTTGTGGCAATTGATCAACGTATTCAACGGCACCCATACACTGACGATCAACGTGCTCGATGCAGACAACCAGGTGATCGCCACCTCAGAGCCGGTGATCGTACATGTGCTGCGCAATACCGTGCGGCCTGGCAACCTGCGCGTGTGGCAAGCCGGACAAGACGCCGACGGGAACTGGTCACTCAATCCTGGCTCGGTGCGCAACCGCACCATCCGATAGACAACTTCACCCTTATGCACCACAATAGTGCATACAGATGGGCGTAAGCGGTCAAACGGTGGGCCTTTGCGTAAGAGCGCACATAAAGTAAGTATTCACTTACCGCAAAAGTCCTTTATCGCCGTTGCCTTATCTTTTAATCGCTCAATGCACCATTTTGGCTTCAAATTTGCAACGGCATTTGGATAGGGCGCTCCCGCGCCGCCAACGCCCAGGCCAAAGAGGACGTCATGCGTCAAGAGCAGCAAATTCTGGACTATCTCAGCACCGGCGTCGTCGAGCTGGATAGCAACCTGAATGTGACTGCCCTGAACGCCGCCAGTCAGGCCCTGCTGGAGACGTCTGAAGCGCGTTGTGTTGGCCAGCACGCCAGCAAACTGATCCTGCAACCCAGGGATTGGCTCGACAAGCTGGAGCAGGCACTGGCCAACAACAGTCCCCATGCCAGCCGCGATATGTGCCTGATGCTGCTGTCCGGGCAGGACGTGCGCGTCGATGTGATCATCACCCCGATCACTGGCGACAAGCGCCAGCCCTCGCTCATTGTTGAGCTCATAGAGATCGACCGCCTGATGAAGATCAGCCGTGATGAAAGCCTCATGTACTCGCATGAAACCTCACGCGCGGTCATCCGCGGTCTGGCGCACGAAATCAAGAACCCGCTGGGGGGCGTACGCGGGGCAGCACAGCTCCTGGCGCGAGAACTTCCCGACAGCAGCCTGACCGAATACACCGGCATCATCATCAGCGAGGCGGACCGGTTACGCGACCTCGTTGATCGCTTGCTAGGGCCCAAACAACAGCTCAATCCCCTACCGCTGAATATTCATGAGGTGCTGGAACACGTGCAGGACCTGATCACCGCTGAATCCGACAACCAGGTCCGCATTGAGCGGGATTACGACCCAAGCCTGCCGGAATTCCCAGGTGACCGCGCGCAGCTGATACAGGCAGTGCTGAACGTCATGCGTAATGCCGTGCAGGCTGCCGATGAACCCGGCAGCTGCGAAATCACCCTGCGTACCCGCTGCCAGCGGCAATTTACCATGGGCGCGCGCCGCCACCGCCTGGTGTGCGCCATCGATATTATCGACAACGGCCCCGGGGTGCCTGAAGAGATGCAACACACCATCTTTGCGCCCATGGTCACCGGCCGGGCAGACGGCACCGGGCTGGGCTTATCGATTGCCCAGTCGGTGGTCAGCCAGCACGGCGGGCTACTGACCTGCGACAGTATTCCAGGAAAAACCACTTTCACTATTTACCTACCAATGGACAATGAGCATGCAAAAGCAACCTAAAGTCTGGGTCGCAGACGACGACAGCTCGATCCGCTGGGTGTTGGAACGCGCCCTTAACCAGGCTGGAATCGACAACGAAAGCTTCGCAGACGCGGACGCGCTGCTGCGCCAAATCACCTCGGAACAGCCCGATGTCATCATCAGTGACATTCGTATGCCCGGCACCGATGGTCTGCAGCTGCTGGCAAAAATCAACGACAGCTATCCCGACCTGCCGGTGATCATCACTACCGCGCATTCGGACCTCGACAGCGCGGTCTCTTCCTACCAGAAGGGCGCTTTCGAATACTTGCCCAAGCCCTTTGACCTGGACGAGGTGATCGCGATCACCGAGCGCGCGCTGGCGCTGGCGCGCGAGAAAATGGGCAGCGTGCAGGCCCCTGCCGAATTACCGCACACCGAAATCATCGGTGAAGCACCCGCGATGCAGGAGGTTTTCCGCGCCATTGGCCGGCTGGCACACAGCAATATCACCGTTTTGATCAATGGTGAATCCGGCACCGGCAAGGAACTGGTCGCGCAGGCACTGCACCGGCACAGCCCGCGGTCGGCGCAGCCATTCATCGCCCTGAATATGGCGGCCATCCCCCGGGATCTCATGGAGTCCGAGCTTTTTGGCCACGAAAAAGGCGCGTTCACCGGCGCCAACAGCAAGCGCGAGGGGCGCTTCGAGCAGGCCGATGGCGGCACCCTGTTTCTGGATGAAATTGGCGACATGCCCGCCGAGACCCAGACCCGATTGCTGCGCGTTCTGGCCGACGGCGAATTCTACCGCGTTGGCGGCCACGTGCCGGTCAAGGTTGACGTTCGCATCATTGCCGCAACCCACCAGAACCTGGAGGGCCTGGTACAGCGCGGTGACTTCCGCGAGGATCTGTTCCATCGCCTGAACGTGATACGCATTCATATCCCGAAGCTGTCGGAACGACGCGAGGATATACCGCGGCTGATGCAGTATTTCTTTCAGCAGGCGGCGTCCGAACTGGGCGGTGAACGCAAAATACTGTTACCCGAGACCGAGGCGTTCCTGACCAGTCTCGAATGGCCCGGCAACGTGCGCCAACTGGAAAACACCTGCCGCTGGATCACCGTGATGGCCTCAGGGCGCGAAGTACACCTTGAAGACCTGCCACCGGAACTTGGCAGCGCGCCGCTGGCACCCCCTGAAGCTGGCGAGGCAGACTGGCGCGAGCAGTTGCATAGCTGGGCACGCAATCAGCTTGTGATGGGCAAGCAGCAGATACTGCAAGAGGCGGTGCCGGATTTTGAGAAAGTCATGATCGAGGTTGCCCTGCAGCATACCCAGGGGCGCAAGCGCGACGCCGCTGAACTGCTGGGCTGGGGGCGCAACACGCTGACGCGTAAACTCAAAGACCTGCAACTGTGAACGCCCGGCCCGCGCGCTGTGCTGAATATCGTTCTTTTTGAGCCGGAAATACCGCCGAACACGGGCAACATCATCCGCTTGTGTGCCAATACCGGCTGCTCGCTGCACCTTATCGAGCCTTTAGGGTTTGACCTTGAGGACAAAAAACTGCGTCGTGCGGGCCTGGACTACAGCGAATTTGCCCACCTGGCTATTCACCCGGACTTCAACAGTTTTATGGCGCAGCACAACGCCCAGCGTATCTTTGCCGCCACCACACGCGGCTCCCGGAGTTACCACGAGGTGCGCTACGAGCGCGGGGATGCCTTACTCTTCGGGCCAGAAACCCGCGGACTCCCCCAGACGCTGCTGGACGGCCTGCCGCCGGAGCAAAGAATTCGCATTCCAATGCGCAGCGAAAGCCGCAGTCTCAACCTGAGCAATGCAGCGGCCCTGGTTGTTTATGAGGGACTCAGGCAACTGGGCTTCCCCGGCCTGAGCTGAAAACCCGTATCGGGGATAAACGATCGTCGTGGCCTCAATGAGAGACCGCGTCGCCCTCACCACCGGCAGCTGCGGCTGCGGATTGCTGCCGGGCTTGCTGATACAGCGCATCAAAATTGACCGGTGACAGCATGATGGCAGGAAAGCCGCCTTTCACACACAGCGTGTCGATAGCCTCACGGGCGTAGGGGAAAAGAATATTGGGCGCGGCGGTACCCAGCACACGGCGCAGGTCTTCCCCTTCAATACCACGTACCAGGAAGATACCGGCCTGGTGCACTTCGCACAGAAAGATGGTGGTGTCGTCTTTCCTGGCGGTGATGGTAATGGCCAACTGAACTTCAAAGTTGCCTTCGTCATCGACCTTGTCACTCTTGGTATTGAGGTCAACGTTCACCTGAGGCGCCCATTCCTCGCGAAACACGCCGGGTGTCTGGGGGGATTCGAAAGAGATGTCTTTGGTGTAGATACGCTGCAAGGCAAACTGCTGCTGTGGTGCCTGTTGCGTTCCCGCTGCTTGTTCGTCGGCCATTGAGCCGTCCTCCATGAAAGTAAGTTATGTGTTTAGGGTTCAGCCCGTGCGTCTATCCGGCCAGCAAACCATCGAGCAGACCGCGTCGCTCCAGGTCATACAGCTCGTCGCAACCGCCCACATGTTGATCGCCAATCCAGATCTGCGGCACCGTGCGGCGACCGCTGCGTTCCATCATTTCCATACGGCGCTGGGGGTCTGCATCCACGGCAATATCGGTATAGGTGCTGCCTTTGGCATCCAGCAGGCGTTTGGCGCGAACACAATACGGGCATGACCGCGTCGTGTAGAGTGTGACCGCTGCTCCCATCAGTTGACGGTGGGCAGCTGCAGATTGCCCCACTCCATCATGCCACCGCTCATCTTGTACACGTCTTCGAAGTTGGCGGCCTTGAGCTGCTTGCCGGCCGCGCCGGACTGCTGGCCCATTTTGCACACCAACACCACGGGCTTGCTCTTGAACTTGTCCAGCTCGCTCATCCTGGCCGCCAGTTTGGCCGCCGGTATATTCACCGCCCCAACGATGTGGCCCTGTTTGTAATCGGCGGCATCACGCAGATCGACAAACACACCCTCTTTCTGGTTGATCAGGTTGATCGCCTGCTGCGGCGACAGAGAAGGTCCGGACTTGCGCGCCTCATGCAGGAACAGCATGACGATAACAGTGAGCAGTGCGGCAAAAAGCACCCATTGTTGTGCGAGAAATTCAAAGAAGAGGGCCATGCTGTGGTTGCCAATACCTTCTGGAATGAGGCGCCAGCCCCGTTATGCGATGCAACACGTGCTGCGCCTGGTCAGGTGACGCCGTTACCGGCATCTGCCGGGGCGCAAGTATACAGCGTCTGCCAAAAGGCAACCAGCCCCGCAAGGCCGGGATCACGCGCACAGACGGTAATATTGTCATGCGCGTGGCCAGTTCACGCGCTAAAATGCTGCGTTCGAACCGCACCGTGTCGCGGCCCGACCGGGGCATCGGATCGCGGCAAAAACCACATTGGCAGACTGGACATTCACTCATGACTGACACCCAACGCATCCCGACCGTACTGATCGTGCTGGACGGCTGGGGCTATCGCGAAGACACCCGCGACAATGCCATCGCCAATGGCGCAACCCCGGTCTGGGACAGGCTCTGGTCACAGGCTCCGCATATGCTGATTTCCGCCTCAGGCACCGATGTCGGTCTGCCGGGCGGCCAGATGGGCAATTCCGAAGTGGGCCATATGAGCCTGGGCGCCGGCCGGGTGATCTACCAGAACATTACACGGATCGACCAGGCAATTGCCGATGGCAGCTTCAACAGCAACCGGGCGTTTACACACGCCATTGACAGCGCTGTTACGAACAACGGCGCCGTGCACGTGTTCGGGCTGCTTTCACCGGGTGGCGTACACAGCCACGAAGAGCAGATTTTTGCCGCCCTGCGTTTGGCGGCGTCGCGCGGGGCCAGCAGGGTCTACCTGCACGCTTTCCTGGACGGCCGCGACACACCACCGCGCAGTGCACAGGCTTCACTGCAAAAAGCCGACGCCGTGTTTGCGGAAATAGGCACGGGCCGCACCGCCTCACTGTGCGGCCGCTTCTACGCCATGGACAGGGACAATCGCTGGGACCGCGTTGAAGCGGCCTACAAGTTGCTGACCGAGGGCAGCGCAGAGCATCGCTATGCCAGCGCCAGCGAAGGCCTTGCCGCGGCCTACGCCCGCGATGAAAATGACGAGTTCGTCGCACCCACCGTCATTGCGGCCGATGGCGAAGCCGCTGCGGTGGTTGCTGACAACGACGCCGTATTGTTCCTCAACTTCAGGGCAGATCGCGCTCGCGAGTTGACACGCGCCTTTGTCGACAAGGCGTTCGATGACTTTGACCGCGCCGTCGTTCCTGCACTTGCCGACTTTGTCATGACCACCGAGTACGCCGCCGACATCGCCGCCAACTGCGCGTTTCCCCCGGAATCGCTCGACAATGTGCTGGGCGAGTACGTGGCGGCCAGGGGCAAAACCCAGTTGCGCATTGCAGAGACTGAAAAGTACGCCCACGTGACATTTTTCTTTAGCGGCGGGCGTGAAGCACTGTTTGACGGCGAAGTGCGCGAACTCATCCCTTCTCCCAACGTTGAAACCTACGACCTGCAGCCGCAGATGAGCGCGCCCGAGGTTACCGACAAGCTGGTCGCTGCCATAAAATCCGGCGACTACGACCTGATCGTGTGTAACTACGCCAACGGCGACATGGTCGGCCACACCGGCGTCTACAGCGCTGCCGTGAAGGCGGTAGAAGCACTGGATGCCTGCCTTGGCCGCGTTGAGGCAGCCCTGGCAGAAGTCGGTGGCCAGGCATTGATTACCGCCGATCACGGCAACTGCGAACAGATGCAGGATTACGACTCCGGCCAACACCATACCCAGCACACCACCGAGCTGGTGCCGCTGGTCTACGTGGGGCCCAAATCAGTGACCCTGCAGAACGAGCCGGGCATTCTCGCTGACATCGCTCCCACCCTGCTTGGGCTGATGGGCCTTGAGCAGCCCAGGGAAATGACCGGTCACAATCTGGCACAGGTGCATTCCAGCGCGACAGCCGAAGCCCACGGCTGAGTTCAACACTGATGGCGAGCCCGTGGCCACTGACCAGCATCCCGAGCTCGCTCACCCTGCTCGTTGCCCTGATGCTGGCAACACTGGCGCCGTCGACACTGGCGCAATCTGACGAAGAGCGCACGCGCAGGCAACTCGAACAGCTTGAGCAAGACATCAAACGCATCAATTTTGAAATCGCCGAGGCCAGCACCCGGCGCAGCACTATCCAGCGCAAACTGCGCGATGCGGAAGTCGAAATGGGTGAGGTCAAAAAGGCCATCACAGCAACCACCGCAGATATAAGCACAGGCGAGGCCGAGTTACAGGCGTTGCAGGCACAGCAAACAGCGCTGGAAGCCGCACGGGACGCGCAGCAGGCGCGCATCGCCGTGGAGTTGCGCGCTGCCTGGCGCACCGGCGACCAGGCACAACTGAAGGTGTTGCTCAACCAGACCGACCCGAACGAGATTGCCAGGGCGATGGCCTACTACCGCTACGTGTTCGATGCCCGCGAAGATCTGCTCCAGGAATACCGCAACACCCTGACTGACATCGAGCAGGTAGCGCTGCAAATCGCCACCACCCTGGAAGGCCTGGCAGCGCAGCGTGAAACACTGGAAGACCAGCGCAAGGCACTGGTTGAAGCGCAGGCCGCGCGCGAGCTCGCTATTCTCGACCTGAGCGAAGATATCGACAGCAAAGCCAAGCAGCTTAAGAAGTTGCAGGAAGATCGCCAGGAACTGGAGTCACTGCTGCAGGCGATTGAAGAAGCGGTCGTCAATATGGAAGTGCCCGACGATTTCCAGCCCTTTGAAAAAGCCCGGGGTGCCATGCCCTGGCCCATACAGGGCAAAGCCAGCAACCGCTTCGGCCGACCACGCAACGAGGGCAAGATGCGCTGGCAGGGCCTGATGATTCCGTCGAAAGAGGGCACGTCCGTGCAAGCCATACACCACGGACGCGTGGTCTACGCCGATTGGCTGCGCGGCTCGGGGCTGCTGATCATTATTGACCATGGTGAAGGCTATATGAGCCTCTATGCACACAATTCCAGCCTGCTGCGCGATGTCGGCGAATGGGTCAACGCCGGCACGCCTATCGCCACGGTCGGCAGCAGCGGCGGCCGTGATCGCGCAGAGCTCTATTTCGAGATTCGCCACCAGGGCAAGCCTACCGACCCTGCGCAGTGGTGCACGGATTAACCTTTGCAGGCTTGGCACTGTCGTTGGGGATTGGGGTACACTGATGCCACTAAGTCACCATCGACTGGCAAGCATCTGCGGTATTGAACTATGCGTCTCCTGCCCTCCCTGCGCCACCGGCTGAACACCGTGGCAGCCCTGGCTGTACTGGCTCTGTCGCCGACCGCACTGGCGGTTGACGCGTCAACCGATATCCCTGCAGACACACGCCTGCCACTGGACGAACTACGCACATTTGCCGATGTGTATCACCAGATTCGCCTCGGCTACGTCGAGGAAATCGACGACAGCCAGCTGCTCGACTATGCCATCCAGGGCATGTTGATGAACCTGGACCCGCACTCCGCCTATCTCACCCAGGACGCCTTCAGCAACCTCAAAGACACCACCTCGGGTGAGTTCAGCGGCCTCGGGCTGGAAGTCGGCACCGAAGATGGCTTTATCAAAATCATTGCCCCGATTGATGGTTCTCCCGCGGCGGAGGCCGGCCTGCTCAGCGGCGACATCATATTGAAGTTGGGCAAAACCTCGGTCAAGGGCATGGGGCTGAACGAAGCGGTGGAACTGATGCGCGGCCCCAAAGGCAGTGAAATCACACTGACTATCGGGCGACCGGGCGAAAGCCAACCCTTTGACATCACCCTGACCCGCGACGTGATCAGCGTGGCAAGTGTGCGCCAGCGCTGGCTGGAACCGGGCTTCGGTTATATCCGCGTGGCGCAGTTTCAAAGCAAAACCGGCAAACAGGTACAACGCGCACTCGAAAAACTGATGACCGAGCAACCGCTGAAAGGCCTGATACTCGATTTACGCAACAACCCGGGTGGAATTTTACGCGCCAGCGTTGATGTTGCCGGGCTGTTTATGGACGGCGGCAACGTCGTCTATACCGAGGGGCGCATCAGCCAGTCCGATGTGAGCTATGACGCCGACCCGGTAGACATGAGTGGCGGTGTGCCCCTGATTGTTCTTATCAACAGCGGCTCGGCCAGCGCCTCAGAAATTGTTGCCGGGGCACTGCAGGATCACGGCCGCGCGGTCGTTATGGGTACGCAGAGCTTTGGCAAGGGGTCAGTGCAGACTATCCTGCCCATCTCCGAGTCACGTGCCGTCAAGTTAACCACGGCCCTGTACTTTACCCCCAAGGGCCGCTCCATCCAGGCCGAGGGCATTGCGCCAGACATCGTGATCGAGCGCGCCAACGTGACCGCCTACAAAGGACGCAAGGGCGTCAAGGAAGCGGATCTGGCCGGGCACCTGGATAACGCCAGCGCCGGGCGCGGCAACAACAGCCAGGATCAAAAAGTCTCCAGCCAGCTCTTTGCCGAGGACAACCAACTCTACGAAGCGCTGACCCTGCTCAAAGGCCTCAATATTCTGGGGATGCGAGACACCGCACAAAAAGCCGATGCCCAGCGCAACGCGCAACCGGGCCGCGCAGTGCAGGCAGCGTCAGAGGGCTCCTGAGGCTTGCCGCCACGCCGCAAGTACCCAACAATGCTGCCGGCGACGCCAGGGCAACTGCGGCGTCTGTGCCACGGCGCTTTCTGGCTTGTGGGCTGCCTTGTGGCGCTACTGGCAAACGCCGCTGAAGCGCCTGACCCGGGCGCCAACGCCCTGAAGAACAACCCCAACACAATCACCAACACCAACACCAACACCAACACCAACACCAACAACAACAACAACACCAACCTCAGCACCAACCTCAACACCACCTGCAACATCGCCTGCAGCACCCACTGCAACAACAGCGGCCCGATGGTAGCGATTATCATCGATGACATGGGGCACCATCTTCAGCGCGGCCGGGAGGCACTGGCCCTGCCCGGCCGACTGACCTTTGCCGTCATCCCCTTTTCGGCCCACAGCAGGCCCCTGGCCAGGGCGGCCCAGGCCGGCGGCAAGGAAGTGATGCTGCACGCCCCGATGAGTACGCTCAACAACACACCACTGGGACGCAATGGACTGACCGCAGAACTGTCGCGCGAGGAGTTCCTGCGCAACCTGCGACTGGCGCTGGACGACGTTCCCCAGGCGGAGGGCGTCAACAACCATATGGGTTCAGACCTCACCCAGCGCCGCCAGCAAATGGCCTGGCTGATGCAGGAATTACGGTGGCGCGACCTCTACTTCGTGGACTCGCGCACCTCGGACAGAACCGTTGCGGCAACAGTAGCCGGTGAATTCAATGTGCCGAACCTGTCGCGACAGGTGTTTCTGGATAACGACACCAACGCCGACGCGATTGCCGAGCGCTTTGATGTTCTGGTCAACCGCGCAAAGCGCGAGGGGCTGGGCATCGCCATTGGCCATCCGTACCGGGCGACCATCAATTACCTGAAGCGGGCGCTTCCCGAACTGCAAGCGCAGGGTATTCGCACGGTGTATGTTTCAGAGGCGATTGAGTTCCTCGAAGACGGCGCGAACGCGAGCGATTGCGCTGTGGCAGACGGCGCGCAGCCTCGTGCAGAGGCCAATGATGAGGTAGAAGACGGACCGACGGAAAACACCGACCAGCCTGCTTCGGGCACCAGTGCTAACCGCACGGCCCCTCCTGCGGCCGATCAGCACGCTGCCCAGGCACGCTAGAGACGAACGTCGATGCCGTGCCGCGCCATATAAGCCTTGGCCTGGGGCACTGAATACTCGCCAAAATGAAAGATGCTCGCGGCCAGCACCGCGTCGGCGCCCCCCTTGGTAATGCCCTCGACCAGGTGATCGAGATTACCCACGCCGCCCGACGCTATCACGGGAATGTTAACCGCTTCGGTAATGGCGCGCGTCACGCCCAGTTCAAAGCCGTTCCTGGTGCCGTCGCGATCCATACTGGTTAGCAGGATTTCACCGGCACCGAGGTCGGCCATCTTGCGCGCCCATGCAACAGCATCGATGCCGGTTGGCTTGCGCCCACCGTGAGTGAAAATTTCATAGCGCGGCTGACCATCAACATCCTCAACGCGTTTTGCGTCAATCGCGACCACAATGCACTGCGAGCCGAAACGCTGTGAGGATTCGCGCACCAGTTCCGGGTTGTGAATAGCGGCAGTATTGATACTGACTTTGTCGGCACCGGCGTTGAGCATAATGCGGATGTCCTCGATGGTGCGAATCCCGCCACCCACCGTCAGCGGAATAAACACGTGCTCGGCGATCTGTTCCACGGTATGTACCGTGGTGTCGCGGCCCTCATGGCTGGCGGTAATATCGAGAAACGTGATTTCGTCGGCGCCCTGCTCGTTATAACGCATGGCAATCTCTACCGGGTCACCGGCGTCGCGAATGCCCACGAAGTTCACGCCTTTTACAACGCGGCCGTTGTCCACGTCGAGGCAGGGAATAATGCGTTTGGCCAGAGACATCAGGCAGCCTCATCACACAGGCGCTGCGCCTGGGCAACATCCAAAGTACCTTCGTAGATAGCCCGGCCAGTAATGGCACCAATAATGCCGGTGGCTGCAACCGCCGCCAACGCGCGAATATCCTCAAGGTCAGTAATGCCGCCCGAGGCAATCACGGGAATGCTTGAGGCCTGCGCCATCGTGACCGTCGCTTCGACGTTCACGCCCTGCATCATGCCATCGCGCGCGATGTCGGTATAAACAATCGCGCTGACGCCGTCGGACTCAAACTGTTTGGCCAGATCTGTTGCTCGCACACCGGAGACTTCTGCCCAACCGTCAGTGGCAACCAGGCCGTCTCTGGCATCAAGCCCCACAATCACCCTGCCCGGAAACGCACGGCAAGCTTCTGCGACGAACGCCGGTTCTTTTACCGCGCTGGTGCCGATGATTACGTAGCTCACGCCCGCGCGAACATAGTGCTCGATGGTGTCAAGGTTGCGAATGCCGCCGCCAATCTGAATGGGTAGATCAGGGTAGGCGGCAGCGATCGCGGTTACGACCTCGCCATTGACCGGCTCGCCCGCGAAGGCGCCGTTGAGATCCACCAGGTGCAGGCGACGACAACCGGCCTCGACCCAGCGCGCGGCCATTGCAACCGGGTCGTCAGAGAACACCGTGCTGTCATCCATCAGGCCCTGTCGCAGCCTGACGCAATGCCCGTCTTTCAAATCAATTGCCGGAATGATCAGCATCGTCCGTCCCACTGTAAAAAGTTTTTCAGTAATTGCAGCCCCGCGCCTGCGCTCTTTTCCGGGTGAAACTGCACCGCAAACAAATTGTCGCGCGCCAGCGCAGCGTCTATGGTGACGCCATAGCGTACGGAGCCAGACAGCAAGCCGCGATCGGTGGCATGCACGTAATAGCTGTGCACAAAATAAAAGCGCGACTCATCTTCGATGTTGGCCCACAGTGGGTGCGGTGACTCCTGCTTGACGCTGTTCCACCCCATGTGAGGCACCTTGAGGCGATTGCCGGCATCGTCGTGCAGCGCTTTGCCAAAATAGCGTACCTCACCGCTGATCATGTTCAGGCAATCGACGCCGCCGTTTTCTTCAGAGCGGCTCATCATCGCCTGCAGGCCCACGCAGATTGCCAGCACCGGAACGTGCTGTTCCGTTAACGCCTGCTGCAGCAACTCGTCGCACTTCAGGCGGCGTATCTCGGACATGCAATCGCGAATGGCACCAACGCCGGGGAACACCACCCGATCGGCCTTGCGAATAAGCTCGGCGTCATGGGTAACCACCACCTCCTGCGCACCCACGTGCGCAAGCGCACTGGCAACAGAGTGAAGATTACCCATGCCGTAATCGATAACGGCAACAACACCGCTCATAAGGGGGCTCGCTTATAAAACGCCTTTGGTGGACGGCATAATGCCCGCCATGCGCGCATCGGCAGTCAGCGCCATGCGCACAGCGCGACCAAAAGCCTTGAAGATAGTCTCCGCCTGGTGGTGCGTGTTATCACCGCGCAGGTTGTCGATGTGCAGTGTGACCAGCGCGTGATTCACAAAGCCCTGGAAGAACTCCAGGAACAGGTCCACGTCAAAACCACCGACGGCGGCTCGGGTGTATTCCACACCATAGACCAGCCCGGGACGACCAGAAAAATCAATCACGACGCGCGACAGTGCCTCGTCCAGTGGCACATAGGCGTGGCCGTAGCGCACGATGCCTTTTTTGTCGCCCACCGCTTTGTTGATGGCCTGGCCCAGGGTAATGCCGATGTCTTCAACAGTGTGGTGATCGTCTATGTGCAGATCGCCCTTGGCCACGATGTCGATATCGATCAGGCCGTGTCGCGCGATTTGATCGAGCATGTGTTCGAGAAAGGGAATACCGGTGTCAAAGCTCGATTGACCGGAACCATCGAGATTCACCGCAACGGTGATCTGCGTTTCCAGCGTATCTCGCGTTACCGTGGCTTTGCGCTGCGCCATCGTCTTCTCCACTGTGTGCCGCCGCTGTGTCGCGACGGCGGATCGCACCCGCCGGGCGGGCCGTAAAGGGCGGCATTATAAGATAAGAGTGCCCTGAATTCATTGGCATTATGGCGGGTGAGTCAGTAGGCTGTGGGCTCGCTGTAATGTTGCGTTATCGACACCTTCTGCCAATGCCCAGCACAACACCTTTCCACGAACGGGTACTTACCTGGTTTGACGCCAATGGCCGCAAGGACCTGCCCTGGCAGCGCGGCATTTCTCCCTATCGGGTGTGGGTGTCGGAGATTATGCTGCAACAAACGCAGGTGAAGACCGTCATCCCCTACTTCGAGCGGTTTATGCAGGCCTTTCCGGATGTGCAGGCGCTGGCGGGGGCATCACAGGACGAAGTCCTGCACCTGTGGACTGGCCTTGGCTACTACGCCCGCGCGCGCAACCTGCACAAGGCGGCAAAAGCCATCGCACAGGCAGGCGGTGCGTTTCCCGATACGTTGGCAGGGCTCGAGGCACTGCCCGGCATTGGTCGCTCAACCGCCGGTGCCATTATGAGCATCGCCTACAGGCAGCGCGCCAGCATTCTTGATGGCAATGTGAAGCGCGTGCTGGCGCGCTACCATCGCGTAGAGGGCTGGCCGGGGAAAACCGCCGTGCACAATCGCCTGTGGGAGATTGCCGAGCGCTATACGCCCACTGCGCGATGCGCGGACTACACCCAGGCCATGATGGATCTGGGCGCCACCCTTTGCACGCGCTCCAACCCGGCCTGCAGCGACTGCCCGCTGGCAGAAGACTGCGCGGCGTTTGCCGTAGGTGCCCAGCACCAATTCCCGGGCAAAAAGCCGCGCAAGGCCCTGCCGGTAAAGCAGACACATTTTTTGCTGGCGCGCACTCCCGACGGCGCCGTGTGGCTGCAAAAGCGCCCCGGCACCGGCATCTGGGGCGGTTTGTGGTGTTTTCCTGAGATCACCGGTGAGCAACACGCGATCGCACATTGCCTGGATAACTGGAATCTGCGGCCACAAACCCTGGATGCGCTGCCCGGTTTTCGCCATACGTTCAGCCATTACCACCTGGACATCACGCCCATCGTCGCCCTGTTGCCGACCCAGCCGGACTCGGTGATGGAGGGCACCCAGTACCTCTGGTATAACGTGCACAGCGATGTGCAGATTGGTCTGGCCGCCCCGGTAGTGCGACTACTGGACACACTGCAGCGCGCAGATGCACCCCGTAGCGAATACATGCAGCGATAGCTGCCCTAAGGAGTTAGCAGGATGTCCCGCACTGTTTTTTGCAAGAAGTACCAGAAGGACATGGAAGGCCTGGATGCCCCACCCTACCCCGGGCCCAAGGGCGAGGAAGTGTACAACACCGTGTCAAAACAGGCGTGGATGGACTGGCAGGCCCACCAGACCATGCTGATTAACGAGAAGCACCTGACACTGGTCGACCCCGAGGCGCGCAAGTATCTGCAGCAGGAGATGGACAAGTTCTTCTCAGGGGAAGATTACGACCAGGCCGAGGGCTACGTGCCGCCAAGCGAGTGAGCCCAGGTGCAGGGCGCCGGCGCTAGTGCCTACAGCACCAGCACCGTTGCCAGAAAGAGCATCAAGCCCATGCCGACGATATCCGTCAACGTGGTGAGGAAGATACTGCTCGCCATGGCTGGGTCTGCACCGAAACGGCGCAACGTCAACGGCACCGCGACCCCGAAGAATCCACTGCACATGCAGGCACCGACCATCGCTGCCAGGATGACAAACGCCAGCCCCGCCGGATTGGCCTCGCCGCTGGTCGTGGCGTAAATAAACATCACTGCCGCCGCGATAATACCCACCCCCAGGCCGTTCAGCGTGCCCAGTGCCAGTTCCTTGAAATACAGCTGCCGCACCGGGAAGTCCTTCAACTCACCCAGCGTGAGGCCGCGCAAGGTAATGGCCAGCGCCTGGCAACCGGTGTTGCCACTTTGCCCGGCAAGCACAGGTAGAAACACGGCCAGCACAATGATCTGTGAGATCGTGTCTTCAAAAAAACCCACAACCAGTGCGGCGGCAAAGGCAGTAACCAGGTTAACCAGCAACCAGGGGTGGCGCATACGAAAAGCGTTGAGAATCGGCGTTACGAAGCGCTCTTCCTTGTCCATACCCACCATATTGACCGATTGCGAGCTGACTTCGCTGGCCACTTTGTCAAACAGTTGCCAGCCATAGACCATACCCACCATGCGACCGATATCGTCCACCACCGGATACAAGCGGTGGTGCGTATGCAAAACCGTTTGCACCGCCTCCGCAATGGGCGTATCACGACGAAAAGACAGCGGCGCCCGCTGCATGATTTCGCCCAGGGTCTGGCCCGGCCTGCCCAGTAGGAGGTCACGCGGTGTTACCACGCCACGCAGCACGCGGTTTTCATCAACAACGTAGATATAGGTGATTTCCTCGGCTGACTGCCTGCGCACCAGAAAATCGAGCGCACCGGCAAGGGTGGTTTCCGGATAGGCCAGGCCATCTGCCTCGACCAGCAGATCGCCAACGACAACGGCAGACCCGGCCATCGAGGCGGCCGTCTCCTGGCTGTCGCTGTCCTCGTGACGGTAGGGCTCGCTTGCAGCAGCCGGATTTGCGGCTTCTGCCTCGCCTGCCAGCGATTCATACTGTGCATCAATGATCTTTGGCTCACGCTGTACCCGCTCGCCCACACCGACCTTCTGCGCTGCAGGTTTTTCGACATCCTGACCGTGGTTAGAATTCATTGTGTCGCAACCTCCTGTACTGTGGGCTATGCATTGCAGCCAGTTGGCTTTGCGTTACGCCGTTGGCCGCGTTCGCAGAAACTGTAACACCGAAGCAAAAAAAGGCTGTGGCGAACCCCTTCGCCACAGCCTGCCACCTGAGTTAACTCACGCGCCTAGAAGTTAAAACCAACACCAATGGTGTACACAAAAGCGCCATCGTCCCAGTTCTCTTCAGCCGCATCCCCACCGTCAAAGAAGAACTGATACTCCGCGCGACCCAGGATGTAGGTCTTGTCCAGCACGTAGTACTTCAGGCCAAACTCGGCACCGGCAAAACCACTGTCGGAGACAGAGTCACCGTAGACCGCACCCAAACTTGCGCCAATAAACGGGCGGGCATTGCCCTCGCCGAAGTGATAGTTCACATAACCGCGAGTGCTACCGTTCCAGAAGTCATTGGAGAGGTTTTCTCCAGCAACGTCGGAATAGTTGGCGCTTTGGCGCGCACCCCAGGAGGTCCTGTCGGATGTGTACCAGCCCAGGTCGCCCGAGATGCCAACGCTGGAGTTGTCAAAGTCCTTGTCGCCTGCACCGGTGCCCGAAATACTGAACTCGCGCTCACCCGCTTCGGGGCCACGGTCAGAAGTTTGCGCGAAAGCCGGAGTCGCCACACTGGCGGCTATGACTGCTGCGAAAACGAGAGTGTTTTTCATGTGTTTCTCCTTGTGTGTTCACGACCATCGTGAAACTGCAGGCGCGACGATAAGGATGGACGACCAACAAATCTATCTATATATTTTTGTTATTCTGAATAAAAATTTTTGTTAGGTGAACATGGATCTCGAACTGCTCAGAACGTTTCTTGAGGTGGATCGCACGCGCCATTTTGGCAACGCCGGCGACAACCTGAACCTGACCCAGGCAGCCGTGAGTGCGCGCATCAAACTGCTGGAATCGCAGTTGGGCACCCGTCTTTTCGTGCGCCGGTACAAAGACCTGCAACTAACAGCGGAGGGGCACAGACTGACGCGCCATGCCGATATCCTGCTCAGCGGTTGGCGCAAGGCCCGCCAGGAAGTCATGCTGGGGGGCAGTAACGCTCAAATCACTATTGGCGGCAGCTTGCGCCTGTGGGACGTGGCCCTGCAGAACTGGTTTCACGCGGTGCGCAGGCAGCGCCCGGAACTGGGCATCATCACCGAGAGCCATGGCGCCGACCAACTGACGCGTCGGCTGCTGGACGGGCTACTGGACATTGTATTTATGCTGGAACCGCCACAACTGGAAACGCTACAGGTTAAAGAGGTGGCTAACGTGGAACTGGTGCTGGTGTGCGCCAGGCCTGATCAAAGCGTTGAGCAGGCCGTTGGCGAAGGCTACCTGATGGTGGATTGGGGCCTCACCCACGGCCTTGAGCACCGCCGCCTCTTCCCCGATGCACCCGAACCGCAGGTTCGGGTATCGCAAGCCAAAATGGCACTGGAACACCTGCTGGCAGTGGGCGGCTCGGCCTACCTGCCGGTGCGCATGGTCTCGGAAGCGGTAAAACAACGCCAGTTACACGTGGTACCCGATGCCCCCACGCTGGAGCGCACCGCCCACGCCGTGTTCCCACTGCGCAGCGAGAAGCTGGAGCTGATTGACGGAATCCTGGACCTCTTCGAGTATTCGGTATCACTGCCCAAAGCCGCGCGCTGAACCGGCTGCTGGCTTGACTCACGCTGCCTCTGCGGGTTTAATACGCGGCTCTTGCGGTTCCGCAGGTTTTCTCGACGCGTTCGAAGAAAAGCCCAGATAGCTCAGTCGGTAGAGCAGGGGATTGAAAATCCCCGTGTCGGCAGTTCGATTCTGTCTCTGGGCACCAATAAAACATTATATATAGACAGTTATGGGCATGTTCCTCTAAGCACGAGGAAAGCCAGATTCCCCTTGTCGGGGGAACTAACCATTTGATTACATTAGAGTTCTTTTAGCGGTTATTGCAATAGTGAATACCAAATTCCTTGGCCGAGCTTATGTACACCTGCCTTTCATGCAAAGACACTAACCACAAAACACTCTCTTCTTTTATGAGCACTGTTCTAAGTACAAGACTTGAGGAAGTAACTTAATAGCCAGTTTCGCCCTCTCTGCGATTTCGGCTTCAAGAACTTCTGGATTCTCACGAGGCATTTCATCTTCCTCTGTACTGCGAATGTGCACCCGTAAGCTTCCCCGTCAAGTGGACAGTTCGAAACTAGAGTTTCCAGCGGATTTTCTGGCCTCAAGGGGCGTCATATCTCCCAACGCATCGTGAGGCCGATCCTCGTTGTATTCGATCATCCACCACCAAGTGGCTTCTCGAACGTGCTCTAGCGACGTAAACAGGTACTGATCCAGCACCTCCTCCCGATAGGTGCGATTGAACCTTTCGATGTACGCATTCTGATTGGGCTTGCCGGGCTGGATATACTGGATGGCCATCCCGGCCTCTTTGGCCCAGGCCGTAAAGACTTCACCCAAAAACTCCGGGCCGTAGTACATATGCAACCGCAGTAAATTGGCCCGAGTAAGAATTTAGTGGCCACAACGGCAATTGGTTCTCCTAAAGTATGAATGCGATTTCTTACAGCAGGAGAATGCCGTTATGGCCACCCAATATCATAGTACC
>JANSYN010000008.1 GCA_024742415.1 Gammaproteobacteria bacterium
GACTATGGGCGAGAACTCTCCAATTTAGGGCAGATGGACGCCTGGAAATTCGTGAGGATCTCGCTCGCGCTACGAGTTTTGCGCGAATGGAGAGCTATTGCCTGGCGGCTGCTTGACTTCCCTATGTAGAACGTTATCACATACAATGGTTCGAGGAAGTGTCCGGCTCCATGCCAGCTTATCCAACTCCCGAGCCAGGCGTTCGCCTGAAATCGAAAAGTCGACAACCTGCAATATGCACTCGCGCGAGTAGTCATCCACTAGATTCAAAATCCCTATCCGCCGACCATTGGCCAACTGGTCTGAGACAAAGTCCATCGACCAACGCTGATTCAGGCCCGACGGGACCTCCATGGGCACGCGCGGTCTGGTCAGTTTCCTGCGTCGCTTGGTGCGGGCCTGAAGACCTTCCTCGCGATAGATCCGATAGGTTCGCTTGTGTTTTCTCACGAATCCTTTGGCTCGAAGCATCGCGTGCAGCGTGGGGTAGCCGTAACGAGGGTACTACTCAGCGAGTACTTTGAGCTGGCCCCGCAAGGGCTCGTCGTTCGCAGCCTGTAGCTGATACTGCGCCACGGACCGACTCAGACCCACCAGGCGGCAAGCCCGACGTTCACTGAAGCGACAATCCTTGAGGTGGTCCACCGCCCGCCGCCGCTCTGCGGGCGTTACCACTTTTCCTCCACAAGTTTCTTCAGTGCCGCCTTGTCCAGTTCTGCGTCAGCAAGCAGGCGCTTCAGGCGGGGATTCTCGGCCTCCAAGTCACGGAGGCGACGCGCTTCAGAGACCTCCATGCCGCCATACTTAGATCTCCAACGGTAGATCGTGTTCTCGCAGACGCCGTGTCGCCTGACCAGGTCCGCCACGGAGGCACCTGCGGCGTGTTCCTTCAGGACGCCAATGATCTGCTCTTCGGTGTGGTGCTTGCGCTTCATATCGGGATCTCCTTACTAACAAAATAGTTGGAAATCCCACATCTTGCATGGCCCGGATTGGAGGGGTACGGCCATGTAGCCTATATATTCATGTACTCAAAAGCGACATAATATCGAGGGGAGACCCCATGTGATGGCCCTTTTTCTTATAAATTGCTCCAACATTGGTTTGGGTGCTGGTAATGTATGGCACATCGCCAATGTTATGTGACATAAACCGATATGAGTATAGGTAGTAGCGGCAGGATAGTCATAGAGATCGAGCCAGATTTGAAGCAAGAGCTCCATAAAGCTCTACGGAAAGAAGGGTTAAATCTTAAGGCATGGTTTCTTGAGAATGCAGAGGAGTTTTTAGCTGAGCGTGGTCAGCTGCAACTCGCGCTGCAGGATCCCAATGAGCCAAGGAGTGAGTAACGTGCAATTTATAGGAAATAAAGTAACGTTCGGTCGGCATCAGACTTTTGCCGTGCGCTATGGCTGGCTGTCTAAAGGTTTTCAGGCTTTAAAGAGGAACCCAAGCATACTCCGGTCTGATGAGGCGATTGCCGAACTGGGTGTTGGGAAGAACATGGTGGAGTCAATAGGATATTGGCTCAGGGCCTTTCAGCTCGTTGAGAGAGATAGTTATAAACCAACCACTTTAGGCGAGATGCTATTCAGCACCTACAAGGGCTGTGATCCCTACTTGGAAGATGAGGCAACGATTTGGCTTCTGCATTGGCTCTTGGTGACCAACCCAGAGCAAGCCACTGCCTGGTTCTGGTTCTTCAATCGCTATCACAAACCCGAATTTACTAGCGCAGAGCTGGCTACCGCGTTATCGGATTTTGTCAGTGACCAAGTCAAAGATGTGAAAAGGCCGGCGGCGAGTACCTTAAAGAGCGACGCTACTTTGCTCCCCAGGATGTATACCCAAAGTAAAGTGAATCGAAATACTCCAATTGAAGAGGCGTTAGATTCGCCCCTGTCTATGCTTGGTTTGATACATCAGATGACTGGGGAGAGAGGCTATCAATCGAAACCGGCAGCTCGTCCGAGCCTACCCATCGGTGTATTGGGATATGCAATTGCGGAACTCTTCCAAGCGAAGGAAACGGAGATTCTACCCATAGAAGATTTGATGTATAGCCGAGACAGTTTTCCAGCACCTGGGGCAGTGTTTAGGCTGACAGAAGTTGATCTGCTTACAAAGCTGGAAAAATTGGTCGACTACATTCCTGATGTTTTTCAGATAAATGAAACAGCCGGCATTCACCAGCTATTTCAGTTGAAGGCGGTCGATCCGATATTGTTTATTGAGAAGCACTATGCGGTTAATTCCGAAGAGGTGGCAGCATGAGCTGCTCTGAGTATGTTTCTGTTAATGCGCACTATACAAGGTCGATAAATCTCGAGAGAGACTCTGGCTCTGTTGATGTACTAGCGGCATATATTCCGACTTCCAGAGCAATTCGGACGCTTGAGCGGATTGCAAATAGTTTAAATGTGGAGCAGGCACCACGCGCCTGGTCTCTCGTGGGACCCTATGGGTCTGGCAAGTCCTCATTCTCGGTTTTCACTTCGGGACTATTTGGTGATCCGCAAAGCGCACTTTCTAAGATGGCGCACCAAAAACTCAAGGTAGTAGAGCCTAGATTGCAAAAAAGTCTGAGCGATAGCTTTGATGGCTCTCGCGGTATGCTTGAGGTTCTTGTAACGGGCTCCCCAGAACCGATGTCTAAAAGAATACTCATTAGTATTAAAGTTGCCATGGAAGACGCCTGGTCGGGCCGACGAGGTAAGAGGCCCCCATTTTTTCACAACCTAGACCAATTAATTGCTCAGGAAGAGGTGAACTCCTCCCAGATACTAGATTTCATTAAAGCCCTACAGCAAGGGCTAGAAAAGATAGGATATAAAGGGCTTCTTCTGATAATTGATGAGCTAGGTAAATTCCTTGAATACGAAGCTAGGCATTATGGCGCTAACGACATTTACCTGCTCCAGCTCCTGGCAGAGCATGCTTGCTCTGGCGGTGCCTGTAACCTTTATGTGTTCGTTATGCTCCACCAATCCTTTGAGCAATACGCAAAAGGACTAGGAGAGAATCTAAAGAATGAGTGGTCTAAAGTACAGGGCCGATTTGAGGAAGTCCCATTCATCGAGTCTTCAGAGCAGGTGCTGCGTATCGTATCCAGTGCTTTCGTACATAATATCCCCGACAAACTTGCAAAACCAATCGATGCGAAAATTGCAAGGTGGGTTGAGACGCTAGCTGAAGTTCAAGCGTTACCGGTGTCTCTAAAGCCCAATGAGGCTGTACAGCTATTTGAAGCCTGCTATCCATTGCACCCAGTCAGCGCGTTAATACTTCCAGTGCTTTGTCAGAAAATTGCCCAGAACGAGCGGACTCTATTTAGTTATCTCGGGAGCCATGAAGAATTTGGCTTGGCCGACATGCTCAGTAAACTTCAGCCACCCGATGATTTCGTGCAACCGCATCACATATTTGATTACTTTGTGAGTAATCAGTCTGCCGCGTTGAGTGATTACGCTACGCATCGAAGGTGGGCTGAAGTGGCAACTGCCATAGAACGTTTGGGTGATGCACCGGAAGGTGACATCGAGCTCCTAAAGACAATCGGCATTCTAAATATATTAGGTTCCAAGGGAGGCTTGAAGGCATCTAAGCTACTACTAGAATGCTGTTTTGCCAAAAAGTCCGCGGTTAAAGAAAGCCTCCAGCGCCTGAAACAACAATCCATAATTGCCTATCGAAAATTCAATGGCGAATATCGTGTTTGGCAAGGTAGCGATTTCGATCTTGAAGAAGCTGTACAAGAGGCACTCGATCATATTGGTGAGTTTGAGTTGGCTGAGGAGCTCAACAATCGGCAAGCGCTGCAGCCGGTAGTTGCGCGTAGATATACTATTAGTAACGGCGCCTTAAGATACTTTAGTCCGCTCTTTGTCGATGCTAGAAGTTATAAGGCGACACCTGTAAAGGGTAATTTCCCCAGGCTGATTCTGTTTGTCGCAGGTGCCCAAGATGACGAGAAAATATTTCGAGAGCATGTGGCCATCCACTTCTCCGACTTGGATATTGTCGCTATCTGCAAGAATGGGTCGTATCTACGCGAATCTACAGCAGAGGTGCTCGCCCTTAAATATGTTGGAGAGTCCCGGCAGGAGCTCAACAATGATCCAGTCGCAAAGCGTGAGTTTACTGATCGACTCAATGCTGCTGAAGTTACCCAGGCATCTGTGTTGGCCGAACTGCTTGAGAGACCGGAAGAAAGTAGCTGGTATCACAAAGGTAAGCCATTGGAGGTGGCAAGTAAGCGCGGATTCCAGGAGCAGCTATCGCAAGTATTGTCGAAAGTATTCAATAGAGCGCCAGAGCTTCACAATGAGCTGGTAAATAGAGATAAACCTTCCTCACAAGCTAACGCGGGAAGAATTAAGTTGCTGCATGCGATGCTTAGCTTCCCAGGTGTAGCAGATCTGGGTATTGATAAGTTCCCACCCGAGAAAGCAATTTATCGATCCATCTTGATGGAGCCTGGTCTGCATAGAGAGAGCTCCTTAAATGAATGGAGTTTCCAAGAGCCGGAGAAGGGAACACCCTACTTTCACGTCTGGCGGCGAATAGAGGAATTTTTGGAAGAAACCGAGAGTGAGCCAAAAAGCTTTGCTGAGTTGAATGCCGAATTGATGGCGCCCCCTTATGGAGTAAAGGCGGGTGTGTTACCTATTCTCTATATAGCAGTTTACTGTGTTTATCAACGTGAACTCGCGATATATGAAAGTCGACAATACCGACCTGTTTTCAGCAAGGATATGCTCGAGCGCTTTGTGAAACGTCCCGATGAATTTACCGTTCAACGCTTCCGCATTGTTGGTATGCGAGCCTCGATCTATGAAGAATATAAAACACTCTTTACTGATGGAGAAGAGAAGTCGGTAATCCAGCTTGTGCGCCCACTGGCGGACCTGATTGGTTCTCTTGCGGGCTACACTCAAAAAACGCGCAGTAGTGAGCTTTCTGACGCCGCTTTGCGTGTTCGAGACGCGTTTAAACTGGCACGCTCGCCGGAGAAGCTGTTGTTCGAGGACTTGCCCAATGCTCTGGGGTACGGGGCTGAGATTGAAAATGAGGTGGGTGATCTGAGGGGTTATTCAGAAGCGTTGCAAGAGTCCTTGCGGGAGCTAAAGTATGCCTACCCAAATTTAATAAAGCACGAGAAGAAACTACTCGCTCACGCTTTTCATATCGACGAAGATTTATCCATAGCAGAATTCAGGAAGACTGCGATAGGTCGCTTTGAGGGTCTGGAGCAATATACCGTAGATATCGATGGTCTACGGGCTCTTATCAAGCGAATTACAAAGAAATCTGGCAGCGATGATGAATGGCTAGAAAACATACTGATGTTCTTGGGGCAAAAACCAAGTAGCAAATGGACTGATACTGACCGTGCTGAGGCCGAGGTTAAGCTCAGTGATTATGCTAAGCGTGTTCTGGACTTGCGCACTCTTCGGCTCCATTACGACAAATCCGCTGAAAAGTATGAGGGTGAGTTTGAGGTTATCTTGCTTAAGACGCTAAAGAGGGGTGAAGAGCCTGTCGAAGAGGTGGTTGCCATAGATCAAGTCCGGCATGAGGCTATAAAAGCTGTCAAAGACGAGATTAGGGCATCGTTGGACCAGCACAAGGACAGGGAGTTGAAGCTCGCAATACTCGCCGAGGTAGTCGACGAATACCTGGGAGAGTACAGAGCGAACAAACAGTCGGCTAAGGATGGTACTCCGACAGTGAAAGGGAGGGCAGTACGTGTCAAATAAAATATCGTATCAAGAGGCCATAGCCATACCAAACACTCGCCATGTACTCGGGCTTTCCGGTGGAAAAGATAGTGCTGCACTCGCCATCTATATCAAGGATAGATATCCGGAAGTACATGAGAAGGTGGAATATTTTTTTTCCGATACAGGTGCTGAACTTAAGGAGGTTTATGATTTCCTCGATAAGATGGAGGCTTATCTTGGAAAAGAGGTTATCAGATTGAGTAGTGGTAAAGACTTCGATCACTGGCTTCAGGTTTACAACGGGTTCCTCCCCTCGGCGAAGCAGCGCTGGTGCACTAAAGAGATGAAAATTCGTCCATTTGAAAAGTTCGTAGGTGACGATGTAGTAGTTAGTTACATTGGTATTAGAGCTGATGAGAATCGCGAGGGCTATATCAGCCACAAAGAAAACATAAAAGCTGTATTTCCATTTGTCGAAAACGGCATCGTACGGGAAGATGTGTTTCGTATTCTCGAAGAGACCGTCGGTGTGCCCGAGTATTATGAATGGCGCTCTAGGTCAGGGTGTTATTTCTGCTTTTTTCAAAGGCAGGGCGAGTGGTTGGGCCTCAAGCGCAATCATCCCGAGCTTTTTGAGAAGGCAAAAGATTACGAAAATCGAAAGCGCGAAAGGTTCGATTGGGAGACGGGGAAATCTGACGCGGGAGGATATGGGTATACCTGGTCTTCGCAGGGAGACTTGGAAGAGCTTGTAGCCAGGGCTGAGAAGAGAGAAAAAGAGCAGGGAATCATTGTTAGCTCTACTACACAACGCTGGCAGGATATTTTGATTGATCAAGGCGAAGATGACGACCCTGAGGATCAGGCCTGCCTCATTTGTAGTCTATAGAGGGGTGCTTACTTGGAAGGTGATAGCCATAAGAGGTTAGTCGATTGCTTATCATTACTGGGTGTATCGACGTTAATCAAGTTTCTGGGTCATGATCAAGCTGAACGGCTTCAGTCGCTTGGCTTGCAGTTAAGTTCAAAGACCATCGCGGAGTTCATGGTTTCCGCTGCTGGTGTCGAAGTTTTTAGAGATCGAGAGCTTAGATTGCATTTGATTCAAAGTTTAGATCCTAAGGCGCTCTTGTCATTTTTTAGCGAAGATCCTGCTGTTCTGGGTGACGCTGTTGTTCGTTTCAACAAATTTAATTGGGGTTGCAATCAGAGCTCTAGAAAGTTCCTCGCGCTTTTCGAATTGCCGGGGGAGCTTTTAGATAAGCCCCAAATTGATAACTCATCGTCCGTTGATCTTTCGATAGAAAATCCACTGCACAGATATCAAAATTGGCTTAGGAAGAAGGTGGTTAAGGAGCTGATATTTGGAACTGATAAGCGCTTCCTGCTTCACATGCCAACCGGCTCAGGAAAAACGCGAACTTCTCTTGAGAGCTTGATTGATTATGTTCGTTGCCTAGAAGACACAAATTCGACTTTCGTCTGGTTTGCTCATAGCGAGGAATTGTGTGAGCAAGCCGCAGAGGCATTTGAACAATTATGGAGTCGAAGAGGTTCGGAGGACGCTCAACTAATAAAATTGTGGGGGGGAAAAAAGTTACCGGCACTCAATGACAACGGGCCCATATTCGTTGTAACTAGTTTTCAAACCGCCTACCAGTACCTGCACACTGCGGATGATCAAAGGTTTTCTTTGTTCTCCCGAATTCGAGCGACTTGCAGTGTGCTCATAGTCGATGAAGCTCATCAATCTACCGCCCCTACATACCAGGCAGCAATAGAGCTATTTGCAAACAAAAACTCCAAAATCATAGGATTGACGGCAACGCCCGGCCGCCATCATGTCGGTCAAAGTGGCGAGGAAACCGATGATCTTGCTGAATTCTATTGCTGCAACAAAATAACGATCGTTGGAGATCAAGGGGAGGAACTCAAGAATCCTATTGAATTTCTAACAAATAGAGGGATTCTTTCTATTACTGAGAGATATCAACTCAATTCACATGAAAGTTTTGACTTGTCACCTTCTGAGATCCAGCATATTTCGAATCAGTTAGACATTCCGAGCAGTCTTCTCGAAACGATAGGAAAAAATGCGGCTAGGACTAATTTGGTCGCCACCCAAGTCCGGAAGATTGTCAATGAGGAAAACGCTTCAATCATTGTATTTGCGCCAAGCAAGGATAACGCGAATGAACTGGCTTCCCTTCTCATATTTTCTGGTATCGAGGCGAGATCGGTAACCGGCGAAAGCACCGCAATTGCGAGGCGAGAGGCGATTCTGGCTTTTCGGCAAGGAACAGTTTCAGTTCTAGTAAATTTTGGTGTACTAACAACTGGGTTTGATTCACCAAATATCGACGCTGTCATTGTTGCTCGACCAACTACATCAGTAGTGCTTTATTCTCAAATGATTGGGCGTGGACTTAGAGGTCCTGCCATGGGTGGGACGAAACGTTGTAAAGTGATCGATGTAATCGACAATATTAAAAATATGCCAAAGGCTGATGCTGCATTTACTTTCTTTGATACATATTATTCTTAAGGATTTCTGATGACACAAATTATTGATGCGTATCTAGGCCTTGCTGCCTTACGGCAAGCTGGTTACCGATCTACAGCTACAGCGGTGGCTGAATTGGTAGACAACTCTATCGAAGCAGGAGCCAGCGAAATTGACATAATCGCAATAAGCCGCTCAGTGACTCTGTCTCAAAGAAAGTCTAACCAGGTTGAAAGTATAGCCGTTTTGGACAACGGCGAAGGTATGACAGATGAAACTCTTAGTAAATGTTTAAGTCTTGGTTGGGGGACGCGACTTAGTACTAGAGAGGGGTTGGGTAGGTTTGGCTTCGGCTTGAAGGGCTCTTCTATTTCACAGGCGAGAAGGGTTGATGTTTATAGTTGGATTAAGGATGGTGCGGTTTACCGAGCTTATCTCGATCTTGATGAGATTAAGGATAAGAAGCTGACACAATTGCCTCCGACTAAGAAGTCAAAATTGCCTAAAGAAATATTGAAGTGTTTTTCGGATAAGCTTGGTAGCAGCGGAACACTGGTGGTGTGGTCTGATCTGGATCAGATGGATTTGAGAAGAGCGGAAACACTATTAAAACGTGTGAATCACGATTTATGCAGGATTTATCGCCACTTTCTTGATGACTGTGATCAATATGGAGATAAGCGAACTGTTCGTCTGCATATGCTGCAAGCGGAGGTAACAAAGCTTAAGGACTCTGTTGAGTTGAGGGCGAATGATCCCTTATACCAGCTTGTCCCGAATAATTTAGACGGCTATGAGAGCGAGAGTACAAATGAACCATTTGAAAAAATGTTCCCTATAGATATTGAGTATTATGCCGGTGATGTTGTGAAGACATCTAAGGTGGAATTTCGATTCTCTGTAGCAAAACCATCAATACAGCTTCTAGGAGGGAATTCGACGCAGGGGAAGCACTACCAAAAAAATACAGGAATATCATTTGTAAGAGCGGGACGAGAAATCGACTTCGGATCATTCGGTTTCCTGGATTCCAGTGAGCCTCGTCATAGATGGTGGGGTGCTGAAGTTAGGTTTGATCCAGTGTTGGATGAACTTTTTGGGGTAACAAATAACAAGCAAGAAGTTCGATCTGTTAAAAAACTCGAGCCAGATGTTTTAAAGGTTTTAGAAGAAGATGATACAGGTGATCATTACAAAAGCCGGCTTCTAATAGAACTGAACAAGATTCTTTCCGAGAATATATCGGAAATGATGAAGATTATTAAGGGGCGACGAGAGGGTGATAAGAAGAAAAAGAAGACGACTGGTTTGACCCAGAAAGTTAATGTGGATGTTGGAAAGAGTCCAGCACAGACTGAGTCGGATGAGTACGCCAAGACGCTTACAGAAGAAGAAAAGCTTAATGAGCGTACGAAATTGCTACTAAACGATGACTCGACGCTTACTCCAGATGAGGCTAGAGAGATCGCAGAGGAGACCATTGACTACAAGGTTGATTTGCAAACGTCTGGCTGGCCTGGACATCTGTTTCTAGATAGGAAGCCTGTGGCAAACGCTTCAGTTGGGATCATTAACCGCGACACAAAGTTTTATGAGAACTTTTGGCTCTATTTGGAGGATCACTCGGACCGCAAAGGATTCGAAGCCTTAGAAGTTCTTATAATGGCTCTCGTAAGGGCTGAGGATGAACTGGTTCGTACCTATGATAGAGAGGTCTTTGAAGAATTTAGGCAGCTTTGGGGGAGTTGGGTCGAGAAACTAATCAAGCATGCCGGAAGCTAGCGATTTTTGGTATAAACCGTGATTTTATTATCTGGAGAGTTTACTAAAGAGTTAATTTCGGCTATTCGCGTTGCAGAACGCGAATATCTGATTGCTTGCGCGTTTATCAAATTGGGTGCGCTAGAGACCCTTGCCGATAATTTTGCAGGTGGTGTTGATAAAGTCACAATTATCGCCCGTTGGCAGAAGAGAGATCTTATTGCGGGAGTATCTGACCTTGAGGTATTCGAGTACTGCCGAGACCGTGGTTGGCGGTTCGGCGTAGACCGAAACCTACATGGAAAGCTTTATTTGATCGATCAAGAAACTGCCTTTTTGGGATCTGCCAATTTAACGCGTAGCGGGCTCTCGATAGGCGGCATTGGAAATAGTGAATTTGGTACTCGCATGGATATGGGCGAGATAGACAAACAGAAGATTAACAAGTTTGTTTCTGATGACGTTACTTGGGTCACAAACGATTTGTTTCTTTTGATTTCCTCAGAGGTATGTGCAGCAAAAGACATATCTATGCCCGCCATGGAACATTCTTGGTCTTTAGAAATTGCAAGCAAGTTAACTAAAGCAGCGAATTATCTTTGGATTGATGAACTTTTTTTCTCAAGTCCTACTGGGTTACTGCGACTAAACCTGAGTGATGGCGCTGTCTTACACGACTTTGATCTTTTGGGTCTCGATTTTGACGATATTACGGAAGGGTCAGTGACTAGTGCGTTTAGACGGTCGAAAATGTATTCGTGGCTTTCAGGGCGCTTATCTAAGCATGGTTCCATGAATTTTGGTCTGCTTTCTCATGAGCTGCACAACGCCATACTCAACGATCCAGCACCTTACCGTAAAGATATAAAGGACTTCGTCCGCATCATATTTGAGTGGTGTGAGTATGATTCTGATACTTTCGCCATTACCAATTATTCCAGAACTAAGTCGATAGCGCTTAAAGTCACCTAAGGATATGATTGGAGCTGATATATGAAACCAGGTGATATTACCCGGGACACGCTGTCTGTCGGTTGCTCAGTTCTTATATCAACCAGATCACGTAAAGATCGACATTTGATAAAGGGACTGGTGAGCGAGATTCTCACCTCATCGAATACACATCCTCACGGCATACTTGTGCGACTTGAATCAGGTGAGGAAGGGCGAGTGCAGGAGTTAGTTGGCAGGGAGGAATCTGCTAAGACCGACCCCAGGATGTCTGCTTTAGAAGGGCCGGTTAACAACTCGCAATTGCAGGGGCTCATTACCTCTGGGGAAAACCACTTTATAGAGTACAAGGAATCTCTCTTGTGGAGCCAAGATCTAACTCAAGATGAGTTGAATTCTGTTAGCAATGAAACAAAGCGCTACGGCAGGGACTCATCGAAGATCATCGTTGCAAAAGTTATCTCTTCTTTCCTAAATTCAGACGGCGGTACTTTGATCATTGGTCTAAGAGAGGATAAGGAACTTACAAAGAATCAAATAGTTGGAATCGAAAAGGAATATGTGAAGCTCAAGGACAAATGTGAAGACGGTTATCGGCGCATCTTACTGGATGGTGTCCTAAAGGCGTATTTCCCAGAGTTCGTCTTTAATAGATTTTCGGATTATTTTCGTATCGATTTTCATAAAGTGCTTGATAAGACGTTATGCATAATTGAAGTCAGTAGGGCGGATGCGCCCGTGTTTATACAGATACGTAAAGATAAGCTATTTTTCATTCGAGTAGACGCTTCGGTACGTCAGTTACAGGATGAGTCGATTCTTACCTATTGTCATAGCAGATATCCTGTTAGGCAGTCGTAAGCTTCATGCAATATGATCTAGGATTCTTTGACGAAGACGAAAGCCGGGTGGAACCGGCTGAGAACCCCTTCACAACGAAAGTGTTACCCATGTCTTCGGTGAATGTAGGACTTGCGCCGCTTCGCGGCAGACCTCCCTCCGGTCGGCCACCCGCGCCTTTCAGGCGCGAAGTTCAAACCCCGCTGTCACGTAAGCTTCCCCGTCAAGTGGACAGTTCATAAATAGAGTTTCCAGCGGATTGTCTGGCCTCCAGGGGCGTCATGTCCCCCAACGCATCGTGAGGCCGGTCCTCGTTGTATTCGATCATCCACCACCAGGTGGCTTCTCGAACGTGCTCTAGTGATGTAAACAGATACTGATCCAGTACCTCTTCTCGATACGTGCGATTGAACCTCTCGATGTATGCATTCTGATTGGGCTTGCCTGGCTGGATGTACTGAATAGCCATGCCAGCCTCTTTGGCCCAAGCGGTAAAGACCTCACCTAAGAACTCCGGCCCGTTGTCGGTTCGTAGAACCTGAGGCAGACCGTGCTGGTCTCGAAGTTGATCAAACACGCGCACCAGACGAGCTGAGGTGATCGAAGTGTCGATCTCGATATGGAGCACTTCTCGATTAAAGTCATCAGTGACATTGAACGTCCGGAATCGTTTGCCCGTGTGTAGCGAATCTGACATGAAATCTGCTGACCATACTGTGTCGGGCAGCGCAGGTACATACAGCTCGGCTCGTTGCCGCTTGGGCAAACGCTTCTTCGCTGGACGCCGCAGGTGCAAGTTCATGAGCTTATACACGCGATAGATACGCTTGTGATTCCACGGATAGCCCTTCCTACGAAGCTGCTTTCGACATTTCCAGAATCCTCTGCTGGGCCTGCCTTCGACCAGCTTTGCCAAAGCCGCTATGACTTCAGCATCTCTCACCGTCCAATGCTCAGGAACCTTGTAGAACGCAGAGCGTGAAAGCCCAACACACCGGCAGGATCTGGCAATCGACAGCCCCTGTTCACTGACCAAGAAGCTGGCTGCAGTCCTTTTCTCTGCCGGTGTTACAGCTTTTTTGAGATCAGTTCCTTCATCGCTGCGTTCTCAAGCGCCATATCGGCGTACATGCGCTTGAGCTTGGCGTTCTCCGCCTCAATCTCCTTAACGCGCTTGAGTTCTGACGCCTCCATGCCACCGTACTTCGATTTCCACGAGTAATAGGTCGGCGACGAGATGCCATATTTGCGGCAAATGTCTTTAACCAGCATACCTGCATCGGCTTCCTTCAGGATCGCGACGATCTGATTCTCGGTGTATTTGGACTTCTTCATGTGAACCTCCTGGCTATAAAATGCCAGAAAGCTCTAGTTATGTCCTGTCTACCAGATGGGGAAGCTTACGGCCACGCCAAACAAAAAAGGGCCGCCAAATGGCGACCCTTTTTTGTTTGGTGGAGGCGGCGGGACTTGAACCCGCGTCCGCCAGTACTCTGCCTTAGGCTCTACATGCTTAGACCCCGTTGATTAATCTAACCGCACACAGCCCAACGGGCAGGACGTGGTTGGCGATCCCCGTAATTAATTTAGCAACTCGGCCCAGGGCGTGCTTCGTTGCGATCCAGTTCTATATGACAGTCAGTAACGCGGGGCTGGAACCTTGTTAAAGACCGCTAGGGCCGAAGCCACTAGAAGGTGTCTATGACTGCTTACGCAGCCAGTTGAGCACCGTAGTTGTCGTCGTTGGCAACTAATAGTTTGCAGCTTTGGATTAACGTGATTCGCTACCATCACGGCATGCACCTGAAGGGTTCGCAACCGTCGTCGAATCCAGATCGCCCCCATGGTGAACGGTCATTATAGCGCTAATCCTGTGTAATAGCGCTAGCGGTATTCCTTACGGTAATTTTTGCTGCGCTCGCTATAATGCCGCCGTTTTCAGGGTTATGGGGGCTGTTATTGTGATTTCAAGGCTGCTTTGTGCCGGGCTGGGCCTGCTGTGTGTTGCTGTTTTGTCGCCGGCAATGGCCGGGGAGGATCGCCTGCTGATGAAAAATGGCTCGGTGATCATCGGCAAATTGATCAGTGCCGATGCCGACAGGGTGAGGTTCGGCACGCCCTTTGCGGGTGATATTTCCATTCGCCAGGCCAATATCCTGCAGATCGTAACGGCCAACGAGGTAGACCTGCTGCTTAAAGACGGCAGGCTGTATCGCGAAAAGCGCATCGTGGCACAGGAAGAGAGCCTCGTAGTGCTCAGCCGCGAAGACGAGCCCGTGGTATTTGATGTGCCCGACATTCGCATGGTCAACCCCGAGCCCTGGCGGCTGGGCCTGGGGTATAAGTGGACGGGCCGGGCAGAGGGCGCCTTCGAGTCAGAGCGCGGTAACTCCGATACCGACGAACTGGACCTCAACCTCGAGAGCATCTGGCGCGGCCTGCATGACCGCTACACCGCCCGCGGTATTTTTGAGGTAGACGAAACCAACAACCAGCGCAATAAGTACCGCTGGCTGGTGCGTACCAAGTACGACCGCTTCAGCGAAGATGACCCAGACAACTACATCGGCCTGCAGGCCGCCTGGGAGCGCGACGAGTTCCAGGACATCGACCTGCGCACCACCGTAGGCCCCTACCTGGGCCGGCAATTTTTTGAGGCCGCGTTTATGCAGTTGTATGGGGAGCTGGGTGTGGTGTTTGTGGAAGAGCAATTCGACATCGCCAACAACACCGACTACCTCGGTCTGAACTGGGAGGTGCGTTGGGCAATAGAGCCATTGGCGGGCTACCAGGTGTACGTGAACCAGGAGGGTGTAGTGGGCGTGGGTGACCGGGGCAGCACGCTGCTCAATACCATTTTGGGTATTCGCTTTCCCACCTTGTTCGGGTTTGCCGCCTCGGCCGAGGCCGTGTATGAGTACGACAGCGGCGCCGTAGAGCAAGTCGACACCACCGACGAAACCTATCGCATCAAGATTGGTTACATCTGGTAGCGCGCAGGGCACCGCGCAGTGCGCAGGCCAGAGCGGTGCAGGGCGTTGTTCAAGCCAGCGGTTCGCATGGGTTGCCCGATACAAAAGTGCCAGCGTGCCTTGCGCGTCAGGGCCCAGCGCAGGATTGCGGCCGCGCGCTACTTGTTGTGATCGCGCATGATGCGCTGCTTCTGCCGATCCCAATCGCGCGACTTTTCGGTGTCGCGTTTGTCGTGGGACTTTTTGCCCGAGGCGAGCGCCACATTCACCTTTACCAGGTGCCCCTTCCAGTGCATCTGGGTGCAGATGCAGGTCTGGCCCTTTTGCTGGGTGGCGGCGAGTATCTTGGCCAGCTCCTTTTTGTGCAGCAGGAGCTTGCGCGTGCGGGTGGGGTCGGTCACAAAGTGGGTGGAGGCGGTCTCCAGCGGGGTGATGGTGGCGCCGAGCAAAAAGGCCTCGCCGTTTTTCATCAGCACGTAGGAGTCCCCGAGGTCTACCTTGCCCTCGCGAACGCTTTTTACTTCCCAACCCAATAACGCAATGCCGGCTTCAAAACGTTCCAGCAGTTCGTAGTCGAAGCTTGCGCGCTTGTTGCGCGCAATCACGTTATCGGGGACTTTAGACTTCTTCCTGGCCATGGCGCGCATTATACGCATGCTGGGTGTGGCGTGATCATTGCTGAGCGTGAATCTTTCCCTTTTCTCTGCGGCATGCCTTGGGCAACCTAGGCGCATGTCACTTCGCTCCCCTGTTGCTCTTCCGCCGGGCCCTGCCGCTGTTCAGGGTTGGCGCACGCGCACGACGTTTGTGCTGGCGCTGTCGGCCTCGGCAGTGGGGCTGGGCAACCTGTGGCGCTTCTCTTACTTGAGCGGTGAGTACGGCGGCGCGCCGTTTGTAATCACCTACCTGGCGTGTCTGTTCCTGATTGCGGTACCGGTGATGGTGGCCGAGGTGGTGGTGGGTGCCCACGGGCGTGCCGGGCCGCTGGTGGCAATCCGTGAAGCCAGTGACCGCTCCCTGATCTCGCGCGGGTGGATGTTTGTGGGCGCGCTGGCCTGTGTTACGGGCTTGCTCATTCTTGTGCTGTACATGGTGGTTGCTGCCTGGGGCCTGGCGTATGCGCAGTTTATGTATACGGGGGTGTTTTCTGCGGCACCGGCGCGTGAGGTGGGTGAACACTTTGGCAAGCTACTGCTGGACCCAGTGCGGCAGGGTTACTGGCTCAGTGTATTTGCGCTGGCGGTGTGCGGCATTGTGATGATGGGGGTGCGTCGCGGGCTGGGCCTGGCCGTGTGGCTGGCGGTGCCGGCGCTGCTGGCGCTGTTGGGTTACCTCATACGCTTTGGTTTTGAAAACGGCGATCTAAGAGCCGCCGGGGATTTCCTGTTCAATACCCGGTGGATCGATTTCAACGCAGAGGCCGCGCTGGTGGCCATGGCCCACGCGTTCTATACGCTGGGCATCGGTGTGGCCACCGGCGTGTGCTATGGCGCCTACACGCCCGAGCGCATCCCCATAGGCCGCTCCGTCATGGCCGTGGCGGTGTTCGATGGCATGATCGCCCTGCTGGTGGGGCTGGCTATTTTCCCGATCGTGTTTGCCAACAATGTAGAGCCCACCTACGGCCCGGGCCTGCTGTTTGTCAGTATTCCCTACGCGTTTGGCAATACCAGTGAAGGTGAGCTGTACGGCACGCTGTTTTTCATCATGGTGGTTCTGGCGGCGCTGGGCTCGGCGGTGGCGATTCTGGAGCCCATTGTGGCGGCACTGAAAGAACACACCCCGCTGGGGCGTTTTACCAGTACGGTAGTCGTAGGTTGGACGGCCTGGTTAATGGGTATGGCCGTGATTACGTCGCTGGCCTCACGCGAGGCCCCGCAGTGGTATGGCAATCGGAACCTCTTTGAGTTTTTGGATTACCTGGGTGCGGATGTTCTGCTGCCTCTGGTATGTTTGCTCTTTGCGCTGTTTGTTGGCTGGCGCCTGCGCCCCGAGATCCTGCGCGCACAGTTGTATCGCGAATCCAATGCGTTCTATGTTGTGTGGCGCTTCCTGTTGCGTTATATCGTGCCGGCAGCAATCATTGTGCTGATGCTGGCCTCGGTGGTGATGGGGCCAGGTGTGCAAACAAGTTAAGCGGGCCTCCCTGTGCGGGCCATCTGTGCAGGCCGCCCGTAAAGAGATTCATCCGTGACACTGATCGATCGCAGCGCACTGTTACCTTATGACGCGCACCAGCTCTACACGCTGGTGAACGACGTAGAAGCCTACCCCGGTTTTATGGACGGCTGCGTCGGTGCCCAGGTGATGCAGCAGGGCGCCGATTTTCTTGAGGCCCGGCTGGATCTTGCCAAGGGCGGCATCAGCCAGAGCTTCAGCACGCGCAATCGCCTGGCGCCACCACATGAAATTATCCTGGAGCTGATCGACGGCCCCTTTGAGTACTTCCAGGGTCGTTGGCAATTTATCACCCTGGGCGAAAAGGCCTGTAAACTGTGCCTGAACCTGGAATTTGAAATGAACAGCGCTTTGCTGGGCATGGCCGCTGAAAGACTCTTCGACCGCGTGAGCAACAACCTGGTCGACGCAATCGGCAAACGTGCACTGCAGATATACGGTTGATGCCATGACGGAAAACACCATCACAGTCGAGGTGGCCTACGCGCTGCCGCACAAGCAATCGATCCTGGAAGTGCAGGTGGCGGAGGGCACCACCGCGCTTGAGGCGGCCCGGCAATCAAGCATTGTGAACGCCTACCCGGAGATTGACCTGGACAACGCCAAGCTGGGCATCTTCGGCAAGATTGTGTCGCCCACCCAGGTGGTGCGCGCAGGCGAGCGGGTAGAGATCTACCGCCCGCTGCAGGCAGACCCAAAAGAAGTGCGCAAGGCGCGTGCTGCGCGCGCCAGGGAACGTCGCGCCAGCGGGGAAGAATCCTGAAAGCGTAACAGCGGGTAGGGCGTGAAGGGTTAGCCGGGGTGGATTGCTGTTTGGCGGCCAGTGCCTGCCCACAACCTGTTTAGTGCCCACTTCCTGCTGAGTGGCCACTGACTGATAGCCCGTTTATAGCCTGCCTGGAACCTGCCTGGAGCCTGCGTGGTGGTCTTTCGACGCGCGGCCTTGTTGCCGGGGCCTTCTCGCTGGTTTTTTCGCTGGCTTACTCGTTTGCGTCATCCGCGGCGTCGGCCTCGACGTCAGGCTCGCGCGGTGTACCGCCCCAGGCAGGCGGCAGGTTGTCGCCGCGAACCTCCACCAGGGAGTCGCCTTCAAACACCACCGTAAGGCTGGATTGCTCCAGGATATCCTGCCCGTTACGTTTGACGTAGGGGTAGTCCCAGCGATTCTGGTTGAAGGCATCTTCGACCAGCGGCGTCCCCAGGATGAAGCGTACCTGGCGGCGGCTCATGCCTGGCTTGAGTTGGTCCAACGCTTCGTTGGTAACGATATTGCCCTGTTCAACGTCGATCTTGTAGACGCCGGGAAAGCCGATAAAGCCGCAGGCGCTGAGCGCCGCAACAAAAACTGACAACAGGACAATCCGCATGGGGTAAAACTTCCACTTACCGTTATGGGGTGGCATCATACAACCACTAGATAGCGCAGAGAACCCCCGCCCCATGGCTGAGCAGAATCAGGAATTACGCAAAGCGGGCCTCAAGGTCACGCTGCCGCGCGTAAAAATCCTGCAAATTCTTGAATCGAACAAAGACGATTCCCAGCATATGAGCGCGGAGCAGGTCTACGACGCATTGCGTGACGCCGGTGAAGACGTCGGCCTGGCCACGGTATATCGCGTGTTAACCCAGTTCGAAAGCGCCAAACTGGTGATTCGCCACAACTTTGAGGGCGGCCATTCGGTGTTCGAGCTGGCCAAGGGCGAGCATCATGACCACATGATTTGTGAGTCTTCCGGTGAAATCATCGAGTTCACTGACCCTGTCATCGAGCGCCGCCAGCGCGAAATCGCCGAAGAGCACGGTTTTGACCTGGTGGATCACTCGCTGGTGCTTTACGTACGCAAGAAGTAGCGCGCGCAATCGCCCGGGCGCTCCATCGCTTGGGTAGGTTGGTGCCAGCCGGGTTGATACTCACTCACCAGGCGGTGACCATTCCGTCGGTTGCCAAGCCGGCGGTTCCCCGCCAGGCGGTCACCCATCAGGCAGTCACCCATCAGGCAGTCACCCATCAGGCAGTGACCCATCAGGCGTTTCCCAACCACAGAATGACTAGCCGGCCAGCATCTCCCTGGCATGGGCCAGTGTGTGCTCGGTAATCTTGACCCCACCCAACATGCGGGCAATCTCGTTGACTTTGTCCTCATCCTGCAAGCGGCTTAGCTGTGTTTCGGCGGAGGATTTACTGCTGGTTTTGCTCACCCGCAGATGCTGATCGCCCTGTGCAGCTACTTGCGGCAGGTGCGTCACGCACAATACCTGTGTTTTTGTGGCCAGCTCCCTGAGCAGCTTGCCCACCACCTCGGCAACAGCGCCGCCGATGCCAACGTCTACTTCATCAAACACCATGCTGGGCACGGTGGCGGTGCTGGCGGTCACCACCTGTATGGCCAGGCTGATACGCGACAACTCACCCCCGGAAGCGATTTTACCCAGCGGTTGGGTAGGTGCCCCCGGGTTGGTACTGATGAGCACTTCAACATCTTCCAGACCATGGGGCTGCGGGGCATCGCTGCCGGTGGGTTTCAGGGCAATTTCGAGCTTGCAGTGTTCCATGGCCAGTGAGGCCAGAATCTTGCTGGCATTTTTGATCAGCTTTTTGGCCGCTGCCTGGCGCTGCTTGCCCAGTTTCAGGGCGGCTGTCTGGTAATCGTTCGCCAGCGTGGTCATTTCAGCGCGAATATCCTCGATGCGCTGGCCGCCGCTGTGCAGCGCGGCCAGTTCTTCGGCCAGGTCGGTGTGCAATTGCGGCAGTTGCTCGGGCATCACGCGATGCTTGCGTGCCACGTCGTACAGCGCCTCAAGGCGTGATTGCACATCCTCAAGGCGTTGTGGGTCGACTTCGACGCTGTCGATGTGGTGCTGTATTTCAGCGTGCGCCTCGTTCAGCTGAATGGCCGCGGAATCGAGCAGTTCGCGCGCATCGCGGGCGGCCTGTGTGGCGTGGGCGTCGTTGCTCATCAGTTGCAGGGCTTTGCGCACGCCGCTGGCCTGGGCGTCACACAGCTCCAACGCCTGGTGGGCGCTGTGCAGAATGGTTTCAGCGTTGGCCAGTAGCTTTTGCTCCTGCTCCAGCCTGGTCAGTTCGCCGTCCTGCAGTGCGAGTTTGTCCAGCTCGTCCAACTGGTAGCTCAGTAGTTGCAGGCGCGCGTTGCGCTCATCCCCTGAGCCCGCCAGCAGTTCAAGTTCGCGTTTGCGACGCAGCCATTGTGAGGCGTGCTGTTCTACCTCGCGCGCCAGCGGCAGGTGTTTGGCGTAGGCATCCAGCAGCGCCCGCTGCACGGGTTTGCGCAGCAGCGACTGGTGCGCATGCTGGCTGTGAATGTCGATCAGCATCGCGCCCAGTGCCGCGCAATCCTGCAAGGTGACGGGAGTGCCATTGATATAGGCACGGCTGCGACCCTCGGCGGTGATCACTCGGCGCAGCAGCACTTCGTCAGCGGGGTTGAGGTCGCGCTCCTGTAGCCACTGTGTGGCGGCGGGAATCTGGCTGATATCAAAGCGCGCGCTGATGTCGGCGCGGTCACAGCCCGGGCGTACGGCCTTTGGGTCTGCGCGGTCGCCCAGGCACAGGCCCAGGGCATCCAGCATGATGGATTTGCCGGCACCGGTCTCGCCCGTGATCACGGTCATGCCGGGAAGGAAGTCCATTTCCAGGCTGGAGACAATCGTGTAGTTGCTGATCGTAATCTGGCTGAGCATGGCTGATCTACTCTGTTGGCGTCTCCGTTATACCGTAGATGGGCAGCGACATAAACAACCATCGCGAGCAGTTCCGGGGCGGCGAAGCGTGCGTGTCTTTGGTGGTCGCACGGACAGTTGCGTCTTCCCGTTGGTCGCAGGCCAGGTCTTTGCGATCGTCGGCGGCTGTGATAAAACGGTCGGGTCAGTGAGCCAGGTTGAGATTGATGCCAACAGGAGATATTTCAGAACGCGCCGGCGTGCTGTTAAAGGCGCTGGTAGAGCAACACATTCGCGACGGGCAACCCGTTGGGTCCAGCACCCTGCGCGAGGCCTCTGGCCTGCCGGTAAGCGCGGCGACCATTCGCAACGTGCTGTCAGACCTCGAAGAGCGTGGCTATCTGCATTCACCGCACACCTCGGCAGGGCGCGTGCCTACTGCCAGGGGTTACCGCCTGTTCGTTGACACGCTGCTGCAAGTGCAGCCCCTGGACGAAGAGTCCGTGAACACCATGCGCGCGCAGCTCCACCCGGACAAATCCTCGACCGAACTGGTGCAGTCGGCTTCTTCGCTGCTGTCGATGATTTCCGCTCAGGCCGGGCTGGTCACGGTGCCGCGGCAAAAGGCACAGGAACTGCGCCAGGTAGAGTTTCTGCCCTTGTCCGGAGACCGGGTGCTGGTGATCATGGTGGTGAACGAGCGCGAGGTACAAAACCGGATCATCCACACACAACGCACATTTTCAGAGGATCAGCTGCGCGCGGCCGCCGCACTGGTCAACCAGCGTTTCGCCGGCATGCCGTTGCAGCGCGTGCAGGAGCAGGTGCTACACGAGATGCGCGAGGCGCGCTCCCAGATCGACACCTACCTCGAAGCGGCGCTGGACCTCGCCAACAAGGCGCTGGACAACGACGACGCAGAAGACTCCTACGTGGTTGCCGGGGAATCGCGCCTGATGGGCAATGCCACCGCAGAAGAGATGCTCAAGCTGCGGAACCTGTTCGATACCTTCGAAGAGAAGAAAGACGTACTGCACCTGCTGGAGCGCTGTTCGCGCGCCGATGGCGTACAGATTTTCATCGGCGAAGAGGCCGGCTACGAGGTGTTTGGCGATTACAGCGTGGTGACGGCGCCCTACAGCGACGGCACGGACACGCTGGGCGTTCTGGGCGTTATCGGTCCCACGCGCATGGCCTATGAGCGCGTGATTCCCGTTGTCGATGTCACCGCCAGGATGCTCAGCGCGGCCCTCGCGCACTAGGCTAGGCTCCCGGCTCATCGTTCCAGATTAGAGGCTTTCCCTTCCACATTCGTGGCTTTTTCTGTAGCGGGTCTCTTGAAGCGGGCGGATTTGCCCCCATATCGGCTTGGGAACAGGCGCGCGCGGGTGATTGCGGGCGACGCTGGCGAATGATTTTGGATGGAGACACAGTGTGGCGAAAAACGATCCGACGCAAACCAACACCCCTGAAGACGCGCAAGATGCTGCCGCAGAGGCTGCCGAGACCGTAGAGGCCGCCGCGGAAGCGCCCCGGGAGGGCGCAAGCGAGGCCGCCGAGGCGACACCGGAAGGATCCGGGGCGGCAGCCGAGGGCGGGGAAGCGACGCCCGAAGAGGCTCTCGCCCAGATGGAGGAGGAACTGGCCCAGGCCAGGGATGCCGTCCTCAGGGCCCAGGCCGAGGCGCAAAATGCCGCGCGCCGTGCCGAGCAGGACGTTGAAAAAGCACGCAAGTTCGCGCTGGAGCGGTTTGCCGGTGAACTGCTGCCGGTGATCGACAACCTGGAACGCGCGCTGGAATCCACCGTAGGTGGCGATGAAAGCATCAAGCCCATCGCAGAGGGTGTTGAACTGACCCTGAAAAGCTTTCTGGACGTAATGAACAAGTTCAACGTCGAAACGGTAGACCCACAGGGTGAGCCCTTTGACCCGAACCTGCACCAGGCCATGAGCATGGTTGAAAACCCGGATGTTGAGCCCAACTCGGTGATCGCGGTGATGCAGAAAGGCTACACGCTCAACGGGCGCCTGGTGCGACCTGCGATGGTGATGGTCAGTAAGTAGCCGTGGCAGCAGCGGTGCTGGTGTAGGGTGTGATCGCCCAGGGCAGCCCGGGCACTGCCGCCGCTGCGCAAACGTAGCGAAAAATGGCGGCCGGGCTGCGCCAAACAGCACCGCAACAGGCCCCGGGAAAGCCCCAAACAGTGAAAAAAACCGGCTTCTCGCAGGGTTGAATCTGGCCAAACCAGACCCATATAGAAGACAAGCGTATTTGCAATTGGCGGGTCGCCCGCCTAACGAACTGGAGACGAACAATGGGAAAGATTATAGGAATTGACCTGGGTACCACAAACTCGTGTGTATCTGTACTCGACGGCGGCAAGCCCAAGGTGCTGGAGAACTCAGAGGGTGATCGCACCACGCCGTCGATTGTGGCGTATACCGAAGATGGCGAGATTCTGGTTGGCCAGAGCGCCAAGCGCCAGGCGGTCACCAACCCGGCGAACACGGTGTATGCCGTGAAGCGCCTGATTGGCCGCAAGTTTGAAGACGACGTCGTGCAAAAAGACATCAAGATGGTGCCTTACAGCATCGTCAAGGCAGATAACGGCGACGCCTGGGTCGAAGTCAAGGGCGAGAAAATGGCCCCGCCGCAGGTGTCTGCTGAAGTGCTGCGCAAGATGAAGAAAACCGCTGAAGAGTACCTGGGCGAGTCGGTCACCGAAGCGGTGATCACTGTGCCGGCATACTTCAACGATTCACAGCGTCAGGCAACCAAGGATGCCGGCAAGATTGCCGGCCTCGAAGTCAAACGTATTATCAACGAGCCCACAGCGGCAGCGCTGGCCTACGGCATGGATAAAGCCGAGGGCGACCGCACAGTCGCCGTGTATGACCTCGGTGGCGGTACTTTTGATATCTCGATCATCGAGATCGCCGAAGTGGATGGCGAGCACCAGTTTGAAGTGCTCTCTACCAATGGTGATACCTTCCTCGGTGGTGAGGATTTTGACCTGCGCCTGATCGAGTATCTTGCGCAAGAGTTCAAGAAAGAAAGCGGCATCGACCTGCACAGCGACCCGCTGGCGTTGCAGCGCCTCAAGGAAGCGGCAGAGAAAGCCAAGATCGAGCTGTCTTCATCACAGCAAACCGAAGTGAACCTGCCGTACATCACGGCTGACGCCACCGGCCCCAAGCACCTGGTCGTGAAGTTGTCACGTGCCAAGCTGGAATCGCTGGTGGAAGAACTGGTCAAGCGCTCCATGGAGCCGGTGAAAATGGCGTTGAAAGACGCCGGACTGTCGCCGTCCGAGATTCAGGATGTCATCCTGGTAGGCGGTCAGACGCGCATGCCGATGGTGCAAAAGGCAGTGGCTGATTACTTTGGCAAAGAGCCACGCAAAGACGTGAACCCCGACGAGGCCGTAGCGATGGGTGCTTCCATCCAGGGTGCGGTGCTGTCTGGCGATGTCAAAGACGTATTGCTGCTTGATGTGACTCCGCTGACCCTGGGTATCGAGACCATGGGCGGTGTGGCGACCCCGCTGATCGACAAGAACACGACGATTCCTACCAAGAAATCGCAGATCTTCTCGACAGCTGACGACAACCAGAGCGCCGTGACAATTCACGTGGTACAGGGCGAGCGCAAGCAGGCCTCGGGCAACAAGTCGCTGGGCCGCTTTGACCTGGCGGACATCCCGCCGGCGCCACGCGGTATGCCGCAGATCGAGGTGACCTTTGACCTGGACGCCAACGGTATCCTGAACGTGTCTGCACAAGATAAAGCGACGGGCAAGGAGCAGTCGATTCGCATTACGGCATCGTCTGGCCTGTCTGACGAGGAAATCGAAAAGATGGTTGCCGACGCCGAGGCCAACGCTGACACCGATGCCAGGTTCGAAGAACTGGTGGCCGCGCGCAACACCTGTGACGGGCTGATTCACGCAGCGAAGAAAACCGTTGAAGAGGCTGGCGAGCATGCATCAGACGACGAGAAGGCCGCGATTGAAGCTGCCATCGCCGAAGCTGAAGAAGCCTTGAAGAGCGACGAGAAGGAGGCCATTGAGGCCGCTTCGACTAAACTGACTGAGGCCACCGGCCCGGTTGCGCAGAAGATGTACCAGGCGCAGGCGGAGCAGGGACAGGCCGCAGCAGGTGACGCAGAGCCAGGCGGTGCGGACGACGCAGTGGATGCCGAGTTCGAGGAAGTGAAAGACGACAAAAAGTAAAGCGGCGGAGGGTTTCGCCATAGAGCTTGCGGCGGGGCGCGTGTAGAATCCGCCCCGCCGCAACGCCCTGGAAAGCGGTGGGCATGAGGGGTTCTGGCAGCGAATTGCAGAGCCTTGCATCAACCCGGCCGCCAAACACTATGGGGACAGATGCCGAATCTGTCCCTTTTTGCATGAGAGAACTATGTCAAAACGGGATTACTATGAAATCCTCGGTGTCGATAAAAACACCGATGAAAAGGAAATCAAAAAGGCTTACCGCCGGGTGGCGATGAAGTATCACCCGGATCGTAATCCTGAGGATCCTGATGCCGACGCTAAATTCAAGGAGGCGTCGGAAGCCTACGAAGTCCTCATGGACAAGGAAAAGCGTGCCGCCTATGACCAGTATGGCCATGCGGGTGTAGACCCGAACATGGGCGGTGGTGGTTTCGGTGGCGGCAACTTCAGTGACATTTTTGGCGATGTCTTTGGCGACATTTTTGGCGGCGGAGGCGGTGGACGTGGCCGGGGTGGCCCCCAGCGCGGCTCCGATTTGCGCTATACGCTGGATATTTCGCTCGAAGATGCCGTGCGCGGTACCACGGTGGAGATTCGTGTGCCCACCCTGGCAACCTGTGATACCTGCGATGGCTCCGGTGCCAAAAAGGGCTCCTCGCCAGTGACCTGCGGCACCTGTGGAGGTGCGGGCCAGGTGCGCATGCAGCAGGGCTTTTTCCAGGTGCAGCAAACCTGTCCGAACTGTCGTGGCCGCGGCAAGACGATCTCGGACCCCTGCGGCACCTGTCGCGGGCAAGGTCGTGTGGAAAAGAGCAAAACCCTGTCGGTGAAAGTGCCGCCGGGAGTGGACACGGGTGATCGCATTCGTTTGTCCGGCGAGGGTGAGGCAGGCCCGGAAGGTGGGCCGCCCGGTGATCTGTATGTGCAGATGTCGGTGAAGCAACACGCCATATTCGAACGCGATGGCAAGAACCTCTATTGTGAAATCCCCATCAATTTCGTGGATGCCGCGCTGGGCGGCGAGCTCGAGGTGCCGACCCTGGATGGCCGCGTCAACCTTAAAATTCCACCCGAGACGCAAACCGGCAAGCTGTTCCGTTTGCGTGGCAAGGGTGTGAAACCCGTGCGCGGTGGCAGTGTGGGCGACCTTCTTTGCCGTGCGGTTGTAGAAACCCCTGTTAAACTAAGCAAGGAACAAAAAGTACTGCTTGAGAAATTCCGCGAAACCTTGGGCGAGGGGGGCAAAAGCCACTCACCCAGGCAGACGAGCTGGTTCGAGGGCGTAAAGAGCTTCTTTGACGATATGACATCATGACAACACGCATTGGAATCACCGGCGCCGCCGGTCGCATGGGTCGCACGCTGATTGAAGCTGTAGGCCTGGCAGGCAGCGACCTGTTGGTCACTGCGGCGCTCGAACAGCCACAAAGCAGCCTCATCGGCGCAGACGCCGGTGAGTTGATCGGGCAAGGCAAGAGCGGGGTGATTCTGGCAGGGGATCTCGCCCGGGTGATCGCGGATATCGACGTCCTGATCGACTTTACGGTGCCTGCTGCAACGCTTGCCAACCTGGAGCAGTGCGTTGCGCACAAAGTGGCGATGGTAATCGGCACCACCGGCTTTACCCCGCAGGAGCAGGCACGGATCGATGCGGCCGCGCAAACCATCCCTATTTGCAAGGCGTCCAATTTCAGCACGGGGGTGAATGTGTGCTTCAAGCTGCTGGACATGGCCGCCCGGGTGTTGGGTGATGATGTTGATGTTGAAGTGTATGAAGCCCATCACCGCCATAAAATTGATGCGCCCTCAGGTACGGCACTGAGCATGGGCAAGGTCGTGGCGGATGCGCTGGGCCGAGATTTACAGAAAGTGGCCGTTTACGGCCGTGAAGGTCAGACCGGCGCCCGCGAGCGCGAGACCATCGGCTTTGCCACCGTGCGTGCCGGCGACATCGTAGGCGACCACACGGTGACGTTCGCCGCCGAGGGCGAACGCGTGGAGATTACCCATAAAGCCTCTTCGCGCATGTCATTTGGCCGCGGCGCGGTGCGCGCTGCCGGCTGGGTCGCCGGACAAGCGCCGGGGCTTTACGATATGCAGGATGTGCTTGGTCTGTAAGGCTTGAACCGGCATTCCCGATAGCCAGAGCTGTGTGGTGAAGCCCAATACGCTGTGCACGATGCGTCAGTAATGAAGACAGCAGCGCGGCCCCGTGAATAAGCAGGAGAATCCGTGACAGAACACATAGTAGATATTGATGAATCCAACGCGGCCGCGCTGCTGATCGAAGAGTCCCACAAGCGCCCGGTCGTTGTGGATTTCTGGGCGGACTGGTGCGAGCCCTGTAAAACCCTGATGCCCATGCTGGAGAAAATCGCCCTGGAGTACGACGGTGCGTTTCTGCTGGCCAAAGTGAACGCCGACGAGCAGGGCATGATCGCGCAGCAGTTCGGCGTACGCAGTTTGCCCACGGTCATGGTTGTGCAGGGCGGCCAGCCGGTAGATGGCTTTGTTGGCGCGCAGCCCGAAACACAAGTGCGCGAGATGCTGGGCAAGTACCTGCCCAAGCCCTGGGATGCGCTCCTGCAGCAGGGTATGGAAGCACTGCAAAATGGCGATACCCAGCAAGCTGTGGCGGTGCTGCGTCAGGCCTGGGATGAATCCGGCAAGGCGCACGACATTGCCATGGCTTATGCCACCGCGCTGGTAGAGGCAATGCGCCTGGATGAGGCAGAAGCACTGCTTGCTGACGTGCGCATGGCCGATCAGGACGCCATGTATGAACAGGTCAGGGCGCAACTGCAGCTCAAGCGCGAGGCGGCCAAATCCCCGGAAATCGAAGCGCTGGAAGCGCGCCTGCACGACAATCCCGATGACCTGGATGTGCTGCATCAACTGGGTGTGCAGTACAGTAATAATGGCCAGTTCAAAGAGGCAATGGAGGCCTTTATCACGATCTTGCGCAAGGACCTCGAGCATGCCGATGGTGCTACCAAGCGCCTGCTGCTCGATACCATCGCCGCGCTAGGCAAGGGTGACCCGCTGGCGGCGGACTACCAGCGTAAACTCTATAGTCTGCTGTACTAGCGCGCCGTTTGCGCATTGATCGCTGCGGTCAATAATTCTGTGGTGACCCAGCCTTGTGCTGCGTCGCTGATACCGCTAAGGTTCATTCCCGCAAAATGAAAAACATACCCAAAGGTCAAACCTGCCAGGCGCGTCGGGTGCGGCAGGGTAGGCGCCAGGGCCTGATTCCCGGGTAGCAAATCGGGCGCTGTTCAGCGTTTTGCGAAAGGTGATGTGCGCAACTGCCCCCAGCGCAGCGGCGCATTGAAGAAGACAGACAAGCCAGGGGCATCCGCTCCGGCGCTACGGGAGAATTCCTATGAAATTGGGCTTTTTACTTGGCTATTCCGGCAAGCGTATCCAGATTCCCATCGACCTGATCAAGCAGGCGGAATCCATGGGCTTTGATTCCGTATGGACGGCCGAGGCATACGGCAACGATGCGGTGACCGCAGCGTCGTGGATACTGGCGCAAACCGAAAAAATAAAAGTAGGTACGGCGATCATGCAGATGCCTGCGCGCACACCTGCCATGACCGCGATGACTGCCATGTCATTGCATCAGTTGTCTGGTGGGCGGTTCATCGTGGGTTTGGGAGCCTCTGGTCCGCAGGTGGTTGAGGGTTGGCATGGCGTTCCCTACGGCAAACCCGTGACGCGCACCAAGGAATACATCCAGATCATGCGCAAAATTATGGCGCGTGAAGGCCCTGTAGAGTTCGACGGCAAGGTCTACCAGTTGCCAAACAAGGGTGAAGGCACCACCGGGCTGGGCAAACCGCTGAAGTCTATCCTTGAAGCGTGCAATGACATCCCCATTTACACCGCTTCAATCACACCTGCAGGCTTGCGCTGCGCCGGTGAAGTAGCAGATGGTGTGTTCCCCGTGTGGATGAATCCCGACCAGTTTCCCGTGCTGGGTGATTCCATTGAAGAGGGCTTCGCCGCGGCTGGCGGTGGCAAGGGTTTGAAGGACTTTGATATCGCGCCTTTCGTTACCGTTGCCGCCAACGACGACCTGGACGCTGCTTTCGATTCACTGCGCCCGTGGCTTGCGCTGTACATCGGCGGCATGGGAGCAAAAGGCAAGAACTTCTACAACGACTACGCGCAACGCCTGGGATATGGCGATGTCGCCCACGACATCCAGGAGCTTTACCTGGCCGGCAAAAAAGCCGAAGCTGAAGCACTGGTGCCGAACAAGCTGCTTGATGAAGTGGCCCTGGTGGGCTCGCACGATCGCATTCGCGAGCGCCTGGGCGCCTGGAAGGCTGCCGGCAAGCGAGGCGAGGTTGGCTCTATGCTGTTGGGCGTAGGTGACCCTGCCATCATGGAGCTGTTCGCCAAGGAAATGCTGTAGGCTTTGCCTGAATCGTGCTGCGTGTGCGTCAGCATACGCGGCACTCACGCTGTTTTGCTAATCAGGGCGTTGGCTAATCGGGATGACATCTGAAATTCAGCCGTACTACCGCGAAGACAAAGCGGACACCTGCGAGCGTTTCGCGCGCACTATTCTCAACGGCTTCGAGTCGTATTTTGCCGAGTTCCAGAACATTACCCTGGCAGCACGCGCCCGATTTGAAAACGCTGACTGGCACGGTATCCGTTCCGCCTCGATTGAGCGCATCGATCTATACAAAGTCAAGACGGCGCTGGTTCTGGAGTTTGTAGAGCTGATAGCCGGTGACGACCTGCGTGACCTGGACTTCTGGCGGTGCGCCCGTGAGATATATTCACAGCTCATCGAAGGCCATTACAATTTCGAGATAGCCGAAACCTTTTTCAATTCGATTTACTGCGCTGTGTTCAAACATCGCAAGATTCGCGATGAATACGTGTTTGTGTTTTCTCCGCTGGGCGATATGCCGCCGGCGGATGTTAGCGCGGTGTATAGAACGTACCGCCTGGAGAGCTCCTGGGAAGAGGTCTGGCAGCGCCTGCTGCAGGACTATGCCTTTACCATCCCCTACGAGAACGCCCAGCGCGACATCACCAATATCACCGCGGCAGTGCAGGACAGGCTGGCCGATCGCTTTGACCTTAGCGGTGACGTAGAACTGCAGGTACTGGAGCACTATTTCTTCCGCAACAAGGGTGCCTATATTGTTGGCCGTATTCTTGCGCACGGCGAATCCATGCCGTTTGTGCTGCCCATTCTGCACAACGAGGCGGGCGCCGTTTACGTGGACACTATTTTGTTCGGTGCTGATAAAGTCAGTGTACTGTTCAGTTTTACCCGGTCCTATTTTTTGGTGGATGCGAGCATTCCCAGTCAATACGTGTTGTTTTTGCAGCAGCTGATGCCGGCCAAGCCCATTTCAGAAATCTACAGCGCAATGGGCTACAACAAGCACGGCAAAACCTATTACCATCGCTGCGCCTACCGCCACATGCAGAGCACTGATGACCACTTCATGATTGCGCCCGGTATCAAGGGTATGGTGATGACGGTGTTCACGATGCCGTCGTACGACTTCGTGTTCAAGATTATCAAGGACAAGTTCACGCCCCCCAAAGACATGACGCGTGAACAGGTCAAAGCCAAGTATGCATTGGTCAAACGCTGGGATCGTGCCGGACGCATGGCCGACACCCAGGAATTCAAGAACCTGGCGTTCGCGCGCGAAAAGTTCTCAGATGAAGTGATGGACGAACTGCGCGCCGTGGCCCCATCGGTCATTGAAGAGCATGGCAAGGCATTGGTTATTAAGCACGTGTATGTAGAGCGCCGCATGACCCCGCTGAATCTGTACCTGCGCAATGCAACAGAACAGCAGATATGGGAGGTCATGGACGAGTACGGTAATGCCATCAAGCAACTGGCGGCGGCCAATATTTTTCCCGGTGATATGCTGCTCAAGAACTTTGGTGTGACGCGTCATGGACGAGTCGTGTTTTATGACTATGACGAAATTGTGCCGCTGACCGATTGTAACTTTCGCAAGATCCCCGAACCGCGCACCGAAGCTGAAGAAATGTCGAGTAAGCCCTGGTATACGGTTGCCCCGAACGACATCTTCCCCGAAGAGTTCAGGTTGTTTTTCAGCGGTAACCAGAAAGCACGCAAGGTATTTGATCAACTGCACAGTGACATCTACGAGGCCTCATTCTGGAAGGGCCTGCAGGAACAGATTCACAGCGGCTATGTTGAAGACTTCTTTCCCTATCGCAGGGAGTTGCGTTTTGATCGAGAGCCCACCCCACAGGCCGAGTCACAGTCCAAGCCCGCTTGACCCGTTAGCGCCCGACGTAGTGTTGACGCAGGGGCCACGGGCTTAACAAGGAGCGCCCTTGGATATTTTTCTGGTACGACACGGAGAGGCCTCAGCAACCTGGGGGCAATCGGCCGACCCTGGATTGAGTGAACTGGGGCGGCAGCAGGCGGCCACTGCAGCGCAGGCATTACTGCCCCTGTTGCCAGACAGCGTTACCCTGATCAGCAGTCCACTGGCAAGAGCGCAGGAAACCGCGGCGCCGCTCGCGTCCGCTTTAGGGTGCGACGTGGTCATTGAGCCAGTGTTTCGCGAGATACCTTCACCCGTGCCATTGGCCGAGCGTCAGGACTGGCTGCGGCAATTTATGCAACAGCGCTGGCAGGAGCAGGGTGAAGACCTGCATCACTGGCGACAGGCGGCGGTGGATTACCTTCATGCCATGCCGGGTGCTGCAGTGATCTTTACCCATTTTCTGGTAATCAATACCGTCGCGGGCTATGCGCTGGGCCGCGCCGAAACCTGCCACTTTTACCCTGACAACGGCTCAGTAACGCACTTGCGCCGCAATGGCGTGGGCACGCAGAGTGTACTTGAGGTTTCCCGTCTGGGCGCTGAACTTGGCAGCTTTGTGAACTGAGCGCGATTACTGACGCACCCTGATTAACGATTCCTGCGCGGTTGATGCAACCAGTACCCCTTCACGGGTGTAGAAACTCCCGCGTGAAAACCCTCGTGAGGCCTCGGCGCTGGGGCTGTCCAGTGAATAGAGCAGGTATTCGTCGGCCCGAAACGGGCGATGGAACCACAGGGCGTGGTCTAGACTGGCGCTTTGGATGTCTTCACTCCACCCTGAATGGGGGTGTGGGTAGAGTGCGGTTCCCAGCAGCGCAAAATCCGACATATACGCCAGCAGGGTTTGATGGCGAATGATATCGTCGCCCAGTTCGCCACAGCCCCTGACCCACACATGCTGCACCGGCTCACGCACGTCCGGATCGAGCAGGTCACGTCGATCAACGGGTTTGCGCTCCACCGGGTTTATCGTGGGCTTGGGAAAACGCTTGGGATCTTTTTTGGCCAACCTTATCCAGTAGTCGTGATCAGATTCCAGATCGTCTGGCGGCGTGACCGCCGGCGCGCTCGACTGGTGCGATAACCCATCCTCGGGTTGCTGGAACGAGATGGCAGTATTGAAAATGGCGATGCCATCTTGCTTGGCCACGACGCGACGGGTGGTAAAACTCCTGCCGTCGCGGATTGGGTCGACATCAAAAACGATTTGTTTGGAAGGATCCCCGGGCCGCAAAAAGTAGGCGTGCATGGAATGCGCATGACGTGCACCCTCAACCGTTCTGCTGGCAGCGTTCAGCGCCTGCGCGAGTACCTGGCCGCCAAAAATACGCGATGGCCGTTTCGGGCTTTTGCCGATAAACAGGTATTTGTCAATACGTTCAACTTCAAGGTACGCAAGTAGTTTGTCCAGGTCACTGGCCACGTTGTTGACTCCAGGTAACGAATTCAGGGTGACTTGCGAGGCAGCAAGCCGTTAAAGAAGATATCAAAGTAATCAGTGGCGGCGGCGTCGATAGAATCCACTTTGCGCCACAGGTTGATTTGCATGGCGGCATTGATGGCGCCGGCGATAAGGTTCTGGGCGATGAAGATATTCACCGGCCTGACGCTGCCATCTGCGATGCCTTCTCTGAGGAATTCACCAAAGCGCGCGTTTGCAGCTTCAGTGCGCTGTAGAATCTTGAGGCGCCGCTCCATAGGCAGCGCGGTGATCGAACTGTAGCGAATGAGCGGGCCAATCTCTGAGTTCTGCACGTGGAATGTTCTGCGACAGATGAGGTCTGCCCTTTGCAGCCCGCTGCCCGGGGTTTGCGCCGCCTGCTCATGCAGCCGCTCGGTGATGTCGAGTGAGCGGTTGTAGCAGTTTACCAGCAGGTCTTCCTTGTTCTTGATGTGATAGTAAAAAGCACCCTTTGACACGTTGAGGTGCTCGGCGATCTCGTCAAGGGAAGTACCGTTAAAGCCTTTCTTGTTGAAAAACCAGGTGCCGGTTTTGTAGAACGCTTCCTGCTTCAAACGGTTTTGCTCCTCGCGATTGAATCCTTGCAGGGGCAGGGCGGCGCTCTCTTCATCATCAAGTTGCAGTGGGCTGTATTCACCGGTGCCTGCGTAGAGACCCTTGGCAATCAGGCTCAACGCTTCCTGCGCAGTGGCATGGACCTGGTCCCTGGGCACCGTGTGCAGCCAGGAAAACGTCCAGTTCAGGGAGCCGAGAATCGCCAGTACCGCAGACGTGGGGTCGCAGCTGCGCAGTGAACCATCGGCAACACCCTCGCGGATATGCCCGCGCAAGCGCTTGAACATCGCAATGTAGCGCGCTTCGACTTCTTCGCGGTGATGCCCCTTAAGGCCGGCGATTTCCAGCAGTACGGCAGTGTGCGGCGCACGCCCTTCTTGCGCCGCGAGCCAATCATCGAAATGCTGGAGATAAAACCGGGAGGCCCGGTCAACGGCGCGCTCGTGCTTCTTCTCGATATCATCCAGTGCGCTGTGGTGGTGGTCCAGCGCTGCCATATAGCACTGGTAGATAAGCTCTTCCTTGGTCTTTACGTAGTAGTAGAGGCTTGTCTTGGTGAGGCCCAGGCTTTCAGCGATATCGCGCAGGGTTGTGGCCCTGGAGCCTTTGTAATTAAACAGCTTGGCAGCCTGCGACAGGATAGCCGTGCGTTTCGCATCGTGCTGCGCCGTTCGGTTGAAGGGCGAAGACGGGCTATTTTCTTCCGTTTCGGTGTCGTGCGGCATGCGGGCAGAGTGGGCGCGGGACGCTCACAACCTACTATGAATTCGGAGATTTCAACCTTAAGTATTTTTTTTGTCGCTGTCTACTCAATGGGTTGGTTCGCCGGGTGTTTTATACGTCGGGTACAGGTTCTACGACCTCGATATTGAGCCAGTGCTTGCGTGTGTATCGATAAATGAGAATGACAGCCTTGGTCGCGTAATCGAGCAGCATAACGGCAAAAATCCAGTAAACGGACAGCCCCAGCCAGTAGAACGCCAGCGCCGGCAACAGGCGCCCGAAGATGATGCCGCAGAAGGTGGCGATCAGTGGCGAGCGCGTATCACCGGCCCCGCGCAGGGCGCCACCCAGGGTGAATTCAAAGGCCATCAGCGGCTGGGCAACGGCAATCATGTAGATGAAGACCACAGTCAGCTCGATGACTTCCTCATCCTGGATCATGAATCGTGACAGGGGCTCGGCATACCATGCCAGTAAGATGGAGAGGGTCGTCATGGCAAACAGTGCCATGCGCAAGGACCGCGAGACCGCCAACTCGGCAAGGTGCGGCTTACCTGCACCCAGGTGCTGGCCCACCAGCGTTGCGGTGGCGATGCCAAAGCCGAAACCGATGACAATCGAGAAAGCCACCAGGCTGATGCCGATACCATAGGCGGCAAAGGGCGCGGTTCCGTACTGCGCAACAATGGCAAAGAAAGCGAGAAACGCCAGTTGGATGATGCCCTGTTCCAGCACCGCCGGGGCGCCAATGTGGATCAGTTGCTTGACGCTTGGCCAGTCGATCGCCAGCTGTTTGATGGGCTTGAGGTTGAAATTGCCTTTCCACCAAACGATCGCAAAAATGATGGTGATGACAGATGCGCCGAAGCTCCCTCCCAATGCCACCCCCTCAATGCCCAGAGCAGGGAAGGGACCGATACCGTAAGCCAGCGCCCAGGCACCGGCCACATTGATGGCGGAGCTTGCCATGAGGAACCACAGTGGTGTAATCACATCGCCAATAGCGCGTAGCGCGGTACTCAGCATCATGCTGATCGCAGAGAAGATGTTGAACAGGCCCAGCCAGAAAATAAAACTGGCGGCCAACTCGGTGGTTTCTGCGTCCAGGCCAAACAGGCCGGCGATACCGTGCGGTGCGAACAGTACCGGAATACTCAGTAGTGCTGCCAGGCAAATGGCCAGGGTGATTGACGTCCACGAAATCATCTCGGCCTGCCGGACCTGCTTTGCGCCCCAGGCGCGGGCGATCATGGCGGTGGCAGCCACCGACACGCCCATAAGAATGGCCTGCACGAGAAAGAAAACGCGGTGCCCCGTGGTGACTGCAGCCACAGAGCTGGTGCCAAGCTCAGCGACGATCTTGATATGCATGAAACCTACTGTGGTAAACAGCAGGTTTGAGATGATATTGGGCCAGGCAAGGCGCCAGACATGACGACTGGCAGAGCCCAACTCCTCGGAGGTAGCGGACGACAAGTGAGTTACTCTCTTTTGATGCCGCATTTTAGCACTTCAAGCGACTTTGCAGTGAGTAAATCAGCCTTTGGCCAGTTTTTTACAGGCTTTATGCCGGAAGCAGTCTGTGGTGTGGTCGTTGACCATGCCCGTTGCCTGCATGTGTGCGTACATGATCGTTGAGCCCACGAAGGTAAACCCTCGCTGTTTCATGTCTTTACTCAGCGCATCTGACACCGCAGTTGTGGCAGGGACTTCACCTGGCGATTTCCAATGATTTTGTATGGGATGTCCGTCAACGAAAGCCCAGATGTAGTTGGCAAAACTGCCGTGGCTCTCCTGTACCGCCAGAAACGCGCGGGCATTTTTACGCGCTCCGTACACCTTGAGCTTGTTGCGCACGATGCGCGGGTCGAGCAGGATGCGGTCGAGTTTCTTGTCGGTATAGCGCGCCACCCTTGCGGCATCGAAATTGTCGAACAGGGCTCTGTATCCCTCACGCTTGCGCAAAATGGTAATCCAGGACAGGCCCGCCTGCGCACCCTCCAGCACCAGAAACTCAAATAGCGCTTGATCATCGCGTACTGGAACGCCCCACTCGGTGTCGTGGTATTCCATGTAGAGCGGGTCAGTACCGCACCATGTGCAGCGTTCTTTCATGTTGGACATCCTTTCTCTCCGGGTGGATTACCGCGCCCGTGTGCTTCGCCAAGGGCTCCGTGACAGGGCAATTGCAGTTATGCCAAACTGGCGCCGGTGCCGGACAGGTGAGCACGCCGGTTTGTGCTCGCCAGGCTGTTCTGGTGAGACTGCAATGGCCTGCGTTTAAGTAGCCCAAGTGTACCTGTCATAGCGCTCTTTTTTTACCGGCAAATCGGCTGGTAAGAACTGGTCCATTCACTTCCTCGGAGTTGCCTGATGACCGATACCATCCGCTTCAGCCAGCAGGGCTCGATAGCACGCCTGACACTGAACCACGCCGAACGCCATAACGCTCTTGGTCGCGAGCAACTGGACGCGATGGAAGAAATCTTTGCCAGCCTGGAATCAGGTACCGATGCTCGAGTGCTGGTGCTTGATGCTGTGGGCGACAAGACCTTTTGCGCGGGGGCTTCACTGCATGAGTTAAGCGCCGGCGATATGGGCGACAATGCCTTTCAGCGCATGACTGCCAGGCTGGCTGCATTGCATGTGCCTACCATCTGTGCGATCGGTGGCAATGTCTTTGGCGGTGGCGTTGAATTGGCCGCCAGCTGCGATTTTCGAATTGCAGTAGAGGGTATACGGATGCGCGTACCTGCCGCATCACTGGGCCTGTGTTATCCGCTGGAGGGTATTCATCGTTTTGTGGAGTGCGTGGGGGTTGCCGCCACTCGCAGGATACTGGTCGCCTCTGAAACACTGCATACGGCGGATTTGCAACAGATAGGGTTTATCGACCGCCTTGTCACGCGCGAAGTGCTGGAGCGGGAGGTGGATGCATTTGCGCAGCATATAGCCGGCCTGGCGCCATTGGCAGTGCGATCCATGAACCACATCTTGCGTCAAATCAGCACTGGAAACCTCGATGCAGATCAAGCCCATGATCTGGTGGCCTCGACTTTGGAGTCCGCCGATTTGCAAGAGGGCTTTGCGGCGCAGCGTGAGAAACGTGCGCCGCAGTTCCGCGGCGTCTAGAGGGGACGCCTGCAGGGCCGGTAGTCGGGCCTGCGCGATGGCATTGGTAGTAGTTTCAGCAGCGCGCTGCTAACGTCATCGTTAAAGCGCGGGGTGTATGCGGCTGTGCAGTTAGTGCCTAACTGGCAAGCGGGCCGTGACATTGCAAGTTGCGATCGACCGCAAGCCATCCCAGTTCCAGCGATTCCAACCACTTGATACCGGCTGATTCGGTTTTGAGGCGAGCGACCGTGGCGGCACCACTCGCGGCGAGGCAGGTATCGGCCGATACAATGACGCTCAGTAAGCCCGGAATAGGGTGGCCGTCTATCGGACTTAGGGCGCGACCAAAGCGCTCGCCGTTGACGAGCACCGATTGTTCGAAGTCGCCACGCATCGCGAAGCCCTGATTATTAAGTTTTAGTCGTGAGATGGCCGCAGAGTTGCCTTTGGGTAGCCGAACGCCGATTAGCCAGTTCGCGCCACTTGGCTCCTTGCCGATTGTGGCGATGTCTTGATCCATCTCGATAAGCGCGTGTTTCGCGCCCTGCTTCAGCAACCGCCGCTTGAGTGAATCAACAGCGTAGGGCCTGATGCAGCTATTGAGGTCGAGCAGCATACCCTTGCGCGCAAGATGTGCACCAGAGTCAGTACGCTCCAGGTGATTCAGGCCAACAAGCTTTAGCATGCCATTGAGCTGCTCCTTTGATGCACGCAGGTGGCCGTCTGTGTCATAGCAATTGCGCAGTATCCTGGTGGTTGGATCAAACAGGTGTTTGCTTTGTTTCCACAAGGCGTCGATGTAATTGAACAGGCTGCTGGCTTCCGCATCCAGCGGTACTGTGACGCCGGTGCCTGCCGATTGGTTCAGCTTGCTGGTAATACTGTTGGGGTCATACGCACTGAACTTGGCTTCAAGGCGTGCCAGTTCTTCACGGCACATGGCAATCAGCGCTTCACCGCGGCCTTCTGAGTTATCGATGGTGAGCTGACAGGCTCTTCCGAAGGCCTGCAAGCGGACTTTGCTGACGTACACTTCCCTACCTGCTTTATTATAGTGTTATAACCATCTGGTGTTGCTGATTGGTCAAGGGCCTATGGTTGGCTCCGGACCTGCCCTTTTTGCGACTCACAATGTACCACTAGATTCATGGGCTGTCAGTGGATTGTTCGGGACGGGCAGGTGGGTCGTGTGCTGCGATCGGCTGCCGCGGTAGCGGTCAGGCATAAGGCTCAATACGCTCGTCAACAATCCTGATCACAACAGCGCTGTCGGAACCCTCAGTTACACGTGCCTCGCCACCAAACTCCGCAAGCAGCGCCAGCAATGTTGCCGCGCCGGAACCGTGGGCCGGATGCACAAAAAGATCGGGTGGTAATCCCGCTCCACTATCGCCGACGTACAGCTCATACACATAGGCGCCGGTGTCTACTTCCCTGCTTTCAGTGATCTGCAGGCGGATATAGTTGGCATGTGACTCTGGAGAGAAAGCGTGCTGTACACAGTTGTCCAGCAGTTCATAAAGTACCACGGCCAGAACTGAACATACCGGCGCCGGAATCAGCGCTCCAGAGATCTCATTTATCGTAATAACAGTGTCGGCATCGGTCGGTGAGCTTTCCAGCAGGTCTGCCAGCGCCAGCTCAGAGAACTTTCTGACATCGCCCGACGGCCCTCCAGCGCCGTAGAACATGCAGCTCTCCATGAGCGTCAGCGCACTTAGAACTCGTTGACTGGACCTGGAGCTGCCACTTTGCGAGCCAACAAGTTCGGAGGCCTCGGCGGCGGTAACACCCAATGCAGCTTTTACTAACCCCAACGTATCAACTTTATGCGTATACGCGGTTTGCAGTAACTCATCCTGGAACTCGAGCTGTTCCTGCATCTCGTCCTCAGCCTGCTCGGCGGTGTCATCCATCTCTTGAGCGAGTACCGCGATTTTTCGCTCGATCAAATAGCTTTGATACGTCCTATGGGCCGCCCAGAGCGCAAGCAATCCCGCGAGTGTATAGAGCATATGAGCCCACCAGCTACGCCACGGTGGAGGAAAAACCTTCACTGGCAAGGCGAGACCAGTATCGTCCCAAATGCCCGCAGCGTTTGCACCCACAGCTCGCAAAGTATAATTGCCCGCCGGAAGGTTGGTATAAGTTGCGGAGTTTCGAAAACCAATATCACGCCACTTAGGATCAAAGCCTTCGAGCTTATAGCGAAACTGATTCTCCTGGTAACCGATAAAGTCATCCACACTAAACTCGAACGTTACAAAGTGATCGTAATGAGATATCTCGACAGTCTTCTCTTCTTGCGGTGGGAGTATGTTGACGTAGCTTTTGTCGGGGAAATGGATTGAGCTTAGGATTGTATTGGGTGGGGTTAGGTCTAGCTCTATGTCGTCGGGGTGGAATTTTATGTAACTATTGATTGCCCCGAAGAACATTTCACCGTTATCCGACTTCAAAGAACTTGCCCAGCTAAACTCGCCTCCAGTTAGGCTGCCAGCATCTGACAACCTGCTTAGGCTAGATCCTTCCCTCTCCAGTTTAAAGAGCTCTCGAGGGGTTGTTAACCACAAGTTGTCAGAATCATCTAGTTGCATGTCTAGGATTGTTGCTTGGTTAAGACTGTTTGCCCCTGATGATCTTCTGAGTAGAAATTTTCTCTGGAGCCGGTCTTCTGCCGTCCACATAAACAAGCCGTTGTGTTCAGTAGCAATCCAGATATCGTTAGTGTTTGACTCAATGATTGATAGTATTCGGATGGGTTCTCCATCGGCATTACTAAACATGATTTTTGTGAAGCTTTCTGTTTGCCTGTCGAATAAGTACGCATCATCAAAATTTGCGAACACCATATCACCATTTTCTGCAGCAAAAATTTTTAGTAGCTGCTTCTCTCCGAGCCTGCCGCTTCTTAAGAATGACTCAATGCTTTCGGATTTTAGTCGATAGAGCCCATTGTTATACGTGGCTACCCAAAGTTCTTCATATCGATCAACATACTCGATATCTGGAATTTCAAAATAGTCGGAACCTGGAATTTCTATAGCCTCAAATCTACCATTCCATGGCAAGTATTTCTGAAGCTTTCCTCGGACTGGTGCAATCCATATGATCTCTCCATCCTGAACTGCGATTGAGGCAACGCGTTGATCTGTTAATCCCTGCATGCCTAGATGGTCTGTCGTACCTCCTATGCGCGTGTGAACGTCTTTCTCTGTATCGTACAGAAACAAGCCTGAGTGGCTTGCTATCCAGATATTACCGATCTTGTCTTGCTCGATCTTTGAAACATAATTTTGTTTGGAGTTGCTTGTAACGGTTCTAGCTGTAAAACCACTAAATATGTATTGCTGGAGTCCACTATAGGTCCCTCCTATGGCCCCAGACTTGTTCTCGAGTAGCGAGTACACAATATCTGATGAAACTTCACCCTCAGAGTTTTTAACGAGGACAATTTCTGACAAATCATGACTGGCCCAGTGTAGACCTCCGTCGCTACCAATGAGAATTCCGTCTTCAATAAAAAGAATGCTATGAATATCAATTACTTGTTGCTGGCTAAGTCTAGTAACAGCCACTATCTTGAGGGTTGATTGTTCGATCAATGCAATGTGCCCGGTGTCTGTTCCGACAAGGTAAAGTTGGTTGTCTAGAGGATGAATTACAGAGATTTTTGGTGCCAGATCTGATTCAAAGTCAGGCAGTTCTCGCTCAGAAAATTCCATTGTTTTTTTATCAAGCACAAGTAGGCTGCTGCCTGTAACTAGTACAAGCCTTTGAAGCGCGTCCTGAGCGAACGCTAGTATCGTCTGGTTCGGAATGCCCGCGGATGGTAATCCCTCTCCGAAGGACCATCTTTTTACGAAGTTGAGATTGGAGTCCAGCAAGATAAGCTGCTGATCACTTCCTATCCACACGTCCCCGTTCGTGGATGAGTGCACAAACTTTATAAATCGCATTCGCCAATTTCCGAACGAGGCGACTACATCGAATTCCTGAAACGAAGTGTTCCATACCAGGAGTAATCCGTTTCCAGTGCCTGCCAATAACCTGCCTTTCGGGCCCTCTGTAATGTCGAGAACTTGCTTTATTGCAAGATGCCTTGACCCAGTTTCCGAAGGTCCATAGCTTATAGTCTTGGCACCATCATATTTGTGAAGAGCGTCTTGACTTGCTATCCAAAGAAACCCATTGCTGTCGCGATAGAGTTCGCGAATTACACTTCTTTCCAGTATGGGAGGGAGATCTACGAAAGTCTTTACGGGCGTGTTGGCTCCGAGACTAGCCGAAGATGCACTTACGAGAATTGCTAAACACAGTGTGAGGGCAACATTATCTAGTCTTGTCAGATATGGCAATCTACCACCTCGAGCGATGTCGCGAGTCAATCCAGGGAATCTGCACGCTCAATACTTCAGAAGTCATATCCAACTATAGGCAGTAAACTCGAATTGGTGAAGCTACTCAAGAAAGTTTTGAAAGATTGAAACGAACTCTTTGTAAGCCTCAGTGACCGAGTCAACTGCGTTGTTGTTCTCCGCGATATCACCGCATCTGCCAGCCATCTCAATTTCTGCCGTGATTTCGCGAACTCTCTCGGCTCCGATATTGGCGCTCATTGATTTTATTGCATGAGCTGTTCGGTAGAGACCGGTTGGGTCCTTATCGGCAATATTCACTGCGAGCTCTTTGAGTTTGTCATTCATCTGCTCTTGGTAACCAGCGAAAAGAATTGGGAGTAAGGGTTTCCCTGTCTGTCGTTCTACCTCGCGAATACTATCTATCGCCGACGAGTTAACCACTTCGGAGTTTACAGTTAGCTTCTCGATTTCTGGTTTTTTGTTACCCCAATCCGCCTTGAATTCATGCTTCGGCTCGAAATAGCTCGATACAGCCTTTTCGATGTCAGATAGTGCGAAAGGTTTGGTTACGTAGCCATTCATCCCGGAATCGATGCACTTCTCCATATCTTTCTCATCAGAACCGGCTGTCAATGCAATGATCGGGGTCGGCTTTAGGTCTCGCTTCCTTTCATACATTCGAATAGTTTTCGTTGCTTCGTATCCATCTTTCAAAGGCATTTGACAGTCCATGAACACCAATGAGTAGCTTCTTTCGGCGTACATGTTTGCGGCATCGACTCCATTGCCAGCAATGTCAACTGTTGCGCCAAGTATCTGCAACATTTCTCTGATGATTCGCTGATTTGTTTCCACGTCTTCAGCCACCAGTACGTGTTGATTGGCCAAAATCTTCGTCTCCACGGGCGCGGCCGTAGTAACTCTGTTGATGATGGGGTCCAGCGACGCTGTGAGCAACTCGATTAGTTGAGATGACATTATGGGCTTCGAAAGGTAAGACCAACCAGTTAAGATGCCCAGCGGGGACTCTTCGGACATAGGTATTAGCATTATTTTGGTTGATGCTTTCAAGCTTTCCACGTTATTGAGCTGCTGGCTATCAAACTCGCTTCTTCGGTAATCAAAGAAAACGATGTCGCTTGATGCAACTGTTGGATCTAGTTTGCTGACTGAATCTTTGTAAAAAGATCTCACGCCAACCCGCTCCAAAAGCGCGGCCAACATAGAAAATGTGGATTCATGAGAAGAGATGATTAGTGCGCTAGCACCTGTAAACATTGGCCAGTTTTCGTTTCTATGGGTTGCTACAGGAAGGCTAACTGATACTTCAATGCGGGTGCCTTTGCCTGGACTGGAATCAACATTGATAGTGCCGCCCATTAGTTCTATGTAGTTGCGGGAAATGCTCAGCCCAAGGCCAGTACCACCATATTGTCTTGTAGTGCTGGTATCTGCTTGAGTGAAAGGCTCAAACACTCGATTCTGTGTGTCTTTGTCCATCCCTATGCCGTCGTCCTCCACCGAAATCGTTATTCTGCTGCTGTTAGAGCCCCCGTCCAAAGGCCCGGAGGAAATGCGCACGTTCACGTCGCCGTCATGTGTGAATTTAATGGCGTTACTGACGAGATTCATCACGACTTGGCGAAGTTTAGTTGGGTCTCCAATTACTTCGGCAGGTATTTCTGGGCCACAGATATGATTGAGTTGCAAACCTTTACGTGCAGCGGGTTCGCTCTGTAAGTAGCAGATGTCTTCGACTAAATCTTGTAGATCGAACTTGACGGATTCCAGCTCGACCTTTGATGCCTCAATTTTAGAAAAGTCCAATATTTCATTTATGAGGCCAAGAAGCGACTCGCCGCTTTTGTGGGCGGCTTTAGCAAATTGTTGTTGTTGGCTGGTGAGATTTGTGTGTAGAAGTAGCTCGGTCATTCCTATAATACCGTGCATGGGAGTTCGAATTTCATGACTCATGGTGGCAAGAAAATTGGACTTTGCTTGTGTCGCCTGCTCGGCCTCTTTTCTAGCAATGTCTAAGTCTCGAGTGCGTTCCTCTACTCGAAGCTCTAGCTCTCTTTTTATTTCCTCGGCTCGAATCGCTTTACGCCTTTGGTTGTGAAAGTAATAGGCGATAAGCGTCGCGGCAATTATCAGATATAGGATATAGGCTGGCGTGCTTTGCCATGGGGGTGGGGCCACAACTATTGGTATGCTGCGACCATCCCAGTTCCATGTTCCATCTGGACTGGCTGCAGCAAGCTTGAGGGTATATTTTCCTGGCGGTAATGTGGTGAAAGACGCTATCCGCGCGTCGGGCGAGATTACCCAATCTGGGTTTATACCTTCAAGCTTATAAGCATAGTTGAGAAGGTCGGGATTAATAAAGTCCGCAGCAAAGAACTCTACAGAGAGCATTCTGTCCTGATAACCTAAGTCTATCGATTTAAGCGAATGGTATGGTGAGTCGAATTCTCGGCGCTCGTTCATAACCTTGATGCTTGAAATTGATACTTTTGGGGGGTCTCTCACTAAAGAAATTTTTTGAGGATTAATCGAATTGAAGCCTGCTATTCCGCCAAAGTATATGTTTCCGTTATCAGATCTTAGTGAGGCACCAAGGTTGAACTCGGCGGCTTGCAAGCCGTCTTGGACGCTATAGTGGTGAGATTCAAGATTTGATGGGTCAAGCCTAGTGATGCCTTTATTATGTGAAACCCACAACCAACCGGAGTCATCTGGCTGTATACCGTAAATGCTTGCACTGGGAAGGGATACATTTTCTGAAAAATGACTAAACTTGGGCTTTAGTAGTTTTCGATGTTCGACAAGCCATGCATTGAGTCCTCCTCCTTCAGTGCCGATCCAGAGGCTCTGTTTGGCATCCTCAGCGAAGCTCCACACGATCTTGCTGGAGAGCACATCCCCAACTTCGCCGCTTTCAGGGAACCTCTTAAACGTGAGCGTGTCTTCATCAAACAAGTTCAAGCCGTTTTCTGTCCCCAACCAAATGAATCCAAGAGAGTCTTCAAAGATTGCAAGAACGTTATTGCTACTAATCGAATCCGGATTGTTAATGTCGCTTTGAAAGTTCGTGAAGGTATTACTTTCTTCATCCAGTATTCCTATACCCCCTCCATAGGTACCCACCAGGAGTGCACCGCTAGATAGGCGCAGGATCGATGTGACGCCATTTGAACCGATTGTTGAGGGGTTGATGGGAGAGTGTCGGTAAACCACAGTTTCACCCGTACTCAAATCTAGCTTGTTTAGTCCGCCATCGTAGGTACCCACCCACAGGTTGGTATTGTCACTGTATAGACTCATCACCACCCCGCTTGAAATTGAGGGAAGCGTAGACTCATTTATCCATTCAAAAGTCCTTGAGGTCGCTCGCAGCCGATTTAGTCCATCGTCTGTGCCTACCCAGAGACTGCCGTCTTCTGAGTACGCGAATGCGTTGACCGATTCGTTTGAGAGCTTTCCTTGTAGTGAATTAAACTTCTGAAATTGTGCCTCAACTCCACTAACGAGAGCAGTCTGGGTGCCGATCCAGTAAATGTTGTCCCTGGATTGGCTGATGCTCTTGATGTTGTCATGGGTTATGCCTGTGTTGTGGGTTGTAAATCTCAGAAATCCTTCGGATTCCGACCAGTATCTATTGAGGCCTTCCGTGGTTGCGACCCAGACGGCGCCCTCTCTGTCTACGAAGATGTCGGTGGTGCGGTTCGAGGAGATGGATTTAGTATCAGTAGGTGAATGGCGATAGTTCTTTGTAGTACCAGTATATGGGTTGAATTTACTGATTCCATTTTCCTTAGAAGCTATCCATATTGATCCTGAGTGATCGATAGCCAGTTCCAACAAGCGCCCCCTCACTATTGAATTTGCGTTCTCAGGGTCATGTACGATTGAACGAACTACACCATTTTTACGATCAATCTCTACGAGGCCGCTGTTGTGGGTTGCCATCCAGATTCGACCATCACTTGTTTCCGCGAAATCTCTAACAGCTCCCATAAACGGTATGTTGTTATTTCCCGATATGAAATGGTGAAAACGTCCCGTTTCGGGGTCAAGGCTGCTATAGCCATTCAGGTATCCAACCCACAACTTGCCAGTGGAGTCTACAAAAAGAGAGTATATGTCATTGGAATACGGTGTGTTTGCGACATTTGGGTCGGCCGATGTCTTAATGAATTGATGTTTGATCGAATCGTACATCGCTAAGCCGCCGCCAAGCGTAGAAACCCATAGCCTTCCTCCAGCATCTTCGGCCACTCGAGTGACGATGTTTGCAGGTAGTGAGGCTGGGTCCGAGGGGATATGACGGAATGTTTCCAGTTCGTGACCTGTGTATCTGTTAAGTCCTTCCTGTGTGACAAACCAGAGGGTGCCGGTGGAGTCCTGAAAAGTCTGTGTGACGGTTTGCTGAGTGAGTTGGTTGGTGAACGTAGCAGGATTTATCAGTAGTTCCAGCTGAGCGTTTTGCGCTGGAGTTGCGAAAACAGTAGACGCCACCAGCGGTAGAAACATTAGAACTGCGATCGCCCAGACTTTCATAGCAGAAACGCCAATAGTTTAGGCACTTAAGTCTACAGAAGCACTAAACAGCTATCTAGAACAGTTGTTTGGGTATATAGAGATTTCTAAAGAAAAGTGTTTTGATCAGAAACACCAAAGCCACGCTAGGGAAGGCGGCCTAGCGTGGCCTCGTTGGCACCGAGCATACCGGTGCTAGACATCCTAGATTAGGGAGCGTGTGCGCGCCCTCATATCCGCAGAGTCATGCGCTGCTGGTCATCGCCTATCGGCGCCAAGCTCGGCCGGTTTGCTCAAAAGAGTTTGATCGCCAGCGGCTGCCAGTCTGCTCAGAGGTGTTAGATCTCCAGCGGCTGCCAGTCTGCTCAGAGGTGTTAGATCGCCAGCGGCTGCCAGTCTGCTCAGAGGTGTTAGACCTCCAGCGGCTGCCAGTCTGCTCAGAGGTGTTAGATCTCCAGCGGCTGCCAGTTTGCTCAGAGGTGTTAGACCTCCAACGACTGCCAGTCTGCTCCGAAGAACTAGAAGTGCTCCACTTATACCCGCTACGTGCCTTGCCCTCTGTAGCTGAGGTCGCCCAGGCCGACTTTGATGCGGTAGTGGGGGCTGATTCTTTCGCCCACTTGTTGCCGGAGTTCACAGTGCCTGTGTATTGCTGCGTGTTTGCCAGATTGTGGCTCACGCGGTGTACAACACTGCCAGGGTTGTCAGCTTTTGACTTAGCGGCTGTTTCAGCCAAAGTCGTGGGTGCTGATATAGCAAGCGCCAGGGTTGCTGCACTTACAAAGCCCACTCTCTTGAGAGTTTGCATGGTTAGTTCCTGCCTTCGTTTACATTGCCTGGCCACAAAATGTGACCAAGTTCTACTTCTGGCCCTTTGCGGAGGGCCTGGTGCGCATTCTTGTTGCACGATGCTTGACGTATTTATACGTGCAGGGGTAGGGGAATCATAGTCGCGTTCATACCCCGTTTGGGGCAGGAGGCAGGTTCTGAGTCTGCCAGCGGCAAGAGGGGGCGCCAGAAAGAGACGCTGATGCCGTTTGGAACAGTGTGATTAGACACGATTTCAAGCGCCAGGAGGAGTGTTCGCCTGACCCGGAAGGGGTAGAAAGGAGCGCTGCCAGAGGCTGGAAGCAGTAGCCCGGGACGCTAGAGGGGGTCGGCGGCCAGGCGCTCGATGCGGGCCTTTTCATCCAGGTAGATTTCGAGCCAGCCCCAGTTGAGGTCGTCTTCCGCCAAACTGTCAAGTTCAGCTTGATCCAGGCGTTCAATATGTGCCTTGACGCCCCATCTGCGGGTTTCACTCATCCCTTTTTCAGTGGGCACTTTTGATATCAGCTCGCTCCAGCCTGGGAGCGTGGGGTTGCCCTGCTCATCGCTGATTACCGGCCCGTACAGCGCGCCTTCACCACGCAGGCTCGCCTGTAAGTCTTGTCCTGTCGAGCCGCAGTCGGTTTCTCCGAGAGTGATTGCCCGTAGTGCGCTGACATAGCCATAGCCCTGTGTGAACGGGCTGTATGCTAGGGTGCCGTCGGTATTGATGGCCGGCTCAGCGCTGCTTATCAGCAGGCATTTGATGGCTTCATTGCTGAGTTCAGGCTGGAGTTCGAGTAACAGGGCCACGATCCCGGAGACCATGGCAGCGGCCTGGGATGAGCCTGTGGAGACCAACTCGCCTGTGGGCAGCAGGTTTTCGGGGTCGCTGACTGCCAGGTCGGAATCCGGATGGGTTAGCCCGGTCATGTGGCCGCCAAGGGCTACGATGTCTGGTTTGACGTGGCCGGTCGGTGTTGGTCCGCGGGAGGAAAAGTCGGGAATGTAGTCATCACTGCGCGTTTCGGTGGTCCACGAATCTGTCACGGCTCCCACGGTGATCACCGCGGGCGTATTGCCTGGTGAGCCTATGGTTGCCAACTCAGGGCCTTCATTATCGGCGGCAACGACAACCGTGATGCCGGCCGCCCAGGCCGCCATGGTGAGCTGCGCGACGGGGTCCTCCCAGTAGGGCCAGCGTGGCTGTTGTCCAAGTGAAATGTTGAGTACGCGAATGTCGTAAGTCTGCTGGTGATCAATGACCCACTGAATGGCATGTGCTATATCCAGCAGATGGGCCCTGCCAGGGCGATCCAGCACCTTTACAGCAACCAGGTTTACATCGGGCGCAACGCCTTTGAAGGTGCCGGTTGCCTTGCCTCGGAAAAGGGTTGGCCCACTGTGCGCGATAATGCTACTCATGTGGCTGCCGTGGCCGCTTTCATCCACCACTTCCTGATCGAGTGCATGTGTGATGGCGTCGTACCGGGCCAGCACGCGCTGCTCACCGTTCGTATTGAGCATGAGTGCGGGGTGTTCCCATAGCCCGGAGTCGATGACCGCGACGGTCACGTTTTTGCCTGTCACGCCCTGGCGGTGCAACTCATCAATGCCCGCAACGGTGTTGTAGTAGTAGTCTTCGTCATTACTTGGGTAGCCGGGCACCAGTTTGTCTGAGCAGTCGCCCACGAACTTTGCCTCTATTGTGAACTCCTTTTGCTGAGGTGGCGTTTTAGCGTCAGCCCTGGTGGTTGCGGGGGGGCTGCGGAACTTTACACGCAGATCAGAGCGTTCATGGATGGCATGGCCGTCCTTGGGCGCAAAAACGACCTCAATTGCCCCCGGCGTTTGCAGTGCGAGGGTTGCAGGCGGGAGCGGAATGTCATTCAGCGTGATTGCTTCGACAGTGCCCAGGCGCTCTGGCCACTTAAATTTGAGTGATTCCCATACAACGGGCGTGGTTTTCTTGTTGTAGATGGGCCAGAAGATGCCGTCCGGGCGGATATCGAGCTCGATCTGCCCCCGCACCTTGCACACCTCCCCATCGTCGTCATCGGGATCGTCATCGCTCAGCGCCAGGTCATTGATATGCCCCGAAACAGCGCGCGATGCCAGCGCCAGGTCAAGTTGCGCTTGGGTAAGCGTGGCGCCGATGGCCGCAATGCTATGCAGGTCATGGGTGACAGTACCGCCGATGTCCTCAACCAGCCGCGTGAGTGTGGCGGAGGATTCACCGCGTAGTAACACATGGAGCGTTTCGTTGGGCTCGGGCGCGATAGGGGCACAGGCCCCCAGTGTCACGCTCAGCAGGAGGGTTGCGAGTCTGCCGGGCATCGTATTTGCAGTATTTGCGATGGTCGTGTTTGCAGTAGTCGGATTTGCAAGTGGCGTGGCTTAGTTGTCTACGACTTTTTTAAGGTGGTTTTGTACAACCCGTCCGATTTGCTCAGAAAAGTTCTCGTCAAGCATCAGCGGTACATCCTCCGGGTAAAGGGGGCGTGAAAAGTAAAAGCCCTGCAGCAGGTCACACTCATTGCGGACCAGGTAGGACAGATGCCTTTCGTTTTCGATGCCCTCCGCTATCACGCGAAGATTCAGGGTTTTGGCCAGCGCCAGAATGGCGTCGACGATCGCCGCGCCATCGGGGGTGTCCAGATCCGAAATGAAGCTCTGGTCAATCTTGAGGGTGTTGATCGGGAAGCGCTTGAGATAACTCAGCGACGAGTAACCGGTGCCGAAATCATCAACAGCCAGATCCACACCCAGGGCTTTGAGTTCGCGCAGCCTCGCAATATTGGTTTCTGCATCTGTCATGATGGCGCTTTCTGTCAGCTCCAACTCCAGGCGCTCTGCAGCCAACCCGGAGCGCGAGAGGAATTTTCCAATCCAGGCGGGAAGGTTGCGCTGGTTAAACTGCAGCGGCGAGATGTTCACGCAGACCCTGAAGGGCTTGAGGCCAAGATCGTCCCAGTACAGGCAATTGCGGGCGACCTCATCCATGACCCACTCGCCAAGTTCAATAATCTGCCCGGTGCTCTCCGCAACCGGAATGAATTCAACAGGAGACACCATGCCCCGCGTGGGGTGTTTCCAGCGCACTAGCGCTTCCATGCTGACGACTTCGCCAGTGCGCGTGTCGATCTGCGGCTGGTAGCGCAATTCTAGTTCGTTATTGCGCAGCGCATCGCGCAATTCCTCTTCCATCTTGAGTTGCTCTACCGCCTTTGCGTTCATTTCTTCGTCGTAGAAGCGGTAACAGGCCCGACCCTCTGCCTTTGCGACATACATGGCGGTATCTGCGTTGCGAATCAGTGTGTCGGCGTCTGCGCCGTCCTGGGGGTACAGCGCGATACCAATGCTGGGTGTAACCACAGGGTTGTGTGACTGCAGCGGTATGGGTTCAGACAGGCTGGCCAGGATGCGCGCCGCGACTTTCTTTATGTGTGTGATGTCTGAAACGTCAGACAGCACTACCGTGAATTCATCGCCGCCCAGACGCGCGATTTCTGTGGCGTTGCCAACGTCTTCGTCATCCTCGGCACTGTTATCCGTGAAGTAATTGATGATGTCGTCTTCGCGCAGCTCATTGGTCAAGCGCTTGGCAATCTCAACCAGAAGCCGGTCGCCGCGAGCGTGGCCAATAGAATCATTGATGCGCTTGAAGTGGTCCAGGTCGATGAACAGCAGGGCGGCTGAGCGTTTGTGGCGTTGCGCTCGTTTTAGAATGCGGTTCAGGTGTTCATTGAAACTGCGGCGGTTGGGCAGGCTCGTCAGTGGATCATAGTAGGCGAGGTAGCGCAGCCTGTCTTCCTGGCGCTTGAGCGAGTTGAAGGCATTGCTGGCGCGCAGCATGTACTGCACGTCGCGGCCGAGTAATGACCAGTTGACCGGCTTGGTCTTGTACTGCGTTGCGCCGGCCTCAAAGCCCTCGTCGATGGATTGGCGGTCATCCGAGCCTGTCACAATCATGATCGGAATGGATTCGCCCTGGGGCAGCTGGCGAATGCGTTGACAGGCTTCAAGGCCTGTCATGCCGGGCATTTCCACGTCGAGAAAAACAAGGTCTGGCCGCTCGCGCACAAACATGTCGATGGCTTCAAGGCCGGTAGAGGCCTCAACAACGGTCATGCCTTCTGCTTCAAGACATTGTCTGGTGAGCAGACGAACATTCTGGTCATCATCGCAGACGAGAATCTTGGCCTGTTGCGTTGTTGAGTTGGGAGTGGCCATTTGCAACCGTTTTTAATACGAATTAGCAGCTTTGTAGGCTATCATTACTGCAGCCTTGCGCCTAGAGGGAATAACAACAATCAGCCGAAAATCAAAGGGTTGCGACGCTGTTCACAGAGTTGCATATCATTGGGGGAATTAACCGGGGCGATGCAATTTTATCCAGCGGCATGGTTGAAGCTGATACTGCCTGCGGTGGTGATTGCCGTTGCCTACTGGGGCCGCGATTCGGCCGATGACCTGGGGCGGGAAGCACAGGTTTTGCTGGCATATCTGCCGTATCTTTTATGTGTGCTGGCGGCCGCCATGGCTTACCAGTTTAACCGTGGGCGCCTGATTTTAGCGGCTGTCGGGGTCGCTGGTTTTTACTGGCTGGTGCAAACCCACCTGCAGGACAGCCTTGCTGCGTCTGGCGTTGCACGCATCTACCTGGGCCTGACTCTCGCGTTGCCGGTGTTGGGATTTTACCTGTTCGTGCTAAAGGAGCGCGGTGTGTTGACACCGATCGGCGCTGCGTCAGCGGCAGGCTTCGCGGCGCTGTTCTGTCTGGCCTATTTTCTGGCACCTGCCCTGGCGGATATGAACCAGGGCGCCTCGCAGTACTATGCAGCATGGCCTACACCTGACTATGTGATGTCGCAAGGTGCAAGCCTGCTGTCAGCTCTGGTCTTTCTGATCGGCTGTGGTGCCCTGGCCATGCGCCATGAAGAGTCAGAAGCCGCCCTGTTGGGTGCTTTCGTTGCGTTGTGGGTTGTTGCAGCGCAACTGCACTTGCCTTCTGTGTCAGTTTTTCTGTGTACCGCCGCGGCGCTTTGCATCTTGTGGGGTGTGCTGCGCAGCTCTCATGCAATGGCCTATCGCGATGATCTCACGGGTCTTCCCGGGCGTCGGGCACTCAATGAAAGGATGAAAATGTTGGGGCGGCGCTACACGATCGCCATGATGGATATCGATCATTTTAAGCGCTTCAATGACACGTATGGTCACGATGTCGGAGACGACGTGCTGCGCCTGGTCGCCTCACGTTTGCGTCGCCTGGGTTCAGGCGGCACGGCGTATCGGTATGGTGGTGAAGAATTCTGCGTGGTGTTTGTGCGCCGTTCACTGGATGAGTGTGTAGACGTGATGGAAGCCCTGCGTGAGGAGATAGCCAGCTACAAGATGTCGATCCGCGATCAAACCATGCGGCCCAAGCGCAGCCGGGAAGGTGCCCGTCGGCGTGGTGCCACCCGGTTGGCCAAGGATGAAGTGCGGGTGACCGTCAGCATCGGCCTTGCAGAGCGCGGCGAGGGCATTCTTGAACCTGAGTCTGTGCTTAAAACAGCCGATAAAAAGCTCTATCAGGCCAAGCGTGGTGGGCGTAATCGCGTGGCCAGCTAGCGGCAAACGGCTCAGAGGTTGAGTGGCCGCTGTCGGGATTTTCGCTGAGGTAGTGCCGGTAGTGCGGGCCCGCGTTTGACGGCGATCAGGAAAAAACCGGCTCGCGGCGCTTCAGACCCTGCTCTCGAACAAAGCGCGGCAACTGTTGCAGCGGGATCGCCGGACTATAGTAAAACCCCTGGACCTGCTGGCACTGGTGATCACGCAGAAACTCTATCTGTTCGTGCGTTTCGGCACCCTCTGCTACCACCAGCATACCCAGCCTGCGGCCCATCTCGATAATCATGGTGCACACGGCTTCCTGATGCTCATTGTGAGGCAGGTCGCGCACAAAGCAGGCATCAATCTTCAGGGCTGAAATTGGCAGTTCGGTAAGGTGTGACAGCTGCGAAAATCCTGTACCGAAATCGTCGAGTGAGAATGAGATCCCCAGTTCGCGAAGTTCGTTCATGCGGTCCTTGATGGAGTCTGTACTTTTCAGAATGGTCGACTCTGTGAGCTCAAACTCCAATCGGGAGGCATCTGCACCGCTGCGCGTGATGATGTCTTTGACGATGTCGACAAAACGGTCCTCCTGAATCTGCGAGAACGAAATGTTCACCGCAACATCAACGTTTTGCATGCGCTGTTTGGCCAGCCACGCCTGTGCGTTACACGCATGTTGAATCACCTGGTAGCCGATGGTGCGCATGAGGCCCATATCTTCACAGGCGGCGATGAATTCGCCCGGATAAACAATGCCGCGCTCCGGGTGATTCCAGCGCAATAGCGCCTCGAGGCCTACCAGGTGCCCAGTGGGAAGGTCTACCCTGGGCTGGTAATGCAGCTCAAACTGATTTTTACGCACCGCTGAGCGCAGCTCTGCCGACAGGGACGTGTTGCCTGTGATGTCAAATGCCAGCTTTTCCGAGTAGCGAATGTAGCGTCCGCCATTCATGCTCTTGGCCTGTTGCATGGCACTGCGCGCATGCTCCACGAGATCGGGAAACTCGCTGCCATCCTCAGGATAGATCGCGGCTCCGATACTGGCCTCTACCGCAACCTGCTGATCACTGAGAATCATTGGTGCCGAAATTGAGCGCAGCATTTTCTGTGCGATGGTTTCTACATCGTCTACTGAGCTGACATCTTCCAGTACCACGGCAAATTCGTCACCACCCAGACGCGCAATACTGTCGGAGCTGCGCAGCTTGTTGATCAGCCGACGTGATATCGACTTGATCATGATGTCCCCGTCGGCCTCACCGTAGTGGTCATTGATATTGGCGAACTGGTCAATGTTGATGTAAAGCAGGGCGGTATTGAAGCCATAGCGTTCAGAGCGACCCATGGCGCGCTCCAGGTGGGCGCGAAAACCTACCCGGTTGAGGGCGCCGGTCAATGAATCCCGGTTCGACAGCTGCTGTATTTTCTCGCGCGCCTTTTTCAATTGAATACTGTAGTCCAGCACGCGGTGCACCAGGGCATCGGGTAACTCGCCGCGGATCAGGTAGTCCTGCGCGCCAAGTTCCCTGAGTGAGGCCGCCTTGTGCTCATCCGACTCATCAATTAGCAAAATGAGCGGAGAGGTCGCCTCATGTTTGCTGGCCAGGCGCAGCAAGTATTCGGTCTCGGGGCCGTAAGCCATGATGACGGCATCTATCATGGGGTCCAGCAGGGCCTCAACAGGCCGATCGAAGGATTCAGCAGCCGCCAGGCTGAAACGCGCCGGGACCGCGCGCTCCAGCGAGGCGCGGAGCACCAGATGGTCCGCCTTGTTCTCAGATATGATCAGTACAGTCTGCTGTTCCACGTCTTGTTCCTGGCTACTAGAGGGCGTGTTGGTCGCTCCGGCGGAGTGGACGGACTCGCTGATCCTCTTGGGCTGGCGTAATCCCGAATGATCTTATTCTTTAATTAACATGAAGTTATACGGAATTACTAAATTCTTTTCTAGTAAATGTTGGTTGAAAATTACCAAGGAAGCAGCGTGCGCTCCAGTGCAGGGTCGGCTGCCCGGTTGCGGCGCCGGCACGGCATCTGTGGCGGCCACACAAACGGGTACCTAAAGCTGGCCCGGCGAGTCATTGTGTGCCACATCGATTGCAGTACGCTGGCAGCGCCAGTGTAGGGAGGAATTTATGAACGACGAGCTACGGTTTGAGGTGACGCAGGGTATTGCGCTGATTACATTGAATCGCCCCGATGCCTACAACAGCCTCTCCAGCGCGATTATCGACGGCCTTGGACAGGCCTATCGCGAATGTGACGAGAACGACGACATCAGGGTTGTTGTCGTGACTGGTGCAGGGAAGGCTTTCTGCGCCGGCGCAGACATGAGTGGTGGCGGAGCGACCTTCGACGGCTCGGAACAGCGTGGTGATATCGATTCCTGCCCTCTTGCCGTCCAGGCATGGGATGTGCGTAAACCGGTTATCGCCGCGTGCAACGGCCACGCTGTGGGCGCTGGCCTGGGTCTGGCGGTGCAGTGTGACATGCGTATTCTGGCCAATGAAGGCAAGTACGGCTTTTTGCAGTCCCGACGCGGCGTGGTGACTGACTTTGCTATGGAGTATGTGTTGCCGCGTCTGGTGGGGTTTGAGCGGGCCTTTGAACTACTGGTACGCGCGCCGCGATTGAGTGGTGAGGAGGCGGTAGCCTGGGGTCTGGCGAGCCGCAGTTTGCCCTCTGCTGAGGTGCTGGATCACGCAATGGAGCTTGCCACTGAGATTGCCAGGGATTGTTCTCCCCTGGCAGTTGGATTACACAAACGGCTGCTATGGCGGGGCCTGGATATGTCGCTGGGTGAGCTGGCGGCGGCAGAGAGCCGTGCATTGAATCACAGCATGGCGCTTCCCGACGCCATTGAAGGGGGCATGGCGTATCTCGAAAAGCGCAGACCCCGGTGGACCTCCAGCGTTACCCGGGACTGGCCGCAGTGGTTGCAGGAGTGAGCATGCCGCGCGGGCACGCGTTGGCGCTTGCAGCGGTGTTTGTTGCCGGCTGTGGTTTGGAATCACCGCCGCATTCTGCCTATGTTGCCCGTGAGTTCGGCCCAACTCAATCACAGCCCTGTACCAACCGTACGGCAACCAAACAGGCGCTGTTTGGCGATTTGCACGTGCATACGGCTTATTCCAATGATGCCTTCAATTTCGATGTCAGGGTAAGTCCGTCGCAAGCTTATGGCTATGCCTTTGGCCAGCCCATTGAGCTGCCACTGGGGGATGATCCAACCGGACGAACTGTGCAGATCGATCGCCCGCTGGATTTTATGGCGGTGACCGATCACGCCGAATTCCTGGGAGAACAGTCGGTCTGTCTGGATGAGGACAGCGCAGGTTATACGAGCGCATTTTGCGAAGTCATGCGCGCCGGCGAGGGTCGTGCACCGGCCTTGGTACGGCAGATTATTTCCCCCTTTTCCTCGCGCAATGCCGAGGTTTGTGGCGACGATGGCAGCGATTGCTACCGGCGGCTTGAAGCGGGCTGGCGCGACATCATCGCCGCCGCGCAGCAGTGGAACGACAACTCCGCAGGCTGTGAGCGCACCACCTTCATTGCCTATGAGTACAGTTCATTTCGCATGGGCTCCAACCTGCACCGCAATGTGGTGTTTCGGAACAGCGCGGTTCTGGCGCGGCCGGTATCCTATATCGATGAAACTCGCGAATGGGATCTTTGGAAGATACTGCAAGAGCAGTGTATCGACACCGATACAGGCTGTGACGTGATGGCCATCCCGCATAATTCCAATATCAGCAATGGGCGCATGTTTGCGGTGGACTATCCCGGGCTGTACTCGAAGCAGGCCCAGGCGGAACGCGCCGCATTGCGGCAGTCGATAGAGCCGCTGGTGGAGATAATGCAACATAAGGGCGACTCCGAGTGCCGCAATGGATTGCAGGGTGTGCTGGGCGCGGTGGACGAGCTATGCGGTTTCGAGAAGTTCGAAGATCAGGCTTTTCGACAAACCGTTGGTGAAGATGAACCCGTAGGTGAATGCTACCAGGGCCCGCTGGCTGACTGGGTGCCCCACCTGGGGCCGAACTGCCTGAATCGCAACAGTTACGTCCGTTACGCGCTGATCGAAGGGCTGCGGGAAGAACGCCGCATTGGCGTTAACCCCTACAAGTTTGGCCTCATGGCCAGTACAGATACCCATAATGGCATGGCGGGCGGGGTACAAGAGGCAAATTTCTCGGGCCACCTCGGTAATGGGGACTCAACGCCTGACCAGCGCGTGCAGTTCGCATCCAGCATTGCAGGTAATGCGAGCAATAACCCCGGCGGGTTGATTGGGGTGTGGGCGCCGGAAAACTCTCGCGATGCCATCTTCGACGCGATGCGCGCAAAAGAAGTCTTTGGTTCCAGTGGCCCGCGCATTGAACCGCGCTTTTTTGCCGCTTGGGAAATGGACGCGGATCTATGCTCACAGGCTGACATGCTCGAGCGCGCGTATGCTCAGGCAGTACCCATGGGCAGTGATCTGCCACCCAGGCACGGCGGTGCGCAGGCGCCACGGTTTCTGGTGGCCGCCAGCGCCGACATGGGCACTCTCGCCTTTCCCGGTATGCCCTTGCAGCGTCTTCAGGTGATCAAGGGGTGGGCAGATGCGCAGGGCAATCATCATCAGCGGATTTTCGACGTAGCCGGTGATGCCAATAACGGCGCCAGCGTTGACGTGGCAACCTGCGAACCTCTTGGCAGCGGCTATGAGCAGCTGTGCCGGGTGTGGCAGGACCCGGAATTTGACCCTGCCGTGGCGGCGGTTTACTACCTGCGCGCCGTTGAAAATCCATCGTGTCGCTACTCGGCGCGCCAGTGCCTGCAACTGCCACAAGACCAGCGTCCGGCCGATTGCGAACAACCGTTTTTTAGTCCGGTGATTCAGGAAAGGGCATGGAGCTCGCCGATCTGGTACAGCGCGGGCTAGGTTCTTGGCGGGCGGGTGTCAGGCGATGGGCTCACAGCTGAAGACGGGGATGTTGCGATCAGTGCGCGCCTGGTATTCGTCGAAGTCAGGATAGAGCGACAGCAGGTGCGGCCATAGTGCGGCTTTTTCCTCGTCACTGACGCGGCGTGCAGTGTAGGTTTTCTCCACACCATCGACCATGATTTCAATGCTCGGATGGGCAATGATGTTGTGATACCAAAACGGATTGTTGGGCATGCCGCCCTGTGATGCAACGAGCAGTTTGTTCTCGCCATGGGGCAGGTGGATCAGCGCTATCCTGCGTATCTTTGCGGTTTTGGCCCCGCGTGTGGTGACCACGCAGACCGGGTAACCGCCGATGAACGTGTTCATCAATCGACCTTTTGTAGCCCGAAAAACCGCGACCTGCAGGCGCGTCGCCCAGCGAATAAAGAAGCGTGCAATGGGTACCTGTGCGGGCTTGATTGCAGCCACGTCCTCGCGACGTGTTTTGACATAGTCGTACTTCACCGGTTTTTGCGCTCCGTTGCCGGGTGGCTTGTCAGCATAAAACAGAAGTTCTGGAGCGCCAAATTATGGTACGATTTGCAGCCCTTTTGGCGACCCAAAAAAGTTTGTATGAGCCTGGCCACTGACAAGTTGGAAACCATTCGCGAACAGGTGAAGTATCACCTGGACAAGGCAGAGAAGAAGAAACTCTCTGTCGAGCAGGAGCGAGCACTAAAAGATCAGATCAAGGCGCGTCTCAAGGCCGAGAACGCCGTTATCGTTGCGCATTACTACACGGCGCCCGAGATCCAGGCGCTGGCTGAGGAAACCGGCGGCTGTGTATCGGATTCGCTGGAAATGGCGCGTTTTGGCCATGATCATCCCGCCAGCACCCTGATCGTTGCCGGGGTGAAATTCATGGGCGAGACAGCCAAAATACTGACGCCCCAGAAGCGCGTGATCATGCCGACGCTGGAGGCCACTTGCTCTCTGGACCTTGGTTGTCCGATAGAAGAATTCTCTGCGTTTTGCGATCAGCACCCTGACCGTAAGGTTGTGGTGTATGCAAATACCTCGGCTGCGGTAAAGGCGCGTGCTGATTGGGTGGTGACCTCAAGTATCGCGCTGGATGTTGCCGAACACCTGTCCGAGCAGGGTGAGAAAATACTCTGGGCCCCGGATCAACATCTGGGCAACTACGTGCGCAAGCAAACCGGTGCCGATATCATTATGTGGGACGGCGCCTGTATCGTGCATGAAGAATTCAAGGCCCGTGGCATCGCTGACTTGAAGCGCGTCTACCCCGATGCTGCGGTCCTTGTTCACCCGGAGTCTCCGGATGCGGTGGTGGAGCTGGCAGATCGTGTTGGCTCAACGACCCAGATCATCCGTGCGGCGACCGAAATGGACAACAAGCGGTTTATCGTTGCCACAGACCAGGGGATTTTCTACAAGCTGCAGCAGCAGGCGCCCGACAAGGAATTTATCATTGCACCCACCGCGGGCGAGGGCGCAACCTGCCGCAGTTGTGCCAACTGCCCGTGGATGGCAATGAACGATCTTGAAACCCTGGCGCTTGCCTTCGACCGTACCGATAACGAAATATTCGTAGCGCCCGAGCTCGGTGAGCGTGCGATGGTGCCGCTGCGCCGCATGCTGGATTTCGCAGCAGAAATTCAGGTAACGGTAAAAGGGAACGCCTGAGCGCAGGCGCTGGTTGGAGCAGCCCGCGTTGGTCTTGTCGCACGACCGGGCAGCAAAGTATTGGGTACTAGAAGTTGTCCATCTGCTCGCGCAAATCCTGAATGTCGTTCAGGCGCTCGTTGATGCGTGCGCTTGCAAGAAAGTCACCACTGGTCAGTTTCAGTGCGTAGCGCAGCTGTCGCTCGGCTTCATCCAGAATACCGTTCAGAATGAAGTACTCAGCCCGCGACTGATGCAGCCCTGCGATGTTGCCCGACAACCCCTGCACCTCCGCCAGCAGGTACCATAAACCTGGGTCGTTTGGCCGCAGTTTGCTCTGTGCCAACAGGACTTCCTCGGCAATGTGGGGTTGCTGGTTTTGCAGTAACGCGCGTGCGTAGGTCATGGTCAGCGGGTGGTTGCCCGGGGTAACGGCGAGCCGGCTGGAAAGCTTCTTGATCGCACTGGCCGGTTGGTTAGCCGCCATGTCAATCTCTGCATCGGCAACAAGGTATTCGATGCGATTGGGGCTGGCATCAAAGATGGGGGTGAGCGCCTCTCGGGCTTCGTCCGTGCGACCAGCGGCGGTAAGCGCAATAACCAGCCCGTAATTGGCCGCCTCTGTTGACCGCGATCGCCCCTCCATTTCGCCACGAAAGGTTTGCACCGCCAGTTCAGGGGTGTCGGCCAGCTGGAATGCCGCTCTGGCGCGCATTAACTGGTAATTGAGGCTGGTTGATCGGATGGTCTTGGGGTACTGCCGGGCTCGATTGCGGGTGTCGGCGATGCGGCTTTCCGACAGCGGGTGAGAGCGCAGGAACTCCGGCATACGATTGCCTCCGGAGTAGCGTGTGGATTGCAACATGCGCTCGAACATGGCGGGTGCTGCGTGCGGATCCATGCCGGCCTCCACCATGGTTTGCATGCCGATGCGATCCGCCTCCTGTTCATTCGCGCGGCTGTAGCGCAAAGCCGAATCCTGCACGGCGGCCTGCGTGGCCGACAGTGCAGCCACGCCCGCATCGCCGCCGGCAGTGGCGATCAAAACCAGGCTTGCCAGCATTGCAGCCAGTGCCAGCGGCTGTTGCTTCTTCTGGAATTCCACGCCGCGTGAGAAGTGCCGCTGGCTCAAGTGGGCAATTTCGTGCGCGATTACCGTCGCCAGTTCGTCTTCGGTCTGGGCGTAGACAAAGAGGCCATTGTGCACACCGATCACGCCGCCGGGCACCGCAAATGCGTTGATGGTCGGGTTGTCGACAATAACCAGTTCAATGCGGCGATCCTGCAACTCGCTGTGCGTTACCAGCTGGTAGGTCAGGTTTTCGAGGTAGTCAAACATCAGCGGATCGTCGATTGTAGGTGCCCGGCTGCGAAACATACGCAGCCAGGCCCGGCCGAGTTGATGCTCGAACTGCGAGGAGAACATACTGGTGCTGGATTCACCGAGATCGGGCAGCTTCAGGTTCTCGGTGGCACCGAACCCGCCGGGGCTGAACAGGACTGCGCTTACCAGAAGCGCAGGCACTATTCGCTGTATGGCCGCTGCCAGCCGGTTTAGCGTGTGCACAGATTGTGACCAGAACAAGTGGGAACGTCGGCCAGCATTGTACTGTATGTACCACCTCTCGACAGTGCTGATGTTGACTCTTTTGAATGGCCGGGGCTGTAAAAGTTCATTCACGGTGGATCCGTACCGTATACTCACGCCAGCGCATACCCGGGGGAAGGCAGATCACGTGGCAGATGAAAAAGCGGTTGAAGTGGATGCAACTGGCCTGGATTGCCCCATGCCCTTGCTGCAGGCCAAGCGGGCGCTGAACAACATGGAGTCCGGCCAGTGTCTGAAAGTGTTGGCCACCGACAGTAGCTCAGTGCGCGATTTTCAGGTGTTTTGTGACCAGGCCGGGCATGCGTTGCTCAGTAGTGGGCAAGAGGCAGGCGTATACCGCTTTCTGCTGCGAAAACGCTAGGGGACGCGTAGCGCTGTTGCGTCGCCAGCATCATCATTGCGACTGTGGGCAGGACGTTGCAGCAATTGATTCCGCCGTCCTGTTTCGTATAGCTTATGCCAATCTTTATTTCACACGCTAATGGGCGCAAGATGCCCCATTGCCCGACGGAGTCATCATTCTCTGATGTTAGAGATTTTCGAAAAGTGGTACCGACGCTATCTCTTTGAGGAAGAGTCCATACTTCTCCTGGTGCTGTTGGCGCTCGCGCTGGTGCTGCTGGCAACCATGGGCGATATTCTCGCACCGGTGCTGGCAGCAATCGTGCTGGCTTATCTCGCGCAGGGCCTGTCGTCGCGCCTGCAGCGCATCGGCCTGCCAGAATCCTTTGGTGTGGCGATCGCCTTTCTCGTGTTCATCGGCATATTTTTTGGCGTGACACTGGGACTGTTGCCGCTGGTTTGGCGCCAGCTCATCAGCCTGGCATCTGAAGCGCCACGTATGCTGGATCAGGCGCAGCAGTTTTTGGTAGTGCTGCCCGACCGTTATCCCACGGTATTCAGTGAGGCGCAGCTCCGCGGCTTCGTCACTTCTGCGCAAGCGGAGTTTGCCGGCCTGGGACAAACCCTGGTCACACGCTCCCTGGCGTCCATCCCTAGCATACTCACGGTGATGGTATACATGATCCTGATACCCATGCTGGTGTTCTTCTTCCTCAAGGACCGCAACCAGATCCTGGCCTGGCTGGGTGGCTTTTTGCCCAGTAACCGGCCGCTGCTGCGCCGAATCTGGAGTGAGATGGACATCCAGGTATCCAATTATGCCCGCGGCAAGTTCGTGGAAGTTATTATCGTGGGCGGTGTGACTTATTTCGCCTTCGTGACCCTGGGGCTGAACTATGCCGCCCTGTTGGCACTTCTGGTGGGCCTGTCGGTGATTGTTCCGTATATTGGCGCCGCTTTGGTGACGCTGCCTATCGTGGCGGTAGCGTTCTTTCAGTGGGGTATTGGCAGTGAATTTTACTGGACGGTTGGTGTCTATCTGGTCATTCAGGCGCTCGATGGGAATGTCCTGGTACCGCTGCTTTTTTCCGAGGCGGTAAACCTGCACCCCGTTGCGATCATCCTCGCGGTGCTGTTTTTCGGCGGGATCTGGGGCTTGTGGGGCGTATTTTTTGCGATTCCCCTGGCGACGCTGATAAAAGCGATCCTCAATGCCTGGCCGCGTTCGCAGACGCAGGCAAACGAGCAGACGCAAGACAACGAATTGTAGCCAGCGGCGCCGCAGCTCGACGCCCGATCTGATAATTCATGATGGAGAAAACACGTTGACGCGACTACGCCTGCGCTGTGTGCGCTTTTTGTTCGGAATGCTGCTGCTTGCAGGCCTGGTTGCCTGCGCCTCGGTGCCCAAAAACAGTATTGCGCCTGTACAAAGTCCCAATGACGACTACGCCTACCGGCTGGTCACCCTTGATAACGGCCTGCAGGCGCTACTCATTTCAGACCCTGATGCTCCCAAAGCAGCCGCGTCACTGACAGTAATGGTCGGCAGTGGCGACAATCCCCCCGGTCGCGGTGGGCTGGCCCACTTTCTTGAACACATGTTGTTCCTGGGTACCGATAAGTACCCCGACGCTGCGGAGTACGAGCAGTACATTACAGAGCACGGCGGTACGCGCAACGCTTATACCAGCTTTGATCACACCAACTATTTCTTTGATATCAATGCTGAATTCCTGCCGGAAGCACTGGATCGCTTCGCCCAGTTTTTCATTGCCCCGCGCTTTGACGCCGAATACGTCGAACGTGAAAAGAATGCCGTACAGGCAGAGTACCAGATGGGGTTGAAAAGCGACGGTCGTCGCGGACTGGACGTGTTGCAGGAAGTGATGAACCCAGAGCATCCCTACAGCCAGTTTGCGGTGGGCAGCCTGGATACCCTTGCGGATCGTCCCGGTGCGCCTATTCGCGATGATCTCCTGTCATTTTACGAGCAATACTACTCCGCCAACCTGATGCGCCTGGTCGTTCTGGGCGCCCAGTCGTTGGATGAGTTGGAGGCACTGGTGGCGCCCATGTTCAGTGCGGTGCCCAACAAGGCCGCCGAGCAGGCGGTAATCGAGGCGCCGTTGTTCGAACCCGAGAGTCTGCCGATGCTCGTCCAGGTTCAACCACTGGCGACGCTGCGCCAGCTGGAAGTGTCGTTTCCTCTGGCCGATTACCGTGCGCATTATCGGGTGAACCCTGTTGTCTACTTTGGCAACCTTGTGGGCCATGAGGGCGAGGGCAGTTTGCTGTCACAACTGAAACAGGAAGGGTTGGCCGAAGGGCTCTCCGCCGGGGGCTCGCTTGCCTGGCGCGGTGGCTCGTTGTTCAGCGTGAGTGTGTCACTGACTGAGAAGGGCGTAGAACACAGGGATCGCGTACTACAGCTGTTGTTTGCCTATCTCGATATGTTGCGCAGCAACGGCCCGGAACAATGGCTGTATGCAGAACAGGCAAGCCTGGGCGAATTGAGCTTTCGCTTTCGTGAGCAGGGCACAGCGGTGCGCTATGTCACGGGGTTGTCCAGTGGTATGCACCATTATGATCCCGTTGATATTCTGCGTGGCCCCTACATGATGGAAGACTACGACGCGCGCATGCTCGACGAGGTGCTCCAGGGCTTGCATCCGGACAACGCCGTTGTCGTTTTCAATGACGCCTCTGTGCAGACCAGTAAGCAGTCAGAGCATTACGAAGTGCCGTATTCCGTGGCGCCCCTGGATAGGACGGCAGTCGATCTTCAGGCCGCACAGGACACTGTCTCGGCCTTTGCGTTGCCAGCACCGAACGAGTTTATTGCCGAGGACGTTGCCCTGGTGCCATTGCCCCGAACACTGCCCGACAAACCCGAACGGGTGTACACCGGGCCGCGCAAGGCCGTGTGGTACATGCCCGACGACGAGTTTCGTGTGCCCAAGGGGGCAATTTACATCAACTTTCGTTCACCGGAGGTCGGCGCAACGGCACGCCAGGCTGCGATGGCCTCGCTCTATACCTCGGTACTGATGGACGATGTGAACGAGTTTTCGTATCCAGCGCGACTGGCGGGACTGAACTTCAGCTTCTACAAACATCAGGAAGGGCTCAGCCTGCGCATCCGCGGCTACAACGACAAGCAAACCCTGCTGTTGGAGCGGCTGCTCAATGTGGTTCAGGCCTCCGAGTTTGACCCGCAGCGGTTCGAAAACATTCGCAAGGACATGATTAGATCGCTAAGTAACAGCGCAGCAAAACGACCCAGTTCACAGGTGATGGACGACCTGCGAGAAGCAGTCTGGTGGGGGCAGTGGGGCGAGCAGGCGTTGATTGCAGAACTGGAGGCTGCAACACCCGCCGACATGCAGCGCTTTATCGATAACTTCTGGTCAAACGCGACGGCCGAGGTTCTGGTGTACGGCAATTACAAAGAAACCACGGGCGAGCGTGTGGCCACGATGCTGCGCCGTATCATTCCCTCGGAAGGTGAGCCGTCGCTGCCCAGGATGCGCGTCCTCGCACTGGCGCCCGGTGAGTTCGCGCAGTATCAGGTGAACTTGCAACACGATGACTCAGTGCTGGCATGGTACCTGCAGGGTGCCGGTGATACCTGGCACGACAAAGCCGCCACGGCGCTGTCTGCGCAGATCATGAAGTCCGGATTTTTTCAGCAACTGCGCACTGAGCAGCAATTGGGGTATGTCGTCAGTGCGTTCAACTGGCCACAGAATGATGTGGCCGGTCTGGTGATGCTCATACAGTCACCGGTGGCAGATGCACAAGCCCTGGCACAGGCCATGGAAACCTTTATGGGCAGCGTGCTTGCTGATCTGGATGACGAACAGTTCGCCCGCCACAAGGCTGCGTTGCGCAACGAGGTACTGCGACCGCACAAGAATCAGGCCGAGCGTGCCGAGTTCTACTGGCAATCTCTGGCCCGCAAGCGCGTTGAATTTGACGGTCGCGAACGCTTCGCCCAGGCGCTGGATGCGCTTTCCATGGAGCAATGGAAGGCGTACTACACGCAGGAATTCCTGCAGCAGCGCAGAAGCCTGCAGGTCGTTGCGCCAGGTCGCTGGGGCCTGTTCCCCGAGGGTGAGCGCACGATTTTTACCTCGGCAGAGGATGTCAAAGCAGGGCACCCGGCGTATCTGTTACCGTAGGCAATCCTGCAATAAGTAATAGTTCTAAAATAGAACCAAATGGATTTTGCCGCGTCAGGCGTTTATGATGGTGGCGTGTGGGCCAGTGTCAATGTAGTCTGTGAAAACATTGAAAAATCAGCAGGTTGCTGAAGCCTATGGCAGGCCTTTTCATACGCTGCGCTACTTATGGTTCTATTTTAGAACCTTAAACTGATGCGCAGTCCCATCGCAGCTTGGCAACGAGGTAGGGGCTATGAACCAAGATACAGATCCGCAAGAGACGCGGGAGTGGATGGACGCCCTGGACGAGGTCGTCAAACATGCCGGTCCGGAGAGGGCCTCTTTTCTGTTGATGGAGCTGGGCAAGCATGCCATTGAATCACGCCTGCGCCTGCCCATGGCCGCTATTACGCCCTTTTCCAATACCATAGCCCCCTCTGAAGAGAAAATGATGCCCGGCGACCTGTTCATGGAGCGCCGCATCCGTTCGCTGATCCGCTGGAATGCGCTGGCCATGGTGATGCGCGCAAATGATAACGATGAAGGTCTGGGCGGCCATATTTCCAGCTTTTCCTCCAGCGCGACGCTTTACGACATCGGCTTTAACTATTTTTTCCGTGGTACCGAAAACGGCCACCCCGGCGACCTGGTGTTCTACCAGGGGCACAGTGCACCGGGAATGTACGCGCGCTCCTACCTGGAGGGCAGGATTACCGAGGAACAGCTGGATAATTTTCGGCGCGAGGTGGATGGAGCCGGGTTGTCATCCTACCCTCACCCCTGGCTCATGCCCGAGTACTGGCAGTTCCCGACAGTATCAATGGGCCTGGGGCCGATTCAGGCGATCTACCAGGCTCGCGTGATGAAGTACCAGCAGGACCGGGGGCTGCTCGATCACGGCGATCGCAACGTCTGGTGCTTTCTTGGCGACGGCGAGTGTGATGAGCCGGAATCCCTGGGCGCTATTTCCCTGGCGGGCCGCGAGCAACTTGGGAATCTCATTTTTGTGGTGAACTGCAACTTGCAGCGCCTCGACGGGCCGGTGCGCGGCAACGGCAAGATCATCCAGGAACTCGAAGGTGTTTTTCGCGGCGCTGGCTGGAATGTGACCAAAGTAATCTGGGGCCGCTTGTGGGACCCATTGCTTGAGCGCGACAAAACCGGCCTGTTGCAAAAACGTATGGATGAGGTCTGCGATGGTGAGTTGCAGAACTACAAGTACAACGGTGGTGCCTACACTCGCGAGCATTTTTTCGGCAAGTATCCGGAGCTGTTGGAGTTGGTCAAGGATTTGTCTGATGACGACATCATGTACCTCAACCGCGGGGGACACGACCCCTATAAAGTGTATGCGGCCTATGCCGAGGCGGTGGAGGAGTCGCGGCATCCGACGGTCATTCTGGCAATGACAGTCAAGGGTTACGGCACCGGTGAGGCAGGCGAGGCCAACAACGAAACACACTCGCTGAAAAAACTGGATCTTGACAGCCTGCGTGCGTTTCGCGACCGCTTCATCATTCCCATCAGCGATGAAGAACTCAAGCAAGTGCCGTATTACAAGCCCGCACACGACAGCCCCGAGATGCGTTACATGCGCGAGCGCAGGGAAGCGCTGGGCGGGCCGATTCCCGCGCGTCGCGCCCAGATCAAGCGGCTGGAGGTGCCACCGCTCACCGCGTTTGGCAACCAGCTCAAGGGTAGCGGCGAGCGTGAGAATTCCACCACCATGGCCTTTGTGCGCATGCTGTCGAGCCTGGCCAAGGACGCCGATATCGGTGAGCGCGTGGTTCCCATTGTACCTGATGAGGCGCGCACATTTGGCATGGAGGGGATGTTTCGCCAGTTAGGTATTTATTCATCGGTTGGTCAGCGCTACACCCCGCATGACGCCGGCCAGATTATGTTCTACAAGGAAGATATCAAAGGTCAGATTCTCGAGGAGGGCATCAACGAGGCAGGCGCATTTTCCGCGTGGCTGGCCGCGGCAACCTCCTACAGCACCAGCGACTTTCCAATGGTGCCGTTTTATATTTTCTACTCCATGTTTGGTTTTCAGCGCATTGGCGATTTGGCCTGGGCGGCGGGTGACTCGCAGGCGCGTGGCTTCCTGATAGGCGCCACGGCCGGGCGGACAACGCTCAATGGCGAAGGCCTGCAGCACCAGGATGGTCACAGTCACATTTTATCCGGCACTATTCCCAACTGCGTGAGCTATGACCCAGCCTACGCTTATGAGCTTGCGGTGATTCTGCAGGACGGGTTGCGCCGCATGTTCGCCGAGGGCGAGAACAAGTTTTACTACATCACCACGATGAACGAAAACTATGTGCAGCCGCCGATGCCGCAGGGGGTCGAGGACGGCATCATCAAAGGCATGTACCGCCGCCTGCAAAGTGATGCGACGCATGAATTGCGCGTGCAGTTGCTCGGCGGAGGCACCATTTTGCGCGAGGTAGAGGCCGCCGCAGAAATTCTCGAGCAGCAATACAATGTGGCTGCCGATGTCTGGAGTCTGACGAGCGTCAACGAGCTACAGCGCGAAGGTAAGTCGGTGCAGCGCTGGAACATGCTGCACCCGCAAGATGAGCCGCGGATTCCCTACGTAACGGCGATGCTGGGCGAGTCCGACGTGCCAGTGATCGCCGCAACCGATTACATCAAACTGTATGCCGACCAGATTCGGGAGTTTATCCCCGCGCGCTACATCGTCTTGGGAACGGATGGCTTTGGTCGCTCAGATACGCGCAGCAAGCTGCGCCGCTTCTTTGAGGTTAGTCGTGAGTACATTGTTGTGGCAGCGCTGCATGCCCTGGCAGAAGACGGCCTTGTGAAGCGTGACGTTGTGGCAACCGCTATCGAAACTCTGGCCATTGACCGTGACAAAGCTGACCCATTCACTCTGTAACCGGCAGGAGACTTAGCATGTCCATTGAGCTTGTAAAGGTGCCGGATATCGGCGGAGCCGAGGGTGCGGAGGTGATCGAACTGCTCGTGGCAGAGGGCGACACCATAGCGTTGGAACAGGGTCTGATCGTACTGGAGTCCGACAAGGCCTCGATGGAGATTCCTTCTACGGTCGCAGGAACCATCGTCGAGGTGCTGGTTGCCGAGGGAGATGAGCTGGCAGAGGGCGCGCCGATCGTCAAGATTGAAGTCGCCGAGGGTGAGACTGCCGAAGCCGAAAGCGCGAGCGCAGCGTCGACAGAATCCGCGTCCGCAGAAGCCTCTTCAGAGCCTGCTGGTGAAGCCGCGGCAGAGGCGCCGCCGCAACCCGCGACGGCGTCATCGGCACAGCCACAGGACAAGGCCGGGAAGACACCGCGAGCAGAAGCTGACGCCGCGTCATCTGCAGGCGAAACCTCGCAGACCGCACTCGCGGATGCTGCTGGGGGTTCGCCCCCGTCCGCCACCGGGGGTTCGAAGCCGGCGTCTTCCGGTACATCATCCGCAGCCTCATCGGCTGCAACCGATTCGGCCGATTCCGCTTCGGGTGTTTATGCGGGCCCTGCCGTGCGCAAGCTGGCACGCGAGTTCGGCGTGCCGCTGGACCAGGTCAAAGGTTCAGGGCCCAATGGCCGGGTCGTGAAGGAGGACCTTCACGCGTTCGCGCAGAATGCAATGAGCGGCGACACCCGCGGTGGTATGGGTATTCCTGAGGTAGCGGATGTGGATTTCAGCCGTTTTGGGGAAGTCGAGGTCATCCCACGCAGCAAGCTCGATCGCCTGACGGCCCAGAACATGCATCGCAGTTGGCTGAATGTGCCACACGTTACGCAGATTGATTCGGCAGACATCACTGAACTGGAGGCATTTCGGCAGGGTTTGAAGGCACAGGCAGAATCGAAAGGCGTCAAGGTGTCGCCATTGCCCTTTGTGATCAAAGCCTGCGCGCTGGCGCTGCGCGATAATCCGCAGCTGAATGCGTCGTTGGCCGCCGAGGGTACGGAGTTGGTGTACAAACGCTATTTTCATATTGGTATGGCCGTCGACACGCCCGCCGGACTCATGGTGCCGGTGCTGCGTGATGTCGATAAGAAGTCAATCTGGCAGTTGGCTGCTGAAATTGCCGAACTTGCCGAAAAAGCCCGCGATCGCAAGCTCAGCCCTGCTGACATGCAGGGCTGTTGTTTTACCGTATCCAGCCTGGGAAACATTGGGGGTGATGGTTTCACCCCGATCGTCAACACGCCGGAGGTGGGCATTCTGGGTGTATCCAGGGCGGCCGTGAAACCCGTGTGGGATGGCGCCGATTTTGTGCCGCGCACGTTATTGCCGCTGTCTTTGTCCTACGACCACCGCGTGGTTAACGGTGCCCATGGGGGACGGTTCCTGTCGCGTGTGGTGACGTTGCTGAGCGATATTCGCCAGTTTATTCTTTAGCGGATTCCAACTCTGCCAGAAACTGCTCGGCAAACGCCTGCCCCCGTTGAATGACCGAGATCAATGGGGCTAGATCGCCATCCTGGTTGCGCGCGATGCGGAGCGCCTTGCCCAGGTCACCCTTTAGGCTGATGTCGCGATGGAACAATGCGGGCATCAGGCCATTCCATTCCAGCTCGCGATTCAGCCAGATCATCAGCACGCGGCCGTTGCCATCAGCGAAACAGTGCAGGTCCAGCAGTGTGATGAATGAAACGGCCGCACGCACAATGCCCGGCCGCAGCTTCGGATACATCTCATTGATGAAGTGCTGTAGCGTAGCGCTGGACTGGTGTGGATTAACGCGCTTCAGGTCAGGATTCTTTGCCGCCCAGTTTTGCGTGTACTTGAAATGCCCCGGTGAGTAGTCAGGTACGTCGATGCCGGTTAACGCGTGCCAATAGCGTAACTGCGCCTCGGCCGCTACCGGGTCTGACATCTCGTGTCGTGCATCACGGGCTGCTTCAATGGCTGTGGCCACGTTAATGGATTCGCGCAGTTCACTGGACACTTCTGCACCAGAATCCAGCGCGTGCCTTATCTCGAGGTACTGCGAGACATTGTTGGCCAGGGGGATCATGAACAGGCCCTCGATCAGCGGCCATTCCTGCGGTAAGTCGATAATGCCCTGCGCGCTCTGCTTGCCCATGCCCTTGGCGCATTGCAAATAACCGCGGGCGTTTTCCAGTGCAGGGGAGTCGGGTGCGCGCAGGGGCTTTGGCAAGTTGGCGAGCAGGGTTTTCAGCTCAGCAAGGCCGTTGCCATCGGTCAACTGCTCGATAGCCGAACGCAGACGTTCATGCTCGCTCAGGCACAGCTGTGCAGACTCAGCCTCACTGCGTTCAGCAGCAGGTAGTGCGGTTATGTCCAGTGCATCCAGATGTTGACGGGCCTGCGCGTACTCGCGTCGCTCGATCTGCAGTGTCGCCAGATTTACCTGCGCCAGCGTAAACGCGGGCGCCATGCGCAGGGCCTCCTCATACAGGGTTTGTGCTTCTTCTCTGTGGCGCTGCGAGCGCAGTGCGCAGGCCAGTTTGTTCAATGCCATGGGGGAGCGTTCCAGGCCCACTGCCGCACGGTAGCTGCGCAGGGCGGCGTCGGTGTTCCCTTGCAGTCGCTGCGCGTCGCCCAATAACATATGCGCCGCCATGAGCTTGGCATTGAGTGCGATCGCCGTCTTTAAGGTTTTTTCGGCATCTACAAACTGGCGGCCATTGAGCAGGGTCGACCCCAGATTTACCCAGCCTTCAACGCGCGCAGGCTGTAGTTGGGTCGCCTTGCTGAAGGCACGGGCCGCCTTCGCGAGGTCACCGCGCTGGAAGTGTACCTGTCCCGCGCGCATGGCGTCTTTCCATGTCTGATCGGCGGCAGCGGTGTCCATGCATTCTCTCCAGTACAGTGTGGTTGCTACAACGCGCAGGCAGTGTAACGGAATCGATGGCGGCGTTCGAGTCGCTACGGGGGCAACTGCCAGCCCCAGCGTTGCTGGACAAGGTTGCGCAGTTGCCCTGCATTGCTTGATGAGGTTGGCCACAGTTGTGGCGCGTCCTGCGCCAGCTGCGCCAGTGATCGTAAGGGCAGGCCCTGCTCGCGCAGCAAGTGGAGCAACCGCAAGGTCCTGAAACCATCGAGCCAGACATGCACCTGTTTCATAAACTGTTGCTTGTCGCGCGCTTGCCGCACGCAGTGTTGCAAAGCGCCAGACCAGCCAAGCTGCTCCATCGCCTTCTGTGTTTTGCAGGCAAGTTCAGGATTAAGCCCCACGGCCTGCATGGCCGTGGCGAGTTCGATGTGCCCATCTGTGGTCTCTACGCCAACATCACAGGCAGGCGCGCTCGACGCACTTGGGTTGTAGAGCGCGGGCAGGGCCAGCAACAGGCAGCGCAAGGCCTCGAAGCCCAGGGGATGGTAGAAGTAGGGCATGTCGTCACCCATGTTTTCTGCCGCCACCAGTTGCTCAACCGCAGGCCCGGTGCCAAAGGGGACCCGTGTCGATCGGCGTGCGGTAATCCTGATGCATTCACCCTGCAACCGGGTAATCGCGCCGACCTTGGCCAGTTTGTTGAGCAGGTAGAAATCTTCTGCGCCCGCGCGCCTGGGAAAGCCGCGACACTTGGCGTAAGCCCCGGCATTGATCGCCATGCAACTGCCCAGCGTGTGAAACGCATAAGGTGAACCGGCATACTCAAGCCCAAGCACGTAGTGGTGGATGCGCAGTTCATACAGTGCAGTGGCGGTGTCAATGTCAACCGCATCGCCCGCAACGTGGCAAAAGGGAAAGAGTGCAGCGGCACTGTCTTTGGGCAGACTTTCTACAGTGTCGAAATAGTCATTGGGCAGCCAGGTATCGGCATCGCTGCAACAAATCCAGTGGTTGGTAATGGCGCCTTGCATGATCCATGTGAACGCCAGGTCGCAGCCGCTCTTGCGGGCGAGTCCAACGCCCTCGTTGGCAGGGCTTGGGCCCTGGAGCGTTTCGATGTCGTGCAGGTAAACGTCCATGGACCTGGACAGCTGCAGAATTTCGACGCCAGTATCCGTCTTGCCGGAGAGTCCGTGCAGGGCCTGTCGCAGTGCGCTATTGCGTGTTGGGTCCTGCTCGGAATTCGGTCGGTTGAGAACAACGATCAGGAGGTTTTTGCCCTGCGGTGCGCGCAGCTTTGCCAGTGCAGCAAGAAAGTCCGGAGGCTCCGCGAAGGCCGGTACCACCAGTACATTTTGCCAACGGTCCCGGCCAGTGCTGAGTTGCGGCAGGCCCGGTTCGATGTAGTGTTCCAGATAGCGTTGCGTTGCAACTGTCGATTGCATCAGTGCAGTGCGGCGCGCAGCGGCAGGGAAGCAACGATGCCTGCCTCGATATCCAGCAATTCGCTCCAGCGCGCGTCGATATCGCCGGCATCAAGATAGCGCCTGGCAAGATTCAGGAACAGCTCGAAATGCCGTTCCTCGGAGCGTGCAATCGATTGGTAAAACTGCTTCATTGGCCCGGCTTCCAGCGCATTGGCCACCAGTGCAAAACGTTCGGCGCCGCGCGCCTCGATGATACTGGCGGTTAACAGTCGATCCATCAGATAGGCTTCACTGCCCTGTCGGATCGACTTGCGAAACGCCAGCACATACGGATCCTTCTTGTCTGCCGCGGTAACGAGGCCGCGCCGGTGTATCCATTTAACGACTTCACGATAATGCGTCAGCTCTTCCACTGCCAATTCAGCCATCGCAGCCACCAGTTCGGTACGATCCGGATAGTGCGAAAGCATGGAAATCGCCATGCCGGAGGCTTTCTTCTCCGCAGCGGCGTGGTCTTGCAAAAACGCGTCGAAGTTTTGCAGTACGTGATTGGTCCAGGCGTCGGGCGTCGCAAAGCGTAGTGGAGAATCAGACATAGTGTTCGAGGTTGGCGAGTTCAGGACGCATTGAACGGCAAGTAAGCACTGAACACAAGTCAGGGGATTTTGCGTGCGCGTGTAGCGTACAAAGAGGGCTATGCTAAACTTCGCCATCGCGCGTTGCGCTGACCTTCAGTGCGCGACGATCAAGCCAGCCAAGACCAGGTTGGCGATACCCATACGCCATACACTGCACCAGGACCCCAGAAAATGATCATAAAACCACGTGTTCGCGGTTTCCTTTGCACCACGACGCACCCAATCGGATGCGAAGCCAATGTCAAACGACAGATCGACTATGTAACAGCGCGCGGGTCGATAGCGGGCGGTCCCAAGCGCGTCCTGGTGATTGGTGCCTCCACCGGGTATGGCCTGGCCTCTCGGATCACTGCCGCCTTCGGTAGCGGAGCGGCAACCCTGGGCATTTTTTTCGAGAAAGAGGGGGGCGCAAAGAAGCCAGGCACGGCCGGCTGGTACAACTCGGCGGCATTTCACCAGTTCGCCGAGCAGGAAGGGATTTATGCGCGGAGCATCAACGGCGATGCCTTCTCGCATGAGGTCAAGCAGCAGGCGATTGATGTGATCAAGGCCGATATGGGTGAGGTGGACCTGGTGGTATATAGCCTTGCGTCGCCGCGGCGCCAACATCCCGACACGGGCGTCGTTCACACTTCTACCCTGAAGCCTATCGGCGCTGACACGGTGCAGAAGGGCGTCAATACTGATAAGGAGATCGTGCAGGATTTTCACATCGAGGCGGCCAGTCAGGAAGAAATCGACAACACCGTGGCGGTGATGGGGGGCGAAGACTGGCAAATGTGGATCGACGCACTGGCTGCGGCCGGTGTGCTGGCGCAGGGCGCCAGGACCACCGCGTACACCTACATTGGCGACAAACTTACCTGGGACATTTACTGGCACGGCACTATTGGCGCGGCCAAGAAGGACCTGGACAAGCGCGTGGTCGCCATTCGCGAGCGTATGGCCGAGCGCGGTGGGGACGCCAGGGTATCGGTGCTTCAGGCCGTAGTCACGCAGGCCAGCGCGGCCATCCCCGCCATGCCAATTTACCTGGCGTTGCTCAAGAAGGTGATGACAGCGCGCGGCGAGTACGAAGGATGCATTGAGCAAATAGACAGCCTGTTTCGCGATTCACTGTGTGTAGACCAGCCACAGTTGGACGAGGCCGGGCGGCTGCGTGCGGATGGCAAGGAACTGAACCCCGAAGTGCAAAGCGAGATTGCCCGCTTGTGGGAGCAGATTGAAACCGACAACTTGCGCCAGCTTTCCGACTTCGATGGCTATAAGCGGGAGTTTCTGCAGTTGTTCGGGTTTGAGGTGGAGGGTGTGGATTACGAAGCTGATGTGAACCCCGAAGTCGTCATTCGAGACATGGTGTAATTCGATGCTGGATCACGGAATTCCCTTTGCGCTAACTGATCGTGTGCGTCGCATCGTAGCGCCCAATCCAGGTGTTATGACGGGCCCAGGCACCAACACCTATTTGCTGGGGAACAAGGACGTAGCGGTTGTTGACCCGGGTCCGGCAGAACCGTCGCATATCGACGCCATTCTCGATGCCGCCGGTGATGACATCCGCTGGATCGTCTGCACCCATACTCATCCTGACCATTCGCCCGCGTGGCAAAAAATACATGAAGCGACGGGTGCGCAAACCCTGGGCGGCCCTGTTGTAGATGATCCTTTCCAGGACAAGACCTTTACCGCGGATCGACTGCTGCAGCACGATGATGTGCTCAGCACGCCAGAGTTCACCCTGCGTGCGGTGTATACGCCCGGGCATGTGGGTAACCATTTCTGTTTCTTTCTCGAAGAGGACGGCATGATGTTTGCTGGTGACCATATTATGAATGGTTCCACGGTCGTCATTATTCCGCCTAGCGGAGATATGAAACTGTATATTGAGTCCCTGCAGCGCCTGCTCGACTACCCTTTGAAAAGTATAGCGCCAGGGCACGGTGAATTGATGGAGCAGCCCTCTGAGGTGGTGGAGTGGCTGGTGAACCATCGTCTGCAGCGCGAAGCGAAAGTGCTGGCAGGGCTGCAGCAGCTTGGCAAGTCATCACTGGATGACCTGGTCAAGGTGGTCTATGCCGATGTAGACACCAGCCTGCATAAGATGGCCCGACTATCGTTGAGCGCGCATTTGATCAAGCTGGCTCAGGAGTCGCGAGCAACCGATCACGGCCAAGACGTTTGGGAAGCGCGGTAATACCGGGCGTAGCACTGCGCGCACAAGTCTCTTCCAGTCAGCGCGGGTAATGGCAGATCGCAACCCCGGTGAAGGCGGGGATCCAAGAAGGAGCGAGCCCCTTGCCGGCACTCTCGCGCACCGGCTTCTTGATCGCCTTCAGGCTCGCGTCTATTCTGCAACATAGTCAACGCGATGCATCGGCATGGGCTGTTTTATCTGCCAACGCCGTGGCCTGGTGAAAACATAAAAATGTAATGGAGATTACCCCGGCATGAATGGTTTGATTATGGATGTTCCGCTGACGATCACGTCCATCCTGGAACACGCAGAAAAGGTCAACGGCGACGGCGAGATCGTCTCTATCACTGCCGACAACCCCCGTCATCGCTACACTTACAAAGAAGCCTTTGCGCGCGCCCGCAGGCTTGCCGCAACGATGTCGGAGTGGGGCTTGTCGCAGGGCGATCGCATCGCGACCCTGGCCTGGAACGATTATCGGCATCTTGAGACTTACTATGCGTCGGCCTGCAGTGGCTACGTGTGCCATACGATTAATCCGCGCCTGTTCAAGGAACAACTGGTATACATTATTAATCATGCAGAGGATCGCTACGTCTTTGTCGATCCGGATTTTCTGCCGCTGGCAGAAACACTGGCGCCGGAGTGTCCGGGTGTGGAGGGCTGGGTAGTGCTAGCCAGCCAGGAGCACATGCCGCAATCAACGCTGGATAACCTGCTGTGTTTTGAGGCACTGGTGGCGGACGGCACGTCGGAATTTGGCTTCCCGTCGCTGGACGAAAACGCCGCCTGCGCCCTGTGCTACACCTCCGGGACCACGGGCAACCCAAAAGGTGTGCTGTATTCTCATCGCTCAACTATGTTGCACGCCTATGCCACGATGATGCCGGATGCGCTGGGTATTGCGCGCCGTGATGTGGTGCTGCCCATTGTGCCGATGTTCCATGTCAACGCCTGGGGCAACCCGTATTCCTGCCCCATGGCTGGCGCCAAACTCGTATTGCCGGGAAACAAAATGGGCGACGGTGAAACACTCGCAAAGCTGATTAATGAAGAGCAAGTCACCTTGTCTGCGGGTGTGCCCACTGTCTGGTTGGGACTGCTGGCATACTTGAAGTCTACCGGCACAAGCATTGATTCACTCGAGCGCATTATTGTTGGCGGCGCTGCTTGTCCGCTATCGATCATGGAAGATATGGACGCGTATGGGGTGGATACCCGTGTGGGCTGGGGCATGACAGAGATGAGCCCACTGGGTACAGCCAATAACGCGGGAGCGAGCCGTGACAAATATAGCGCAGAGGAATTTGCCAGGGTGCGGCTAAAAGCCGGACGCGCCATTTTTGGTGTGGAAATGAAAATTGTCGATGATGACAATAACGAACTGCCCTGGGATGGTGTAGCGTTCGGGTCGCTAAAGGTACGCGGCCCATGGATCTGTTCGAATTATTACAAATTGGAAGGCTCTGATGCGCACGCCGAAGATGGTTGGTTTGAAACCGGCGATGTGGCCACCATCGATGCCGATGGTTTTATGGCGATCACCGATCGCACCAAGGATGTCATCAAGTCCGGCGGGGAGTGGATTTCATCAATTGAAGTTGAAAACGTCGCAACTGACCACCCGAAAGTGGCCGAGGCAGCGGTGATTGGACACTACCACCCGAAATGGAGCGAGCGACCCTTGCTGATCGTGGTAAAGGGCGCGAATGGCGATGACCTGGACGCACAGGAAATGCTCGCCTGGTTCGATGGCAAAATCGCCAGGTGGTGGACGCCCGAGGCGGTCGAATTTGTCGATGAATTGCCGCACACGGCAACCGGTAAAGTGCAGAAGGTGAAACTGCGTGAAATGTTCAAGGACTTCGAGTTTCCCGCTTGAGTGGCATGCCCCAGTGCTGGCTTGATGTTGTTACTTTTAAACCGAGGATGAAGCGATGATTGGATATGTCACATTAGGGAGTAACAACTTCGAGGCCGGGCTGGCATTTTACGATGAATTGCTGGCGGTCTATGGCGCAACCCGGCTGATGGAACTGGAAGAGGGGTTTGTGCTGTGGGGCAAGTCTTTCGATGAGGCAGGCCTGGCGTTGTCGCGGCCCTACAATCGCCAACCGGCGACTGTCGGAAACGGCGTGATGGCGGCTATTCGCGCGGATTCCAAGCCTATGGTCGACGCTATTTATGCCAAGGCGCTGGCATTGGGTGGCGCCGATGAGGGCGCCCCGGGTGACAGGGGTGACGGCTTCTACGCCGCCTACTTCCGCGACCTGGATGGCAACAAGCTGAATGCTTTCTTTATTGGCTAGGTGACAAGGTCAGCAAGGCGGGAAGTCGTGCTTATCAGAGCACAGGTGACACCTCAATCAGTGACCATTGTGATCAGTAAGTGAGTCTCCTGCGTAGATATTCGTAAATTATCGATTAAATTTCTACGAATAGCGCTTCCACTGTAAAAAATTACCCGTTAGTATGGCGGTCCGTTTGTTGCCGTTGCGGTGATCCAGCCATGTCCAATGCCCCTTACCAGGCCCGAACGCTGCCGCAGGTCGTTGCCGATGCAGCGGCGCTGTACGGCGAGCGCATCGCGATTACTGATGGCGAGGTCAACCTCAGTTACACAGCCCTTGACGAGGCCCGTGTGCAGGCAGCGCAGGCGTTCCTTGCCGCTGGCCTTGAAGTGGGTGACCGCGTTGCCATCTGGGCGCCCAATATCTATCAATGGATCATCGCCGCAGTAGGCGCGCAGAGCGTCGGTGGCGTACTGGTGCCTATGAATACGCGCTACAAGGGCGCTGAAGCGGCCTATGTGTTGCAGTCGAGCGGGGCCCGCATGCTGTTTACTGTGGCTGAGTTTCTGGGAGTATCCTATCCCCAGATGCTTGCCGACCAGGCGATTCCCGATGTGAAGCGGGTTGTCACGCTTACCGGCGATGCGGCGGGCTGCGAAAACTGGGAGGCTTTCCTGGCCAGTGGCGCTGCGGTCTCCCAGGAGGCTGTCGCGACGCGCGCTGCGCAGCTCACCCCCGATTCCACGCTGGACATTCTGTTTACCTCGGGAACCACCGGTAACCCCAAGGGCGTGGTGACCTGTCACGGGCAGAACATCCGTACCTTCGAGATATGGAGTTCCACGATCGGCCTGCGTAGCGATGACAACTACCTGATTATCAGTCCCTTCTTTCACTCCTTTGGTTACAAGGCCGGTTGGCTGGCAGCGATTTTGTGTGGCGCACGGATATTGCCGGTGCTGAGTTTCGATCTTGATGCCGTGATGGCGCAGATTGAAAAAGAGCGTGTGTCCATGCTGCCAGGGCCGCCAACCATCTACCAGTCGCTGCTGGCCCACCCCCGGCGCAAGGACTACGACTTGTCCAGCTTGCGGCTGTCCTCCACCGGTGCCGCACCCGTACCGGTGGAGTTGGTGCGCCAGATGCGCGAAGACCTGGGCTTTGACGTGGTGGTAACAGCCTATGGACTGACCGAGTGCTGCGGTGTGATGACGATATGTCGTCCGGATGACAGCGCGGAAATCATCTCCCATTCGTCAGGTCGTGCCATGGACGGCATTGAAGTGAAACTGGTCGACCCCGAGGGCAATGAAGTTCCCCGCAACAGTGACGGCGAAATCTGGTGCCGCGGCTTCAACGTGATGCAGCACTATTTCAATCAGCCCGAAGCCACCGCCGATACGATCACGGCTGATGGCTGGCTGAAAACCGGCGATGTGGGCGTGATGGACGACGAGGGCTATGTACGCATTACCGGCCGCATCAAGGAAATGTTCATTGTGGGAGGCTTCAATTGCTATCCCGCAGAGATCGAGAACGCCCTGTGTGACATGCCCGGTGTGGCGCGCGCAGCGGTAATGGGCGTGCCTGATGAACGCATGGGCGAGGTTGCGCGTGCCTATATCGTCAAGGCTGCCGATGCCCCCGGCACGGCGGGCGCCGATCTAACCGAGGAACAGGTGATTGCCTGGTCCAGGGAGCACATGGCGAACTACAAAGTACCGCGTTCAGTGGTCTTTCTCGATGAATTGCCCATGAACGCGGGTGGCAAGGTCGACAAGGCAGCCCTTGCCGCGCTGGGCGAAGAATGAACGATCTCTCGGCCCGGGCATCGATGCGTCATATTGATCTTGATGCCATCGATCAATCCATCATTGACCTGCTGCGTACCGACGGGCGTATGGCCTATCGCGCTATCGCCAGGGAGTTGGATATTGCCGAGAACACCGTACGGGCAAGGGTGCGTCGTATGGAAGACTCCAACACCATGCGCGTAGTGGCAGTAACTGACATCGAAGCTGCGGGTTACGGCATGTTGTTGGCGATTGGTGTGCAGGTAGAGGGGCGCTCACCGGAAGAGGTGGCTCGCGAGCTGGCTGACATCCCCGAGGTGTTTTCGGTGAATGTCGTGGTTGGGTCGCAGGACATAGAAATTCTCGTGGTGGCGCGCGACCAGCATGATCTGTCGCAATTGATTGGCGAACAGCTGTGTGCCATCACCGGCGTACGCCGCTTGACGCCGGCCCTGGCCGTCGATGTGCTGAAAAACCAGCCAGATTGGGTGCCCTTTGATGCGTCGTGAATTGGACAGCACCGATATCGCGATCGTCGAGCGGCTGTCGCATGACGCCAGGGTGAGTAATCGGGAGATTGCCGAAGCGCTGGGGGTAACCGAGGGAACAGTGCGTGCCCGCGTCAAGCGCATGGAAGAGGAAAAACTGATCCGCATCACCGCGGTGACCAACATCGACCGTTTCCGCGATGCCGCACTGGCCTACATTTGGGTAGAGGTAGAACGCAGTGGTCAAACACGGGAGGTTGCCAGGACGATGGCAACGATTCCCGAGCTGGGTTTTGTCGGGGTCATGTTGGGTCGATCGGATATCCTGGCCATTACGATGGTGCGTAACGCGGAACACCTGGCGGAGTTTGTACATCAACGCATCTCGGCGATAGCAGGGGTGCGCGGCACTCAGAGCACGCTGGGCGCAAATTTTTTGAAGCACGATTACCGCATGGCGCGAATTGTTAACTGAACGCCTGAAATTTTTTGAGACTAGCCGGAAGGAAAACACATGGATAAGCGAATGACAGCGGCAGACGTCGTTGCACAGCTCGAAGACGGTATGACCATTGGCATAGGAGGCTGGGGCCCGCGCCGCAAGCCGATGGCACTGGTGCGCGAAATACTGCGCTCTGACCTGAAAGACCTTACGCTGGTGTCCTATGGCGGTGCCGACGTGGGCATGCTGTGTGCAGCCGGTAAAGTGCGCAAAGTTGTCTTCGCGTTTGTGTCGCTGGATTTTATTCCGCTGGAGCCGTACTTTCGAATCGCCCGCCAAAGCGGTGCCATCGAGGTGATGGAGATTGACGAGGGCATGATGTTACTGGGCCTGCGCGCAGCGGCCTGGGGGCTTCCCTTCATACCGACGCAAGTCGGGTTGGGTACAGACATCATCAAGCGCAATCCTGACATCAAGGTCATTGACAGTCCCTACGACGACAAGGAGTGGGTCGCTATGCCCGCCCTTCATCTTGATGCATCGCTGATTCATGCCGATCGCGCCGATGCGCGCGGAGTGTGCCAGATTGCCGGTCCGGATCATTACATGGATGACTGGTTTGCACGTGCCGCGAAGCAGACTTTTGTGTCTTGTGACGAGCTGGTAGAAACCGAATACTTCCATGATCCGGCCCAGGCAAGGCTGGTGCACTGGGAGCGCTCCGCAACGACGGGTGTGGTACCCATTCCCGGCGGTGCTCATCCTACCTCTTGTGCGCCCTTGTATGGCTTCGATGTGCCGCATTTCAAAGCCTACACGGGTTCTGCGAAAGACGAGGCCGGTTTTCAGGGGTACGTCGAGACGTATCTGGGCGCATCCGAAGCGGACTACCAAGCGAATGTGGGTGGCCTTGAGGCTATCCGCACTATCGAATTGCCAACCTACTGATCGGCCGGGAGAGACACAATGACAACTGCAACTGATTACACGCTGGCCGAACTCTGCATCGTGGCAGCAAGCCAGGCCTTTGCCGATGAGGGCGAGGTCCTGGCCACGGGTATTGGCGTTATTCCGCGCCTTGCTGCCAGCCTCGCCATGAAGACCACCAATCCTGACCTGATGATGACCGACTCTGAGGCCTGGATGCTCAGTGAGCCCAATCCTGTGGGGAAACGTCCCGCAGATTTTGTGCCTGCCACCGAGTCTTGGATGGGTTTTTCCCAAATCTTTGACAACGTCTGGAGCGGTAAGCGTCACGCGATGCTCGGCCCTACGCAGATTGACAGATGGGGGCAATCCAATACGTCGGCCCTGGGCGGTACGTATGAACAGCCCAAGGTGATGATGCTGGGCGCGCGTGGTTTCCCGGGTAACTCTATTTCGCATCCCAACAGTTTTTTTGTGCCATCGCATAACACGCGCGTTTTTATGGAAGGTGAATGCGATTTCGTGTCTTCGATCGGTTACAACCCCGCGCGCCTGCCGAAAGGTCATAGTCTGGATGATATCGATATCCGATATGTGATCACGGATCTGTGCGTCATGGATTTTGGCGGTCCCGACCACCAGATCAGGCTGGTTTCAGTGCATCCTGGTATCAGCGCGGCGCAGGTTCAGGAAAATACCGGGTACCCCGTTTTTGTGCCCGACGTAGTGCCGACAACTGCGGCGCCAACGCAGGCTCAACTGGCTGTGATCGCCCAAATGGACCCACACAATCAGCGGGCGGCACAGATCAAGGACAACCCGCCTGGCGATCGGAGCTGATCCGTATGCTTGAAACACGATTGACAGCGCTGCTTGGCTGCAAGTATCCGATCGTTCAGACAGCGATGGGCTGGGTCGCCGACCCACGTCTTGTTGCGGGCTCCTGCAACGCCGGTGGCTTTGGTTTTCTAGCGGGCGCAACTATTCCGGGCGACGAAATAGAGCGCGATATCCTCAGGGTGAAAGAACTGACCGATAAACCCTTCGGCGTGAACTTTCACATGTACCAGCCCAATGCGGCAGACATTGTCGATCTTGTCATCAAGCACGGTGTTCGCGCGGTCAGTTACTCGCGCTCCCCCGGGCCTGACATGATCCAGAAGCTCAAGGGCGCTGGCGTTATCTGCATGCCGACGGTGGGCTTGCCCAAGCATGCGTTAAAAGCCGTTGAGCTAGGAGCTGATGTGGTGACGGTGCAGGGCGGAGAGGGCGGGGGTCATACAGGGTCCGTGCCCACGTCATTGCTGATATCACAGGTGGTGGATGCGGTCGGCGCAAACGTGCCAGTAGTTGCAGCGGGCGGTTTTAAGGATGGTCGCGGATTGGTGGCGGCGCTGGCCTGGGGTGCAGACGGTATTGCCATGGGTACACGTTTTTTGATGACACAGGAGAGCCCTGTGCCCCGACAAACGCTGCAGCGTTACGTCGATTGCACTGACCCGGGCCAGATCATCGTGTCCAGGGCGATGGACGGTTTGCCGCAGCGTATGATTATGAATGAACTGCTGACCGAACTGGAAAGCGCTGGCCCATTGAAGAAGCTGCTGATTGCCGTGCGCAATGGCCTGGCCTTTCGCAAGTACACTGGTGCCTCTGTGTTGGGCTTGCTGAGCTCGGCCATTGCGATGGGTAAAGACGACGACATGACTGCCGCGCAAGCCATCATGTCGGCGAATGCGCCAATGATCATTCAGAAAGCCATGGTCGATGGGCAGCCATCAAGAGGTGTGCTTCCATCCGGACAGGTCGCCGGTGTGATCGATGAACTGCTGACCTGCCAAGACCTGATCGATTCCATCGTGCGCGAAGCCGAGCAGCAGTTGACACTGCTGGCGGCACGCGTGACTGAACAACCAAGGGAAGCCTGATATGTCGACACCATTTACAACAACAATCGCCAACGGTATCGCGCAGATGATTCTGGATCATCCGCCGGTAAACGCTTTTGACAGTGCTGGCTGGTTTGCCATTGCCGCCGAAATCGACGCACTCGGCGCTAATGAAGATGTGCGTGTGATCGTGATTGCGGCAAATGGCAAGGGATTCTGTGCCGGCGTGGATATCAAGGAGCTGGCGGCAGATGCCTCAAAGATTGTTGACGTGAACAAAGGCAACTATGAAACCTTTCGTGCGATCCATCGCAATCCCAAACCCGTGATTGTTGCCTTGCACAGTTTTGTGCTCGGCGGTGGCATTGGTATGGCCGGTGCCGCGGATATTATTGTGTGCTCAGAGTGCGCACGCTTTGGTGTGCCGGAGATCGATCGCGGTGCCATGGGCGGTGGTGCTCATTTGCAGCGTATGTTTCCGGTTCAGAAAGTGCGCTACATGTACTTTACCGGTGAGTTCATCGACGCTGCCGAGGCCTATCGCCTCGGAGCAGTGGAGCGGGTTGTGCCGCGCGATGAACTGCTGTCTGCTGCGTTGGAGATAGCCGAGAAAATTGCTGAGAAATCGCCAGCGATGGTGAAGCTTGCCAAGGAAGCACTGACCGGCATTGAAGACGGCAATCTGGAAGACAAGTACCGCTGGGAGCAGGGTTTTACGCTGGAGGCCTACACCATGGGGGATTCGCAGGAGTCGCGCGATGCCTTTGTGCAAAAGCGTGAAGCGAGTTTCAAGGAGTAGATCATGGATTTGTCATACACCAACGAACAAAAGGCGTTCCGCGAGGAGGTGCGCGCCTGGCTTGCAGACAACGTACCGACTGAGCCTTTGAGCAGTTTTGATACGGAAGAGGGCTTCAGGCAACACCGGCAGTGGGAGGCGCAACTCAACGCGGGCCGTTGGGGAATGGTGACCTGGCCCGAGGAACTCGGTGGTCGGGGCTGTGACCTGATTGAGTGGCTGATTTTTGAGGAGGAGTATTACAAGGCGCGCGCACCGTTGCGCGTGAACCAGAATGGAATTTTCCTGCTCGGTCCTACCTTGATGGAATACGGCACTGAAGAACAAAAAGCGCGCATCTTGCCGAAGATGGCCACCGGCGACGAAGTGTGGGCGCAGGGCTGGTCGGAACCTAATGCAGGGTCTGATATGGCGGCGATCCGCTCCACCGCACGCCTTGATGGCGACAAGTACATTATCAACGGACAAAAGACATGGTCGACGCGTGCTGTGTGGGCCGATTGGTGTTTTGGTATGTTCCGCACGGATCCGGATTCCGAGCGTCATCGTGGCTTGACATTTATTCTGGTGCCGTTGAACTCCCCCGGAATTACCGTGCGTCCTATCCCGCAGTTGGATGGGCTCCCCGGGTTTGCCGAAATCTTCTTTGACAACGTCGAGGTTGCCGTGGATAACCGCCTTGGCGATGAGGGCGCAGGGTGGAGTGTTGCCATGGCAACCGCAGGTTTCGAACGCGGCCTTATGTTGCGTTCACCGGCCCGCTTTCAGGAAACGGCGCGTCGCCTCGTCGAGTTGTATACCGCCAACTGTGAGTCTGCAGACAGCGATCCCGCAGTCAGGGACGCTGTCATACGGGCCTATCTCAATGCCGAAAGCTATTGCCTGACGACTTATCAAACAGCGTGTCGGTTGAACAAGGGCGGCAAGATTGGTGCCGAGTCCTCGACCAATAAAATATTCTGGTCAGAGTTGGACTACAACATGCACGCCACGGCAATGAGTATCCTGGCGGCTCGTGCGGAGCTATTGCCCCATGCCCCGGACGCTCACGGTGTGGGCGCATGGCTGGACGGCTGGTTGTTTTCCCAGTCTGGCCCAATTTATGCCGGTACCAATGAAGTGCAGCGCAACATCATTGCCGAGCGCATGCTCGGAATGCCGCGGTAATGCAGGTGCCGCGGTCAGGTGTGAGTTGCCGCGGGCATCAGACGAAGACTTTGCCGCTGGCTCCACAGCGCGCGGCGCAAGGCGTGTGTAAATCAAGAGAATGCAGTTATGGATTTTACGTTTACTGAAGATCAGCTCCTTTTCCAGGAATCCGTTCGTGATTTTCTGGTGAATGAGATAACGCCGGAACGTATTCGCCGCAGTTGGGAGTCAGACTCGGGGCGCGATCCTGAGCTGTGGTCGCAGCTTGCCGAGCTGGGCCTCACCGGCATGACGGTCCCGGAAGCGTGCGGCGGCCTGGGGATGAGCGAAGTCGACTTCGTGCTGCTTGCACAGGAGTGTGGCTACGTGGCGTTGCCAGAGCCCCTGGTACATAGCACATTGGTTTCTGTACCTTTGCTGCTTGAATTGGGTGGTGAGTTGGCGGCTCAGTGGTTGCCCCTGATTGCAAGTGGTGAGGCAAAAGTGGTGGTCGGTCTTGAACAAAACCACTGGGTCGAGGACGCGCACATAGCGGATCTTCTCCTTCTGCAGCGCGGCGGCAATCTCGTTGCGGCAACGCCCGGGGAAGTGAACCTGCGCCATAACGAGTCAGTCGACCCTTCACGCAAACTCTTTTTTGTTGAAGTCGGTGCCAACGCACAGGTGGTTGCCAGTGGCGCAACTGCGAGCAAGCTCATCGAGAGCGCCATGAATCGCGGCGCACTGGGTGCCGCTGCGCAGGCATTGGGCCTTGCTCAGCGCATGGTTGATCTGTCGGTGCAGTACACCAGTGAACGACACCAGTTTGGTAAGGCCATCGGGAGCTTTCAGGCGGTCAAACACCATATGGCCAATGTGGCAGTGAGCCTGGAGTATGCCAAGGCGCCGGTATACCGCGCTGCTTATGCCATCGCTCATGCGCAGGATATTGCGTGGCATGCAGTTTCCCATGGCAAGTTTGCCGCCTGTGAAGCGGCGAACCTGGCAGCGAAGAACTGCATTCAGGTGCATGGCGCGATGGGTTACACCTGGGAGGTCGACCTACACATATTCATGAAAAAGGCGTGGGCGCTAGCCAATACCTGGGGTGATGCAGGTTTTCACAAGGCGCGTATTGCCCAGCGTATATTTGCGCCCGGTGCCGCCCTGGGTGCGGATGCCACTTTTGCCTGAGCCGCTTCGACCAGCGTAATTCAAACTTGAGAACAAGAGGAACCACACCATGCCAGAAGCCTTTATTGTAGATGCAGTGCGCTCACCCACAGGACGTCGTAAGGGTGGCTTGGCGGATGTGCATGCAGCCGATCTTGGTGCGCATGTGCTCAAGACCCTGGTGGACCGCAACAATATCCCCGACGACGAATACGATGATGTGATGTTCGGCTGCGTGGACACCATTGGCCCACTGGCCGGTGACATCGCACGCACCTGTTGGCTGGCAGCAGGGTTGTCCGACCTGGTTCCCGGTACCACGATTGATCGTCAATGCGGTTCTTCTCAGCAGTCTGTGCACTTTGCCGCGCAGGCGATCATGGCGGGTGTCAATGACGTTGTGATTGCCGGTGGCGTGCAGACCATGACACAAATCCCGATTTCCTCTGCCATGATTGCGGCGCAGCCGATGGGCTTCCCTGATCCATTCTCCGGCAGCCAGGGTTGGGTCGCCCGCTATGGCGCTACGCCACCTTCACAGTTTACGTCTGCGCAAATGATTGCGGACAAGTGGAATCTCTCGCGCGAGGACATGGAGGCGTTTGCGCTGCAGTCCCATTCACGTGCGCTTGCGGCGATTGCAGAGGGTCGCTTCGACAGGGAAATTGCCCCGTTGAATGGCGTTGAGATGGATGAAACCCCGCGCAACACCTCAATGGAGAAAATGGCAGAACTCGAGCCCCTTGCTGAAGGCGGTACGATCACGGCCGCCGTGTCCAGCCAGACCTGCGACGGATCATCTGCCATGTTGATCGTCTCCGAGGAAGCATTGAAACGCTATAACCTGACGCCACGGGCGAGGATCGTGCACATGAGTGTACGTGCAGATGACCCGATATGGATGCTGACCGCGCCCATTCCTGCAACGGAATACGCGATGAAAAGGTCCGGTATGACGCTGCAGGATATAGACCTGGTCGAAATCAACGAAGCATTTGCCTCGGTGCCCATGGCCTGGTTGGCAGAAACCGGCTACCCGATCGAGAAAACCAATGTGAACGGCGGCGCTATCGCATTGGGTCATCCCCTGGGCGCTACCGGTACCAAGCTGATGACGACATTACTGCATGAGCTGGAACGCAGTGGTGGCAAGTATGGCTTGCAAACCATGTGTGAGGGCGGCGGTCAGGCTAACGTGACGATTATCGAGCGCCTGTAGTTCGGGCGTCAGTAACCACGCAACGCAGACAATAGAGGTGCATAACTAATGAGTGGAATTCTTGAAGGGCGAGTAGCGATTATCACCGGCGCCGGCGGCGGACTGGGTGCGGCCCATGCACGCGTGTTTGCCAGCGAAGGCTGCGCCGTCGTGGTCAATGATATCAACACTGATGCGGCACAATCGGTGGTCGATGAGATCACAGCGGCAGGCGGCAGGGCGGTAGTCAACAGCTCGGACATCACTAATTATGATGACAGCCTCAATGCGGTGAAGCAGGCGATTGATGCGTTCGGCGATTTACACATTGTGTTGAACAATGCCGGTATCAATCGTGACCGCATGTTCGCCTCAATGACCGAGCAGGAATGGGATGCGATCATGGCGGTTCATCTCAAGGGACACTTCTGTATCTCGTCACATGCAGTTCACTACTGGCGCGGTCGTTCCAAGGAGGGGCTGGCGGTTGACGCACGTATTCTCAACACCACCTCAGGCGCTGGTTTACAGGGTTCGATCGGGCAGTCCAACTATGCGGCTGCCAAGGCTGGCATCGCAGCACTGACGCTAAACCAGGCGGCGGAGCTTGCGCGCTATGGCATTACAGCAAACGCCATGGCGCCATCTGCGCGCACCGGCATGACCACAGCGGTACCAGAGATGGCGGAGCGAATGAAAAAACCTGAGGATGGGAGTTTTGACCATTTCGCGCCTGAAAACGTGTCCAATGTTATGGCCTGGCTTGCATCTGCAGCCGCCGCGCACGTGACCGGCCGCGTCCTTGAAACTGAAGGTGGACGCATCTGTATATGTGACGGTTGGCGTACCACTGACGGTGTCGATCGCGGCGCTGCCTGGGCGCCAGCGGAGGTTGGCGAGGCGATGCAGCAGTTACTGGATAAAGAGGTCCCCGCGCAAAAGGTCTGGGGCACATAGTCGATGCAGGTATATAGCTCAACCAGCTGACCGGAGAAATCATGGAGTTCGCGTTTACCCAGGAGCAGGAAATGATCCGCGACACAGCGGCATCCTTCCTCGCACAAGTGTCGGACAGCGCCGCCGTGCGCGCTGCAATGGCAACTGAAACAGGTTATGACCCCGCGCTGTGGTCACGCATTTGCACGCAGATGTACTGGCAGGCAATCCACGTACCAGAGGCCTATGGCGGCATGGGGCTGGGTTACGTTGAAGTCGTGGCGATGATGGAGCAGATGGGTAAACACTTATTGTGCTCCCCCTTCTTCTCCACCGTGTGCATGGGTGTCAACGCGCTGCTCATTGCTGCAAATGATGAGCAGAAGGCACAGTGGTTACCGACGATTTGCGAGGGCAATACAACGGCCACGTTGGCATTTAACGGTGGCGTGAATCGTTGGGACACCACCGCAGTGACGGCGACCTGGCGCAAAGAGGGCGACAATATTGTGCTCAATGGCAGTTATCGCTACGTGATCGATGGGCACACTGCTGATTTGCTCATCGTGGCAGCTCGGCAAGAGGGCGAGAGTTCAGACATTGCGCTGTTTGTCTTGCCCGCCCAAACGCCCGGCGTAACCCGCGCATGGCTGCCGACTATGGATCAGGCGCGCAGGCAGGCTTCCATAGCATTACAGGAAGTCACTGTAGAAACGGCCGCGATGCTCTCAGGAGCAGATTCTGGCAACGCGGCTTTGACGCGTATCGTGGATCTGGCGGCTATCGCGCTGGCTGCTGAGCAAGTTGGCGGCAGCCAGCAGATGCTCGATGCCACGGTCGCCTACACCTCCGAGCGGGTGCAGTTTAATCGTACGATTGCCAGCTATCAGGCGGTCAAACACAAAGCTGCCGACATGATGCTGCAGGTTGAAGTGGCGCGCTCGGCCGTCTATTACGCAGCCTGTGTTGCGCAGGAGGCTCTGAGCGGCTCGACACTGGGTGCGGAACTGCCCGAAGCCGCCAGCGTGGCAAAATCCTATTGTTCTGACGCCTACTTTGCAGTTGCCGGCGATGCCCTGCAGCTGTTCGGTGGCGTTGGTTTTACCTGGGAGTACGACGTTCACCTGTATTTCAAGCGTGCCAAGTCGTCGGAACACATGCTCGGCAATGGCGCGTACCATCGTGAGCGTCTCGCTGCGATGTTGTTGGATTAGCAAGCCGGGCGGGAGTCAGCTATGAAGTTAAGTTTTAGCGCGGAAGATGAGCAGTTTCGGCAGGAAGTGGCCTCCTGGCTGCGCGATAACCTGAGCGGGGAATTCGAGAAGCTCAAGGGGCGCGGTGGCCCCGGCGATGAGCATAGTTTTCCACAGGAGCGCAAAGTTTGGGAGCAGAAGCTCGCGCAAGGCAAGTGGACCTGCGTGGGTTGGCCACAGGCTTATGGTGGCCGTGGCTGCAGCATTGAGCAGCAAGTCATCTTTTTTGAGGAGTACGCCCGGGCGCGCGCGCCCGGCCGTATGGGCCATATTGGTGAAGGGCTGACCGGCCCCACGCTGATCGCCTACGGTACCCAGGCTCAGCGCGACAAATACCTGCCTGGCATACTCGATGGAACGCAGTTCTGGTGTCAGGGGTATTCGGAGCCCGGTGCCGGTTCTGACCTGGCAAACGTAAAAACCAGGGCCGCGTTTGACCAAGCCAGTGGCAAGTGGCGAATCAACGGTCAAAAGGTGTGGACGTCACTGGCTCATGAGTCGGACTATTGCTTTGTGATAGCTCGCACTGACCCTGGATCTGTCGGCCATAAGGGCCTGGGTTTCTTTCTGGTCGAGATGGACCAGCCCGGTATCCAGGTGAGGCCCATTGAGCAGATTACTGGAACGTCGGAATTCAATGAGGTGTTCTTTGATGACGCAGAGTGTTCGTCAGAGGATATCGTAGGCGAGCCCGGTGAAGGCTGGAAAGTCGCCATGGGCTTACTCGGTTTCGAGCGCGGTGTTTCGACTCTTGGCCAGCAGATGCTTTTCCAGAATGAATTTGACGAGGTGGTACGTCTGGCAAGAAGTAACGGTGCGGCGTCTGATCCGGTCATTCGCCAGCGTATCGCCAGGGCACACACTGAGCTGAAGATCATGCGCTACAACTCCATGCGTATGCTCTCGGGCCAGAGCACCGGCGACGGTTCCTTGCAAAAGGAAGCGCTTATATACAAGCTGTTCTGGGCGACATGGCACCGCAGTCTGGGTGAGTTGGCGATGGACGTGATGGGTCCAGAGTGTGAAATTCTCGACGCCCCGCCTTATGCATTGAATCGCTTGCAGTCGATGTACCTGTTCGTGCGCGCTGACACTATCTACGGCGGCACCAACCAGATTCAGCGCAATATTATTGCCGAGCGCGGTCTGGGCATGCCGAAGGAACCGCGTGGCACGCTGTAAGACCGTTACCTTAGCGTAAGTGCGCCCGCGCACTTGCAGTAGGGTAGACGCCAAAACGCAAACCTGCTGTGAAACCCTGAAGAATCATCTTGAGTGAAGGAACTATGGATCTGAAAAACCCTGAGTATGTGAAAAGCCATGGCTTGATGGAAGGCCGGTCGGTGTTGGTGACAGCAGCGGCAGGTGCGGGCATCGGCTTTGCCGCGGCAACGCGCGCCGCTGAAGAGGGTGCGCGCGCTATTGTCATCAGCGACATTCATGAGGGTCGGCTCGACAGCGCCGTGCAGAAGCTCAAGCACGAAACTGGACTAGAGCAGGTTTTCGGGAAAATCGCTAACGTGGCAGAAGAGCCCGACGTGCAGGCGCTAATCGACTTTGCACAGGAAAAAATCGGTGGTGTCGACGTGCTGATCAACAACGCGGGTCTTGGAACATCAAAACTGCTGATTGAGATGGAGGACGACGAATGGCATCGCGTCATTGACGTTACCCTCAATGGTACGATGCGGATGACCCGCTACATGATGAAGGTCATGAAAGCCCGCGGACAGGGCGGAGTCATCGTTAACAATGCCTCGGTGCTCGGTTGGCGGGCGCAAAAGGAACAGGCGCATTATGCTGCGGCCAAAGCCGGTGTTATGGCACTAACGCGCTGTGCTGCGCTTGAGGCGGCCGAGTTTAACGTGCGCATCAATGCGGTATCGCCGTCAATTGTTTTGCATCCCATGCTGAGGAAGTCTGCCTCACAGGAGCTGCTCGAAGAGTTGGAGTCCAGGGAAGCCTATGGGCGTGCAGCGGAGGCTTGGGAAGTCGCCAACGTCATGATGTTTCTGGCCTCGGATTATGCCAGCTACATGACAGGTGAAAGCCTGTCGGTTTCCAGTCAGCGCGGTTAGCACGATCAGTCCAGTGGAGTGATGACAGTTGCCATAACGCTGAGCATGAAGAGCCATTAAACGCAGCGCTTTGTCATTTCGATGTAGAGGCGATTCGCACTGTCCACCCATGGATGTGGCAGGCAACACAGGATAAAGGAGAGAGACTATGAGAGACGCAGTAATCGTATCAACGGCGCGCACCGGCCTGGCGAAGTCGTTTCGGGGCGGATTCAACAATACGGAAGCCCCCGCGATGGCAGGGCATGCCGTACGTGCCGCAGTTGCGCGCGCAGGTATTGATCCGGGGGAGGTCGACGATTGCATTTTTGGTGCGGCGGCGCAGCAGGGCACTCAGGCTTACAACATTGGGCGGCTAGCAGGCATTGCCGGCGGCTTGCCAGATACGGTTGCCGGAATGTCCATTGAACGTCAGTGTTCATCGGGACTTATGTCAATTGCGACCGCGGCCAAGAGCATTATGTGTAATGAGTATGATATCGCCGTTGCCGGAGGAGTGGAGTCAATCTCATTGGTGCAGACAAAGCACAAGAACAGCTACCGCAATGTCTCCGAAACAGTGACTGCGATTGATCCAACGGCTTATATGGCAATGATTGAGACTGCCGAGATTGTATCAGACCGCTATGGCATCAGTCGCGAAGATCAGGACCAGTACAGCTTGCTGAGTCAGCAAAGAACTGCCGCGGCACAGCAAGCAGGGGTGTTCGATGACGAAATAGTGCCGATGCAGACCACCAAGTCAGTGTTTAACAAGGAAACCAAAGAAACAACCTACGAGGAAGCGCTGGTCGATCGCGACGACTGTAACCGTCCATCGACCACCTTGGCAGACCTGGCAAAGCTGGAGCCCGTGTTCAAGGACGGGCAGGTGGTAAAAGCGGGCCGATTTATCACCGCAGGCAATGCGTCACAACTGTCAGATGGTGCTGCCGCTTGTGTGGTTATGGATGCAAAAACCGCTGCTCAGAAAGGCCTCGATCCGTTGGGTGTCTATCGAGGTCTGGCCGTTGCGGGCTGCAGATCCGATGAAATGGGCATTGGGCCTGTGTTTGCTGTGCCCAAGCTGCTGCAACGTAATGGTTTGTCCGTGCAGGATATTGGCTTGTGGGAGCTCAACGAGGCGTTCGCCTGCCAGGTTATCTATAGCCGTGACAAGCTGGGCATTGATAACGACAAACTGAACGTCAACGGCGGTTCCATTGCCATAGGGCACCCTTTTGGCATGAGTGGTGCGCGCATGGTGGGTCATGCCTTGCTGGAGGGCAGGCGACGCGGGGTACAGTATGTCGTTGTGACAATGTGTATTGGTGGCGGCATGGGAGCCGCAGGGCTTTTCGAAATCATGTAAGCGCATCGTTTACACTCCTTCGCTTGGCTGCGTGGTTAGCGAAATCCTGCACGTGATTAATGCCGTAAACTCGCTCACAATTTTACGGAACTCTGGTAGTGTATCGGCGACCAAGAGTCTGTGCGTCACAGAAAGTGGGGCACAGGCTCGCATTGATACCTGACAGGATGCTACCCCCGCATTGTGAAAAATCCTCCGCGATCAACACGCAGAAGTAGCGGTTTCAGCTTGCTGGAAATGGTGGTGGCGATGGCCATATTGGCAATCTCGCTGTCTGTGCTATACCGCGTCGCCGGCGGTGCAACGCGCACCGTCAGCGTCGATGAAAAAATGACCTACGCCGTGGAACTTGCCCGCTCTCTACTGACTTTGCATAAAATGGTGCCACCCGCAGGCGTAGAAAGCGCTGGAGAGACCTCTGGCGGCTTTTCCTGGCAGGTCCTTAGCGCGCCATTGGAGCTCGAAGAAGATTCGCCCTTTGCCGAGGGTCAGTTGCAGGCGGTGCGTGTCGACGTGATGTGGCCTGACGGTGAGAGACAACGTTCCTTTACCCTGCATTCGGTGGTGGCCGGCGTGGAGGAGCCGGAGTGAGGCATTCCCGTGGTTTTACGCTGTTGGAGGTTATGGTCGCCGTAACTCTGCTTTCCATGATGGTGTTATCTACCGCTGCTGCTATCCGTACCTTGGGCAACACCAAGTCGACCCTAGATGGCGTGACAAACCGTATTGATGAAGTGCGCTCGGTGAGCGACTTTCTCCGCAACAGCCTCAACGCGGCGATGCCCGTGGTTCGGGTAGGTGCCCCCGAAATCAGCGACGACCTTAACGATGGATACGGTACCTATTTTTATGGCGATCAATCGCAGCTGTTATGGGTCGCCCCCTTTGTGGCGGGCGCAAATTTGGGTGGGGTTTACGTTATGCACCTGGCTCATAGGGAAGATCGGCTGGAATTGCGCTGGCATCCTTATCAGCGTGACGCACTGGCGATAGACTGGGTGTCCATCGAACCAAGAGTGCTGGCCGGCTCGGTAACGGCATTTGATGCGAGTTACCTGCCGCGTCTGGGTGCCGAATGGGAGGATGTCTGGCTTGGCGGGCACAGCCTGCCACTGGCCGTCCGACTGAACGTACAGGCGGGTGATCGCTATTGGCCAGAGCTGATAATGAACATGGGTGGCGCCAGGATGAACCTGCGTTGATCCTATGAATACTGTGCGCTGTACGTTGGCCGTGCCGCAATGTGGCTCCAGCCTGGCTGCTGTTTCTTGCGTCGCTGACAGAGAACCTTCCAGGCAGGCAGGGGTGGCCCTTGCAATGCTGGTTTGGTTTATCGCCGCCATGTCGCTGCTTGTTGGCACGATCGTTATGCAGGCCCGCGTTGACGTAAAGCTGACGCAGTTGCACAGTAGCCGTGCGATTGCCGAGGCGGCCGGGGACGGGGCAATTCAGTTGGGGCTGGCGCAGTGGTTGAGTTTTGAGGGCGAAGAAGCATTGCTGGCCGAACGCGGCTGGTCAGGTAGCCACAGGGTTGGAGCAGTGGACGTGACCGTTCGCTTCCAGCCTGTAACAGGCCTTATCGATCTTAACCTGGCGACAGTGGAACTGCTGTCGCTGTTGTTTTCGCGTGTCGCTACTATGCAGGAAAATGAGGCGCTGGCATTGGCCGAGGCTGTGGTAGAGTGGCGCACACGTGAGAAAGCCGACGACGACATGGCCCTGGATGCTTTAGCGCAGGGCAGTGCAGATCCCAGGATTCGGCACGGGCGATTTGAAGCAGTAGAAGACTTATTGTTTGTTCCCGGGGTGGATAGACGATTGTACGAAGCAGTACGAGATGCAGTGTATGTTAGCCAGCGTGGGCAGCCGGGGGTGGATTGGTTGACTGCTTCGCCTGAAATACTTGCTGCTATCGGCCAGGAGCTTGGAGAGGATCGCATTGCGCAGCTGATCGCGGTGAGGTCTGAAGATACCTCGGGCGTACTGGGGCCTCCCGCTGAGCTCGATCTGGGATTTCAGGAGCGGCGAAAGCTGCCGCTGTACCGGGCAGACGCGGTAATGAGCGTTGGTCAGGAACAATTTCTGCGCAGACGCTGGGTAGACCGGCGCCAGAGCGGCCCTGACGGCCTGCCGTGGACTTATTATCGAACTGAAGCAGTTCGCGCAGCGACGGCTGCAGTGAGTAAAGAGGCCGAGAATGCTGGATTCTAGCCAGGCGTGGACGCTCTTTGGCTACGACCTCAAAGGCGCGGTTCACTACGTCAGCGCCGGCTGGAGCGACTTCCTCTGGGGCGACAACTCGCCGGTATTGGCCGCGCTGGACGAGGTGGTTCTGGCGCGTACGGAAGATGGTCAGGAGCGTTACTTCAAGGCGGGAAAACCTTGTCCTGCGCCTCTGTCGGATGCTCCAGTGGCTACTGCAATCGTTGTTCCCGAGAGACTGGCGCTGGCGAAAAAGTTGCAGCTACCGCTCGCGGTAGAGTCAAATCTGGACGCGGTGCTCGCCTTGGAGGTCAGTGCCAGTTCACCATTTCCCTCCCAGGACACGTGCTCCGGCTGGCGAATATCCAAACGCGACGACGCCTCACTGTGGATAGAACTGGTAATCAGCTCTGCAAGCGCCGTGATGGAGTATGTTGCCAGGATGACGGGTTCGCATGATGTAGGCGAGCACGAGGTCTGGTCAATCGTCGACGATCATGTGGTTGTTCTGGGCGGGTTTGGGGAGCAAGCGCGGCACCAGAGAAACCGCAGCCGGCTGTTCAGGGTCGCTTCCATTGCAGGCTACTGCGCTGCGCTGCTCGTTTGTGCGGCGGCGATTGCAGCGGGAGCCAAGTACTTTGAGCTGCAGAAGGTCAAGGAGATGCAGGCCAATGTTGAAATGGCTGCGGAAGACGCGCTCGGAATGCGGGAGGGTTTGTCCTCCGCCCGCTCGATGATTGACGCAGCTTCCGGGTTCCTTGTGGAGTATCCATCGCCTCGCAGGGAGTTAAACCGACTGGCAGCTATATTGAAGAACGACACCTGGGTCTCCTCATTTGAGATGCGCGGGAATAACCTTCGCGTCGAGGGGCAATCGCAGGATGCCTCTGCCGTGATGGAGCTGTTTCTCGCCAATCCCGGCTACTTGAAAGTCGAGGCGCCGGTGGCATTCAAGAAATTGCGCTCTGGCGAAGAGCGTTTTGTGCTGGATCTAACACTCAATACGCAAGAGAGCGCCGAATGAAGCTCGATTTTCGTCGTGATCGCTCGCGCATCGTGGTTGCTACGACACTAGGGCTCGTTGCCTTGGGGTTTGCTTACATTGTTTTGCACTTTCTGATGTTGCGTTCCGGTTTCGTCGATGAGATCGACAACATACAACCCAGAACTGCACGGCTTTTGGGTATGTTGGAAAGCGCGGACCAACTAGGCGCGGCAAGTGGGGCGGCCAGGGAGCTGCTTGGCGATATAGCCTACGCGCCGGGTCGCGATGCAGCCACGGCCGCGGCTGCCTTGCAAAGTGATGTGCGCGAACTGATGGCGGATGCAGGCCTTTCCGTGACGGGTAGCCAGATACTCGATACTCGCGCCGGCGAAGGCTACGACAGGCTGCAACTGGATGTCACTGCCGAGGGGAATGTAGATGCCCTGGATGAAGCCTTGTCAGGTTTGGAGGAACTGCGCCCCCTGGTCTTTGTAGAATCAGTCAAGGTGAAGCCAATTCGAACCCGTCGACGTCGTGGCGACGAGGTTGATACGTCAATCGCTGATCCGCGCAACGTGAATGCCCGTTTCACCCTGTTCGCATTAAGGTTGCAAAACTGATGGGGTATACTGCTGCCGCCGTCGGCCATAGGGTTTTCTGATGAGCAATGCACTGGAATTGCAATTGCGCAAAGTCGCTACTGCCCTTACGGTAGCGCTGGTGGTGATCGTGCTTTGGAGTGTCGTAAGGTTGACGCTGCTTTCCGAACCAGAGGCCATAGCACCGGCGTCCTCATCGTTACTGGTAGCAAACGTGGGTTATAACGCGGATGACGCAGGGGCAGCGAGCGATGAACTTACCGCGCGTCCGCTCTTTTGGCAGGGGAGGCAGCGGCATAGTCCGGTTGTCGGGAATGACAAGCCCGCGGTTGTTGACACCAAGCCGGATAAATCCGGCATTAAGGATGTCCAACTCGTGGGTGTTTATCGTGCCGGGAAGCAGTCCGGCATTATCGTGCTGAATAAGGGCAAGCGTCAGCGCTTACGTTTAAATGAAAGCCTGGGCAATTGGACATTCAGCATGATGAGTGCAGATGGAGCGATTTTTGAGTCTGGTGATGACACGCGTGTGCTTGATTTGCAGCATGCGATGCCAGCAGGGCAAAAGGCTGTGAAACCCAGGGTAGTGGAACGCGCGGAAGTATCTGACAATTCTGATAATAAAGGCGAATAGACTTGCGTAAAATTGTAGAACTAGCGGTGCTGGCCTGCGCCATGGCGCTGGCAAGTTGCACCACTATGGAGCAGACCTCTCCCGTGCCGGGTATCGAGGAGTCCGCCGCAGCGGTGCTGGCGGCTGAGTCTGCAGCGCCCGACCCGCAGCTTGTGGAGCCTTTGCAGGCTGGTGCCGCGGCGACTGTTAGCCAGGAAGAGGATCTGTCCTCGATCGAAAAGGGGGAGCCAACAATTTACCGGGGAACTGGCGAGGTCTATCGCGCCCCCGACGCCATTAACCCCATTCGCCTCTATGGCGACGCGGTCAGTCTTAACTTCGAGCAAGCACCCCTGACCGAGGTGGTGCACGCGATTTTGGGGGATATTCTGGAGCTGGACTACATCGTCGAGCATCCTATCAATGGCCAGGTGACGTTACGTACACGCACGCCCATCGAGCGCGACCAGTTGCTTGACGTTCTTGAGTCCCTTCTCAAAGCCAACAACGCACTGATGATCCGCGACAATGACGGCCGGCTTTTTGTCAGTGCATCGGGTCAAATGAAGAAGCTGAAACCCTCGATGATCAGTTCCACAGATGGCGCAGCAGGCTACAGCACCTTGATTGTGCCGCTGCAATACATCAGTGCTGGCAATATGGCCGAGATACTCACCCCTGTGGCTGAAGAGGGCGCTTTCTTGCGCGTAGACAACATGCGCAATCTGCTGATGTTGTCTGGAACCCAATCCCAGTTGCAGGGCTGGCAGGAAATGATCGAGACCTTCGACGTGGATATTCTCAAGGGCATGTCCGTTGGCATTTTCCCGATTGAGAACGCTCCACTGGAAGATATTGATAGCGCGCTGTCTGCCATGCTTGGAAAGGACGGCGCGGATAACACGGCTGAGAGCCTGTCAGGGGTTGGCAGTGTCATCAGGATTATCCCTGTCCATCGTCTCAACAGTTTGATGGTAGTTACCCCCAGGGCACATTACCTGGATCGCGTCAGGACGTGGATCGATCGCCTGGACATCAAGCCAGACGCTAATTTTGAACCCCAGTTGTATGTCTATCCGGTGCAAAATACCAGCGCCAGTCATCTGGCAGGTTTGCTCAGCACCATCTTTGGTGGGTCCGGCGGTGGTGGGTCCAGCACTGCAGGCGGTACCGGCGTGGCGCCGGGTCTCACGCCTGAGGCGGTTTCATCGGGTGGCGATATGGGCATCGCGGGTAGCGGAGTTGGGTCGTCCTCACCCAAGGGCGGGATGAAAGCAAAAAGCGTTAAAGTTGGGGCGGTAGGCATTGTGGCGGACGAGCAGAACAACGCCCTGCTGATTTACGCGACCGGTAAAGAGTATCAGAAGATCAAACCCGCAATAGAGCGGCTGGATATCGCGGCTACCCAGGTCATTATCGAGGCCAGTATCATTGAGGTGACGCTGAATGACTCGCTGCGGTACGGACTGGAGTGGACGTTCAACTCTAATCTTGGCAACGACTATCGGGGCACCGCACTCTGGGATGGTAACAGCGGTACCGGGATTGCGTCCCAGATTCCCGGCTTTTCCTACTCTGTGGTCAACTCCATGGGTGATATTCAGGCAGTGCTGAATGCACTTGCGCAGGAAGACCTGGTGAATATTATTTCATCGCCGTCGGTAATGGTGCTCGACAACCAGACAGCGACGATTGAGGTGGGTGATCGTGTGCCAGTGCAAACGTCCTTTGAGTCCCTGGACAACGACAGGACGATCGCCAGTATCGAGTATGTCGATACCGGCGTCAGGCTCCAGGTCGTGCCGTCAGTGAATGCTGGTGGAATGGTCACCATGAAGATAGACCAGTCGGTCACGGATGCGATCACCAACGAGGGAATCACGCAGCCCACCTTTTTGGAACGCAGTATCACCAGTCAGGTCGCGGTTCGCTCCACCGAGTCGGTTGTTTTGGGGGGTCTGATCCGTGAGAACAAGTCCAGCGGTAGTAGCGGTCTGCCAATCCTTCACAATATACCGGTCATTGGTCCATTATTCGGTGTTAAGAGCCAGTCGGGCTCGCGGACTGAACTTCTGGTAGTGATAACGCCCAGGGTCATATATAGCGACGCCGACCTGCGGGCTGTGAGTAAGGAGATGCGGCGCCAGATGCGTGGCCTGGATCTCATTGACCTGTCGGAGTCCTCATCTTTTCTGGGTGAGAGAGAATCCGCCGACCCTTCCCCAGAGCAGTAGTGTCAGGAGTGGTGGCAAAAATGAAATCTCCACGATTAGGGCGTGGCTTGGCCTCGATGATGCTGGCGATGCAACTGGTACTGACCGGTTGTGCAGGGCTGGGTCAGCCCTCTGCCCCCGAGGAAATCGTCCGTGAGCGCGCATCCGCCTGGGCCACTGCGTTGATTGATGGGGATATCAAAACTGCGTTTAGTTATACCTCCCCCGGTTATCGGATGTTCTCTGACTGGGGCAGGTATCACGCGCGGGTCCAGGGCGCCTCAAGCTGGAAAACAGCCACATTACGGGATGTGATCTGTACGACGGAAACCGCGTGCGAAGTGACGTTTATTCTGGAGTATTCCGTCGCGAAAATGGGCGTGGACATCCGCCGTCCAAGAACCTACACATGGGTGTTGTCGGACGGTCAATGGTGGTTGTATGTGCCACCGTCCTGATGCCTGTGTGGCGGCCACTACCGCCGCCCGAAACAAGTGGGATTTTGCCCTGTTTTTGTGCTTGCCACGCGGGCTCCACCCGGTGCAAATTTGGCCTCGTGACTCGTTGCAAAAAGAGCCGGTTTTTACTTGAATTTTATGGACTTATGGAATCAGTAGCCACGTTGGCCGAACGCTTGCCAGAACGCAATTATTTGGCATTTATAAAGTTGACGGGTTATAGGCACTGTGCTAATTTTCGCCTCGTACGTATGTGTTAGACACCTCCCTAGCCACGTTTTTGCAGGCGGATGGTAGACAGGGGTAAGGTTTGGGGGCATACTTACGCCTTACTGTATGCAGCTTTAATTAACTTGCAACAACGACATATTGTTAACCTAGGAGTAACAAACATGAAGAAAATACTTCCCGTGGCAGTCCTCGCTGCAATGGCCGGTGTTAACGGGGCGCAAGCCGTTTACGTTGACTCGGACGGGCTGGGTCAGGTGCTGTTGTATCCTTACTACACGACTACTGAAGGTCAGGACACATACATCAACCTGGTTAATACCACCGATCGGTACAAGGCGGTCAAGGTTCGTATTCTTGAGTCTATGAACAGCCGTGAAGTACTCGACTTTAACCTCTACCTGTCACCGTGGGATCACTGGTCAGCAGTTATCACAGCTGACACTGACGGCCCCGGCGCGACAATCACTTCAGCAGATACAAGCTGTACGGTTCCAAACCAGATCTCTGATGGTGTCACAGTTCCTTTCCGTAACTTCGAATACGACGATGATTCAGTGAATGGTCTCGAGCGTACCAAGGAAGGTTACGTTGAAGTGATCGAGATGGCGACTATCGTCCCTGGAGCTGAGAACTGGCCTGCTGATATCAAGCACGTTGCAGGTACGCCTCCTGGCTGTGGAGATCTGCAGGATTCCTGGATCGCCGGTGGCGTATGGTCTACCGACCCTAACGACGGCACCAGTGCTCCCTCAGGCGGTCTCTATGGCTACGGCGTTCTGATTAACGTTGACGAAGGCACAAACGCAACTTACGACGCAATTGCCCTCGGCGACTTCTTTGACGATATCGCTGGTGTTCTGCACACTGAGCCAGGCAGCCTTGATCCTTCGCTGAACAACTCAAGTGCCAGCTACGCCGTGATCAACGGTAGTGAAGTGATTCTCGGTCAGGCCGACGACGGTCTGGACGCTGTTAGCGCAATCATGATGCACGACACTCTGTCGAACGACTTTGTTATGGAGCCCACAATTGCTGCTGGCACCGACTGGGTTGTAACTTTCCCAACCAAGCGTGACTATGTTGCGGTTGACCCTGCGATTGCACCGTTCACTGATCCCTGGGATCCCACAACTTCTAACTCATGCGAAGAGTTCACTATCCGCTACTGGGATCGTGAAGAAGGCGAGCCTACAGATCCTCCCGGTTCAATTGACTTCTCTCCGAAGCCTGATCCGGACGATCCCGATGTGCTGGCTCTCTGTGCGGAAGCTAACGTGGTGAGCTTCGCTGGTTCCGCTGGCGATGTTGATCTCGGAAGCAGTGTTCTGGCCGCTGACCCAGGCCGTAATGGCTTGACGTTCACTCTGGAAGACGGCTTCGCGAATGGCTGGGCCCGTATGGACTTCACCCTGATCAACAATGCTACTGACCCGCGTCCTGTATTGGAAGCTGGTGATAATAGCTTCGAAGGTTTGCCTGCAGTTGGTTTCGCAGTTCAGAAGTACGTTAACTCTACTCTTGAAGTAGACGGCGTAACTGTACTGTCTAACTACGCTGGCGCGGTGACTCATAAGTCTTCACGCTCTGCATCAAGCTCAAGCAGTGCTAGCATGCCTTAATGCAGGCTGAGCTTTAAGCTCATCTGTTCAGGTAAGAAAAAACGCGGCGAAAGCCGCGTTTTTTTTTGCCAGTCACCGTGGCAACCTAGTTACTGAATAGAGAGTCCGCAGCCAGGTTTTTATAATTATAAGGAACGACTGTAACTGGGAACCCTGTCACAGTTTTAAGGTCGAACGGGTTGGAAGACACCTCAAAATTATGAAAGTGACATATTACCAATAGCAAAAGATTTCACTGCACCATATAATTTGGTTATATCTTCCAAGACCAAGCAGTTCTTATAAATTAGGAGTAAGCAACAATGTTGAAGAAGCTTTTTGTGCCAGCCGTTGCCGCATTGGCCCTCGCCCCTTCTACCGTGCTCGCCGATATTATTCTCAATGGTGATCCAGTGAGTGAGTACACTGTGACCAGCGTGGGTAGTGACATCATCATCACTGCGGTGTTTCAGGACCCTACTGATCCGACGGACCCTACCGATCCTACCGATCCTACCGACCCGACTGATCCTACGGATCCTACAGACCCAACCGACCCAACAGATCCTACTGATCCGACCGACCCAACTGATCCTACAGACCCGACAGACCCAACAGACCCAACCGATGCTTGTGGTGAATTGCCCTCGAACGTTACGGTCACTGGTCCAGTGGATTGGGCGAACCCTCCAGGACAAACACGTATCGGTCTGAACAGGAACCAGATCAAGGCAACGCCTTTCACTACAACAGATAGTTCAGACTACGGCGGCCAGATATCAATCGCCGCCACTACGGGAACGTCAGGCATCCAGCGACGTGTTTGGCTGTCTGAGTGTCCTGGTGGTGAGCCAATCCCGTTCAACCCGTTCGTCTCACAGAGCGAACCGTGTGAGGACTTTGGCACCAGCTCTACCGTCGTGCGATGGTTCCAGGGGCCGCCAACGTCTGGCTACTGTAAGTTGAGGAAGAACTACAATTACTACTTGAACATCAAGAACACCAACTGTTCATCAGGTAATTGTGATGTGTTCAGGAACCTCTACAACAATGGGGAATCCTGAGTCCGGTTCAGTCTACTTCTAGACTAAGCCTATGTATAATGGCGCCAAACTTCGGTTTGGCGCTTTTTTTTGGGGTGAATAAATGCAACATAAACTGAAACCGCTACTGTTGGGTTGTGCAATATGGGCCTTGAGCTCCGCAGGTGTCGCGCAACAAAATACGTCCGACCGATTGGTTCTGGATTCGCCCAGGGCCACTGTCAGCGTGGAGGACATAGAACGGTATATGCAGGAAAACCTGCCTAAAGACGAAAATCAGCGCGCGTCAGTGCTCAACCGTCCTGATGTTTTTAAGGAGATGGCCGAGTCGCTGTACGTCGTTCGCGCGCTCGCCGCCGAGGCGGAGTCTGTACCTGGGTTTGATGAGAAGCAGGCCCGATGGGCGGCCAATATGGCCTATCAGCGGAAGCTGGTTCACGATTACAAACGCATCTACATCGCGGGATTATTCAAGGATGTGAATTGGGATGTCGCCGCCCTCGAGCACTATAACGCGTCTCCAGAGAAGTACATGCAGCAAGAAACCGTATCGGCATCACATATACTGATAAGGGTCAAGGACAGAACAGATGAGGAAGCCAGGAAACTCATCGAGGGACTGTACACACAGATAGCAAACGGAAGTGACTTTGCAGAATTGGCAAAGGAGTTTTCGGAAGATGGAACCGCCTCCAGAGGGGGAACCTTAGGTTACTTCCAACGCGGAAAAATGACACCAGAGTTTGAAAAAGTCGCCTTTGAACTTGAGAAGGCTGGCGAGGTTAGCAGGCCGGTCAAAACTCCCTTTGGCTACCATCTGATTAAGTTGGACGATAAAAAGCCTGAGCAGCGTATACCTTTCAGTGAAGTGAAGCCGCGAATCATAAAGAGCTTGAGGGCTGCCAAGGGCGACCAGGCATGGCAGGACAAAGTTATTCGTTTACGATCTGCACAAGACGTTAAGCTTGATGAGAAAGTGTTGAAGCGACTCGAGACGACACTTAAGTAAGTTCAGGTCTGCCCGGAAACTGCCAGGTTCGGAAAAGGCCAGCAGGAGTCGACCTACCATGATGCTGCTTGCTACTGGACTCTCCACATGAACCTGTCGCTCGATAAAGCGACGCGCAGGCCGTCTTTGGTCATTGTGCGTGAACAAGATGCCGTGCCCCATTGCGATAACGTCAGCGCAGGCGCGGCATACCTTGTTGTCTATCGCTTTGTGGAGACATGGCCCAATGACGGCTTTGCATCCTGGGTGATAGAAGAGTCAGTGCAGACCCTGCTCGTGGACGTAACAAGCGATTGCCGCGAGCTGTCAGGTTCTTTCAAACACCAGGCGCTAAATCGCATCGTAGCGCAGGCCCTGATACGTCAGCAGGCAGACTGTCTGGTCGTAGAGGGTCTCTGGGGTTGTACACAGGATCTGCCCAGAGTCGCTGATTTACTGGGTATCCCAGTTATTGCCGTTATCGGCCCCGAACAGCCTAACAGGCAAGACGGCCTGCCAACTCGGGCAGAACGTAGTCTTGTGGAGTCTTTCAGGCGTTGTTCCGCCGTTTTGCTTCCCGAGGGCGTAAGTGCCGCAAGGGAGGCTTTAAAGGACTTGCCCGGTGGTGTTGTCGCCGGATACGGAGCGCTACCCCAAAAGCTCAATGAGATAGCTTCCCTAGCTAAGGGTGCGCGCGCCTTCAGTTACAGTATCTATGAGTTCCTGCAACGTGACCCTGCGTTGCTTGCAGCTATGCAGGCGCCTGATGTGCGACATTTCGTTGACTGCAGGCAGATTCTGGACGTTGCTTGTGGTGCGGGAATATTTTTGGACTGCCTTCGCGCAAGCAACCTGCAGGCAGTAGGTGTAGAACGAGACCCGCTGATCGCAGAATACGCCAGGGGAATGGGTTTGACGGTGGTTGAACAGGATGCGATTGAGTTTCTGGCGACGACGCAGGAGACCTATGATGGCGTTTACTGCTCGCATTTTGTAGAGCATCTCCCCATGGACGTGTTGCAGGACTTCATCACCGCCCTACACGGGGTGATAGAGGTCAATGGCATCCTGGTGCTCTCGTTTCCGGATCCCGAATCGATACGTTCGCAGTTGCTTGGATTCTGGCGAGACCCGGAGCATGTGCGCTTTTATCATCCCGAACTGATTACCTCTCTTGCTATTGCGGCGGGATTTGAAGTGGAGTGGAGTAGCTACCATGACCAGCCGCATGCGATAGCACCATTTAGTATTGAACCCGAGCCATTGCCGGATGTAGCAGATATGCCGTTGCCAAATATTGACCCCGAACAATTGTCTTTCAGAGACCGTTTGCTCATCGCCCTGGGTATACAGCCTGTCAGCAGACAGCAGCTCGCAGAGTCGGCCTTGTTGCAGTGGTCCCAGGAGGTAAGGCGCACGGTTCGCCAGCACCAGTCGTATCTCGAGCAACTGGCACAGCGAACAGAATCACTTTGGGCCGTGAATCGTACCTGGGCATGGAATGATAATGTTACGCTGCGGCTGCGACGACGTTGATCACCTGTAGGCGACCTTTCTGGACCCCGAACTTTCGTTATTAGAGACAAGAATGACACTGAACCGACACGTCTACACCAGCATTACTTCGAACTACCTGCCCAAGGCGCGTGTGCTGGCCGAATCAGTGAAGCGGGCCGACCCCAATACGATGTTCCACCTGGTTTTATCAGACAGCTTGCCTGTTGGCTGGGAGGCGACGTCAGAGCCATTTGACTCAGTCATTTATGCGCACGATCTGGTCACGGAGCGTTTTCATAGCTGGGCATTCGGCCACTCTGTGGTAGAGATGTGTACGGCGGTCAAAGGGGTCGCCCTTGAGTACATTTTTAGCGAGCACTCGGCCGACCAGGTATTTTACTTTGATCCTGACATGGTCGTGTTCTCGCGTCTTGATGATCTCAGTGAACAGCTTGCTATGTGTAGCATCGTACTGACGCCTCACTTGACGGACCCAGACCCTACTGACATGGGCATTCAAGATAACGAACTTGCAAGCCTGATACACGGGGTCTTCAACCTTGGTTTTCTTGGAGTGCGTAATGTGCCCGAAGGCAGGCGCTTCTCGCGGTGGTGGGCGAGCCGCTTGCTTGACTACTGCCACGACGATATTCCCCGCGGCTTATTCACTGATCAGAAGTGGGTTAATCTTGCGCCCTGTTTTTTTGACGACGTAGGCGTTCTGAGGTCGCCGGCATTTAATGTTGCCACCTGGAACCTGGCCACCCGTAAAGCCACGGGTAGTCTTGAGGATGGTATCTGCATTAATGGCGAGCCGTTAGGCTTCTATCACTTCTCGGGTTTTGACAGTGGTGATCAAATCACCATGTTGGAGCGCTACGGTAAAGATAGCCCCGTGCTCTATGCACTGCGGCAGTGGTACATTGCAGAGTGTGAACGCCATGGCCAATCCGCACTTGGTAAACTTCCGTCGCGTTATGCTGCTTTTGACAATGGCGAGACCATTAAAAATGAGCAGCGTATTTTGTATCGCCAACGCATAGATCTGCAACGTGCTTTCCCCAATCCGTATCAGGCGCAGGGCACAGGATCCTACAAGGCATGGTATGACGCTCATCCCGAAGAGCACCCTGCCAGCGGCTCCGTGGCCGTCCAGCCGGGAGTCCCTATGGCGGCTGTACTCGAAGATCTGGCAAGATATTTCAATAGCCAGTTAGTAACTGGTGTCGCCAGAACGAGAGTCAAAAGAGCGGTGCTCCGACTCTGGATCAAGTTTCTGATGCTGGCTGCGGCCGTTGCCAGGTGAGCATTCGATTGCCGCGCGATCCGCTCAGGGGGAGGCCCCAGTGATTGCAGACAGGCGCCTGGCGAGCGAGTGGAGGGTCGTGCTTGTAGTGCCGGCGCATAATGCCTTGCCATCGACCGCGCAGCTCGATGCGCTTATCGGCACCACGCTTACCCGTCATATTTCCATTGTGCTCCCTGACACCGGGCAAGCCCATGATTGGGCGCAGGGGCTTGTTTCTGATGTTGAACTGGATGTTCAGTGTGTGCTTCCAGCAGAAATTCATGATGGCGGTTTATGGTCACAGGTCCTGCGCTGTCAAACATTTAGTGATGAGCTTCTGATCTATGTGCTTGCTGGCAGCCGCGTGCCGATTCATTGGGATGCCAGGTTAGTGGCGGCGCATCAGCGCAGTGGCAAGCAAGCGGTGGTATCGCCGATGGGTGTCAGGCACCCGTTCCTAAGTGCCTTTACTACTGCGTCACATACACCGGGCCTTACAGCTGACGCAGTTGACCAATGGTTGAATGATTACTCCGATGGTCGCGAGCTGCCAGTGCCTGTGGTTTCGCCTAGTTGCTTTCTCATATCAACTGCCCTGGCCGAATTGTTGTATGTAGACAGTGACGAGCTGCTAGCGGCGGCTGTTCGTGCTGTAGGCGGCGAGACGGTGATGTCGACACAGCTTTATGTTGATGATTCGCGAGCGGTTCCGCAGGTTGTTGTCGAGCAAACGCCCGTGGCCTATCGCGAGGCGTTTCAGGAACAGTCCATGTTGGGCGGCCTGCGACATGCGCTCACGGAGTTATCATCACGCGGCGAAATACCGGGGCAGCTTCGAGGCTGCCTGCCCGTGCAGTTACATGTTGGTCACAGCTGGGGGGGTGGGCTTGCCCGGTGGATGGAAGACTACACCGTCGCCGATAATGCTCACCATCACCTGATACTTCGATCAATCGGCGATCTTGGCGGCTTTGGCCGATCGATAGGATTGTACGCTGGCGCGCAAAGCCCAAACCCCATACGCGTGTGGAAGTTCAGTGAGCCTGTGCTCTCCATTCATGGTGGTAATCTGGAATACCGGGCGATTCTTGGCGATATCATTGCGCAATACCGTGTAGAGTCGATAGTTGTTTCCTCCCTGATTGGCCATTCACTGGACTTGCTGCGCACCGGGCTACCCACGACACTTGTGCTGCATGAGTTTTTCCCTTTTTGCCCTGCTCTGTATGCGACCTTTGATTCGCCGTGTCGCTCCTGTGATGCAGAGCGACTGACACAATGCATGCAGCACAATCCGAAAAACGAATTCTTCAAACACGAACCGGTTGCGCACTGGCTGAACATACGTGAGGCGTTCTTGAACTTGCTTTTGGAGCGAAAGCCAACACTGGTGGCGCCAAACCAGTCAGTGGTCGATCGTTACACCGAGTTGGAACCTCGCCTCAAGAGCCTTCCATTGCACGTGGTGCCGCATGGGCTCGACCCAGTCCTGTCACGGGCATTGTCTGCGGTGAGATCCGGCAGGGTAGATCGCGTTCGTGATCGATTGCAACTGGTGATGTTGGGCCGGTTGACCCGGGAAAAGGGCGGTGAGTTGCTGCTGTCCATGTTGCCGGCGCTGCGCGATATTGCAGATATCTATTTGCTGGGCACAGGTGAAAGTGGCGGCGCGTTTGAGGGTGTGCCCGGTGTCGAGGTCGTGCGGTCGTACAGCCGCGAAGAACTGCCAGGCCTGCTAGCGCGAGTCCAGCCAGATGTCGGCCTGCTCCTATCAACCGTGCCGGAAACGTTCAGCTACACGCTCAGCGAGCTTTGGGCCGCCGGCATCCCGGTGGTGGCGACCCGACTCGGTGCGTTTGAGGAGCGCGTAGAAGAGGGCGTGACAGGGTGGTTGGCAGACCCTGTCGCCGAACAGTTGCTCGCCCGCTTGCAGCAGTTGCAAGTCGACAGGTCAGTGCTGCGACGCGCTTCACAGGCCCTGCAGCAAGTGTTGCCTGCCTCTGCCGCAGACATGGTTGAGAGCTACCACCAAATTTTGCCGCAAAGCGAAGGTATTCCATTGCAACGCTACTATCGTCCCCGAGCCAGCTACATGAACCCCTATGCAATGGACTCCGCTGCGACCGCCCCGCAATTGATAGTAGACCCGCAAATGAGTTACCGCATGGCACTTGCGGATTTTCTTCAATACTCTGCAACCAAAGTGGGTAACTCCCCCAAAGTTAATCGCTCTCTGGGCGACTATTGCGCACGCGTGCTGCGCTATGTCGCCCGCGCAATGAGAGCATAATCGATGATCACCGATGATGCGTTACTGCAGGTTGGGCCCGTAGAGGAAATAGCCCACGGCTTTTGGTATTCTTCAGCGCCGCTTTTCGGCTTGAGTCCAGTATGCATATCTTTACCAGCATAACGAGTAACTATATTCCCAAGGCCAGGGTCCTGGCGCGCTCGGTAAAGACACACGCGCCACATGCTGTATTTCATCTGTTGCTGTGTGATCTGCCGCCCCCAGGCTTTTCCATAGACGAGGAGGAGTTTGACCATCTTATTCGATTGGACGAACTTGACATACCCAAGCGTGCCGCGTGGGTCTTTCAGCACAATGTCGTGGAGCTGTGCACAGCGGTCAAGGGCTTGGGTTTTGAGCGCATCTTCGCGCTGCACCAGGCCGACAAGGTCGTCTTTCTGGATCCTGACATTGTACTTTTTTCAGATTTGGGGCTGATTGAGTCTGCCCTTGATGAGCACAGCGTGCTGCTGACGCCGCATCAGACAGAGCCCGAAAAAAGCTACAACGCTATTCTCGACAACGAAGTCAGCAGCCTGAAGTATGGGGCGTTTAACCTGGGATTTCTTGCCGTAAGGAATTCCGACGAAGGCTTGCGGTTTGTAAACTGGTGGTCCCGCCGATTGCATAGCTTCTGCTTTGACGATCGCGAGAACGGGCTCTTCACCGATCAAAAGTGGATAGACCTCGCCCCTGCGTTTTTTGCAGACCTGGCTATCATGCGCCAGGCGCAGTTGAACGTATCCACCTGGAATATCAATCAGAGAAAGCTTACGGGCGACCCGGAAACCGGTTTTTTCGTGAACGGTAAAGCGCTGTGCTTTTATCACTTTTCAGGTCTGGATAGTGGCGCCATGAAGGTCATGATGGAAGTCTACGGTGATTCCAGCCCCGCCCTGCAGGCGCTGCGACACTGGTATATGGCGCAATGCGAACAGCACGGCCAGCGCGAGTTGGGCAATGCTGCCTGTCGTTACGATTACTACAGTAATGGGGCGCGCATAAGGCCAGCGGAACGCTTGCTGTATCGGTATCGGGAGTCGCTTCAGGAGCAGTTTCCGGATCCTTTTGATTGCTCAGGAAAGGGAGGGTATCGTGCCTGGTACAAGGCGCATGCTGCCACTGCTCCCGAGCTCTCCGAGGAAGAGGAAGTCGTGAGCATCTTGCGTCAGGAACTGGATGCGATTCAGCACTCGATCAGCTGGCGCGTCTTTCGCAAGCTCACAACGGCTTACCGTCGTTTTGGATTACGCCTTGGTCTACGGCGATTGTTGGGCAAACTTGGCAAGAGCGCCAAGCCGACATAGGCCCTGCCAATCTCTCCGGAAAAACTGAAATGGAAGAAGATGCATAACTACGATCCCAGGGTGGAATACCATAAATGGTACTACGACACTGAAGTGTGGGAGGGGGTGCGTTTCCACGGCGTGGTGACGAACAAGTCAGTCTCCGACATGTGGAACTACCAGGAAATCCTGTTTGAACTGAAACCCGCTTTGATTGTCGAATTCGGCACACGCTTTGGGGGTTCAGCCCTGTATTTCAGTGTTATAGGTCGCAGTATTAACCCGCAACTGGCTGTGCTGTCGGTGGATGTCAGCCATGCGGAGGTGGACCCTCGGGTGGGTGAGGATCCAGCGATTGAGCTGATGAGTTGTTCGTCATCAGCGCCTGAAGTGGCCGCCCGCATTCGTAAGTTGAGGGCGTCGAAACCCGGTAGCGTATTTTTTATACTGGACAGCGACCACCGCAAGGCCCATGTCCTGGCGGAGTTAACGCTGCTGCGCGACGTCGTGCACAGTGGCGACTACGTAGTAGTCGAAGACGGCAATATCAACGGGCACCCCGTTCTTCCCCAATGGGGCGAAGGGCCAACCGAGGCGCTGGAGGAGTACTTCAGGATGTACCCCCAGGACTATGAGCGCGACACCGTTCGTGAGCAAAAATTTGGTTTTACCTTCGCCCCTGGGGGGTTTCTGAGAAAGCGTTAACGCGCAACAATGTCATCTTTGTCGCGGTTGGATTAGTGGTAGACTCGTCGTGGCAGGGGCAGTGCTAGAACGAACACAAAGACGCCGGCCGTCACTTGGGCCGGTATTCAAGCTGAAGAGTGATTGGTAGCGGCGTGAAACTGGGCGAATACTTAGTTGAAAGCGGTAAAATAACCACCCGCGATGTAGAGCGGGCGCTGGTGGCGCGCGCTGAAATGGGTGGCCTGTTTGGCCAGACTCTGGTCAAGCTGGGTCTGGTGTCCGAGGCTGATGTCGCCAATGCACTCTCGCAGACGCTACAGATACCATTGGTTGCCACCACCGATTATCCGGAAGAGCCGCTGATAATTTCAGGGCTGTCGCTGGATTTTATGCTGAGTAACTCGGTTGTCCCCGTCGCTGCCGACGGGGACGCGGCGCTCTTTGCGGCCGTCAAACCCCAGGACGAATTCCTGATCAAGGCGCTGGGGCTTGCCCTGGATAAGAAGGTTGAGCTTCACCTGGGGCTGGAGTCCGAGATTCTCAATGCGTTGGCCAAACACTCACAAAGTAACGATGAACAGGAAAACGACGAAGCGGCCCTGGATTATTATGCCGACGATCAGGAGTTTATCGAGCATCTCAAGGATCTGGCTTCCGAGGCGCCCATCATTCGACTGGTTAACCAGATTATCCACCGTGCGGTAGATTTGGGTGCATCGGATATTCACATAGAGCCTTTTGATGATGGCCTGCACTTGCGCTATCGGGTGGACGGCGTGATACAGGATTCAGACCCACCGCCGGCAAGCTATTCGCCGGCGATCGCCTCACGTATCAAACTGCTGGCCAACCTGAATATCGCCGAGCAACGCCTGCCACAGGATGGTCGCATTATGATTCGCGTCAAGGGTCATGAGCTTGACCTGCGGGTATCGACGATACCCACAGTGCACGGCGAGAGCATTGTCATGCGGGTGCTTGATCGCGAGAGCATTCGCCTGAGCCTGTCTGACATGGGGTTCCACGAGGAGACGCTGGCACGCTTTAAGGATTTGCTCGGGCGCCCGCACGGCGTGCTGTTGCTGACCGGGCCAACAGGATCAGGCAAGACAACAACCCTTTATGCGGCCCTGTCCTCCATGGACGCCGAGGCTCTGAAGATTATTACTGTAGAGGATCCGGTTGAATACCAGCTTCGAGGCATTAACCAGATACAGGTCAAACCACAGATCGATCTGGATTTTGCGCGCGCCCTGCGCTCTATTTTGCGGCAGGATCCAGACATTATCATGATCGGCGAGATGCGTGATGGCGAAACTGCACAGATCGGCGTGCAGTCGGCGCTAACCGGTCACCTGGTGCTTTCCACCTTGCATACCAACACGGCCGCGGCTGCCATAACTCGACTGGAAGACATGGGTATTGAGCGTTACCTGATCACCTCGGCGGTCAATGGGGTTCTGGCGCAACGCCTGTTGCGCACGTTGTGCAAAGTTTGCCGCGCCCCTTCGGAATTGTCCGATGAAATCATTGCTGAGCACGGCCTGCGCCGATATATGACGGCTGCCGATCAGGTGATCTACAAACCCACGGGCTGCCCCGAGTGCAAGAATACCGGTTATCGCGGGCGCACCGGAATTCATGAATTGTTTACCCTGGATCACACCATGCACGAAGCCATTGTCAGTGGTGCTGATGCAACCGCGCTGCATTCGCTGGCGCGCCGGAACGGCATGTACACCCTGTTTGAAGATGGCCTGCGCAAGGTCGCCCAGGGTGTAACATCGATGGAAGAGTTGCTGCGCGTTACGCTGGACCAGCAGGATGAGAGCTCCGGTTCGTTATCTGAGACCGTGATCGAAGCAACAGCGTGAGGCCATAAGGCAGACCTATGCCGCAGTTCAGCTACAGGGCAGTGACGACCCAGGGTAAAACGGTGGACGGCTCAGTCACCGCAGAGCGCATCGAACACGCCTCCAGGGAACTGCGTGCCCAGGGGATGACCTTGCTCAGCCTGGAGCCCGCCAGGGAAGGAACTGTTGCAAATCTGCAGGACTCAGGCAGCGGTGTTAGCAGGGACGACGTGCTGGCAATGACGCGTGAATTGTCGGTTCTGCTGCGTGCCGGACTGCCGATTGATCGGGCGCTCAAGGTAATGATCGATATGGCCGCCAACGACAGCGTGCGAGGGCTGCTTGGCGAGTTGCTCAGCTCGGTAAAGTCGGGCAAGGGTTTGAGTCAGGCGCTGGTTGCCTATCCGCGTATTTTTGACGGTTTTTACATCAACATGGTGCGCTCTGGTGAGGCCAGTGGTCATCTTGCTGAAGTGCTGACGCGGCTTTCCGAATACCTCACTAATGCCAAAGCTGTGCGGTCCAGCGTGGTATCAGCACTGATTTATCCCGCGATTCTTGTGGTTGTGGCGGTGATTTCCATTGGGGCAATGCTGGGCTTTGTGGTGCCGCAGTTCGAAACCCTGTTTGATGATATGGGCGACGCCCTACCGGTCATGACGCGCTTCGTCATTGCCGCAGGCGAATGGTTAAAGAGCTATGCCTGGTTGTTGTTCATACTGGTAGCGCTCGCGGCGTTCCTGGCACGCAACTGGTATCGCAGCGAGGCGGGCAGGGCGCTGTTTGACGAGAAGCTCCTGAACATGCCGGTGGCCGGCGCGATCGTGTTCAAGTACGAGTTGGCCAAGTTTTCGCGTACCGTAGGTACTTTATTGGGCAACGGTGTTTCGCTGCTGCAGGCGATATCCATTGCGGTGGATACCGTGGATAATCGGCACCTCAAGAGCGCACTGGGGATACTGGAGCCCGCCGTGAAGCGCGGACAACGCATCTCGGTGGCGCTGGACGAGGCGGCGGTTTTTTCGCCATTGATGGTCCAGATGGCACGCGTCGGGGAGGAATCTGGCAGTCTCGACCAGATGATGACAGAATTATCCCAAGTGTATGATGAAGAGGTTGAAGCGGGCGTAAAGCGTATACTGGGGCTGTTGGAGCCAGTGTTGATTCTTTCCATGGCGGCCGTGATCGCAGCTATTATCATCGCAATCCTGATGGGCATTATGTCTGTCAACAATCTGGCTATTTAGCGGTCTAATGGGCCAGTGGCGGCGAGCCTCGACAACCCCCGATTGGCTGTCGTCTTTGCCGCAAGGTCTTGTACAAGGGAATTTACAATGCACAAGCTAACTTCAAAACGCGCACTTCCTGGCCGGCAGGCCGGGTTTACGCTGATCGAACTATTGGTCGTTCTGGTAATACTGGGCCTATTGGCTGGTCTGGTTGGCCCCAACGTTCTCAATGCGCTGGGCGGCGCCAAAACGAAAACGGCGCGCGTGCAAATCAAGGAGCTCGAGCAGGCGCTTGAGATGTACAAGCTCGATGTCGGTAGTTACCCCTCCAGCAGTCAGGGGCTTGAGGCGCTGGTTGACAGGCCCGGCGATGCCGACGGCTGGAATGGCCCGTATCTCAAGTCAGGTGTTCCCAAAGATCCCTGGAAGCAGGAATTTCAGTACGTCTATCCGGGAACGCGCGCTGATGTAGACATTTTTTCACTTGGTCAGGATGGTTCCGAAGGCGGAGAAGGTGAAGACTCTGACGTCGGTAACTGGTAGGGCTGCGCTGCCATCACGCTACTGCAGCGGGTTTACGCTGCTGGAATTAGTCGCCGTGCTGACCATCGCTGCGCTCATGGTAGCGGTCAGTGCACCGAACATGCAGAAGATGTACCAGTCCATGCAGTATCGCGGAGCCGTTGGCGATGTGGTTGGGGCTCTCAATGGCGGGCGCTATGCGGCAATCCGCACCGGCGTGCAGCAAGATATTCTGGTGAACCCACGCACACGCGAGGTGACCCACGGGGACGCAGTGAAAACCTTGCCTTCGAGCATCGAATTGGACGTGCTGGGTAGTCGTGAGCTGAACCGGGATGGTGCCGGTGTGATTCGCTTTTATCCCGATGGCGGTTCCAGCGGCGGGTATGTCAGTCTCGCCCTGGAAGGCGGACAAGCCGTCCAGGTGCAAGTTGATTGGTTGCTGGGCCGGGTCAGTTTATGTAAGTCAGATTGCGGCGAGCCGACTGCGTTATGATCCGCTGCGACGCAGCCAGGCCGTGTAGCGCCACGAACGGCTGTTCTCCATGTCGGCAAGCTTTGCCTCCAGTGCACTCAGGTGGGCTTGCAGGTAACCCAGTTCTTCGTTCCGGGCATGTACAGTGTTGCTCGCCTCCTGCAGGCGCTGGGTAACCTCAACAATTTCATCACGCAGATTTACGATCATCTGCTGCGCATCCTTGAGTGCTGTATCGGTAGCGGCGAATGCTTGCCTGCACTCGTGTAAGTGCGTCTCCAGCGCCGCTTTCTGTCGCAGCTCCTCTTGAATGTCCTGCTGTGCGATCTCCAGGCGGCGACTCAGTTCCGCCCCCATGCGGGCATGGTGGCGCTCTTGCTCGACGAGCACCTCGCCACCGGCCTGTGGTTTTGCCTGCAGCCTTGCCACATCCAGGGCCCTGCGTATTCCTGCCAGCGGGTCCGCCTCAATAAACGCCAGTACGTCGGCTTGATAGCTTGGATGTAACTCCGCGAGCACAGCCTCAGCGTGTAGTTTTCGCGGCTCGGCCTGTTCTGCGAAACTGACGCCGCCTTCATGAAAGACGAAAACGTCCGCTGCCGCAACGTTTCTCCATCCTTTCTCTGCTGCTCGCAGTGAAAAGTCGCATTCCTCCCCATAACCGTGACCAAAGCGCTCGGCATTGAATTCACCCACCTCGATCAGGCACTCACGCTTGATATAGAGGCAAAATCCCACGCCGGTAGGAATGTTCACAACCCGGCCTGCGTTTACGCGCGCTGCCAGTTCATCCAACTCTGGCTGGCTCCATGAGACCGGCAGGGGGCTTGTTTGCAGGAATACAGGGTACGAGCAGATCGTGCCGTTATTGGACAGCGGGGTAACCGTACCAATATCAGGAGCGCTACCGGCACTGGCCCGCAGCCGTTCGATCCAGTTGCCCGCAACGACTGTATCACTGTTGAGCAGTATGACATCGGCATCATGCTGGTAGGCAAAGCCGCGATTGACAGTTTTCACAAACCCGAGATTTTCGCTGTTTGTCCACAGCTCAAAACCAGCGCCTGCTGCGGCCTGGTCACAATACCTGGCGATCTGTGGGTCGGGTGAAGCATCGTTGATCAACAGGACGCTGGCCCAATCCGGCAAGTCACTAGCTTGCAGTGACTCAAGACAGTTCTTGGTCGCCTGCAAGCCGAGGTAGACAGGAACGATAATGACTACGGGGCGGTGTGGTTGGTCAGGCATGGCCAGACTCCTGGTGTCGCAGTAAGTGCGGTTCAATCAGTCCTGGAAACCTCAGCGTTGTCGACTGGCGACCGGTACGTTGATTGAGGGGTGTTGATATCAGCCAGTGTGCAACGCCAGGCTACTATGGGCCGTCATTTAAGCACAGCCCCATGCCGGGGTGAACACGTACCGGGGCGGTGTGCTGCGGGCCGCGGGCTTCGCTCGGTCAATGACGGACTCCATGCTATGATTCGCGCAGGTTATCTTATAAGAATCAAGCAGTAATGGAACAAGCGAAATCCAGTCGCCTCGTGTTTGTAGTGGGTATGCATCGCTCGGGCACATCGGCTGCCTGTGCCGCGCTCGACGCCTGTGGCGTCAGCTTTGGCCAGGAGTTACTGGACCCAATGCAGGGTGTCAACGAGGCCGGATTTTGGGAGGCCAGTGAGGTTGTCGCCATCAATGAAGCGTTGCTGGACGCTGCCGGCACCTGTTGGTATGCGGCGGGCGCGCCAGCGGAGCGCTTCGATTGGACAGCCGCGGCATTTGCCCCGCAGCGAGCAAGAATAGAGCGGTTTCTGCAGACGCTCACAGCTAGCGCTGCGATTGTTGCGGTGAAGGATCCGCGCCTGTGTCTCACGCTGCCGCTGTGGTTGCGTTGTGCAGCAGACCTGGACCTTGAGGTGGGAGCCTGTGTGGTGCTGCGCAGTCCACTGGCGGTAGCCCGTTCCCTGCAGTCGCGCGACAACTTTCCCCTGGGGTATGGGCTGCGGTTGCTGACGTACTACCTGCGGTCACTCGTGCCGCACTTGCCCGCGCATACAGCTTATGTTCATTACGAGGCGCTGCTCAAGGAGCCTGTAGTACAGATGACGGCGTTGGCCCAGACGCTCGCACTGCCGCTTGCCTGTGAGCGCGGGGCAAGTGCACTCAATACCCGGTTGCAGCACCAGTGTGTTGAAGACCAGACACTGAGCCTGCAAGGTTGGCGCGGTGAGCCAGCGCTTGTCGAGGCACTGCAGGAGTCCATCGAGCAGCGTTATCCAGTTGCGGGTGTGCTGGCCTCGCTGGCGGATAATCTTGTGCTGCGTGGGCAGGAGTTACAGCGTATTGGCGATGCGCACTCTCATGCCTTGGAAACCGTTGCACAGAAGGATGCAGATATTGCCAGAGTGGGTGATGAACTCAGCGAACTGCATGGGCTGTACGCGCAGTCGTTGGCCGAGATTGCCCGAAGGGACCGCTGGAAACGGCCTTTCAGAGCGCTGCGCAGGCTGCTAGCTGGCGCTAAAGCCCCGGAACACGTCGAGACGATGAAAAGATGAGAGCAGTAGATGTAGTAATACCCGTTTACGACGGTCTGCAGGAAACTATCGCCTGCCTGGAGTCAGTTTTGCGGACGGTGAACTACCCCTGGGCGCGAATCATTATCATCAATGACGGCTCGCCCAACCCTGAAATATGCGCTCACCTTGTTGCGGTGGCCGAGCGCAACCCCGGCGTCGTACTGCTTGAGAACGAGTCAAATCTCGGCTTTGTGGCAACCGTGAACAGGGGTATGGCCTACGACCCCAATCGTGATGTTTTGCTGCTCAATAGTGACGTAGAAGTGGCCGGAGACTGGCTACACAGGATGCGCACGGCGGCCTATCATCATGAAAAAGTGGCTTCTGTCACCCCCTTTTCCAACAACGCCACGGTCTGCAGCTTTCCCGATATCTGTGAAAACAACCCCTTGATTTTTGGGCTGGGGCCCGAGGAAATCGACAGCGCATTCAACGCGGAGTTTGATGTCGATGATGTCTTCCAACTGCCCACGGGTGTGGGTTGTTGCATGTACCTGATGCGCGATTGCCTTGATGTGATCGGCTTCTTTGACGTCGAGTCGTTTGGCCGCGGCTACGGCGAAGAAAACGACTGGTGCCAACGTGCTGAAAGTGTTGGCAGGCGCAATCTCCACCTGGCTAACTGTTTCGTGTTTCATCATGGCGGTGTCAGTTTTCGGGAAGAGCACAGCCCACGGCTGGCCGATGCTCTGGACGTGCTGGATAAGAAGTATCCGCGCTATCACGGCGAAATACAGAGCTTTATTGCCCGCGACCCCGCAAGGGAGGCAAGGGTGCGCGGCTGGTTGCATTTGTTTGCAACGCAGGACAAGCCGAAGATACTCCTGGTGTGCCACAAGCTTGGCGGTGGCGCGCAGCAGCATGTAGATGAACTGGCGCGCGTGTTGGGCGACAGTGGGCTGTTCCTGCTCTTGGTGCCGGACAAGGACGGGCACTCGATCAGGTTATCCTGCTTTGACGGCAGGCATCGATTGCGCGATGGATTGTTCTTTGATGCCGGGGGCGCAGAGTACGATAAACTCGTGACCTTGCTGCGCGGCCTTGGTCTTGGTCGAATTCACTACCATCATACTTTGGGCTTGCCTGACAAATTACTTTACCTGGCAGAAGACGTTGGCTGTGAGTTCGACGTTACTATCCATGATTATTACCTGGTCAACGCAAACGCGACCCTGACCGATTCCCAGGCCAGGTTTGTCGACGAGGGCGCAGCTGACTTCGAAGAGCGCTGTGCACAGAATATCAAGCTGCCCGAACCTGTTGATCTTGAAAATTGGCGGTCGGCGCAAGCACAGTGGATAGCTGCCGCGGCGCGCACGATATTCCCGTCCGTGGATTGCAAAAACAGGTTCCTGAAGTTCTATGACGTGCAGAACCCGGTGGTAGCATGGCACCCGGATTTCAGCGAGGCGAAGGCGTACCCCCTGCCAGGCTGGCGTTTCCCCAGTCATCGCCCCTTGCGCGTGGTGGTCATAGGTGCTTTAAGTCGGGAGAAAGGCGCAGACGTTCTCGAGGCGGCTGCCAACGCTCTGGTCGCTGAGCCCATAGAATTTCACCTGCTGGGCTATGCCTACCGTCGTCTTGGCAATAACGTCGTTTTCCATGGCCCGTACGATAGTCATGACGTGCACGCCTTGATCGATAGAATCAACCCGGATGTTGCCTGGTATCCGGCCCAGTGGCCGGAAACCTACAGTTATACGCTAAGCGTTGCCTTGGAAAAGGCATTGCCCGTGGTGGTGCCGGACATCGGCGCGTTTGTCGAGCGTGTGCAGGGTCGACCCTTCAGTAGCATTGTCCCCTGGGATTTCAGTGCGGCGCAGTGGAAAGACTACTGGCTTGGAGTATTGCATGCACAGCAGCTGCCGGCACAGAACGCGTTGGCATCGGCGCGTACAAGCGCGCCCGATCTGGCGGCGGAGGTGGACCGGGATTTTTACGCGGCAGCGTATGTACAGGCCGTGCCGCTGCGACCTGCAGCGCCAAGTGCAGAGTTGCTGGGTAACCTGCAAAGTAATCTGGTGGCCGACAGCCAGAATCTATCGCGCTCGGAGCGCTTGTTGCGTGCCATATGGCGCTTGTCCTTGCGGCCGTCCGCGGCGCGGCTGATCGCAATGGTGCCGTTCCGCATTCAGCGCACGATAAAGCGCTCCCTGTCACAGCGACCAATGCATGACATTGTCGGGGAGTAAGGTAGTGAACAAGCCGTTGAATATTCTCGCCTGTCAGTGCGTTGCTCACTCGAGCGACAGCGCATGACGCAGGTCAGTAATCCGGGCTTTGCTGCCTATCTGAACAGACGCATAGTGATTTGCGTATTCACCGGCTTTGCCTCGGGCATGCCCCTTTATGTGCTTTTTCAGCTCATGCCTGCCTGGCTCAGTGATGGTGGAGTATCGATTAAGGAGATCGGCCTGTTTTCACTGGCGACCATACCGTATACGTGGAAGTTCATCTGGGCGCCAGTGATGGATCGGTGGGTTCCGCCGTTTTTGGGCCGACGCAGGGGTTGGATGATCCTCATGCAGGTTCCCTTGTTACTGTTTATTGGCGCGCTTGGCATGTTTGAGCCGGCAAAGTCTATCTGGTTGATCGCCTGGCTGGCATTGGGTATCGCGTTCTTCAGCGCCAGCCAGGATGTCGTGCTCGATGCCTATCGGCGCGAGATTCTCCCGGACCGTGAACTGGGCCTGGGTAATTCGGTGCACATTACCGCATACCGTGTATCGAGCCTGGTTCCCGGTTCGCTGTCGTTGATCCTGGCAGACGGCATCTTGCCGTGGAGTGTCGTGTTCTGGATTACGGCGGCCTTCATGTTGGTGGGGGTTGGCTTGAGTCTTGCTGTAAAGGAGCCTGATACAGAAATTCCACCGCCAAAACACTTTGGGGAGTTTGCGGTAGCGCCTTTTCTGGAGTACCTCGAACGCCGTGGTTGGAGCAAACTACTGCTGATTCTGTGCTTCATGTTCCTGTATAAGCTCGGCGATAACATGGCAACTGCTCTGGCTGTACCGTTTTATCTGGATATCGGGTTCACCAAGACTGAAGTTGGCCTGGTGGCCAAGCATGCTGCGCTGTGGCCGGCGATCTTCGGTGGCATCCTCGGCGGTGTCCTGATGATCCGCATTGGCATCAACAAGGCGCTGTGGTTTTTTGGCGTGGTGCAGGTTGTCAGTATTCTCGGGTTTGCGGTGCTCGCTGATACCGGCCCGGTGCTCTGGCTTCTGGCTGCTGTGATCAGTTTCGAGTATCTCGGGGTGGGGCTTGGCACGGCAGCCTTTACGGCGTTTATAGCGCGTGAAACCAGCAAAGTGTATGCCGCCACGCAGTTCGCCCTGTTTACCGCACTGGCGGCGGTGCCGCGCACTCTTGCTAACGCAAGCACCGGGTTTTTTGTGGAGGCAATGGGTTGGTATTCGTTTTTCCTGCTGTGCGCATTGTTGGCCCTGCCTGGCATGTTGCTATTGTTTTGGGTGGCACCCTTTCGCGCCGGAAATCAGGAATGAGAAGATGCTCTAAAACACTGGCGGCGGTTGCGTGGTTGGGCGTAAATCGGGATGATGTGCGGCGCCGGCGCCGCTGTGGCGCCGCGTGGGATTCGCCAGGGCGATAACTTGGGCGCAAGGCATGGGAGTGGATGTGAGTTCTGAGGAAGGTGCGCAAGGCGTACAGTTGGCTGCACTACCTGAGCATGTGATAGGCGTGCTGGGCATGCATCGAAGCGGCACCAGCTGTCTTACGGGAACCTTGCAATCTGCGGGCCTGTTTCTTGGTGAGCACCACACGTGGAACCACCACAATCACAAGGGTAATCGCGAAAACCAGAGTATTGTCGACATTCACGAAGCAGTGCTGGCAGCCAATGGCGGTGCATGGGACAAGCCTCCCTCCACTGCGCGATGGAGCGCGCAGCAGTTGGAGATGATTCGCCATTTGCTGCAGCAGCACAGCCAGGAAAAATATTTCGGTTTCAAGGATCCGCGTGCATTGCTCTTGCTCGACGGGTGGAAGTCCGTCTGTCCGGACATCTCCTTCGTGGGAATTTACCGACACCCGAATGCGGTGGCGGCTTCTTTGCGACAGCGCAATGACAAAAGCAAACGCGAGTGCCTGGCGTTGTGGTACGCGTATAATCGTGCGCTGCTGGATGAGTATGAGAAATCCCCGTTCCCGATTCTGAGCTTTGATGAAGACGAGTCAGTGCTCGATGCGAAAATTCTTGAGGTGGCACAGGAGCTGGGTCTACCCGGGCGTGCCGCTGATGACAAGTTCTACAGCCCGGAGTTGCGCCACAATGCTGGCCGTGGCGCAATCTTGTTGCCAGCTAAGTATCGCAATCTGTATAAGCATCTCAAGTCACTGAGTCGTTGATGGACGATCATGTTGAGTAAGAAAAGGCAGGGCAGGCAGCGCCTTTTTGCGCGCAGGGCAAGGCTTTCCGGGCCTGCGCTGAGTATCATTTTGATTGTCTATGACATGCCAGCCCAGGCCCAGAGAACTGTGCGTTCCCTGCTGCATGGTTATCAACGCGACGTTGCCTCCTGGGATTATGAGCTGTTGATTATCGAGAACGCGTCGGCCAATACGCTGCCGCGCTCCTTCGTTGACTCACTGCCTCCCTATTGTTCCTACTTTTTGCGCGATGAAAGCAGGCCAACCCCCGTGCCCGCCATCAACGAAGGTCTGCGCCTGGCCAGGGGCCGAAACCTGTGTGTAATGATCGACGGCGCGCGACTGGTGACTCCCGGTGTGGTCAAGAACCTCATCAGAGGCCACCAGATTTCCGACCAGGCCGTCGTTACGGTGCCCGGATACCACCTGGGCAAGGAACTGCAGCAAGTCGCCGTGGGCAGCGGTTATTCCAGCGAGTTTGAAGATGAACTGGTCGCCTCCATCAACTGGCCTGAAGACGGCTATCGTCTGTTTGAGATTGCCTGTTTTAGTGGGTCCTGCGCCCACGGCTTTTTTCTACCCCACAGCGAGAGTAACTGTATCAGCCTGCCCAGAAAGATGTGGCACGAGTTGGGCGGTTTCGACGAACGTTTCGACCTGCGAGGCGGCGGCCTGGTCAACCTGGACACGTACAAGCGGGCCTGCGAGCATCCTGGCGCCCAGCATGTTTTCCTGCACGGCGAGGGAACCTTCCACCAGTTTCATGGTGGGGTGACAACCGGCGGCGAGGACTCACACGTCCGCCAGCGCTACATTGACGAGAGTATGCAGCAGTATGCTGACCTGCGCGGAGCCAGTTATGAAAGCCCACAGACAGACCCTGTCTACCTTGGAGAATTGTCCGACTATGTGCAGCAGTTTGTCTTTCTTTCCACACAGAAAAAGCTCGATCGAATGCGTATGATGGAAAGCAACCGCTAATGCAGGCAAATCGCTATTGCGCCAGAAACCTTTGACCCAGGAAGCACTGACCCATGCAGAACTCGATTTATTTCCCGCCCTCGCTCCAACGCTTTGAGCCCAAGCGCATGGTGTTTAGTACCTGGGTCGACCACCTGTGCTTCGCCTACGATTTGATCGAGACCCTGCGCCCGCAGATCACCGTGGAGCTGGGGGTTTACAATGGCTTGTCTTTCTTCACCTTTTGTCAGTCGATGGTTGAGAACGACGTCGAGGGTGTTGCTTATGGCATCGATTGCTGGGAAGGAGATGAGCATACCGATTCCTATGACGACTCCATCTACCAGGACGTGGCAGAACACGCGCGCGCCAATTACCGCGGTATGACCTATCTGCTGCGTATGTTCTTTAACGAAGCGCTGCAGCACTTCGAGACGGACTCCATCGACCTTCTGCATATCGACGGGCTGCACACGTACGAAGCGGTACAGGAAGATTTCACCAACTGGTATCCCAAGGTGAAGCCAGGTGGGATAGTGCTGTTTCACGACGTCATGGCGCGTATCAAGGATTTTGGCGCCTGGAAGTTCTTCGAGGAGCTGGAGGCCTCGCATGATGAGGTCTTCAGGTTCAATCATGGATTTGGCCTTGGCGTCTTGCGCAAGCCAGGTGGTGAGCGCCGACCAAGCCAGTTGATGGACTTGATGTTCTCCAAGGATCCTGAAATTGAACATCGCCTGCGTCAGTTGTATGTTCATGCCGGCCTGTTTATTGAATCACGGCACAAAGCTGACCTGGTTCGCCAGGGGCGTAAAGGTATCAGGCTCGGTGGTGTCGGCAAGAAACAACCTGCGGCCGGGTAACGGCCAGTGAACCACGGCAGTTCAATCAAGGATGCGGACGCCCCGGTGAATCTGGCAAACCTGCCGCAGGAATTGCGCGCCCCGGCGCAGGAGATTGAAGCGCTGATTGCACAGGGTCAGTTCGAGGCCGGTATTGCAAGCATGCAAAAACTGGCCCGCTCCAGTGGTGACCCCGTGTTGATGTTACGCCTGATAGCGCTGCGCGCGCAGGGTCTGAAACAGGCGATGCAACCGCTCGAACTGCAACCCATGTACGATGCGAGTGCGCACCTGGACGACCCCGATGCGCTGCAGGCCCGCCTTTCACGCGACGGTTACCTGTTCCTGCGCGACGTCATTCCAGCGCAGGCCCTGCGTCAACTGCGCAAGCAGATCACCACGATACTCGCGGACGAAGGCTGGATTGAAGGCGGTGACAAGCAGGATGAAGCCCTCGCTGTCAGCCGTCCGCGCCGGGAGGGGCAGCGCAGGTATTTTCAGGCCCATGATCGTATTATCCGGCTCGAGGCGCTGCACAGCCTTGCACACAACAATGCGCTGATGGCCCTGATGCGCAATGTACTTGGCCCAAGTGTATTTCCTCATCCCCTCAGTATTGTGCGGTTGGTCTTCCCGCAAAGTCCGGAGCTGGCCACGCCGCCGCATCAGGATTATCCCAACAACCAGGGCACCGCAGACCTCACGGCGGCCTGGATTCCGCTTGCTGATTGCCCGATACAGCAGGGTTCGCTGGCGGTTCTTGAAGGCTCACACAAGTTTGGCGTGCTGCCGCTGAAGTTTCATTTGGGTGCCGGTAACCGGCGCGCTGTGCTTGGCGAGCAACTGGCTGGCCTGCGCTGGGTGGGTGCAGACTTCAAGCTTGGGGATGTCTTGCTGTTCCCTTCATTGACCGTGCACAAAGCCATGGAAAACCTCAGCAAGAGGAATATGCGGCTGTCGGTGGATTTTCGCTTTCAGCGCGAAGGCGAAGCGCTCACGAGCGGCTGCTTGCAACCGCACTTTGAGCGCATCAGTTGGGAAGACATTTACCGCGGTTGGGAATCCACGCGTTACCAGTACTACTGGCAGAACAAGAACTACGTTGAAGTGCCGTGGAACGCCGCCTTGCATGAGCTGCCGCCGGATCACTATGACGAGGCATATGAGCAGGAGATGGCGTTTAACCTGCTATTCAATGCGCGCAGTGAAGCCTAGGCGCATCGGCTGGTGCGCTGCGGCTCACGCGGCACTGGGGAATGGTTAGCGTGAGGTGCCTACACTACCAAGCCAGTGGTATCTGATTTTTGGGAAAGCGGTCGGCGGCAAAAAACCAGGTTTCTATGGCGTATCTGGGGGTGTGGAAATGCTTGCCGAATTGCGTTCGGTGCAATAGGAAGTGGTCAAAAAAATAGGCATCCCCCGCATTGAATTGCGGGCTGGTGATGGCCGTTTCTCCCCTGTCGCGCGTGACTTGCGCCGTGCTTACCGACCAGTCAAATTGAGCGCCCTCGGCGCTGACTATGGTTGCCAGGCGCTGGGGCAGCACGTCCAGTCCGGGTGAGCCGGTGCTACCTCCGCAGCTATTGAGGGGCAGCCACAGGTTGACGCTGTTGATATCAGTGCCCATGAACGCCCCGTCCTGATGCCAGCCCGCCTCAGCGACGGGCAGCCTGGAGCGTCGCAGCACCCACTTTTTGGCGCTCAGGCACGCCGGTTGCCCGAAGTAGTGCGTCAGCAGGGATTTCAGCCCCCGTGATTCGTACAGTTCCAGCAGGCATTCAGCAACAGAAGGCGCCTCTATGCACATCGCCGAGCCTGACTCGCGATGAAAGCTGCGCGTATTTCCCAGTTCTCTTTCCCCTCGGGGCAAGATCTCTACGAGATTCTCCGGTGGGTCAAAATAGGTACGGTTTTCGGGCGGACGGCCCGCTTTAAAGTCATTGCAGCTTGCTAGCACATGATCAATCACCGGCAGCAGTGGTGCCAGTGCATCGGGTTGAAACAGTCCGCGCACGATGAGTGAACCATGGGCGAGCAGCGCCGTTTGCAACGTGGATGCGCTCAGTGCTTCCGCGGGAATCTCCGGGATTATGAGATCTGTCGGCTGCAAGCTTTGCTGCGGCTGTACCAGCAGCCTGGCCGCGCTATCGGGCATTCGCGCCCTGAACGCGTCCAGGCGTTGCTCGATAGCGCGCTTGTCCCTGTCGCTTGCTCTTGCTTCAAGTTGGCGGAAGGTGGTCGTTACTGGATTCATGATCTTTGCGCTGTTGTAGCCGTTGCTGCTGTTTTTGTTGTTGGAGCTGTCGTTAATGGTGCTGGTGCTGCTGCAAATACGGGTGTGCAGCGCTGGTTTCCTGTGTTGCCGTGGGCAAGGCCATGCTATGCGCTGTCTGCGGGGATGTCCAAGAGAAACCCGCTGACGCGCCAGATAGCAGCTATGCTGCGCGGTGTTGCAGCCTCGCTGGACGCCAGCGCTTGCTGTTAACCGCCTGAAAACTTCTCTAGTATACGGCACTGCTGGCCAGCCCCGCGAATTCATTCCTGGCCAGAGCAGGGAAGTGGTCAGGTGTTTAGCATGAAGTTGTCGGTTATCGTGGTGAGTTTTGACATGCAGCGTGAGCTGCCGCGTACTCTGCAGTCACTCGCGCGTGACTACCAGGAGGGCGCCATGAACCTGGACTACGAGGTGCTGCTGATTGACAACGGCTCACCCAACCCGCCCACGCCGGAACTCTGGTCTTCTCTGAACCTGCCGCTGCGTTACTTTGCAATGGATGGTAGCAGTGCATCGCCTGCCGCTGCCATCAATCGCGGCTTGGCGGAGGCAGCGGGGGAGATCATCTGTTTGATGGTCGACGGCGCGCACATCCTTACGCCCGGTGTTTTTCGCGCAGCGCTGTCCTGTTATCGCGGATTCGAGAATCCCGTGGTTGCCGTGCGCTATTTCTACCTGGGCAATGAAGAGCAGCCGGTCTCTGTGACCCAGGGCTATAACACCGCCAGGGAAGATGCGCTGTTGCGGCGGATTGACTGGCCAACTGATGGGTATCGACTGTTTGAGATCGGCACGCCTTTGCGACACGGCGCGTTGCTGACCGCCTGGCTGAACAGGATTGGCGAAACCAATTGCCTGTTCCTGCGACGTTCGGTGTTCCAGGCGATTGGGGGTGCCGATGAGGGATTTGATCTACCTGGCGGGGGCTTCCTCAACCTGGATATCTACAAACAGGCTCTGGAGTCACCGGGCGTGACGCCGGTGCAACTGATTGGCGAGGGCAGCTTCCATCAACTGCATGGCGGAATCACCACCAACAGTCTCGATGGCAGCAGGGAAGCGTCGCAGCGGGCCTACCGTGAACAGTACCGCAGGTTGCGCGGCAACGACCGGCCCATCGCGGACGTGCAGTTCCATCATTTCGGACAGCTACGTACCCGCGCCTCGAATATCACTGCTCGAGAGCGCCGCAGGGCGCGCGATGCCGGCAAACTGTAGGACGAATCTGTAGTGAAGCTTTCAGTGTTGCTGGTTGGTTATGATATGGCGCGAGAAATCCCCCGCAGCCTGCAGGGGCTGGCGCGCAATTACCAGCATGAGGCAGATCACCTGGATTACGAGGTGCTACTGCTGGATAACGGGTCGCCCACTCCCCTGGACCCGCAGAGCTGGTCGCACGTGGACGTGCCAGTGCGCCATATTCGAATTGACAATGCGCCGCCTTCACCAGCGCGTGCGATAAACACCGGCATTGCTGCAGCACAGGGCGAGATTATCTGTCTGATGATCGATGGTGCTCACCTGTTGACGCCGGGGGTTTTCCGGCTGGCCCTGGCCGCCTTTCGAATGTTTGACAACCCGGTGGTGGCAACGCGTTACTTCTGGTTGGGTCCCGATGCGCAGAATGAAACCATAGGGCAGGGCTACTGCCAGACGGTGGAGGACGGACTGCTGGAAAAAATCGCCTGGCCGGATGACGGCTACCGGCTGTTTGAAATTGGAGCTCCGCTAAAAACCCACCATGAGAACATTCACTGGATGAACCGCATGTTCGAGTCGAACTGCCTGTTTGTGCACCGCGCGTTTTTTGCCTCCCTGGGAGGCGCCGATGAACGCTTTGATATTCCCGGTGGTGGCTTTATCAACAGCGATATCTTCAAGCGTACCGTCGATCACCCTGATACCGAGGCGGTGCAACTGATCGGCGAAGGCTGCTTCCACCAGGTGCACGGCGGCACCACGACGAACATCAGCACGGCGCGGCGTGACCAGGAACTGGCAGTTTATCTGGATCAGTACGAGCAGATTCGAGGGCACCGCGATATCATCACCGAGAAGGCGTTTTTCTACCTGGGTCATGTGCCCAACGATGCCGCGAAGATTCATCGCTGGAAACCGCCGGCGCGATGAACGTTGCCCTGCGGTCGCGGCCAGCAACCTGTTTGAAGGGTTCGTTGTCAGTCGCAAGTTCTGGCAACTACTGGCCACGACGCCAGCCTATTCCCAGCCAAAGCGCCTGAGGTCAACGCGTCCGCCGGGCGTGAACCGTACGCCCTCACTTTCCAGCCGTGACCGTTGGGTTTGCGCGACCGTCGAGCCCGCTGGCAGGGAAATCTGACCACTGGCATTGAGCACGCGATGCCACGGGATGCGGGTCTTCGCTGGCAGGGACCTGAGTGCGCGACCCACGCGTCGGGCCGCAGCGCCGAGGCCGGCACGGCGGGCAATTTCGCCATAGGTGCTGACGCGGCCCACGGGGATACTGGCGACGGTCTGCCAGATACGTTCGTTGGTTGTCTGTGCTGTAGTGGGCATGGGCAGTCGTCCGATGTTATCGCGATACTACCATCACCAGCGCTGCCAAGTTGGTAGACTGGGCAACGACACGCTCATCGCGGAGGCGTAGATACGCCCCGGCCTATACGCCTGCCTGGAGGGAACATGAGGTTTGTGCCATTGCTACTGCCCTGGTTGGAGCTTTTCACGCTGATTCAGCTCGGGGTGAGTACCAGCGCCCTGACCGCCCTGGCCTGGGTTTTTGTGACCCTGGTGATTGGCCTGATGCTACTCAGGCGTGAAGGCCGGAGCCTGATGACACAGCTCAATAGCGGTGCCCCCCTGGGTGCCCGACTCCTGGTTGAGGATATGGCCGTGGCAATGGCGGGCTTGCTCCTGATGATTCCGGGGCTCATAACGGACGTTTGCGCGCTGTTTGTCCTGGTGGGGCCTGTGCGTCGGCGTCTTTTCCGCGCGCTGCGAGGGCCCCAGGCGGTATCCGATGCAGAAAATTCTGCGCCGCGTCGCCCACAAATCATAGAGGGCGAGTTTCGTCGGGTGGACTCCGACGATTAGATGTAACTATATGATAATTAATAATAAATTTTATTCCCCAGCCAGATTTCAACGGATTTCCCCCGTCTTGACTCCCCGGCAATCGTGACTAGAATTAGCACTCCTTGAGCGAGAGTGCTAATCAGGCCTTGAAATAGTCTGTTGGCGCCCCAATTGAGCACCTGAGCCCCCGTGAGGGGTCCCGATAATTCGAAGTTTGGAGAAGATATCAATGAAGATACGTCCGCTGTATGACCGTGTGGTCATCCGTCGCAATGCAGAGGAAGAAACCACAGCGGGAGGCATCGTGCTTCCGGGTTCCGCTAAAGAGAAGCCCAATCAGGGTGAAGTGGTCGCCGTAGGCGACGGCAAGGCCCTGGATAACGGCGAAATACGCGCCCTGGCAGTGAAAGTTGGCGATACGGTGGTGTTTGGCCAGTACGCAGGCAGTAACACGATCGATGTCGATGGTGAAGAACTGATCATTATGGGTGAGAGCGAGATCTTTGCTGTTGTTGAATGATTGCTCGAGTGTTCCAGCGAGCAAGTTCTTTGATTAGGCAAAAACCGTAACCCATCAATTGAATAGCAATTAAGGATTAGTAATTATGTCAGCAAAAGATGTATTGTTTGGCGATGATGCCCGGGCGCAGATGCTCAAGGGCGTTAACGTACTGGCCGATGCCGTCAAGGCAACTCTGGGTCCCAAGGGCCGTAACGTTATTCTGGATAAGTCGTTCGGCGCTCCTACCGTCACCAAAGACGGTGTGTCTGTGGCCAAGGAAATCGAACTGGAGAACAAGTTCGAAAACATGGGCGCGCAGATGGTCAAGGAAGTGGCTTCGCAAGCCTCTGACGCCGCTGGTGACGGCACCACGACGGCCACCGTTCTGGCGCAGTCAATTCTCAACGAAGGCCTGAAGTCAGTAGCCGCAGGCATGAACCCCATGGATCTCAAGCGCGGTATCGACAAGGCGGTCATCGCCGCTGTCGAGCAGATCAAAGCCGCGGCGACTCCCTGTGAAGACACCAAGGCAATCGCGCAGGTAGGCACCATCTCAGCCAACTCCGACTCGCCGGTAGGTGACATCATCGCCGAGGCGATGGAAAAAGTCGGCAAGGAAGGCGTAATCACCGTTGAAGAGGGCTCCGGCCTGGAGAACGAACTGGACGTGGTTGAAGGTATGCAGTTCGATCGCGGTTACCTGTCGCCTTATTTCATCAACAACCAGGAGAGCATGAGCGTCGAACAGGAAGATCCATTCATCCTGCTGGCGGACAAGAAAGTCTCCAATATTCGTGAACTGCTGCCCTTGCTGGAGCAGGTTGCCAAAGCCTCACGTCCATTGGTGATCATTGCCGAAGACGTCGAAGGCGAGGCGCTGGCCACACTGGTTGTGAACAACATGCGCGGTATCGTTAAAGTTGCTGCCTGTAAGGCGCCTGGCTTTGGTGATCGTCGCAAGGCAATGCTGCAGGATATCGCGATACTGACTGGCGGTACCGTCATTTCTGAAGAAGTGGGTCTTGATCTCGAGTCTGCGACCCTTGAGCACCTTGGAAGCGCCAAGCGCGTAACCATGGACAAGGACAACAGCACCATTATCGACGGTGCCGGCGACCCGGCTGCTATTCAGTCACGCGTGGCTGAAGTGCGCGTTCAGATTGAAAACACCTCGTCCGATTACGATCGTGAGAAGCTGCAAGAGCGCGTTGCTAAGCTGGCCGGCGGTGTTGCAGTGATCAAGGTCGGTGCTGCAACCGAGATTGAAATGAAAGAGAAAAAGGCGCGCGTGGAAGATGCCCTGCATGCGACCCGTGCCGCGGTTGAAGAAGGTGTCGTAGCCGGTGGTGGTGTTGCACTGGTGCGCGCGGTGGCCGCGATTGCCGATCTGCAAGGTGACAACGAAGACCAGAACCACGGTATAGCCGCGGCGCTGCGTGCCATGGAAGGGCCCCTGCGCCAGATTGTCACCAATGCCGGTGATGAGGCGTCGGTAGTTCTGGATAAAGTCCGCCAGGGCAAGGGCAACTTTGGCTACAACGCGGCAACCGGTGAGTACGGCGATATGATCGAGATGGGTATTCTCGACCCCGCCAAGGTCACACGCACCGCGCTGCAGGCAGCCGGTTCGGTTGCCGGCCTGATGATCACCACCGAGGTGATGGTCGCCGACGCGCCTGAAGACAAGTCAGGCGGACCCGCAATGCCCGATATGGGCGGCATGGGCGGCATGGGCGGCATGATGTAAGCCACCCCGCTCCCACACGAAAGCCCTGCCCTGTGGTGGGGCTTTTTTGTGTCTGTGACTTTGAGGGCGCCCTGGCGTAAACGGTGTCAATCATCACGCCCAGAGGGACCCTTCTGCACAAAATTTATGTACAATACCGCGAGATCATTAATGACAATCAGGAGATTGCGATGGAACTGGTAATCGAGTTTATTTTTCGCTGGGCACACGTGCTGTTCGGTATCGTCTGGATAGGCATGCTTTACTACTTCAACTTCGTACAGACCGAGTACTTCAAGGAGGCCGAGGCTGACGCCAAGGCAGACGCCGTCAAGAAACTGGCCCCGAGGGCGCTCTGGTGGTTCCGATGGGGCGCCATGTTCACGTTTATCACCGGTTTGTACCTGTTCCACAAGGTTGGCGCCTTTGGCTTTACCATGCCGGCTATCTGGGTCGGTGCGCTTGCCGGTACCTTTATGTTCCTGAACGTATGGCTGGTGATCTGGCCGAACCAGCAGGTGGTGTTGGGCCTCAAGGAAGGTGATGGTCCCGCCAGTGCCGCGAAAGCCGGATTGGCCTCTCGCACCAATACGCTGTTCTCCGGCCCGATGCTGTTTGGTATGCTGGCGTCCAAACACTTGCCGATGGCGCTGTCCGATGGCGTGGGTTTGTGGTTGAGCCTGGCACTGATCCTCGCGCTGCAGGCCAACGCGCTGTTTGGCAAGACAGGCCCAATGACCAGCGTTAAAGGTGTCATTCACTGCTCGATCGCACTGACTGCGGTGATCTGGATACTGCTGGCGCTGCTGTAAGGCGAGAGCAAAAAATATTCCTATCAAAGCCGGGCAGACGCCCGGCTTTTTTCGTTTTGGATGTATAATCGGCGCTGGATTTCCCATGACGGCGCACCACCATGTCGCGAGATGACATCGATCATATTCCCTCTATTGTGCCCACGCGCGATGCCATGCCCGAGCGTGGCCCGCGCAGTCGCCGCCGGGCGGACCGAGGCAAGCCGGCTCCCGGTTCTGCCAGTGGCACGGGAGCGGGGCTGCTCGCCCGTCTGTTTATCACCATTGCCCTGGTCGTTGCCGCTGTCGCGTGTGCCTGGGCCTGGCAGCTTCAGGGTCAGCTGGAGCAGGCGCAGGGCCTCATGGCGGCCTATGAGGCGCGCATCGGCGATCTTGAAGACAGGCTGTCTGACACCGACGAGGGCATGAACGAGAACGCCGTCGTGCAGGCCGCGAAAATCAAGGAGCTGGACTCCGAGGTGCGAAAGCTCTGGGACAACGTCTGGAAAAAATCCCAGGCTCGCCTGGATGCCCTGGAAGCCAGCAGTGCCCGCTATGGCAAGTCACTCAAGGGCCTGGATGCCAGCGTGGCCAAACTGCAACAGGAGCAAACGCAGGCATCTGCTGAACTGGCCAAGCTCAAAAGCGTTTCTGTGGATCTGTCGCGACTCATGAGCAGTGCCAAAGCCGGTCAGGCGGAGGTAGAACGCGTGGCAGACACGCTCAATAAAATTGACCTGGATATCGCCCGCTTGAGCAAGCGTGTGGAAAGCAACGAGGAGTGGGTCGGTTCCATCAATGCCTTCAGGCGCCAGATCAACGGCAGCCTGACCGAGCTACAAAACACCGTGAATAGTCTCCAGGGGCTGCCCTGAACCAATGCACCGGCTGCGTGCGATGCCGGGCACGCGGTGGAGTCGCGCCCCGGGAGCAGTACATTTGAATCATCAAACAGTAAGGACACCGACATGACCACCGTCATTCGCCAGGACGACCTGATTGACAGCGTTGCCGACGCACTCCAGTTCATTTCATATTACCACCCTTTGGATTTTGTGCAGGCGGTCCATGAGGCCTACGAGCGCGAGCAGAACCCGGCGGCCAAAGATGCCATGGCGCAGATTCTCATCAATTCACGAATGTGTGCCGAAGGGCATCGACCGATATGCCAGGACACCGGCATAGTGACCGTTTTCCTGAAGATAGGAATGAACGTGCAGTGGGACGCCGAGATGTCCGTGGCCGACATGGTCAATGAGGGTGTGCGGCGCGCCTATACACATCCCGACAACGTGCTGCGCGCCTCCATTCTCGATGACCCTGCAGGTGCCAGATCCAATACCAGGGACAACACGCCTGCGGTGATTCACATGGAGGTTGTCCCGGGCGATACCGTCGACGTGCAGGTGGCCGCCAAGGGCGGAGGCTCCGAGAACAAGTCAAAGCTGGTGATGCTTAATCCATCAGACAGCATTGTCGACTGGGTCGTAAAAACGGTGCCCACAATGGGTGCTGGGTGGTGTCCACCGGGCATGCTCGGTATCGGTATTGGCGGCACTGCCGAGAAGGCCGCCGTGATGGCCAAGGAAGCGCTGATGGAATCGATTGATATCCATGAGCTGCGCAAACGCGGCCCGCGAAATCGCGTGGAAGAGCTGCGCCTGGAGATCATGGATGCCGTGAACAAACTCGGTATTGGTGCACAGGGGCTTGGGGGGCTGACCACCGTACTGGACGTAAAGATCAAGGACTACCCGACACACGCAGCCTCACTGCCAGTAGCCATGATCCCCAACTGTGCCGCTACTCGCCATGCCCACTTTGTACTGGATGGATCGGGCCCTGCCTTGCAGACCCCGCCGTCGGTCGATGACTGGCCCGACATCACCTGGGAAGTCGGAGACGGCGTGCGTCGCGTTAACCTGAACTCGGTGACGCGCGAGGAGGCAGCGCAGTGGCAGCCGGGCGATACACTGTTGCTCTCGGGCACGATGCTGACGGGGCGAGATGCCGCGCACAAAAAAATGAAAGAGTTGATAGAAAGCGGCGAAGGACTCCCTCCCGAGGTGGACCTGCGCGGGAAGTTCATTTACTACGTGGGGCCTGTGGATCCGGTGCGCGATGAAGTCATGGGTCCTGCGGGTCCAACAACTGCAACGCGCATGGATAAGTTTACCGACTTTATTCTCGAGCACACCGGCCTGCTGGGCATGATTGGCAAGGCAGAGCGCGGCCCTACCGGAGTGGCGGCAATCAAGAAGCACGGCGCGGTCTATCTCATGGCGGTCGGCGGGGCGGCGTACCTGGTGTCCAAGGCCATTACGTCGGCCAAGGTGGTCGCCTTTCCCGAGATGGGCATGGAAGCTATCTACGAATTCGAAGTGAAAGATATGCCGGTCAGCGTGGCGGTGGATGCGCAAGGCACATCGGTGCATGAGATCGGCCCGCAAATCTGGCGCGCAAAAATTGAAGAGCAGGCCATAGACGTTGTCTAGGGTCGCTGCAAGCCCTACTTTTTACTGGCATGACTACGAAACCTTTGGCGCTGACCCGGCGCGAGATCGGCCTGCGCAGTTCGCAGGCATTCGCACCGATGCGCAGCTCAACGTCATCGGTGAGCCATTGGTCATTTTTTGTCGTCCCGCGAATGATTTCCTGCCACAACCTGCGGCCTGCCTGGTCACTGGAATAACACCGCAGCAAGCGGCGCAGCAAGGCGTTCCGGAATGCGAATTCATTACCCGTATTCACGCTGAGCTCGCACTGCCGGGAACCTGCGGTGTAGGCTATAACTCAATCCGTTTTGATGATGAAGTCACCCGCTATACGCTTTATCGGAATTTCTTCGATGCTTATGCACGTGAGTGGCAGAATGGCAACTCGCGTTGGGATGTTATCGATATGGCGCGCACGGCCTATGCACTGCGTCCCGAGGGCATCCATTGGCCGGTGCGCGAGGATGGATTGCCCAGCTTCCGGCTCGAGGAGCTCACCGCAGCCAACGGCATCAACCATGAGGGTGCGCACGACGCGCTGGCCGATGTTCAGGCCACCATCGCGCTGGCGCGACTCATCCGCGAAAAACAGCCGCGGCTGTATGAACACCTGGTGACCCACCGCGACAAGCAGTCTGCCCAGGCACAGCTTGATGTCACGTCCATGAAGCCGGTGCTGCATATCTCGGGCATGTTTGGTGCGCACCAGAACAATCTGTCCCTGATCGCGCCGCTAGCGGCCCATCCGCGCAACGGCAATGAGGTGATTTGCTGGGATCTGCGCGCAGATCCCAGCCATTTCATTGCCAGTCCTGCAGAGCAGGTGCGCGAGTTGCTCTATACCAGAGCAGAGGATCTCCCTGACGGTGTGCAGCGTCCGGGATTAAAGTCTGTGCATATCAATCGCTGTCCCGTGTTGCTGCCGGCGAAAATGGCGGACGCCGACACCGCAGCGCGAGCGGGGCTGGATGGACAGGTTTGCCGACGTAATCTACGCCTGCTGCAGGACTGGCGTCGTGAGCATGGGGCTGCCGCAAGCGCCAAGCTCGAGGCAATCTATACCCAGCAGCAACGCGATACCCTCTCGGATCCGGATCTGATGCTATACAGCGGCGGTTTTTTTTCTGGCAACGACAAGCGTGCAATGGAAGCGGTGCGCAGCGCCTCACCGCAGGCGTTGGCCCAGACCAGTTTTGTGTTTGAAGACAGTCGCCTGGATGAGATGCTTTTTCGGTATCGCGCCAGGAACTACCCGGAGACCCTCAGTGCCCAGGAGCGAGCGCTGTGGGAAGAGTATCGCTTCCAGCGGCTCACCGAGCCCGGCGCCGGTGCCAGCCTGTGCATGGAGTCATTCCAGGCCGAGATCGAGGAGCGCCTGGGCGACGACACACTGACCCCGGCGCACCGCAAACTGCTGCTGGAGTTAGTGTCCTACGCCGATGACCTGCTCGCCTGAGCGTGATTTTGCCGGTATTTCGGCCGTGGGCAGCGTTGCAGGTGGCGCCTATAATGTGGGGTCATCAACGCCCTGTATCTGACGGCGCCTGGAGCTGCCTAGCGTGAACTTTGCCGGAAACCATATCCTTTCAATACAGCAGTTCGAACGTGATGATGTCGACCGGATTTTCGATGTGGCCGATCGAATGGCACCCTACGCGCAGCGCAGGCGCATCACAAGGGTTCTGGAAGGCGCCATTCTTGGCTCGATGTTTTTTGAACCGAGCACGCGCACGCGGGTCAGTTTTGGCAGTGCCTTCAACCTGCTCGGCGGCGAAGTGCGCGAGACCACAGGGTTTGAGAGCACGGCGATTGCCAAGGGTGAATCGCTGTTCGACACTGCGCGGGTGCTCAGCGGCTACTCGGACGTCATCGCCATGCGCCACCCCATGGAAGGCTCGGTGGCAGAGTTTGCAGCGGCCAGCCGCGTGCCGGTCATCAATGGCGGCGACGGCAGTAACGAACATCCCAGCCAGGCGTTGCTCGATTTGTACACGATCCGCAGCGAGATTGCCGCCAGGGGTAAATCCCTCGATCAACTGAGAATCGCTATGGTCGGTGATTTACGTTATGGCCGCACCGTGCACTCGCTGTGCAAGCTGCTCGGTCTGTATCCAGGTGTGCAGATTGTGCTGGTATCGCCACAGGCGCTGCAAATGCCTGCCGAGATCGTCGAGGATTTACGCAACACCGGCCACAGCGTGCTTGAGTCCGAACAGTTAGAGGCCAGTATTTCCAATGTCGATATTGTCTACTCGACGCGTATCCAGGAGGAGCGCTTCAATACCCAGGAAGAGGCCGACTTGTACCGCGGCCGCTTCCGGCTGAACCAGAACATCTACACCCGCCACTGTGAACCCAATACCGTCATCATGCATCCGCTGCCGCGCGACTCGCGTGAAAATGCCCGCGAATTGGACGACGACCTCAACGATAATCCGAACCTGGCCATCTTCCGCCAGGCAGATAACGGCCTGTTGGTGCGTATGGCACTGTTCGCCTTGATTCTCGATGTGGTCGACGATGTTGACACCCATGCGCGGGATGTACGCTGGTACACCGGGGGCCGCTTCTGATGCCGTTTGAGCTCACCTTTGGCGCCGATGACGTGCGCATCGAGCGCGATGAAGTTGTCTGGTCCGGTCACTATGCGGTGCATCGCAAGACCCTGCAGTATCGCAGCTTTAGTGGCGGCTGGAACGCGCCGGTGGTGCGTGAGGTCTTTGAACGCGGTGATGCGGTGGGTGTATTGCCCTATGATCCAGTGCGCGATTGCCTGGTCATGGTGGAGCAGTTTCGCCCAGGCGCCCTGCGCGGAAATGACAGCCCGTGGATGCTGGAACTGATTGCCGGTGTAGTTGAGAACGATGAGACCGACGAACAGGTGGCGCGCCGTGAGGCACTGGAGGAGGCGGATTGTACGCTCTCCACCATGGTTCCCATCGCCACAGTGTTTCCCAGTGCCGGGGGCTGCAGTGAGCAGGTGAGGCTGTATTGCGCGCGGATTGACGGGCTGCCCGGTACGGGGGTTCATGGCCTGCAGGACGAGGGCGAAGACATTCTGGTACACCATATCCCCAGGGACGAGGCGATGGCCTTGCTGGCCGCCGACAAAATACCCAATGGCCATACATTGATCGCCTTGCAATGGCTGCATATTCACGCTCGCGACCTGAGGGAACGCTGGTCCTGACCGGCGTTTGATGCCTGTGTACGAGGAGGACGTCGAAGTACGGGCGAAACCGGGTTCTGGCCTGCTGCGCTCCAGTGCGCTGGTCGGCACCATGACCATGTTGTCGCGTGTGCTTGGCTTGCTGCGCGACATTGTCATCGCCAGGTATTTTGGTGCCGGTCCATCCTCCGATGCCTTTTTCATCGCTTTCAAAGTCCCCAACTTCTTGCGTCGCCTGTTTGCTGAAGGCGCGTTTTCCCAGGCTTTTGTACCGGTGCTTGCCGATTACAAGCAAGAGGGCAGCCTGGTTGCGATCAAAGGCCTGGTCGACCGGGTTGCGGGTGTGTTAGCCGGCACCCTGCTGCTGTTGACCAGCATCACGGTGATGGCTGCGCCGCTGGTGACCATGATTTTTGCTCCCGGCTTTATCGGAGACGAGGACAAATTCCGGCTTACCTCAGAGATGATCCGCATCACGTTTCCGTACCTGCTGCTGATTTCCATGACGGGTTTCTGCGGCGCGATACTCAACAGCTACGGACGTTTTGCGGTACCTGCGTTTACACCGATCTTTCTGAACCTGTCGCTTATTTTTGCCGCGGTAGTGGCATCGCCGTGGTTCGACGAGCCAGTGTACGCGTTGGCGTGGGGCGTGTTTTTTGCCGGGGTGATTCAACTGCTGTTCCAGCTGCCTGCACTGTACCGGCTCGACCTGGTGCCGCGGCCTCGCTGGGACACGCGTCACGAAGGCGTGCGCCGTATATTGACGCTGATGGTGCCGGCCCTGTTCGGTGTGTCAGTCAGCCAGATCAACCTGCTGCTCGATACTGTGCTGGCATCGTTCCTGCCCACTGGTAGCGTATCGTGGCTGTACTATTCTGATCGCCTGGCAGAACTGCCGCTGGGAGTGTTCGGTATTGCTATCGCCACGGTTATTCTGCCAAGTCTGTCGGCCCATAGCTCGGCAGCGCGTGAGGGCCAGTTCAGCTTGACGCTCGATTGGGCTTTGCGCCTGGTGCTGGTGATTGGCGTGCCGTCCGCCGCTGCACTGGTGCTGCTGGCCGAGCCGATACTGATCACCCTGTTCCAGAACGGCGCGCTGACCTACAACGATGTGCAAATGGCGGCATTGAGCCTGCGTGCCTATAGTCTGGGCGTGGTGGCCTTCATGCTGGTAAAAATTCTCGCTCCGGGTTTCTATGCCCGCAAAGACACCAAAACACCGGTGAAGATCGGCATTATCGCGATGGCGGCGAATATGCTCATGAACGTCGCGTTTGTGTTACCGCTCATGCACTTCTGGAACATCGGTCACCTGGGTCTGGCGCTTGCTACCAGTCTTGCGGCGTTCCTCAACGCGGGGCTGCTGCTGCGTGGCCTCCTGAAAGAGGGTGTGTACGAGGTGCAGCAGGGATGGCGCCTGCTGCTGGCTCGCCTTGTCATAGCCACCGCGGTCATGTGCCTTGTGGTTGCGTATGCCAACCCGGCTATTGAGCAGTGGTTGGTCTGGGGCTGGCCGCAACGCTCGCTGCAGATGCTGTGGCTGTGCGTCCTTGGTGTGGCTGCCTATCTTGTCGCACAGCTTGCGCTGGGAGCGCGTCCACGCGACCTGCTCTCGCCAACATCTACCTGAGGCTTGCGCGCAGAGCCCGGCTTGAACTTCCAGCGGCCCTGGCGCGTTTGCCCGTAGGCCAGCGGCGGCAAGTTCGTTATACTTACGCGTCTCGTTTCTGGCGGACCCCCTCTCTTTATGGAACTGATTCGTGGGCTGCACAATGTGCGCCCCAGACATCATGGTTGTGTCGCAACAATCGGGGCCTTTGACGGGGTTCATTTGGGGCACCAGGCGGTAATTGCCAACTTGCTCAAGCGCGCTGCGGCCTTGGGCATGCCCTCGGCAGTGATTGTGTTCGAGCCGCTACCGCGCGAGTACCTGGCGCCTAAGGATGCGCCCGCCAGAATCATGAGCTTTGCCGAGAAGTACCATGCACTGCAGGCATTGGGAGTAGACCGCCTGCTGCGCATCCGCTTCAACGAGGGGCTGCGTTCGATGTCGGCACAACAGTTTGTCGATGATGTATTCGTTGCCGCACTGGGCGTTAAGTTTGTCGTGCTCGGTGACGATTTCCGGTTTGGGGCAGATCGTCAGGGTGATGTAGAGTTTGTACGCCAGCAGGGGGAGCGCTATGGGTACAACGCCGGGCCGACACCTACGTTTACCATCGACGGCGAGCGCGTCAGCAGCACCCGTATTCGCCAGGCGCTCGAGGTGGGGGACTTCACTACGGCGCAGGCGCTTCTGGGGCGCCCCTACAGTATGTCTGGCCGGGTAATTTATGGAAAGCAATTGGGACGGAACATGGGAGTGCCCACAGCAAATCTCGAGCTGCGCAGGCTACGATCACCGCTTTCCGGTGTGTATGCCGTTGATGTGATGGGTGCAGATACCAGCGGCCCGCTTGCCGGCGTCGCCAATGTGGGTGTGCGGCCGACAGTTAATGACAGCATCAAGGCGAACCTGGAAGTGCACTTGCTGGACTGCGACGCCAATCTTTATGGCAAGCGCATAGAAGTGATCTTCCGGCACAAACTACGTGACGAAATCAAATTTGATTCTATCGAACAACTCAAACGCAACATAGAAAAGGACATCGAGGACACGCGCGCGTGGTTTGCCGCGTCGGGTTCGTCAACAGAAGCACTATGAGTGAATACAAAGACACACTGAATCTTCCGCAAACGGCCTTTCCCATGAAGGCCAGCCTGGCGCAGCGTGAACCGGCCAGGATCAAGCAGTGGGAGGCTATGGGGCTGTATGAAAAGATTCGCAGCCACTGTGCGGGGCGTCCAAAATTCATACTGCACGATGGCCCGCCCTACGCCAACGGGGATCTGCACCTTGGACACGCGGTCAACAAAATTCTCAAGGACTTTATCGTCAAGTCCAAAACGCTGGATGGTTTTGACGCCCCCTACGTGCCTGGCTGGGACTGCCATGGCTTGCCTATCGAGTTGAATGTAGAGAAGAAAGTCGGCAAACCCGGCGTTAAGGTGTCGGCACAGGAATTCAGGGATAAGTGCCGCGCCTACGCTGCGCGGCAGGTTGATGGCCAGCGGGCTGATTTTATCCGCATGGGTGTGGTAGGTGACTGGCAAAACCCCTATCTGACCATGGACTATACCTTCGAGGCAGATATCGTGCGCAGCCTTGGACGGATTGTGGCAAATGGCCATTTGCATAAAGGCGCCAAGCCGGTGCACTGGTGCATGGACTGCGGCTCGGCGCTGGCCGAGGCTGAGGTCGAATATAACAACAAAGTGTCGCCTGCAATCGATGTGGCGTTCGACGCCATTGATAGCCAGGCGCTGCGCGGTATGTTTGGGGCCAGCGGTGAGCGCGAAATCGCGGTACCCATCTGGACAACCACGCCCTGGACACTACCGGCGAACCGCGCAGTATGCCTGCATCCGGAGCTGACTTACGTCTTGCTGGCAGGCAACGACAAAGACCTGGTGGTCGCCGAGGACCTGGCGGAGTCCTGCGCCCGGCGCTATGGATTGCCTGGTATTGAGATTCTCGGTCGCTGCAAGGGGGCTGCATTGGAGAACCAGCTGCTGCAGCATTGCTATGCTGATTTCCAGGTGCCGTTGATTCTGGGCGAGCACGTTACGACCGAGGCCGGTACTGGCGCCGTGCACACGGCGCCCGGCCATGGCCAGGACGACTTCATCGTTGGCCAGCGTTACGGTCTTGAAGTGAGTAATCCCGTGGGAGGCAATGGCGTCTACCTGCCCGACACCGAGCTGTTTGCCGGGGAACATGTGTTCAAGGCCAACGACAGCATTGTTGAACTGCTGCGCGAACGTGGCAACCTGTTACACGTCGAAGCATACGAGCACTCTTATCCGCACTGCTGGCGACATAAATCCCCCATCATCTTCCGGGCGACCCCGCAATGGTTTGTCAGCATGGCGCAGAACGGCCTGCTGGACAGCGCAAAGGCAGCGGTAGAAGGCGTCACGTGGCTGCCCGATTGGGGCAAGGCGCGTATTGACGCCATGCTGGCAAGTCGGCCTGACTGGTGTATCTCACGCCAACGCACCTGGGGTGTACCGATTACGCTCTTCGTGCACTCGCAGACCGGTGAACTGCACCCGCGTACCGAGGCGCTCATGGAGTCAGTGGCGTCGTTGATCGAAGAAAAGGGCATTGATGCATGGTTCGACCTTGAACCCGAGCAGCTCCTGGGCGATGAAGCCGGCGATTACGACAAGGTCACTGACACACTGGATGTCTGGTTTGACTCGGGCGTCACGCATGCCTGTGTCTTGCGCAAGCGTCAGGCTCTGCAGTTTCCGGCCGATATCTACCTCGAAGGCTCTGACCAGCACCGTGGCTGGTTTCAGTCATCCCTGTTGACGGCTATCGCCATTGACGGTGTTGCGCCTTACAAGACAGTGCTGACCCACGGTTTTACCGTGGATGGCAGCGGCCACAAGATGTCGAAATCGCTGGGCAATATTATTCCTGCAAAGACCGCCATGAATGATCTTGGAGCCGACGTTGTGCGCCTCTGGGTAGCCGCAACAGACTACCGCGGTGAGCTGGCCGCCAGCGACGAGATCTTCAAGCGGATTGCAGATTCCTATCGCCGTATTCGTAATACAGCGCGGTTTCTGCTCTCCAACCTGGCGGGCTTCGACCCCACATGCGATGCGATCGCTGCCGATGACATGCTGCCACTGGATCGCTGGGCAATGGCGCGTGCGGCGAGCATTCAGGACGAATTGCGCGCAGCATACGCTGACTACCAGTTTCATCACGTTTACCAGAAGTTGCATAATTTCTGCGCCAATGACCTGGGTGGGGTTTACCTGGACATCATCAAGGATCGCCAGTACACCACGCAAGCGGATAGCCTGGCCAGGCGCTCGGCACAGACCGCAATGTTCCATATCTGCGAGGCACTGGTGCGCTGGATTGCGCCGATACTGACCTTCACTGCCGAAGAAATCTGGGAGAACCTCCCCGGAGAGCGCGCCGGGTCCGTGTTGTTGGAACAGTGGTATACGAAGCTTGATGCAGCGACGTTGCCTGCAGCCATGGACGCCCAGTATTGGAGCCGCGTTCTGGCGGTGCGCAGTGCGGTGAACCGTGAGATGGAAGTGAAGCGTGCCGCAGGCGCACTCAAGGGTTCCCTGGACGCCCAGGTCACGCTGTATTGCGATGGCCAACTGCATACTGACCTGGCAGCCCTGGGTGAGGAGCTAAGGTTTGTGCTGATCACCTCCGACGCCGCGTTGCGGCCGCTGGCCGAGGCCGATGAACGCGCCGCGGTGACCGATGTGGCGGGCCTGAGTTTACTGGTGGTGCCTTCAGAGCATGAAAAGTGCGAGCGTTGCTGGCACCGCAGGCCCGAGGTGGGCAGTATTGTGCAACACCCGGGGCTGTGTGCCCGGTGTGTAGAGAATGTGGACGGCGACGGGGAGTTACGACGGTTTGCGTAATGGCATCACAGCAGTATGGTGGTATGCGCTTGCCGCTGTCATTGTCGCGGCGGATCAGTACACCAAGGATCTGGCAAGCACGACGTTACAGTATGCCCGGCCCGAACCCGTGTTTTCATGGCTGAACATGACGTTGCACCACAATACCGGCGCGGCCTTCAGCATTCTCGATGACGCGGGCGGCTGGCAGCGCTATTTCTTCACCGTGGTTGCTGCGGTAATCAGTGTCGGCCTGGTGATCTGGTTGGCGCTTGCGCCGAGGGGCCAGCGCCTGCTGGCGCTCAGCCTGGCCCTGATTCTTGGCGGCGCATTGGGTAACCTGTGGGACAGGGTTGAATTGGGTTACGTGGTGGACTTTATCTCTGTGCATTATCAGAATCGGTATTTTCCAACATTCAACATCGCAGATTCTGCGATTTCAGTGGGGGCCGCCTGTATGCTGCTCGACAGCTTTCTGCAGCGTGAGCAACCCGGGGATAAACAATCAGAGGCAGCGCCTTGAATACAGTAACGGTCAGCGAAGGCACACGGGTTTTCCTGAATTTTTCCATCAGCCTGGAAGACGGCGAAGAGGTCGATACCAACTTCGGCGGCGAGCCTGTGGATTTTGTCGTGGGCGATGGCAGTTTGCTGCCGGATTTCGAACAGCTGCTCTTTGGCATGCGCGCCGGCGAGCGCCAGCTGTTTACCGTACCGCCGGAAAGCGCCTTTGGTCAGCCTAATGATGACAACGTGCAGCAGCTTCCAAGACGCCAGTTTGATGACGATATGGAACTGGAAATCGGCATCGTGTTTTCTTTCGCTGATGCTGCAGGAGGTGAAGTACCGGGCATGATCATTGCGTTTGATGAAGAGCAGGTCACGGTAGATTTTAACCACCCGCTGTCTGGCCGAACGATTTTGTTTGATGTGCTGGTGCACCGGATCGAGCCAGTTGATTTACACTAGGGCAGCTATGAGCAAGGGCCGTTTGACGTGAGTAATCCAGAAGTTCGCCTGGCCAATCCACGCGGATTTTGCGCAGGTGTTGACCGCGCCATCGATATTGTCAACCGAGCGCTCGAGGTGTTCGGGGCGCCGATCTATGTGCGCCACGAGGTGGTGCACAATAAATTCGTGGTCGAGGATCTGCGCGCCCGCGGCGCAATCTTCGTCGATGAGCTGGAAGAGGTGCCCGACGACTGCATCGTTATTTTCAGTGCGCATGGCGTGTCGCAGGCGGTACGTCGCGAGGCCAGCAAGCGCTCGCTAAAAGTCTTTGATGCAACCTGCCCGTTGGTCACCAAGGTGCACGTGGAAGTGGCCAGCCACAGCCTGAAGGGCAGGGAGTGCATTCTTATCGGGCACCGCGGTCACCCCGAGGTTGAGGGAACTATGGGCCAGTACGATCGTAGCGCAGGCGGCGATATTTACCTGGTCGAAGACGAACAGCAAGTCGCCGAACTGGTAGTGCGCAATCCGGACAACATTACCTATGTCACCCAGACGACGCTGTCCATGGATGACACCGCCAAGGTGATTGATCGCCTGCGTGAACGCTTTCCACGCATCGAAGGCCCGCGCAAGGACGATATCTGCTATGCCACCCAGAACCGGCAGGATGCGGTCAAGCAACTGGCCGGGGAGTGCGACCTGATGCTGGTCGTTGGTTCTCCAAACAGCTCGAATTCTAATCGTCTGCGTGAGTTGGCCGAGCGTATGGGCAGCGAAGCCTATCTGCTTGACGGCGCGCAAGACATCAATCCGGACTGGCTCAGTGGCAAGCAGCGCATTGGTGTAACAGCCGGTGCCTCGGCGCCGGAGGTGTTGGTGCAGGAGGTGCTTGACAGGCTTTGCGCACTGGGCGCCACCGAGGCGTTTGAGGTGGAGGGCCGGCCCGAGAACATCACCTTCTCATTGCCCAAAGAGCTGCGTATCGAGGTCAAGAATCTCTAGGGCGCGTGCCGTGCAGCGCTAATCCTCCCAGCGCGACCTGCTTTGTAATCCTGACTGACCAGGTTTCTTCAAAAGCGTTCAAACGCTGTTGTGTCCCCGTTCGATAGCTTAACGTGGCATCTGTACTGTGTTTCAAGGGGCAGACAGATGCAGCAGGCAACCTTACGTCCGCGCGGTTTGACTTTACTGGAGTTGTTGGCGGTGCTTGCCATTGTGGCGACGCTGCTGGGCGTTGGCGCTCCGTCGTTAGACAAGTACGTGCATGAGGTCAGGTTGCTGCAGCTCTCGCGCGGTTTAATGGCCGCCGTCAACCTTGCCCGCTCGGAGGCAATCCGTCGCAATACGAACGTCAGTATCTGCCCTCACACCAGGTCACATTCAGGTGAGCCGGCCTGCTCTGACGCTTATAACGACGGCTGGATGGTGTTCGTTAACAGCAACCGTGATCGCGAAGTCGATGCCGGTGTCGATGAAGTCCTGCAGGTAGCGCCGGCAGTGCCGCAGGGCTATCAGGTCACGAATCGCGCTGGAACGCGTGCGGCATCCGGTTTAATCAGTTACCGCTCGGACGGCTCGGCCAGGCACAACCTGACGTTGCAGATATGCCCACCGGATCACCGGGTCGCTCCCCTGAGTGTGGTGCTCAACATAGTGGGGCGCGCACGGCTGGAGCGCAACTGGGGTGACTGCACGGTGGACGTATGAACACTGGCATCGTTGTCCCTGCCGTTAGCCAAAGGCCGTTTGCTGGCTTCGGCCTGGTGGAGTTCCTGGTCGCACTGCTGATTTTCACGGCGTCAGTCAGTGCATTGCTGATGGCGCAACTCAACGGGCAGCGCCTGCATGACGCAGCCGAACAGCACAGCCAGGCAGTTGCGCTGGCGGCAGACATGTTTGAGCGTATAGCCGCGAACAGCAGTGCGCTTGCCAGCTACCAGATGGCGTTCATCGGCGCCGGACCGATAGAGCCACCACAGGTTGATTGCGCGCACGCGGTTTGCGCACCGGCTGAGATGGCCGCCTACGACCTGTGGGATTGGCAGTCCCTGTTACGTGGGGAGCAGGTCCGTCTGGGGAATGAGCCGGTGCCCGGTATCAACGCAGCGCGTTTGTGCCTGCACACGTCCGATGGTGTCGTCACTGTGACATTCCTGTGGCGCGACGGCCCGCCATCGGCGACGCCAGCCCTACCCGGTTGCGATGCGGCCAGTGACGCCTACTGGCCCCCAGAGGAAGACACGGGTGAACCGGGAGAGCGCCGCTACCGTCGTCTGGTGTTGACCAGCTATGTCGGACAGTCGGCTTGAGTGCGCGGCGGGTCGTCACAGCTTATGCCGCGCCATCCGCGGCGGATGGTTTTTCATTGGTCGAATTGCTCGTCAGTCTGTTCCTGATGGCATTGCTGACCGGTGCGGTGATGGCGCTGTATCTGGACTCCAGGCGCCATCACCTCATCACAGATCAAAGCGCCAGAATTCAGGAAAACGGGCGCTATGCCATTGCCCTGCTGTCGGGGGAGTTGGCGATGGCGGGTTTTTATGGCACCGCGCTACCCACAGACCCATTGCCCGAGCAATCTGTGGGGTCTGACTGCAATGCCGGCAACTGGGCGCTCAGCAGTGCCAATGCGCTGGATCATGTGAACGACTATGCCGGCGCGGCAGCGCCGGTCACCAGCACAGGGGTGTCGCTTGATTGCCTTGAGCCCCCAGTCATTCTGGCCAACACCGACTTGCTGGTGGTAAAGCGCACCGCAGCACAGCCCACCGTGCAAGGCGGCATACTGACCGAAGACGCAACAGCATCGGCCGTGGTCTCGTGGTTCTTGCGCACAAGCGCAGGAACCGCTGCGACCTGGTTACAGCGCAGCACCCAGGCCCTGGCCGACGCACAACCGCATGATCCAACCCATACCTATTGGAAGGCGAACGCCAAAGTCTTCTTCTTGCGTCCCTATGCAGTCACGCCAGGTGATGACATACCGGCCTTGTGCGCCCAGATGCTGGCCGGTGATGGCATGACGGCGCGCTGCTATGTTGAGGGCGTAGAGAACATGCAGGTAGAGTTTGGAATCGATATGGATGGCGACAGCGCCGTTGACCTGTATCGCCAGAATCCAACAGCACAGCAGCTCAAACAGAGCCTGACTGCGCGGGTACACCTGCTCTTGCGTTCAGTGCTGCCGCTGCCCGGGTATACTGACAGCCGCTCCTACCAGTTGGGCTCCCAGTTTATCCAGCCGCGCGGCGATGCCTATAAACGCAGGGTATTCAGTGCGATGGTGCGCTTGCGCAACAGCCCTGCCAGCACGTTGGGGTCTGGCGATTGAGGGCGTGTAGTGGTGTCCTGTCGCGCAGAGCGGGGGAGCCCTGTTCCGGGACTGCGCTGCTGATCGTGCTGGTCCTGACCCTGGTCATGAGTATGCTGGCCGCTACGGTCTTGCAATCGGCAAGCTTGCAGTTGCGCTATTCGGGTAATCTGGAGCGTCGCCTGGAAACGCTGAGCGTGGCTGGTGGTATCAGCACTGCGGTGCGCGAAAGAATTGAAAACTTTCCCGGTGCTCTCCAGGCAGGCCAATCGAACTGCGAGCCACCGGACACCCGCCAGACTTGCGCATTCTCAGACCTGCAATACACGCTGCCGATCGAACTGCCACCTGATTTTGCAGTGCGCGCGCGCGTCACTCGCAGCTTGTCGGCCGTGATGCTGCTGGAGACGCCGGCAGCAGGGTCCGGGCAATACGCGCTCTACGAGATCGATGTTGAGATTTTCGATGTTTTGTCCGGTGCGCGTTTGGCGCAAACCGTTACCGGCGTAGCGCTACCGGCAGCGCCCGGCGAGCCCCGAATACTGTATTGGCGCCAACCCGGAATTGATGCGCCGTAGCAGGTATGACGTTGAAATCGCAAATGGCTGGTTGCGAGTGAGTGCCCGTAAGGCAGTGACTACCCGGTGGCAAGCACCGGATGGATGCTTGCGCCATGACGAACCACGTGCAGTTCCAGCCCGGTGGATGCTGCGAGCTAGCCTTTCTCCGATCAATCATCGCAAGAGTCGCCGCCCAAGCAACATGAACAATAAGCAGTCAAAGTGTCGGGCCCGCCTGGCCGGTTTTACCCTGATCGAAGTGGTTGTGGTGGTACTGGTAGTCGCGGTTCTTATGACGCTTGCGCTGCCGGCTTACCAGCAGCAGCTGCTGCGAATGCGCCGTGGTCTGGCAGTCATAGAGTTGAACGCCCTGCAGTTACGCCAGGAGCAGTTCTTTGTGGAGTACCGCCGCTATGCGACGGGTTTTGCAGAGCTGGGTAGGCCCCAGGGAGGTTATGCGATAGACGGTAATGGTATGCGCGTTGCCGCGGATGCCGGGGCTGGCGTGTATCGCTTTGTGCTGGCCGCAGATGCGCTTTCGTTTACCGTGCATGCCGCTCCGCAATCGACCCAGCGCGCTGACCGCGCATGTGGACGGCTCAGCCTGAACCACATGGGCGCGCGCACGATTAGCGGTACGGGTAAGGCAGTGCAGTGCTGGTAAGCTGTGAACCGGGGTGGTTCAACGGCGAACAGTAACGCCGTGATTCAGTCTTCCAGACCTAACTTGGATAACCGGTAGCGCAGGCTTCTGAAACTGATCCCCAGCATCTTGGCCGTTGCGGTTTTGTTCCATCGACATTCCTGCAGCGCAGCGCTGATGATGTCGCGTTCAACCCGCTCCAGATAACCTTCGAGATCACCGTAGGCCGCAGTATGTTCTGTTGCGCCGTGCGCGGCGGCAGGCGTTTTTTCCTCGGCCTTGCTATCGTGTCGAGCTGATTGCGCCACGGGAGGGGAGGGGAACTGCAGGTCATCTGCTGTGATGCGTTCACCGTCAGACAGCGCCAGCGCGCGCTCGAGGATGTTTTCCAGCTCGCGCACGTTTCCGGGGAAGTGATAGCGACGCAGTGCCGCCAGAGCCGATTCATCCAGATGTGCGCGCGGGCGATCGGCGCCAGTGATGCCCTGCAGTATGCTCTGTGTGAGTTCTTCCAGATCCTGCAGGCGCTCTCTCAAGCTGGGAACGGAAACATCGATCACGTTGATCCGATAGTAGAGATCCTCACGGAATCTGCCAGCGGCGACTTCCTTGGCGAGATCCTTGTGGGTCGCGCTGAGCAGGCGAATATCCGTGGGCTGTTCTTCACTGGCGCCGACTGGACGCACGCTTTTTTCCTGGATTGCCCGCAGCAACTTCACCTGCATTTGCAAGGGTAGATCGGCAACTTCATCCAGAAAAAGGGTGCCGCCACTGGCGGCCTGAAACAAGCCGATCTTGTCTTGTTGTGCACCGGTGAAGCTGCCCTTGAGGTGCCCGAACAGTTCACTTTCCATTAGCTCATGAGGGATAGCGCCGCAGTTAACAGCAACGAACGCCCCGGCGGCGCGTGGGCCATTGTTATGCATCAGTCGCGCCACAACTTCTTTCCCAGTACCCGATTCGCCATAAATATGCACCGGAGCCTGGCTGCGCGCGAGTTTTGAAATCTGCTGGCGCAACAGCCCAATGGCCGGTGCCTGGCCGATGAGTTCGCGGTCAACTGCCGACTCGGCGCGAGTGGTGTCCATCTCCAACTGCAAGGCTGTGCTTACGAGCTTGCGCAGTGTGTCCAGCTCGATGGGCTTGCTGATGAAATCAAAAGCGCCTGCCTTCAGTGCAGAAATCGCAGTTTCCACGCTGCCATGGGCGGTAATCATTGCAACGGGAATGTGTGAATGCTCGCGCTGGATGTACTCCACCAGGCTAATGCCGTTGCCGTCGGGAAGCCGCATATCGGTCAAACACAGGTCTGGCTGTATGTTCCCGACCATGGCTATTGCGTCTTCGAGATTCTCGGCGCTGTGGGTGTTGAGCCCCATGCGACTGAGGGTGATATCAAGCAGTTCACGAATATCCGGCTCGTCGTCGACAATCAGTACGCTCTGGCCACTCATCGCTTAGCCCCGTTGGTTGAGTGTTATGCGGAAGCAGGCGCCGCCATCACCGCTGTCGCGATAGCTGATATCTGCGTTGTTGATTTCACACAATTCCTTGCACAGGTACAAGCCCATGCCACTGCCTTCTGTTTGCGTTGTGAAAAACGGTTCAAACAGTTTGCCGACTTCTGCCGCCGGCACCCCGGTTCCCTTGTCGATAACATCGACCATGCACTGATGGGTTGAGAAATCCAGGCGAATATCGATCTGGGCGCATTCAATGCCGCAGGCGAGTTTGCTGTGACGCAATGCGTTGTCGAGCAGGTTGGAAAACACACGTCGCAGGTTTTCCGGGTCGAACTCTATCAACAGCTCCTGATACTCGCAGTTGATGGTAACCTCGGCGGGACGATTGAGCGCCTTCAGGTAATCGCGCACGAAATCCGTCAGCCAGGGCGAGAGTTGCAGATACTCTGGCCTGGGCGGTTCGCGTCGGGATATCTGCATCACGCTCTCTACGATGTCATTCACCCGCTCGCAGTGGTGCTGAATGATATCTGCCATGCGCTGGTCGTCGGCGCTCAGCTCGCGTGACTCCTGCAGCAGTTGCGCAGCGTGACTGATTGCACCCAGCGGATTGCGGATCTCGTGGGCGATACTGGCTGTCAGTCTCCCCAGGGAGTTCAGTTTCAATGATTGTGCATAGCGGGTGACGGGGGTGTAGTCTTCGACAAACACCAGTGACTCGCGGTTGGCATTGGGTTGCAGTTCCCTGAAGTTCGCAATCACTGGCGGTGCGCCCTGCATAACAGTAAAAGGGCGCGCCCGGTGTATGCCGGAGTCTTTCCAGTGCTCAAACTGGTAGGCCAGTTCCTGGCAGTAGTCGGCCAGTTGGCGACCTTGCTCGACAGTCACGGGCCGTTCGGGAGCCAGCAAATTGCTGGCGGCCTTGTTCATGACTCGCACCACGCCATCCGCGCTGACCAGTAGTATGCCGGTCTGCATGTGTTGCACGATCTGTTCATTGAGTCGTTGCAGCGTGTAGAGATCACTCGCACGGTTGCGAGCCAGTTCCTCGGCGCGGCCCAGCCGATGCGCGATGGGCTGCACCATCAACGAGACGCCGAAGATCAATAACCCCAGGATTCCCGCCGGAAACAGGGCATTGCTGTCCAGCGTGCCCTTGAAAATCAGCCACACGGTGTCGAGCAGTATGGCCAGTACACTCAGTGCTGCCACCAGCGTCGCCTGAGTGCGGTTGGTCAGCAGTACTGCGCTGGCGGCAACAATAATGACCAGCAATACGGGCAGGCCGCTGATCACGCCACCACTGGCATCGGACAGCAAGGTGATCGCGACGATATCAATCAGGAAAACCAGCAGCATGAGTCGTTGGCTCTCGCTCAGCCGGGTCGAGAGCGAGCCAACCAGCGGTATGCTTGTCGCCAGATATGCCAGGGCGATGGTCGTGTACAGGGCGGTATTTTCAGTGCCCACCAGTTGCCGGGTGTTGGGGCTGACCAGCATGATCAGCAGCACGACTGACAGCAGTGACCGATAGCCAACGTACACCCTGAACAGGGCGAGGTTTTGTTGGCTGGTGCCCGACGTAGTGGGTTGGGTCAGTATGGCCGGCTGATTCAATGTTTACTGTTCCGTGGCAACCGCGCAGTGGTTGCCAAGTGTATCAGGCATTGTTGTAACTGGCTTGTACCCGGGTAACGACACCAATTCGCACTGGCGATGACGGCCGGATTTCCGGACAATAGCCGCCTTGAGCGTATAGCTGGATCCCCAATGACATCTCTATCAATTCTCATGGCGCAGATGAACACCCTGGTGGGTGACTTCGAGGGTAATTCTGCCAAGGTGATCGCCACCCTGAAGGCGGCCGAAGTGGAGCACGATCAGCCGGTTGTGGTGTTTCCGGAGCTGACTCTAAGCGGTTACCCCCCGGAAGACTTGCTATTGCGCCCCAGTATAGAGCTGCGGGTTGCGCAGTCACTGCGGGTGATTTGCGCCGCCATGACAGGCAGCGCCTATGCTGTGCTGGGTTACCCCAGGCGTGAAAACGGCCAGCTGTACAATGTGGCTGGCGTGTACCATCGTGGACAACTGCTGGGCGAGTATCGCAAGCAGCGTCTGCCGAATTATCAGGTGTTTGACGAAAAGCGTTACTTCTCGCCGGGAGACAGCGCCACCGTGATCGATATCGGTGGCGTGCCCGTGGGTTTGAGCATTTGCGAGGATATCTGGGAAGAGGGTCCTACTGCACAGGCGGCCGCGGCGGGAGCGCAGCTTCTGTTGAACCTGAATTCGTCTCCTTACCATCGCGGCAAGCGCAATGAACGCTGGGATCTCGTTGGGGAGCGGGCGCGCAGCGCGGGTATTCCGATAGTGTATGTCAACCAGGTGGGCGGGCAGGACGAACTGGTGTTTGATGGTGGTTCCTTTGCAGTGTCTGCGCAAGGTGAGGTGGTTGCCGCGGCGCCCAACTTCGAGGCGGGTCATTTCTGGGTCGAGTTCCACCGGCGTGACGGCTACGGTACGTTTGCGGGCCTGCCGGTGTATCCCCCGCTGGATGAACTGGAGGCCACCTGGCGTGCGCTCGTGCTGGGTGTGCGCGACTATGTGGAAAAAAACCGCTTTGGGGGGGTCGTGCTGGGCCTTTCTGGTGGGGTAGATTCTGCGTTAACTCTTGCAGTAGCAGTCGAAGCGCTGGGGCCTGAGCGGGTAGAGGCCATTATGATGCCCTTTCGCTATACCTCGCAGATGAGCGTGGAAGACGCCGCCGAACAGGCAGCCACGCAGGGTGTCAGGCACAAGGTCATATCGATAGAGCCTCTCTATGAAGCCTTTATGGCGAGCCTGGCAGAGGAATTTCGCGGCTTCGAACCCGATACAACAGAGGAAAACCTGCAGGCGCGCTGTCGCGGCGTCCTGCTGATGTCTATCTCGAACAAAAAGGGTTCGCTGGTGCTTACCACGGGCAACAAGAGCGAGCTTGCCGTGGGCTACTCCACACTCTATGGCGACATGGCCGGCGGTTTCGATGTGCTCAAGGACGTGCCCAAAACCCTCGTCTTTGAACTGTGTCGCTACCGCAACAGTCTGGGCCCCTGCATTCCCCAGCGCGTTATTGATCGACCACCGTCAGCGGAACTGCGGCCTGACCAGAAAGACGAAGACAGCCTGCCCCCCTACGACGTGCTGGATGAAATCCTGCGGCTCTACGTGGAAGAGGATTGCAGTGCTGACGCCATTATTGCGCACGGCATGGACAGCGAAGAGGTGCACAGGGTCCTGCGGCTGGTCGACCTGAATGAATACAAGCGACGCCAGGCGCCCATTGGTGTGCGGATCACGCGGCGCGGGTTCGGTCGCGACCGTCGCTATCCTATTACCTCCGGCTGGACACCGGGCGAGTAACACCCGCTGTTGGCACTGGCTCAAGGCTGCCCTGGACGTTGGGGCTAGACCTCGGGTCGAGTATTGAACTGCGGGGGTTGCGGGGGATCAAACAGGCCAAAGGAGAGCTTGTTCACCCAGGAACGTTGCAAGCCGTCCAGCGTATAGTCGCTGCTGAACTCGCCGTTTTTGTCCAGCGAGGGGTGATCTGGAAAGTTGGTCGCCAACACGTCGATTGCATCGCGTGCCAGATCGTTCATCCCAAGCAGTATGTAGCCCTGCGCCATTACTGCCAGGCCGTCGGCGACCGCAGGTGTGCGCTGAAAGTTCTCGACCACGTAGCGGCCGCGGTTGGTTGCCGCCAAATAGGCGCCACGACGCAGATAATAGTTGGCGACGTTGATTTCATGGCGTGCCAGCAGATTGCGCAAAGACACCATGCGCGCTTTGGCATCGGCAGCATAGGGGCTGTCGGGGTAGCGTGAGAGTAACTGGCCGAATTCTGCGAAGGCCTCTTTGGCGTGGCTGGTGTCGCGCTGGGTTGGGTCGGTGGGCAGAAAGCGATTAAAGATATCCTCGTTGCCGGTATAGGCCGCCAGGCCCTTCATGTAATAGGCGTAGTCGACGTTCGGATGCTGCGGGTGCAGGCGTATGAAACGATCAGCAGCCTCAACCGCGGCCTCGTGCTCGAAGGCGTTGTAATGCGCATAGATCAACTCCAGCTGCGCCTGCTCGGCATAGCGTCCGAAAGGGTAGCGTGATTCCAGCAGCTGCAGGCTCTTTACTGCCAGGTCGAAATTACCGCCACGGAGGTATTTCTGCGCTTCCTGGTAGATTTGTTGCTCGCCGGTATCAGCACCGATATCCGGAAGTTCATCGTTCCCGGAGCAGGCGCCAAGCAATAATATCAGTAACAGGGTCAGAGTCGTTTTCAATAGCTTCACCAATTGTGGCGGCACGGCCGTGGTAAACTCCACGGCATCGGCTTTTGTCGCTGCGTATTTAACCACAGGCGGCAGGGCGCTTAAACAGGAACAGCATGGGCGACACCATTGAATTAACCGCGCAGGTGCCCGCAGACTTGCACGGCAGCAGGCTGGATCAGGCCGCTGCACAGCTCTTCCCTGCTTATTCCCGATCGCGTCTGCAATCGTGGATTCGCAAGGGGCACTTGCGAGTCGATGGCGCACAGCTGCGCCCGCGCGATGCCGTGACTGCGGGCGCATTGCTCGAGGTGGTCACCTCGCTTGAGCCGGCAGTAAGCTGGGTGGCGCAGGATATCGCTCTGCAGATTATTCATGAGGATGACAGCATACTGGTGCTGGACAAGCCCGCAGGCCTGGTGGTGCACCCCGCGGCCGGACACGCGGCCGGCACGTTGGTCAATGCGCTGCTAGCGCACTCGAGCGAATTCGAGCAGTTACCGCGCGCCGGCATCGTGCACCGGCTGGACAAAGAAACCTCCGGTATCATGGTGGTGGCCAAGAATCTTGTGGCACACAACGATCTGGTCAACCAGTTGCAGGCGCGAAGCGTGCAACGGGAGTACGTTGCAGTGTGCATTGGTGCCCTGACCGGTGGCGGCACCATCAACGCGCCGATGGGCCGTCATCCGCGCCAGCGCAAGAAGATGGCCGTGGTGGAGCATGGCGGTAAGTCCGCTATTACCCATTATCGCGTGGCCCGTCGCTTTGCGAATCACACCCAGATTGATGTCAGCCTCGAAACGGGCAGAACACACCAGATTCGCGTACACATGGCGCATCGGCATAATCCGCTGGTCGGTGACCCTGTCTACGGTGGCCGCCCGCGTATTCCACGTGGAGCGTCCCATGAACTCATCGAGGGCCTTCGGGGGTTTTCGCGCCAGGCGCTACATGCAAGGCGGCTTGGGCTGATCCACCCTGCTTCGGGTGAGCCTGTGCACTACGAGTGTCCCATCGCCGGGGATTTAAGCGCACTGATCGAGTTGCTGGCTCGTGAGGACGTGCCGGGCAAGGTTGATGGTTGAGCGGATTGTTCCGGATTGGCCGGCACCGGACTCGGTGCTGGCGTTTTCCACAACCCGCGTGGGTGGCTGCAGTGGGCAGCCGTACAATAGCCTGAACGTTGGCACACACGTGGGTGATGATGCCGAACGCGTTGGCTTGAATCGCGCTCTACTGGCCGCTGAGCTACCTTTGGGCAGCCAGCTGCAGTGGTTGACACAGGTGCACGGTGTGCACGTCATACGCGCGGGAACGGCCGGGCCCGAGGTCGAGGCTGATGCCAGCTGGTCTGTTGATCCCGGCCAGGTCTGCGCCATCATGACGGCCGACTGCCTGCCCGTGTTGTTCAGCAGTACCCGTGGCGATTGTGTGGCTGCTGCCCATGCCGGTTGGCGCGGCCTGGCCGGCGGTGTCCTCGAGGCTACGCTGGAAGCCATGCCCTGCGCCGCGACGAACGTGATGGCCTGGCTGGGCCCATGTATCGGCCCGGCCGCATTCGAGGTGGGTGCAGACGTACGCGAGGCCTTTCTCCGTGAGCTCCGTGATGACCACAGTGTACTGCTGGAGTGCTTTGCATCGCACCCGACCCTGCCGGGCAAGTACCTCGCCGATCTGCACGGCCTGGCGCGCGCGCGGTTACTCAAGGCCGGGGTCTCACGAGTCTACGCATACCGCGCCTGCACTTATTCGCAACCGCAGCGGTTTTTTTCCTTTCGCCGGGATGGCCAGACCGGCCGGATGGCTACGGTGATTGCCCTGAAAACAGGCGCCTAGGCAAACGTGGGCGGCTCAGTTTCCTCACTTGAAATAGGGCTATTTGACCCCATTTAGGAGGTATCGGAAGAATAGTTGCGCCCGCGGCGCAGGATTGAGGTAACTGATTATGCGAATGGATAAATTAACCAACCAGCTGCAATCTGCATTGGCAGATGCGCAGTCCCTGGCGTTGGGCCGGGATCACAATGTCATCGAGCCTGTGCATTTGCTGCACAGTTTGCTGGAGCAGTCCGGTGGCTCGAGCAGACCGCTGCTGCAGCGTGCCGGCAGCGACATCGCACGACTCCAACAAGCGGTTGCGGCAGAGCTGGATTCCTTGCCCACGGTCAGCGGCGTGGGCGGTGACATGCACCTTTCCGCAGACCTACAGCGCATATTGAACATTACTGACAAGCTGGCGCAGAAAGGTGGGGATAGCTTTATCTCCAGTGAGCTGGTGCTCTCGGCGATGCTGCAAAGCGGCACGAAAGTGGCGCAATTGCTCAAGGCCAGTGGCTTGACAGAAAGCGCCCTGCAGGCGGCGATAGACGCTGTGCGTGGCGGAGAAACCGTCAATGACCCCCAGGCGGAGGAATCCCGCCAGGCGCTGGATAAATACACCATCGACCTGACCGAGCGTGCCGAGCAGGGCAAGCTGGACCCTGTGATCGGCCGCGACGATGAAATTCGCCGTACGATCCAGGTATTGCAGCGCCGGACGAAGAACAACCCGGTGCTCATCGGCGAGCCCGGCGTCGGTAAAACCGCCATTATTGAAGGTCTCGCGCAGCGCGTGGTGAACGGTGAGGTTCCCGAGAGTATGCGCGATAAGCGCGTATTGTCACTCGATCTTGGAGCCCTGTTGGCCGGAGCCAAGTTTCGCGGCGATTTTGAAGAACGCCTGAAAGCCGTTCTTAACGAGCTTTCCAAGCAGGAAGGCCGCATCATTCTGTTTATCGACGAACTGCATACCCTGGTTGGGGCTGGCAAGGCCGAGGGCTCGATGGATGCCGGCAATATGCTCAAACCGGCGCTGGCACGTGGCGAACTGCACTGTGTTGGAGCCACAACGCTGGACGAATACCGCCAGCACGTTGAGAAAGACGCCGCCCTGGAGCGTCGTTTCCAGAAAGTGCTGGTTGATGAACCCAATGAAGAAGACACGATCGCCATTCTTCGTGGCTTGAAGGAGCGCTACGAAGTTCACCACGGCGTCGATATTACTGACAGCGCGATTATCGCCGCGGCAAAACTGTCGCAGCGCTACATCACAGATCGTCAGCTTCCCGACAAGGCGATTGACCTGGTGGACGAGGCGGCCAGCCGGATTCGCATGGAAATTGATTCCAAGCCCGAGGCCATGGACAAACTCGAGAGGCGCCTGATCCAGCTGAAAATCGAGCGCGAGGCGGTGAAGAAAGACACCGACAGTGCAGCGAAGAAACAGCTTGAAATTCTTGGCGACGAAATCGACAAAGTCGAACGTGAATTCGCCGACCTCGAGGAAATCTGGAAAGGCGAGAAGGCCAGCGTGCAGGGCGCAGCGGACATCAAGAGCGAACTTGAGCAGCTCAAACTCGAACTGGAAGCAGCCCGTCGCGCTACAGACCTCACGCGTATGTCAGAGCTGCAGTATGGGCTCATGCCCGAACTGGAAAAGCGGCTGGAGCTGGCACAGGCCAGTGAGGCCACCGATACGGTGCTGTTGCGCAACAAGGTCACCGAGGAAGAAATTGCCGAGGTCGTGTCACGCTGGACGGGCATTCCCGTGTCCAAAATGATGGAGGGCGATCGCGACAAGCTCCTGCGTATGGAGGGCAGTTTGCACGAACGTGTTGTAGGGCAGGAAGAGGCCATTGCGGCGGTGTCCAATGCAGTACGCCGCTCACGCTCAGGCCTGGCAGATCCCAAGCGCCCGAATGGTTCCTTCCTGTTTCTGGGGCCCACTGGCGTGGGTAAAACCGAACTGTGCAAGGCGCTGGCTGACTTTTTGTTTGACAGTGACGACGCCATGATTCGTATCGATATGTCCGAGTTCATGGAGAAACATTCCGTGGCCCGGTTGATCGGTGCACCGCCAGGCTATGTCGGCTACGAAGAGGGCGGGTACCTGACAGAAGCCGTGCGCCGTCGTCCCTATTCACTACTGCTGCTGGATGAAGTCGAAAAGGCGCATCCCGATGTGTTTAACATCCTGCTGCAAGTGCTGGAAGATGGCCGCCTGACAGACGGGCATGGCCGCACGGTGGATTTCCGCAACACAGTGATTGTAATGACATCCAACCTCGGTTCACATCTTATTCAGGAGATGGCCGGTGAAGATGATTACGCTGCGATGAAGTCTGCAGTCATGCAGGTCGTCGGCACGCATTTTCGTCCGGAGTTTATCAACCGGGTCGATGAAGTGGTGGTGTTCCATCCGCTCATGAAGGAGCAGATACGCGGTATTGCTGACATCCAGCTGCACGGTCTCAGGGCGAGGCTGGCAGAGAAGGATCTCGAGCTGGAGATCAGCGATGCGTTTATGGAGCGGCTGGTAGAGGCGGGTTTTGATCCGGTCTACGGTGCGCGGCCGCTCAAGCGTGCGATCCAGCAGGAACTGGAAAACCCCCTGGCGCAGCAGTTGCTGGCCGGACAGTACCAGCCTGGCGATGTCATTCGGGTGGATCTCGATGATGGCAAGCCGCAGTTCCTGGGCTCGGTTGCACAAGCGAGTTAATGTAGACCCGCGGAGGTTCTGCACGCCTGCTACAGGCCCCCTGGCTTTCTGCCAGGGGGCCTTTTTTTGTGAAGAAGGTCGAACCTTGAAATCCGCGATATTGGCAAAGGCTCTCCGACGGTGTTAGTTTTTGCCCAATATTGACGGCCGACCTGCAGCGGAGTTGGGCGAACATGAGTGACAAGCGTCGTAACGAGATCGAGAACAAAGCCTGGTATCGTTCCCAGCGGTTTATCGAGCACGATGGAAAATGGTTTTTCCTGACCCGTGAGGGTTCTACCGAGGGCCCCTTCGAGAGCAAGCAGGATGCCATGGAGCAGCTCGAGAAGTGGGTGAAGGTATACCAGTCGGGCATGCTGGATGAAACAGCAGACGGGCTGTCGTTGCTCCCCAAGGATTAGACAGCCGCGCCCGGTGGTGTACAGAGTGACTCCGTGCGACGCCAGCTCCCGTACCCGGCATTCGTTGCCGGGTTGACGGCAGGGGCCACCAACTTTTGCTACAACCCGCCCGCTCGTGGCACCAGTGCTGACCAACCCTTCCCTCGGTGACCCAACCCCCCCCCCCCCACGCGTGGCCTTTGGCACTCGTCAGAACGCTGCGATGAGTGGCCTTTTGCCGCGTAGAACGCCCGCAATGGCCTGTTTTCTGGCCGTTAATCGGTAATATTGCCCGCCCATCCGGTTCCCTGTGGTATTCACCGGACGCCTTTGCTATCTGTAAGCTGTGGATCTGGGTATAACAGTCAAAAAAGGCAGCCCATGTGGGGAATAGTTAACATTAACGTTCAGTTAGCAGGGCAAAAGAGCCGCCGTCGCGGCTTGGGGCTCGGTGGGCGACAGCGGCGTATGCGGCAACGTTCAGCCGGTTTTACCATCGTAGAATTAATGGTCGTTCTGGGGATTTTCGGTGTCTTGCTGGTGGTTGGGGTCCCGGGTTTTCAAAATACCCTGAAGAATAATCGCATGGCCTCTGAAATGTCATCCTTACGCAGTTCGCTGGGCAACGCGCGTTCCGAAGCCATGGCGCGCCGCATGCCGGTACGCCTGTGCGAATCCGCCAACGGCACCGCATGTTCCACGTCCGATGCCTGGACATCAGGTTACATCGCCTACGCGGACGAAGACGACGACAACGTACTCGATGCGGGTGAAGATGTTTTTATGGTACAGCGTATAGACCTGCCGGACGATGTCAGCCTGGTGTTCAGGAACGCTTCCAACGCCGTCACACGCAGCACGCGATTCAGTTCGCGCGGGGACTCACTCGGTGACTTTGGTCACTTTGTCATCTGTGATGACAGGGGGGAGACCCAGGCCCGGGGGCTGGCACTGACCGCTGCCGGCAGCGCTCGTTCACTTATCGATGAAGATGATCCAGAGGATGACATTGTCAATATACCGGGGGGCGATGATGTTAGCTGCCCGTAACACACAACACGGTACTGCCGCTTCATCACGCGGCTTCACCATGATCGAAGTTCTGGTGACGTTTGTCATCCTGGCAGTGGGGGTGCTTGGCGTTGTCAGCCTGTTAACGTCGTCCAAGACCTCTGAATACGAGTCGGTACAACGAGCAAGGGCCATCACCATGGCCGATAGCATGCTGGAAAAAATCCGCGGTAACCCGCAGGCAATCAGCACAACGCCCGGCTATGCGATTGGTACCACCAACCCATTGGATGGCACAGTTTATGCGAGTGAGCCGGCGCCCAACTGCGTGACGGCCAGTTGTACCCCCGTTGAGCTTGCCAACCACGACTTGTGGGCCTTCGAGCAGGCACTGATTGGGTCCTCTGTTTCAGTAGGTGGCGCAGATACCGCTGGTTTGATCAATCCCAGGGCGTGCATACAGTTTGCGCCGTGGGGACCGCATACCAACTCCGGACAAATCTCGATCTTGATCCAGTGGGATGGCTTGCAGGAAACCGGCGACGGCGTACCCGCGGGCGTGGTCTGCGGTGGTGGTGCCGCGGGCACAGATCCCAACCGCCGGTCTATTGTAGTGACTTCCTTTGTCGTCGATCAGGCGGAGCTGTAGCCGTATGAAGAGTGTTCAGAACAACAGAGGCTTACAGGAACAGGGCGGCCTTTCGATTGTCGAGTTTATGGTCGCGATGTTGCTCGGTACCATCCTCATTGGTGGCGCAATTACGATTTACCTGGCATCGCAGCGTTCATACGTGGAGTCAGAGCGCTCCATGCAGATGTCAGAGGGTGCACGCTTCGCACTGATGTTGATCACTGATTCGCTGCGCCACGCCGGCTTTATGGGCGGCATACAGGGCGCTGATATCGAGAACGATGCCGGTCTTGGCGCGGTCACTGGCGCCTGCACCGGCGATGGCGATGCCTACGATTTAACGAATTATATTGCCGCGGTCAAGGCCGATAGCAGCGGTGATGCCTATGGTTGCATCGACGATGCCGTGCCAGACAGTGATGTGCTGGTAGTGAAAGGATTTCTGCCGGACCCACTCTATGACGAGGATCCGAATGACCCCGCGGCGGTGCTGGATGGCGATATAGAGTGGCCCAATGAAACTGAAAACGACAAAACCTATGTCATAGCCAACGTTGAGCGCGGGCTGCTCATTGATGGCGCCGAGTCGCTGGCTTCACAACCTGACGTGAGCCAGGGCGAACCCTACGCCGGCGCGCTGGCCTGGCCCTACCAATTCCAGATTTTCTACCTGCGTGAGCCGCCGCTTCGCGCTAACGGTGATCGGGGGGTTCCCAAGCTTGCGCGCAAGGTGCTGGTTTACGATGGCACGAATATGGTCATCGAGACGCAGGATCTGGTAGAGGGCATAGAACGTATGCGCTTCCGCTTTGGCTGGGATGACGACGAGGATGGATTCATCGACACCTATGGCGGTCTGGAAGACGTAGAGACTGCCAACGCCTGGGACACCGTAGCCTTTGTGGAAGCGTTTATTCTTGCGCGCAGTGAGAGCGAAGACGTGAATTACGAGAACGCGAAAACCTATCAGTTGGGCGATGAAACCTTCGACCCCAATGATCCAGCATTTGATGAGAATTTTGTTCGCCTGCTGGTCAGCAATGCCGTGACGCTGCGCAATCCCAGTCTCTACTTGTTGGGAGGGTCCTGAGCATGTTGACTAGCGCACGAAAGCAGCGCGGGGTTGCCCTTGTGGTGGCAATGTTGTTCTTGTTGATTGTTACCATTTTGAGTGTCACTGCCGCCAGGAACAGCTCAATGAGTTTGCGAATGTCTTCCAATATGCAGGACCAGAACAACTCATTGCAGTCGGTAGAGGCGGCGCTGTTCGCCACCCTGGCATTGGCGGGCACCGCAGATGATCCTTTTGATCGTAACGATGACGATGATCCTTTTCAGGGAATTGCCCCGCTTTCACAGCTTGATGACCCCAATTCAGTGAATTCAATAGAGGTAACACTGTTGCGCGTAGATGGCTCCTGCCCTCGGCCTCGCCCCGGAAGGGGAGGTAGCAGCGCCGGCTTTTTTGCCTGTGATTATTATCGCGTCGATGGCAGCCATGAAGTGCCCGGCCGCGCGCGCACGATTGCGTCGCTGGGTGTAGTGAAGACGGTCTTGAAGTAACCCGGGAATGTCCGGGTTAAATGGATGGAAAGCCGTTAGCTTTTTTGTATGAAGCGGTAGGTGAGAAAGACTTACAAACACAAGGCGGCGAGCCAGGTTGGCTGCCGTTAAGGCCCACAAGGGCAACGACATTGAGTAACAAGAATCACCAGCAATCGCCGTTACGGCGCTTGCCGCGCGATTTACACGGAGGTCAACACGATGAATATTAGGCTTATAAAAACGGTACTAATGATTCCTCTACTGGCAGTAACGCACCTGGCCGGTGTTGTTCCGGCGGCGATTGCCGATGATACCGAGATATTTTTCAATTCACCGGCAAGTTTGACCTCCTCCGGCAGGCCAAAGGTGCTCATCGTGTTTGATGATTCGGGAAGTATGAGAACGCTTGTAGCGACCCGGCCGCCTTATGATCCGAATGAAACCTATAACGGTGGCATAGACGGTGCTGAACTGGACCGCGTGTATTATTCGACAGACGGCGTGCCGCCCGGGTCCAACAGTAATAACTGGTTCTCAAGTTCTGTGAACCGTTGTGCGTCGTCCTACTTTCCGCTGCAGGAAGAGGGCGTATTCCCCGCGGCCGTTGCGCGGCGCTGGTCTCCGGAGACTACTGAAGAAATCTGCGAGGTGATTCAGCCACCCCAGTGCCCCTCAGGCTACAACCTGTTTGCGGGTTTCTGTATCCGCTGGTTTCCGTTCAGCATCGTGCCCCTGGCGCAGCAGTGTACGATTGAGACCAATCCTGGCACCTGGGCAAACCTGAACAGTTCGATCAATAACCCGCCACATGTTGAGTGTCGCAATGATGTGCAGCTTGCCAACCCCGGCAACGGCCCGGGCGTTGCAGACGGCTATCCGCTGGATGACGTACCCGATGCAGAGGTCTTTGACGGTGCCGCGCCTACGGACTCGAATTTCGCCTGGGGGGATACGATCTACACGCTGTACAGCGGCCATTACATCGACTACTGGAACGACAGCAGTATCATTGAGTCGCGCACCCGGTTGGCGATTGCGCAGGATGTCATCTCTTCGCTGGTCACAACCGCGACTAACTATGACTTCGGTTTGATGCTGTTTAACGACAATAGCGGCTCAAGCGATGATGGCGGACGTTTGGTGGCGCGCATTCGCGATGATATGACCGCCGCTGAGCGCGCGGATCTGGTGAGTTTGATCGAAAACGACCTGGACGCCGTGGGTGCAACACCACTATGCGAGAGCTATTACGAAGTCTATCGCTATTTTTCTGGCAAATCGGTGCTGTATGGTCTTGAACGCGACACCGGTGGAACGCCAGACAGGGATTTGCCGGTCAGGGATACCGACGCTGAAGATGACTCAGGGAATTACATTCCCCCAAGCCAGGATTGTGGCCCGGTCTACGCCATTCTGATGACCGATGGTTTGCCCAGCCTGGATACCAATGCAAACTCGGCGATCGAGACACTCACAGGCGAGACCTGTGATTCCTGGCCGGATGATGATGGCGGTGGCCCCGAGTCGAAAAACTGCTTGCCTGAGCTGGCCGGTTACATGGCCACCGAGGACATCGACCAGGACGCCTCCAATGGCGAGCAAAATGCGGTCACCTATACCATAGGGTTCGATATCAGCCAGCCACTGCTGGAAGAAACCGCCGACAGGGGCACCGGTCAATACTTCGAAGCACGAACAGCGGGAGAACTCGCGACGGCTTTTCAGGTGATCCTGAACGATATTTCCGATCTGGAATCGACCTTTACGTCACCTGCGGTTGCGGTGGACAGTTTCTCGCGTAACCGGACTGAAGACGCCGTCTACTACGCGATGTTTGAGCCCGACAACAAGCCGGACTGGCGCGGCAATGTGAAGAAGCTGCGTCTGGCCTTCCCCGACGGGGAAGCGCCGCAGGTTGTCGACAGAAACGGTGATCTTGCTATCAACGCTTCCAACGGCGAAATCATCAACGATGCGGACACGTTCTGGAGCACCGATGACGGTGGATTTGTCAGCAAAGGCGGTGTGGGCGGCCTGTTGGCGGCGCGTGATCCGGCGACCCGAACCCTGTACACGAACACAGGAAGCTCCGGTGCACTGGAAGCGTTTACCAGCGCAAACATGACCCGCGATGCCTTTGGTTTTGCCACCGACGCGGACCTGTTCAACTTCTTTGGCGTAGGTGGCCAGGCGAATCTCGACAAGGTGATTGCCTGGGCACAGGGTTATGGATTCAACCCTGACGGGTCTATCTCCAGCGTGCGCAGGGAATGGGTGATGGGCGACCCGCTGCATAGCCAGCCACAGTTGCTGAACTACGGCGCCCTGGGGAGCTTTGACCCCAACAACCCGGACTTGCGCATACTGGTGGGCACCAACACCGGCTTTCTGCACATGTTTGGCGATAGCGACGGTGTAGAAGATTGGGCATTCTTCCCCAAAGAACTGGCGGGCGTACTGAACAAGCGTCGCATTAATGCAGTGTCCTCCGAGCAGGTGTACGGCGTCGATCTTACGCCGGTGGCGTATCTGCGCGATGTGGGGCTGGATGGCACCATCAACAGTACCGATGGCGACACCGTATGGGTCTATCAGGGCCTGCGTCGGGGCGGCAACATATACTACGCCCTGGACCTGTCGAATCCCGATAGTCCGTCCTACATGTGGTCAGCAAGTCCGATTGATGCGGGGTTGTCTGAGTTGGGGCAAACCTGGTCCGAGCCTGTGGTGACGAAGATACCGGGGTATGTGGACGCGCAGGGCGTACCCAAGCCGGTGGTTATCTTTGGAGCCGGCTATGACCCTGACAAAGACAGCAAGTCGATCGGTACTGCCGATGATCAGGGCCGCGGTGTATTTATCCTCGATGCCCAAACCGGCGCGCTGGTGCGCAGTATCACGCCAACCACGCGCACGGATAAGAACCTGCGCGCGCAGGGTCTTTCGGACTCAGTGCCCGGCGGCATTGCAACGCTGGACAGCAATGGCGATGGCCTGACCGATCGCCTCTACTTCGGCGATACCGGTGGCAACCTCTGGCGCGTGGACATTAACCCCGGGCTTCCAGACTTCACCGGTGGCGAAACCTGGCACTTCAATAAACTGGCCAGTTTCGGCAGCGGTTCCAACGCACTCAATGACCGCCGGTTCTTCAACACGCCGGAAATCGTGCGCATACGCGGTGCCAATGGAAAGCCGGTTGATGCCGTCCTGATTGGCTCCGGCGATCGCACGAATCCGCTTAACACGGATGTGAGGAACTTCTTCTACAATGTCTGGGATGAGCAGGTTGTGCCCTACACGACACCTGCGCCGACAACGGCGGAGTGCGTGGTGGATCCGAACGACCCGCCCCCTGACTTCCGTTGCAACCTGCCTATTACCAACGGCACGTTATTCAATATCACGAACCAGACGCTCAACGATACAACGCTCGCGGGGCTGGGCTACATCCCTAACGGGTGGCGCTTGCGCCTGACCAACCTGGGTGAGAAGAGCCTGTCTGATTCGATCACCTTGCTGGGCGTAGTGTTGTTTACCACGTACACGCCACCGGGTGTGATTGTGAACGCGGAGGCTTGCGAGCCGGTGTTGGGCAGCGGCTTGCTGCGGCTCGTCGACCTTTACAGTGGCGAACGCACTGAAGTGGCTCTGGGCCCAATCATTCCCGATACGCCTGCGGTGGTTGTCGATCCGGACGGCGGCTTCGGTATTATTCCTACGCCGGGTGCACCGCCCAAGGAAGGGGACGCAGACAATCCGCCTAACTGTAAAGATGGATACTGTGATCTGTTCCTGACGTTCCCCGGTCCTTACGGCAACTTCTGGTACCGGGAGGACTACTAATGAAAAGCACTGATCGCAGCCTTGGTTTTACGCTGATAGAACTGATGATCGTGGTGGCCATTGTGGCCATCCTGCTGCTGGTGGCGTTACCGGCCTACCAGGACCAGCTGCAAAAGGGGCGTCGTACTGACGCGATGGCCGCCTTGCAGGACGTGGCCGGCAGCATGGAAAAGTTCATGCTGGACAGGTCTACCTACACGATCAACCTGGCTGATCTGGGCTACGACGTGCCGATGGATTCACCGGAGGGCCACTACCGGATCACCGTTCGTGCGCCGGATGCGAATTGTGCAATTCAGAGCTGTTACGTGCTCGATGCTGCGCCGCAAGGTGTGCAGGTTGGTGACACGAAGTGCACGCAGTTCACGCTGCGCTCAAACGGGGTAAAGGAAGCCACAGGCTCACTGGGAAATGACTGCTGGTAAGCAGAGGGATGAAACATATGAATGCATTACGACCAGTTTCGAAAACCACATGGCAAACAGCCTGTGCTGCTACTTTGTTGCTGTTGGCCGGTACTGCCGGCGTTGCGCAGGCCCAGGTGCCCGACAAGGTCTTTGCCTGTGAAGTGCTCACTGAGGCGGGGGTTTCTGGCCTGGTGGTAGCGCAGGCAGAGGACATGCAAGAAGCCAAAAAGCTCGTGATGACCTCGTCCGCAAAAACAGTGGCGGGCTACGACAGCAAAACCCGGTCAATCATCCAGTGTATTGATGCCCGCAGCGGTCGCTTCTCGGACGGTACCTTCCAGAGCTTCTATGAGGGGCTTGCCAGGTAAGTGCTGTGCTCCAAGCAGTGTTGCAACGGGTAGTGTTACAACGGATAGTGTTCAATGGGTAGTGTCGCGCGAACGGGCAGTGTGTTTGCCTGCGAGTGGTAGTCATTTGTTCGTTGCAGGGATAGCAGCAAGAGGAGCGAGCAGCCAGCGCACCCGATGGCTGCATCCTTACTTCAGTTAGCGTGTAGCGCGTAGTTGGAGTGCCTGAGAGGTGATGTCGGGCAACTGCCCGGTGCGGCCTACTCGCAAAAAGCTTCGATCTGTTGTTTGGTGGTTTTGAAGTGTTCCTTGATTTCCTGTTCGGTGAGCACTTTGGCATTGCCGTTTTCATCGCGCATGGTGATCCTGTCGGAATTGTTCAGTGCGTCGTAGTTTTCCATGGCGATGCGACATAGCTCAGCGCTTTTCTTGCTCTTGGCGGTAGCGGCAACCGCGGCAGTCGCTTCATTTTCTTCTGGCTCACCTGCGTTGCCCGCAGTACTCGATAAGCCCGACTTCGTATTGACGACCTCGTAATCAGTGCCCGGAGCGGGCGGTCGATCGCTGAGAATGGTTTCTCCACGCTCGTCGACCCAGCGGTAGTAAGTATCGGCCGCGCTGGCAGTGGTAGTGAAGAGCGCGGCGCCGGCTACAACGATAAGAATGGCCATTGATGTGCGCGCAGGGTTTTGTCGAAAAAGCAGCTTGCGGTAATTCACGGTATTTCCCAGTGTCGAGGTTAACGGCGGTTATTCACAATAAGCGTCTATTGCATCAAGTGCTTTCTGGCGCTCGGCTGCAATCTGTTCTTCGTTGAGATAGTACAAATCACCCTGGTCGTCGCGCAGGCGAATGCGGCCGTTGCCGTCCAACTGGACAAGATTGTCGCGCGCACGCTGGCAAAACTCAGGGTTTTTCTCAATGGTGGCGGCCTGGTCTGTCGCCTCGAAGCGGTTGCTCACGCTGGGTTCGACTTCCGCAGGTACCGCGCCTTCATCAGCCTCGACCACTCGTTTAAGGCTGGAGCCGGTAGACACGACTTCATACTGCGTGCCCTGTGCGGGCGGCCTGTCGCTGTGTACGGGTTGCCCGCGTTCGTCAATCCATCGGTAGTAAACATCGCCCGCATTGCTGGTGGCGCTGCCGAAACTTATCGCAATGATCACGCCGAATCCAGCGAGGGTACCCAGTGCAGTTCTCACAGCTATGCTTCCCTGTCAGTGCTTATATAGCCTCGAAAATACCCCACATGGATGCTCTAGGCAATTGTGCATAGTAGCGTTCCGGCCACAGCGGCTTGTGTTGACTTTTGTCCGGTTTAAACCAACAATATCAGCGTCTTGCAGATGGTAACGTCTAACGTCGAGTACCCTCGGCCTCTGGTCCACTGCGGCGATCTCATTATTCGCCCCAGCTGTTTGTAAGTCCCGTATCCAATCCCTGTCTCATTCGGGGGTCGGAGGCCAGATACTGCGCTACCCCGCAGGGTGACCGATACACGGGTTGTTCGTGATCGAATTCCCTCCCAGGAAGCGACTTCTCAGGCAGGCTGCAGTCAGGCTGTTTGTGAGGTTGATCAATGTTGATCGATGTCGGTCAGCACCGATCTGAACACCGTATCGGGCTCTCGTAAGGGGGTGGTGTTGCCTGACGGCTATCGAATCCGATATCCGCTTCGCTCCAACCACACGACTTTTTCATGTTCCGGTGAGGGTAACGCTCCGGGCATTGTTGTTAATTGGAGAAATACTGTGGAGTTGTTATCCGGCGGTGAAATGGTAGCGCGCGCGCTTGAAGATGAAGGTGTTGAGTATATCTTCGGTTACCCTGGCGGCGCGGTCTTGCACATTTATGATGCCCTGTTCAAAGACTGTAAGGTCCCGCACATTCTGGTGCGCCACGAGCAGGCGGCAACGCATGCGGCAGACGGCTATGCGCGTGCCACCGGCAAGCCCGGCGTAGTGCTGGTGACTTCTGGCCCAGGCGCTACTAATGCTATCACCGGAATTGCCACGGCCTACATGGACTCCATTCCAATGGTGGTGCTTTCAGGCCAGGTGCAAAGCCACCTGATCGGTGAAGACGCGTTTCAGGAGACCGACATGATCGGTATCTCGCGTCCCATCGTGAAGCACAGTTTTATGGCGCGCCGCACAGAAGAACTGCCTGGCATGATCAAGAAGGCGTTTCACATTGCCTCATCGGGTCGCCCTGGTCCGGTGGTTATCGATATTCCCAAGGATATTACCCGCCCCGATGCCAAGGTGGAGTACGAGTATCCCAAAGACGTGAAAATGCGTTCCTATTCCCCCGCACAGCGAGGCCATACCGGTCAGGTCAAGAAAGCCGCTCGCCTGCTGCTGGCAGCCAAGCGCCCGATCATCTACTCCGGTGGCGGAGTCATCCTGGGGGAGGGTAGTGAGCTCTTGACTCGCCTGGCGCGTGAATTGAACTACCCGGTGACCAATACACTGATGGGGCTGGGTGCCTATCCCGGCACTGACCGGCAGTTCCTGGGCATGCTGGGCATGCACGGTTTTTATGAAGCCAACATGGCCATGCATCACAGTGACTGCATTCTTGCGGTGGGGGCGCGCTTCGACGACAGGGTGACCAATACCGTTGCCAAGTTTTGCCCCAGCGCGAAAATCATTCACATCGATGTAGACCCTGCTTCCATTTCCAAGACGGTAATGGCCGATGTACCTATCGTGGGACCGGTACAGTCAGTGTTAACCGAGATGCTGACGCAGGTCGCTGCCCTGCGCGAAAAAGAGCCCAACCTGCCTGACCAGGGCGCGCTGGCGCGTTGGTGGGAGCAGATAGAAGAGTGGCGAGCAGACCATGGGCTGCTCACCGGGCGACGCTATGCGCAGAGTGACCAGATCATGCCGCAACAGGTCATCCAGAGTTTGTACCGGGCGACCAAGGGTGACGCCTACGTGACCTCTGATGTCGGCCAGCACCAGATGTTTGCGGCGCAGTACTACCCGTTCGATAAACCACGTCGTTGGATCAACTCCGGCGGGCTGGGCACCATGGGCTTTGGTTTGCCTGCGGCAATGGGCGTGAAACTGGCCTTTCCGGACATGGAAGTGGCCTGTGTTACTGGTGAAGGCAGTATCCAGATGAACATCCAGGAGCTGTCTACCTGCAATCAATACAATACTGCGGTGAAGATAATCAATCTGCGCAATAACTATCTGGGCATGGTGAAACAGTGGCAAGACATGCAGTACGAAAGCCGCTATGCCATGAGTACCTATGAAGACTCGCTCCCTGACTTTGTGAAACTCACTGAGTCGTTCGGGCATGTCGGTATACAAGTGAAAAAGCTGGAAGATCTTGACGATGCGATGGATGAAGCCTTTTCACTGAAAGACCGGTTGGTATTCCTGGACGTTTTCGTCGACCCAATGGAGCATGTGTATCCCATGCACATTGCACCCAATGGCTCCATGAAAGATATGTGGCTTAGCAAGAACGAGAGGACCTGACATGCGACGAATTATTTCTTTGCTGATGGAAAACGAAGCAGGTGCGCTGTCCCGTGTGGTCGGTTTGTTCTCGCAAAGAGGCTACAACATCGAAACGCTGAATGTAGCGCCCACCGATGATCCAACGCTGTCGCGTTTGACGCTCACGACGATTGGCGATGACCTGCGCATAGAGCAAATCACCAAGCAGTTGAACAAGCTGGTGGATGTGGTCAAGGTAGTAGACCTGACCGAAGGCGCGCACATCGAGCGCGATATGATGCTGATCAAGGTGCGCGCCACCGGCGCTGCACGTGACGAGGTCAAGCGCACGACAGACATCTTCCGCGGCCAGATTGTTGATGTGGGCCCCAGCGTCTATACCATTCAGTTGACCGGTACCAGCGACAAGCTCGATTCGTTCGTGGCGGCCATGAGCGACGCTGATGTACTCGAGGTGGTGCGCTCAGGAGTAGCCGGTATTGCGCGTGGCGAAAAAGTGCTGAGCCTGTAAGTTCAGGGAGCGGCTCAGTAAGCGCTGCGTGGCGAACACGCAAACGCGGTGAAGGCCGGAGCCTTTAGCGTCGCGGTAACGCTCGCCCGGTTGCGCTGCGTGATCAGGAGGGCAGAACTGCTCGAGGAACATAAAAAAAGGGGCCCGTGGCCCCTTTTTTCTGCCTTGCCCAGGGCTAGACAATGCGCTTCATGGCCGTCATGTGCCCGCGCAGTGTTTTACCCACGACTTCCACAGGGTGGCTGCGAATGGCCTCGTTGACGGCAATCAGTTCCTGGTTGTCCACGCCGTTGTCGCTGCCGATGCCCTTGCCAATGACGTCCGTATCGATCTTGCTCATGAAGTCTGCCAGCAGCGGGCGGCAGGCATGATCAAACAGGTAGCACCCGTACTCGGCGGTATCCGAGATCACTACGTTCATCTCATACAGCTTCTTGCGCGCGATGGTGTTGGCGATCAGCGGTGTCTCGTGCAGTGACTCATAGTAGGCTGATTGATCAACAATGCCCGCCTCAACCATGGTCTCAAAGGCAAGTTCTACACCGGCCTTGATCATCGCAATCATCAGAATGCCGTGGTCATAGTATTCCTGCTCGGTGATTTCCTGGTCGGTGTTCGCTGATTTTTCGAAATCGGTTTCTGCCGTCGCGGCACGCCAGGACAGCAGGTTGGCATCGTCATTGGCCCAGTCTGCCATCATGGTGGTAGAGAAGTGTCCTGACATAATGTCATCCTGGTGCTTCTGGTAGAGCGCGCGCATGATGTCCTTGAGTTCTTCAGCCAGGTAGAAGGCGCGAATCTTGGCGGGATTGGACAGCCGATCCATCATGTTGGTGATGCCGCCGTGCTTGAGACCCTCGGTGACGGTCTCCCAGCCGTACTGGATGAGTTTCGAGGCATAGCCGGGTTCGATACCTTTTTCGACCATTTTGTCATAGCACAGAATGGAGCCCGTCTGCAGCATGCCGCACAGGATCGTCTGCTCGCCCATGAGGTCAGATTTAACTTCGGCAATCGGTGAGGACTCCAGCACGCCCGCGCGGTGGCCGCCGGTTCCCGCTGCCAGTGCCTTGGCAATTTCCAGGCCCTCGCCCCTGGGGTCGTTTTCGCGGTGCACAGCGATCAGTGTGGGCACCCCAAAACCTCTTTTGTACTCTTCACGCACTTCAGTGCCAGGGCATTTCGGGCACATCATAACGACGGTGAGGTCCTTGCGGATCTGCATGCCTTCCTCAACCAGGTTAAAACCGTGCGCGTAGTCCAGGCAGGCACCTTCTTTCATCAGTGGCATGATCGCGTTGACGACCGCGGTGTGTTGTTTGTCGGGTGTGAGGTTGAGAACAACATCGGCAGTTGGTATCAGCTCTTCATAGGTGCCCACGTTAAAACCGTTCTCCGTGGCGTTCTTCCACGATTGGCGCTTCTCGGCAATGGCCTCGGCGCGCAATGTGTACGACACATCCAGGCCACTGTCGCGCAGGTTCAAGCCCTGATTGAGGCCCTGGGCGCCACAGCCCACAATGACCAGCTTTTTGCCCTTGAGCTTGTCAACGCCGTCTGCAAATTCGCTGCTATCCATAAAACGGCATTTGCCCAGTTCTTCCAGTTGCAGGCGCAGCGGAAGCGTATTGAAGTAGTTCTGACCCATGGTGACGTCCTCGTGAGTGTGCGTGACAGGCCGGGTAAATTACGCGAATTATCGTCTTGCGTAAAACGCTATATAAGTAATACTGTGTTGCTACTGACGCAATATAGCACGTGTTGGACGTTTGCCATGGAAATGCGGTCTCTGAAAACCTTTCTCTGCGTTGCGGATACGCTGAGCTTCAGCCGCAGTGGTGCACAGTTGCACATGAGTGTGTCTGCGGTGAGCCGGACCATAGCGCGCCTCGAGCAAGAGCTCGGCCAGCCCCTGCTCGAGCGTGATAACCGCAATGTGCGCCTGACCAGTGCGGGTAGGGAGTTCCGCGAATATGCCCATGCCGCTCTGGCGGATTGGCAGCAGGTTTGCCGACGCCTGGGCCAGCAGGGCGAGCTTGCCGGTGAGGTCAGCCTATACTGTTCTGTAACCGCCTCTTACAGTGTGTTGTCCCCAGTGCTTGAGACGTTTCGTGCAACTCACCCCGGGGTTGAGATCATGCTGCATACGGGTGATCAGGCGGACGGGATTGGCAGGGTGCTGGCGGGGCAGGACGACGTCGCCGTGAGTGGCCGCCCGGGACAGCTTTCGCCGCGGCTGGATTTTCTGCCGCTGCTGGCATCCCCCTTGCTGTTTCTTGCGCCTGTTTCCCAGTGTGCTGTTAGCGATCAGGTGCGTGCCGGTGGCGCTCGGGCGGAGCATCTGGACTGGAGCCGGCTTCCCCTGATTGTGCCCGAGCGCGGTGTGACCAAGGAGATTCTCGATGCCTGGTTTATCGAGCGCGGCATCAGGCCGAAGATCTACGCGCAGGTCGCAGGTCATGAGGCCATTGTGGCGATGGTGGGCCTGGGGCTGGGTGTGGGTATTGCGCCACAGATTGTCGTTGAAACCAGTGGGCTTGCCGGGAAGGTGTCTGCCCTTGCCTTTGAAGAGGGGTTGCCAGCGCTGGAGATCGGCTTGTGCAGCCTGCGGCAACGATTGGCCAATCCGTTGGTCAAATCCCTGTGGGAAGTGGCCGAGCAGACCTATTGACCGCGCCTTTGCTAAACTAGTGCGACAATAACCGCTACGAGAAGGCAAATGACTGACGAAGCCGAACCTGAATCTGTTGCAGAGACAGGCTCACCGCAGAAAAAAGCAACTGCCAGTGTGCCCCCTGGTCTGGACATGCTGGTAGATGAACTCGAAGAAGAAGTGTCCGAGAACGGCAAAACCGTGCGCCGGCAGGGTATCTTCCTGCTGCCTAACCTTTTTACCACCGGCGCATTGTTTGCAGGCTTTTACGCGATCATCGCCGCCATGCGCGGGGATTTTGAAAGTGCAGCGATCGCGATCCTGGTGGCAATGGTTTTTGATGGCCTGGATGGCCGTGTCGCCCGTATCACCAATACCTCGAGTAAATTTGGCGCCGAGTATGACAGCCTTGCCGATATGGTCTCTTTCGGCGTGGCGCCGGCGCTGGTGATGTTCAGCTGGTCCCTCGGGGATTTGGGCAAGTTTGGCTGGAGTGCGGCGTTTATCTATGTCGCATGCGCCGCGTTGCGCCTGGCACGGTTTAACACGCAGATCGAGTCTGCCGACAAAAACTACTTCACCGGCCTTGCCAGCCCGGCCGCCGCGGCGATTATCGCCAGTACGGTGTGGGTCTGCCACGACATTGGCTGGATCGGCGCGGCAATCCCCGGAGAGATAGGCGTGGTAGCGGCGCTGCTTACCGCCGCCATTGGCTTCTCGATGATTGCCAACTTCCGCTACTCGAGTTTCAAAGGTATCGATTTTCGCGGGCGCGTGCCGTTCGTTGTCATGATTGCAGTGGTCCTGGTGTTTGGCCTGGTAACCGTGGACCCACCCAGCGTCATACTGCTGGCGTCGCTGGCCTATGCGGCATCCGGCCCCATCCAGCAGGTCATGAACAGGCGCAAGCAGAAGCAGTAATCCGGGCATTTCCCGGTCTGCAAGGAACCAAACCCGACGGTCCGGTTCTCACTAGTGCAGAGCCGCCAAACCGTGAGCGCAACATATGAGTAAAAAGCCTTTCCGGTATCCTGAGATACCCTCTTCAGAGATCACGCCTGAGTCTGTCTACCTGCGTCGCAGGGATTTGATGAAAGCGGCAGGGCTGGCTGCGGTGCCGCTGCTGGCCGCAGGGTCCCGGGCTGTCACTGCGGCGACTACCGGAGGTGCTCCATTGGAGTTTGCGCCCGCAATTGGTGAAGCAGGGTTTAAGACCACTGAAGATCTGACACCGTTCGATGACATTACCTCATACTGTAATTTTTACGAGTTTGGCACCGACAAAAAAGATCCCGCGCGGTATGCCCATGAGATGTCCGTTGACCCCTGGTCTGTGGTGGTCGACGGTGAAGTGGGCAAACCGGGCAAGCTGAACCTTGAAGATGTGCTGTCGGGCTTTGACCTGCAAGAGCGCATCTACCGCTTGCGCTGTGTTGAGGCGTGGTCAATGGTGGTGCCCTGGATAGGCTTTCCGCTGGCGGACTTACTCGCCCGTTTTGAACCGACCTCCAAGGCCCGCTACGTAGCGTTCGAAACGTTGTACAACCCTAAAGAAATGCGCGGCACACGCTCCTTCACCACGACCATCGACTGGCCCTACCGCGAAGGCCTGCGCATGGATGAAGCCATGAATCCGTTGACACTTATGACCGTGGGCCTCTATGGCAAGACGCTACCGAATCAAAATGGCGCGCCGATTCGCCTGGTTGTGCCGTGGAAGTACGGTTTCAAAAGCATTAAATCAGTTGTGCGTATTCGCCTTACCAGCAAGCAGCCGCCCACGACCTGGCAGGATCTGGCGCCGCGGGAGTATGGGTTTTACGCCAATGTAAACCCTGACGTTGACCATCCGCGTTGGAGCCAGGCCACCGAGCGGCGCTTGCCGTCCTCACTGTTCAAGCCCAATCGCATACCCACACGGCTGTTCAATGGCTATGCACCGCAGGTAGCCCATTTGTACAAGGGCATGGACCTGGCGCGCTACTACTGATGTTCAGAGCATTGCGGTTTGCCGTGTTTACCGCCTGCTTTGTACCTTTTGCCTGGCTGTTCTATGGGGCGAGCGCGGGTAGCCTTGGGCCTGACCCGGCTGAGACGGTGATGCATGAAACAGGTGAGTGGTCCCTGCGCCTGCTGGCATTGACCCTGCTTGCCTCACCGCTGCGGGCGTGGACAGGTGCTGCGTGGCCGCTGCAGCTGCGACGTATGTTGGGTTTGTATGCCTTTTTCTACGCATCGCTGCATTTTGTGGCTTTTCTGCAGTTCTACATTGGGTGGAGCGGCGCGGCCCTGCTGGAAGAGCTGATTGAGCGGCCCTATATCACACTGGGGTTCACCGGGTGGCTGTTGATGCTGCCGCTTGCGGTGACATCGACGCGCCGCATGCAACGCAGGTTGCGCGCCAACTGGGCGAAGTTGCACCGGCTGGTCTACCCGGCGGCGGTGCTGGCCTGCCTGCACCTGCTCTGGCAGGCCCGTTCCGATGTGGGTGAGGCGCTGGTGTACATCACAGTGTTTGTTTTTTTACTTGGCTGGCGTTTACGTCGCCGGGCTGTGCGTCGATCAGGCACGGGTGCTGCGGCCTGATATGCGCTGTATATACAGTCTTTTGCGGCACTTTTCGGCTGTTATTTGATCGAATCTTCGGGCCTGGCAGAGTCGCGTGAAATATTTGTTTAAAAGCCCTTGCAGGGCCAAGGCCGATGCGTATAATGCGCTCCTCGGTCAGGCAAGCCCTGGCCGTTTTTTCGTCCCCGAGCGGTACGAAAGCTGTTTAACAAGTTGATGAAGACAGATGTGTGGGCACTTGTTGGGGTAGTTGTCACAACTATCAGATACAACAAGTGACTCATTGATTCATAAGTTTTATGA
>JANSYN010000002.1 GCA_024742415.1 Gammaproteobacteria bacterium
AAACCCCCGCCCTACTCTTTTTTTGAGCACGGTGACGTTGGGACCATAATATGTCGGGGGGGGATTTTGTTGCCCGCCACTACTCAACAAGCTACTTGCAGCGGAGCCAGCCCGTCAAACCCTCACCGGCCACAAAACACCAACTCAAGACTCGCACCCAACTCCCCATACAACACCGCATTCTGCTCAAAGACCGTTCCCAGCGCTTGCGCCATTTCATAGCTGAGCCCCATCACAAAATGACTGGGCTCTTCCCACTCGCCAGACTGCCCTCTACCCACGGCTGGATACACCGTCTTGCCCATCTCTGCCAGTACCTGACGCAACAGCACATCCTTCCGCTGGTTCGCCTCGTCTGACACGGGTTCTGAAAGGGGATTGTAGGCCGAAATGATCGACCAGGACTGCTCACCCTCTTGTTCCAACAACGCAGATAAAGCAACCGGCAACTCTTGCTCGATTTTTAGGGTGATGTCGTGCTCGCCCTGTCGAATAATATAGTCGGTCTCTCGATAAGCCTTGAGCAGCTGGGGTGAAATCGATCGCATGCCGCTCACAACTTCATTCGGGTCTCTGCCCATCGACTGCGCTCTCATTCCCATTAGTGCCTCAACGCCGAGTTGTTCCATGACTTCTGGTGATGGGCCGCGTCTTTCGTTGTCGTCGGAGTCTGGCATTGTAGTGTCCTCGTTGGTTGTAGAATAACGTCGGGTTCAGTCTATCCAAGATGATGCTCGCACCATTGAACCGGCGAAGCGTTACGCGCAAGACCCGCCGAGAAGTGCAGATTCAGCCAGTTTGCATCCAGCTCAAACAGCAGAACCATTCGGTCAGTGTTTAGCACCTTCCCCAGCAGGTAATTTTCATCACGCTGGATGGTCTGAATCAGGTAGCTCTTGTCCTGCACGCCAGCAGGATAGGCAGCGTGAAAGAAGTTCATCTGTAACCGGCGCCCCCCTTGGGTCTTTACTGCCTCAATGCGTATCGGCGAACAGGCCCTGACAGCCTTGCCAAACTCAGTGCCAATCAGCTCCATGGCATACCAATGGTTTCTCTCGAGAGTGAATCTCATTTGCTCATTGGCCAACGCACACGGGCGGTTTTGCAGGAATACAGAAGGTACCGCCGGAGAATCCACGCGTCACCAGTGTATGGATGCACACGTCGCTTTTTCGCGCCGGTGCTATCTGCGATGGGAGGCAGCGATTAGTGCGCCGGAATTTTCCGTCGCAGTAACATCAATCCAAGTATGAGCAGCGAAAAAGTACCCGACGAAGCAACGGTGCCTGAAATGGGCTCCCCTGTATTCAGACGGATGTTGTCGATGTGCCAGAAGTTAAAAAAGTCTCTTGAGTAGATAGAGAGGCTAGCCAGATTGCTCCAATCGGCCCCAAAGCTGAGAGGTTCAAAATCCTCACCGGGCCCCGCACCATCCAATACGCCATCAAGCTCAATCATTGTGGATATCTCGTTCCCGGAAACCGTTGTTCCCTCGAAGGTAATGTTACGAAGTAAGCCGCCTGTGACTTCTATGAACGTCTCAGCCGCATCGAGGCTCTTCAAGGAAAATGACAGGCCGTCAACTGATTCCATAGTCACGGTATTCAGATAAGAGACGCCAAAGACGCCAACTCTGGCAAAGCTTAACCCGCCCAGGTAGGTACTTCCCGAATGCGGGTACAAATCGGATGGGGGTGGACCAACAGAATAGTCGTTTGAAAGTGCCAGCCCGGAACTTTCAAAAGCGGTCCCGGCCAGGCTGGTCGAAAACCTGAAACCACCGGATTCAAACATTATCCCTGGGCTTACCGTTGTTCCCGTGGCCACCGCAACGTCTTCAAAGTCAATCAGAATTGGCGTAGCGGACGCGCCCGCTACTACACCAAGACCGGTGAACAAGGTAACGAGTGTGCGCTTGAGTAGATTCATTGGTCCGTTCCTTTGGTAGCAGCGAGGTTACGTTCTGTGCTGCCTGATTATGTCTTCTCACAACTATAGTACAGATGTAGTCCAAGCCCACGATCAGCTTGAATTCGCTGGGGCCAGCGAGTCCTGTGAGGGCACGCAGCAGGCCAGGTAGGTATGACAACGCGCATGACGTTCTCGCTGGAGGGTTGATCACCTGTAGTCGTCGCGCCGAAAGTTGCACGGTCGAGGTCAATCACAGCAACCCCAGCAATTGTCTTGACACGATGCCAAACCTATTTGATATTCAACGACAGCTCCCCTGCACACCTCGCCTTATGACCGACTACCTCGTTCGCGCATCTTCGCTCAGTGGCATTCGATCTGCCATCGTGAGCCTGGGTGCAGACCCGGATGAGCTAAACCTTCTGACCCAGCTGGAGGCAGCCGCACTGGACGAGGAGTCCTGGATTTCATACAGCAGCTTTCTCACCCTGTTGCAGGAATCTGCCCAGTTGACCGACTGCCCCCATTTTGGGCTTTCGTTATCACAGCATCAGGACATCAGCATTCTGGGTACGTTGGGTTACATCATGCAGCAGGCACCGAACCTGCGAACAGCGCTGCTTGAACTGGCCAAGTACTTTGCTTACCACAACCAGGGCGCGAAAATTTCGCTGACGGTAGAGAAAGGCATTGCGTTGTGGCGCTTTGATTGTGAGCTGGAAGGCATTCTTCCTGTCACACAACAAGTCGACCTGGTAGCGGGCCTGGCGCTGGATGTCATGAGGCTTCTGTGGACGCCAAAATGGTCGCCGGACGTGGTCTACTTTCCCCACGCGACGCCGGTCGACATTAAGCCTTACCAGAAACGATTCGACTGCCCCTTGCAGTTCGACTGGGAATCTCTGACAGTCGCTTTCGATGCCGCGATTCTCGATCAGGCCATTCTCGATGCGAACCCGCAATTGCACAGTGTTTTCGAGAAGTACTTACGCAATATTGCAGCGAGCTTCAGCGACGACTATTGCGGTCAAATCAAGCACATCATCAAACATGCGTTGAGTACCGGGGACATCTCGATAGAACGTGTTGCCGGTTTACTCGGTGTCAACAAGCGCACGCTGCAGCGGCAGTTGGCGCGTCACAACACCAGCTACAAGGATCTGCTGGAGGAGGTTCGCTTTAACGCGGCCAGACGCTACCTGCTTGAATCAAACGGTTCACTGACCAATCTGGCAGACATGCTTGGATACTCAGAACTGAGTGTCTTCTCGAGTGCGTTCCGGCGTGATCATGGTGTCTCGCCGAGGCAATGGCGTCAGCAGCATCTGGCGCATTAAGACTCCAGCTGTACTTTGAGCTTGTGCAACGCCTGCCGGAAAACCCGGCCGAGCACAAAGGCGATGATTCTTCCCGTGAAGGGAATCCATGACTCAAACCGGATGACCCAGCGCACCCGGGTAATGCCCTGTTCGCTCCACACGAACACATCCCCCTGGTGCTGCTTGAACGGCGCACCGCTCAGTAGCTTATAGGTGTAATGTGAGCATTCGGCGCCTTCAACCCAGCTTGTCACCTCTTCCAATATGCGCATGCCAGGTGCCGACAGTTCCCTGATACAGCCCGTTCCATTGTCGTTTTCAATGCCTGGCCGCAGCACCAGGCCTGTAAAGATAGACCAGCGACCCAGTCCGGCGTGATCGGTTAAACACTCCCAGACTCTTGATGCCGGGGCATTGATGTCAGCCTCAATTTCTACATAAGGTACGCTGGGACTAAAGCCAGACACCGACCACAGCGCCTTGCGCGCATACAGCATTTCAGTGCTGAACCCCTGCTTGTCGTTCAGGTACATCACGCGGAAGACGCCTGCGTCCAGCACTTCACCATTGGGCTCCATTCCATGGCGAACGGCCTGGCTGAAATCTCTATCGTAGCGACTGCGATCACGGTAACCCAGCGCAATGTTCATGATTCCCTGATCCGAAAGCGAGTACCCTTCAGGCCAATAGCTGGTTGCGGGCTGTTCGTACTTGACCAGTTCCAGCAGAAAATTGGAAGCGCGCACCAGAAGGCGCTCCGCCTTTGCCCCGGCCAGGCCCCAGTGGGCTTCATCCTCGTCTGTGTGCAGGGAGTAACCGTCTACCACTTCAAAACCCAGCGCATCCACATACGTCCGGCGGGCCTGTTGCAGGTCGGGAACAGAAGCTCGCATGCTGCGCACAACTGCGGGTATTTCGGGCCGCCGGGAACTGTGCTTGCCACCGTCAAGATCATCGACAGGGTCGCGCTCATAGATCTCGATCCAGTTGCTCTCTGGGTCCCGTACGTAGGCTCGGCGCTCGCCCTTCTCTCCTGCGAGGCTGATGCAGTGCTCGCCACTGAAAGCCGCTACGTTTCGCAAGACCTGGTCGAGATCTCGTACGGCAACGCCCATCATGTTGTAACCGATGTCGCAGGGTCGCCACGCCAGCGGTTTCGGGCGCGACTGCGGGCGCCAAAACTGAAAGAACTCAAGCTGAAAGTAGTCCTGCTGGTCGATCAGCCAGCTACATTTTTCCCAGGCACCTGGAATACCCTGCACTCTACTGGTAGATGGCGGAAAGAAGACCATCTTGCTCGACATCACAAACCCGAAAACCTGGGCATACCAGTTGCGCAAAGCAGGGCCACTCAGAGTAGAGAAGGCAACCTGGCAAACATGCCGCTGGGGGTCCGTTATGTGCATTTTTGATACCCGTGGCAGCGTCAGCCGAACTTCCAGTGCAACAGCCGTGCAGAGCACCAGGCAAATACACCGGGAAAGCAACGCGCCAGCGATGTCATGAGACTCGCACGAAATCCCGGCACAATAGTGCGTTGTCCGCGGCTCAAACCACGCTCTATCTTCGCAGCGACGACATTGGGCTCCATCGTGCCGACCAGGTCTTTCAGGAAACGTGTTTGCGGCAGCACAGAGCGCGACTCCTGCTCAATCATCGGCGTGCTGACTTCTGACGGGCAAATGACGTGAACACTGACGCCTGTTGCGAGCAGTTCCTGACTCAAGGCCTGCGCCATGCCGTTGATCGCAAACTTGGAGGCACTGTAAGCGCTGTAACCATAAATGCCAGTGCAACCGGCCATGGACGATACGAAAGCAATCTGTCCACTACCGCGCTCAATCATGGCAGGTAGCGCCGCCCTTGCGACTTCCCGACTGGCGAACAGATTCACATTCATCACGTGATCGAACGCTGCTGCGGTTGTATCGAGAAAACTTGCGTTAGCGGCAGTACCGGCACTCAAAATAATCAGATCGGGCACTCCGCATCGAGCAAAAATCTGCTTCAGGCTCCCGTGTAAGTTTTCGTAATCCGTGATGTCCACAGAGACACCCTCTACTTCCTGATCCTCGGATTTTCTCAGGGCCTTGCAACTGCTCACGGCGCTGTCGAGTTTTGCAGCGTCTCTGGCGATGAGCACGACATCACATCCGCGCCGGGCGAAACGTCGGGCAAGGCCAAGGCCGATACCGCTGGAGCCGCCAGTGATGTATATCTTGCGGCGATTCATGGTGACTTTCCTCGCACCCTGGCTTCTTCGTCCTGCATTTCACGCAGCACTGAGCGCACGATACGATCAACAACCGCGTTCATTAGAACGTCGGGCAGGTAGCGATTGCAGAAGTAGGTCACTTTGGCCTTGCCGCCTGGAATAATCACGCCTCTTCCGCGGTCGAGCCCTCGCAGGATTTCGCGAATGGCCTGGTCCAGTGAGAGGGAGCCACCAAAACGCTTCAGCGCTTTCGAGACGGGGTGCATGTGCTTCAGTTCGTCCTCCACCATGGGCGTATCGACCTCGGGAGGGCAAATCAGGCTAATCTCAATACCTTTAGGCTTGTATTCAAGGCGCAGAACGCGCCCAAGACCCACCACTGCAAACTTGGAGGCGCTGTATGCCGCATAAGAGTAATTGGCGACAAAACCTGCCATAGAAGCGACAAGCGCCAGTCGGGCGCCGCGTTCCATGCGTGACAGCACGGCCTGGGCAAAATTGCGAGAGCCAAGCATGTTCACGCTCATCACCTGTTCAAACTGTGCGCCAGTGAGCGCTTCAAAAGGAAACGCCCGATTGATGCCAGCGCAGCTGATGGCCAGCTCGGGCTTACCCAGTGCCGCTTCTGCTTCTTCAACCGCAGCGTCAAGCTCCTCGAACCGGGTCACGTTGGCGGCATAGGCAAGCGCTTGCTGGCTATCGACCCGGCAAAGGCCACGCAACGCGGCAAGCACTTCGGCGTCTACTTGCAGGTCAAAGACAGCGACGCTGGCACCACGCGCGAGGTATTGTAACGCCAGTGCCTTGCCCAGGCCGCTCATGCCACCCGTGATAAAAACGGTGCGGGGTGTCGTGGTCTGGGGCATGTTCGGTTACCTGCATTGATCGCCACTTGCGCGGCCGAGTGGTTAACTGGCTCACGCCGCCGGTGGAATGATCTCGACCAGGCTAAGTGCGTCTATCGCTGCGGCCTCAGACAGGCTGAGGCCTTCATAGGCCTTCAGAAAAGGCATGTCGAGTTTCACCACGGTTCCGTCTGGCAAAAAGTTATCCAGATACCGACCATTCCTGCCGTCAAAAACAATAAAGAGTTCCGCGCCTTCGTCACTCCATGGCGTGTGGTCATTGCCCTCTTCTTCCCAGGCTACCTCGCCAGCGGTGAAACTGCCCTCATCGTATGCCCATTGGCCACTCATGGTGTAGGCGATGGCACGGCAGTGGTGAACATGGCGAGGTAGCCGACTGCCGGGCTCGAACTTGATCTTGACGACGACGCGGTCTTTTTCTACATCGGCTTTCAACACCTTGACGTGAACACCCTCTGCACCCGGCAGGGGAATGGGCAGATAATCCTGATCACCGTCGCGAATAATACTCATGGAATCGTTAATCATTAATGATGCTCCTGAACGCTGCTGCGATTGTTGATTACTGAAGATCGGGCGTTTCTGCCTCGACCCTCGTTGTCTGGCCGCTACCAATAACCGTTAATAGAAATAGTAGCGGCCCTGTAGCGCGATCGACCTCGGGCGGTTGGGCACACCGAAGTAGCTGTTGCTATCTGTCAACGCTACATCGTTGCGCCAGGCGTAGGTCGTCTCGTCCGTCAGGTTCTTACCCAACACCGATATCGACCACTTGCCGCTATCTCCCGACAGCGCGACCCGGGCGTTGTACAAGGTGGCCGAGTCGTGTTTGGTATTGGGGTCAAGGTCCAGCGCCGAGTAGTACTCGTCGCTGTAGTTCACATCGGCGCTGACCAGCAGCTCAAGCCCGTTGCTCAGCGGATACACATAGGTCGCGTTCAAGTTCGCACTCCACTCTGGCGCGAACAACAGGGTCTCACCACTCAGGTCCTGGCCGCCCGCCTCGCCAGCTGCAATATTGCTGCCGTCATCGAGCAGGCAGCCCGGGTTATTCGCAGGATCGCTCTGTTGTGGCACGGTGCAGGTGGCGCCAGTGAAATCATCGTATTGCGCATCGAGGTATCCCACTGAGCCTGCCAGGGTCAAACGCTCGGTTGCCGCCCAGCGGCCATCAACCTCAATTCCCTGACTCACAGATTCCCCCGCGTTGCCTACCCGGAACACGTCGCCCACCAGGGAGCTCGTCTGCAAATCATCATACTCGGAGCGGAACAGGGCCACGTTTATCTCGGCCAGACCATCCAGCAGGGTCATTTTTGCGCCCAGCTCATAGGCCAACACCGTTTCTTCGGTGTATTCGAGAATAGAGGAATCAGGGCCTGCAATGATGCCGCCGTCGGGCTCACCCGTAATGATGCTGCTGGAGGTGCGGATGGTCTCATCGGCACCGGTGTAGGCCTCGTCAAAACCGCCACTTTTGAAACCCGTGCTGACGCTGGCGTATAACATGGCGTTGTCGGTCGCATCCCACTGGGTATTCAGCGACCACGTCCACTTGTCTTTCTCCAGGTTCAATCCAGGCCAGTCATGACTGCGCAAGTCCGAGATAATGGCACCCGATGCCGGGTTGGCGAGCACAATCAATTCGGGTGCCCCGAGCGAGGTGCCTCTGGCACCGACGTCCGCGATGGACTGTTTATCCAGGTCCTTGCTCTCGTCGTTGTAACGCAGGCCAGCGGTCACACGCCATACGTCTGTGATGGACCAAGTCGCCTGGCCAAACACTGACCAGGTGTCTGTCTCCTGATCAAATACCGAGGGTGTTGGGTCACCCAGCGAAATGAGTGGCGGCACGGCCAGTGGGCCAGCCAGTGCAAAATCCAGCGCGGTGTTCAGGCGCGAGATGCTCAGTTCGTTGTATTCGTAGTAACCGCCCACGATCCAGTCGATCGTTTCACCACCGGGTGATACCAGCCGCAACTCCTGGCTGTACTGGTCGAAACCCTCCTCCGTCAGGCGATGCAGCGCAGGATTGATACTGAAGTCAGAATCTGCGGTAGCGCTATAGTCATAGCCTGAGTAGGCGGTAATCGATGTGAATGTACCCACGTCGAGATCCCAGTTAACGGTGAGCGCTGCTACCTCAGTCTCGGAATCCCGGTTGTCACTTTGGTCAAATGCGCCCTTGTCCCGGTCATCGATCACGGGAAATACGTCCTCACCGAGGAAGTTCATCGGTTGATCGGATTGGTACACCACCAGGGCCTTGCCATCTTGCTTAAAATCACCGCGTTCATATTTTGCGATGAGCTCAAGTGTATCTGTGGGCTCGAACAACAATGAGCCACGTGCATAAAGGTTTTCGCGGTCGGGCCCTTCCGCCTCAAGGAAAGTGTTATCCCACCAGCCGTCCATAGCATCGTAGCGAAGTGCAAGTCGCCCGGCGAGGTTGTCCGTCAGGCTGCCGTTGATGGTCACGTGATAAATCTGCTCGCCATGATCGGGCTCATACAGGGCGTCGACCATTGTCTCGAATTCATGCGTGGGCCTGGCAGAGGTGACATTGATCGCGCCGCCGATGGTATTGCGGCCAAACAGGGTACCCTGGGGGCCTTTGAGCACTTCAACCCGCTCCAGATCCATTGTCAGTGGCACGCCTGCAAGCTGGCCACGACCGGAGTAGATGCCGTCGATGTAAAGGCCTACAGATTGCTCAAAACCTGCGTTGGTGCCCGAGCCAACACCCCGGACAAACAGGTTGGGTTGCGCCTGGCCCGCGTTGATATTGACGTTAGGCATGTACAGCGTCATCTCGGCAAGATCGGTGATGCCCTGGTCGTCAATCCTGTCTCCGCTCATGGCGGAGATCGCAATAGGCACATCCTGCAGGCCCTCTGCTCGCTTCTGGGCGGTTACGACCACCTCTTCCAGCATGGGTTGCGCAGATACGTGCTGTACGTGCGTGAAAGTGATGCCAAGTAGGGCGACCGCGAGCGGGCACTTATTCATCTTCTTCATGATTATTATCCTTTCTTATTGGATTGAATCTGACTCTGTACCGAATCCTCTACGAAACACGGCAGCAATACTTGATATTTGACGACAACCCGTTTTATTTCGTAGTTCGTGCTTGCAGTAATCCGGCCGTGCTTGCCCACTCCTGCGTTCTGCGCATGCCTTCTTGCAGACTCACCGCAGGGGTGTAACCCAGCAGCTGCTCTGCTTTGCGGATGGAATAGCCAGCAGTGCGCGACAGCATATCCACGGCGCCAGCAGATCGGCAAAGTTGTCGTCATTTATCAAATATGAGCTTCCGTTCTCGATTACGGTGAGCACCATAAGATCGCGCGCCTGCCACGCAATTGCTCAACGGGCGATAAAAGGAGATAAGAACTATGAGCCAGCTAAGTCGACTTCGTATTCCATTACACCTGAGAAACGCCGGGCTGGTCGCTGCCCTCTGCTTTAGCACCAGTGCGTATGCCGCCGAACCGGGCGCGGTGGCACAGATTCCTGCGAGTAAACCCGCTCACCCCTCCGCAGCGGAGGCTGACTATCCCACGCAAGTCCTCTTTGGTGACGTGCATCTGCACACTGGCCTGTCGGCGGACGCTGGTGGGAGTGGCACGCGATTGCTGCCCTCCGATGCGTACAGATTCGCCCGTGGCGAGCAGGTGACTTCCAATAGTGCTCAACCGGTGCAGATGAACTCGCCCTATGATTTTCTGGCGGTGACTGACCATACCGATGGCATGGGCGCTATCAAGGATATTCTCGAAGGTGCGCCGCATATCATGGCAGACCCCTACGGACGAGAACTCAACACGGCATTTAACAAGGGCGGAAAGACAGCGCGAGCTGCAACGGTCGACATGATTGCCCGATTCTCGCAGGGCAACATCAGCGCAGCACTCAACTACCAACCCGGTAATGCCGCTTATCGCGATACCTGGGAATCGATTGTGGACGCCGCTGAAGAATACAACGACCCGGGCAACTTCACGACGCTGATCGGTTTCGAATGGACTTCTCTGGTCAAGGGTAACAACCTTCACCGCGTCGTGCTGATGCGCGACGGTGCCCTCAGGGCAAAACAGATTGAGCCTCCCACTACCATGCCACCAGTGGGCAGCCCTAACCCAAGAAGCCTATGGCGATGGATGGACGCCTGGGAGACAAAAACAGGCGGACAGGTTCTGGCGATACCCCACAATGGCAACCTGTCCAATGGCTGGATGTTTCCATTGGTGGATAACTTCGACCAGGACAACCCGCTCGATGAAAGCTACCTGAAAAATCGCGCGCGCTGGGAACCACTGGTCGAGGTCACCCAGATGAAGGGCGATGGCGAGGCGCATCCACTGCTGTCCCCGGAGGATAGCTTCGCTGATTTCGAGACATGGGACATGGGCAACCTTGATATCAGCGAGGCGAAAACGGCGGCGATGTTATCCGGAGAGTACGCGCGCTCTGCCTTGCAAAGAGGGCTGTTGCTCGAAGCAATGAGTGGTATCAACCCTTACCAATTCGGCATGATCGGATCAACAGACTCACATACCTCGCTCTCGACCAGTACCGAAGATGGGTTCTTCGGGAAAATGGCTCCGAAAGAGCCTCGACCAGGGCGAGCATTTGGGCTCGAGAAAACCAATGAAGAACTCAAGATATACAGGCCCAACTGGCGCTCTTCCGCCAGTGGGCTCACAGCGGTCTGGGCGCATGCGAACACCCGCGAGGCTATTTTTGACGCAATGCAGCGCAAGGAAGTCTACGCAACTACCGGCTCCCGTATCAGTGTGCGTTTTTTCGGTGGCTTCGCTTTTACAGAGGAAGATTTGCTGGGCAAAAAACCCGCGGCCGTTGGCTACAGCAAGGGCGTGCCCATGGGCGGTGACCTGACAGGTACAGCCGACGGAGAATCACCGAGCTTTCTTGTCGCTGCAATGAAAGACCCTGAAGGAGGCAATCTGGACCGCATTCAGATCGTCAAGGGCTGGCTCGACAGCGCTGGGGTAACCCGCGAGACCGTTTACGACGTTGTGTGGAGTCAACCCGAAAGCCGGACCCGCAACAAAGCCGGCCTCATACCCCCGGTGGGCAATACCGTGGATTCGAAAACAGCATCATGGACCAATAACATCGGTAGTGTGGCGCTCTCTACCGTTTGGCACGATCCCGACTTCGACCCGAACGTCAGCGCATTTTACTACGCGCGCGTCATCGAAATTCCCACACCAAGGTGGACGACTTACGATGCGGTGCGCTTCGACCAGCCCATCCCGGAAAGCGCACCGGCAAGCGTTCAGGATCGCGCGTATACTTCTCCCATCTGGTATACGCCGCGCGCAAAATCCGCGCACTAGACGCACTCGCTCCGGGGCGTCTGCAGTGGAGCCAGAGCGCACAAGAGACGCGTGCATTCTATAAAGCGTTTCCACAACTCAACTACACAGGCAAACGACATGAGCGTTTCACGACGTAGCTTCATCCAGCGGTCCTCTCTACTTGCCGCCAGTGTGCTATTGCCCATGGGCTGCAGCGACGGCACCGACGCGGCGCGCGCCGGTCAGCGCACTGCCATTGTGATTGGGTCTGGCTTTGCGGGCTCGGTCGCCGCGCTGCGACTAGGTCTGGCGGGCATTCCTACGATTGTGCTCGAGCGTGGCCAGCAGTGGACGGTTGCCGGGACAGACACCTTTCCTACCACCACCAATTTTGACAGACGCGCCACCTGGTCTATCCCCTCTTCCGCATCTTCGCAGGCTGGCCAGCCGGGTTATGCCGGCTTACTGGAAACCATTGCTGGTGCGAACGTGGCGGCGGTCTGCGGGGCCTGCGTAGGCGGCGGTTCACTGGTTTATGGCGGTGTACTCATTCAGCCTGCACAAACAGAGTTCGAACGGGTGTTCCCGTTCCTGAGTTACGCAGAAATGGACAGCATCTACTACCGCAGGGTGCTCGATACCATCGGCGCAGCACCCATTCCTGACGATGTGCTTGCCACACCCAACTACGCCGCGCACAGAACGTTCATCCGCGACAACAGCGCGATCGGTTACGAAGTACAACGGCCGCACACAGGCTTTGACTGGAACATCATCCGCCAGGAGATCAATGGCGAGATACCTCCTGCTGCGAGCATTGGCGAATATGCGTTTGGATGTAACAGCAACGCCAAGCTCTCTACCGACAAGAACTACCTGCGCGATGCAGTCGCCACCGGAAATGTGGAAATTCGCAGCCTCACCGAGGTAGAGGTGATTCGCGAGCGCAACCCACAAGGCTACTCGGTGATGTGTCGACAGCTAAGCGCAGAGGGCGAGGTGCTGGATCAGTATGAACTGGCAGCAGACTACCTGTTCATGGCAGCAGGTTCCATGAACACCACCAGGCTGCTGCTCAAAAGCCAGGCGACGGGCGAACTGAAGGGCGCCAATGATCGCGTGGGCCACGGCTGGGGTACCAATGGCGACTTACTGCTGGCGCAGAATCACCCTGAGGTAGGCACAGGCTTTCAGGGCGGACCGGCTTGCATTGCGTCGGTGGATCGCAGCGACGCGCAACACCCGGTCACGTTCATGCACTCTCCTGTGAGCATCGCGCCCATACAGTTACAGATGTCTATGTCAGTACCCGACGTGCCGGGGCAGCTAGCCTACGACTTGCAATCAGACGCCACACTGATCAACTGGGAGAAAGACACCAACACCCCCTCGGCCCTTGCCCGGCAAGCCAGTTTCGAGCGGCTCATCACCAGCAACGGCGGCGCGCAAACACCCTTTATTCAGGATCAGATATGGCACCCACTGGGCGGCGCAGTCATGAATGATGCCTGTGACGAGTTGGGCCAGCTCTACGGCTACCGTAACCTGTTTGTCGTGGATGGCAGTTTGTTGCCAGGAAGCGCAGCCGGGGTTAATCCCGCTTTGACCGTCGCTGCAAACGCAGAGCGCGTCATGGAAGGGATACTTGGAGGGGTGCTCAGGCGTTAAGTTGCGAATGTGTAGAAGCTGGGCTCTGGTTCCAGGCGACTGCCCTGCCGATATCACTCGACGCAATTATCCTCAGACTAAGGCGGCCTTTAGCCTGAACGAGAGGACAGTCAATAAGGCAGAACCCGCTAAACAGGTTTCGACTTCTTAACCGCCTCCTCCTCTCAATCGAGAGGCCTCATGTAATCGCTGCGCGCCCTCCTTCTAACCGTGCCCGGTCAAATGAATATTAGCGGGCAACACCTAATTCTTGGCGACCGTTCTTCTTGCTGCCTTGGCTTTTGCTTTAGACTTGACGTTGGATTTGGACTTGGCCTTTGCTTTGGGCTTGGCCTTTGCTTTGGGCTTGGCTTTCGGCGCCTGCTTGGGTTTGGTCGCGCGCTTGACGGCAGGCTTGCTGGTTTTGCTTGTAGCTGCCTTCTTCGCGCCGGACCGCATTTTTCTAGACAAAGCTCTGGCATTTGCCTCAGCCTTTTTCTCTGCGCTGCGTGCTTGCTTCACCAACTTGCGTTCGGCATCGTGCAACTGCTTGGCGAGTTTCTTCTCGAGGGCTAGGATTTTCTTTTTATCTTGCGCTGCTCGTGCCTTGGTCCACTTTTCGGCCTGGCTGGCAAGATGCTTCGCCCGGTCTACTTCCGCCTTGGCCGCGAGCTCTATTTTGGTTTGCAGGAGCTTCTCCTTTGCCACCAATTCACGGGCCTTCAAGCTTGCAGACTCAGAGGTCGAATCTACAAAGTCAGAAACCTGATGACCAAAGTCGCTCAATCGCTGTCGCCAAGAGGTGGCCTTGACCTTGCGCGCTGTCTTTGCAGTACTGCGCGCCGGAGTCTTGGAGCTTCTTGCGGCAGACTTTCTGGCTGCTTTTTTCTTAGCCGCAGCCCCTTTAGTTGTCGCTTTTTTGGGTGCCGCCGCCTTCTTCTTTACATTTGCCATGATTCGCATCTCCACATTACTGTCACAACTGGACCATTAAGTATGGCCAGCACCCATACATGAACCTAATGCCAGCTGAACCGCAACTATGCGCTACGCCTGACCGTCGTCGCGGATTGCTAACGACCGAACACTTCTTTAACTACATGCTTTCCACACACAGGGCAGCGTAGCCCAAAGCGACGCAAGAAAAGTTGATGCGGCGCAACTTAGGGAGGATTAACAAAGAAACTATGGGTGGTCGCTTAAATGACTCTGCGTAGATCCAGCTTTTGAATTTTCTGGAGGCAGTGCTCGACCATGACACCTCCATGTCGACATGGCTCCAAGCACGCCTGTCGCAGATCGAGCAATCGCACAATAAACTCACTAGTGGGCGTGGCAGGCCCTCAGAGCCGTTTCTCTGAGAATTCTAATCTTATCAGCCGGTTAGCCTGATAATTTCCTTCGGAGGAGCTTAGAAGTAGGCTCGAACCGCAGCCCAAAGCGTCACGCCGCTCAGATCACGGTCGGGATCGCCGCTGATGTCTTCGTATTCCACGCCGGTCATGAATTTGAGGTTCTCGCCCGCTACGTAGTAGTTCAAGCCTGCGTAGATCGCCTGGTACTCGTCACCGTTTCCAGTTCCCACGCCCTCTGCCAGCGCCACGCGTCGCAGGCCTCGGCTCCCGCTGGAGCGCGGTACGCCGCTGTCGGTACTCACACCCGCGTATTGGTAGCGGAAGGCTGCTTCAAGCTTGTCATCTACAATGAAAAAGCTGGGGAGGATCACAAAGCCATAGGGGTCAGCCTTCCTGGCTTCACTAACGGTCGCGTTGGTCAGTACGCTCACATCGCCAAACTTGCGGGTGTAAGTCACTGAGCCCGCCCAGTCATAGTTGAACGGGGTTACCAGTTTGTCGGCGTTGTCGGCGTAGATGAAGTCGAGAATCAACTCGCCCTCTGCTGCAGGCAATATCGCACTTGCCTGAAAGGCCACGTCTTCGTCCCAGCCCGCCCAGCTTTCAAGGTCAACCTCGGTAGACCAGATACCGACAATGTACTCAACATCGCCCTTCTCAAGATTGATATTCACACCCGTAGGACGACGACTGCCGAAGCGGTTGTTGATGGCGCTGCGCTCGATGGTCTTGATTTTCTTGGATGACAGATGCTCCTCTCCACCGAACAGCAGCTTGTAGCGACCATAACCGACTGTGGCTTTATCAAAGCCCAGCACGTTTTTATGGGTGTAATCGAGGTAGAGCTCGTCCCAGCTGTCGTAGACTGCGGCGGTGCCCTTGAATCCCTGCTCATCGACATTCCAGCGCGCCAGCGCACGGAACCCGTCGAGAAACTTTATCGACATGCCGGCCCGAAGACGACGCAGCTCTTCACGGTCGCCGTTGAAGTTCTCGCCCGCAAGGTCGCCGTCGGAGTAGTTGTACTGGTAATGCACGCGGCCGAAGATCTTGACTTCCTGCACAAATCCATCGTCGCTGGAATACAGCTTCCCCATGTTCTTCAGGGTATCTTTCCAGTCCTGGGCCTGCGCGGTGGCAGCTCCCAGCAAGACGCTGGCCGCCAGTAGACAATTTCCAGATAGGTTGCGAGCCATGCGCCACTCCTTCGCTTCGGATTGATTATTGGGGCTTTTTCGTCGCTGTTCAGCGCCTGTTCTGTTCTTATGGGCGCTGGAGGCGCGCAGGCGCAATGATACATTTTTGCCAAAAGATAACAAATTCATTATTCGCATCGTTATGGCTGAATGGTTGATGCGTTGCTAATGGATTGCTGATGGATTGTTAATGGATTACAGCGGGGTCGTGGCGGGATGATTGCCGGGTTGTCGCCAGCCGTAGGTGGCGCACAGAACGCGACTCACTCGCCAACCGTGGCATGGGTAGAACCACGGTCGCGCCGGCTCATCAAGCCCTGCGCCATTGCAGCAACGCGACAAACTGACGTGCTAGACTAGCCCAAAACCACTTCCAAGATAGGTGCCGAGCTCGTGTTGACCGTAAACGAATATTTCGATGGCAAGGTAAAATCGATCGCCTTCGCAGCAACTGACCTACCTGCCACAGTGGGCGTGATGCTGCCCGGTAACTACACCTTCAACACCAGCGAGCGAGAGTACGTGACGGTGATTGAGGGTGAGCTGCGCGTCAGGCTGCCTGGATCCGACGAATGGAAGAGCCTGGGCGCCGCTGACTCTTTTACTGTAGAGGCCGGGCAGAGCTTCGACCTGGAGATCGCCAGTGCCATGGCTTATCTGTGCAAGTACGAAAAGTAATACGAGTGGCGTTGTGCTGACTTCCCGACGGGCGTGAGGCCACTGCTACCGAACCGCAACACCTACCTCGATAGCTTCCGGGCCGGGTATACAGCTGGTTACCGAAAGCGGAGGACGCTGCGGCGTTTGCGCAGCGACAGTCGCGCTATCCACCAAGGGAATCTTCAGCCCTAGTCATAATAGTGCGGCGCCATCTTCAGCGTGTCCGCCAACGCCTTGTCATGCTCTATCCACAACGTCGCTCCAGTCGCAGACAGTAGCTGTTCAGTCCTGGCCATCGACTCCAGTGTTTGCTCCGCATCATGATTAAAAGTGGGAACCCTGCGCAGCCGGCGATTGGCCCGTGTATGGTATAAATCCCCGGAGAGGAGTATCGGCCCGGTATTTTTCAACATCACTAACAGCGCTTGATGCCCCGGCGTATGGCCGGGCGTAAAAATCAGTTTGACGCTGCCGTCGCCAAAGACATCGTGATCACCGTCTATCAGCGCGATGTTTGCCTCCTTCAGGCCATCGAAAAGCGTTGTGTCGACGAACTCACCTCCACCGAATGCAGCATTCCACTCCCTGGTCTGCATTAGAACGGTACCGTCCAGAAAGAAATTAGCAGCACCGGCATGGTCAAAGTGCAAATGCGAATAGGCAGCGTAGGTGATGTCGCTCGCGCTTAGATCCATATCCGCCAATTGATCAACGATCCATCGGGTGTACCTCATCGAACCGCCTTCAATGGTCACCGGCCCATCGCTTTCAGCTACAGCCTTGGGCAATCCGCCGTCCCACAGTAATCGACCCTTCTCATGCTCAATGAGGTAACACGGTACGAACATTTCCTTTAGCGAGGACTCTTCTTCCGTGAGGCCAAACATCTCCAGGCTATCCAGAGACAGCACGCCACAGTCAAATACATAGAGCTTTGGTCCAGCAAACGCCTGGCTGGACATCAGCAATATCGCGAGGGCCAAGTACTTCATCTTTTTCTAACCTTGCCTGTAAAGAGCATCCAAGTATGGCACAGGTGGTGGTGTTAACCAGTCAATAAACCGCTCGCATGTGCGTAAGCCAATGGACACCTGATGTAAGGTTTAGCAGGCGGGTGAAAAAACCAGGGAGGAAAGCTAGACTATTCTTTAGCACCGTGCAGCGGAGGTCGCTCATGATTGGTATCGTCACCGCTTTCTTGTCTGGCGCAGCAGGCTGGACGCTAATGGAGTATGTACTGCACCGTTTTGTGTTCCATGCATCCTCTGCCAGGGGGCCGGGTGCAAAGGAACATCGCAAGCACCACGCGCAACTCGACTACTTTGCACCATGGTGGCAAAAGGCGCTTGCGGCGCTGGGCGCTACGGCCATTGTGCTGCCTCTAATGCTACTACTGACAGGCCCGGCCCTGGGAGTCGCCGCCACCAGCGGATTTGTTGCCATGTATCTGCTGTACGAAGTGCTGCATCGCCGCGCACACACGCGCCCACCCAGGAATCGCTATGGGCACTGGCGTCGCAAGAATCACTTTGCACACCATTTTGCCGACCCACGCCTGGCACAGGGAGTCACTACGTCTTTTTGGGATTTCGTTTTCGGTACGCAGCTTCATGTTGAGCAAGTGCGCGTGCCACGCCGCCTGGCCATGCGCTGGCTGGTTGATGAACAGGGCGAGCTACTGCCTGCCTACGCTGCGGACTACGTACTGGTTGGCTCACGCAAACGCGATGCCACCACCCGCCGCGAAGACACCGCTGCTGCACTGGCCAATCAACGGCCACCGGGCTAGCGCTGGATTGGACAACCGCTTCAGCCCAGCCGGGATTACCCACCACCTGGCCGCAATGCGCTGTCTGAATTGCTTAAACAGCGCCGCACATCGAGCCAGAGCAGCACTACAGTACCGCCAGCAGCTCAACCTCAAAGATCAGTGTTGTGTTACCGGGGATGGGGCCAGCACCATTGGCGCCGTAACCCAGTTCGGGGCTTACCGTCAGCCGCCACTTGTCGCCCTCTTTCATCAACTGCAAGGCCTCTGTCCAGCCCGCTATAACGCCGTTTACCGGCAGGTCGATCGGCTGGCCACGCTCAACAGAGCTATCGAATACCCGGCCGTCTTCAAAGGTCCCGTGGTAGTGGGCAGTCACGGTGTCGGTAGGCCCGGGCGTTGCACCGTCGCCGGTGGCGAGAATTTCATATTTCAACCCTGAAGCCGTGGTTATAACATCACTCATCGATCTCTCTCAAATCAGTAAAAAAATGCACCATAGCACAACAACCCCGGTTCACAGAGCAGTGACGGCACCAGCCGGGCCCCGCGCGCCGCAGCTTTGGTATTGGTACTGCTCGCGGTCTCACATGCACATCCAGCGCAAGTCGCCACCTCCCCTGGCCTGGCACTGGGTGCAGGCTTGCGCTCTACTCCCGGCGGTGACACCCTGCACTAGAACAATTGGAAGTGCGCACGGGCGCCAGTTTTTGTCAATCTGACAGCCGGCAACTCAAGCCACTGCGACCCAAGCGGTGTGCCATAGGCCGCAGAACAATGACAGCAGGAACGACAGGCAGCACCACGCGCACTGGAAAGTCACCGACAGAAAACACACGCCCACAGCAGGAGATGGAACAGCCATGAAAGATCGATTTACCGAAGATGACCTGAGCGATCAGAGCGGTAAAACAGTCGTCATTACCGGCGCGAATACCGGCCTGGGCTACGAAACCGCAAGGGCACTGTCGGCGCGGGGAGCGCGCGTACTGATAGCGTGTCGCTCACAACAGAAAGCCGAAGATGCCATCGCAAGCATCCAGCAGCAAAACGGCGCTGTTGATGTGACTTATGTGCCACTGGACCTTGGCAACCTTGCATCGGTAAGACACTGCGCCGAACAGTTGCAGTCAGAAGAGAAGATCGACGTGCTCGTCAATAACGCCGGCGTTATGGTGCCACCGTACGAGCTCACAACGGATGGGTTTGAGTCACAATTCGGCGTCAACCATCTTGGGCCGTTTGCGCTGACGGGCCTGCTATTGAAAAAACTGGCGCAGACACCGTCTTCACGCGTTGTGAATACCAGTAGTATCGCGCACAACGTGGGCAAGATTCGCTTCGACGATATCAACGCCGAGCGCGGCTACAATGCCTCTGCACGCTATGGCATGAGCAAGCTGGCCAACCTGCTTTTTTCGTATGAGTTACAGCGGCGGCTGGACGCCGCAGGCCTTCCGATTCTATCGGTTGCGTGTCATCCGGGTATTGCAAGCACAGAGCTAAGCCGCTACATGCCGGGCATACTCACCAAGGGCACCGAACTGTTGCAGCCACTGCTGAACACAGCCGCCGCGGGCGCATGGCCCACGCTCTGCGCCGCAACCGCCAATTACGTCGCCGGTGGAGAATACTATGGGCCGGCGTACCGTTTTGAAACCGCTGGCCCTGCCAAACGCGTGCGCTCCAATCGCGCCAGTCGTGACCAGGCCGTTGCAGAGCGCCTGTGGAATCTATCTATCGAAATGACGGGCGTTGACCCGGGAATCTAGCCCTTGCGCGCTAGGATGTCGGGGCGGCCGCCTCATCGTCTTCATGGTGGTGATGATCGCCGGTATCGTCGCCCTCACCCTGGTGATGATGTTCATGTTCCGAACTGTGCCCATCATCGCCGTGATGATGTTCATGCTCAGAGCTGTGCCCGTCATCGCCGTGGTGATGCTCATGCTCTGACTTGTGGCCATCGTCACCATGATGATGCTCGTGCTCATTGGCGTGTCCATCGGCTCCGTGATGGTGCTCGTGGTCATTGGCATGGGGTTCGTGGGACGCATCAGACGCTGCCGCCAATGGTGCGCCAAGCACTGCGGCAATAACACAGGCGGGCGCAAGGGCACGGTTTAACACACTTTTCATTGTAGGCTTCCTCGACAGGTTTAAGGATGACAGCACCGGCTGTCACGGAGTGACGGCGCAAAAATTAGCACGGACAAGGGGCTGTCAACAAGCGGTTGCGATGCTATCAAGCAGGGGATTGGACATTCAGAGCCTGCGCAGTTCTACACAACTGCTACAGCTAATTCGACGGCCGCAACCGCAAGCATTAGCCCGCAGTTACCGCTGCCAGCAAAGCCTGTTCCATCGCTTGGGCCGCGCAAAAGTCACTCAACGCGGTTGCAAGGTTGCCATGACTGCGCTCATCGCATTCGTGTTCGTCTCATACACTTCGGCACTGGCTGATGCGGCTGGCGTCAGATTACTTTACAAGTACAGGCGCGAAGAAAAGCCGTCTGCCTATAAATCAATGAGTTGGCGCTTTGGGCCGTTTTTTGCATGTTTACTCACAAGGAGCCCCTCCAGACTAATGAATGTAACCAGGATCCTCATATTATGATAAGAAATCTCGCCCTGAGCAGCCTTGCTGCCCTGTCGTTGTTGTCTCCAAATGCTTCCTTTGCACAAGGCCCGGGAACGGACATTGTGAGTTTCCTCGGCGTAATTGAGAACACCTCGATAAGTGTCGTGAGTCCTTCTGGGATTCCCGTCATGAGGACAGGAACTTTCAGGGTCAATACTGGCACCTATGATGGTATGGGTGGCTTCGATATCATGACAATGTCAAACGACAACGACTATCTGCCCACCGGAGCGTCTCAGAATATCGAGCAGTATATAGCCGGGGACGGCGCTGACATTATTGATATGTCGGATCAGCCAATCGCTGTACAAATTTTACTGGGAGCAAGTGACGATACAGGCTTTGGCGGCACCCAATCCGATACGATCTTCGGTGCAGGCGGAGATGACTTTATTGATGGTGGACCAGGCGATGACCTGATTGGCGGTAATGCTGACAATGACACCTTGGTCGGTGGCACGGGCAACGACACTTACGATTACAGTTCCCCTTCGCCGGGATCAGATATCATTCGAGACAGCGGCACAAGCACTGACATTGACACAATAGAGTTTGGTCCCGATTTTGTCATCACAGACATTTCGTGGGTTGTGCAGGCTAACGACCTTATCATTAGCCTCATCCCTGATGGCTCGATCACTGTAGAAGGGCAGTTTGAGGCCAGTGCCGCCAACACCGTTGAAAGACTGTTGCTGAGCGACGGCACGGAAATTGATATCACCGGGGTAAACGATAGTGACGCTGATGGTGTGATCGACGCTGTCGACAACTGCCCCCTGATTCCCAACGCAGACCAGATAAACACCGACGGTGCCGACGATGGCGGCGACGCCTGCGATCGCGATGATGACGATGATATGATCTGCGATGACGGCCTTGCAGTAGAGGGCGTCTGTATAGTCGGCCCTACCGGCAGCGATAACTGCCGACTGGTTTCAAACAACGATCAGTTGGACTCCAACGAAGATGGCGTCGGTGATGCCTGCGACGCGGACAACGACGGCATACCGGACGATGTGGACAACTGCCCACTCATTCCAAACTCTGACCAGCAGGATACTGACACTAATGGCAGAGGCGATGCATGTGAGGGACTTCCGCCCGGGTGCTAGAACTGCACAACGAGAACACAGCGACTGAACATCAACTTCACATGCTGCAACTCGTGCAGTGAGGGCACCTAAACACCGAGGCACCCTGCTGCACGCTGTCGGGTAACTAAAAAACCTGAATGTGCCAGCAGCGATGTACGTTCTCAGACTCAAAGGCAATCTTGATGACTGGAAGAACCATCAATAGCACGCTGTCCTTATTGGTACTGCTAGCGCTACTGTTAGCCCCAGCCGAAGCAGCATTGGCTGGCGAGCTAAAAGTTTGCAACCGCGGCGATGTAACCCTGGAATATGCCAAGATTCATCGATACCAAGACTCCCTGATACTCAGTTCCATGACACCAGTTCTGGCGGGAAGTTGCTCGGTACTGGTACGCAGTCTTGTTCCGGCAACGTTCGCTTTCTTTGTCAGAGATATTGAGCGTGGGGTGGTCTACAACCCAGTTTATGAAGCTCCCGGTGACGTCGAGAGTGATTCAGAATCTGTTATCAAGAGCTTCTGTCTGCCGGCTCCTACTGGAAATATCGAGGTTGAGCTACCCGAGCAAGAAGCCCGAGAAAGCTATATTGACAACTGCCCAGAGGGCTGGGTGAGGATAAAAAGCTCATTTACGGTCTTGCATATGGGCAGCGGACAAAACTACACACTTGAGGCCAATCCAATCGGCGAAGATTTCGATGGTCGTGCCGCAGCTTTTTCGATGCGCGTGCCAGGTCAACAAACCTTTACGCTTTCAGCACCGCTAATCAGCATGCAGTATTTCCGTGGACTGAAATCGCAGAGGGAACTAACAGTCTCGTCAAACGGTAGGCAGTTCGACATGGAAGCCATCCTGGCAAGCTTCCAGTTCAGAAACCGCCAGGATTTCAGTAGCATAGAAAAAATGCAATCGGGGATAAGATTCCTTGAACCTTACTACTTCAGTGACGACAACGGCCAGATTTTTTGTGCAGGCATCGACTCAAGTACCGGGACCTTCGAGGTTTTACCCTATAGTGAAGATTCAGAACTAACCGCGTTGTTTGAAAGCTGGGCGAGAGCGAATGACGCTCAAGAGCGGCTGCCCTTCAAGCAATGGAGTTTTCTTAAATCAGAGTATAGAGACAGTTGTTTTCGTTTGTACTTGGCACTTCGTTCAGAAGTGAGCTATAACAGCTACAGATCCTACACGGCTCGCGTTGGACGGGCGTCCGCTTTCACACCGGCCTTGAACCACTAATACCGCTAAGGCGGCCAGGCCGCAGAACACCCAAGTAACTTTGTGTGGACATGGCCTTATCATAGCAACGTCATGTAATTTCACTTTCTCGTGTGTACATTGATTGCATAGCGCCACAGCACTTTAAACATCGGATAGACCATACAATTACTACGGCGCCTGGTGGAATGCTCACCAGCCTAAACAAACTTGGTGAAGACATGAGCGCGAGATATAAAATCAAGATCGCCGTCGCACTATTGGTGACACTTTTGACCAATAGCAGCTACGCCATAGATTCTTCAATCGAGAACCATGGTGAGAACCAGCCCGAGCAGGATGCTGACGCGCTGCTTGGCAGCCATCTCTGGCCATACCGGGGTTTCGATGGCAACTTACTCGTGGCAGCTAGTGATAGGCAGCCGGACGCCCCGGTACGGGGCATGCAGACTCAACGGACAATCGACCACGCCCCACAGAGAACACCTCAACCGCTGCCCTCTGGCAATAGGAACATCGTGTTGTCCCAGAATGACAATGGACTGTTGCATCGCGGTACCTATAAGTCAGAGAAATCCATGTACTTCGAACGGGCGGCCCGCTATCAGAGACGCGCCATACAGAGTGACCGAAGTGAGCGCGTTCAGAATTTGCTCGGTCTCTGGGGAGTGGAACTGGAAGAAGTAAAACTGAAAATTTACGACGGTGTAAGGCAAACACCGTTCGAAAATCCATCTTCCAGAAACCAACATGGATTCAATGCATCATTAGCACGAGGTACGTACGCTCCGGATGGATCTGAAAACATTGACGTCTTTCTTCTTCGTATCAGAAGCTTGCGGCCAGGCGGACTGTTTGAGCGACTTGGCGCGCAGGAGGGTGACTACCTTCAGACTATCTACGATGGGCCAACCTCCTCTACTCGCAACCAAAGCCTTACCGGGTATCGGTCATTGGAACGGTTGATTGTCGAAATGGTGCGCTGGAAAGAAGAGAACGCCAGGGCTTTCAACTATACGGTAATCATTTCTCGGTTAGGCTACCGGGCGCAAGACCTCTGGATCGAAACAGGCCTTACCGTACCTCAGATTGAGGGCCTGGGCGTCAAGCCCGTAGTGCGAAAGCAAGAAGTCAGGTACGTAAATATCAACCCAAGAGACAGTCTCGCAAACACAGTTCAGATCACGTACTCCGGTGGTTACTCCGGTGTTCTGACAAAAAGCATGACCGAGGGGAGCTTTGCTCGCTACCTTTTCTGGCTGTATGGAGACAATGATCCACTACAAGAGCGGCTGCATCGACTTGCTCTTCCGGCTGCAGCAGAAGCCTTCAGTGATATCTGCAGGCAAGCACTAGATGAGCCCATCAGTTATACGCCCGTAAGGCGAAACTTCGTAGGAGAAGAAGGCGCCGGTATCCCGGGCGGCGTAGTCACTCGTTACTACGAAGAAGTGAAAGGCAAAACTATCTGGTTAGAGCGAACACAACTAGACGCGTATCAGGGTCAGCTCTCGACCATTTTTGCCGTCGTGTTGGAGGCAGCACAAGAGGCAATGGTACAATCTCAGGAGCTGGTGCCCTACTATTACAGTGCTTTCGAGAAAGTTGGACTAACTACCAATGAGTTCAGGCAGTTTTTCCAGACTAATGGTTGCCGCCCTGTCGGTAAAGCCTTCATGTCGAATTTCACGGATTTCATTAAGGGGAAGACTCAGAAGATTGAGGCCGGCATGTACCCTGGCAAGATAACGGTTTTTGCAGAAGCCGAAGAACATCTTTACGCGTATGTTCCTGAAGGAGTGTGGCCAAAAGACTATAAACTGTTGCCGGGCACGAAGACCTACAGCATCGAGATTCTCGGACAGGCAGGCACTATCGGCCGACTTAGGCGAATGGCCGTTGGAACCACAAAAATTTACGCGGTCTCAAACCCCAAAGTTGAAAGAAACAAACCGGGGATGGCTGAAGCCATGGGAGACGCGCTTCTTACCCACTCAAAAGGAATGGAGTGCTCGTACCACGGCAGACCTGATCGATGGTTCTGGAAAGAGGTCAGCCCTAAATTGCCCGAGTCTTCATTCAAGCTGCTCTCGGCCGCTCTGGAACCTATGAGGGATAGCTGCCCGCTAAACTATACGGATTAGACGTTCCCGCCCCTGGGGCTCCTCGGGCGCGGCAGCAACATGATTCGATTGGCTATACAGTGGTTCATCGCCGTGAAGCTCCAGTCCCGGCCACAGCTGCAAACGCGGCAAGACCTAGTCGCAAGCATCACCCACGCCATCGCCGTTACCGTCTGCTTGTGCAGGATTGACCGCAGCCGGGCAGTTATCTTCGCTATCAGCGACACCGTCTTCATCTGAATCGATCACGTCGAAGGTGTAAAAGCCAAGATAGCGCAGTGGCTCATCTATGACAGTGCCAACGCCATCTCGCAAACGCTGTTCATAGAAATCAAAACGACCATGCAGCAAGGCAGCGCTGGCGCCCTGAGGCAGGTTATCAGATGCCGTGACAAAACCACGCGGCGATACAGCAGACGCTATCTGTGTGGGCGCCAGCAAAACTGCCAAAGGCGTCTGCAAGCTATCGTCTACCTGAAAACCCATAAAAGAATGCGGTCCAGACCCAAAGAATCCCGGCTCCGGGGAATCAAACCAGCCAAAACCCCTTCCCGCATCGAACGAAACCTGGGGAGAATCAAATCGCAGCGGTTGCCCCGCTGAGTCAAACAGTAGGCCGAAATCTGTTTGTGGGTAATTAAACGAGCCGCGCCAAAAATCGGCGACTGCGACATCGGCACCGAAACTGAAATCGTACACGCCGTCATTGCCGGGCACGCTGCACTCGATACGTCGAAAAGCTGTTGCCATCACGCTAAAAAATGCGTTTGGTGTAACGGCTCCACTCGATGGTTCGATCTCAACATTGCAGGTTGCTGTGTAAGTATAATCCGTAAAAAAATCAGCCACGCCGTCGTCTACGGTGGTCTCCTTGTACAAGTGAACCTCATACTGGAACGAACCCGAGCCCTGCTCGGAAAACACCGCTCTTAATGGCGGCACTGTCTCTCCCCAGGACTGCACGACCAAACCTGTCGGGATACTAAAGCTGCAAGCATTGCCTGCTTGCTCTTCACAGTAATTTTCCCAGCGCTCGAACTGCCAGCCAGGACGAGGCTGCGCATAGTACGTCTCATCGTACAGTCCAATCACATAGTTCTGTGTGCAATTCGGTGCCGAGGCCTGAAACTGCTCCAACAAGCAGTCCCTGCTTCCGCTGGCGGACAAAATATCCCCCTCCCCATCTACCTCTAATGGATGTGAGCACGCTACCAGTAAAGCCAATGGGGCGAAGGCGACAAGATGCTTCATAAACATATCCCTGTGTATGCAACAGTAGTCTATCAACTGCACCCAGCAACGCACTCTTTTTCGCAAGGGTGTTCAGTTCGGCGGGGCGATTAGTTGGGTTCGAATCGAAAGCCAGACCTGCTTGAGACTACTCCACAGTCAGCATTTTTTACAACACCATCACTGCGACCACCGCGATGCGCCCTCAACATGCTGATATCCCAGTGGTAGTTATCCCTTGGTATGCTAATTGCTTCAATCTGGACGGTCTGCGTTTTCGGCCAACGTGTTTTTGGTAAGTATCGAGTGGAACAGTGGCGACATCCGGGCGAGTCAGCCTATAACGCTCCTGAACTACCTTCCAAAGCACACGCCTACACCGCCAACTCTGAAAAACATAAAAAATAAAAGGAATGTTCTATGCGCTCACGCTGGTTAGTTGGAATCATCATTCTGGCAATGGTTGCCCTCTCTGGATGCCGGGTGGTTGCACGGGTAAACATACCCAGCGGCGAACCCTTCCCCTCGACACCTGGCGATGCCGCCGCTTCTTCACCTTCGCTATCCGATACGGGCACGGTGGCCGCTTACAGCTCGTTGTCTGCCACGCTTGTGGCGGGCGATGTTAATAACGTTGCAGATGTGTTTGTGCGCAGCGGCACAACCACCTATCGCGTTAGCGTTGGCCCTGGTGATGTTGGTGGCAACGGCGCCAGCACCGATCCGCAGGTGTCTGGTGATGGGTCAGTGGTAGCGTTTGTTTCAGAAGCCAACAACCTCGTGGCTGGCGATACCAACGGCGTTGCCGATGTCTTTGTGGCAGACCTGGTCACAGGTATTGTCAGCAGAGTAAGCCTTGGCAGCGGTGCAGCGCAGGCCAATGGCGCCAGCAGTGAACCTGCGGTGTCTGCTGATGGCCGTTACGTTGTGTTCACCTCGCAAGCCACAAACCTGGTAGCCGGCGACACTAATGGGGTCAGTGACGTTTTTGTCCATGACCGCGTTGCGGGAACCACCACACGCGCTTCTGTCACTGGCGGTGGCGCGCAGGCCAATGGCGCAAGCCGAGCGGGAGCGATCAGCCCGTCGGGCAATTGGGTCGCGTTTGAATCTGACGCCACGAATCTGGTTGGCGGCGATACCAACAACAGAACCGATGTGTTCGCTGCCCTGCGAGCCGGCGGCACGATAGTGCGCATGAGCACGCCGGATGCCCTGACCCGGCCTTTCCAGCAATCCAATGGTGACAGCACTGACCCGCAAATTACCGATGAGCTGAACAACTTCATCGGCAGTGGCGAGCCGTTGGTGGTGTATACCTCTACCGCTACCAATCTGGCAGGCAACGACAACAACGGCGGCGGCACTGACGTATTTGCCAGCACGCGCCTGTTTGGCACCATCGCCTCCACAACCCGCCTGAGTGCTTCCGCCCTGCCCTCGCACAGCCCGACGGTTGCCGTCATTGAGGGCGGACCGGGTCATGTCATGGCATTTGTCACCGGCGATGACGTCGTGTCTACGCTGCGCTCATCGCCGATAGACCCGAGCGGCCTCAACCCGCAGACGGTTTCGGCAACGGCCACGGGCGTGGTGGCCAACGGTGTCAGCGCGGACCCAGGCCTCAGCGGCGACGGCCGCTTCATCACCTTCTTCACGACCGCAGGTAACCTCAATAATCCTTCGTTGGATACCACCGCGGGCGATGTGGTGGTTGCGCGCGCGCGTGGCGTTGTCATCGACTCCATCGAAGACCCGTTCATCGGCATCGGCGAGACGCGCCAGTTCACAGTCACGGGCTCGGGCTTTGATACGGGCGCAGCAGCTTTCTTCGACGGCGGCATCACCGCCAGCTCGGTGACGGTGGTCTCCAGCACTGAACTGGTAATCGTTGCCACTGCCACACCAGGACAAGCCGCCAGTGGCTTTCGGGACCTGATCATTACCGTGCCCGGCGTCGATGGCACAAGCGTCGCCATGGCCGGTACGGTATGTAACGACTGCATCGAGATCGCCTCAGTTGTCGACCAGGGCGGCCCTGTCGATATCGAGATCCTGTCAGGCAGCATTCAGATCGAGAGCCTGACCCTGCCACTGCCTTCCTGTCCGTTAGGATTCTGCCCGGCCCTGCCGGCTACTGTGGGTTTTGACGGCACGCTGGGTTTTGGGGCTGAATCCGTTGAAATCGATGGCATCGAGGTGCCTGTTGAGCTGATCCCCGGCATCCCAACCACCGTGGAGCTGGTGCCAGTGTTTGACGCACCTGCCGGCACGGTGATCCCCGCCACGGGCGCAATGGAGCTGTCGTTTGGCTTTGGCATCCAGGTGCGCTCACCACTGCTGCCCTCCGGCTGCGGAATTGGCCCGGTTGGCGCCTCCCTGTCTACGGCCAATGCCGGTGGCGCTGCCTATGACCAGAACACGGGCCTGGCAACGCTCGCCGGCAGCTTTACCGAAGAGCTGGCGATTACTGGTTGCGGGCTGTTTACAGGGTTGCTGAACGGACTGCTCAACCTGCCGTCACCGATCGCGCAGAACTCGCTACAGTTCGGCATAAGGTTTGACCCGGTGCTCACTGGCACCGTGGTGCCCTGACCGGTTCCCGGCTTTGCTCACCGAGTGTGTGCAGTGCAGCACACTCGGTGAGGGTCAGCATGCTGTTCGTAGCGATGTACGGAGATCGGCCGCAACCTCGTGCGCTCGAAGCACCCAACTGAAACGTACAGCGGCCACGCCTGTGCGCTATGGCAGGCAGTAGCGCTGGCCGTGACTCAAACAGTCACTTAGCGCGTATTACCAAATGCAAACCACCGCCTTTTACAGGCCTTTTTCAGAAATGTCTCCAATGCTGGCGTGACCGCCTCGACGGAGAAGTCATCTTCCATAATGCGCTGTGCGCTTTGCGCCATGCTGGCGTAGCGCTCGGCATCCTCCCTTGCGACGCGATAGCTTTGCTCGAAGGCATCCACAATGGAACGCCAGTTCACTTCATACATCAAAGCGCGGTAGCAACGGCGTGCGTCGTTGGGCCAGAAGGTTGGCTTGGTATTCGATTCAATAATGAAGCTGTTGTCGCCCGAAATATAGTCGCGCATTGCGGTATGGTCAGGCGCAATGCCGGGAATGCCATGGGCCATGTACTCCATCAAGGGTAGACACTGGCCCTCACAATACGAGGTGTTAACTACAAAGTCTGTTGCGTCAATCAGCCTGCTGTATTGCTCATTGTCCAAAAAGCCCTGAATGGCAATGACCCTGCATTTAAACGGCGCCAGTTGGGAAAACCGCTGAAGCAAAACACCCAGGAAGGTAGAAATGTCGTTGTGCGTCATTTTCAGAATCAACGTGGCATCGGGGGTATCTTTAAATGCCCAGCAAAATGCGGACACCATATCCTCCCAGTTCTTGCGCCCATCGGCAGGGTTTAACACAGAGGTGTAAACAACGCCGGTGCCCTTTATCACGCTAACGGGAGGCAACTCGAGCTGTTCGCTGGCACCGGAGCGCTGCGATTCAGACTGCGCCTCCCCGGGACGATTAATTCCCATGGACTTAACGCCAACCCCGAGCGTGCGATGGTCACGCGCTCCGGTAGTGTGGGTGCTGGCCAAACCAGAGAACTGCACCGAATCGGCAGGCTCACTCAACTGGAAATGCAAAGTGAAAGTTTGCAGCTGCGAACCCAGCGTAATCTGCTGTTTCTGGTCGCCCAGAACTATGTCGATCTCCCGGTCGACATTACTGCCGTGGCCCAGCATTTGTATCGACAACTCCACATCGCCGCTGACTGCGGCAGGCAGAATGATCAGCGGAGATGAGTTGCGCGACCAGGCACCCCACTCTTCAGCCGCGTAAAAGCCCACCATTAGTTGCGTCGCGTCGAGGTTTTCCTTGCGAAACTCGTAGTAAATCGGACGGGAATCCCAAGTCTCCATCGAGCCGGCTGCACCTGAATCATCGCGTATTGGCACCACCCGGTCATAGCTGATCTCGAACCTGTCGCTGTCTATCACCTTACCATTGACCTGCAGTTCGAAGGGACCACAGTCAGCCGCATGCGTGCGGCTACTCGCGGTGCCCGACTGCGTGCAGACCGGAGCGGGCACTGTAGCAATCGAATAGCGGCGCGAAACGCAGCGCCGTATAACGTCTTCCGCGTAGGACGACAGCGTCAGCGCGTGCCTTGCCCTCGTTAACGCAAGCACCCAGTTTGACTGCTCGTTGCCGTCCCAGGATTCGTTGGGAATCGTGCTGAACTCCCACGCAAAGACACACACAGTGGGGCAACGCAGACCCGTTGTTGTTTCATCCGGGGGAGTGAACGACAGAAAGACGCAGGGCTGTTTCTCTTTACGGTACTTGCTGTAAAGCGTATCGACTTCTTCGGCCGGATTGTGCACCGGGACGACGGTGCCAATCTTCTGCAAGGCAGGCAGGTACTTCTTCCAGATGAAATAGTAGCTGTACTCAGGCTTACCGATGTCTTTCTCGATCGTTTGCTCGGTGGTTCTTGAATAAGTGATGATAATCATTGCTGTTGCTCTGCATCAGAGCTGGCTTGCAGCTTGTCGCTGTGTGTTCCGGCGTCGGCTATGCCGTCGAGGACGCGCCCGAGCCGTGGCGCCAGCTCCCCAATCGAGCAAAACTTGCGCAGGCTTTCTATTGCAGCGTCGCTCATGGCGCTATACCTGCGTGGATCGCTTTTGGCAACGGCATAGCTTTCCCTGTAGGCGTTGGCGATCGACTCCCAACTCACTCGGTACCATAAGGTTTGCAGAATCTGTCGCGGGTCATGCGGCCACCATGTGGGTTCTACGTCTGAATCAACCACGAAAGCATTGTCGGTGGTGATATAATCCTTCATGGCGGTATTGTCGGGGCTGATCGCGGGCTTGCCCGCTGACATAAATTCCATCAGTGGAAGGCACTGCCCTTCGCACTTGGAGGTATTGACCACATAGCTGGTTGCGCGCAGCATTTTTTCAAAATCAGCGTCATCAAGAAAGCCATGCACAACCACGATACGACATTTGAACGGGGCGAGATTGGCAAACAGGTTGAACACATCGTCCAGGTAAGCCGGCAGGTTGTTGAACGTGATTTTCAGAATGAGTGTGGCGTCTGCTTTATCACCCAGCGCACAGCAGAAGGCCGTTACAATGCTCTCCCAGTCTTTGCGTCCATCGGTGGGATTGAACACAGAGGTGTACACCACCCCGTCAAGCGGTATCTGCGCTGGCGCACGCGCTGCGGTGTTTCGGGTGGGCGCTGGCGAGGATTCGCTGTCCTGGTGCGCCTCGGCACGACGCACCTGCAGCGACTTCAGGCCAATACCGAGAGTGCGTGCATCCTGCGAGTTTTTCGGTGGCGTCAGGTCAATGTTGCCGAAGCTCAGGCAATTGGTAGGTTTTTTCAGGTCGAAATAGACTTCCACCACCCCGCCACTGTGCGGCACGTTGATTGTTGTCGCCAGATCACCCAGGGCTATCGTGATGTCGCGATCAACATTATTGCCATACGCCTGAATATCGAGCGCAACAGTGATCTCACCATCAACACTGCAGGGCAGCATCAACCAGGGAGTGCGTGTTCTGGACCACATCCCCCAGGATTCTGGCGCATAAAACCCTGAATGAAACAGTTCGCTACCGCCATGGAAAGCATAATCGAGTGTCTCGCCCGCCCAGGGTTCACTGGCAAAGCTGAGGTCCTTGCCTGCGAGCGCAGCGATGTTCGGCGTTACCGCTTCGGTGCTGATATGAAAGTCAGCGCTGTCGATTAGGGTAGCTGACAGAGACAACGTCACATTTTTTTGCAGCGGTGTTTTGCGGTCTTCCCTGACTTGCGCGACGCCATCCCAGACGGGAGCGGGAATGGGCTCAATAATCAGTTCCTCGCCCGTGGCCGCCTTCACTGTATTGAGGGAATAGCTGGAGTGAGTGATGGCTCGACCCAGTTGATTGAGAACAAAGCCCCAGTCGTCACGCTCGTCATCTGCCCAGACTTGATTGGGGATATTGCTGTACTCCCAGGCAAACACGGGAATCGTGGGGCAGGCCATGTTCAAGGGCGTTTTGTGTGGCGGCGTGAAGGAAAGAAAAACAGCGCTCTCACCAGCGGCGCTTAACTGCGCGTAGAGTTTGTCCACGTCTTCAAGATTGTCGGTCACCAGCACTTCGCCAAACTGTTGCAGCAGGGGTAAAAAATCCTGCAAGACAAAGAAGTAGCTGTAATCGTTCTGCCCCAGATTACTGGCAATGTTGCTCTTGTTGATTCCAGAGAAGGTAATGAATTTCATTAAGAACTCGGTCTCGCTGCTCCGCTCACCGACCTGGCATCAAGCGTGTGATACGCCGGTAAATTACTGGTTTTATTATAAAATATTGGGAATATCGACCGCTGGCATTCTGCGTCATCACTTGCATTGGGTCAAGATGAAGCGCTCGATCCGGCCGTGCGCATGCGCAAAACAAGACCTGGAGCACATTAGGCGCATAGCGAGCGTTAGCAAGCCGCTAGCAAATATGCTGCCGGCTGCCGGGCCTGGCGCTCATTCGGCCGGTATCGCAGCGGCCACTCGCGGGCCGGCTGTGCGCCCGGCCTGAGCCAAGGTCAATGCTAGCTGCCCGTGCGCGCGTGACGCGCCCCAAGAAACTCAGCCTGACGCAGGGCCAATGCAACAATGGTCAGCGTAGGGTGTTGCCAGCCTCCAGTGGGAAAGAGAGAACTGCCACCCACAAAAAGATTCTCCAGCGCGTGCACCCGGCCATTCATGTCGGTAACGCCATGCTTTGGGTCAACCGACATGCGCGTGCCGCCCATCTGGTGACCACCGCCCACAGTGTACGGCGGCTTTCTCAGATCGCCTATCTGCAGCCGCGCCCTGCCCCCCTGGGCAACAGCCAGTGACAATAACTCGGCGCTCTTTGCGGCACTGTTAATGTCCTGCTCGGTGACATTCCAGTCCATTGCAGGCTTTGGTACACCCAAGACATCCCTGCTGCTGGACAGCAAAATGCGACTGTGCGGATTGGGCGCCTGCTCCCAGTTGACCAGCAGTGCCTTGCGCAGACGTGAAGGCGATTCGCTATGGCCGCCCTGTGGCGCACCTGTCAAACTGAGCATTGCGCGTTCGTGCGCCAGGGGCTGTTTCAAGTTGTCGTTGATGCATAATGCATAGAAACCCTGCAGTTTGTACTCTCGCCGCGCACGCGGTGTGTTGGCCCAGCCAACAGGAATGCGGGTGGCAAGGACTTCTTCTGCAGAAGGCCCCGCAGCCGGATCCAGGGGCAGTATGCGCCCCAGCCCGTTGGCAGCGTGATCCATATAAAAACGCCCGACCAGATCGTGCTCGTTACCCAGCCCGGCGGGGTGTACCGCATTGGAAGCCAGTAGCAGCCGCGCATTTTCAATCGCGCCCGTGCACAGCACATAATCGCGCGCACGAAACTGCAGCGAGCCTTTTTGCAGTGTGCGCCCTTCAAGGTACTCGATATGATCGCCTGACGTGGCGCTGTGAATCTCTGCAACTGTGGTATTGAGCAGGCAAGTTATCAGTGGGTTCTTCTTGATGTCTTCGAGCCGCCACTGCCCCATACGTAATCGGCCCGTAGGCGCCCTGTGAGCGACCCTGGGCTCCAGATTGTCAACGAACTCACCCAGCAAAGTGGGATGCCCGGCGACACCCAGCGCAGCCAGATCGTAGGGGCGATCAACCTCGGGCAAGTTCAACAGGCGCGCGGCAGCCTCATAGTAGGGTTGCAGATCATCGCGTGAGATCGGCCAGCCGCTATTGGGGACCCAGGGTTTCTCCTCAAATTCAAACGCGTCGAAGGGGCGACACAGCCCGCCCCAGTGGTTGGTTGTGCCGCCAAAAAAGCGTTCTCGCGTGCCGGTCACGAGCCTTTCGGGTGTATCGCCCATGCGCTCAACGTCAAGCAGTTCATGGGACTCCCACTGGAATTTTACGCCGCCACTTTCAAGCAGTAGCACGCTGACACCGCGAGACGCGAGGTCCATCGCCAGGGTGAGGCCCGCCGCACCTGCGCCCACCACACACACTTCCGCCTCGAAGGTTTTGCCATGATTAGCCACGCCATTGAGCAACATCTAATGCACTGCCTGTGTAAAACTGCAACCGCACGGTTGCATCGTATTGTCCTGCAACCGTGCTATCGGCGCCGTGCCTGCAACAACAACCTCGTCGAAGTCACTATCACTCACGTTGACGTTGCAGGTAGCACCCGCCTGGCAATTGATGCGTTCAGACACGGTGGGGACAAGGCCAATGGTCGGCACGTCAAATTTTATCCTGCAGGCACCGAGTCCCTGCACTTTCAGTGGTATCAGTGCGCGGCCATACCGTTTCATTGCTCTACTTACCTTCCACTGACCATCTGCTGGATAATTACTCTGGTTTCGACTCGAGTCCACAAAATTGCATCGGCACGATAGCTCGCTGGCACCCCACTGCTCATTGGCGATAAGGCGCTTTCGCCTGGGCTCGCTGAGCGTCATCTAAAACCGATGGCGAGCGCACAAGATTAGATCACCTGCCCATGGATTGAAACCCTGGAGCGGCAGAACGGGATGTAGCTGCCGTACGATTGCATCGTCTGGTGCACTGAAAAGGTGGCCGCTATCACGCACTGATCAATAGATCGACTCGCAGCCCTGAAAATGGCAGGCTTTGCGCAGCGGGATCCTTCCAGGAACTGGCCACTGTCAGGCCTATGCCGATATGGTTGGGTCTGCTGCAGCCAAGGCAGACAAGCGGGGGGGGTCTTCAAGGCGGTTCTTGCAGGCATTGATGCAAAGTGGTGAAAAAACCGCGTCGCAAAGGAACGGTATAGGGTAGATGGAAGCATTCGCATTATTCGGTTCAGTGCTGGGAGGTCTGGGGCTCTTCCTGCTGGCCATTGGCATGATGACCGATGGTCTGAAACTTGCCGCCGGGCCTTCTTTGCGAAAGGTTCTCTCACAATGGAGCCGAACACCGCTCAGAGGTATATTCTCCGGCTTCCTGATGACGGCGATTGTTCAATCTTCCAGTGCCGTCACGGTTGCCTCTTTAGGCTTTGTGAATGCCGGCCTGATGAACATGCGCCAGGCGCTGGGCGTTGTCTACGGGGCAAACATCGGCACAACCGTTACCAGCTGGCTGGTTGCGCTGATCGGTTTCAAAGTGAACATTCACGCCGTTGCGCTCCCGATGATTGGTATCGGCATGGCGCTCAAGCTGGTTAAGCAACAGGGCAAGCTCGCCGCAACGGGTTGGGCAATGGTCGGCTTTGGCCTGTTCTTCGTTGGCGTGGATTTGCTTGGCACAGCGTTTGAGGGGCTGGTGCAGACGTTCGACATAGCCAATTTCTCGGCCGAGGGCGCCTCAGGTGTTGTCGCCTTCCTGCTGATCGGTGTGGTCATGACTATTCTGACGCAGTCATCCAGTGCTGCGATAGCGCTTACAATTACAGCGGCGTCTTCTGGCATCGTGGGCACTTATGCCGCAGCGGCGATGGTTGTGGGTGCGAACGTGGGCACGACGTCTACGGCGGTGCTTGCGTCCATTGGCGCTACTTCCAATGCGAAACGTGTAGCAGCAGCCCAGGTCATCTTTAACGTCTCAACAGCAGTGGTTGCCCTGATGATTCTGCCGGTGCTGTTCTATGTCATTGAATGGCTTGCCGACGCTTTGTCGATGGAAACCAATCCCGCGCTTTTCGTTGCGCTGTTTCACACAGTATTCAACATTCTGGGCGTGCTATTGATCTATCCGCTGAATGATCGCCTGGCACGTTTTCTGGACAAGCGATTTCTTACCTGGGACGAACAAGAATCCAACCCCCGGTTTCTTGACCAGAACGTGGCACAAACGCCTGACCTGGCCGTCAATGCCCTGGTGCTCGAAGTGCAGGCAATAGCGGACCGGGTAATCGACCTGTACGACGCCGGCTTAGCAGCCAATCCGCCCGAAAAACTCGTGTTTGCAAAAGACGCCAACGTCATCAAGTCGCTCTCTTCAGCGGTGTCAAAGTTTATTGTTACCGTTGAAAGCTCTGCATTATCCGAGGACACAACAGACCACCTTGCCACGCTGATGCGCGTTGACCAGTACCTTCTGGCGTGCGCTTTCTCTGTAGAGAAAATAGTGCGCCAGATGGAAACCAGAGAGACAATGCCCGTTGCAAACCTCGAAACAGGGACCATCAGCTACATTCATAAGATTTTTGCGTTTATGCGAGACAGTCGGGGCGGCAAGTATGCAACAGAAGGCGAACTGAATGGGCAGCTAGTCGTATTCACAGAAGAGCATGAGCGATTGAAAACACAGCTTATTCTCGAGGCTACCCGCGCGCGCATTGCCGTTGCACAGATGTCAGAAACTATCGACTGCCTGGCTGAGGCCCTACACCTTGTACAGCAATGGTATAAGGCACTGATTCGAATTCAGTCTTTGCAGGCTGAGCTGACTCTGCAAGACGACACCGATCTTGCAGCAGCGATAAATAGCGACGATGCTATCTGAAACCACTGGGAGCAACCAATGGCAACACTGACATTCCACGGTGCAATCGAAGGCGTCACTGGCTCGATGTACTTGCTCAGCACGCAAAAGAGCCATGTTCTACTCGACTGCGGTTTGTTCCAGGGCCGCCGAGCGGAAGAAGAGGCGAACAGCAAGCCGCTGCCGTTTGACCCCTCATCGATAGATGCTGTGATCCTGTCACACGCCCACCTTGACCACTCAGGCAGGTTGCCGCTGTTGGTCGCTGCCGGTTTTAGTGGGGCCATTTACATGACCAACCCCACCTCTGAGTTGATTGAGATACTGCTCAAGGATGCCGCATCACTGCAGCAGCGCGACGCCGAATGGGAGAACAAACGCAGGCGAAGAGCGGGCAAGGATGACATCGAACCTCTGTATTCGCTTGAGGATGTCGAACAAGCACTGACCTTTTGCGAGGGAGTGAGTTATCACCAACGCACGACGGTCGCGGATGGCGTCGATGTGCGCTTTGTCGACGCCGGCCATATTCTGGGGTCAGCAATCGTTGAAGTCTTCGTGGACGAAGAAGGCCGAGAAAAGAAACTCGTGTTCTCTGGTGACCTGGGCAACTCACAGGCAGCACTGTTGAATGACCCGGAGTCTGTTGCAGATGCAGATGTTCTGCTTCTGGAATCCACCTACGGCGACCGCAACCACCGTTCGATGGAGGCAACCCTGCTGGAGTTTGAGGAGGTCATCGAAGAAGCGTCCAAAAATGGTGGCAACATTCTCATCCCGTCATTTGCAGTAGGTCGTACGCAGGAAATTATTTTCAGGCTCGGCGAGCTTTACCAGAAAGGCAAGCTCAGGCATCAAGCGGTCTACCTGGATAGCCCCATGGCGATTGCCGTCACTGAGATTTATCACCGTTACCAGCACGTGTACAACCCCGAGGACAAACAGGCCATTGAACGCCACGGCAAGCAGAGCGCCAACCCTCAAAAGAGTCTGCATACCTTCCTGCCGGTGTTGCGTTACTCCTCGTCAACCGAGGAGTCCATGGCGTTGAACAAACTCGAGCGCGGCGCCATCATTATTGCGGGCAGCGGCATGTGCAATGGCGGCCGGATTAGGCATCACTTGAAGCACAATCTCTGGCGGCGGCAGTCGCACGTTGTTTTCGTTGGCTTTCAGGCGCACGGCACGCCCGGCCGCTCACTGGTCGATGGTGCAAAGACCTACAAGATCGGCGGGGACGAAATCTCGGTGCGAGCGCAGATACATACATTGGGCGGATTTTCTGCTCACGCGGGCCAGACTCAGCTGCTGGACTGGCTCTCTCACTTCAATCAGCCCAAACCCAGGCTTTATCTGGTGCACGGTGAAGAAGACGCGAAACAGGCTTTGCAACGGGCTGCCGAACTACAAGGTTGGCGCTCGCACATTCCCGAACTGGGTCACGTCATAGAATTTTAAACGGCGGAAACGGCAATGAACAAGTGGGATGGAAAAAAATCGGTTTTTCCTACGGCGGCCGAAGATGCCGAGTTCGCCAGAAAATGCGCAGGCGTGGACAGCCCATCCTATCGATTGGCCTATACCGACGAAGAGTTTCTGCTCAGGGACGAACTCAGGTCTTTTCGCCTGCAGCTTGAGTGGCTCAAGCCAGACATTATTCTGGCTGAAAATGAAATCGAATCCACCGTGGTGATTTTTGGAGGTGGCAGATTTCCCGCGTCAGAAGAAGCCCACAAAAACCTTGACGGCGCCAGCGAGCGACTGGCAAGTGATGCCGCCTCAGAAGCGCTTCAACAGAAGAAGACTGCCGCTGAAAATGTTGTTGGCAACAGCCGCTTCTATGACGAGGCGAGGTTGCTGTCCAGAAAAATAACGCAAGTGTCATTGCAAACAGACGGCCGCGACTATGTGATCGTCACCGGCGGTGGGCCGGGAATTATGGAGGCAGCGAACCGTGGCGCCTCAGACGTTGGCGGAAAGAGCATCGGCTTGAATATCGTTCTGCCCTTTGAGCAAAAACCCAATGCCTACATTACGCCTGAACTGTGCTTTCAGTTCCATTACTTTGCAATACGGAAAATGCACTTTCTGAAAAGGGCCAAGGGGCTTGTGGCTTTTCCCGGCGGATTCGGCACATTGGATGAGCTCTTTGAAACGCTCACCTTGATCCAGACGAAGAAAATTAATTCTGTTCCCGTGATTCTTGTGGGCAAAGAGTACTGGAACAACCTGATTAACTTCGAGTTTCTAGTGGAACAGGGCGCTATTGAACCCGAGGATCTCGATATCTTTCAGTTTGTCGATACCGCCGATGCCGCGTATGACATCCTGATGCACTATTGGGACATTCCGGAATAAGCAGACCTGAGCGGTGTTGGATGTGCGGTGTGCGGTGTGCGGTGTGCGGTGTGCGGTGTGCGGTGTGCGGTGTGCGGTGTGCGGTGTTAACTAGTGTGCTGCGCTGACTCCAACACAGCTTTAGTTCCACCGCGCCCGTAAAGGCGTTTATACTCTGGCTCACATTTTCCCATGTCAAACACGCTGGAAGGGCTGCCATGAGCGCACGAATCACTGCATTTTCCGCATTACTGCTGTTGTTTTCTACCGGGGCATTCGCCCATGAAAGCACCGGGCTGGCGGGCGGCTTTGCCAGTGGCTTCATGCACCCCCTGCTGGGCTGGGATCACGTTGCCGCGATGGTCGCTGTTGGTCTTTGGGGCGCGGTACTTGGCAAGCCCGCGATCTGGTTGTTGCCCGTCGTCTTTCCCCTGGTTATGGCCTTTGGCGGCGCTCTGGGTGTTATCGGCGTCGCCCTGCCCGGCGTTGAGATCGGCATTGCGCTGTCGGCGCTGGTACTTGGCTGCATGGTGCTGTTCGCGGCGCGCCCACCCATCTGGTTTGCGGCCCTGGTCGTCGCTATCTTCGCCATATTCCACGGTCATGCCCATGGCACGGAGCTGCCGCATGCTACCAGCCCGCTCGCCTACAGCCTGGGTTTTGTCATCGCCACTGGCATGCTGCACCTGGGCGGCATCCTGATCAGCTTGCTCAGCCATTGGCCTGCCGGTCGCGCCGTAGTGCGCGCCGGTGGCGCCGTGATTGCGCTGGCGGGCGCCGTATTTCTGCTGCGCGCGCTCTGAGTGCAGCCGCGCTGGTACTTCGCGGCAACGCTGGCCGCTCTTCCCGGCAGCGCGCTTGCGCACAGCCCCATGCCGGGCATCGGCGAATTTTATGGGGGCATGCTGCACCCGGTACTCGTGCTCTCGCATCTGCTGGCGCTACTGGTGTTTGCCTTGCTCGTCGGTCAGCGCGGCGTGCGGGCCATGCAGCTCACATATCCGCCCTTCATGCTCGCCCTGTGCATCGGCCTGTTTATCGCCGGGTTTGAACGCCAGCCCGCACTCCCCAATGAAACACTATTGCTGACACTGGCCATGCTGCTTGGGCTACTGGTTGCCGCCCAGCGCCCACCACCCGAGGGCCTGTTGAGCATACTGGGCGCAGCACTTGCCCTGCTGGTAGGCATGGACTCTGGCGTACCAGACCTGCCCAGGCGCGAGACTTTTGCAGCCCTGCTCGGTTGCTGGTTAGGCGCCACACTGCTGTTGGTCATGTTCGCCGGCGTCACGGAAATGGCCCAGCGGAACTGGCAGCGCATCGCGGTTCGGGTGGCAGGCTCCTGGACAACGGCCAGCGCGGTGCTGGTGCTCGCGCTCGCTTTGCGACCCGTTGCCTGAGTAACCGCAGCCGAATAGCGACTGGCAGCTAACAGCGGGCCTGAATGCCGGATACAGCGCAAAAATCACTAACCGAAGCGTCGAGTGCTGGCTATCCAGCCAACACTGAGGCTTATGGCTTATGGCTTATGGCTTATGGCTTATGGACAAGCATCAACTGCGTTTGTCGCCCCCGGATGAAACAAACACGACGATGTACCCCAGGCTGCCAACAATAAACACCAGGGGCACCCAGTCGCCGGTGCGCAGATACATCCAGCCGCTGAAGACCAACATGGCTGTGGCGGCGATCAAAGCGAGTGTGCGTGCTGTCGTTGACATGATTGGAAACGTTCTGTGAGATGAATGGCGGGCGTTCTGCATTGTCTTTGACTACACCGGTAAATGCCAGGTTTGTTCATGGTGCGCATTGCGTTTGATGGGGCTTTGGAGCTAGTCTGATCGTCCGTTGCCTATCGCAAACACAAGGAGAAACTGGTGCTCAATCACGTCATGATTGGTTCAAACGATATCGAAAGAACAAAGCAATTCTACAATGCGGTGCTGGGCGTTCTGGGCGCCGGCGAGCCCTTTGAGCATGTCAACGACACCGGCCAGATGCGGCTGTTTTACATGCACGACGGGTCGACATTTTGCATTACCGAGCCCATCAACGGTCAACCTGTGACGGTCGCAAACGGCTCTACCATCGGGTTCCTGTGCAATTCGCCTGAGCAGATCAAGGAGTTTCACGACGTGGCCATCGCCAACGGCGGCGTTAGCGTGGAAGACCCCCCGGGTGCGCGCAACACCACCATGGGCGCAGTACACCTGTGCTACTTCCTGGATCCGGATGGCCACAAGATTTGTGGGTTTCATCGCGCGCAGTAGTCCAGAGAGGGGCTCAGCCGACGGTGGCCGTGGCACAAAGCAAACGCTAATAAACATGGCTAGCAACGATTGCTTCAGTTTCAGCATAGTTGCGCTGCGCCCACCGGCAGGCTGCTTATTGCCGCCCTAACTCATGTGGCAAACGCTCGGTGCCTGCAATGGTGCCTGCAATGTTGGTGCTTGCAACGATACCGGCTTAGGCGAATCCAGCCTGAAACGCACAATGCATCCGCGGAACCTGCAGCGTTCAGCTAACGCTGTCAGGCTAGCAAGCAGGGCCACATAAGCCAAAACGGCGGCACCGCCCGATAACCGGCGCGAACCAAACGCACCCCTTGAAGCCAACTCGCTTCTGCGCTCTAATCTTTGCTCATCCCGCACCCGCACGTGAGACGACAATGAAAAAAAACCCTGTTGAGCAGCGCTCTACACTTGATCTATCGTCCTTTTCTCTCAACCGCCGGCAAACTCTGCGTTACGGTATCGCCACGCTTGGTCTGGCCGTCGGCTCACCTTTGTTGAGCGGATGTAGCGATGGTAGCGATACCCGATCGCGCATTCTGCAGGCACCGGATGAGAACGGTGTAGCGCTACCCATGGGTTACACCTCGCGCATCGTGGCGCGCTCGTCCCAGCCGGTGGCCGGCACCTCATTTGTGTGGCACAACGCGCCGGACGGCGGTGCCTGCTTTGACGCGGGAGACGGTGGCTGGATCTACGTCTCCAACAGTGAGCAGTTTATCGAGGGCGGCGGCGGTGTGAGCGCCATCCGCTTTGATGCCAACGGCACCATTGTGAATGCCTACAATATTCTTTCTGACACCACAGCCAACTGCGCAGGCGGCAAGACGCCCTGGAACACCTGGCTCAGTTGTGAAGAAAAGTTCATCGGCGATGGCCTTGGCCTGGTCTATGAGTGCGACCCGTTTGGTGTGAATCCCGCCGTTGCGCGGCCGGCCATGGGCGCTTTCGCGCACGAGGCGGTTGCCGTGGACGATGTTATGCAAACGCTCTACCTGACCGAAGACCGGCCCGACGGCAAGCTGTATCGCTTCACGCCCACGAACTATCCCGATTTGAGCAGTGGGTTGCTCGAGGTCGCACAGGTGATTGGTGACCCAACAACCGGCGCGTCGCTCACGTGGCACACCGTGCCCGACCCTTCAGGACTGTCCGGCGACACGCGCTACCAGGTGCCTGAAAGCTCTGACTTCAACGGCGGCGAGGGCATCGCTTTCGGAGACGGGATCATCTACTTCGCCACCAAGGGCGATAATCGCATCTGGCGCTTTGACACCATCGGCAATGTACTGGACATACTCTACGACGATGACGGTTTTACCGATCCCGTGCTGACTGGCGTTGACAACATCACCATCGCCCCTTCCGGCGAGATCTACGTTGCCGAAGACGGCGGCAACATGCAGTTGGTCGCCCTGACACAAAGCGGCGAGCCCTTCCCGATTGCGCAGGTGGTGGGCCAGGAAGACTCTGAGATAACCGGCCCGGCCGTGTACGGCAACCGCCTGTACTTCAGTTCGCAAAGAGGAACCGGGCCGTTCTCAGGTGAAGATGGCATTACCTACGAGATCACCGGCTTTTTTGGCTAACAGGGCAGCGGCTGCCAGCCAACCGTTTACTACCACGTTGTTAACGCCAAGTGGTACCGCTACGTGTTACGACAACGTGTTACGACAACGTGTTACGACAACGTGTTACGACGACGTGTTAAGACAACGCGTTACGGCGCCGCGCTGTTGGCTCCTGCATTGAGGACGCGCTATGCAAACACCAGCTTCCTATGGCGAAGGTGATGCTACCTTCCTTGCGGCCGGCGGCGAGGCGGGTATTTTCGAGCTGGTAAACCGCTTCTTCGACATCATGCGTGATGACCCTCAGTATCGCGAAATCTGGGATATGCACCCGGATGACGCGGTTGACAAGGACGTCTCGCGCGACAAACTGGCGCGCTTTCTTTGCGCATGGACGGGCGGCCCGCGCCTGTATCGCGAGAAGTACGGGCCGATCAGTATTCCACAGGCACATGCACACCTGGCCATTGACGCGCGCCTGCGTGACGGCTGGTTAAGCTGCATGCGGGCGGCGCTGGATTCATGTGGCTACCCTGAGGATTTCAAGGCCTACCTGACGCGCGAGCTTGCGGTGCCGGCCGAGCGCGTTCGTCAAGCCTGTGAGAAAAACTTGCACGCGTCCTGACAGCCCGCGACCAGATTGGTGCAGCACCGGGGGCGCCGCTGTTACGTCATCGTTTGTTGCGCGAACTTGCCAAAGCTGTTGTACAGGGTGTTGGGTAGCCATCGAATCAGCCGCGACAGCATCTGGGCGTCTCTGCCTACAATAATCTGGCGCTTGTTTTTCTTTACGCCCTTGACCAATGCGCTGGCCACTTGCTCCGGCGATGAGGACCCATGCTTCTCGAACATTTCCGGAATCATGTTGCCGCCTGACGAGGCGTGCCAGTCGCCGTTGTTGACCAGGTTTGTCGCCACGGAACCGGGAACCAACACCGACACCCCAATACCCTGATGGGCCACCTCAGACCGCAGGCTGTTGGAGAACGCAACGACCGCCGCCTTGGTCATGCAGTAGGGCCCCACAAAGGGCAGGTGCGCCAGCCCGAACAACGATGCCGTGGTAACGATGTGGCCAGACCCACGCGCCAGCATATGCGGCAGAAAGAAGTGGACGCCATGGAACGGTCCATGCACGTTGACGTTGGTAATGCTGTGCCATTGTTCGAGGCTGCAGTCCTGCACGGCACCGCCCGCCATGAAGCCTGCGTTGTTGATCAGCACGTCCACGCCGCCGTTCCAATCGATGGCTTCTTTGGCAAACGCCTGGTAACGCTCCGGGTCAGACACATCCAGCTGGAACGCCGCCGCCTTGACGCCTTTGGCTCGCACTTCCTGCTCGACATCAGCGGCGGCATTGATATCCGCCAGAATGATGTTGGCGCCTTCGGCGGCAAACGCGAGGGCGGCCGAGCGCCCTATGCCGCTGGCAGCGCCAGTAATAACAACGTTTTTACCTGAGAGTATTTTCATGCTGTAAAGCCACCGTCACTGCAGGTATCAGGCATCTGGAGCGGCCTGTGTTTCCCTGTTGCATTCAAGCCAGCCGATGCTTTGGCTGCCATCGCTAAAAGTGCAGCGGATTAATGACCGTCGGTATTCGCTGCGGTGGGGCGTTGCAAACGTGTGCGTAATATCAATCTCCGTGCCGGAAATCGTTTCGATCGTTCCCTCAACTTTGCGCCCGCTGTCACACAACAGGTTGAAGCTGCCGCTGACCGCCGCTGTTGGATCATCAGCATTGAATTCAAGCGCCAGCTCGGCCTCTGCCAGATGCTCCATCGCCTCACCATGGCCATGGTAGTAGCCCATGCTGATCAGCGGCCAACCGGGTATCTCAACCTGTGTTGCCAACAGGCTGAACGCCGGATTGTTGATCACCAGGAAGCGCCACCCCATGTCCCATGGTCGCGGGCCCCAGGAATGGTCGCGTTCGCCGCGCACGTCCAGAGCGGTGGTGTCGCCGTCGATGACCATGTGTCCCTGCGCAACATGAGGCTGCTCGTAACGATCGGTGCTGAAGTTGGCGGCGCTGTGGCTGTCTACGGAGCCGCTGCCGCGTGAATAGGGAGGCCCTATCGCTGTTACACCCAGTTCCAGAGCAACGGGCAGGATCATGCCCTGTCGCGGTCCGCACAATACGCGAGCAAACCCGCTCACGTGCAGTTGCCCGCTGCGCAGAGGCTGCTGCGGCTGGTATTGGAACTCAAGCCCCCAGCCCTGATAAGCAAACGCTGGCTCTGTGTTGGCACCTTCACTGCCCAGCTGCAGTGCCGCAAACGGCAGCCGATATTCTTCTATCACCAACCACTCGCTGCCGTTGTAGAGGTACAACCAGAAAAGCACGCGCTCCTGCACGGGATGCCAACCGATGCGGCAGTGCCCGGCGACGCCGCCATCGGCGTCATACCAATCAAAAAAATACGATTCGTTCCAGTCCGCGTGATCGCTGCTGAACGGATGAGGAAACTCATCCCCTGGCTGTATCCCAAACTCTGTCACATCAAACCCTGTACTCATCGGCGCCGCTACCGTTGTGTGCTTTCGGTTACTCTGCAAGACGCCACAGTGTACCCAACCCGTTCCCACCGGCAATGCAAATAGCGTGCATCGCAGCGCTAGCGACACAAAAAGCAGGCATTGCACAAATTGGCGAACTGATACCTGTCCCACCCCGGGGCTCAATCGGCCAAACTTGCCGACAATGACCGACGCAGGTACGCTCTGGCGTTCGAGCATGCCGCGCACGGACACACTAATGATAAAAATCTGGGCGATACGCCTGTCGGTAGCCTTCAACGTGCTGGTGATTGCCGCAGCGCTGAGCCTCTGGCTGAATCCTTCAACGCTGCTCGCGGGCTTCCTGCAAGGCATGTACGACCGCAAGGTCAGCTTCTTCGAGGTTTTTCCCGTCGAGCGTGGCGACACCGTCTTTCTTGGGGACAGCATCACCGAAGGCGGCCAGTGGAGCGAAATGTTTCCTACACTACCGGTGAAGAACAGGGGTATTGGGGGCGACACTACCACCGGCGTGATCGCGCGCCTGCAGCAAATCACCGGGGCCAGTCCTGCTGCGTTGTTTATCAAGATTGGTACAAATGATCTGACACACGGGCCCGATGACGTCGCCACCAGCTATCTTCAATATGAAGCGATTGTCACAACGGTGCAAAGGGAATCCCCCGATACACGCATCTACCTGCAGAGCATTTTGCCGCGTGGCGCCGACTACCGGGAGCGCGTTGAGGCGTTCAACCGCGAGATCAAGCGCATGGCGACTGCATTGAACACGACCTATATCGACCTCTATCCTCACTTTCTCGAAGCCGACGGCTCAATCGCGGATGCCTATAGTAATGACGAGCTGCATTTGAATGGCCAGGGCTACGCGCTATGGCAGAGTTTGCTGCAGCCTTACGTTGCTCCGTGATTTGCCGCCTCAGGCGTTAGTTTCCAAAGTGTGAAGCAGGCAACGCTACAGCTGACAAAAATCTTGCCTTGGTCTTGTCGGTAAGGTAGAACTAGCCTGAATGTGCGTTGCTAATACTTACTATCAATTGCGTGCTGGCACTGGCGAGGATTTGATCCACCCCGTCTCTCACTCAACACCGAGGCGGCGGGCTAAGGTCGCCGAGGCTCACCACTCACGCAGTTTGAATGACCAGTACTGAAGTACGCGATAGACGCACAATAATAATTTATGGCGTCGCCGCAGGCGCACAGCCCGGCAGACGCGCACCAGATGCCTGGGGCAATCGTGCGCAAGACACTATCCGGGCGTTCAGATATCAAGAGACTAACCACTCAGTATCCGGGATTTTTCAATGAACAAGATGCAGAAACTGGCGCTGTCCTACGTGGTCATACTGTGTATTTTTTTATACGGCTATGGCGTCGGTCGATTTCAGCTGCCTCCGTATGCGCAGCTCGAGCCCCTGGTGCAGGATTTCCAGGCGTTTGCCAAGGGTGATGCTACCGAAAAGAAAACCTCGGTTCTGGAGAAGCTAAAAAACGACCTGGGTATTTCACCTGAACGCTGGATACATCCCTATCCCCCCGCCGCCGTAGAAGGTGCAGCCGCGGCAGACTACCCCGCATTCACGCGACGCGCCGAACCACCCTACGTGTTTATCGACCCCAACTATGCAACCGGCTACCGCGTGGTTGCCGGCGTCATGAATCTGCCGGAGCACCTGTGGGGTGCCTTGCTTGTGGACGCCTCAGGCGCCGTCATACATGACTGGAAGCTCACAACACTGCACCTGAAAGACGAAGTGGAGGGCCATGTTGAGGCCATGTACGGCACGCATGTTTTTCCCGACGGCTCCATTATTTTTAACATGCAGGAATACAGCGGCGGGCTGGTGAAGGTCGACGCCTGCAGCAACGTTGTATGGAACCTCAAGGGCCAGTTCCATCACGCTGTGCAACCCGACGAACACGGCTATTTCTGGACGTTCCAGGGCAGCCAGCTGGCCTTTGACCAGAATCTTGCCAGGATCAGCGTAGAGACCGGCGAAATTGAGCGCGTCATCGATATGCGCGACGTGCGCGCCGCCAATCCGGATTTACACATCTGGCACCTGCAGGACGATTCGTTTAAAGACGTCAAAAAAATGAAAGAAAGCGGCAACATGACGCACGGCAATGCCGTGTCGCCACTACCCTCTTACCTGGTAGACAAGTTCCCGGGGTTCTCTGCCGACGACCTGGCGATCAGTTATGCGACGACAAATCTTGTTTTTGTGCTCGACCCCAACACCCTGGAAGTCAAATGGTGGCGTATTGGCATGTGGGGATTCCAGCATGATCCCGATTGGGAGCCCGATGGCAGGCTCGTCATTTACAGCAACAACCGCAGGGCGGGGCCTGATGCCTTTTCGTCCATCGTCGCGATACGGCCGTCCAATCACGAGGCGGAGGTGATTTATCGGGGCGATGCCGTGGGTTTCGACAGCGACACCAATGGACGACATCAACTGACCAATCTGGGAACACGCATGATTACCAGCTCCCGACAAGGCTGGGCGTTTGAGGTTGATGAGAATGACGAGATCGTTTTCTCATTCGTCAACAACGTCGACATCGAAAAAAGACGCGCCATGTTCCTTTCATCGGCCTGGCATTTCGATGAAGACTATTTTGAAGACGCGTTTTGGGAGCGGTGCGAACAGTCACCGCAGTAGGTCGGCAAGGCTGACCCGGCAGCCCAGTAGTGCAGTAGCCCAGTAGCCCAGTAGCCCAGTAGCCCAGTAGAAGAGTAAACGGCGGAGTTACCGTTGCGGCAGTCATCCAGACGGGGCGAGCCAGTCCAAATGCAGGCCGCTCTTGGTAAAAGCAGAGCAACAGGAAAGCCCCCACTGATGCTCGCGCAACGCAGCGGCGCACGAGTTCGCAACATCACCACCCAGGAGCCAGGAGAAAGGCGACACTCTGCCAGGAGAGCGCCTCAGCTCATCCATACGCAGGCCCCTCGGGGTGGCGGGAAGCGTTTGGCCTTCAGCAGCCCGGCGGAGGTTTGTCGTACCAGATAGGGCTCGTCCAGGATCGCTCTTGCACCGTCTTGGGGAAATCCTCATCACAACACGCTGCATATTCCGGAGGCACCGAACCCGGGTCGGCGCAGTTGATTGGCACCGTGGCCTCGACGCACTGACGCTGCTGCCAGCGACAGCTAGGGTTTTCAACAACACGCGCGTAATAGTAGGCGTTTTCGTCGAGTTCGAAGTTGGGGTCCTGCCACACCTGGCAGAGACTCGAGAAGCCCGTGCCCGTGGTGGCACAGGTGTTGAGGTCTACGCCGGCTCCATTGAAAGGGTCGCCCGCCACGTCAAACACTTGCTCGTGCTTGTCACCGTTGGTGTCGATCCAGCCCTTGATGATCTGGATGCGCTGCAGGTCGTTGCCAGGGTGAGCCAGCGTTCCGGCATCCTTCATGGCAGACACAAAAAACTGCGGTGTGGTCTCCCCTTGCAGCGCAAAGGGCAAGATGGACCCCATAGGCACGCCGTTGGCATAGCCGATATCCACCGCGTTGGGCAGCGCGCACATGTCGCTGGGAAGATCCCAGCCGGCAAAAAAGCGTACCACGTGGCGCGGCCCGCTGGTCGCATAGGTTTCACGACGTTGCATGGCGTCAAACAGTGCTGCACGGCTGTTCTGTTCCGCCCAGATCACGGCCAAACCGCCGGGGTTCATTTCTATCCAGTCGGTCACCCCCTCACCCTCTGGCGGCGGCGGGTCTACGAACAGGCCCGGATAGGCGGCGGATTCTTCCACCAGGCCCGGTGTGCCCAAATGTGTATCGGTACCACCGACCATGCCAAGGCGCAGCGGATTAGCATTCACCTGTTCTTTCAGGCTCAGGCCCTCGGTCAAGGCCCAGCGGATTGTGCTCTCTTCTTTGGGCTGTGTGGCTCCGGTCCAGGGTGCTAACAGGTGTCCGAAAGGCACCAGTTCCATCGTGCACAGTTCGTCATTGGCAGAAAACAGGCACTCGGATTGACCCTTGTGCTGTATCACTTCGATTAAGGGTTCGAACCGCGCGCGACGCTGCGCGTAATTCTGGTCGTAGGGGGCACCGCCGGGCCTGAAGGCTTCGAACATAAGCCCTTGGCTGAAATTGGAGTTGTGGGGGATGGTCAGTACGTCGCAATAGTTGTTGCCATCCACAAGGTCAATACACTCCCCTTGCAGGGAATCCCAGAGGATTTCGGGAAACTTCACCACCTGCGCACTGACCGCAGACGCCGGCACGACACTATTGCGGAACAGGACATTGCGGTGCAGGTTGAGGCCCTCGATCTGCCCGAACTCGTTCAGGAGTATGGGCGAGCGCGTCCATTCATAGCCTACAAACGTCGTAAACTCACAGTCGGTGGACCTGTCGTAGTGCAAGGCGGCTGCGGCCTGCACGGCCTGCCAGCCCGCGGCGTCGATGTCCTCGGCGTGGTCCGAAACCATGGCAAAATCGAGCGGGCGATCTATTTGCGCCGAGCGCAGCGGGTCACCCATCTGGTCAAAGGGATGCAGGCCGATCAACTGGCCCTTGGCAAATTCATACGCCTGCGCGGGCGTGGTTGTGGTTCCGAAACCAGAGGCATCCAGCGACAGGGTGGTATGAACGTGCAGATCACCGAAATAGGGATTTCTTAACACGTTGAATTCATTGCAATTATTGGCCGTTCCATCGCCATCATCCAGCGCCTGGACGGGGCCCGTAACGCCCACAGCGCAGGCCACGAGCAATGCATTAATAATACGAGTTTTCACTGGCGATCATCCCTGAAAGAGCGAGGCCGGTGCGGGTGCGCGCACGACCACACTTGAGTTAAGCACACATTTTGATCAGCCGGAATACTCTGTGATCTGAAAAGCTTGCCAATCTGCGGACCAGTTAAAACATTGAGCGCGATTGAAGCCGATCAGGCACAGAACGGCGCACTTCCGCGAATGTCAATCGCAAAACGCGCTTGCAGCAGGGCTCAACCGCGCAAGGCCTTTCGCCTGTTGCAGCTATGATCGATGGGGTAATCCGAGCCTGAGCTGAATAAAGGCGTTTACGCAACCCGATGGCGCTGTGCCAAGTAGTGATAATGTCGTGCAATGCCAGCTACTTCAGGAAGCCTTCGTGGCGATTCAAACAGCAGCCAGGGCAAATCAATGCTCACGGTGGCTGTTACCCAATCGTCATTGCCCGCAGTGGCTGCGGCCCATTTCGCGCGCACCGGGTTTGCCGCTGTATTATAGTAGGCACGTCTGCCACCCAACTGGAGAGAAAGTATGAAACCCTTTGTACTGACGATGGCGCTTACCGCCGCCATCACCCTGGCAGGTGCCGCCCGGGCTAACGACGACAACCTCTGCCTGGATTGCCATGAACCCACCGAAGACTGGCAGGGCATGAGTGCGCAAGAGATTCTGGAACAGGCGATGGATGGCAGCATCAAGCGCCATGCAGACAACCAGGAATTCACTCAAGAGCAACTCGAGGCGCTGATCGCAGAAATGCTGGACCCGCCAGCACCTGAATGAGCCCGCTGCCACGGCCGCGCTTGTAAGGCGGGGCACAAGCACCGTGCCGGTGCCAAATCAGCCTGGCCTGTCATTTGCCAGCAGAAACCTCCCGGCGGCGCCCACGCCGACCGCGGTGCCATCACCACCTGTGAGCGCGTCTCATAAGGCGCGAGTCAGCGCGGATTATGCACCGCAGACACATCCGACACCCGCCCCGAACCGTGGCACACCGAACACTCCTCAACGACCTCGCCGCTGTCGATGCTAGCCTGGCGGGTGGCAAAGTTGCCGCCGTTGGATGTCATGTGTGCTATCGCCTCATCACCGTCGTGGCAGCTTGAGCATACCGCCGCCACCGGCGTCACGACCACATCATCAGCCGGGTCTGCCCGGTCTGCGCCGGTATCAATGGTTGTGCCCAGCACCCCGTCCGCCAGCGGCAGGGTGAAGCCGTCACTGGTGTGACAGGCGGTGCAATTGGACAGGTCGCCCGGATAGTGCACGGCGTCTTCATCGTAGCGGTAGGTAGTGAAACCGCGGAAGCCAACCACCTCCAGCGGGTTCTCACGCATCGCTGAGGCGTGTATCGCGTGCACCATGGTTTTGAAATCGATGGACTCTTCGTCCTTGCCATCCGTGGGTGGATTCATCGCCACTTCACGCACCCGCTTGTCGGTGTTACGCGGGTTGTGGCAGGTTGCACAGCCGGTGATATCGTCAGTGCGATTATCGCCATGCAGCGAAAGCGTACTGTGGCAGGCAAGGCAGCTGCGCAGCTCCACGGACTCACGCCTGGCCACCGCACCACCATCTGGCTCGTCGATCGAGAAGAACGCGTGAACGTTTTTCAACGGGATGTTTTCTGTTTCACCGTCGCCATCAACATCCATCACCGGATGGCCTTCGATGGTAATCGCACCGCTGCCGCTCGCGGCAACCCCCGGTGCGCGACTGCCATCAGGAATTGCCAGTGGCATGGTGACAGAATAGGAGCCATCGCCATTGTCGACCGAACCGAGAACGGCATCCGTCTGGTAGTTGCTGGCGTTGTCCTGCTCGTTGCCTGTGTTGGTAAAGTCGCGGGTGGCCCAGGCCATACCAATGCGCACACCAAAGGGTTCAAACGCCGGGTTGTTCTTGATGGCGTAGTCCTCGCCGGTGAGCGGGTTACTGATCTTGAAGGTGACGACGGGGTTCTCCCCCGGCAAGGTATTGCTCACATCGAGTATCTGCGCAGCATAGGCCTGACTTGCCTCGCGCACGAGGTTGCGGTGGCTGTCAGCGATACTGCCGGCAAACCCGCCTTCAGAATGGCAACTGGCACAGGCCGTTGCCTCGTACCTGTCGATATGCCCGAACGCGTCATCGTGACAACTGCCGCAGGCAGCCGGCGAGGCCACTTGAGCCCAGTTGTCACCCTGCGACGTCAACACCAGGTCATCGCGGCCGGCTCCAGTGGCCGTACCGGCATGACAGTTCACGCAGTTACGAATGTCCTGCGGGTAATGCAGCCCGGAGTAATCATGCTTGCTGTCGCGAAACCCCCAGATCGCATACTCACCGCCGTCCACCACGCTGGGCAGTGCTGCGCCACGGTGCAGCTTGTGGATCATCACTTTCATGTCTACGGAGTTGCCACTGTTGGCATCCGTCGAACCGGCGTTGTGGCATGCCACGCAGTACTGCATTTCCCGGCGATTACCGCCGTGAATGGCCAGCGGGTCATGGCAGTTGTTGCAATTGGCGGTGGCGGCAATATCCATGGTAAAGATACCCGCGGTGGCACCGGTTGCGGGCACCCAGTCAAAGAATGGGTTGGCGGTAGTGGCCGCATTGCCATCGAACTGAATGGCCACGCGGTGGGTTTGGGTGGGCTCATAACCCAGGTCCAGGCCCTCGCTCTGCGCCTGCTCAAGCATCTCCTGCGGCAGAGCATCCAGGCGCGTCGCAAATTGATAGGTGTAAGTGCCATCCTGGTGATTGGTCAACTCACCCTCGCGCTCGGACGTGGCCTGCAGTTTGTCCTCGGTGCCCGGCCCCACGCTACCTGCGGTTTCAATGCGATTGACGTAGGATTGCCAGGTTCCTGTCAGATTGCCCAGCGGGCTGGCCTGGAGTTTGGCAATCACAAAGCGCAGATTCCCGATAGCAAGGTCAGTGATCGCAATGCCGTCGCCATCGGTCAACTGGAAGTGCACAGTGGGCTGGTTGTCGGCGTTCAGCGTCACCTCGGTAATCGTCGCCAGCAGCGTTTGCGCCTCGGCGTAGGGCGTAGGATTGGGGTTGGGAATTACCGGTGGTGGCGGCGCAACCGGGCCCGTTGGCGGAGGCCCCGGTTCAACGCCCGCGGCGCGGTCACCTCCACCTCCGCCGCCACAGGCGACCATCAGGACGAGCAGGCCCGCCACTATCGCATTCCAGATTAACTTACCCATGGTTGTTCTCCTGCCCCCGGGGCCTCTTGCTGCTATTGCCAGCGGTAGATCACCGAAGCGCCTATGTGGTGTATCTGCTCGTCGGGGTTACTCGCCCCGAAGGTCAGAACGTTGTCTATGGTATTGGGGAGCACACCATCCAGCGCCCAGTCATTGCTGGTGAAATCGTAGTACTGGTATTCCAGCCGCAGTGTGAAGTCGTCATGCATCTGCCAGGTGCCGTTAACGCTGACATGATGCAACCGGGTATCAACTGCCGGCAGGTCTGCGGGCGTCACATCGGGTGCACCGTAGCTTTTGAAGTTCTGTTCGCCCTGTGTATCTGCGAAGCGGTAGTCCGCTGCAATGACGATGTCTTCGGCAAGCCGCCACTGCACATTTGCGCCCACGCTGAGCGTGTCATCGATGCTGTTGAGGTACCAATCCCTATCCGGGTCGCTGGCCTGGGGCAGCGGTGGGAATACTTCAAAGGCGTTCTTTTCCTGTCCGCCGCGAAAGGCGCGCCCCAGCTGCTGCGATTCGAAATAATCCATACCGCCATACAGCGACGCAGAGACTGTGTCGCTGGGCGTATAATTGACGCTCAGGTGATAACGCTGCCAGCGCGAATCTGTCAGCCCCAGCGTGGTTTTATCGTAATCATCCTTGCGCGCCAGTGCGTTGAAATGCAGGTTCCAGTTGTTATTGAGCAGCCAGTTCACATCCAGCTTGCCCTGTGTTTGCACCCGGTTCGCCAGATGAAACTGGCTCAGTTCAGGGTGATTGCTATAGCGCTGGTTGTCGGGTGTGGCATTGATGAGGTTCACGTCCAGCAACGCGTAGTAGCGCTGATCCCAAACGTAGGTGCTCGCGGCACGATCGCCATACAGTAGCTCAACGCGCGCGGTCAGCGCGTCCATCGGCTGCACGCGGTAGGTGAGCGTCACGCGGTCTTCCTCGGTTTCTTCCACCGCGGCGTTCTCTCTTTCGATTTTCTCAAACGCATAATCCAGGCTCAGGCGACGACGCCCGGGCAATCGGAGCGTGGCGTCAAGACCCATCGTTTGTGACAGGTAGTCATGCGCGGTGTTGTATACGGTTAGCGCCTGGCGCGGCTGGGTGCTGCCGTCGCCGCGGATGTAACGATAGCCGTCGCGCGGATTGTCGTAATCCCGTTCCGTTGCCTTGTAGTAGGCCTCCACATCCAGTTTTTGCAGCGGACGCAGCCACAACGTACTGTTGAGCGTGGCAATAGCGACCTCACCATCGAAACTGTCGCGCGGCAGCGGCTGCGTTACGGTCGCGGCAGGGTTGATGCTGTAATCGAGGAAATCCTGGTCCTGGCTGGCCAGTGCGTAGCTGCCGTCGAACTGCAGGCGGGCGCTGGGGTTAAACACGTACAGGCCCGTCAGGCGGGTACGCACCTGGCTGTTATCGGGCGCCAGGCTCATGCCCCCGGCGGCGGTACTGCGTGAGCGGTAGGGGTTCTCCCAGCGCAGCAGTTCCTGCTGGTTATCGAAGTCCGAGTAGTTCACACGGCCTTCCAGGCTGAGCTTACCGTTGCCGTAGAGCAGGCCCAGATCCAGTTCGGTTGTGCGGTAGTCCACTGGGGCTGGCAGGAAGGCCGCATCCCCCGTGGAGGCGTCAGAGTAAATAGCACCGCTGATGTCCGCCGTGCCTTGTTTATCTTCGTAAGACAGGCCACCTTCAAGGCGCCAGTTCTCGTTCAGCTTCGCCTGAAGTGATGCAGACAGCGTATCTCTGGCCAGTTCCCGATCAAACGACCGCAGTGCGTCATTCAATGATGTAAAACCCCCGGTTATAGACGCAGCGTTCCAGTCATCGGGCAGGGTCAGGTGATTGTCCGTACCGCCGAACGGGGTGCGGCCGCTGTTGTTGCGCACTTGCAACTGCGAGTCAAAGCCCAGCTGCAGGCGCAGCTTGTCAGCAATACCCCAGCTGATTTCGCCTTCCCGGGTCTCCAGGCCAAGGTCTGACATTGACACGCGCCACTGACTGTCACTGTTGCTGAAGTCCTGCCAGCGCAGGTTGCCGATCAACGCCGGGCCACGCTCATGCAGGCCGTTGTACTGGCCGAACATGAAGCTGTTCTGCTCCACGTACTGCAGGCCGAGCTCCATCACACCGGCGTCGCCGCCGGACACCCGCCTGCCCGGATCAAACAGCGTGCCGGTTGCGGGGATAATCGGCCGATAGACTTTCTCAACAGAGGATTCCTCCGCCAGCTCTGCTGCCTGCGGGCTGGCCGCAGCGCACAGCACTAGCAGCGTGCCGATGATCGGCACAGGAAGTGCTTCCAGGCGTCGGCGCGTCATCGTGTCAGCCTCGCACCGGAGGGGTGATTGGAGCCATGCACCTGGCTGTGGCAGTTGAGGCAGTTCTTGCCCAGCAGGTTGCGATTGCTGTTGCCGCCGGGCAAGCCCTGCGCGCCGTAGGGCACCGAGGGGTGGAAAGCTGCCGAGTGGCACTGCTGGCACAGGGCGGGCCCGCGCACGGTGAGCAGGCGATCGTTGACCGAGCCATGGGGCCTGTGGCAGGTGGAACAGTCCTCCGTGACCGGCTCGTGCTCCCACAGCAGGGGGCCGCGTTTCTCTTCATGACAGCTATAGCAGTTGTCGTTCAGGGTGACCTGGTGCAGGTCGGCCTCGGTAGTGGTGCCGTGGGGATTGTGGCAGTCAACGCAGGCGGTCTTGCCCTCGGCGATGGGGTGGCGAGATGGCAGCCGGATCTGCGCTTTCTGTTGAATATGGCAGGCCAGGCATTGGTCATTCGACAACTGCGGGTCGAGCGCCGGATCCCTGCGTTCATGCGAACTGTGGCAGTCTGCACACACGATGTTTTCCTGCTCATGTGCACTGCCCAGCCACAGCATCTTGCCTGCGGTCTTGTCGTGGCAGGCCAGGCAACTAGCATTTTGCAGCGCGGGATCAGACAGCCACTTCGGGCCAAAGCTGATATCCGGCGGGTTTTTACGACCGCGCCGATCATGCGCTTCACTGGCACCGTGGCAGCTTGTACAGACAGCGGCGCCGCCGCCATTGAGATTGGCGTGGGCGCCCTGGAACACTTCGCTAATGTGGGGTTCGTCGTCAATAGCATGACAATCCAGGCAGCCGGGGCCGTCCTGGGCCGTTGCCAAAGAGTTGACGAACACTGTGCAGCCAAGAAGCACTGCTAACTGGACGACGGTTTTTAGCATAATTTTTGCGTGCTGTTGGGCAATACCCGTGCCTGTCTGAAGGCGTCGATCCTGCCATCTGAGCCGCCTCGCGCCGGACGTCCAGCGCCAAACCACTGCCCGGGTTCTGCCTGGGCGTTTCGGGATCACCCTCCCACCTGATGCACTACCTCTATCTGGCAGTATGCAATGTGCCCTGCACGCTCGCGTTGACGCAGATCAACAGCGCGTCATTACACCAGCGCAACCAGGGCCTGGGGCCGCATAGCGCTACAAACCCACCGCGCATTGATCTAGCTCATTCTCGAGGACGCGCCCTCAGGCTAAGCTTGGAGATGGATGCAGTGGCAAGACCGCCACTGGCGCATTGCCCACACCGGGACTGGCACTCAGTCACGGTGCCCGGCGCGGATTAGGGAATGGGAAACGACCTGGAAGTGACACCGTGAAACTGTTGCGCAATCGTTTTTTTGTCGCCGTGCTTGCCCTGGCAGGCATAGGGATCGGCGTTGCCGCGAGCTGGGCGGTGATGGATACCATGATCCACGCCACGGGTGACGAGGAGTTCTGTGGCATGTGCCACTCGCTGGCTCCCATGAGCGCCTCCTACCTGGAAGACCTGCACGGCGGCAACAACGCGGCGGGTTGGCGCGCCACCTGCTCGCAATGCCATATCCCCCAGGGCAACGCGGTGCACTACCTGTTAGTGAAGGGCTACCACGGCGTGGTCGATCCGGCCATGGAGCTGCTCAAGGACCCACACGACATTGACTGGCACAGCAACCGCGAGCGTCGGCAGGAGTTCGTTTACGACTCCGGTTGCCTGAGCTGCCACCGTTACCTGCAGGAGCAGACCACCGACAACCGCAGGGCCATGCGCTCACACAAGCGCTACTTCAGTGATCCAGACGACTACAGCTGTGTTGAGTGTCATGAGAACGTCGGGCACCACCGGCTGGAGTATCACCTGGAAAGCATGGGGTGGAAGAAGCCTGCCACCGAGGCGGCTGCAGCGCAGGACGACTCCGCGAGCAAACTCCTTGCCAGCGATGCACCAGGTGGGTAACGTTGCCTGCTACGCGCAGTTAACACTAGTAGCACGCGCAACATAAAAACCAAGGTCTTGAAAACTGAGGTCTTGAAAACTGAGTTCTTGAAAACAAGGGTCTTGAATAAAAAGGTCTTGCGCTATGCCCGCATCCGATCACCGACTCACCACGCATGAAATGGCACAGTTTGTTGCCGATGGCTTTTTGCGTTTTGACGCCCTGGTGCCCGCCGACATCAATCAGCGCGTTATCGAAGAGCTGCGGCTGCTGGAAGCAAAAAAAATCAACCTGATCGTCGGCCTGCCCCCCGGCGACGACGGGCCACCCCAGCCGGCCAGCCTGACGCCGCTGTCACAGTGCTATCCCCAACCGTCGGTGCTCGGCACAATGCTTAACCTGCCGCAGGTGCAGGGCATTATCGTCTCGCTGGTTGGGCCCGACCCGCTGTTTGATCATGACTTTGTGCATCGCTTGCCCGCTGGCAGTGAGTACCAACAGCACCTGCACGTTGACGCCGTGATCGACAGCCCCGACCCAACCTTTGATATCCAGCTCTTTTACTTTCCGCAGGATGTTGCCCCCGACGGCGGCGGTACCCGCTTCGTACCGGCCACCCATTTGCGTCGCACCCGCGCCGAGGGTGTGGGCCGCTACCAGCACATACTCGGTGAACAGCAGTACAGCGGCGAGGCCGGAACCGTAATGGTGTTTCATCACGGCCTGTGGCACGCGGGTCAGCCGAATCCCGGCGATGTGGACCGCTGGATGTACAAGGTCCGGCTCAATCCGCGCGTCGCCCAGGTGGGCCACTGGAACATGGACGACTTTGACCACATGCACAATGATGCCAGTGACCATACCTTCGCGCAGATGCGCCATGACAGCGTTGCCCAGATTCTACGTACGCTGCAACCGTGGCAGAAAGGCCATGAGGGGCGCTACGAACAGATGCAACGCGCGCGCCTGTGGCGCTATCTCAGTGGCGATGCGACCTTTGACGTTGACTACTACCATACCCGGATAGAGCAACGCGGCCGCCTCGAGGGCCAGCACTGATGCCCGTCAGACAGCAAATCCTTTACCTGTGGCTGGCTGAGGGCGCACTCGATACCGAGACCATCGCCTGGGCATTTCATGATGGTACGCAGGGCAAGGGGCCGCCATTGCCAGACACCCAACCGCCCTACGCCACCGGGCTGGCCGCGCTGGAACAGGGCTGGTGCCTGATCCAATCCCCGGCGCCCTACGCGCTGCATCCTGGCACGGAGCATGAGGTGTCCTACCTGGCCAATGAGTTTGTCTTTGAGCAACGCATAGACACTAATGATTAGCAGCGCCCACCGGGCGCTGGAGTGTTCCATACAGGCTCGCCCTTCTCTACCAGCGGCGCAGTCAATCCCATGCGCGCGCGGGTAGGAAAAGACCGGAGTTTTTCGCCACGGTGCAAACAGGCACGTCATCCGACGGTAACACTGGGTGTCTATACTGGGTATTCCGCAAGAGGGGGGTTCACTATGCGTAAAGCCAATCCTGTACCGCTGTCGCGACGCGGTTTCATTGACGGTGCCAGCAAGTCAGCCATCGCAATTGCCCTGGCACCCATTCTGCAGGCCTGCAGCGACGGCAACGACAACCGGCTGGCCAGCAGCGGCGCAACTTCCTACGGACCACTGAGCCCGGTACTGGACAACACCACCGGACTGCCCCTGCTGCGACTACCAGAAGGCTTTAGTTACTCATCCTTTGGCTGGACAGGCGACATGATGAGTGACGGCACGCTGACACCCGACAGGCACGATGGTATGGCAGTCGTCAGTGGCCAGGGCGGCACGTCCGGCGAGTGTGTGTTGATCCGTAATCATGAGCGCAGCGTCGTACCTCCCGGCGCACCGCTGCCGCTGATTGGCGACGGGCTCGCGCCAGTCTACGACAACCTGATTTTCCCAGGCGTGCTGGCTGGCCTTGGCGGAGGCACCACGGCGCTGCGTATGCGCGGCGGACAACTGATTGCCGACAACGCAACCCTGGCCGGCACCATTGCCAACTGCGCCGGTGGAGCCACCCCCTGGGGAAGCTGGCTAACCTGTGAGGAGACCATCACACTGGGCAGCCTTATTGGCGCACAGGACCATGGCTTCGTATTTGAAGTACCCGATCCGGCGCTGGGCGCAGCGTCGGCGATTCCAATCGCGGACATGGGTCTGATGGCGCACGAGGCGGTGGCGGTAGATCCGCGTGATTCCCGTGTTTACCTCACAGAAGACAACTCACCCCTTTCAGGCTTCTATCGCTTTACACCCAACGACACCCGCCAGCGCATTGGCAGTTTGGAACAGGGCGGCACCCTTGAGATGTTAGCTATTGCAGGCCAGCCGGGTGTCGACCTCGCATTAGCCCTGCAGGGCGATGTTTTCGCCGTGCAATGGGTGCCGGTACCCAATCCAACCCAGGGCCCGGAGGAACTGGTCTCCCCTGCCGATGGTTTCCCGCCGATTCAGGGCGAGGGTCGATCAGGTCCGTTTCTGCAGGGGCAGGCAAATGGTGGCGCCAGTTTCCGGCGCGGTGAGGGCTGCTGGTATGCTGACGGCGTCGTATACTTTGTTGACACCGCCGGCGGCGCTGCAGGCAAGGGCGCGGTGTGGGCCTATGTGCCGGACGACGGCACGCTCACGGCACTCTTTGTTTCACCGGATGCGACCACTGCCGATAACCCCGACAACATCACCGTAAGCCCGCAAGGCGCACTGCTGGTGTGTGAAGATGGCGGCGGGATCAGCCAGGACAATACCCTGGTGACAGGCACACGCATGCTGGGCATTGCCGCAGACGGCAGTTCGTTCATTTTTGCTGAAAACAACATGCTGCTGGATTCCCCGCTACCTGACCGACCACTTATCCTTCCTGCTGATTATCGCGGCAGTGAATGGGCAGGGGCCTGCTTTGACCCGGCCGGCGAATTCCTCTTCGTGAACATCCAGACACCGGGCGTTACCTTTGCCATCACCGGGCCCTGGCGCAACGGGCCCTTCTAGATTCACCGAGTAGGACGTCGGGCGGCGTACTAAAACGAACGCCTTGCAAAAATGGAGTCATTCAGCTGGCCGTTTAATCCGCCCTTTGAGGACGGTAGCGCTGCGCCGCCAGCCAGAACAATACACTGCCAGCCACCACGCCCAACATGCTCAAGGCCAGGGCGTAGCGCAGGCCGTAGATGCCGTAGCTGTCCTGCAGCATGTCGCTGGCAAAGCCCACCACCAGCGGGCCCAAACCCAGGCCCACCAGGTTGAATGCGAACAGGAACAGCGCCGAGGCCTGCGTTCGCAGGTGATCCGGCGCCGCAAACTGGATCGCTGCGTAGGTCGGCCCGATCCACAACGAGGCGAGGATACCGCCGAGCAACATGAAGATAATTGCGACTGGCACCTTGATTCCCGCAATCTGCCAGAACTGGCTTTCTGGCCACATCACGAAGGCCAGCATCATCGGCGCCGAGGCCAGGGCGCCCAATGCCGGCAACCATAGCTGCCAGCGATGATCGCGCTGCACCAGTTTATCGCACAGTACACCGCCGGCGACGGCACCAATAATACCGCCGACCGTACCAACACCACCCAGCAACAGGCCCGCCTCCACCAGGCTCAACTCGTGAATGCGGATCAGCAGGCTTGGCGACCAGGCGCCAAGCCCGTAGCCGGACAAGCCGGTCAATGCACCTGCCATGGCAATCAGTACGAAGGCCGGTAAACGCAGCAAGGTGCTTATGTCCTGGCGAAAATTACCCGCTGGCAAGGCACCCACACGGGGCGGCTCCTTCATCGTGAGCGCCAACAACAGCCCCACCGCAATACCCGGCAGGCCGAACACCACAAACGCCATGCGCCAGCCATACGCCTCGGCGATTACCGCGCCGCCCAGCATGCCGATCAGCACGCCAAAGTGCGTTCCCGTAGCGTGCAGGCTCAAGGCGGTAGAACGCTGCTCGGGCGGAAAATACGACGCAATCAGGGAGTGCGAGGGCGGCGTGCCACCGGCTTCACCCACCCCTACGCCTATGCGCAACAAGGCGAGCTGAGTGAACGTACTGGCCGCAGCACACAGCGCGGTCATGCCACTCCATAGCGTGATCGAGATGGCAATGACGTTGCGGCGCGACCAGCGATCAGCCAAACGTGCCACAGGAATGCCGAGCGTCGCGTAGAAAAGTGCAAAGGCAAACCCGGTGAGAAAACCCATGGCGGTATCACTGGCGCCGAATTCTTCCTTGATCGGTTCCAACAGGATGGTCATCAACTGGCGGTCGACGTAGTTCAGAATGTACGTCAAAAACAGGATGAACAGCACATAGTTGCGATAACGCGGGGTGGATCGAACGCTGGTCACGTGTGCTTTCCTTTTATTTTTTGAGCTGGCGATTCTAATACAGCAGCACACCCAGTAAACCACGGGCAGGCGGTAAAGCACCCGCGGTTTAATTCGGCACTGCCGCAGGATCAGGGGATGGCAATCTCCGCGGGCGCGCCTGGCCCAAGGGGCAGTCCCAGGAACAGCCACAGCATGATCAGCGCCGTACCGACGCCAAGCATCCACAGTGAATAGGGAATCATCATGGCGGTGAGGCTGCCCAGGCCAAAATCCTTCTGCCAGCGCTGGGCAAAGACCAGCACCAGGGGAAAGTACACCATGAGCGGCGTAATAATATTGGTGGCGCTGTCGCCCACCCGATAGGCCGCCGTCGCGCCATCCGGGCTCACGCCCAACAGCATCAGCATGGGCACCAGTACCGGTGCCAGCAGTGCCCACTTGGCCGAGGCCGAGCCAACAAAGAGATTGAGCGCCGCCGAGAAGAGGACGATCAGGCCCAGTACGACAGGCAGTGGCAAACTGCTTGCGCGAATCGCGTCGGCACCGTGCACCGCGGTAATCAGGCCCAGGTTCGACCAGCCAAACATGGCGACAAAATGCGCCGCAAAGAAAGCCAACACCAGGTAGTAGCCCATATCCTTCATGGCATCGGACATCATGTCGACCAGGTCCTGGCTGCTCCTGATGGTGCCCGCCGCACGACCGTAGCTCCATCCGGCGAGCAGGAAGAGCACCAGGAAGGCCCCCACAAGGGATTTGAAAAACGGCGAAGCAACACTGTACCAGGCGGCGTCTTGCATCCCGGGGCCGTCATCCAGCAGCGGCGTACCCGGCCCGAACACCATGAGCGCCCAGGCGAAGGCCACCGCGAGTATTGCCCAACCGGCGTGTCGCAGGCCCTGGCGCTGCGCCGCAGTCAGTGCTGTATCAGTATTCTGGTAGGTGTCTACATCGGCCTGGTTGGCGGCACGCCAGGGGCCAATCCGCGGCTCGATGATTTTGTCGGTGACGAACCAGATCACCGGCAGGTACACCAGCAACAGGGCAATGATGAACCACCAGTTGCCGGCGATGTTCATTGACCAGCCGGCCTCTATACCACCGGCGACATAAGCCGCTTCCGTGATACCAAAGAGCAAGGCGTCGAGCTGCCCTGGCGCAAAGTTCGCGGAAAACCCCCCCGATACCCCGGCAAAGCCGACGGCAATGCCCAGCAGCGGATTGCGCCCGGCCGCGGCAAAGATAATGGCAGCCAGGGGAATCACGACAACGTAGCCGGCGTCTGCGGCATGGTTGGACAGCATTGCAATCAACGCAACAAAGGGCGTGAGCAGGTGTGTGGGAGCGTTACCCAATGCTGCGCGGATGGCGCTGGAAAACAACCCGGAGCGCTCGGCAACCCCGGCGCCAAGCATGACCACCAACACATAGCCCAGCGGGTGGAAGTGTGTGAATGTCTGTGGCATCTCTACCCACAGGCGCTGTATATTGCCTGCGCTGAGCAAACTCACCGCATGCTCGACGCGCGGGTTGCCGGCGGCGTCCAACTGCGTAGGGTGCACCGCGGACAGGTCAAAGACATCGCACAGCACCGAGACCGCGATCAGCCCCAGCGTCAGGTAGAAAAAGATAAACACCGGGTCAGGCAGCCGGTTGCCCGTGCGTTCAATCCAGCCCAAAAATCGGTTGGACGCTGTTGCTGGGGCCGGCTGTGTCATCTGTCATCCCTTGGTGATTACGCAGTCAGTTTACCTGAGTTACCTCCGGCGGCGAACTCACGTACTGCGCGTGCGTGCGTGTCGCAAAAGTCGCAGGTACTGCGCAGTCGACCCACGGGCGCGGTTCAATACGTGCAGCGCAGGGGCCGCACACGCCAGATGCGCTGCGCCGCATCTAACTGTAGTACAGCCTGTATTGCACGAGCTATGCCGATGCTAGGCCGACACACGCCGCTGGCGCAGTTCGACCTGAATCTTTTCCATTTGCTCTTTACTGAAGCGGAACTTGTGCGCGTAGTACAGGGCAACGAGCAAGGACGGTAGCGTGATTAGCAGCACGGCCCACATCAAGCCGGCAAGCACCGGACCGGCAACCTCTCCGGGCGGATCCATGCGCGTGAGGCCAATAACATCCAGCACAATGCCGCCATACAACGGGCCGACCAGGGTTGATAGCTTCACGATGAACGTCATCACGGCAAAAAAGCCCCCTTCCTTGCGTTCGCCCTGCTCGAGCTCGTGCTGGTCGGTGATGTCTGCCACGATGGACATTCCACTGACCGAACGCAGGAAGAAAAAGAACATAAAAATTGTGCTGCTAAGCAGGTTCAGATAAAGAATGGCCGCGCTGCCATTTGGCGGCAACATCCCAGCGAGCTTCAGGGGAAGCAGCCACACGCTGTTTAGCAGCATGCCCCAGAGAGCCAAACGCAACAGCTGTGGCTTCTGCCAGCGGGCACTGAGCGGCTTCAGTACCAGCACAACCAGAAGAACCCCGAGCAGGCCAGGCAGCGCCAATGTCAAGGCGACCTCATCGGCGGAAAATTCGAACACGTAGGTCAGGACCATCACGTTGAGCGTAGAGAAGCTTCCCCAACCAACGGCAGAGGCGATCTCGTAACCCAGCAGGGTGCGAAACATCCTGTTGCTGAAGGTCTGGCGCAAATCTTCCAGGTAGTGCGCAAGGCGCGGCAGGGTATTTCGCACGCCGCTTGCGTCTGGCAGGCTGGTAAGGTGCCGCGTGCCCATAACAGACACAAAACTCAGAATCATCACGAGGGCGGCAGACATCACACCATAGAGGGGATAGTTCTCCCGTGAAAAACGCCCGTCGACGCCTTCGACAGTATTGAACACCAGTGTCAATGCGACGGCCGGCAACAGCAGGGCAAACAGGAACATCGCACCCAGGCGCATGGCCATCAACTGACTACGTTCCTGGTAATCGCTGGACAACTCCGCACAAAGTGCCAGGTGCGGGATCGAGAATGATGTGGTGAAAGTACGCACCCAGAAAGACCAGAACAGCAACCAGAACGCCAGCAGCGCGGCGGAGTCAACCACGACGTCCGGGGGTGCAAACAGCCCCACAAAACCGATCGCCAGCGGCACCGTGCTGTACACCATAAACGGGTGGCGTCGGCCATAGCGGCTGCGGAACCTGTCGGACCAGCTACCAATCAATGGGTCTGATATCCCGTCCCAGACCAGGCTCAGCGCAATGATTGCCCCGGTTACCGCGCCTGAAAGGCCCAGCACCTGCGTGTAGAACAGCAGGATAAAGATGGCGTAAGCGGATTCCTTGATGGCGTAGACGCCACCACCCAGGCCATAGGACAGCTTTGTAGGCGTGTTAATCATCGCGTTGAACACGTGAAGGCCGTTCGACCCCTGGCACAGGCATTGCGGTTTATCCGAGTCGTCTAAGTACTGCGCACACAAGTTAACCCTGCTGCAACACACAAGACCAGAGCGCTGGTGCAAATAGCTGCGATTTGGCCCGCTAACAACACAATGACCAGGCTCCGTCGATTTTTACCCCTCGCTTGCCTTGCCTGCGCGGCGCGAGCGAGCCCAACACGGTGCTGGCGCGGGTAAGAGCGCCGCGCTCGGACGCGAAGCGCGAGCATCTTCGGCCGGGTGCCGTGCGCGCAACGCATGTTGATCCTGCCGCGTAAAAAATCCGCTCGTTAGATTCCCGCATATTTCCTATACTTGCCCCCCCTCCCTCCCAAGGCCTATCCCATGTCGACAGATCACACTGTCACCCGTTTCTCACAGTTGGAGCTGCCCCCTGCCCTGCACAAGGCGCTGGCCGATGTCGGCTATGAGACCCCCTCGGCCATTCAGGCAATGACCATTCCCGCGCTGCTGGCCGGCACAGACCTGGTAGGGCAGGCACAGACCGGCACCGGCAAAACGGCGGCTTTTGCGCTGCCCGCCCTGGCCAGGCTGGACATCAAGCAGAAAGCTCCGCAGGTGCTGGTTCTGGCGCCTACCCGTGAACTGGCGATCCAGGTTGCAGAAGCATTCCAGAAATACGCCACACACATGCAGGGCTTTCACGTTCTTCCCATTTACGGCGGCTCAGACATGCGCACCCAACTGCGCCAGCTACAGCGTGGCGTACACGTGATCGTGGGCACTCCGGGGCGCGTGATGGACCACATGCGGCGCGGCTCACTGGACCTGTCCGTGCTGCGCACCCTGGTACTGGATGAAGCAGACGAAATGCTGCGCATGGGTTTTATCGATGACGTCGAGTGGATTCTTGAACAAACACCGGTAAAGCGCCAGATTGCGTTGTTCTCCGCCACCATGCCTGACGCCATCCGGCGCATTGCCAAGCACCACCTGAACAACCCGCAGGAAGTGACGATCAAGGTCACCGCCGTTGCCAACAAGGCCATTCGCCAGCGCGTCTGGATGCTCGCCGGTGCCAACAAGCTCGATGCCCTGACACGCATTCTGGAGGTGGAAGAGTTCGATGGAGTGATCGTGTTTGTTCGCACGCGCATTGCCACCGTCGAACTGGCAGAAAAACTCGCCGCCCGCGGCTACTCCACCGCCGCGCTCAACGGCGACATTCCCCAGCAACAGCGCGAAAAAACCATCGACAGCCTGAAGAAGGGCCGCCTGGACATTCTCGTTGCCACCGACGTGGCCGCGCGGGGTCTGGACGTTGAGCGCATCAGTCACGTGATCAACTATGACATTCCCTACGATGTTGAAGCCTATGTGCACCGCATTGGTCGCACCGGTCGTGCCGGCCGCACGGGCGACGCGATCCTGTTTGCGGCCAGCCGCGAGCGGCGACTGCTGCGCGCTATCGAAAAAGCCACCGGCAATACCCTCGAGAAGATGACACTGCCCACCGCAGATGAAGTCAGTGACAAACGGGCCGAGCGCTTCAAGGAAAGAATCACCGCAACGCTGGACACCCGCGACCTTGCGCGCTTTCGCACGGTGGTTGAACAGTACCAGCATGAGCATGACGTGCCCGTGATAGAGATCGCAGCAGCGCTAGCGGTCATGGCCCAGGGCAAGCAATCGCTGGTAGCCACAGACATCAGGGAAACAAAACCCAAAGGGAGACAAGCACGTGCTGACCAACCCGCTAAAGACAGGGGTAAACGCAACACCGGGCACGATGCAGCACCAGGCAGCGCGGCCTCACCGCGAGGCTCTGCACATGATCGCGCCGTAGAGAAGCCGCAGCCCTCATCCCGGGCCCGGAAGCCGGCGATTGCCACAGACGATATCGGCATGGAGCGTTTTCGTATTGAAGTGGGCCGCGTGCATGGTGTGCAACCGGGCAATATTGTCGGCGCAATCGCCAACGAGGCAGAGATTGACGCACAGTACATTGGTCGCATTGATATTCAGGAGGACCACAGCCTGATCGACCTGCCAGAAGGCATGCCCAGGGAGGTATTCAAGCAGCTGCGCAACGTCTGGGTCAGCGGGCAGAAGCTGCAGATCAGCAGGCTCGACAAGGGCAAGCCCGCGGGCAAAACGAACGCCGGCAAGAAGCGGCGACCAAAGCCGGATATGCAGTGATCACCCATGCGCCACGGTAATTTCGAACAGCAACCCGACGCACCCTTCAACTGGCGCATTATTGCGCAGCTGGTGCCCTACCTGCGTGATTCCCGCGGTCGCGTCGGCATTGCCATAATCTGTCTGCTGCTAGCCAAGGGCGCTATCCTGGTTATTCCCTTCCTGCTCAAGCATTTGGTGGATTCGCTGGAGAGCGGCTCAGCCGCCACGCTGGGCTCATCGGTATTGCTGGGGTTGGTGCTGGCGTATGGCGCGGCCCGTTTTTCCAATGTGCTGTTTTCAGAGCTGCGCGATACCGTGTTCGGGCGCGTTACAGAGCGGGCCATGCGCCAGATCGGTCTGCAGGTGTTTCGGCACGTGCACGCGCTTGATCTTGAGTACCACCTCAACCGGCGCACCGGCGGGCTGGCCCGGGACATAGAGCGCGGCACTACCGGTATCAGCTTCCTGCTGCGCTTCTTTGTATTCAACATTGCACCGACACTGCTTGAGATTGCCGCCGTGGCCGCCATCCTGCTGTTTAACTACGGTGTGAGCTTTGCAGCCATCACAGTGATCTCGGTGTTTTGCTATGGCCTGTTTTCACTGCGCGCCACGCAATGGCGCACCGAGTTTGTGCGGGAAGTGAACGCAGCCGATTCCAGCAGTAACACCCGCGCCGTGGACAGCCTGCTCAACTTTGAAACGGTCAAGTACTTCACCAATGAAGAATTCGAGGCGCAGCGCTACGACAGTGAGCTGCAGAAGCTGGAAGTCGCACGACGGAAAAATCGCCTCTCGTTGTTTGGCCTTAATGGCGGCCAGGCCCTGATCATTGCGATTTCGCAGACCAGCATGATCGGCCTTGCCGCCTGGCAGGTACGCGATGGCTCGCTGACGCTGGGCGATTTTATTCTCATCAACCAGTTTATGATCCAGTTATTCATGCCGTTGGGGTTTCTCGGTTTTGTTTTTCGCGAGATCAAGGGCTCAATGGCAAATATTGAGAAGATGTTTGAATTGCTGGCGCTCAAGCCCACGGTGATAGATACACCTGAGGCGTCGGACCTTGGCGTGCGACATGGCGAAATCGTTTTCGAAGACCTGCGCTTTTCCTACCACGAAGACCGTGAAATTCTGCAGGGCGTTGCGTTTGCGATTGCACCGGGACAGAAAGTCGCCGTAGTAGGCGATAGCGGCGCGGGCAAATCCACCCTGGTAAAACTGTTGTTTCGTTTCTACGACCCGAAGGCCGGCCGCATACTCATCGACGGGCAAGACATACGCCATGTCAGCCAGACATCACTGCGGCGTGCGATTGGCATCGTGCCGCAAGATACCGTGCTGTTTAATGACAGCATCTTCGAGAACGTGCGCTACGGTAATCCACAGGCGAGTGACGCAGAGGTGAACGAGGCCATCAAACTGGCGCACCTGGACGCCTTTATCAGCAGCCTGCCACAGGGCAGCGCGACCATGGTTGGCGAGCGCGGCCTGAAACTCTCTGGCGGCGAGCGCCAGCGGGTGTCTATTGCACGCACTATTTTGAAACGCCCGCCGATTCTGGTGTTCGATGAAGCCACCTCGTCGCTGGACAGCAACTCGGAGCAGGCGATTCTCACCGCGCTGGGGGAGATTTCACGCAATCATACCAGCCTGGTAATCGCACACCGCCTGTCAACGGTGATCGACGCACACAGCATCGTTGTTTTGCACAATGGCAGCGTCGCAGAACAGGGCACCCACAGCGAACTGCTGGCGCTGGGTGGGCACTATGCGCAGCTGTGGCAGGTACAGCAGCAACAAAGCCAGTAACCGCGACAGCCACTGTGCATGCCACGGCCGTAGGCGGATGGTGCAGCGTTCTGTGCATGGTGGGCAGCGGGCGATTATTCCGGTAGCGTTTGACGCAGATCAGCAACGAAGACCGGCGCCAGGGTAAGCGAACCGAACAACGACAGGTGATCGCCGTCCTCGTACATCAGGCGCCCGTCGCGCAGCAGCGGGCAGCGGCCGTTGTCGCAAAGATGGGGTTGAATCGCCAGGTAGTCCATCGTCGCGGCAGCCTCGTCCACTATGCTGCGAAAGAGCCGTGCATAGCCATCCTGCGGGGGCCTGTAAGCCTTGTCGGTATCCGGTGGCGTGCCCAGCCAGCCCTGGCGCACAAAGTGGTTGGCCACAGACTTGCCAAACTGCCTGCCCACCTCGGGCACGTCTTCAACCAACACCAGGGTGCGGCCCGGCAACGCCGCGCTGGTGCGCTGCAGCCCGCGACGGAAAACGGCCGCGTTCTCCTGCGCAGAGCGCCGCGTGGTAAGGTCATCCATGATCATAAAATGACTGTTGTCATACCCAAAGCCCATCAGCGGGACCCGCCAGTAGCCTGCCAGATACACCCGTGAAATTGCAGGATGCGCATCGAGATAGCGGGCGGCGGCAGCGTTGAACTCACGACACTCGGTCTTGCCCGATCGATACACGCCCAGCAGCGGACGACAACCCGAACCCTGCAGTAGCACGCCAGAAACTCCCAACGTACTGGCCGCCTGGTGCAGCGCAGGTGCGAGCGCGTTTGCGTGGGAGTCTCCCCAGAGTGCAAAGCTTGGCGCCGCGTCAGCAGCGCCAAGCTGACACAGCCTAGTGCCAAACTGCGTGCCCTCAACCAGTGCAACACAGTTGTCGGGGATGCCGCTATCGGCAGGTTCGCCGGCAGCGGCCCAGGCGGCGGCGGGTACGCGACCGGGCGCACCTCCAGCAAGCAGCACTGTTCCCAGTGCGACAGCGACAATCGCCGCCAGCGCGGCCAGTTCCTTGAGGCTAGCGGCGGGCCGTTTACGGTTACCGCGCAGACGGTAGCGCTCTTCCACCAGGTGATAGGTCAGCGTGGCCGCCAGTAGCGAAAACGCGATCACCGCCAATGGCACCCAGTCGCTGGCAGGCCAGCGCAGCTTTGCGTACACGGCGACAGGCCAGTGCCAGAGATACAGGGAGTACGAAATCTTGCCGATAGCCACGGGCAGCCTGCTTGCCAGCGCTTGCCCTGCCCAGGTTCCCGGTTGCCTGGTCGCATAAATAATCAGCGCGGCGCCCAACACAGGGTACAGGGCATTGACGCCGGGAAAGGCTGAGCTTTCGTTGAGCAGGAACATGGGCGCAACGCACAGCGCGACGCCTGCTAACGACAGCGCCTGGGCCAGGTGACGATGCCGGGGGGCGTGCGACAACAGCGGCGCGCGTTGCAACAACGGCACCAGCAGCACACCGGCCAGCAACTCCCAGGCGCGCGCGGGTAGCATGTAGAACGAAAACTTTGGGTCCGTGGGCATGAACGCCAGGTTGCAGTAGAACGACAGCACGGCAAGCACGGCAATCAGCATTGCCATTGGCGCGGCGCGCAGCTTGTGCACCAGCAGCAACAGGAAGGGGAGAAAAATATAGAACTGTTCTTCAATCCCCAGGGACCAGGTGTGCAGCAGCGGCTGTGTGGAAATGTCCAGGCCAAAATAGGTGCTGGCCTCGGCCCAGAAATAGATATTAGGCATAAATGTCAGCGCAGCAAGGGTTGACTTGGCCAGCGCTGCGTACTCATCCGGCAGCAAGACCAGGTAGCCGACTGCCAGCGTGAATAGCAACACCACAAGCAAGGCAGGAACGATGCGGCGAATGCGCCGTTGGTAGAAGTTACGAAACGTGAAGCGATCGGCGGCGATGTCGCCCATGATAATCGAGCCGATCAAGTAGCCGGAGATCACGAAGAAGATATCAACCCCGATAAACCCACCGGGAATCCAGTGGAAGCCGGCATGGAAAAACACAATGGGCAGCACAGCGACCGCGCGCAGGCCGTCTATTTCCGGTCGGTAATTCACTGGACGCAGCCGCGCAGTATCATCTGGCGATGACTGCCACACCGCGAAAGCAGCAGCGTCTCAATAAGACTGATGGACTGAGTGACTGACGACCATCTCCTGAAAATGCCCGCGACTCGTGGCGTGGTTGAGGGACATGCCCAGTGGCTACCACATCAGGTCATCTGGCACTTGATACGCGGCGTAGGGGTCGTCCTCATCCGTCGCTTGCGTCTGCCGGGTGTTGAGCACCACGATCACCGACGCATCACGCTGCATGATCTTCTCGGCGGCTGCGGCGGGGAGCAACTCGTAACCGGAGTCCAGTCGTGCGATGGCGATACGACCCGCCGCCAGGTCGTCCTGCAACTGCGCGGTGATGTACAGCTTCTTGATCTTTGCCCCATCGGCAAACTGGTAGGCCACGTCACCCGCACCACGATCAATCCTGTTCATGCGTACCAGCTGCAGGATCTGCGCTGCCAGCGCCTTTTGCTCAGCCGCAGCCTGCTTCTGCTGGTTCAATGCCCTGTCTCGTGCTGCGCTCTCCTGCCGCGCCAGCCGGGCCTGTGCTTTGTCCGGGTCGAGTTGAACCGTGCCTTTCTGGCGGCTTTTTTCTGCCTTGCGCTTTTCATGCTTGAGCTGCTTGGCTTTTTTGGCATCTACAATACCGGCGTTCAGAAGCTGATCCTGGAGCGATGCCATGGCTTGAACCTGTGAGCAAGGAGGGAGGTGCCCCGATTATCAGCAATTGCGGCGCTACAGGCAATGGATTGCGCTCGACTAGCGAGTTTCGGGAAACATTGAATTTACCAGTGCCGTTTAACTAGCCGGGGGCTATTGGTTACACTAATCGATGAACCCTTTCACCTGTGCACCTTCACCCAGCAGTGGGTCGACGGCTGGAGTACGGCATGACAGCAACAAATTATCTGGAGCGTCCGGATAACCGTGATCTTCGCCATATCGAGGGCGACTACGGCCTGCCCCTGATCGGCAGCGCCCTGAGCTTCGGCACCAACCCGCTGAAGTTCTGTGATGAACGCTACAGGCGCTATGGCCCAATTTCTCGCTTTGCCATGGGCCCGTCCCACATGGTGCTCGCGCTGGGGCCGGAGAACGCACAACAACTGCATCTGGATGTTGACAAGAATTTTTCCTCTGCCAAGGGGCTGGGACACTTTCAGTCACTGATTGGCGGCAGCCTGATCATGAAAGACTTCGAGGCGCATCGCTCGCAACGTCGCCTCATGCAAACTGCATTCAAGAAATCCACGATGGACGGCTACGCGGCACCGATCAACGCAATCTGTGCGCGCAAGCTGCAGGGTTTGTTTGGCGCTGACGAGTTCCAACTGGTGGGCCAGGCGAAGTCCACGCTGCTTGAGATTGCAGCACAAACCTTCACCGGCGTGGCCGGCCAGGGCAAGGAAGGCGACACGCTCACCGCTGCGTTCCAGGATTTTGTCGATGGCTTTAACTTTATCTTTGAAGTGAACCTGCCAGGGTTCAAATTTCACCGCAGCCTGCGCGCCAAAAAATACATTGAGGCTTTTATTCGCGAGCTTATCGTAGACAAGCGCAACAATAACGACACGGACATTCTCGCCCATTTCTGCAGGGAGCGTGACGAACACGGCAATTATTTTTCTGATGCAGACATCGCAGAAAATTTCGTGCTGCTGCTGTTCGCCGCGCAGGACACCACCACCGCCTCGCTGGTTAACGCCTGTTATGAACTGGGCCGTCACCCGCAGTGGCAGCACCGACTGCGCGAAGAGGCGCGCGCACTGGGCAAGAGTACTATCGGACAAGAAGACTTCGAGGCACTGCCCTCTTTCAGCCTCGTATTCAATGAAACCCAGCGCCTGCATTCATCGGTTCCGCTGTTCCCGCGCCGCAGCATCAACACCTGTGAGTTGTCGGGCGTTGAAATTCCTGCAGACACCCTGCTCATGAACGCCATTACGTACAACCACGTGATGCCGGGCTGGTGGACAGACCCACAGCGCTTCGACCCCGAGCGATTTGAGCGCGGCGAACACAAGCAGCACGCATTTTTGTACCACCCTTTCGGTGGCGGTGCACACAAGTGCATTGGCATGCACTTTGCGCAGATGGTTTTCCGTATTTTCCTGTACCACCTTGTGATTGGGCACGAAATTCAGCTTCGACCGGGCTACGACCCCCATTGGCAGTATATTCCCATGCCCAAGCCCAAGGACAATCTGCCGCTGCGACTGGTTGCCGTTTAACGGGCTCAGGGCAGTCACGATAGGGCCCCGCCCGCCCGCACTCACCCGCTTTGCCTCTACGAATAGCCCCTCACTCGTAACGAGGCAATGCCCTGCCCCTGCCGCCCATCGTCCATTGCGCCAGCGTGATGCCAGCATACGCCCATGGACGAGCGGCGCCCCAATACCATTTCTGGGGCAAACGCGTGATAATCGAGCGCCAGCCAACCACTTTCAATGACCCATGAGCGTACCCGGCACTCCCCATGTAGACCTCAACGCCCCGCCGTCGGCGCTGCGTGACACACTGGCCAGCGCCTGCGCGCAGTGGGGATTTTTCCAGGTCAGCAACCACGGTATTGATGCGCAGCTGCTGCAATCGGCGCTTGGCGCCAGCGAAGCGTTTTTCAGACTGCCACTAAACGACAAGCAAGCCCTGAGTCGCTCCGAGGCACAGCCCTGGGGATACTACGACCGCGAGCTGACCAAGAACCTGCGAGATCGCAAGGAGATTTTCGATGCCGGCCACACCGGCGATGTGCCCTGGCCGAACAAGGTCGCACACTTTGCACCGATCGCGCGCACATTCAGCGCCGCAGCACATGCGTTGGCGGTGCGCCTGAGTGTGCTGATCGCACAGGCCTTACAGCTTCCACCGCAACCGGCGCAGCGGTTGATGGACCAGCACAGCAGTTTCACCCGCTTCAACCACTACCCCGTAGAAGACCTGCTCGCAGGCACCCGCGCACCCGCTGCCGGCCCCCTGGGTATCAGTCACCACACCGACGCCGGCGTGCTGACGATTCTACTCCAGGACGGCGTCAGCGGCCTGCAGATGCAGCACCAGGGGCAATGGATGGACGTACCGGCGCTACCGGGCACGCTGACGGTCAACCTGGGCGATATGTTCCAGGTATGGGCGAACGATCACATCCAGGCACCGGTGCATCGCGTCCTGGCCAGCACCACCACTGAGCGCTTCAGTATTGCCTACTTCCTCAACCCCGCAGAAGACAGCGTTATCGGACCGCTGCTCGCAGCGGAATCTTCCGGGCGTGCGCGCTATGAACCGATTGCCTGGTCAGAGTTTCGCGGTCTGCGCGCGCTGGGTGACTACGGCGACTACGGCGATGAAGTGCAGATCGGTCACTACCGGCGCGAGTGAGCTGGCCCGTGAGCATACCTGGCCCACGGCGCGTCTTTGACTGCTGTCAGGCGGGTAGGAACCGCGTCACCAGATACCAGTACATCGGAATACCCACCACAATATTGAACGGGAACGTAATACCCATACTCATGGTGAGGTACTTGGCGGGGTTGGCCTCGGGCAGCGCATCCTTGATGATTGCCGGTGCCACGATGTAACTTGAACTGGAGCAAAGGATCACCAGCAACAGCGCGCTACCCTGGGGCAGCTCAAACAGTACCGCAAGCCACAGCGCAAACAGGCCATTGACCAGGGGCACCAGCAGCGAGAACGCCACCAGCCCAAGATTAAACCCTTCCAGTTCCTTGATTTTCTGGCCGACCAGCGTGCCCATGTACAACAGGAAGAAAATCAGCATACCGGTGAACATATCGCCGGATATAAACGTCGTGAGTATGCTGGTGTCATTGCCCATGAGCATCAGCAGGTAGCCGACAATCATGCTGCCCAGCAACAGCAGCAAGGTGCCGTCGGTGAGCGCCTTTTTCAGGACGATCCACTTGTTGGCACTTTCGGGGTGCGACCACTTGGCGATCATAATGGCCAGAATCACCGCCGGTGTTTCCATGATGACCAGCGCAACGGTCATGTAGCCGCCGTAAGACACACCGATACTGGTGAGAAAGGCCGCAGCCGTAATGTAGGTCAACGTGGAGTTGGAGCCATAAACGCCGCCCAGTGCGGCGGCGTCAAAATCGTTTTCGAATCGACGCATGATAAAAAACACATACACCGGCACGATCGCGCTCATCAGCAACACAATGGCGACCGAGACCAGGCCCGTCTCGCCCAGCGGCGATGTATACAAACTGACACCGCCTTTAAAGCCGATCGCCATCATCAGGTACAGGCTGAGGAACTTGACGACTGATTCCGGAATTTCGAGGTTTGAGTTCACCATCACGGCAAAGAAGCCGAGGATGAAAAACATGACACCGGGGTTAAAAAGGGTGGAGAGAAAGTCCAGTTCCAACGCTGCGCTCCTTCCAGATCATTTTTCAGAGACTTCGAGACAACGCGTACGTGCGTACAGCCCTGCCCTGCCGGATGTTGCCGGGTTATGGCGCCCTACAAATGACGGCATAAAACCGCGCCTAGCTTAGCACGGAGTTGGGCAGTTGCCTGTTGAAAATCCCGAAAAGCCGTGCGCGCCAGCGACTGCACAGGCCCACTGCGCCGCTGCCTGGCGTTGCCCTTTGTCCATCGTGAAGAAATTCTTCGCGCGCTTTTATTGAGCTAGAACAAGAAGCATTGCATTTGTGATCGCAGCGCAGTCGCTTCGAGCTATGCTATGTAGTGTCGAAGCGGGTGAAGCAAGTTATGAGCCTTTCAATTGCGATTACCGGGGCCGGCGGCGCCGGGGTGATTTCCTGCGGTGAGCTGTTACTGCAGGGCTGGGCCAGAGAAGGTGGGCGCGGCCTGCTGCGCAAAGCCTTCGGCCCCCAGATACGCGGCGGGGAATCCGCTGCCCTGCTCAAACTGACCGAGCACGAGCGCTACACGGCGGCGACCAGTTACGACGTGTTACTGGCACTGGACTGGAACAACTTTTCCCGATTCGAAGATGAGATCCGCCTGCGACCCGACAGCTGGATCATCTGTGAGCCGGATGAAGACATACCCGCGGCAGTACTTGCCCTGGAGCCACGCATCGCCCGACTGCCCATCGCGGCGCTGGCGGCACAGGCGCACAGTGATGGCCGCGTCAATATGATTGCCGTGGGCGTGCTGGGCAAGCTGCTGGGATTGTCACACACCAGCCTTGCCGGGCTGGCCGCGCAGAAGCTTGGCCACAAACCTGCCAGCTACCAGCAGGCCGCCACTGCCTGCATTGCTGAAGGTCAGCAGTACGACCTTGAGATCACCGTGGATACACCACGACGTGAAGCCGGCAACCGCTGGTACATCAGTGGCAATCAGGCGGCCGGACTGGGCGCCCTGGAAGCCGGCGTGCGCTTTGTGGCCGCCTATCCCATCACCCCCGCATCGGATGTGCTGGAGTGGATGGCCGGCGGCCTGGAAAAGGTCGGCGGCAACCTGGTACAGGCTGAGGACGAACTGGCCGCCATTAACATGACCATCGGCGCGGCCTTTGGTGGGGTTACGGCGTTTACCGCAACCTCCGGACCGGGTCTGGCACTGATGACGGAGAGCATTGGCCTGGCCGTTGCCAGTGAAACACCGGTGACGGTTTTCAATGTGCAGCGCGGCGGCCCCTCGACAGGCATACCGACGAAGTCTGAGCAAAGTGATCTCGACATCGCCCTGCACGGCCTGCACGGTGACGCGCCACACCTGGTGCTGGCACCCCTGAATATTGCCGACTGCGTTTACACCACCGCCTGGGCAGTGAAACTGGCCCGGCATCTGCAAACGCCAGCTATTGTGCTGTCGGACCAGTTCATCGGCCAGTCAAGTGCGATTGTAACGGAGCCGCGACGTTGTGAGGTTCAGCTGGCCGCCAAACGTGCCGATGACAATGACTACCTGCGCTATCGATTAACTGAGGACGGGGTTTCTGCCGTCGCCGCTCCTGGTGAACCGGACAGGCGATTCACTGCAGACGGCCTGGAGCACAATGAAAAGGGCACGCCCTCAGCCAGCAATGCGGATCATCAACGCCAGCTCGACAAACGCGCACGCAAACTGACCGCGTTCGACTACGGCAGCGACTGGGCCGATCTCAACGGCAACGGTGAGGTGGCGCTGCTGTGTTTTGGCTCGGCATCTGCAGCGGTGGAAGAAGCCGCGGCGCTTCTGGCACAACGCGGATTCACCACACGAACGATCGCCCTGCGACTACTGGCACCACTACCACACGACGCACTGCACGCCGCGCTGGAGGGGAGCAGCGAACTGGTGATTGTTGAACAGAATCACAGTGCCCAGTTATGGCGCTACCTGCGCGGCGCAATGGATTTTGCACAACGACTGCACAGCTATGCCATCGCCGGGCCGGTGCCGTTGAGCGCTGAACTGATTGCCCATTATTGTGAAGAGGTGCTGGCACCATGAATGACGTGATCACTTTCAAGGCAAAGGATTACAAGTCGGGCGTCAAACCCATCTGGTGCCCCGGCTGCGGGCACTTCTCGGTGTTCAACGCGGTGACCAAGGCCATGGCCGGCCTGGGCATGAACAAGGATGACACGGTGCTGGTTTCAGGCATTGGTTGTTCCTCGCGCCTACCGGCCTACGTGGACAGCTATGGCTTTCACGGTGTTCACGGGCGCGGCCTGGCCATTGCACAGGGGCTCAAGGTGGCACGACCGGAGCTGACCGTTATCGCCATGGGCGGCGATGGCGACGGGTTTTCCATCGGCGGCAATCACTTTATGCACGCGTGCCGGCGCAATGTCGATATTACGTATGTGGTGATGGATAACGAAGTCTACGGAATGACCAAGGGGCAAGCCTCACCGACTACGCCGATGGACTGGGATCACAGCAAGCTCACACCGCACGGGCCCGGTGTGCGGCCGTTCAAGCCGGCCGCGCTGGCTCTTGCCGCAGGGGCACCATGGATCGCGCGCGCCTACTCGGGCAACCCCAACCAGATGGCGCACTTGCTGGCACAGGCCATCGAGTTCCCTGGCTTCAGCTTTTTACATGTGCTGTCACAGTGCATCACTTTTTGTCCACAGCAGACGGACTGGAAAGCCATTGTGAATGAAAGGCAGGATGCGGCCCTGGAAGATGAAGACGAAGCCGCGCGACTCTTCCTGCACGAGGATGGTTTCCAGACGGGACTGCTGTACCAACGCCAGCGGCCAACATGGCCGCCGGAGGCGGCACCACCCAACGACCCGGACTTGACCGGCGGATTCAGGTTGTAGCAATGACCCAGACTGATCTTGCAGCGTTTCTTGCGCACTCCGTGGAACTGGAATCGGAAGCCCGGGAGCGCTACCTTGAACTGGCCGACGCAATGCGCGCGCACCACAATACCGAGGTCGCCGATTTCTTCATGCGCATGGCGCATGAGTCAGGATTGCATCTTGAAGAGGTCGCGCAGATTGCAGCAGAAAACGCCCTGCCTGATCTCAAGCCCTGGGAATTTGACTGGCCCGGAGAAGAATCGCCGGAGACGGCCAGCTACGAGGCCATCCACTACCGATTGAGCCTGCGCCAGGCCATACAGCTTGCGCTGGAAAACGAGCTTGCCGCACAGGCGTTTTATGCATCTTTTGCGCAATCGAGCGCCGATGCCACTACTGCCGAGCTCGCCGCGCAGTTCGCGCATGAGGAATCACAGCACGCGGCGCAGTTGTCTGTAATGCTCAAGGAACTGCCACCGGACGACGCCCATCATCGTGAAGATGATGACGACCCGCACATGCCCGAATGACGGAGACAGCCTGCGAACGCCAGATGCTGGCCTGCCGCCATCAATGGACTGACCTGCTGCTGCTCCGTCGCCGCCCGCCGGATTTGCAGCAGGCGACGTAAAACCACAAAATTGGCGAGTCGCAGCGCCGCACACACGCGTTGTCATAACCTCAGAGCGTACAAAGTGAACCCAGGCAAAGCGTGCCACCATGGATGAATGGCTGACTGAATTCGGCGTGCCGCTGGGCGTCGGCGCGCTGATCCTTTTTATGGTGTTCATCGTTTGGGATCTGGCGAAACGCAGCGACGCGGGTAAATTCGGGACGCTGATTCTTTACATTGGCCTGGCGATGGGTATTTTCGGCTTCCTGATCAAGCTGGTTATTGGCTATTTGCTGGACAACGCCGGCGGTGGAACATAGACACAGCCCCTGCACGGGAACTGCACTCACCCTTTTATAGATGACAACGTTGGCGCCAGTGTTTCTTCGAGCGTCTGCAGAAACGGCCGGTAATGCACCCACTGCTCAACACTGTCCCGGTAGATCGGCTGCCTGACCTGTTCGGAACTGGCAGTACGCACTGCACGCTCGGTAGTGTAGAAATTGAGGCACCGCGGCTCAAAAGGCAGCCCGCAATAATCCAGGATACGCGCCACCTGTTCTTCCAGGTTTGCTACAACGTCTTCGTACTGCACTTTCAACACGCTGCCTGGACACACTGCGTCCCAGTGCGCCATGAGCGTAACGTAATCATTGTAATAGCGGCCAAAGTCACGCAAATCGTAGCTGAACTCCTGACCCTCTGCGAACAGCTGCTTAAAGCCGCTGAAACAGCACGCCATGGGATGACGGCGTGCATCGATGATTTTTGCATTGGGCAAGATGAACTTGATCAATCCCAGGTGGCGAAAGTTGTTCGGCATCTTGTCGATAAAAAACGGGGCGCCCTGGCGATGCATGCGCGTATCGCTAATGTATTGCTCACCCAGGGCTCGCAGTTGCTCCTGATCGAACTCCTGTAGCAGCCAGGGATAGCCTGCGCCATCGGCATCTCGGCCCTGACGTCGCAGCGTCTGCGCCATCGATAAAATATTGGGCAACTCAAGCGTGCCGTCTACCTGGCTGTGGGAAGACAGAATCTGCTCCAGCAGGGTCGAGCCCGCCCTTGGCAGGCCGACGATAAATATCGGGTCGGGCGCGGCACAACCTTCTGCGCTGCCCTGCCCCGTACGCGCCGCCATCACCTCACGGGTAAAGAAACGTTGCTGGGCCTGCAATTCCTCAGACATCTTGTCGGCATCGTAGTTGCTCTGCTGTCGTTTCAGCCAGTTACCCCTGGCATAAAACTCGAATGAGCGTGCGTAATCCTGCTCGTCTTCGAAGGCCTTGCCCAGCGCAAACGCGATGTGCACTTTACTGGCGGGCGTTAACTCCTCGCGCTGCTCCAGTGCCAGCATCTGCCGGGTCTGTTCAGCGCTGAACCGGTAGGTCTTGAGATTGGACAGCGCATAGTACGCTTCACCGTGCCAGGGGCTGGATGCGATCGCCGCCGTGTAGCTGTCAATCGCCTGCTGCTGGTCACCGCGTGTTTTCAAGGCATGGCCGCGCGATGTCAACGTGACAGGATCGCCAGGCAACACTTCCAGAACGGCATCAAACAGGGCGAGCGCGCCGTCAAAGTCACCCATCTGCATCTTTTCAATTGCCAGCAGCGAGGTTAACTGTGGGTTGTCCGGATGCGCCGCGTGGAGTTCCTGCGCTTTGTCCAATGCGGCGGCGAATTTTTGTCGTTTGCGCAATACGCCAACAAGATCGATCTTTACCTGGGTGTTTGCCGGCTCAAACTGTGCGGCGCTGTCGAGCAGAAATTCTGCCTCCTCCAGCGCGCCGAACTGTACGGCAAGGTCGGCCAGCAATCGCATGGCTTCGACATGCGTGGGGTTGGCGCGCAAAAACTTGCGGCAGATTGATTCGGCCTTGAGCAACTTGCCCTGCGCCATCAAATCGGTGACGGCAACCAGTGCCCTGGGCAGTGCCTGTATGCGCTGCACCTGTGCCAGCGCCTGGCGCGCCTCGTTAGGGCGGCCCATCGCCTGCAGGATTCGATGCTGGTTCTTCCAACTGGCGACCAGTACGGGATTGAGCTGGCAGGCGTTGGCAAAGGCCGCCAGGGCTTTGTCGGGTGAGTGACGTGCCACGTGCAGGTGCCCCTGCTCCTGATAGACTCGACCCCTGTCATAGGGCAGACCCATCAGCGAATCCAGGCAATCCTGCGCCTTGTCGTACTGCTGTGTATAGCGATAACACACGGCGGCCATGTACAGGGCCTCGCCGTGCTGCGGATCAATCGCCAGCAAGCCGGCAATGTCTTGCAGCGCTTCGGCAAAATCGCCTGCGGTGATTTTCTTTTGAATATCGGCGGTTGCTAACACAGCCGGGGGCGTGGACATGACGTAACCTGGCCAGGTGTGGAAATGTCCCGCCGCGCTAACGCCGGGACATCGGGCTTGCCAGTAGTGTACTAGAAGTCATAGGCCACGCGCAGGCCTACCGTGCGCGGACGGGCTACGGTGACGCGATCGCGATTAAAAATCGCATTGCCGGATATCTGCGCTCTCTCGTCTGTGAGGTTTTCGACATACAGTTCGGCCGTCCACTGATCCTGGGTAAGGCCCGCGGAGGCTCCCAGCAAAAACCAGTCATCCAGCGTGGTGTTGTTGGCCACCACGACGTCGGTGTTCACTTCATCGGAGTAGCTGACAAAAGACATGACGTGCGCCTGTGAACCGGAGGCAAGGTCCCACTCGTATCTCGCGTTTATCGTCGCCTGAAACTCCGGCGCGAAAGCCAACTCGTCTCCTTCCTGTACAAAGTTGGTCACAAAGCTCTCGGTGATTTCGGTATCCAGCCAGGAGAAGCCGCCGCTGACAGTGAGGCCCGGCGCCGCGCGCGGCACCCAGGTGAGATCACCCTCCAGGCCCAGCACCTCTGCATCTGCCGCGTTGTCCGAGAAGAACAGGTTGGTGATGCTGGTATCGAAGATGCCTATCTGCATGTCCTGGATCTCGACAAAGAAGATGTCGCCGTTGAAACGCAAGGTGCCGTCCAGCAGGTCCAGCTTCCAGCCTAACTCGTAGTTGGTCACATCGTCTGTGTCCATGGCGAAAGGCACGGTGTAGGTCCCGTCCTGCGATACAGCGCCACCGGGACGATTGAGAAAGCCCGGACGATACCCTTCTGACCAGGTCACGTAGAATAGCTGGTCAGGGTTGGGCATCCACGACAGGCTGATCTTGCCGATCACGCCGTCTGTTTCGGCTTTATCGTTCTCACCACTGAAAATTTCATCGAGATTGTTGCCAGCATTGTTGTCTTCATCCGCTCCCAGGTTACCGAATGAACCGGCAGCACTGCCCAGCAGATCAACCTCGATGTCATACCACCTGGCACCTACTGTTGCGGTGAACTGGTCAGTGATATCAAAATTCAGCTCGCCAAAAAGCCCCAGCTGCTCATCGGTACGCAACACATCGTTGCGGAAGATCACACCGGGATTCCACTGACCCGGGTCACTTGCCGATGAACCCTGCGCGGAAAAGTTCGGGCCAAACCCAACACTCACTCCATCTGCCGCAATGACGCTGGTGGAGCCAGGATAGGTAAACTGGTTGTCTTCGCGTATTTCCATGTCACTGTAGAAGGCACCGGCAATACCGCGCAGGCGCTGGCTCTGGTCGGTAGAAATTCTGAACTCGTGGGTCTGTACTTCAGTTTTCACGTAGCTGTCGACAAACAGGTTGGGCGGCTGGCAGGTGCCGCTTGGTGCGCCAGTGGGGTAAGACACGGCGTAATCGCAGATGTAATAGGGAATGTATTGGCCAACGAAGAGGTAGTCCGTGTAATCCACCCGGGATTCAGCCTCGCGCTCGGTGTAGGCGCCGGTGTAGATCAGTTCCAGTTCACCGATGCGGCCATTGAGGGTCCAGTTGTAGTTTTCAAAATCGTCTTCGAGCCTGTCGTCTTCATAGCGGCTGATTTCCAGTTCATCCAGTTCCGGATCCTCAAAGAACACTCCATCGGTATCCAGGCTCTGTTGGGCCACGCCGAGCAACAGGCTCCAGTTATCGTTGATGTCCCAGAGACCGCTGAGGCGCACGCCCTGGTAGGTGGCCTCGTTGAAATCGTCATCGGCCAGGTCGGCGTTATCTGCAGTGAGAAAGTTCACCCCCGACAAGTCGTCACTACCTTGAAAACCATCCGGCTGAAAGCGCGCGCTCTCACGTGCCGTAATGGTGCTCGCGACGTTATCGATATAGCCACCCTGTCGGTCGAAATAACCCACTGCGCGCACGGCGATGTTGTCTGCTATCGGAACGTTAATCACACCCTCAACGTTGTAACTTGGGTCACCTTCCTCGGTATAGGCGGCGCCCAGCTTCACCTTGCCCGCCAGTGCCGTTGGGTCCGGCTTGTTGGTAATCAGGCGCACCGTGCCCGCCTGTGAACTCGCCCCGAACAGGGTGCCCTGGGGCCCTTTCAGGACTTCAATTCGATTGAGGTCAGCGGCGTACACATCGAGATTTCTACCCGGCTGCGTCAATGGCTGCTCATCCAGGTAAAAGGCCACGTTGGGGGCCAGCCCGGCCACGCCGGACGTGGTGGTGTTGGGAGTGCTGGAGGCCACGCCGCGGATGTAGATGGTGTTGGTGCCTGGCCCGCCACCCCCCGCGGTTACGCCGGGCAGTTGTACCAGGTAGTCAGAGAAGTCAGTAATACCCAGTTGCTGCAGGGAGTCCTCGCCCAGCGCGGTAATGGCTATCGGCACATCCTGGGCGCTGGCCGCTTTTTTCGTTGCGGTGACGATGACTTCTTCGAGCTGGGCATGGGCGAGATTAATCGTTGAGGCCGCCAGAACGGCGCCATACAGGGCATTTTTTTTAAACATTGGCTTCCCGAAAGTGTGTGTGCGGCTCGGCACTGATTTAAATCGAACAGGATTATTTATAATACTAAACACTATACTACCGTGTTCGCGCCATGCACCTCAAGCATTCCTCAGAAATCACGAATAATCGGGCAATAAATGCTCCAAAGAACCCCGTGCATAGCCGTTCCCTGCCCCCGCACGATAAATATTATAATTTGTAGGCTATATAGTTAGCGCTAGAACAGCACCTTATTGCGTATACTCCATGGCATGCTAACGAATTTCGACTGCGCCTCGCGCCCGGTACGCCAATGACACGCAAATATCGATCGGACTACGCCATCGGCGAAGACAACATCCAGTTCTGGGGGATGGACATCCACAACCCGGTCTTTTTCATCAGCGCCAGCTTTATCACCCTGTTCGTCATCGTGACTATCCAGTTCCCCGCAGAGACAAACGCCGCGCTCGCGACCGCCCGCGCGTGGTGCCTGGCAACTTTTGACAGCTTCATGATGGCAGCGGTGAGCGCGATACTACTGTTCTGCCTGGCCCTGACCGTACTGCCGGTGTCGCAGGTACGGCTGGGAGGCGCTGATGCCAAGCCGGGTTTCAGTCGCCTGAGCTGGTTCTCGATGCTGTTTGCCGCCGGCATGGGAATAGGTCTGATGTTCTGGGGAGTGGCAGAGCCCATGACCCATTTTATTGGCGCGGGCGGCACGCCGCTGGGCGTGGCGCCTGCAACGCCGGAAGCCGCCGAAATGGCCATGGCCGCGACGATTTACCACTGGGGCCTGCATGCCTGGGCAATCTATGCGGTGATCGGCCTGGCGCTGGCGTTTTTCAGTTTCAACTGCAAGATGCCACTCACCCTGCGCTCTGCCTTCTACCCGCTGCTGGGCGAGCGCTGCTGGGGCTGGCCAGGGCATTTGATTGACACCTTCGCCGTGCTGGCGACGATTTTTGGCCTGGCCACGTCGCTGGGCCTGGGCGCGTCACAGGTTAATGCGGGATTGGCCATGTTGTTTGGAGTAGAAGAGAGCCTTGCAACCATGTTCATCGTTATTGCCTTTGTCACATTCATAGCCACGCTGTCGGTGGTGCGCGGACTCGAAGGAGGCGTCAAGGTCCTGAGCAACTTCAACATTCTGCTGGCAGCGGCCCTGCTGCTGTTCATTGCACTGGCTGGCAGCGACATCAACGTCATCGGTGCAACGCTGAACACGGCGGCCAACTACCTTGGCAACATTGTTGCGCTGAGCAACTGGACAGGGCGCGCAGATGAGCAATGGATGCAGGACTGGACAGTGTTCTACTGGGCCTGGTGGGTGAGCTGGTCACCTTTTGTGGGCATGTTTATCGCGCGGGTCTCACGCGGACGCACGGTTCGCGAGTTCATCATTGCCGTACTGCTGGTGCCCACGATCGTCACCATCCTGTGGATGAGTGTGTTCGGCATGAATGGCTTGTACCAGGCGCAGAACGGCATCGGCAGTCTCGCCAACGGTATGAGCTCGATGAGTCTTGCGACGTTTCAAATGCTGGAAAACCTGCCGCTAAGCGGCATCACCACATTGGTGGGGGTCATTCTGGTTTTGGTGTTTTTCATTACTTCATCGGATTCCGGTTCGCTGGTCATTGACGGCATTACCGCAGGAGGCAAACACGACGCTCCCGTGCCGCAACGCGTATTCTGGGCGACGATGGAAGGCCTGCTGGCTGCCGCGCTGCTCTACGGGGGCGGCAAACAGGCGCTGACAGCCTTGCAGGCCGGGACGGTGGTAGCGGGCATACCGTTCACGCTGATTCTGCTGCTGGTCTGCTACAGTCTGTACAAGGGGCTGGCTGCCAACGTGCGGGAATCGCGCAGCGCCGGATTGGTATCGCGATAAAAACTGCTAAACTCGATTTACCACCCAACAATGCGCTTTATGACCAACACGCGCCTTGAGAACAACGCTGCATGGTAGATCCCCTGGAACAAGTCTTAATGTCACTGCGCAGAGTCATTCGCGCCACTGACCTGCATTCAAAGCACCTGGCCAAGACCTCTGGCCTGACGGCACCACAGATACTGCTGCTACAGGCCGTGCGCAAACTCGAGGGCGCGCCCGTCGGACAGCTCGCCAAAGAAGTCAGCCTCAGCCAGGCAACGGTCACATCGATCCTGGATCGACTGGAGAAGAAGGGCTATGTGGAGCGCGAGCGCTCGCAGATCGACAAGCGCAAGGTGCACGTGCAACTCACCGGGCAGGGCAATGAAATGCTCAACGGCGCCCCACAACCCCTGCAGGCGGCGTTCTCCCATCGATTCAGCGCGCTGCAGGAATGGGAGCAAACCATGATCATCGCAGCGCTGCAGCGCGTAGCCTCGATGATGGACGCAGAAGACATCGACGCCTCGCCTGTGCTAGATATCGGCGCACTGGACAGGGCGCCAGAGCCACCGTCGAGTGCCGAGCGCCCTGATTGACACCGCGGCGTCAACACCCGCGTATGTATCCGCAAGACGCACTACAGCGAACGCAGATACAGTACCAGCGCAGCCACACCGGACGCATCCAGGTCACTGACCTGGCCATGGGTGTCGCCCCGATTGTGCTCCAGCAAAACCGCCTCCAGTGTGTCAGCGCGGCCATCGTGCAGGTAGGGAGCGGTTGCGCGCACCGCGAGGAGTGTCGGCGTATCCACAAGGTCCATCACGCCATCGGGGTCTTGTGAATCCTCCACCACCTTGTGCCTGGCGCCATCGCTGAATCCGGAACCGGCATGGCAGGCCGCGCAACGTTGTTGAAACAGGTCACGACCCTGCTGCCAGGCTGCGTTTTGCCAGGAAGCAACGGGCACAGGCGCCGGCGCCGGCACCTCGTTCATATAGGCTGCAATCGCGGCGTGGTCGACCAGCAAGCCGTCACCCTCCATCAAACCGCGTATGGTGACGCGCGTCAGTACGGCGGCATCGTCGAAGTCACCGGCCCAGTGAAAAGGCGCAGCGGCCGTGCGCGCAGCCCAGGCCGGTGAGGTATTGCGAAACTTGCGTGGAATTTCCGTGGTGTGCAGGAACCACGCCAGTCCATCGGCGCCGCCCCTGGGATGACAGGTTGCACAGGTGACGATACCGCTCGGAGTCAGCTGGGTGTTGGTGGCGTCAAAAAACAGTGAGCGCCCCGCGCGCGCCGCACCCGACAACGCCAACTCGCCCGTTGGGCGTACGCGGCTCAGTTGCGGCGCAGCGAAGGCATTGCCGGCGGACAGCATATCCTCTGTGAGCACCAGTCTGGCAACGGAATAGTCAAAGGCGTTATCTACCCAGGCGGTACGGCCATCGTCGGCCAGCACAATACTCCTGGCGCCTGCGCCCACGGTGAAATGGGCGACCAGTTCCAGTTGGCCACTCGCGCTATCTTGGGGCCAGCGGGAGGATTGCGCGGGCGTCGGGCAGCGCAGCACCGCGACATTACGTGTGTATTGATGCACCACCCACAGTAGATCGTCGGCCAATGCGAGCCCCACCGGCCCGCTGAAGACGCGAATTCCGCCGTCAAACCGCGCATAGCGATCACCGCAACTGGCCAGCAATCGCGGCTCGATACGCGGCTCGCCATCGAACACTGAGCCATAGCCGCCCTGCGCAGGGGCGCGACTGCGGTCACCGCGGTTCTCTACCCGCTGGTAGGCAGCGGCGACTTGTCCGGTTGCGGGGTCTGCCGCGATGCTGCTGAACTGGCTGGCGCTGTGCCGTTCGCCCGTGGTGATACGGTACTGTGCCGCCACCGCCGAAGCGGGCTCTGGCTGTGTCTCGCTCCATGGCGGCAGGGCGGCAAACGTCTCCAGGTCGATGGTAGTGACCGCGCCACCGGGTGAATGACTCACGCGCAGCTGCTTGTCCACGAGCGCCAATCCGGCCGGTTTCGGCGCCTGCAACAGGCGGATATCGGCGTCGGATTGCAAGCCGACCTGAACCAGCAGGTCATCGTGAATGCAGCTTACCCAGGCAGTTGCGGCCGTGCTGGCCGTCACAATGGCGTGGGGGTCGCCACAGGGGATGGGTATGACGGGTGACAACCCTTCCTGTGCCAATACAAAGCGCTGCACACCATTTCGCAGAGCGATCACCAGTGAGCCGGCAGCCGCACTCATGGCGATCGGTGGCTGGCTCAGTTCAAAACGCGCTCGTTGTTCGAGGCTGTCGGCATCCAGTTTCACCAGTGCTGCATCGTCGGGCGACAACAACCACAGCACATTGGCGCTGGCGTCATGCCAAAGCGTGGTGGACTGGCTGGTGTAAGGTACTGCCGGTGCGGGTGGGGGCGGTGCCGGGGGCTCCGGCGAGGGTGCAAGGGGAGCGCTGCCCCCGCCTCCTCCGCCGCCTCCGCCACCACAGGCGGCGAGCAGGCCGACCAGCAACAGCGCAGGGCAACAACGTGCCACTGAACGCGCCAGCCTAAAAATCATCGGGCAACAGAATGGCAAACTCAACCGTCACAGGCTGCAACGCACATTCCATGGCATAAGCCCCGATAGGAATCATCACCGGGTCATTCACATCCGGGCTGCCGCCAGTGAACGCCTCGTTGCCGTCTATATCCATAAAACCCAGTATCTGGTACTGGCCTGCGCTGAGGGTGGCAGGAATGCTATAGCTTTGCGGGCTGCCCGCTTCACTGGTGACATCGACATCGGCAAAACGGAAATCGGCCACGCTGCGGGCACCTTCATTGGGGCCGGTGATGGTGACGTCTTCGGCGCGATAGATGCTGCCGATTACCGTGCCGCGCAGCGGCCCATCAAGGTTTGCAGAGCGACGCACGGTGCTGGAGGCGTTGAAGCGCAGCTCGAAGCTACCTTCCAGAGCGGTAGCGCTGCCCAGTTCATCACAGGTTGGGCGGGCTGCATCCCAGTCTTGGGGGATCTCTACATTGCCCTGGTAGGCCACAAACTCCACATCCTGTAGCGCGTTAACGGGCGTTTCAACCGCGTAGGCGATGCGGAACTGGCCCTCGCTGCCCTGGGCAAGCACTTCAACAATGCCTCCACCGGCCGGATCGTCATAGTAAAAGGGGACCGACCAGGGCACCGATGAGCCGGGTAACAGTGCCTCGGCAGCATTCATGTTGTCGACCATGCGAAAGACAGTTTCTCGAAACTGCTCGCCCGCGATCACCGAAGCGGGCGCCCTGGCGATATCCAGCCTGCGACCGTCAACCGTGACGACCTCAAAGCCGACATCCACGGTCAGGTCGTCCAGCAGCGGCGTTACCGTGAGTCGCAACCAGCGGTGTGGCAACAGCAGAAAGTCGTTAAAGTTCTGGTTGGCACCAGCAGACAGGCCGTAAGCCCGCGTGGAGAAGAAATCGAACTGATCCCTGCTCAGCGTAAAATTAACCAGCCCATAGATCGATTCAAACGGTGCGCCACTGAGGTAGGGTTGATTGATGTTTCCCGCAATCAGAGAAGTGCGCGGGGTGTTGACATCCACTTTCAACTGCAGGCCGGTAGTACGCGTGTAATCCACGATCAGCGCCAACTGGCCACCCAGGGCAGAGCGCGAGCGATACTCCAGCGAAAACGGGCTGATGTTGCCGCCAGTATTGCGCAATTCCTGCAACGCCGCCGCGACCACATCTACAAATATCGCGCCGTAGGCATAGGAGGCGGGGCCCCTGAACAGCGTGCGCTGTGCGGGCGCAACGTCGGCGTTACTCACCAACATGTCGACCTGCAGGATCAGTTGCTCGCTGCTGCGAGAGTCGTCGCTGCTACTGAGCGTCAGACCGGGTTGCAATGCAAAATTCGTCAGGTTCGCGCCGCTGGCAGCGTCCTGCCCCAGCAGCTGCGATAACACCGCCAGTATCTGCGCCTCTTCCATGGGCGTACCCACAGCAACGCCCACATATTCACTGGCACTGGAGGCCGGACGCAACTGCGGTAAATCACTCACCGGGGGCTCTGGCACTTCCGTCACAGGCGGCTGCGGCGGTTCATTGGCGTTGGCATCTGGCATGAGATTGACGGCACCGCCGCCGGAGTCGGAACATCCGGAAACTACCAACAGCGCTGCCAGGCACCCGGCCCTGCACACGCCATGCACCACCTCGCGCTGCCACCTCGCAACGCCTGTCTCTTTGAATGTCTTCATTATTTTTAGATCATCCTGTCGTTCTGCGCTTTCGTTCTGCGTCGTTGTTCTGCCGCGTCCGCGCCGGGCGCTCCAGGTTGTTGCCACACCATGGCTCGGCTGCGTAAACCCCGTGGCCGCGAATTGCAAAGTGTGTGGCTAGGGGCATACTTTGGGCGGCAGAACGAAAGGTGCTGGAAGCGGCGATAAATCTGGCAAAACGCAGCCGCCAACCACGCGCGCAAGGGCCCGCCGGTCCGCGCCACATACCATACTGTGCCTCGACAACAGGCCTTGCGCAAGCGGCGCCAGAACGTCGGGCCCGAAGAGCGCCCTACAGCCGGCAGCTACAGCAGACGCGTGGCACACTGCTCATCCAGTGCACTATAGACGACCATGCAACGCGCCAGCAGCTGCGCATCGTGCGGCTCGTTGATCGCCTCGACGCGCAGCGCAAACGCCGGCGCTGGCGCATCACCCAGGCGCAGTGCGCGGTTAAGGGACTGCCATGCGCCGTCCGTATGCTCGCACAGGGTTTCATAACCCACGGGAATCGCGCGTGTGGCGTGTGTATCCAGCAGGGAACTCAGGTGGCCATAAACACCCAGCCACTGCGCCAGCCAGTAGTCCAGCGTGTCTGGATGCAGCCCCTGCGACTGCTCCAAACCCCATGCAAACGGCCGGTGATCCAGACCGAATTCGTGATGGACCAACCAGCGCATATACGACTGCGTAAAGGTGTCGCGCTCATGAATCTCCCGAAAGCGCCGGTGCTGGCGCAGGAGCGACAAGGCTTGTTGCTCTGGCCTGCGAAAAGGCACCAGTACCGTGGCCTTGGTAAACGTGGTCAGAATGTCCGGCAGGCGCAAGATATTGTTGTTGTTTTTGGACAAATAGCGCCCGCATTTATAGCGATGCAGAATCATTGCGATGTACGTGGCAAAACGCGACTGGGTGTCTGCATCTACGCGCATGGCGGTCAACCGGTCGGGGTGGATATAGCGATCGGCACAAAAGACGCGCCAGAAGACTTCCTCCAAGGCTTCGGGGGAATCGAAATCGACGAGCACGCCGTCGCCGTGCGCGCGCTCTGCTTCAGATTTTTGCCGCTTACCGGGCTGCGCCAGCGACGACCAGGTATTGGGCGCCAGCACGAAAGGCATGTCACGGTAGGTCAGTGAGCAGAACAGGTTGGTTTCGTACAAAGCGCGCATGAGCATGGTCGTGCCCGAACGCGCCAGGCCCGCCACAAAAACATGTTCGCCTGCACGGGCATCCGGGAGTTTCTGTGCCAGTGCGTTGCGTTCAAGGTCGAAGGTCGCCTCAGAAACCGAGGTCAAGCCCAGGGCGAGTCGATGCAGAAACCGCGACCAGACGTTGTAGTCCGTCATCGGTTATGCCACACAGCACGGCGTGATGCAGAATGCTGGCAGCGGCTACCGTGCACTAGCGGTTGCTACCTGCACGCATCCGCCTGCGAACAAACACGTAGGCAATGGCCAGCAGGGTGGAGGCACCAATCGCAGACCAACTGGCGAGAAAGCGCATAAACTCCAGGCCGGCAATATCGGCGATAATGCCCAGCACCAGGAACGGGGAAATCGCCAACATCACGATCAAGAACAGTTTGATAGAAAACAGAAACAGCTGCCCCGCATAGTTCGGCAGCACTTTTTCTTTCCAATGATCAGAGATCTTCGGCGAGCTGAGGGTGTGTGTGATTTTTTTTAGCAACAACTGCAGCTGCGCTACCTGAACGCCAAGCGGGAGCCTGAAGAAACCCTCAACCGCTAAAAGCGTACAGAGCACCAGCAGCGCCCAGTTGAGTGTCATCTAGCCGAGCTCTCTTCCTCTGCTTCTGCACCGGCTTCCTCTTCGGCTTCGGGCTCGCCACGCCACTTTTTGTAGCGTCGTTTGATCGGGTAATAAAAGATCGAAAACAACGCCAGGAAGACAGACCCCACCAGTGCCACAACAACACCGATAGCCCCGGCGCCCATACCAGGGCCAATATAGCCGAATGCCGGCGCCGACAGCGCCAGCACACCAAAAAGAACGATGATTATTCTGTTAAACATTGATTGTGTATCTCCTGTTGCATTGCCGACCACCAGGCCCCTGCACTTGATTTGCGACCCTAAACACTAGCACTTTTGGAAAATCTCACAAGGACACCGGATTATCAATAGCTGCCCGGAGGCAGATTCGTGACCTGATTAACAGCCCGACCCCGTGCAGCTGACCCTGGTTGCGCGCAGGTCAGCGGCGGCCTGGAACGCGATAAAGCGCCATAGGAAGTCAATCAGCGCCGCTGCAAGCCACATCGCGCTGCCGTCCAGAACACCCCGAGGCCACCGAATGATACGCTAAGGTCAATGCCTATCTCGACGGGTATCTATCAAAAAGCTTTTGACGCGAAACACGCCAATAAATATTGTAGACTGCCTTGCGCCCCCCCTGACTCACGCATGAATGTGAATAACCAACACGACCCAGATACATCAACAACGAGATGACATGGCTTGCGGTTACGTCTGCATCGGCCGAATACACACGTTGCTCGAGCTGTTCGAAAGGGTAACTCACTGATCCGACCACAAATCGCAAAAGGACAGCAAACACGTGACCTATGACCTAACAGGCAAGATCAAACTGATACAGGACGCAAAGACCTTCGACAGTGGCTTCACCAAGCGCGAGATGGTGGTTATTGTGGACTCTGGCAAATACCCACAGGAGATCAACCTCGAGTTTGTACAGGACAAGGTCAGCCTGCTGGACGACTTGCAGGTTGGCCAGGAGGTAACTGTCAGTTTTGATATACGCGGGCGCGAGTACAACGGGCGTTACTTCAACAATCTGCAGGGATGGAAAGTGGTTGCCGCAGATTCCGCCGCCGGCCCTGCCTCTGGCTCGGCACCCGCCGGCGGTGCGGGGGCTGATTTTGACGAGGGGGATATTCCTTTTTGAGCCCAGCGGTTGTCGCCTCACGCCCCTGCGCCGATGAGCGCGCGGAAACATTGCACTGGAACATAAGCTGGAACACAGCTTGGGACACAAGATCGAGCACAGGATCGAACACATCATCGAACGCAAACTACAGGCAGGCAGCGCCAAGCGGCGAACCTCGGTAAGGGATTGATGCCACGATGGCGAACCACCACGACACTACCCCTTTTTTGGATCGCCCGCTTCCCAGCGGCTTTATCGCCGCGCTTATTGTTTTTTCTACGCTGTGTTTTTCTCTGGAAACACTGCCTGACCTCAAGCCAGTCACGCGGAGCTTTCTGTATTACAGCGAGATAGTCATTGTCGCCATTTTCACGGCCGAGTATGCGTATCGCATTTACAGCGCCAAAGACCGCCTGCGTTTTATCTTCAGCTTCTACGGCCTGGTCGATTTATTGGCCATACTGCCGTTTTACCTGGCACCGGCGCTGGATCTTCGCAGCCTTCGCTTGCTGCGTTTGCTGCGCGTGCTGCGCCTGCTGAAGCTGGCGCGTTATCACAAGGCCTTCAGCCGCCTGGGCGAGGCGTTCAGGCTGGCGCGTGAAGAGCTGGTGATTTTTTCGCTGGCCACGCTGATCTTTCTCTACCTTGCGGCAGTAGGTATTTACTATTTCGAAAATCCGGTACAGCCGGACGTTTATCGTTCGGTGTTTGACGCGTTGTGGTGGGCAGTAACCTCTCTTACTACCGTGGGCTACGGCGATATGTACCCCATTACGCCGGGTGGCCGAATTTTCACCTTCGTCGTGCTGATGCTTGGACTGGGTCTGGTGGCGATGCCTGCGGGCATCATTGCATCGTCACTCAATGCCATCCGACGACGTCATGAAGACGACAGCGAAGAAAGTCAATGATTCAGAGTCGCACATTACTACCTGCATCCGGCGCGCTGCGTGCGGTGTTGCACAAGGCGGTTGCGCCTTGACCAACCGATAGGGACATCACATGCAGTTCATCAAAACACTCACCGACGCCGAAGCCTACCAAAGCCTGCGCAAAACCAGCCTGACGGTGGGCGGCTCCTTGTGCACCGTGGGCGGCTTTATCGCTGACGTGCTGCAACCTGTCGCGCCTTTTGCCAACTACCTGTTTCTGTTGTCGTTGGCCTGCCTGGCTGTTATTGGCGTGCTCTTTGTTCGCGGCAACAAGAACCTGCTGGGCGCACTGGCTATCTCAGCGCTTGCCTGTGGCGTCTTCGGTTTAATTAGCCTGGTGCAAACGGGAGATACAGCCCAGGACAACGGCATCATTGCCAGTACCGTTCCCGCCGTGGCAAGCCTGCAGGAGAGCCTGGGCATCATCGACCGAAAACTCGACGCTCTCAAAGACGACACCGAATCCATCAAGGCCAGTACAGCACGTCTGGAGCAAACTACCGAATCCATGATGGCATCCCTGCAAGCCATGCGGGATGACATCGGCCGTGGCGGCCTGATCGCCAACCCACAAAGTCCCGAGGCGCACTACCACAACGCGCGCGTACACGAACTGGGCGGCAACTACTCGGCAGCGCGCCGCTCTTATCTTGCGTACTTTCGCAGTGACTTGCCGATACTGGACCCTCACTTGCGCTTTATCGAATTTCTCAAGGTACAGGAGGGCACTGCTGGTGCACGCGAGACTTACAATGCAGTCACAGCCGGCAGTGACGGTGCCATGCCAACCTATGCGCGCCTGCTATTGCGGCCACCGGCACAGCGCATTGCCGGGTTGCGTCAATACCTGCAGGACAACCCCGACTTCGCTCCGGCAGCCTACCACCTGAGCCTGGAGTATTCCGAGTTGCGACTGGGCAGCCAGACACTGGCAGACCAGCGACAGGAACTGGCTTACCTGCAAGCATTTCAAAGCATAGACGCGGCCGGCGGACTGTTGCGCTACATGGTAGATCAGCAACTGGTTGCCCAGTGGCGTGCCGACGCCGAGGCGCGGCTACTGGCCCTGAGCGCTAGCGACGGGGCCCTGCAAAACCCGGTGACTCTGAGCTGGATGCCGCACAATACGGGTTGGAACGGCAGTTTGCAGATCGGCGAGCCCGTCCAGGACATCCAGTGGAACATTAAGGGCCAGTCGCGGCCCACCAGCACCGGCAGTAGCGGCTATACCGATCCCGCCACAGGCCAGCCTGCAGCGCGCATGTTCTTTTCCCTTCCGAAAAATCAGCAACAGGCGGTGATAGAAATTCGCTACACCGACCGGTCCGGCAACCAGCAGGGGCCCTTTGAGTTCACCTTTGAGCCACAACGGCAAAGTGAGGACGCCGGGCGACGCACCCTCGAAATGACGCCAACCGCATGGCTGGCCTTTCGCGATTACGACGGCAACACACTGCTCTATTTTACCCACCTCATGACTTATCGCGGCGCCATCGAGAGCATTCGGTATGGCCTGGACCGCGACACGCCGGACCAATCCTTCCGCTTTCCACCGTGGAACAAGCCCGGCATTGCGCCGCTCGATGGCAGCACCCCGATGTTTATCAAGGTGGGACGCAGCACCCGCTATGCCACAGTGCAGTTAACCTACAGGAACGGTGAAAAATCACCCATCGTGCGCATCGATCGCGGTTAGTGCGCAGCAAAATGATGCGGATTATTCCTGGGACTATTTCAATCAAGTTTCTTATCCGTTGCCAACCTGAATACCCAAGCCTGTCCTGAGCGCGCCTGTTTCGCCAACGCTCTACCGGCATTAGCTAGTTACAAGAATAGTTGGAGTTCAACAGCAGTACCTTTGAAAGGGCGATGAATTCAGGTCTGCACCGGTGACAGCAGGGAAGACATCACGCGAAACACCTCGGCCGTTTCCCGCGCCAACCTGCCCGGCCCACCGGCGATATGGCCAAAGGGGGAATCCAGCAGCTGCAACTGCGCGCCCAGCAAGGACGCGTCGCGCGCGGCATCTTCTGCTGTGAAGTACAGATCTGTACTGCATGGCATAAGGCAGACCCGACCGCGCATGGGCTTTCGCGGATGCGGCAAACCGGCAAAGACGTCACCGCTCTTCCACGTTGCAAGCTGCGTCAGCAGATTGTTGGCATCCTGCAGCAGGTGATCCTGCACCCAGTAGTCCAACAACGCCGCGCTGGATTCAAAGCCGAGTTCGCGGTACAGGCCATCGCGGAAAAAGGCCTGACTGTACGCCCAGCCCGCGTACACCGTGGCAAACGCCGCGAGGCCGCGTCGTGGAGGCGACTGGTACCGACCCTGGGCATACGCCGCATCAGCCTGCAACGCACTGGCAACCCCTTCGAGAAACACCGCGTTATGCGGATAACAGCGGCCCGTAGCGCAAACCGCCAGCACTGCACGAGCCCGATCGGGGTAGAGTTGCGTCCACTGCAAAGCTTGCATGCCGCCCATCGACCAGCCCGCGACCAGTCGCGGCGCGGCATCGCCAAAGCGGGACTGTAACAAGGCCCGCTGCGCGCGTACGTTATCCACCAGGCTGACCTGGGGGAACCCTGCCCCGCCCTGTTCGCCAACGGTATTACTGGGTGAGGAGGATTCTCCAGCACCCAACAGGCAAGGAATAATCACGCAAAACGATGCGTCCTGCAGTGGGCTGCCGGGGTGGTCCACCCAGGGCCTGTTCCCTGCCCCGGTACCACCAAAGTACGTAGGCAGCAGGACCAGGTTGCTTTTTGGTGCGTCTGGCGCACCAAGTTGGTGGTAGTGCAGCCTGGCACTACGCAGGGTTGCGCCACTACTGAGCGCAAAGTCACCCAGTTCAAGCGTGTGCTCCTGCCATTCTTGCTTGTCTTTCAACGACTTAATTCCTGCTCCCCACTGCCGGGCAATTAATATGCATGTTGGCATGTTTATTGGATGGTACTGGTTGAATAGCAAGAAGTATTCCCACTCGAGGAGAACCCATGGAAATTGAACAGCTACAGAAGCGGTGTCTTGAACAGGGCGTAAAATACGGTCTGGCCAGTTACGTGGATATACACGGCGCCAGCAAGGGCAAGTTTGTTCCGGTGGATCACTTCGCCCAGATGTTTGCAGGCTCGGAGTTGTTCACGGGCGCGGCACTGGACGGCGTGCCGCAGGATATCTCAGACGATGAAGTGGCCGCCATGCCGGATCCGGACTCCATGCAGCAATGCCAGTGGAATCCAGAAGTCGCCTGGTTTGCGAGCGACTTGTTCCTGGGCGGCAAACCGTTCGAGGCCTGTTCACGCAATATTCTCAAGCGACAACTGGCCAGGGCCGAATCGATGGGCTTCACCTTCAATCTTGGCATCGAGACCGAATTCTTCGTGCTGCGCGAATCCGACAGTGGTCGCCCTGTTCCAATGAGCGACCGGGACACGCTGGAGAAACCCTGCTACGACGTGCCGACCATGATGGACAACCTGCCCGTGATCGATGAGCTGGTGCAGGCGATGAGCACGATGGGCTGGGGCGTCTACTCCTTTGACCATGAAGATGCCAACGGCCAGTTTGAGATCGACTTCCGCTATGCCGATGCGCTGACTATGGCAGACCGCCTGGTGTACTTCCGCCTGCTGGCCAACGAGATTGCGCGCAAGCACGGCGCCTTTGCCAGCTTTATGCCCAAACCCTTCGCGGATCGCACCGGCAGCGGCGCCCACTATAATATGTCATTGGCCAGCCTCGACGGCGCAGACAACCTGTTCGCGGCAACCACCGACAACGATCGCTACGGCTGTGGCGTGTCTGAACTGGCCTACCAGTTTATCGGCGGTGTGCTGCGCCACGCCAAGGCGATCAGCGCGGTGGTGGCGCCCACCGTCAATAGCTACAAGCGGCTGGTCCGCCAGGGCAGCATGTCGGGCTCTACCTGGGCACCGGTATTTTGCTGCTACGGCAACAACAACCGCACCAATATGCTGCGCATACCCGGCGCGGGAGCGCGTGTGGAATGCCGCGCGCCGGACATCGCCTGCAACCCCTACCTGGGCGCTGCGCTGATGCTTGCCGCAGGCCTTGAGGGCATTGAACAGGCTATTGATCCCGGCGAGCCGCACCGCGAGAACATGTACAACTACAGTGACCGCGAAATTGCCGACGCCGGCATAGAATGCCTGCCACGGACGCTGTCAGAAGCTACCGATGCCATCGCTGTCGACCCGCTGGCGCAGGAGGTGCTGGGCGCCGATATGCACAAGGCCTTCGTCGCATTCAAGCGAGCGGAGTGGAACAGCTATCACAACACAGTTTCGGACTGGGAAATGCAGCGATACCTTCGCCTCTTTGGCTGACTCCTGGCGCTACGCTGCACCCCTTCAGCGCACTGCCACAACCCCCTGTGCAACACGGACGCAAGCAGGGCCGCAAGGGCCGGCATCCGGCAAGGTGCAACGCATGATTGTGTTTACGCGATGTTTCCTTAGACTGGGCGTTTTACGCAGGCCTCACTGCCCATGAGAAGGACCAAAGAAGACGCTGCCAAAACGCGCCAAAGCCTGGTGGATGCCGCCCTGAAACTGTTTGGACAGCGCGGTTACAGCGGCACAACCCTGCGCCTGATTGCCGATGAGGCCGGTTGCTCTCGCGGCCCGATTTACTGGCACTTTGCCAACAAAGAAGAACTGTTCGAGGAAATCCTCGCCTACTCGCAGGTACCGCTGGAACAGATGGTGGCAACGCACCAGAACAGCCGTGACCCTGAAAAGGCCGCCGATGCCTTCTCGCGCCAGTGGTTGCGCCTGCTGATTGACGATAGCTACTTTCGCCAGTCGTTCGAGATATTCCTGAACAAGACCGAGTTCACCGAGGCAGTCTCCAATACTCTGGTGCGCGAGCGCGCGCTCACGGCTTCACTGATTGCAACATTCGCTTCCTGGGTGCGTCGCTACCGCCGCAAGAACAAGCTCAAGGGCGCCACGTCCGCCAATACCGTGGCGCTGTCGATGTATGCCTATTTGATGGGAATCACACAGAGCTGGTTGTTTGACTCCGGCATCACCGACCTGGACAACAACCTGGACTTTTTCGTGCGCGAGTTTCAGCGGCTAATGCGCAGTCTCGAGTGACTGCGCGCGCATCAACTGGCGAATGTCCCGCTCCAGCACCCGGTACTGTGGTTCATCGAGAATCGCATCGCGGTCGTTGCTGCTTTTTTCAAAGCCCGGGCGTATGGTCTGCAGAATACGGCCCGGCCGCGTGCCCATGAAAAATACAACATCACCAAGGTACAGCGCTTCTTCAATATCGTGCGACACCATCAACACGGTCGTGCGCTCCTTCTGTACGATCTCCAGCAGCAAGCTCTGCATCTGCCAGCGCGTTTCTGGATCCAGCGCACCAAAGGGCTCGTCCATCAGCAACACTGCCGGATTACTGACCAGGCTGCGCGCAATCGCAACCCGCTGTTGCATGCCGCCCGACAACTGGTGCGGGTAGGCTTTCTCAAAACCGGTCAGTTTCACCGCGTCGATGAAATGGCCGACGACCCCTTCGCGCAGGTTCATTGATTCGCCGCGCGCTTTCAGGCCAAAGGCCACGTTCTCTTCCACGGTAAGCCAGGGGAATGAGCTGTAGTTCTGGAACACCATGCCGCGGTCCACGCCGGGGCCCTGCACCGCTGCGCCGGCTACCGTGATCTCGCCGCAGTCCTGGGTTTCCAGCCCGGCGATGATGCGCAGCAATGTCGACTTGCCGCAGCCAGACGGGCCCAGCAGCACACCCACCGAGTTTGGCGGCAACTCAAAATGGATGTCGTCCAGGGCCTGCAGGGCCTGGCCGGAGCGCTGCGCAAAGGTTTTGCCAACGCCCCTGGCCACCAGACCGCCGCGCGGCGCAGCGCCCTGCCGGGTGGTTGCAGAGACTGCCTGCTCTGCCTGCGCACTGCCAATGCCCGGCACGGGGCTTGCTAATGGCTCCACCACGTTTATTGCAAGGCCGCAGCCAGCGGCGTGGTATCTACCCCGGCCGACATCGGCATGGCCTTGTCAATAAAGCCGAACTTCAGCCACCAGTCAGTCGTGATATCCCAGTGCGCTTTCATGCCGTCTGCGGCAATATTCAGCGGCAGTTCGCCGGGCTTTAACCCCATGAAAATAGCCGCCTGCTCACGATCGAACACAAAGATGCCGCCTTTGTGGATCTCACCGGTACTACCGAGTACGTGCTCCACATCCTTGACCTCGAACTTCAGACCCTTCGCGATAATCTGATTGGCCTCTGCCGTATTGGACTTCCAGAAATCCACAGCATTGAAGTAGGCACGCGTGAGTTTGGCCGCATCCTCAGGACGTTCTTCGAGAAACGCCGTGCTCATGTACAGCGCATCGCCAAGCATCGCAGTGGTGATGTACTTTTCTTCCGTGGAGTCCGCGGCAACTGTCGCACCGGGCAGCGCTTCGAGTACCTGGGTGCCAAACGGTTCCCAGAATTCTGCGGCGGCCGCTGTACCGCCAACCATCGCGCCAACCGCGTCGTCCATAATCAGGTTGGTGAAGTTGACCTCGTCAATGCCAACACCGTTGTCGGTGAGCCACTCCGCCATAAATATCTGCGTGAGGCCCCCTTCCAGCACCGCCACCGTTTTACCCTTGAGCTGCTCAGCACTGGTAATACCCGGTGCGAGGATGATTCGGTCAGTGCCGTAAGACGGGTTGGTGTAGGTCACGAGTTTGATACCGACGTCCTTGTCAGCGGCAATCGGACCGTACTCCGCAGTGCTGGATGTGGCATGCAGTTCGCCGGCGGTCATCAAGCCGAAACTCTGGTATGGGTCTTCAATGATGCTGATATCAAGCTCCAGACCCTCGGCCAGGCCCTTCTCTTTGGCAATGAACCAGAAGCCGTAGCCCGGCCACGAAAACAGCGAAAGCTTGACCGGCTCCGCGGCGCGCGTACTCCAGGGGACGGCGAGTATCAGTAAGGCAACGACGAGTCGAATGTAATGCATGGTGAATCTCCTTGGTTAACAGACTTCATAAAGCCAATGGCCTGCGCGGCACGCTGACTGCGGCACGCTGACTGCAATGCGTGATCGACAGGTTCAGCGGCAACGCTTCCTAAGCGCCATTGGTGGGCAACACTAACGGGACTCCAGGTAACGGAATGCGCCTCGATGCAGCGCCTTGAACAGCGCATCAAAGAACAGGCCGAGCAAACCGATCACCAGGATTCCCGCCATGATGTCATCGATATGAACAAAGCGTTTCGCGCGCATCATCATTGCGCCGATTCCATCGGTCGCGGCAACAATTTCTGCGATCACCAGGTACGTCCAGCTCACCGCCAGCAGCTGCCGGAACACATCGACGTAACCTGGCAGGCTGCACCTGAGAATCACCGATACCAGAATCTGAGGCTCGCGCAGCCCGAGGGTCCGGGCCGTTTCGGTGTACACCCTGGGCACCTGGCGTGTGACATCGGCGATCATGATGATCAGAAAGAACAGCACGCCGATCACCAGCAGCGCAATTTTTTGTTCATCACCAGTGCCGAGCCACATCAGCAGCAGCGGGATAAAGGCGGGTGCTGGCAAGTAACGAAATGCGCCGGCCAATGGCCCAAGCAGTCGGTCAACCGGCCGGTAGGCGCCCATCAGCAAACCAAACGGCAGCGCGATTGCCACGGCAATCGAGAAACTCAACAGAATGCGTTTTACACTGGCCCAGATGTCACTGGCGAATTCTTTCTCAGCCAGTAGTTCATAGAGACTCAGAAACACCTTGTCGGGCCCGGGGAACAATCGCGCCGGTGCAATGCCCGACTGCGCCGCGAACCACCACCCGCCAATAAACAGTATCCAGCCCAGCGTGCCCAGCACGGCCTTCGATCCCAGCAGTTCGCGCAGGCGCCACGACGATTGATTGCCCGCTGCTACCGGCACCGCCACGCCCCTAAAACGCGGTAAGGAAACTGAGCGCATCGACCCCAACAGCGCGGCCCTCCCTGAGTGACTGTTTCACTTCATCAGCGCCGTAATCCTCGGCCTGAATCCTCGCCAGGCGATGGCGGTGAAAGGAACGCAGCTGCTCTTTGAAGCTGAGCGTTTGTGCCTCCACTTTCGGGTACATCGTTTTGTGCAACTCGGGCAAGCGATACCACCCAAGTGTGGGCTTTTCGTGATGGGCATTGTGGTAGCAGAAGTTCAGCACCAGCAAATTGAACACGGGATAACGATTGGAGAGCAGGTTGCTGTAGGTGTTGCGGTATTCATATTCCGCATCCCCCTTGTGCGCGAAGGTTGCACCTTCTTCGTCGAGATTGAAAATCACTTCATAGTTGTGCTGATAGCAATCCGTGAACCGCAAGGCGCTCAACAGCAACAACTGGCACAGCACATAGAGCATGAACGCCAGCGGGCTGGCTAACAGCACCGCCAGAAGAATCCCGCCCCGGACCAGAATGACCCTAAGCACACGCGCACGCTGGTCACGTTTGGAGGCGATGCACCAGGGTGCCACTACCAGCATCGTGTGCATCATGATTTCGACAGCTGGTATGTACGCCCACTCCGCAGCCCTGACCACCCTGTTCAGCCACGGGCGTTGCTGCAGGAAACTGCGGTAGTCCCAGGCGACAGGGTCATAGTTATCTACATGGTGGCGCATGTGCTTATAGCGGATGTCTTCGTAACGTCCGTAGCTGCTGCCAACAATCCAGTTGAGCACGTTGCCCAGGCAGGTATTGCCCCTGGTTGAAAGAAATACGGCGTTGTGCCCGCAGTCATGCAGCAGGTACGCGGCAATCAGCATGCTGTGCGTCAGGGCAAGCACTCCCAGCACGTTGAGCAGCAGGTGGCTTTGAAACAGGCCCAACCAGCCAAGGCTGTAGCCCGCAGCGATATACAGCAGCACCATGACGGTGTAGTGAGCGCCCGCAGGGTCACGCAACTTGAAAGTCTCACCCATGGCCGACCTCCAGCGGCGCTGCCGCCTGTGCCCACTGCGCAAAATGCTCCTGCTCGGTTGCGCCTATCCAGCGGTTGAGGTCCCATAGGTCGGCAATCGGGGCATTCGTAAACGGCAGGTGATGCAGGTATCCATCAGGCCCGAATTCCGGTGTCATGGTGGTCTCGTTGTAACCGCGCGCACTTTGCGACGACCAGATAGCCTCCCAGCAGCGCTGATGGCTGGCCAGCGCCTCGGCATACTCCGGTGCGCCCGGGTGCGGTACCTGCGGGCCCTGGTCATACCCCACACGGCTGTGAATGTGGTGCGCGTTCTGTGCCGCGAGGGTGATGGCGTCCCACTCGCTGTCCATCAGTCGTTCTGCGACCACTACCCAGTGACTGAAATCGCAGGTGATGCGTATCTGGGGTATCTGCTCGAGTATCGCCACGGTATTCCACGGGCAATAGAAACTGCGCCCGCGATGCGTTTCAAAAGCGCACAGCACATCATGCTTGTCGGCAATGTCCATCGCGGCCCTGAAGAAATCGACGCTGGTCGCGATAGGCCAGGCGTCACAGCCGCCCATCACGTTGATAAAGCGCGGCTTGAGACCTTTGCCCAATATGATCTGCGCTTCCAGATCGAGCAGGTGTTCGCTTACGCTGGCCTGTCGGCGCGGCACGTAGGAGCCGGCGGTGCAGATTTCCTGCACCCACTGCAGCTGATATTCATCGAGCACCCGGGCGAGAGTTTCAAGGTGTGCCGGGTGTGTGCCTGTCGCCGGCGCCTCCAGCCCAGTAAATCCTGCAGCCTGCGCCAGTACTGCCGCCTCTTCAATGGTGCCGTTGTGGCCCCACAGTGTTTTGAAATTACATAACTGCATGTTGCTGCCTTCATCTTGCTGATGTTGCAAACGCCCTGCTGATGTTGCAAACGCCCAGTTGCATTGCCCGAGCCGAGCGGCCCACCCCGTGTTTTGTCGTACCCGTCTGGCTGGCAGTGCTTTTACGGCCCAGTCCCTTGCGTTGAATGACCTGGACGGCCTCGAAGCTCACGCCCCACCACGGGCTACCCGCCGCCGCGCACGGCACAAGCGCGCTCAATGAATGGGAGCAATAACTATGCCAAGATGCATGTATAATTGTATCTCACTGATAACCATGGTTTTTTGTACTGTGGGCGATGCCGCCGCCGCGCGCGACGGCGGGCAGGTGCACCCACTTCGGTGCTTGCGCGAACGCTTTTGGTGCGCATCAGTAACACTGGTGCGGCGTTGGCTGTGCTGCTGGCCGGGGCAAACACGCACCACGGGGATTGCTCTATACTTGGCACAAAAGGAGAACCGCCATGCATACAGGAACGAAAACCGCCCTGATTACAGGAGCCTCAGCAGGACTGGGTAAAGAGTTTGCGCGCCAACTGGCCGCCGCCGGATACCGTCTTGTACTGGTATCGCGCAGCCGCGGCCCGCTAGAGGCCCTTGCCGCTGAACTGGAAGACGCGTTCGGCGCAGAATCAGTGGTGCTCCCTGCTGACTTGTGCCGTCCCGAAGCACCGGCAGAGATACAGGCTGAACTGGCCGCGCAGGGCATCGCCGTCGACTATCTGGTCAACAATGCCGGCAGCGCAGGGCCGTCGCTGCTGGACGATTCCGATTGGGCTGCACAGCAGGCGTTTTTCCAGTTGATGATGTTATCTATTGCACACTTGTGTCAGCTGTTTATCCCCCCCATGGTAGAGCGCGGCTGGGGCAGAGTGATCAACATTGCCTCGGTTGCAGGGCGCATCCCGCGCGGTGGCGATTGCAACTACGGGCCCAGCAAAGCGTGGGTGATCGCCCTGTCCGAAGAACTGTCACTCACGGTTAACCACCAGGGCGTCAAGGTCTGTGCCCTATGCCCGGGTTTTACCCACACTGAGTTCCATGAACGCGCAGGGCTAATGGACATGAAAAACAGCATGCCGCGCTGGTTGTGGTACGAGGCCGAAACGGTAGTGCGTGAGGGTCTGGCCGCGGTGGAGCGCGGCAAGCGGGTGTACTCTTCCGGCCGGCTTTATCGCGTTATCGATCCTGTTTTGCAGTCCGTGTGGACGCGCCGATTCATTAAACTGGACGATGGTCGCAGCGACAATCGTCACTAGGCGCAACGTTGCAATATCAGCAGCACTGCACTGCGTTTGCGCCGCTCCGGCGCGCAGGGCTTAGAGCCTCCACTGCGCGTATGCACGCTGCGAACCATACCTAGGATTGCTGCGCGTCGTTTATCTGCCGCGCGAGATAACGTTGGAACAACCACACGGGCTCTTCCAACGCATTCAGAGGGCCCGGCCTGTACGCCGCCGAAGACAGGCCCGCCTGCACCGCGCTGCACATCTCCATGTCTTCCAGGTGAAACGTGCGCATAAGCTCCGTTTCGGTTGCCAGCGTCTGTTGGTAGTGTTCATCGTCCATGGCGTCGGGATGCACCAGCATTGTCGTATGCAACTCCATGCGTCCGGCGGCCACAGGCTGCAGGCGATACCAGTACACGCGGTCCGGCGCGACAAAAAACAGGGCGGTCGGCGCGGCCAGGTAAACGGTCCACTCAAGGAAGTCGTCTGCGAGCAGCGCCGGCATGGGCGTAAAACTCACAAGCTGGGGCTCACCGTCCTGTACTTTTTGCTGTAGCGACGGCGCCAGCGGCAGATGACAAACCTGGTAATGCTCGCCCTCTTTATCCGTCCAGCACCCCTGCGCCGGCATAACAGGCTGAAACAGCTCGTGATGCGCCCCGGCGTGGTGGTAGGGCTCCATAAAATTTTCTACCAGCACTTTCCAGTTGAAAGCGCAGTCCCAGGCGATGTCGGCCACCATGACCAGTTCTTCCAGCTGCCAGCGCCCAAGGGACGCCTCAAGTCCACCGAACTGCTCGGTAATGACAGCGGCATCACCGCTGAAGTTGACAAAGACCAGCCCCTGCCAAACGACGCTGCGAAAGGCGTGCAGTGCCAGTTCCCCACCGGCCACTTCCGGGTGTTCCTTCATGAACGGTGCACCCCTGAGCCGGCCATCGAGCCCGTAGACCCAGTGATGGTACGGACAGCGAAAGGCGCTACAGTTACCCTGCTGCGCATGTCCGAACTCCGGTGGCATGACATCCATACCGCGGTGCGCGCAAACGCGCGACAATACCTTGATGCCCTGCTCACCAGTGTTTACGACTGTGAGGCGCTCTCCCAGGAGATCGAGGTTCACATAGTCGCCGGCGGCGGTTAACTGCGACACATGCGCTACGCTGAGCCACTGGCGCTTGAGAATGGCCTCACACTCCCAGGCGAAGTGGTGCTCGTCGGTATAAGCATCGGCCGGCAGCGCGTGGGCACTGGCAAGGGGTTTTTGTGCAGTGGCGCAAATCGCAGCGTGCAATGGCTCAAGCGAATCCAGCGCGCTTGCACCATCCCTTGCCAGAATTCTGCTCACAGTCATGGTCTTTCGGCTTTCAGCACAGGCGTGCGCATGACGTTACCCTTCAGTGGCTTGATTGCTCGCCCGCCTGGCCAGGATTTGGTACGCGCCAGGCTGAGCACTGTGCTACAGGCTTTGCAATATATATGCCATACAACATGTATAGCGGCGGGAAAGCCGGCAGCACGCGTGATTCCAGCGCAGTATGGGCGTACGCACACGCAGGGAGGTCGACCCTATGGATTAAGGGGTGGTTTCAGGCGTGGTTTCGGGCGTGCTTGGCGCCGCCACATGCACCAATAAGGGCTGCCATGCGAGCCCTAACGGTGCAACGCAGCGCTACTTGCCCTCGCCCAGCGCTTTGATGTTCTGCTCCAGCAACTTCAATTGCTGCTTCAGGTCTGCAGCAAGACCTGCACTACCACGATCGGCCTTGATGGTTTCCAGTTGCGCTTTCAACTCGGCACGGCTCGCTTCGAGTTGCGAAATCTCCCTGGCCTTGTCGAAGACAATGTCTTCGGCATCCGGGCTCTCGACGACGGCTTGCAGGGCGGGCTCGGGAGGCAAAATTCGCGTGTCGGCATCCTGTGTAATGTGGCGCGTGATGGTTGGCGAGGCTATCTCCACCCCGGCGCCATGCAGCACGTAGAGTATTTTCTTGTTCAATTCAGAACGCGCGGTGAGGTTTCTGTCCACATCGGCAAGCAACCCGGCTACGCGATACTGTACGGAAAAATCTCCCAGCGAGAGCAGATGTACAAAGGGGTCATCAAGCCCGGCCTCGGCTGCGGCCTGCAGCAAAAGGGCTTCCACTTCTGCAGCGGCGTGATCGTATCCCAGCGACACCGACGCAGAAATAATCACCCCGGAACTGCGCATCACGGTGACGCCCTGGTTGATAAACGTGGCATTGGGCAGCGCGATCAACTCACGATTTTCGGTTTGTATCTCGGTATCGAAAAGGCCACGCCCTGACACCTTGCCAAAAAAGTCGCCCACGCGAATAAAGTCGCCGACGTCAAAGGGCAGCGTCACCCGCAACATCACAGTGGCCATAAAATTGGTCACAAACGGCGCAGAAGAAAGCACGATAACACCCGACAACAACACGCCGATTAGCCCCAGCACCTGGTTGCGCGTGGATTCAGGCAGCGGTGAGACAACAATAGCGGTAAGGACTGCCGATATCGTCAACACCAGCAGCAACAATTGGCGCGGCAGTCGCGCTTCACTGCTCAGGGTCTTGTTGCGAGCCAGCAGGAAGTAATGCCCCAGGCCAAGCGCCACAATACTCAAGGCGAGGGTCAATGCCAGCGGCAGAAAGTTAAGAGGCCATACCAGTTCCATAGGAAGCTACCGTCGATGCCGTACTTTGATAATCGCGCGATCAGGCAACATGAGCAAGGTCATCCGCAGGACAGGCGCCGGTAGGGCGCGCCGCTTCGCAGTGGGCTTTCTGTGGGCGGTATCAGTGCCTGGCATGACTGGCAGTGCGCCGGCCCTGCCACTCCAGCGCCATCACTGTCAGTGCCGGCAGCATAGTCAGCGTCACAAGCATCGCCCCGATGATGCCAAACATGACGATCACGCCCACACCCCGGTAGAGCTCTGTCCCGGCGCCCGGGATCAACACCAGGGGGGCCAGGCCGAACAGGGTGGTGATAGTCGACATCGCTATGGGCCGCAGGCGGGTTTCGACCGCTTCCGTGACTGCAGCCAGGGGCAACAGACCCTCCTTCACGTTTTCTACGGCGCGATGCACCACAAGAATCGGGTTGTTGACCACAGTGCCCATGAGAATCAGGAATCCAAGCATGGAAATCATATCGAAGGGTTGCACGATCGCCGCCATACCCAGCGCAGGCAACATCGCACCCACCCCGTTTAGCAAAGCCAGGCCAACAATGCCTCCCGCTACGCCTACTGGTATCGAAGTCAGAATCAACAAGGGGTAGCCCCAGTGGCTGAAGATCGCCACCATCAGCAGATAAATGACCAGCAGGGCAATCAGGTAGTTGGCAATCAGCGCCTCACGAGTTGCGTCGAGTTGGTCCGCCGCACCAGAAATCAATACGCTGACACTGGAGGGGATCTCACCCGAGGCGCGCAGGTACTCAACCACCTCGCTGCGCACGCGCTCAACCCCGGTTTCCAGCGGTACGCTGCGCGGCGGAATGATATTCAACGTTACGGTGCGCCGCCCGCCCACTCTGCGGATTGAACTGGCATCCACGGTTTCAACGATGTCCACGACAGAACCCAGGGGTACTATTTCGCCGCTTGGGGTATACAGCGGTACTTGTGCCAGCGTATCCAGCACAACCTCCCGCTGGCTGTTGCTGTACATAAAAATATCAATTTTGTCATCGTCCAGAAAAAACTCATCGACGAATGTGCCGTCAGTCAGGGCAGCGACGTTGAAACCCAGTTCCTGGGCTGTCATTCCCAGTTCGGCCGCGCGCTCCCAGTCGGGACGTATCTGCACCAGGGGCTGCGCAAGACTCAATGATGAGGGCTGGCTCTGGATGCGCGGCCCATCGAACACTACCCTGGCCCGGGCATCTGCAGCGGCGGCCACACGATAGATAGCATCGAGATTGGCGCCGGCGATATCCAGGTTGATACTGCGGGTGCCGCCATCGTTGCTGGTGATTATCGAACCGCGAGCAACGAACGCACGCATTCCGGGGTAGCCACGAAACAGCGTTTCCAGTGCACTCATCAAGGCGTCCATATCGGCGGCATCCACTGGCTCGGTAATCACGCGGATACCCTGCGCATCAACCCGCTGGTTGCTGTAACGAATGGGGGGAAACAGCGTTTCATTACGCTGGAAAGGCGCCGGGTCGGCATCGACGTGCGGCAGCAAGGTTGCGCTGATCTGCTCGGCAATCGACTGCATGGCCGGCAGGTTGTAGCCCGGCGGCGCACTCATACTGGCAAAGACCTTGGGCTCCTCTCCCTCAGGCAGATATTCCGCAGCGGGAGTCAGCACTACAATAACCGCCAGGCTCACACTGGCAGCGACAACCACCGTCAACAACCTGCGTCGCGGATTAGCCAGCAGCGCATTGACCAAAGACAGGGTCAGCGTCCGGCTTGTGCCCATGCGATGGCCGGCACCGCCCGGCACTGCGGTTTGTGTGCCGCGCACCGAAGCACCCGGCGCCTGCCCCCCGGCAAAATCAAGACGTGCCGCGGCAGTGGGCAGCACCGTCACCGCGACCAGCATCGAGGCAACGATCGCCGCCGAAATCGCAATGGCGACATCGGAATACAGTTGGCCCGCCTCCTGTTCAACAAAGGCGACCGGCAGAAACACGAGCACCGTCGTCATGGTCGAGGCAAACACTGCCGGCCACACGTTTTGTACACCCGTCAATGCAGCATCAAAACGCGATGCGCCACGACGGCGCTCGGCGCCGATGCTCTCCAACACCACGATGCTGTTGTCCAGCGTCATGCCAAGGGCAAAGGCTATACCTGCCAGTGAGATTACATTCACGGTACGGCCGGCCAACAGCAGGCCGAGAAACGCAACGATGACGCAAATGGGGATACCGATCACACCCACCGCAGTGGCGCGACCGGAGCGCAGGAAGAGATACATCACCAGCGTTGCCAGCAAAGCACCCAGCACCAGGTTCTGCCAGACGTTGGCAATGGAATCTGCGACATAACGCACGTCGTCTGACATCAGGATCATTTCCAGGCCCGCTGGCTGCAGCAGGTCACGGTTGATGCCCGCCACCACCTCGATCATGTCGCGCTTGATAGCAATCACGTTGGAGCCGGCCTCACGGCGTACCGTCATCATGATCTGCGGCCGGCCGTCGAGCGATGCCAGTGAACGCTTTTCGAAGTGATCAAACTGCACGGTGGCAACATCCGACAAGCGAATCACGCGGTCTTCGCTGCGCGTCAGTATCAGGGATTCGAGCTCCTCGATGCGCTCAAACCGACCCACGGTGCGCAGCAGGTACTGGCGTTTACCCGCTTCCACGTCTCCGCCGGACCGATCGCGGTTGCGGCTGCGTATGCGCTCACGCACATCGCTGAGCGTCAGCCCGCGCTGCGCCAGGCGTGCCGGGTCGACCATGATCTGCACCTGGCGCAAGGTACTGCCCCAGATCTGGATATCTGACACACCAGCCACGCTGGCCATGCGCGGCCGCACATCGTCTTCCAGGAAATCACCCACCAGATCCATATCGACCTGCCTGGGGTTGCCCGCCATAGGCCGTACCGAGAAAAACATGAAAGAGTTGCTGGAGAAGGAACTCGCCCGAATGTTCGGCTCGTCCACGTTCTCGGGGTATGAGGGCACCTGACTTAACGCATTATTCACCCGCACCATCATTTCAGTAATGTCGGTGCCGGCGGGAAATTCCAGATCGATAGACGCCGAACCGGTGCGCGCTGTTGCGGTGATGCGCGACAGATTTGGCAGGTTGCGCAGGTAGGCCTCCTGCTCAATCAGGATTTCTTTCTCTACATCTTGTGGTGTTGCGCCCGGCCAACTGGTCTGCACGCCAATCACGCGCACATCCAGATCAGGGATCATCTGCACCGGTATACGGGTGGCGGCGACAACCCCCAACACGCAGACAATCAGCACCACCACAGTGACCAGGATGCCATTGGCCAGGATTTTCTCAAACATCGCTAACGCTGACCCAACTCACGCACCTGCAGCGGTTGCCCTTCACGCAGTGACTCGTTGCCGCGCACCACCACGCGGCTGCCCGCCTCAAGGCCGTCGGTAATCTCGACCAGGCCATTGAAACGCAAACCGGTTGTTACTACGCGCTCCGCAGCGACCAGTGTGCCCTGGGAATCCACCACCACCCACACGACTACGCGGCCATCGGCCAGGCGCAACAGGGCATCGCGTGGCACTACAACACCGTTGCGTTGCTCGTCGACATCGAGATTGACGCGTGCCGACATACCCGGTCGCATGGCCGCTACTGCATCAACAGGCACGACTCGCAACAGGAACGTGCGCGCTGCAGGGTCCGTCACCGGCACCAGCGCTGCCAGCCTCGCCGGGTAGCGGCGCTCGCGATCGTTAGCCAGGCTGACGCTGAAACGGGTATTGTCATTGACAAGGTTGAGGTAATCTTCCGGCACCTGGGCGTCGATGCGCAGTTTATCGGTAGCTACCAGTCCCAGCACCGCAGCGCCGGGCGTCACCCATTCACCGAGCTCCGTTTGACGCATGCTGATAACGCCATCAAACGGTGCGCGCAGCCGATGCCGCTCAAGCACGCCACGCTGATAGCTCGCCAGCGCAGCCGCGGATTGCAGCGCGGCCTCGTCTTCAAGCACCTCGGCTGCGAGATCACGGACCACGGTTTCGGCAATACTGCGCTGCGGCGACAGGGTACGTGCTTCCTCGAGCCTGCGCTGCGCATCCTGCAGCGCGCTGCGCGCCTGTAACTGCGCGGCCTCGGCACTTTGCCACTGGTAGCGGGCCAACTCTGCATCCAGCTCAAGGAGCAGGTCACCGGCTGCCACCCGATCGCCAGCATCCACCGCTATCGATTGCACCAGGCCGCTGGTGGCCACCGAAAGATTTGCCGAACGCTGCGCCGTTACGGTGCCGGTCAGCTGCAGCTCCTGACGCAAGGGCTGCTGTTGCGCAAGGGCCACCACGACGGGCGCGCGTGGGTCCTGCGCGATCGCAGTCGAAGTCGTAGTCGCGCTCATGAGTACCGCAAACGCCAACAGCGCAGCGCCTGAACTACCTGCTCGCCTGTTCTTCATAATTTCTTTTGCATGCCGCTGAACAATAAACACCACTTTCATGCCCTGCATGTTAGCAGTAATCGATAAACTTAACGGCAGTTGTTGCCCGCAACTGCCCAGGTGCAGTGGCTGCTTGAGGCGACCCTGCCCGTATGGGCATTACGGGTGCGCAACGCCCGCAGAAATCACCCTTGTGCAAGTAGCGGCGTTTCTGCGTATTCTTGCACTGTCAGCGCAGCGGCGCAGCAACGCCAGAACTTCAGGCGGGGCAGACACACCCCCCGGCCCACCAACGAGACTTGCACCATGAAGAGAACGGTTTTTATGCCAGTTGTGATTGTCGCGGCTTTGCCGCTTGCAAGCCTGGCAACAGGCTCACCCACACAGCAGGACAGTGCGCGCAGCGCCTGCCAGATGCAGGCGGCGACCCTGCTGCAGCGCTTACAGCGTGAGGTACTGGGGGAGATGACGACAGAACAGGCGAACGCGGCCGGTGCGATTGTGCTAGAGGTATGCCAGGCGCAGGAAGAGGCGGCAGACGAGGCGCTGGAACAGGCCGTGATGCAGGCGCGCGAAGAAGAGCAGGAAAAGGCGTCCAGCTGGCTCACTGAGTCGGCCAAAAAGCCCGGCAACGCAAGATTGAAACGCAAGAGCCACTAGTGCGCCGCAGGCGTGTCTGCTTCGGGGCTGCCCGGCAGCTTGCCAAACAGGCAAGGCGGCCACGCAGTGCTAACCGGCGCGGCGATCTTTTGTTGCCCTCTCGCTAGCGCTACCTGCCCTGTTGCGACAACGTTGCGCCGCAGCGCTGGCAGCGCAACCACCGTCCCGACGCTCCAGCCCGTGTCTAGCGCGTTTGTACATCAACCACACCCGGCAGCGTAGACTCGGCCAGCGCCTGCCGGGCAGTCTCATCCGCCAGCAGGTGGGCGGCAAAAAAGCGCACGCCGTAGGCGGCCGCTATCTCACGGGCCAGTGCGTTATCCAGGTAGGTGAAAGGCTCGCCGGGGTTGGTCTGGCGTACGCCTTCGCCACAGCCGGCGGCAAACCCCGGCACGATGGCGGCTATATCCGAGAATGACCAGTGGCCGGCATCCGCCACTTCGACTTTCCAGGACGGGCTGGTGGCCGCTTCGAAGTTGCCGCGCATGAGGAGGTTACCGATTTCCCCGATACTGTTGTCTTCGCGGGCGACGAGATACAGGGTCGGATCATCAATACGTTCAACTGTCACACCCGGAATGATCGGATTCTCTACCGGGGCTGCCATGATAAAGCCAGCGAGAAATCGCGCATCGTCCTGCAGTACCTTGCCAACGGTAACAGCCCCATAGCTATGCCCCGCTACACCCACTCGCGCGCCATCGAACCGACCCTGCAGGCCCGGGGGAAGCGCCGCGGAATTGGCAATGAGCAACTCATCGAGCACCGCCGCCACATCGCCCGCGCGTGTTATCAGGAATTCACCGTTGAGCATGGCACCGGTATCAAACAGGGTGTTCATTAGATGATCCGGGGCAGCCACGGCGATACCGTGACTGGCGAGCCTCTCGGCCAGCGTAAACGATGAGTAACGCGTGCACTCAAAGCAATGCGAGAACACCACCAGCGGGAGCTTTGCAGGGGCGGCCAAAGGCTCCGCATCCCTGGTTGACGCGGTATCGCGCCTGGTGCATGCCTCGGGCACGGTTTCCAGCAGTGTGGCCATGGCGTCGCGCTCGTTGCGGTCGGCGGCAAAATCCAGAATCGTTTGCGTCGCACCACCGGCAACCGCCGGGTACCAGAGCTCAACGGTAAGCATGCGGCCTTCCCGATCGTTCAGCACCGTGATCGTGGTGTTACCCACCGCATAGGGGCCCTGCTCGTCGTAGGAGACACTATCGATCACCCGTTGCCCGTCGTTGCCATCAGCACACCCCACCAGTACGGCGAGCACAAGTGGCAGTATCAACACAGGCAGGAGACGGGTAAGCATAGCAATGAGCCCTGAATTATTGGTTAGGCAGGCGCCTGACACTATAACCTGTTCATGTGCCTGCTGCCTCCATTGCGTTTTTATCTGAAGCCTGCGCCGCCCAGATAGGCACTTGGGCCCACGCGCGCCGTGAATATCTGTTTTCGTACTGCAACCATGGGAAAAGCCGGCAGGTTGGATATACTGAGAGTCCACCTGACACCGACGGCGCGATGCGGCAGGCGTCTTCGCGGCTAAGTTCTCGGCTAAGATAGCAGGTGCGAGCACCCAACATCTGCTCGTTGTGGGCGGGCAAGCAGCTACCGGGGCTGGCCAGGCGTTTGTTGCGAGAAGGAGAAACCATGTCATCACAATTCAAGGCGGTGTTGTTTGATTTCGGCGGCGTCTTTACCGACTCTCCGTTTCATGCCTTCACCGCCTATGCCCGAAAAATCGGAGCAACGCCTGAGCAGGTCACCGACATTGTCTTTGGCGGCTATGGTGTTGACGGTGACCATCCCTGGCACCGGGTCGAGCGCGGTGAGATCACGCTGGAAAGTGCACGCGAGCGCATCATGGCACTGGGCGCGGCACAAGCGCTCCACGTCGATATCTGGGAAGTCTTCATGGCAATGGCCGAGAACGGCGGTGGCCTGCGTACCGAGTTGGTGGACTACGTCAAAAAGATAGGCGCTGCAGGCATGGCCACCGGCATCATCACCAACAATGTATTGGAGTTTAAAGACCACTGGCGCGGCATGTTGCCGGTCGATGAGCTTTTCGGCTTTGTGATCGACAGCAGCGAAGTGGGAATGCGCAAGCCAAACCCGGCCATTTTTGAGCTGGCACTGGAAACTGCGGGGCTTGGGCCGGAACAGGTGATTTTTCTCGATGACTTTGAGGGCAACGTACTGGCCGCACGTGCTTTGAATATTGAGTCGATCCTGGTCGATGGTGACGGTGCAAAAACCGTTGCCGACCTCAATGCCGTGCTCAAACTGGCATAGCGTATCTGCAGCCGGTGCTGCGCCACGCTGGTGTGGCGCCGACCGCAACGCTGTCCTTGCTGCGTGCGGTCTAAGCCCAGTGCGCTCGATGGAGCAATCACCAGCTGGCAACTGGAGCCGTCGTATTCACTGCTTCCACCGTTCGTTCACACGTCTTGCCAGAAAAACGTGCTCAAATAACGCTGGAACAACCAGCACGAACAATAACCGGAGAAAAATCATGACAAGCGTTGCCCACCGGCTGACACCGACCGTCAAACGTATGATCCTGTGGTGCGCCGCTATGGCGCTGGCCGCTTGCTCTGACAGTTCTGATAACGGATTTGCGGCGCCAGAACGTTACCTGGTGTCGACTTTCCAGGTAACCTTTGTGGACGACAGCCGCGGCACACCGGCCACGGGCGACTTCCCCGCCCTGCCAAACCGCACACTGGAGACAACCGTGCTGATGCCCGAGGGTCGTGGCAGCTTCCCGTTGCTGGTCTTTTCCCATGGCCTGGGTTCATCGCCGCAGGCCTACGAAGCACTGCTTGAGGAAGTCGCCGCCAATGGCTTTACCGTGGTTGCGCCACTGTTTCCGCTGACCGGACAAAACGCCCCGGCAGGTGCAGACCCTGCAGACACGCAGAATCAACCCGGCGATGTCAGTTTTCTCATCGACGCGGTCAGTGCTGCCGTGGCGTCCGGGCAGGCGCCGTTCGACAGCCGCACCGATACCGCAAACATTGGCACCTTCGGGCATTCCAATGGCGGCATTACAACACTGGGCGTTGTTGCCAATAGCTGTTGCAGTGATGCGCGCATCGATGCGGCGGTGTCGATGTCCGCCGCCGCGGCTCCCTACAACAGCGGTGAATACGACTTCAGCACGGCGATGCCGTTAATGCTGGTCCACGGCACACTGGACACTCTCATTCCCTATGAAGAGTCCGTGCGGGTTTTCAACAGCGTTGCCGCCGCCAAAGGCATCGTGACACTCACTGATGTTGGACACACGGAATTTTTGCTTCCCTCGGGCCAGGGTTTTACGACGACGGCCAGCAGCATCATTGATTTTTTCAGTACGCAGCTTCGCGATGACGTTGTAGCGCAACAACGCCTGATCGACGGCACCACCTATGATACTGCTACCGAGGTGTTATACAGCCCAGACGGCGGCACGGACGTGACGCTGCCACTGCCACCGCCAATCACGAACCGCGTGGCATCGGTAGAGCCATCGACTGACCTTGTTGACGGCCAGATTGTCACCGTCGCGTGGCTCAACTTCACACCCGAGAACGTCGTGAATATCGTGCAATGCTCAGGAGGCGGAACCGGCGGCAATGAAGTGTGCAGCTTCGACAACGCGCTGATCCTGCAACCCAATCCCACGGGAGACGGCTCCCTGCAGATGGAAATTATTGTCGGTGACGTTGGCTCCGGACGCTGCGATGCAACGACTGATGATTGCGTCATTGTGGTTAACGACGGCGGCCTGCTGGGTGAAGACGCGATTCTCAGGATTCCGATCAGCTTCCGGCCGTAAGCGACAGTTCAATCTTCCAGGGGCGCTTCAACCGGATCTTCTTCGGGCATCTCATAACTGCTGGAACTGCTGCTGTCGGACTCCTCGTCCACCGGCAACGGCTCGTTCGCCCCGGCTGACCCGGCAGACTCCGCCAACAAGTCCTCGGGCGGCGCCTGTATACCAATGTGATACGCCGCAAACCCTGGCTGTACAAACTGGTTCAACGCCATCCCAAGAATACGACCGGTATAGTTGGAGAAAAGCTCCGTGCGCACATTGGTGATGGGGTTGGTGATTGTGCCGAGCAGTTCTCCCCGGGTCACGGTGTCGCCCAACTTCACACTACTGAAAATCACGCCGCCAACAGGCGCGCGTTGCCACGACGACTTGTAGAACACCGGCTCCGGCTGGCCCCAGAGGCTAAATTTGCTGACCATCTCCAGATGATGCAGCAGGCTCTGGATTGCCTGGAAGCTGTGATTGACGCTTTTTTCATCGAGCAGCATTGAACCGCCCGCCTCCAAAGTGACCGCAGGCACGCCCGCCTCGGTGGCGGCGCGCCGCAAGGTGCCTACTGCACCATCGCTATGCAGCATCACTGTGGCGCCAAAACCGCGGCTGAGTTCCAGCACCTCGGGATGGTGCAGGTCGGCGCGCACTTGCGGCATGTTGGTACGGTGGTAGGAGCCGGTGTGCAGATCGACAAGCGCGCTGCAATGCCGCACCACCTCTTCAAAAAAGGAATGCGCAATCCGCGAGGCCAGGCTGCCGTTTGGGTCGCCGGGGAAAAAGCGATTCAAATCCCGGCGATCGGCCAGGTAGCGTGAACTGCGATGGAAGCCCTGCAGGTTAACGATCGGCACACCGATCACCGTTCCAGACAGCCGGCTGGCGTCCAGGCCATAAAGTACGCGCCGTACCGTTTCTATGCCGTTGAGTTCGTCTCCGTGCACGGCCGCTGTCAAACACAGTACAGGACCGGGCCTGGACCCGTGCACAATCATTACCGGCGTGGCGGAAAATATACCTTCGAACGACTGGGCGGGCACCCAACTCAGGCGCGCCGATGTACCGGACTCGACTTCCTTGCCCAGGATCACCAGCGGCGGCACTGCTGCATCCTGCGTAACCTGCAGGGCTGCGCCATCCGCACCCTCCGGCGCTTGTGGTTCCGCAACAGGCTGCCCCGACCCAGAGGCAACGCCAGGGTCAGCAGCCACGGAAGCGGGCGGCACCACAGACGCCGGCGTTTCGGTTTGCGGCAACAACGGCTCACCAATAGCGACAGGCGGTTGGTCTGGCGCTGGAACCGGATCTTCAAGATCGATATTCTGTGCCTTGGGCAGCGGTTCCGCCTTACCCGCAGCGACACTGCCCGCACGCGCACTCACAGTGACGCTGCTCTCAACACTCGCATCACTGCCCGACCGCGCATCGACCACAGGACTACCTCCAGCCGTTTGCGCCCATAAAGGCAGCGCCGTTGACAGCACCAGGACCAGCCCCAGCAAAAGCCTGCAAGGCACAGCGTTACCCACCCGAAGTGTCATGCACAGACAGGGCACCTGAAGACATTATCAATGGCTTAAAGTCGGGGACACAGGAACACACCAGCATACTGCGCCTCTACCCCGTTTCGTCCATGTCAGGGTATGTGTTGTCCCTGTCTTCAAGCACTGAGGTATCCAGTTCCTGCACGACCGGCTGGCGTTTGCGACGTGTGCGTGCAGGAATGAGTTCGCGCATTGATTCCATCTTGCCAAAACAGAGCAGCTTGTCGCCGGGCTCAAGCACGCGGTCACCCCTGGGATTGGGAATCACCTTGGAGCCCCGATACAGGGTCAGCACATTCACGTCTTTCTCCGACAACCGCGTTTCTACAATCGTTTGGCCAATGAACTTCGAACCCTCCGGAATGTAGATTTCGCTAACGCCGTAGCCTTTGCTGACCGTCAGGCGCTGCCTGACGTCGATCTCGGGGAAATCCACCTGCGCGGCGATGTAGTCAATAATTGCACCCGCAATATCCAGTTCAGTGCAGGTTTCAATGCCTTCAAGGCCCGGTGAGGAATTGACTTCCATGACCTGCGGGCCATTCTTGCCCTCCAGCATATCCACACCGGCCACCCGCAGCCCGAGAATCTGTGTACAGCGGATAGCCGTTTCGCGGTACTGCTCGTCCAGTTCAATCGGCTCTGCAATACCGCCGCGATGCACGTTACTGCGAAATTCCTGGCCCTGGGCAACACGCCGCATGGCGGCCACTACCCTGTCGCCCACCACAAAGGCGCGCACGTCCTTGCCTTTGCTCTCCGCGACAAACTTCTGGATCAGCACGTTTTGCTTCTGGCTTTGCAGCAGTTCAATGATGGACTCAGCCTGCTTGTTGGACTCTGCCAGGAGCACCCCGATTCCCTGGGTACCCTCGATCAGCTTGATCACGACCGGCGCTCCGCCCACGCGCTCGATGGCAGGCAGGACGTCTTTCTTGTCACGAACGAACGTGGTGCGTGGCAGCCCGATATGATGCCGGCTAAGGATCTGCAAGCTGCGCAGTTTGTCCCTTGAGTTGGAGATGCCGTGCGCGGTGTTGGCGCAAAACACATCCATTTGCTGAAACTGTCGCACAACCGCAGTGCCGTAGTAGGTAATAGAGGCGCCTATGCGCGGTAGCACCGCATCATAGCCACTGAGCACCTTCTGCCGGTAGTAGAGATCCGGGGAACCACGATCAAGGTCTATGGCAAACTTCAAGGTATTGAGCACCCTGGCCCGGTGGCCGCGCATTTCTGCAGCCTCTTTCAGGCGACGTGTGCTGTAGGCGTTGGGGCTGCAAGAGAGTATGGCGAGCTTCATAGAGACCTTGTATCGCTAAGCTTCGAGAGTTTCAGCGCCCGGGCGCCGTGCTGATCTACCGGGGTCGCAGAGCGCCCGCTGGCAAACAGGTGGTATGGACCCCTACTATAACATCCCGGGCTCTGCGCGCGCAGCGGCGCTAGCGACCACACGCTACTGGCGGGGCAGGTGCGCGATAAAGTGCATGATCTGCGCTACGGTGTCATCCGGGTAAAGCGCAAAAGCCGCGACGTGCGTACCCCATCGCCCTTTCGATACAAGCCTGGCATGATCCGCGGGCACCGGGGGTGCCAGCCATAAAGTCACGTTGGGGTTTTCTGCGGCCAGGGCGTTGGCGTACTGTGCCCGGGTGACTGGATCCTGCGGGTCCTGCAGCAGCAACATGGGCACCTGCAGCGTTTTGGCCAGGGTGAGCGGCTGCACGGGGCCGTCCGGAAAACCAAAAAAACGCACCGCCGACCATGCACTGGGGGCCAGTAACGCCGGTGGCAGACCACTTTGCGTCCATATCGCGCGCTGCATTGCATCGCGGGTATGCAACAGCGAGTCCAGCAGTATGAGGCCGTCGACCTGCACGCCCTCGGCGATGGCCCTGATCGCTGTCGCCCCGCCCATCGAAATACCCATCAGCACTATGGGCGGCTGCAGCGCCCGCTCGTACGCCCAATCTACCAGCGCCCGCGCATCATACTGCTCGGTTTGGCCAAACTGTATGCCACCGCCATCGGCGTCCGACGCGCCATGATTGCGCAGGTCGATAGCCGCAACCGACACTCCCCGGGCCACCATTGCCTGATAGAACTCCAGCCCTTCAAAGAACCGGCTGTCGCGATTTGAACTGGCACCATGCAGAAACAGCAGCGTCGCAGACGGCTGCGCTGCCGGCATCCACCAACCCTTGAGGCTGATGACAGCATCTTGAGGCGTGAGTTCGAAATCGCGGTACGCCATACCAAGATCTGCCGGCGTGGTTAACAATGGCGTACGCGGCGCAAATTTCACTTGCACAGGAACTTCTATCAGCAGCAGGTAGGCCGCCATCAACACCACGACCATAATGACAAAGCGGGTAACGCGTTTCATGCAAGTCCTTGAGCGCCGGCCACCGTCCGGCAATCATTGCAGCATACTGAAGCTGCAACCATACACCTTCGCAGCGCTATGGTAACCACGTGAAGCCGGGTCAGGCAGCGTCGCTCACTTCATCAGCGCGCACCAGAAAGTGATTCAGCACTGTATTGCCAAAGCTGTTGCTTAGAGACACGTCAGTCGCGTCCCGGCCGCGCGCGATCGGTATGCGCCCGATCATCCGTTTGTTGTTGCGCGGGTCGAACACGTGCCATTCGCCGTCCAGGTAGGCCTCAAACCACGCGGCAAAATCCGCCTCCGCGTGTGGCAGCGGCTCGCCGATCAACGACAGATACCCCATACAGTAGCGGGCGGGTATGTTCATACACCGACAGAACGTGACCGCCAGATGCGCATAATCACGACATACCCCCGCCCTTGCCTCGTACACCTGGCTGGCAGTCATGGTGCTGCGTGCATGCTCATAGCCAAAACTGATGTGCTGGTGGACGAAATCGCAAATGGCCTGCACGCGGTGCCATCCGGTGGGGCCGTTACCAAAGAGGCGCCACGCCTCATCCGCCATCAGGTCAGTTTCGCAATAACGGCTGCCCAGCAGGTATACCAGCGCCTCTTCAGGCAGGAACTGCACCGGCACCTGTTGCGCGTCCGGCTGTATCGGGTCGATCTCGCCATCATCGAAAATCAACGCATCGTTGGAGATCAGGGTGTCGCCGGGAGGAAGCACCAGGCGCGAGACCCAGTTACCGTAGATGTCGCGATAGCCGCTCAATGCGGTTGGCGGGTCTGTGATGATCTGGTCAGGGGAAAGCAGACAGGCGGCATGCGAGGAGTGTACGTTGAGCGTCAGGATCATGGGTGTCAGGTGCTCGCAACTGAACACCATTTCAAAACCGATGCGAATTTTCATAAGGCGTCCTTAGCGACAAAAAATAGGGCAATCGATTACTGCAATTTCTGCTGCAATGACTACATTCCCCCACGGCCACCCCGGCGGGGAGCCTGCGCGCGCCGGCCAGACCACTGCGTGCGCCTTGCCGGGAGTACGCTACGGTTGTTGAAGCGGGAACCTGCAGAGTCTGGGGAAGGGGCTGCTATACGAGTGTGGGCTATTGGCCCATGAACTGCAAACAAGTCGATGATCGGCGGGGGCAGGCAGTCGCCGGGCCCACCCAAAGCGATACTTCAGGCAAATCTCAAAGATGATGCTCCACGGCAATCTCTGTGACCCTCGTTATGGCACCCCCTGCGGCCAGGCCTGTCAGCAATGCAGCCGACACCAAGGCACGGGTAACCAATAACGCCAGGGCGGGGCCGCTGCTGTCACTGCGAACTCTCGCGGCGGCCGCAGCGGCGTCATTTGCGAGGAGGGGGGAGTAGACAGCCACAGCCTACCGCCCTGCCCGCTGCGCTACTTGATAAACAGCATCTCGCGATACTTCGGTAATGGCCACAACTCGTCCGCTACGAGCGTCTCCAGGGTATCAGCTGATGCCCGCACTTCGTCCATCAGGCCGCGGATCGTGCCGGCGCAGAACTGCATATGCTCTTCGGTTGAGTCAAAGTCCTCTTTGTGCAGCGCCTGCTCGAGTTTGCCAACGCTGGCCATCATTGCGTTGGCGTGTTCTGCAACCGCGTTGGCAACGGTGTTGTCCAGGGCCACGCCCAGAGACGCCAGTCCGCCCGATGTTGCGCTCAGGCTCCCCAGGTACTGGATGGCCGCCGGATAGATCATTGTCGTTGCCATATCAATTACCAGCTTCGCTTCCACTTCAATGGATAGCACATATTGCTCTGCATAAACCTCGAAGCGGCTTTCGAGTTCCACCGGGCTGAGCACCCCGGTGTTCTTGAACATTTCGATGACAGAGGGCTCGCGCAAGGCGGGTAACGCGTCTGCAGTTGTCGGTATGTTCTTCAGGCCGCGCTCTTCCACCGCAATCCTGTGCCATTCTTCCGAGTAGCCATCACCACCAAACACCACATTGCCATGCTCGTTCATCAATTCCTGCAGCACGGCAACCACCGCGTCAGCCTGGCTGGAACCCTTGGCCAGTTCAGGCTCGAGCTTCCCGGCGATCCAGTTCAGTGAATCCGCCAGCATCGTGTTCATTGCCACCAACGGGCCAGAAACCGATTGCGAGGAGCCCACCGCGCGAAATTCAAAACGGTTGCCGGTAAAGGCAAACGGTGATGTGCGGTTGCGATCCCCCGGGTCGCGCTTGAAATTCAGGATCTGTGTCAGGCCCAGGTCCATCTCACCGCCCTCAGCGGTGCTCTTGAGGTTGCCTTCCTTGATGTCCATAAAGACTTTTTCGAGCTGGTCGCCGAGGTAGACCGACAGTATCGCCGGGGGCGCCTCGTTCGCGCCCAAACGATGGTCATTGGAGGCCGAGGCAATCACCGAACGCAGCAACGGCCCGTGCAGATGTACGCCCCGAATAACGGCACCACAGAACAACAGGAACAGCAGGTTTTCATTCGGGGTATTGCCCGGGTCCAGCAGATTGCCCTGGGTTGAATTGCCAACAGACCAGTTCACATGCTTGCCGGACCCATTCACACCGGCGAAGGGTTTTTCATGCAGCAGGCAGGTAAATCCGTGTTTCTTGGCTGTCGCTTTCATCAGCGTCATCATGAGCTGCTGATGATCGGCTGCCACGTTTGCCGCCTCAAAATATGGCGCTATCTCGAACTGGCCCGGCGCAACCTCGTTGTGATGCGTCTTTGCGGGAATGCCCAGTTTGTACAACTGATCCTCGTAATCCTGCATGAACACCTGCACGCGCGCAGGTATGGCACCAAAGTAATGATCATCGAACTCCTGTCCTTTGGCGGGCGGCGCACCGAACAGGGTACGTCCGGCCAGCAGTAGATCCGGCCGACTGTTGGCAAATGCGGAATCCACCAGGAAGTACTCCTGCTCTGCGCCACAGCTGGAGTTCAGGGTTGCTATTTCGGTTTCGCCCATCAGCGCCAGGACTTTCTGAGCTGCGGTGTTCATTGCTGCATTGGAGCGCAGCAGGGGGATTTTCTTGTCCAGGGATTCACCCGTCCATGACATGAACACACTCGGGATCATCAGCGTTGCGCCGTTGTCGGTGTGCATGATGAACGCCGGGCTGGTAGGGTCCCAGGCCGTATAGCCCCTGGCGGCGTTGGTCATACGCAGGCTGCCGTTGGGGAAAGAGGAGCCGTCCGGCTCACCCTTGATCAGCAGGCTACCCGAGAACTCTGTAATGGCACTGCCGTCGGCGTCGGCAATAATAAAACCATCGTGCTTCTCGGCGGTGATATTGGTCATGGGGTAAAAAATATGCGAGAAGAACTTGGCGCCCTTGGACACCGCCCACTCTTTCATAGCGGCGGCAACCACCTCGGCGGTACCAGGGTCAAGCGGCACACCCGTTTGAACGGTTTTCTTCATCGACTTGAAGGCAGACTTGGACAGCGCCCATTCCATTCGATCGAGGTTGAACACATCCTCGGCCCAGATCTTTCCCAGTGGGTCGGTTTTTTCCACGGCGATGGGGGCACGGCTGGTAATGGTTTGTATCGCTTGTTGACGGCTCGGATTGGCGCTCATGTGGCTTCCTTGATTAGTAAAATGAACCCGGCAGTGGCCCCGTGACCTGCTTGCCACAAACGCCTTTGCCAGAAAACTCCCTAAACAAACGCAAAATGCAGGCCAACTTCCCAAAGTGCTGCAATTCAGTGTTTTTACGGGCCTATCCGGCGTGGGCCGGTTCAAAAGCACCAGATTGACCCCTCTGGCGGGGGCCTGGCGCCTCTTTGTTGTGCATGGCGCACCAGAATCATCCGCAGGACTGGTAGGAGCGACCGATCTTGTGGCACAGGCCACAGCCAGGCCCACGCAATCATAAACGAAGGGTACTCACGCAGGCACTATTGAACATTGCGAATTCGCCCCCATAACCACTTGTACAACGAAAGCGAGGACACACCATGCCAGGGTTCTGGGTTCGGTTACTCATCACTGCCTGTGGTTTATTACTCGCCGACTGGTTGCTGGACGGCATCGAGATCGGTGGACTCTTCTCACTGTTTTTCGCCGCGCTGGTGCTGGGGATTGTTAACGCACTGGTCAGGCCCGTTTTGCTTCTCCTGACACTGCCGATCACGGTAATCACGCTGGGCCTGTTCCTGCTGGTGCTCAATGGCGCCATGCTGGGTCTGGCAGCATTGCTGGTGCCGGGCTTTCTCATTGACGGTTTCTTTGCCGCCCTGTTCGGTGCAGTGATTATCAGCCTGACCGGCATGGTGGCTAACTGGTTTATCGGGCCACAGGGCAAAGTGGAAATCCTGGTCGTGCGGCGCTGAATCCAGCAATACGGCGCGCGATCGACTGAGACCATCGCCCATTCGCAACGGCCCTGCGTTACAATGTCGCCCCGCTTTAACGCAGTGCGCAGACCGTTGTGAGTGACCTGACCTTCGCCAGCCTACCCTTGCCAGCGCCCCAACTTCGCAATCTGGAGCGTCTGGGCTACAGGGCGATGACGCCCATCCAGGCGGCAACACTGCCAGCGGCATTGGCGGGTAGCGACCTGATCGCCCAGGCAAAAACCGGCAGCGGCAAAACCGCTGCCTTTGCCCTTGCACTCCTAACCCGGCTCAACCCCAGGGATTTCGGGGCGCAGGCTCTGGTGTTGTGCCCCACGCGCGAACTCGCCTCACAGGTGTCTGCAGAAATTCGGCGGCTCGCACGGTATCAACAGAACATCAAGGTGGTTACGCTGTGTGGCGGTCAATCCATTGGCCCACAGATCGGCTCGCTGGAACACGGGGCCCACGTGATCGTTGGCACGCCGGGGCGCATCAAGGATCACCTGCGCAAGCAAACGCTTAATCTCGAACGCATCTGCACCCTGGTCCTGGACGAGGCTGATCGCATGCTGGAGATGGGCTTCATGGAAGACATCGAGACCATCGTTGCAACCACCCCCACTACACGACAAACCCTGTTGTTCTCTGCCACGTATCCGCAGAACATCCAGCAACTCAGCGCACGTTTCCAGAACGCACCGCAACGCGTCACCGTCGAGGCGCTGCACGATGAGCAGCAGATCGACGAGCGCTTTTTTGTCTGTGACAAGGGCGAACGCCTGAGCGGTCTTACCCGGCTGCTCAGCCACTTTCACCCCGGCGCCGCCGTGGTGTTCTGCAACACGCGGGAATGGGTGCGCGAAGTGTGCGCGGCCCTCAACGCCGGCGGTATTACGGCCTGCGAGCTACACGGCGATATGGAGCAGCGCGATCGCGACCAGGTGCTTGTCCAGTTCAAGCACCGCAGCTGTCGCATCCTGGTCGCGACAGACGTCGCCGCACGGGGCCTTGATATTGACGATCTTCCGGCAGTGATCAACTTCGAGTTGCCACGCAACGTTGAAGTCTATGTCCACCGGATCGGGCGCACGGGACGCGCGGGCAAGAAAGGCCTGGCGCTGAGCCTTTTTGCAGAGTCTCAGATACACCGGCTTCGCGCCATCGGCGACTACCAGCAGCGGGATACCGCCCTGGAAACGCTGCAGGAGGTGCCGCAGTCGAATCAGCCGCTTGCGCCACCCGAGTACATCACCCTGTGCATCCAGGGTGGGCGCAAGGACAAGGTCCGTCCCGGCGACATCCTCGGAGCGCTGACTGGCGAGGCCGGTATCAATGGCCAGGCCGTAGGCAAGATAACCGTGGCAGATAACGCCAGCTACGTGGCTATCGCGCGCGACAGCGCCGATGATGCCCTTGGGCAGTTACGCAACGGCAGGATCAAGGGCCGCAAATTCAAGGTGCGCCGACTCTAGCCTGGCAGGGGCATACTGCCGATCAGCCTCGCAGGCTCGACCTCGGCGGCCATTTCCTCTAAGGTGCGCACCCTGACGCGGCCTGCTGCGCAGCACCGCACTCGTCACAACGCCGCCAACTCCATCACTAGCAGGACAATCCCGTTGATCTCTACCGCCAACATCACGATGCAGTTCGCTGCCAAGCCCCTGTTTGAGGATATCTCGGTGAAGTTCGGCGATGGCAATCGCTACGGGCTGATCGGCGCCAATGGCTGCGGCAAGTCAACCTTCATGAAAATTCTCGACGGCAGCCTTGCGCCCAGTGCCGGCAACGTTTTTGTCACACCGAACGAGCGTATCGCCACACTCAGCCAGGATCAGTTCGCCTATGAACAGCACACGGTGATCGACACCGTGCTGATGGGTCACCAGGAACTATGGGCCATCAAGCGCGAGCGCGACCGCATCTATAGCCTGGCAGAAATGTCAGAAGAAGATGGCATGGCAGTGGCGGACCTTGAAGTGCAGTTTGCAGAACTCGACGGCTACAGCGCAGAAAGCCGCGCTGGAGAAATCCTCATCGGTGCCGGCATCGACCAGGCACTGCACTACGGCCTGATGAGTGCGGTCGCGCCGGGTTGGAAGCTACGCGTGCTGCTCGCCCAGGCACTGTTCGCGGATCCGGACATACTGCTGTTGGACGAGCCGACCAACAACCTGGATATCGACACCATCGCCTGGCTGGAAACGGTGCTCAACGAACGCAAGTGCACCATGATTATCATCTCCCACGACCGCCACTTCCTGAACGCCGTGTGCACACACATGGCAGACATCGACTACGGTGAGCTGCGCATTTATCCGGGCAACTATGACGACTTCATGACAGCCTCTACCGCCGTTCGTGAACGCCAGCAGTCACAGAACGCAAAAAAGAGCGCCGAGATCGCTGAGCTGCAACAGTTTGTCAGCCGCTTCTCTGCCAACGCGTCCAAGGCAAAGCAGGCAACCTCGCGTGCCAGGCGTATTGAGAAGATCAAGCTTGAAGACATCAAACCCTCCAGCCGCGTGAGCCCCTACATCCGCTTCCAGCAGGAAAAGAAACTCCACCGCCAGGCGCTGGTGCTGGAGAATCTTGGTCACCGCTTCGACACGGCTCCGCTCTTTGAGAAAGGCAACCTCATTCTCGAGGCCGGTGCACGGCTTGCGGTAATCGGGGAGAACGGCGCCGGTAAAACCACGCTGCTGCGCTGCCTGATGAATGACATCACTGCCAGCACCGGCACGGTGAAGTGGGCGGAAAACGCAACCCTGGGTTATTGCCCGCAGGACACCGGCGCCGAGTTCAATACCGCTATCAGCCTGTTTGACTGGATGAGCCAATGGCGCAAGCCCAGCCACGACGACCAGATCGTGCGCGCCACTCTGGGCAGGCTGTTGTTTTCTTCCCATGACTTTGCAAAGGACGTCAGGGTATGTTCAGGCGGCGAAAAAAACCGCCTGCTGTTTGGCAAGCTCATGATGATGGACACCAACGTACTGCTGCTGGATGAACCCACCAATCACCTGGATATGGAATCGATCGAAGCCCTGAACATGGCGCTGGAGCACTATGATGGCACACTGATTTTCGTCAGCCATGACCGCGAGTTCGTCTCTTCGCTGGCAACGCATATTGTCGATATCAGGGACGCGACGCTGGTCACCTTCCAGGGCACCTATGACGAGTACCGCAACAGCCAGGAGATCGCCCGACAAGCGGTCGGCTCACACTAACGCGCACTGCCCGGTCAACACTTGCGCACAACCCGCCAGCAACTGGCGGGCGCCTGTGCGTTTGCTGTATCGCTGCGGCACAGGGCATGTTGGCGCTTAGTCATCCACCTCGTAACACTGGGACAACGCCCTGTGCAAGGCATCGCGCCCCACCGCTTCAAGCTGCTCGATATTGCGTTGCGGTATTTGCTGCGGGTCAGGATGCGCCGCCACGGCGCGCTCTACGCTGGCTTCGCGCAGCAGGTGCAACATGGCATAGGGTGAGCGATTGCTGTAGTTCTGCGCGTCATCGGCCGAGGTGCCTGCAAACTGGTAATCTGGATGGAAACTCGCCAACTGATAGATGCCCTCGTATCCTTGCTGATACAGGAGGCCTTCGGCTTGCGTCAAAAACTGGTTGTAGTGGCCAAAGTTCTGCAAGACATCGGGGTGGATGAGCAGCGTGGTTTCGACATCCGGGGCGGTGTCGAGCCATTGCAATTCGTCAGCCAGGTCCAGCAGCAGTTCAACCGGCGAGCAGGCTGCGCTGACCGTCAGCCTGACCTCACCCCTGGCCAGCGGCAACTTTGCGAACGGGCAAAGATTGCGCCCGATCACGGTTGCTTCCAGCCAATGGCGAGTGGCGCGCAGTATGCTTTTTTTGTCCATTGGTGGTGTAGCCCCGGCCCGTTATGCGAGCCCGCGATGCGCCGGTTGCGCGGTGTTGCACTGCTAATGGGCCGGGAGCTGGCTGGCTGCAACGGGATCCGGCAAGCTCACCTGTACATCCACGCAGTACACGCTGCGGCCCGGCGGGCACGGCACAATCCAGCAGCGGCAGAGACTTTACCCTGCACCTTTGTATCTCGATGAAAATTTCGGCACCATGGCCTCTCGCGGCGTTTGAGTCGTCCCGCTCAAGCGTTGACTGCAAAAGAACACTGACTGCATAAAAGCTGAACGCACCGCCGTTAGCGGCAACGACACTACCTGACACAGCGATCACTTAAACAACGGCAGCAGAGATAATAACACTCGGAAGAACGGTGGCCACAATCATCATGCCTGACAACATGCAAGGAATGTCCACTGACACGCCTGGCTCGCACGTCGCGATGCCCGTGGCGACACTCTCCGTTGCGACACTCTCCGTTGCGCCACTCTCCGTTGCGCCACCCTCCCCAGCAGCACGCTCCCCTGCGGCTCTGTACCTTGCGCGCCATACCACTAAAGACCGGGCCGATGATACTGCAGCCCGCCCACGCCGGCTGTGGGCAACGGCGTACGATTCAGGGGCACGCTGCCAAGGGCGGCCCGCAGCGGGCAAGTGCGCTCACTCAGTGCCGGGGTATCGCCCATGAGAATCTGCATTTACGGCGCCGGCGCTATCGGCGGCTATCTGGGCTTCCTGTTGCAGGCAGCGGGCAACGCCGTTACCTTGATCGACCAGGGCGCGCATCAGGCCGCCATCGCGCGTAATGGCCTTACGCTGCACATGAACAATGAACCACGCACCCTGGCGATGACCTGTACCGACGACCCTTCGACCTTACCCGTACAGGACCTGCTCTTCATTGCTGTCAAAACCTACGCCATCGCTGACATACTGCCGCAGCTTGCGGGCCTGCTGGGGCCCGACAGCGTGGTCGTCAATCTCAATAACGGCATCCCCTGGTGGTATTTCCATGCCGACCCCGCAGCACCGCCAGCGCCGCACCTGAATTGTGTCGATCCGGGTGGCAGGCAGTGGGCCGTGCTAGACCCGGCTCGTGCGATCGGCTGTGTGGTCTACCCGGCGTGCAAGCTGGTAGAACCGGGTATCATCGAGCACGTGTCGGGCAATCGTTTTGCGCTGGGCGAGCCATCGGGCGAAAAAACCGAACGCGTGAATGCGCTGGCAGCGCTGTTGCGCAACTGCGGCCTGAAAGCGGCGGTAAAAACGCGCATTCGCGACGAGGTCTGGATAAAACTCTGGGGGAACATGGCCTTTAATCCGATCAGCGTGTTGACAGGCGCTACGCTGGCGCAGATCTGCGCCAACACAGCAACACGACAACTGGCCAGGGAGTTGATGCTTGAGGCACGCAACGTCGCCGAGGCCCTTGGCGTCAAGTTCAGTATCAGCGAGGAGCAGCGCATTGACGGCGCAGCCAGTGTGGGGGAGCACAAGACATCCATGCTGCAGGATTACGAGGCCGGCTTACCGCTGGAAACAGACGCCTTGCTGGGCGTTGTGCAGGAACTGGGCGGAATCACCGGTATCGCAACGCCTGTGGTTGATCACATTGCCGCCCTGCTGGCGTTGAAATGCGACGTTGGCGCGGGGGCCTCATGAGCCAGGCTGACGACACAGACGACGCTGGCAGCACAGCACTTGTCATCTATGGCGGATGGTACTTCGGGCAAGTTGTTCGCGAAGCGGCACAGGCGGCGGGCTGGCAGGTGCTGGGCCACGTTGACCCAAACCCGGCACCACAGGTCACGACGCTGGATGCCCTGCCCGAGAACATCGCCGTTATTGTCGCAGTCGGTGACAACGACCTGAGAGCGACATTACAGGAACGACTGCACAACGCAGGCCGCAAGCTTGCCACCGTCATCCATCCACAAGCCGTGGTAAGCCCCAGTGCGCGCATTGGTGCGGGCGTGTTCATTGCCGAGTTGGCGGTCGTGCGCACCAACGCCGCCATTGGCGACGGCGCCGTGCTGCAAGCCGGCAGTGTCGTCAGCCACGACTGCACCTTGCACGCGTTCGCCTCGCTGGGCCCCAATGCCGCCTGCGCCAGCAAGACCACCATCGGCAGGGCGACTGCGCTGGGAGTGGGTGCAGTGGTCGCGCCGGGTCTTAACATTGGCGCAGAATGTACGATTGGAGCAGGCGCCGCGGTTTTTCGCGACACGCGCGCACGGCATAGTCTGGTGGGCAACCCGGCCCGCGCAACACCCAGGCCAGTAAAAGACATCGTTCAATCTGACTGGGATGCCAATCTTGTCTGGTGACATACCGACAAGGAAGCCCACATGAGTGCAGCCCCTAAAAGCGCGCTTCTATTGGCCGCCGGCGCTGGAAAACGCTTCACCGACCGGACCGACACGCCACCCAAGTGTCTGATAGAGATAAACGGCATGACCCTGCTGGAGCGACTTTGCCGCATTCTGCGCGCCAACGGGTTTACCCGGCTCACCATCGTTACCGGCTACAGGGCCGCAGACGTTGAGGCGGCCGCCAGGGCGTGCAGTGCCGGGCTCGACATCACAACGGTGCACAATGCAGATTACGCGACAACCAACAACGTTTACTCGCTGTGGCTGGCGCGGCGCATGATTGATCCGCCCTTTCTGCTGGTCGAAAGCGATCTCGTATTTGGGCCGGCGCTGGTTGCGGCCTGTCACACGCCCGACTGCCTGGTAATCTCCCAGCGCCTCCCATGGATGAATGGCACAACGATTGAACTCGACACGGCGGGCGGCCTGGCACGCTTCCAACTGGCGGCAGATGGGCAACCGCCGGCGAGCTACAAGACCGTTAATGTGTATTGCTTCAGTCAACACAGCTGGCAGCGTATCGCCACCGCCCTGGACAACCATATCGCACAGGGTAATGCCCGCGACTTCTACGAGGCGGTGCTGGCTGATCTGGTTGACCGGGGCCAGTTGGATCTCACACCCACGCATTACCCCTGCGATGCATGGTATGAGATCGATACCGCCAAAGACCTCGCAGCCGCCCGGCAGTTAATGCACAGTAACCCCGATGCCTTTAACATTCCCTGACAGCGGCGGGCGCACGTGCGCCTGCCTCGCTACCTTTTTCACGCCGCACAGGACGTAATCGATGATCAATGCTTATGCTGCCATGACGCCCGCAGGCTCGCTGGTGCCATTCACGTACGATCCCGGCCCACTGGGCAGCGATGAGGTGGAGATCCAGGTGGCCTACTGCGGTATCTGCCAAAGCGATGTCAGCATGATCGACAACGAGTGGGGCAGGTCATCGTATCCGCTGGTGGCCGGGCATGAAGTCGTGGGCTCGGTGGCGCGCGTCGGCGCCGCGGTGAGCACACTGCATGCCGGCGACCAGGTGGGGCTGGGCTGGCATGCAGGCTACTGCATGCAGTGCACGCAATGTGCAACGGGGGAGCACAACCTTTGCCTGGCCGTACAACCGACCATTATTGGCCGACACGGTGGTTTCGCGGATCGCGTGCGCGCCGCAGCGGCCAGCGTTGTGCCACTGCCAGCGGATATCGACCTCACCCGGGCAGGGCCATTGTTCTGCGGCGGTATCACCGTGTTCAACCCACTGTTGCAATATGCAGTACAACCCACCGACCGCGTGGGTGTGATCGGCATTGGCGGCCTCGGGCACATGGCCCTGAAGTTTCTCAAGGCCTGGGGCTGCGACGTCACCGCTTTTACGTCCAGTGCCAGCAAGGTCGACGACGCACTGGCGATGGGTGCCAGCCACACTATAGACTCCACCGACCCCGCTGCCCTGGCAAGGCATGCCAACACATTCGATCTCATCCTCTCCACCGTTGATGCCTCACTCGATTGGGGGGCGTACCTGGGCACACTCAAACCCAAAGGCAGGCTGCATTTTGTCGGCATTCCAACCCAGGCGCTGGAGCTCAACGTGATCGCACTGCTACGCAGCCAGAAAGCCGTATCAGCCTCACCGGTGGGTTCGCCGCAGGCCATTGCGACAATGCTGGCGTTTGCGTCACGCCATGCCATACAGCCAGAGATAGAGTTGTTCCCTGTAGCAAGGATCAACGATGCTATCGAACGACTGCGCAGCGGCCAGGCGCGCTATCGTGTGGTTGTGGATATGACGGCAAGCAACAATGCCGGTTTCAGCAGCACATCGCTGCGCCAGGGGTGACCGCACTTGCCACAACACCACGCGCCCCGGTGCCGGCCACGAGCAGACGCGCACTACTGTGCAGACCGCAATCGCTAACCCCGACAAAACTGCACCACGACAGTCACAGGTAGTGACCCAGAAAAAGGAATTGCCAGATGGCAGCAAGCAGCCCACGGATCTCACTCGCGACAGAGCGAGACAACCTCTCGAACACGGTAGTGCTGCGCGATGAGCTGCCACCGCTCGCGCCCGGAGAGGTCAGAATGCAGGTGGACAAAGTCGGGCTGTCTGCGAACAATCTGTTTTACCTGCAGATGGGCGAAGCCCCCTTCCTGAAATTCTTCGCCGTCTACCCGTTACCCGAAGAGCACAAACACCTGGCAATCATGCCCGCCTGGGGAGTCGGCACGGTTATCGAGTCACGCCACGGCGATTTCGCGGTTGGCGAGCGCTTCCGTGGCTTCCTGCATATCACCAATGTCGTACAGATGAAGGCGACGCGCAGTGCTGATGGTTTCACTGCCTCTGGCGGCAAGCGCGACAAGATCAACCCTGCTTATAACGATTTCAAACAGGTGGATGAGGCGGGAAGGTCACCGATCAGGGGCAGCGGTATCAAATCGGACCTGGCCATGACGGCTGCACCCGGTGCGCAGAGCGGCTTCATCCTGTACGAGCTATTGGCCATGAACGATTTCTACGGCGGTAACAGTGTCGTGCTGACCTCGGCCTCATCGAAGCTGGCGCTGGCAACGGCACTGTCGTTACAGGAGGCAAAAGCCAGTGGTGCCATCGAGCACATTGCAGGCTATACCTCGGCGTCAAATCGTGAGTTTGTGGCTGCGACCGGGCTGTATGATGAAGTACTGGCTTTTGACGAATCACCCGCCGCAGGCGATGGCCTGCGCCACGTCCTGATCGATGTTGCGGGGGATGCCGCGGTGTACAAACGCAGTAAAGATCACCTGGTCAAGGCGCTGGCAGTAGGTGGCACCCACGCCGCTGCGGAAGCCTCCACGTTTACAGCCTTTGGCGCCTCCGGCTTCGTCAAAATGTTGATCGACATGATGGGCCCACAATGGGCAAAGCGCTGGGCCGCCAGACGCCTGTCACCCAGGCTGGAAATGTTCTTTGCTCCCACCGTGATCGGTGCACTGCTGGAACGCTGGGGCCGCGAGGAGCTGGATCGTCGTTCCGATGCCGCGCTACAGCACTTTGTTGATGCAGCGATCGACAATGGCTGGATCGATGTACAGCGAGTTGAGTCTGTCGGGGCGATACAGTCGGCCTACCAGAGCATCGTGGCGGGCAGCCTGCCACCGTCTCGGGCAGTCATCGTGTCTCTGGCGCACGACTGATTCACCGGGTGGGTGGGTGTTGGCGACACCATGCCAGCATCGCCCGCGCACAGCGCCGGTGGATGTGTTTTTGCCCCGCCTGCGCTGGCCGGCCACCTGCGCGCGCAGGCAGCCAGGCACACCTATTTATGCGCGATGGGCTTGTCGGTAAATAAATAGTCTTTCAGTTCAGCGTCAAATGTTGGGTCCTTGCGGCGAATCCATTCCAGCATCATCGCAGCGTGCTCTTTTTCTTCATCGCGATTGTGCTTGAGGATTGCGCGCAGTTCGTCATCTTTGCAGGCATCCATGCGCTGGTTGTACCAGTCGACCGCTTCCAGCTCTTCCATCAGGGATACAATCGCCCTGTGCATGTCGCGTGTTTCATCGGAAAGTTCGTTAATCGGCTCATGGTAGCCTTCATTGGACATGGTGTTCTCCTTACCGGGTGGATAGATTCACCTGTGTGCTGCAAAAAAACCGCTGCGCGCACCACAGACCGTACAAAAAGTAACATAAGCAGGGACGCCGCAGAACGGCACAGCGCAGGCAGCCCGCCAAAAAAAGCAATCGCAGTTTAATGCTCTGCGCCCGGGCGGCCCTGCGCCAGCTCAATAGGGTCCAGTAAACGCTGGAGTTCTTCCCGGGACAGCGCGGTCTCCTCTACGGCAACGTCCAGTATTGGGCGTTTCTGCGCGTAAGCACGCTTGGCAATGGCCGCCGCGGCCTCGTAGCCCAGCTGGCTGTTCAGTGCGGTCACCAGTATCGGGTTTCTGGCCAGCGTGCGTTCGATGTTTTCTGTATTGACGCTAAAGCCTGCCACGGTTTTTGCCGTTGCCAGGCAACCCCAGGTCAGCACCGAAAAACTGGCGCAGAGTTTCTCGGCAATCAGCGGCAGCATGACGTTGAGCTGGAAGTTGCCCGATTGTGCGGCCATGGCGATGCTGGCGTCGTTACCGGCCACTTCCGCTGCGGCCATCAGCACCGCCTCGGGCAGCACCGGGTTGACCTTGCCTGGCATGATGGACGAGCCGGGCTGCAGCGCTTCCAGCTCAATCTCGGCCAGCCCTGCCAGGGGGCCGGAGGCCATCCAGCGTAAATCGTTGTTGATCTTGGTCAGCACTACCGCCAGTGCACGCAGGCAGGCAGAACACTCCAGCGCAACATCCTGGCCTGCCATCCGTGAGAACGCATTAGGCGCCACCTCAAACGCCAGCCCCGTGGCGCTGCTCAGGTGCGCCACCAAACGCTCAGCAAAGCCGGGCGGCACATTGACGCCGGTTCCCACGGCGGACCCGCCCATCGGCAGCTTGCGCAACCGTTCCTGTGCCTGCGTGAAGCGCTGCTCGCACTCCTGCAGTTGGCAGGCCCAGGCACTGAGTTCCTGCCCGAACGTGAGCGGCATGGCATCCATGAGATGCGTTCTACCGGTTTTAGTCGTGTTGTGCAGCGCCTGACTACGCTGCGAAATCGTTGCTATCAGTTCATTGAGCGCAGGCAGCAGCGCCTGTACCAGCAGCGTCATTGCCGTCACCTGTATGGCGCTGGGAATCACGTCGTTACTGCTTTGGCTGCAGTTGACATGGTCATTGGGATGAACCCCGGTGCCAAGCGCGCTGGCAGCGATGTTGGCCAGCACTTCATTCATATTCATATTGCTGCTGGTGCCTGAACCCGTTTGGAAAATCGACAGCGGGAACTGACCCTCGTGCTGGCCGGCCGCCACCTCGCGTGCGGCATCGCTGATCGCTGCGGCCCGCTCGTCATCCAGCACCTCGCAGTCAAGATTGGCCTGGGCCGCGGCGGATTTAAGCTGCGCCAGGCACGCGATGAACTCGCGTGGCAGCACACGGTCGGTCAGGCCAAAGTTGTCCAGCGCGCGCTGGGTTTGCGCGCCAAACAGGGCATCCACGGGCACGCATACCTCACCCATGCTGTCCTGTTCGATTCTATGACTCATTGTGTGCCTCCACTGCTATAGTTACTCTTGCAAGTCCTGAAAGAATAGCCTGACCTAGCCAGGCGCAACATGCCAAAGGGTAACATCATGAGCACTCGCCACCAGAACGAAGCATCGCTGGAAACACCGGCCGGCACCTACACCATCTATCCCTTCGATAAACTCGCCGATATTGGTGATACCGCCACGCTGCCGTTTTCACTGAAAATTCTGTTGGAGAACCTGCTGCGCCATGGCGGCGAGGACTTTGTTACCGATGACGACGTCGAGGCCCTGGTGAACTGGAACCCCACCGCAGAGCCCGCACAGGAGATTGCGTTTGTCCCTGCACGCGTACTCCTGCAGGATTTCACCGGCGTCCCCGCCATTGTCGATCTCGCGGCGATGCGCGATGCGATGGTCGAGTTGGGCGGCGAGGCCCGCCAGATCAACCCGCTGTCACCGGTGGACCTTGTCATCGATCACTCGGTAATGGTCGACTACTTCGGCACGGAAGACTCACTGGAGCGCAATACCGCCACTGAAGTGCAGCGCAACATGGAGCGTTACCGCTTCCTGCGCTGGGGTCAGCAGGCGTTCAATAACTTCAAAGTGGTACCGCCGGGCACCGGCATCGTACACCAGGTCAACCTGGAATACCTCGCCAGGGGCGTATTCACCGCGCAGTCGGGCGATCGCCAGTTGGCCTACCCCGATACCCTGGTGGGCACAGACTCCCACACCACCATGATCAACGGCCTGGGCGTACTGGGCTGGGGGGTGGGCGGTATCGAGGCCGAGGCCGCCATGCTCGGCCAGCCGGTTACCATGCTGATTCCCCAGGTGGTGGGATTTCGGCTCGAGGGCGCGATGAGTGAAGGCGCGACCGCCACGGACCTTGTACTCACCGTTACCGAACAATTGCGCAAGCATGGCGTCGTCGGCAAGTTTGTCGAATTCTTTGGGCCCGGCCTGAAGTCACTGAGCCTTGCCGACCGCGCAACCATCGCCAATATGGCGCCGGAGTACGGCGCCACCTGCGGCATCTTCCCGGTCGACGAGGCCACCATCCGCTATCTGCGCCTTACCGGGCGCGACGAGTCACAGCTGGCCCTGATCGAGTCCTACATGAAGGCCATGGGCATGTGGCATGACGAGCATCAACCGGCAGCCCGCTACAGTGCCGAGCTGCGCCTCAACCTGGCCGACGTGGTGCCATCACTCGCCGGGCCAACCCGGCCGCAAGACCGCATTGCGCTGACCGAGGCACGGCCGAAGTTTGAGCGCGTGCTGCAGGATTTTCACGATCTGCGCATCGGCAGCAACCAGGAGAGCGACTGGGTTGAAGAAGGCGGCCCCACTATCGATGACAACGAAGCCGCACGCGGCGTCACCGTGAAGCGCGCCGACGGCGAATTCCGGCTGGAGCACGGCGCGGTCGTTATCGCTGCGATCACCAGCTGCACCAACACCTCCAACCCTGCGGTGCTGATCGCGGCAGGGCTGGTAGCGCGTAAAGCCCGGGCGGCCGGGTTGAAAACCCAACCCTGGGTGAAAACAAGCCTGGCGCCTGGCTCCAAGGTCGTCACTGAGTACCTGGAGAAAACCGGCCTGCTCGACGACCTTGAAGCACTGGGCTTTTACATCGTGGGCTATGGTTGCACCACCTGTATTGGCAACTCCGGCCCGCTGCCCGATGACATCACCGCTGCGATTCACAAGGGCGACTTGCTGGTCAGCTCCGTGCTTTCGGGCAATCGCAACTTCGAGGGCCGCATACACCAGGACGTGCGCGCCAACTATCTGGCATCACCGCCGCTGGTGGTTGCCTACGCACTGGCAGGCAATATGGGCATTGACCTTTACACGGACGGACTCGGCCAGGATGCCCAGGGTCGCACCGTGTACCTGGCAGACCTTTGGCCGAGTAGCCAGGAGATCGACGAACTCGTTGCCGCCAACGTAGATCCTGAAATGTTCCATGCCCGTTACGCCGACGTCTACACCGGTAACCAGACATGGAATGAGTTGGACGTCACCTCCAACGAACGTTTTGACTGGCCCGAATCCACCTATGTGCGCAAACCCACCTTTTTTGACGGCATGCCAGCGCAGCCGACACCGGTGCAGGACATTGCGTCTGCCCGTTGCCTGGTCAAGCTCGGTGACAGCGTGACCACCGATCATATCTCCCCGGCAGGCTCCATCGCCATTGACAGCCCGGCAGCGCAATACCTGATCGACAACGGCGTGACCCAACAAGACTTCAATTCCTATGGTTCGCGACGCGGCAATCATGAAGTCATGATGCGCGGCACCTTTGCCAACGTGCGCCTGCGCAATGAACTGGCACCGGGCAAAGAAGGCAGCTGGACGACCTGCTTTATCAATCAGCAGCAGATGTCCATCTACGATGCCGCGCAACTGTATCGCGACCAGGGAGTACCGCTGGTGGTCTTGGCCGGCAAGGAATACGGCACTGGCTCTTCACGTGACTGGGCGGCTAAAGGCCCGTCATTGCTGGGTGTGCGTGCGGTTATCGCCGAAAGCTATGAACGCATCCACCGTTCCAACCTGGTAGGCATGGGCATACTGCCGCTGCAGTACCTGCCTGGCGAAGGCGCTGGCACCCTGGGGCTTGACGGCACCGAAAGCTTCAGCATCGCAGCTATTGAACCCGGCCAGGGCCAGGTGGAAGTACGCGCTGTTGACGGCAGTGGCAAACAGACCGTGTTCACGACAGCTGTGCGCATCGATACCCCGGTGGAATTTTCCTACTATGCCAACGGCGGCATCCTGCACTACGTGCTACGCAGACTGGCGGCAGCGTAAAGCGGCTGGCGCGCGGCATGGCCCAGGCCGACCTCCACAGGTAGCCTCAATGGCCCGCGCCCGAGGCTGCCCTGCCGGTGTTTCGCATCAGCAGCCGCTTGCATCCGGGCTGCCCGAGCGTTGCTGCAATGCCTGTTGCGGTAACAGCACCCGTGGTTTTCACGGTGATATTCGCCGAGAATGAGAACCCACCCAAAGTTTTTGCAAAACAGAGTGTTAGCGTTGTGCGTTAGGGCTTAACCTACCCGCCAGAACGACTCATTAGAACAAAACTGGGAGCAACTGGGTGGCGGAAACGAAAAAGCCAATCCACTTTACCGCTTTGGATGGCCTCAGGGGCCTGATGGCGCTGGGCGTTGTCATTGCCCACGTCAAGCTCGCGTGGTTTCCGGGCGCGCATATCATGATGGATATCTTTTTCGTGATATCCGCCTTCCTGATCACATTTACGCTGAGAAAAAGCATCGCCAAGGGCCGTAGTATCCAGCTCATCACGTTCTGGAAGCGCAGGCTGTTGCGACTGTATCCGGCACTGATCACCGTCGTGGTCGTGTACCTGTGCGTCGCCTTTTTCTTGCACGACAACATGGCGCCCTTGCTCAAGGACGCTCTGACAACCCTGCTGTACGTCTCAAATTTTACCAAGCTCGAAGGCTACGTTTATCCGCACTTCTTTGGCCATACGTGGTCCCTGTCTATTGAGGAACAGTTCTACCTGCTGTGGCCGATCATGCTGGTGCTGATGTTGAAGTTCGACATGCTTTGGCGCATTCGCATTCCGATTTTTCTGGCGATGATTGTTGCGAGCATTCTGTGGCGGCTGCACCTGGTTGACGCTGGCGTGCCCTGGTCGCGCCTTTACTATGGATCAGAAACAAGAATTGATGCGTTTGTCGTCGGTGGATTGCTCGCGTTCTACTGGGATGACCTGATCGCCCTGTCAAACAGAAGTCGTGTGTTTCTCAACCTGTTGCGCGCCTCCGCGCTGGCGCTATTAGTTGCGGTCATCGTGTGGGACCCAAAGATCGTCTACTATTTCAAATGGCAGCAGCCTGTCGTGTTGTTCCTGTCATGCCTGGTGATCGTGCTGCTGACCCGTGATGACACTGCCTACCTGCAGCGCTTTTTCAGCCATAAAATACCCGCAGCCCTGGGCGTCCGCTGCTATGGCATCTACTTGTGGCACTGGCCGCTGATCTGGCTGTTAATTGTGCATACTGACCTTGAAGCTCCCGCGATTTTTGCTATTACTATGCCAGTCACCCTGGCGCTGTCCTGGCTCATGTACAAATACATTGAATTACCCATACTCAAGCGTCGGCCAGTGATAACGCCCGCCGCCAGCCCGTAGGAGACGCCATGGGCATTCCTGCGACATGTTGAACACGCAATACTACCGTTCACTCACTAAACAGGAGCTGCTGCTGGCCGCCATTCTTTACATGGCGTCCACCTATCTTCTGTGGTGTGTACTGGAGCACTGGTTGCGCCTGGATATGTGGGGCAACTACGACAACCGGCATTACCACGCGGACATGATCGGCTATGGCATGCAGCGCTTGCTCGCGGGCGAGTGGCCACACTGGAACCCCCACCAGTCTGCCGGCCTACCCTTCTTCGCCGCACTGCAGGGCATGTTCCTGTATCCCACTACCTGGTTCGCACTGGTAGTAAACGCTGATACCGCACACGTTTTCGGCAAAATCACCCACCTTGCCGTGAGCGGGTTTGCCACGTACTTCTACCTGAGAATTCTGCGACTGCACCCGCTGGCTGCTTTTCTGGGTGGCCTGTTTTTCATGACGGGCAACTTTTACCTGGTGTTTACGGTCTTCGAGGCGGGTGGCTATCCACTGGCAACACTGGGCATCCTGCTTGGCGCAACAGAGAAAATCCTGCAATCGAGTGCACGACCGCGCGACGCCCTGGCCAACCGCTGGTCGGTGGTCTTTATCATTACCATGACCTTCCAGGTGTTTGCCGGTTACATCCAGAGCGTTGTTTTCATTGGCTACTTCCTGTGCCTGTACATTCCTTTCAGGATCGCCCAGACAACCCTCAGCGACGGCGACAAACCCCGCGCGCTGTTCACCTTTGGCCGCTTCGGCTGTATGGCCGTGCTCACATTGATGCTGTCTGCCATTCAGCTGCTGCCCACGCTGGAGATGTCGACAAACTCCTCGACGCATAATCTCAGCGAAGGCATGGATATCTCCTACGTGAACCTGCCGTGGATTCCGTCGCCCAGTGTCAGGGAAACGCTCAACGATCCCATCGTGCCGATGACGCAGTCGCTGCGCGACATGCTGTTCTGGGCGCTGGTTGCCCTGGGCCTGCTGTTTTGTAGAGGCCAGCGTGCCCTGGTTGCGTTCTATATTTTCGCCAGTGTGCTGTTTCTCACTATGGCGCGGGGCACTGACGCCTGGCTGTATCAGTACTACTTCAACTATTTTCCAACGGGCAACTGGTTCCGCTGGCCGCAAAAGTTCCTGATGGTGTCCAACTTCACCCTGAGCGTGCTCGTTGCGCTGGGCCTGCACCATTGCCACCAGCGGCTGCGGCAAAGTGGGCCGCGTTTTGCGCCACACGCTATGTGGTCCTACTGCTTTGGTATTTTCGTAATCGCGTTTCTCGCGCGTTACACCACCGTGGGCGTGCAGATCGAGTATCCCAACTGGGAATGGAAGCCCTTTGGCAAGGACTACTCCAACTACACGCCGCAGAAGGCGTGGGACGGCGCCCGCCATCTCGCGGCCAATCCTGCGGCGTTCAGGATGCACCTGGCCACGCCCTATACCGAAGCTGAAGGCGCCTTCAACTTTCTACGCGAAAAAAGCGAGTATGAACGAACGATCGCACTGCTGATGATCAGCCTGGATTACATGCCGGACCTACCGGTGAAATGGGCCATGCGTGAGGGGCTGTACTCTATCGAGGATTACGAACCGCTCAATTCACTGCGTTTTGTGCAGTTTACCGAGAAGATGGGGTTGGTACCCTTCTATCACAAGTATGCCCCCCGGATGCGCGATATGTCTTACCTGTTCAGTACGCGCTGGTTGCTGGTCAGCCAGAACTGGCTGAATCGCAGCTACGGTGGTCTGCGACAACCTTTCAGGGCCGTGTATGCCGACGAACACTTTCGGGTATTCGAGTTGCCCGGCGCTATCCCGCGCAGCTACGTGGCAACCGACATCGTGGCGTTACCCGAGAATGAGGTGCTGGACTACCTGTCGCGCTCCGATTTCGATCCCTCCAGGGAAGTGGTCGTCAGTCAGGCGGTGGTACCGCGTGGCGCACAGGCAGCTCCCATAACAGCGGCAAAGATAGTGGAATACCGACCTGAACACGTCGTCATTGACCTGCCAGCGAACGCCGCCACGGGGCTGCTGGTGCTCACGGACAGCTACTACCCGAACTGGCAAGCGAGCGTCGATGGCGAGCCCGCCGAGATCATCCCGGTGAATCATCTTTTTCGCGGTGTTCAGATAGAGCCGGGTGACAGACAGGTGGTGTTCTCTTACCAACCGCTGTCTTTTTACTGGGGAGCGGGTTTCAGTTTGATTGCACTGGCTTTTCTCTTGATCTTCCCACGCGTGGTGCGCCAAACTCGTTCCTGAACCTCATGCGCTTGTATCACAGCGCGTACGGGGCACGCGCACAGGTGCCGCACTTTGACAACAATCTTGTACCGGCGAGTAGAACCCGACGTTACTACCCCAGCAAAGAAAGAATTGTCGAGCCTGGCCATCGAGCACTGACAGCACCCGACGACCAAGTTGCAGCATTGGGCTAGCCCAGTCTGCGGCGCGCCACCAGGCCAAGCAACGCAATCAACACCAAAAGGCCGCCCGCGGGAAGTACCGGAACGGGTTTGGGCATCGCGCGGGGATCACCCGAACCGCCCTGCAGCAAATTCACCTCCGCGCCGGCGGCACTGGTGGCGTCATTGTCAGCAAACTTGCGCACTCGTATCCAGTCCACATCGATGCCACCTGTGCCAGACGAGATGCCTCCGATATAGAGAGAAAGATCGGCATCGCGGGCATACAGCGTGTCGGCGCTCGTCAGCGCACCCACCGGTGCCGGTGCCTGCGCACGCAGGTCACCCGTGTCCGGCCACGCGAGCGACCACACACCTACCGCGCCGCCGTGTGCCTCCAGTGAGCTTGTCCAGTTGTGACCACTGCAGGAGTCCGACCCACCGCCTTTAACAGAAATACGTATATCGGCCGAGTCGGCCAACAGACCATAGCGCACGAGCCCCGCCGTGCCCCAGTAAATGCCGGGCCAATTGCCGTTAATGCTCTCGACATCCGCCTCCACTATGTAGGTATCGGACTGAGGGAAGGTGGTGGACGCGCTATAGAGACCGCTACTGCTCCAACTGAGGCTGGCAACACCGCCGGATACCGTATTTGCTGGCGTGCCACACGCAGCAGAAAATTCACCAAGATCAACGCTGAAATCTTCGAACAGGTCGAATGTCGCAGACGCATCGGAGGCCGCCGCACCTGCTGCATTGCCGTAGACCATTTGTATGTCGACGCTACCTGCGGCGGGCACGTTTGGCACACGCACCCACACTGCGGTCGCGGCGCTGTTCATGCCCGACTCCACCCAGTAAGGCAGGACCGTTGAAAAATCATCACTGACAAAGCGCAGATCCGACCCATCCGCATTGAGCTTGCCGGCCCCGACCAGGCTGGCCGTATCGATGGTCAACAGCACCTGATGGTCTGTTAACGCTTCTGCATTGCTGTTATTGATGGTTATCGGTGTGGCGTAGTTCCACGGGTCAAAAGGCCCCGCGAACGCCTCGAATGATATGCCCAGAAGGAGTACGAGTGTGCCCAGGTGATGTTTGATCATTGCTTCCCTGCCTTGAATTGCCATGGCGCAAGCGCGCCTGTTTTTTTATTACCACCGACGTTGGCCTATTGAGCGAGTCGGTGATGCTTCTTCCACATGCGCTGATGTCAGCTCAGTAGGCTGCCGGCAGGGTGTCGTATCAGGTGTGATCACCTGCGGTGATCGATGCTCACACCGGGGCGCAAAAAAGTCGCTTATGTCCCGTGGCGTTGTCACGATCGCGCTGACGCATCACACTTACGATCTCTGTCCTGCTTGCCGCCGAAATGCTACCAGAATCGCGACAGATTGTCTGACGTAAATTGTTCTCACCGAACAGTGCAATGCGGCACAGCGCGACTGCAAGACTGGCGCGCATCACTGCAACGCTGGGCACGCGCCGCCCTAAACGCAAAAAGGCCCTGCCACCAGGAGTGGCAGGGCCTTGCAAAGGTGACTGCGGGTTGGACCGTTACATCTTCAGGTCAAAGCGATCCGCCTGCATCACTTTTACCCAGGCCGCCACAAAGTCTTCGACAAACGCTTCATTGGCATCGTCAAACGCGTAGGCCTCGGCGACGGCGCGTAACTCCGAGTTGGAGCCGAAGATCAGGTCGACCGGCGTTGCGCTGTACTTCACCTGGCCGGTGGCGCGATCCACACCTTCGTACAGTCCCTGCGTGGCAGCCTTGCGCCACAGCGTTGACATATCGAGCAGGTTGACGAAGAAGTCATTGCTCAACGTGCCGGGCCTGTCAGTAAACACGCCGTGCTGGCCGCCATCGTAGTTGGCACCAAGCACGCGCAGGCCGCCGATCAGTGCAGTCATCTCGGGCACGCTCAGGCCCAACTGGTCGGCGCGATCGACCATCATCTCTGCAGGCGACCGATAGGAGCGCTGTGCATCAAAGTAGTTGCGAAATGCATCGGCGGTTGGCTCCAGTAGAGCAAAGGACTCCACGTCGGTTTGCTCCTGGGTCGCGTCACCGCGCCCGGGGGCAAAGGGCACGTCGATCTCTACACCGGCAGCGTCGGCTGCTTGTTCAATGGCAGCGGCGCCGCCCAGCACGATCACATCCGCCAGAGACACCTTGCTGCGGCTGGCATCATTGAACTCGGCCTGGATCTCGGCCAGTTTTGCCAACACTGACGACAACTGAGCCGGATTGTTTGCGGCCCAGTCTTTCTGCGGAGCCAATGCAATGCGCGCACCATTGGCACCTCCGCGCATGTCGCTGCCACGATAGCTGGAGGCAGACGCCCAGGCAGTGCGCACCAGGTCGGAGACGCTCAGGCCGGAATCCAGAATGGCTTTTTTCAGCTTGCGTGTGTCACGCTCACTGATGGTCTTGCCATCCATCTCGGGAATCGGGTCCTGCCAGATCAGGGTTTCTTCAGGCACGTGATCACCCAGGTAGCGAATGCGTGGGCCCATGTCGCGGTGCGTCAACTTGTACCAGGCCTTGGCAAAGGCCAGCTGGTATTCGTCGGGATTAGCCAGGAAGCGTTCCGCGATCTTGCGGTATTCCGGGTCGAACTTCAGCGCGAGATCAGCCGTGGTCATCACGGGCGGGTTAAACTTACCCTCGATGTGTGCATCCGGCACAATGCTGTGCAGGGACTCATCCGTGGGTATCCAGATGATCGCACCTGCGGGGCTGCGTGACTGCTTCCACTCGAAATTCAGCAGATTGGACAAGTACAGTGTTGTCCACTGCGTTGGGGCCTGCGTCCAGGCACCTTCAAGGCCGCTGGTGGTGGTATCTTCCGAGTGCCCCTTGCCGCAGGTATTTTTCCAGCCAAGGCCCTGGTCTTCGATGGGGGCAGCGGCGGGCTCGGCACCGACACAGTCAGCAGGCTTGCGTGCACCGTGCATCTTGCCAAAGGTGTGACCACCTGCAATCAGCGCCAGCGTTTCTTCATCGTTCATGGCCATACGGCCAAATGCCACGCGAATATTCTTTGCCGAGGCGACCGGGTCGGGCTTGCCCATCGGGCCCTCGGGGTTCACGTAGATCAACCCCATGTGAGTTGCGCCCAGTGGTCGCTGCAACTCGCCATTTTTCTCGCGACGATCGCTGGCCAGCATCTCCACTTCAGGACCCCAGTACACGAGGTCTGGCTCCCAGTCGTCGGTGCGGCCACCGGCGAAACCGTAAGTCTCAAAACCCATGTTCTCAAGGGCTACGTTGCCGGCAAGCACCATGAGGTCTGCCCACGACAGGCTGTGCCCGTACTTCTGCTTGACGGGCCACAACAGGCGTCGGGCCTTGTCGAGGTTGCCGTTGTCCGGCCAACTGTTGAGCGGTTCGAAACGCTGCTGGCCGCCGTCGGCACCACCACGTCCATCGAGTGTTCGATACGTGCCCGCGCTGTGCCAGGTCATGCGAATAAAGAACGGGCCATAGTTGCCGAAATCTGCCGGCCACCAGTCCTGGGAATCAGTCAACACCGCGTCGATGTCTTGCTTGACCGCATCCAGGTCCAGCTTCGCAAATTCACTCGCGTAGTCAAAATCCGTTCCGGCTGGATTGGAGCGCGCATCATGGTCGCGCAGGGGGGCCAAATCGAGCTGGTCAGGCCACCAGAACTGGTTGGATTTGGCTTGGCCGGGCGCCACGGTACCCATACCGATAGCCCCTTTGGGTTTGCTCACGGTGGCCGCTTCGGCCAATACGACCTGCGGCACGGCGGCAACGGCCAACACGCTTGAGATAGCTCCTGATAACAATAGCTTTACTGGTTTCATAGTTACGCCTCTGGTTTTTTTATGCTGCCTTGGCAGCGCTTGCGGTTTCCGCAGACCCGGGCCATCACGCCAACAATCCTGGTCACGGCATTTCCTTCACCCGCCCGCCCTAACACCACCGCAGCCCGAGAGCCGCCAGCATCGCGCGAGAACATGGGTAATTACTATGAGAAACAGCCTATCGATTGTTTATCGTTATGTATAATCGTTTGATCTCATGGCTTTGATAGATTTTATTTACCAACATCGGGCTAGTGCACCGTCACACTCTCAGTCCACAGGCGGCCCGGCCCTTTTCATACGAACAAACACTAACGCGCGGCCATGGCATCAAGTTCGGCCAGGCTTAGTCCGCGCTGCCTGACACACTGACAGCCACCACGTCCATCTCGCCCTCACCCGCAGGAATACTGAAGTACAAATGCCGGGGACCTTCGGATGAGTCCCACTGGGCGACATAGTCACCAAAGGTCGCGCGCAACTCGATGCTACCTTGTGAATCCGTTACCCCTTCAAGCTGTGTGCGCCAGCGGTCATTCAGCAGCGACAGGATCGCCTCACCGTGGCGCGTCAGGTTTCCATCGTCACCATACACGCCCAGATTGAGGCGGCTTCGCGGACCCAGCGGGTTCCAGAAATTCCAGAAGATGATTTCTTCTACTGCCGGATGGCCCCACCACACACGCATAATCGCTTCTGCCTGTGCCGCGCGCTGCTCGGGATCATCCGGTGCAGCAAAGGTCACTTCTGTGATGTGGATCGGCAATCCCGTCTCGGCCAGAGTGTCCAGCGCCCCGGCGTAATCATCGATGCGTGTTCGCTGATCGAGACCGGCATCAATGCCAACGTTGACTAACCCGGGGGCAAAGTGCCCCTGCTGCCCTACCGCATCAACAGGTACACCGCGTGCTTTCAGATCGAGTATGCGATCGCGCACAGCCACGGCATCCGGCCCGCCCAATCCGGTGAAAATGTCGTTGATCCATTCGTTGTAAACCAGCTCTGCGCCAGGATCCGCCTGACGCGCCCAGTGAAAGACATCGTCGACTATCTCCTGACCGAGACGTACAGCAAACCAGTCGGTCAGCGGGTTTAGCATTTCATTGGTCACTTCCCACACATCAATGCGCCCGCTGTACCTGCTGACCACACGTTCGATTTGACCACGGATAAGCTCGCGCAACTCCGCTTTCGCCGATGCGCTTAACGACTCATCGGGAAACTTCGCTCGCAGCCAGTCGGGCGTGCCACTGCCAGAAGCCAGTGGCGGATCATTCCCCCACAACAGGACGTGAGCTTTTACATCAAAGCCCAGAGACTCTGCCCAGGCCAGTTCCGCATCCGCCAGATCAAACCGGAACTCACCTTGTTGCGGCTCGGAATTGCGCCACTTCAAGCTGGTTTCGGCCACCAGCAAGCTGGCCACGCGACGAGCGATATCACCGTAAAACTCCAATCTGCCATCATCCTGCGCAAATTCGCGAATATCCAGCGGCACTCCGAAACGGAACGCGTACTGCAGTTGCCTGACAGTGATGGCTGCCTCGGGGCTGCCCGTCCACAGGCGCACGGGCCTGGAGCGCAATGCGATCGCGCGCTGGTCGGCGGCTTCGACCACAGCCAATTCAGCCGCATCCAATGTTGCGTTCAAAGCAGCCGGCTTGCCCTGCTCCAGTATCGGCAGGGCAACGCTGCCTTGCAGCGCAGGTACAGGAAGGAAACTGCATGCGAAGGCATCGTCAGCACGCCGCTCCAGACAATCAGAACGACAGCCCAAATGATCCGGATCACACAGGGCATCACAACGGGAGAACTGCTGCGCACTTTGCTGCTCACACATGGCAGCTCGCGCACTGCAATTCGCATTGATGCAGGCATCAGCATATTGTCCAAGAGGTGCGGCACAAAGCGTGCCCTGCGCTTCGAGCGACTGTTCACATTCCATTGCGCAGCGCGCCCCATCACTGGTATCGGTGAGTCGCGAGCACTGCATCAGGCATGCTTGATTGCTCTGCCGAGCAGCAACATTACACACTTCGCGCGCAGCCGTGGTGGTGTTCTTGCCCACGCTATCGGTGGAATCCTGACATCCCGCGATCACCAAAAGCGCGAAAACACAAACAAGCACACCCAAACCAGGCAAAGAACGTAGACACGGTGGCAAAGAGACGACATTCATGGCAAATACCTGCGTCCACCCGGATAGCAACGATACTAAACCGATAAGCGCCCGAGTAACAGCAGATCACAGCTATGACGGTAAACAGAGCGCTTACTGAAGAGGCGTAACTGAACTGATTGTGTGGGTAGATAGCCAGTCACATACACCAGTTCCTGGTGTTTTCTCCCCGAGGCAATCCCTGTATAAAGTGCTGTATCTGTGCCCAATCCTGACCGGTTCTTGAAGGCGCAGACTTTCAGCACGCTGCACCAGTGCACCACTCAAATCGAGAGCGACCAGCATGTTCAGACGATACAGACGACCAGGGCTTGCCGCAGTGGTGGCATCAACGACTGCCGTAACAGCACTCCTTGCCACCCTGGCGCACGCAGATAGCACAGCCGCACGTTGCGATATCTATGCGCGAGGCAATGACCATTCATCGGCGACGACCGCGTGCGTGTTCTCGCAACGCCAAGGCTTCATTTCGATTCAACGGGCAGATGGCGTCAACCACCACCTGAGCCCCGTGAAGCAAACTGTCGGGGCCTATACTGACGAACAAGGTCGGCCAGTGCTGCGACAGTCCGGGCTTGGTGACCAGGGGCTCATTTTTCGATTGCCAGATGAAAGCGTCTACGTTTACTGGAACACTGGAGCATCGACTACTGAACTGTCCGTCGATAATCCTACCGCGCCATTTACTACAGAAAATTACGATGCCACAGCACTGCTGCGCTGTCGCGCCGTAGATGCAAACGTATTCGGCCAGTGCCCCGCCGGAATACTAAGGATGGAAAATCAACAGGCTTCCATCGTTGTGCTGGGCCCTGACGGCGAACAGTTCACCATCAACTTTATGACTGACTACATCAATGCTACCAATCGCGCCGTCGAGGCTAAGTTGATCGGTGATACATGGGTGCTTTCATTTGCCAACGGCGAGGTCTGGGAAGTACCCGTTGCAGCCATCGAGGGCGGCTAAGAAACGGTAGCGGCTAGCCCGTCAATGGCAGCGGCGCGGCATGCCAGAACCACTCGACTCACTCCTGTGCGCTATTGAGTGACTACAACCTGCTCGCGCAGTGGCAAATGCCAGCGCCACTGCACCTTGCCACTGCATTAGCCCGGCCGTACTATAAATAGCGCGTCACTGGAGTCGCCTCATCCGCATCGAGAATCGTACAGTCGCCAGTCACTTCATGCACCTTTTAGCCGGCGTTATTGCCATCGTGCTAACAGGCTGTGCAACGCTGCAGCCCGTAAACACGCCCGACGAATTTACGCCTGCTCCGGCATCATCGTCACTGTGGGACACACTTGCACAACTACGCGACGACGACTGGTTTTACCTGCTCAACAACGGTGTAGACGCTTACGACTGGCGCCTGCGCGCCATCGATAGCGCCGTTGACAGTATTGATCTGCAAACGTTTATCTGGGAACTCGATACCGTTGGCCACGGTATACGGGACAGACTGCTAGCCGCCGCCGCTCGCGGCGTGAAGGTGCGCGTACTGACCGATGATTCCTTTATCCTGGATGCCGATGCGCAGCTGTTGGCCATCGACAATCACGACAACATCCAACTACGCGTTTATAACCCGTACAAGAGGCGCTCAAGCAGTATCGCCCTGCGCAGCATTCTGAACGCAGGTGAGTTTTACCGACTTGATCATCGTATGCACAATAAAGTTATGGTCATCGATGGGCGCGTTGCCGTGATCGGCGGGCGCAATCTTGATGAGAAATACTTTGGCTACGATGAGCAGTACAACTTTCGCGACATGGAGTTGGTGACCGGAGGGTCAACTGTTCAACGCCTGGCCAATGGCTTCGACGACTACTGGAACGAGCGCTGGACCTTTCCAATCGCTGACATCGCGCAGCAGCGCGGCAGCTACGTTCAAGAGCCAATGCTTGAAGGCAACCTGGAGGCATTGTTGCCCGTCGAGGCTAATGAATCAGAGATGCAGCGCCTGCAACAATGGCAATCCCTGGTTACTGCCGCGCACACGGGTACGGCCCAGATGCTCATAGATAATCCACCCAGCGACCGCCCGGAGGCAGACACAGACGCTCCGGTGCAGGTGGCGCAGGCACTTCTACAGGCTATAGAGGCTGCCCGTAAGGAAATATGGCTCGTTTCCGCCTACCTGATTCCCACGGAACGGTTTGAACAGGCCATCGAGCACGCAATCGCCCGGGGCGTGCGCGTGCGCGTCCTCACCAATTCAATCGGTTCGACTAATCATATCACTGCGCACAGCGCCTGGCGCAGGCACGTACATCACCTGCTGCAGTTGGGAGTTGAGGTTCATGAACTGCGCGAGGACGCGGCAGATCGGTATCTGTACATCGCATCGCCCGTCTCAGAAAAGACACTGTCACTCCACGCCAAGTTGATGCTTATTGATGATGATCGCGTATTCATTGGCAGCGCCAACTTTGACCCACGCTCCTTGCGTATCAACACAGAGGTTGGCCTGCTGGTTCGCAGCACCGGACTCAACACCGCGATGCGTACTGCGCTCACTCCGGACTTTGCACCACGTAACGCGTGGCAACTCGAACTGGACGCAGACCACAAGGTTCGTTGGGTGGCTGGCCGGGAAGTGCGACATCACCAGCCCAGTGTTTCTCATATGCGCCGCATAGAAGATTGGTTCCTGAGTCGACTGCCGCTCGAAAGTGAGATGTAGATCGGCTCGCTTAAGCATGGTTTGCGCAGTTGGAGTTTGACACCCCCGGGGCGGCGGCATGCACCAGTGATGTTCACCCCGGTTAAGTAACGAGTACGCTATGTCATCAACAGTCTTCACAGCGATCTGCGGCCTTCGCGAGCACTGGCGCGCCGTTCTGTGCATACATACCTTGTTTACGTTGATGGGTATCAGCGTGCTGACACCCCTGTTTGGCGCCAGCGTACGCGCGGCGGTATCGCTTTCAGGATCTGCTGCACTGGCCGACCAGGAAATTGCGAGTCTGCTGCTTTCGCCCACCGGCTTTGTGGCGGGGCTTATGCTGCTGTCAGTGCTACTGGCAATCACCGGGCTGGAGATTGCCGCGATGCAGGTTGTCGCCCACGTCGCACGCAACCGGGGTGCAGCCACGGCGCTGCGCGCCACCGTGTGGTCAATGCGTCACAGCGGGATGATTGTGCGCCTGACGCTGCAACTGGTTTTGCGTGCGCTGGTTTATATTGTGCCTTACCTTGTTGTCGTGGCCGCCATTGCCTGGCTGCTGCTCACTGATTATGACATCAACTACTACTTATCAGAGCGGCCAGGCAGCTTCATAGCGGCACTGAGTCTGAGCGCTGGCGCCACAGCACTGTTGCTCTGGTTGTTGGGGCGACGCCTGGTGGGCTGGTGCCTGGCGCTACCCCTGGTACTAACGCGAGATGCTTTGCCGGCCGCAGCATTTGGCATGAGCGAGCAACTCACTGCCGATCTGCGCGGACACTGCGCGCGCACTCTCACAGGGTGGCTGGCACTGGCACTGGCAACCAACGCAATACCAGCACTGTTTCTTACATTGTCGACTGACACCATCATCAGCCTGCAAATCGAATCGCTCCAGTTCCTGGTGATTTTGCTTGGGAGTGTCGGTCTGCTATGGGCACTTCTGGGCTTCATGATCAATGCCTATATCATCGGGTTATTAGCCTTTAGCATAGAAGCACTGCACTGCACGGCAGCAGGTTCAACCAGACTCAACGAAAGGCTGCTGTCTGAACTCGGCTCCACCCCACGACCACGCCCCTTACTACTGGCTGCAGCAACGATCACACTGACGGCAGTATCCGTTGCAGGAACTGTTACTCTGCTTGGCGACATCACCGTGGCGGACAGGACGGTCGTCATCGCGCATCGTGGTGCAGCAGGTAGTGCACCCGAAAATACGCTGGCGGCAGTACGTCAGGCCGTGGCCGACGGTGCCGACTGGGTTGAGATCGATGTACAAGAAACGCGTGATGGTAAGGTCGTGGTCATGCACGACAGCGATTTCATGAAGCTTGCGGCGAACCCGATGAAAGTCTGGGAAGGCGATCTGGCCGCCATCCAACAGATTGATGTAGGTAGCTGGTTCGGAGCGGCATATGCCACCGAGCGCGTGCCCACACTGGCACAGGTGCTTGAGGAGGTTCGCGACAAAGTTTCACTGGTCATCGAATTGAAGTATTACGGCCATGATCAGGACCTGGAAAGACGCGTGATTGAACTTGTTGAAGAACAGAAGATGTCTGACCAGGTGGTTGTCATGTCACTGAAACTGGCAGGCATCAAGCGGGTGCAGGCACTGCGACCCAAATGGACAACCGGATTGCTGGCAGCCACAGCCGTCGGTGACCTGAGCAAGCTCGACGTAGACTTCCTCGCCGTTAGTACTTCCCTGGCTTCACCTGCATTTATCAAGCGCGCACAGGCCAATGGCAAGCAGGTGTACGTGTGGACGGTAAACGACGGCTTGTCGCTGTCGCGCTGGATGTCTTTTGGCGTCGACGGCGTGATTACCGACGAGCCCGCACTCGCCCGGGACATACTGCAACAGCGCTCACAATTGTCCGCTGGCGAGCGCCTGTTGCTAAGCATCAGTACCCTGTTTGGTACTCCCGAGTTGGCGCGCCAGTACCGAGACAACTCGCCGTGATCCCGCAGGCAAATGTCGCCGTCACCGGAAAAGGCCGGGCAGCGTGCCTGCAACTGGCCTCTACAGCGGAAATAGCCCTTTGAAAGCATGATTCCCGTCTCTTGCTCGGCTGCTGGCGGGACGCGCAGGGTGCCCTTCGGGTTCTGGCTCCCTGCGGCTGCTTTCGCTAAACTCTGCCTCCCTTCCTACTTACACCCACCTGAGACAGGACTCCAATATGATTTACCAGAGCGACGAGCTGACGATACAGCGTCTGGATGGCGACATCGCCGAGCTTAACTTCGACCTGCAGGGCGAATCCGTCAACAAGTTCAACAATGCCAGCGTTGACAGCCTGACCCGCGGCCTTGATGCGCTCGAGGCAGAAACGGGCATCAAGGGCCTGCTGGTCACCAGTGGCAAGCCTGTTTTCATCGTCGGTGCGGACATTACCGAATTTACCAGCCTTTTCGGTTCCAGTAAGGACGACATCATTCCGTTCACCCGCACCAACAACGCCAATTTCAATCGTATTGCCAGCCTCCCCTACCCCAGCGCCGTAGCAATCAACGGCTTTGCCATGGGCGGCGGACTGGAATGCTGTCTTGCCTGCGATTTTCGCGTGATGAGCAGCGCCGCCAAAATTGGTCTGCCCGAAACCAAATTGGGCATTCTGCCCGCCTGGGGCGGTACCGTACGCTTGCCGCGCATGATCGGCGTGGATGAGGCCGTGATGTGGATGGCCACCGGCGCCGAGAAACGGCCCGCCGACGCGCTCAAGGCAGGCGCAGTCGATGCTGTCGCCGAGCCCGACCAACTGCGCGACATCACCCTGGCCACGTTGCACAATGCGATAGACGGCAAGCTGGACTACGTTGAGCGTCGTGCGCGCAAGCATGGCCCACTGCCGCTGAACGACACCGAAGCCATGATGTCGTTTTTCACCATCAAGGCCATGGTGGCGGAGCAGGCAGGCCGCAACTATCCCGCTCCCATCAAAGTGGTTGAGGTCATAGAAGCCGCGCGCGCCATGAGCCTGGAGGATGCGCTGGCCGTCGAAGCCGAGGGCTTTGCGGAACTGGCGGTAACGCCAGTCGCGGCGGCTCTGGTGGGTGTGTTTCTGAACGACCAGCTGTTGAGCAAGACCGCCAGGGGTTGGGAGAAAAAAGCCGACAAAAAAATCGAGCAGGCCGCCGTGTTGGGCGCGGGCATCATGGGCGGCGGCATTGCCTATCAAAGTGCGCTTAAGGGCGTACCGATAAAAATGAAAGACATCGCCCAGGAAGGGCTCGACCTTGGGCTGTCTGAAGCAACCAAGCTTCTGGCCAAGCGGGTTGACCGTGGCCGCATGAGCGCAACGCAGATGGGCACTATCCTCAGCAGCATTGACCCGACCATGAGCTACACCGGCTTTGATGCAGTGGATATCGTGGTCGAGGCGGTGGTTGAAAATCCCAAGGTAAAGAAGATGGTACTGGCCGAGACCGAGCAGCAACTGCAAAAGGATGCCGTGCTCGCCTCGAATACTTCGACCATCTCGATCACGCACCTTGCGGAGGATCTGGAGCGTCCAGAAAACTTCTGCGGCATGCACTTCTTCAATCCCGTACATGCCATGCCGTTGGTAGAGGTCATCCGCGGTGAGAAAAGCTCAGACGCCGCCATCGCGCGCACCGTGGCCTATGCCAACCAGTTAGGTAAAAAGGCCGTCGTGGTGAACGACTGTCCGGGCTTTCTGGTCAACCGGGTGCTGTTCCCCTACTTCGGCGGCTTTAACGCCCTGGTGCGCGATGGCGCAGACTTTCAGGCGGTGGACAAAGTCATGGAGCGTTGGGGCTGGCCGATGGGCCCGGCCTACCTGATGGATGTGGTTGGCATCGACACCGGCGTGCACGCCGCCCAAGTGATGGCCGAAGGCTTCCCGGATCGCATGCAGAACGATTACAAAACCGTCACCGAGGTCATGTTTGAGAACAACCGCTACGGCCAGAAGAACGACAAGGGCTTGTACGAATACGTGACCGACAAGCGCGGCAAACCCGGCAAGATTGTGAATGACGCTGTCTATGACCTGATCAAGCCAGTGGTTGGCGCACGGGTTGAGTTCGAACGCGAGGACATCGTCTGGCGCATGATGCTGCCGATGGCTATTGAAATGGCGCGCTGCGTTGAAGAAGGTATTGTGGGCTCACCTGCCGAGGCCGACCTGGCGCTGCTCTATGGTGTGGGGTTTCCACCGTTTCGCGGGGGTATATTCCGCTGGATGGACACCGTTGGCATGGCACAAATCGCACAGGCGTCTGAGAAATTCGCCTCCCTGGGCAAGGCCTATGAACTGACCGAGCGTATGCAGGCCATGCTGGCCAGCGGCGAGACCTACTACTGAGCACCGCAAGCCGGGGCGCTTCGCGTTGCGTACCGCCTCCTGCGTCAGCTATCGAATACTTTAAAGGAGAAATACTGTGAGTTTGAACCCGAAAGATGCGGTGATAGTCGATTACGCACGTTCAGCTATGGGTCGGTCCAGGAATGGGTGTTTCCGCAATGTACGCGCCGACGATTTGTCGGCGGCGGTCATCAAAGGCCTGCTGGCCCGCAATAGCGCGCTGGACCCTGCCGAGATCGACGACCTGATCTGGGGCTGCGTCATCCAGCGTGGCGAGCAGGGTATGAACCTGGCACGCATGATCGTGCTCAACGCCGAGTTGCCACACTCCGTACCGGCGCAAACGGTCAATCGCCTGTGTGGCTCGTCCATGTCTGCCCTGCACACAGCCGCCGCCAATATCATGGCGAGCGTGGGGGATGTCTACCTGGTCGGTGGCGTCGAGCACCTGGGCCACCTGCCTATGATGGACGCGGCAAACGTCGACCCGAATCCCCGCATGGGCCGCTCGGTCGCCAAGGCTGCAGGCATGATGGGCATGACCGCAGAAATGCTGGCATTGATGCACGGCATCAGCCGCGAGGACCAGGACAAGCTCGGCTTGCGCTCGCACCAGTTGGCACACAGGGCAACGGTAGAGGGCAAGTTTGCGCGCGAAATTATTCCCATCGACGGTCACGACGCCGATGGCGCGCTCGTCTCCATCACCGCCGACGAAACCATCCGCCCCGACACAACCCTGGAAGACCTGGCGGCACTCAAGCCGTCATTTAACCCACAGGGGGGCACCGTGACCGCCGGCCAATCCTCGCAGATTTCTGATGGGGCCTCAGCCATGCTGATAATGTCCGCCGAGAAGGCGCAAGCACTGGGACTGACCCCCATCGCCCGCGTGAAGGCCATGACACTGGCGGGGGTTGATCCGTCCATTATGGGCTACGGCCCCGTGCCCTCCACACAAAAAGCCCTGAAGAAACTGGGGCTTGGTATCGATGACATCGAGATGGTGGAACTCAACGAAGCTTTCGCGGCACAGGCCTTGCCTGTACTGAAAGATCTTGGGCTGCTCGAAAAGATGGACGAGAAGGTCAACGTGCATGGCGGCGCCATTGCGCTGGGTCACCCTTTTGGCTGCTCGGGCACGCGCATCACAGGCTCCCTGTTGAATGTGATGGAGGATCGCGATCTGACATTGGGCATCTCGACCATGTGCATCGGCCTCGGCCAGGGCATCACCACGGTGCTGGAGCGGGTGTAGGGCTGGGCAACATGCCTGTTTAGCCAGTCAATCAGATAGGCGTTGAACACATCGGCCTGATCGCGCAGGCCGGGCCCGGTTGCGCCTTTCGTTACCACACGCCGTTGGCAATTCGGTACATCGGATTGCCATCAGCGCTCCTAATCGGCCATAACTTGATCTGAAACATCCACTGGCGGCAAGGGTAGACCTATGCTTCACGTATCGGCACACCACCCATCCACCTGGCCAGAAATGCAGGAAGCGATAAGGACAGGCCGGTTATTGCAGCAGCGCGACTGGCAAGGCGCTCTGCGGGAGGGCATGAATAATGCGCAGGCAGACCGTCTTCATTACCGGCACCACCGGCTCCATGGGCGCGGCGGGGCTGCGCGAGTTGCTGCAGCGCAGGGATCGCTTTGACCTGGTAACGCTGGTCAGGCCCAGCCCCCTGAACAGGAAGAAAATGGCCCACCTGGCGGGCGCGCCCGGCGTAACGATCGTGTGGGGCGACCTGACCTGCTATGACGATGTGCTGGCCTGTGTCAGCCAGGCCGATATCGTACTGCACCCTGCTGCACTGATTGCCCCGGCCGCGGATCACAACCCCGCGGCCGCGCGCACCATTAACGTCGGCTCCATCGACAACATTCTGCGCGCGATCAAGGCGCAACCGGATCCGGACGCCATCAAGCTGGTGAACATCGGCTCGGTTGCCATGACCGGTGACCGCCTCTATCCAATCCACGTTGGCCGCACCGGTGACCCGCTGAAACCGAGCATCTACGATGCCTATGCCTGCACCAAGATCGACGCCGAGCAGCGCGTTGCCGAATCAGGCTTGAAGCACTGGGTCAGTTGTCGCCAGACATTCATCGCCGTGCCAGACACCTTGAGCCTGATGGACCCCATCATGTTCCACCAACCGTTGGAAACCTGTATTGAGTTCTGCACCGACAGGGATTCGGGCCTGATGCTCGCCAATGCCTGCGAACGCGACGTGCCAGACACCTTCTGGCGCAAGTTCTACAATATCGGCGGTGGCGCCAACGCTCGCATCACCTTCGTGCAACTGATGGAACGCGTTTACGGGGCGCTGGGGTTGGGCACCCCTGACCAACTGACCCGGCGCAACTGGTTTGCACTGCGTAATTTTCACTGCCAGTGGTTTGAGGACTCAGCGAGACTCGATGACATCCTGCACTTCCAGAGCATGGGCGTGGAGGAGTACATCGCCTCCATACTCGCCGAGTCGCCCTGGTATGTGCTGCTGCCCGCCAGGCCGGGCCTGCGCTGGCTGTTTGCCAATCGGCTGGCCCGGTACCTCGTGCGACGCCTTGTGATGCAGCCCATGGCTTGCAACAGTCGCGACAGCACCGGCTATTGGCTCAAACACGACTTGCAGGACCGCATCTCGGCATTTTTTGGTGACAGGCAGGCGTGGGAGCAGATACCCGCGTCGTGGGATTCGATCCGACGACCTGCCTTCGACGACTATCAACGCCTTGATCACGGCTATGACGAATCGCTGGAGCCAGCACAGTGGCGCCTTACCGACATGCAGGCCGCCGCCGAATTCCGCGGCGGTCGCTGCCTCAGCAGCACAATGAGCGCGGGAGACATTTTTCAGCCGCTGCACTGGCAGTGCTGGCGTGGTCACGATTTCGAGTTGTCGCCCAACACCGTACTGCACGGCGGCCATTGGTGCCCGCAGTGCGCGCCGCAGGTCGCAGGCTGGGACTACGACACAGAGGCCAGTCACAATCCTTTTTTCGCCCAGGTGTGGACACCAAACCACGCGCCCTCGGAGTCTCACTTCTACCCGGCAGATTGCTATCTCGATGTGCTGCAGCACTAGCCATTGACTGGCCTGTCGCTCATGCATCGGCAAAGCAGAACCCAAACCAAAACAGGGTCTACGCATCGCCGGGACAGACCGGGCACACGACGACATCACGACGACAAAACTAAAAAAAACAGCTAAAACAGTCTTAAAACTCTGCAAGACCTAAGCCAGGACATAACCAGAACATAACCAGAACATAACTACACCGACACAAGGACAACACCATGCAACAACTCGGCGGACTGGACAACCTCATGATCGCGGGAGAAGTCCCGAACATTCCCATGCATATGTCGGCGCTGATGATCTATGAGACCGGCGGCAAGGCAGGTACCAACAGGTTCGCCGAAGCACTGGAATCGCGCTTTCTGGCGCTGGCAGACCAGCATTTCCCGATCCTGCGTTGCCGCCTCGAAACACTGCCACTGCAACTCGACAACGCTTACTGGGTAGAGGACCCGCGCTTTAACCTGCACTACCACATCAGCCGTGTGGCCCTGCCCAGCCCAGGCAACTGGCAGCAACTGTACGCGCTGTTTGCACGGTTTCATGCGCAGCCGCTGGACCACGCCCGGCCCTTGTGGGAGGTGATGATGGTAGAGGGCCTGGACCGCCTGGAGGGCGTTCCCCGCGGCAGCACCGCCCTGTTTTTGAAGATTCACCATGCGGTGGTCGATGGTAAAAGCGCCCTGCGGTTGATTACCAGCCTGCACAGCCTTGACCCTGATCCGGATGCGCCAACGCTTGCCGATACGATGCCCGACAACGCAGCGCCCGACAGCGATTTTCAGGCGCCCTCCTTGATCTCGAAATACGGCCGCGCCTGGTGGCACAGCATTGAGCGACCTCTGGATATGGCCGGCACACTGGTCAAGCTGCTGCCCGACCTGCTCAGCGGCGCCACGTCGGCGAACAAAGACGCCGCGCCACGCCCGCCCACCCCACACGCCTTTTTCAATGCAAAAGTCGATGCGGACCGGGTTGTCGGCCACATTCGAATGGACATGGCCCTGTTGCGCAGGCTGGAGAAAAAGCACCATTGCACCATCAACGATATTGCCCTGTGCGTTGTTGCAGGCGCGCTACGTCACTATCTGCTGGAAACAGGCCAACTGCCGCAAGACGACCTGCAGGCGCTCATGCCCATCGACATCCGGCGCAAGGACAAGGACGGCACTATTGGCAATCACCTGAGCGTGGCCAAAGTGTGCCTGTATACGTCTTACAGCGAGCCCGACAAGCGCCTGGCAGCGATTTGTAGCGAGTCATCAGCGGGAAAGAGGCAAAGTAAAAAGAAGAGCAACCACGCCCTGCTGCACCTGGTGGACGATATCCATCCGGCTGTCATGCTTTGGTTGGGCCAGTGGTTGATCAATTCAGGACAAATAGACAAACTTCCGCAAACGGTGAACACCGTGGTCACCAATGTGCCGGGACTGTCCAGCGAGGCCTACCTGGTGGGCGCACGGCTCATCGACTATCTGGGTTTTGGCCCGCTGGCACCGAATATGGGGCTGTTCCATACGGTTTCGAGCACGCAGGATCATGTGAACGTCACGTTCCTGAGCACGGCTGCCTTCGTTGGCGACGGCACGGGTTACCTGAAAGCATTGCAGCATTCACTGGCAGAGGTTTCCGCCCTTAAGGCCACTGGTACCCCTGGCCGCAAACCTCGCGCAGGCGCGTAAAGCGCAGCGAGTGCGCGGCCGGGGCGCTTATTCCGCGCAATCCAGGCAGCGCGTGGTCTCGGGAAGCGCGCGCAGGCGCACCTCGCTGATCTGCGATCCGCAGTGGTCACACAGGCCATAAGTGCCGTTATTGATACGCTCGAGCGCCGCTTGTATGAGGGCAATGGAATGCGCGGTCTCGTTGCCGATGGCGTCGATGACCTCGTCGTTCTCGCGCTCCTGTGCCTGTTCGGCAGAATCACCGGAGTGGGCTCTGGTGACATCTTTCTTGATGGCCTCCAGGCGCTGCCGCATCTCGGCCAGACGCGCCTCAAGCTGACTCCTGATCGTGTCTTCTGTCATCCGCTCAACCTCCCATCACTGTGCTGATGTCAGCATCCGATACAGTTCATCCTTGAGATGCACGCGCCTGAGTTTGGCGTCTTCTTCTGTGCGCGTCGTTACCGGCGTGACCTCCGCTTCCATATTTTCGATGCTGGTGGTCAGTTCATGGTACTCATCGAACAGGCGACGGAAATGTGCATTACCGATCTTGAGCTCATGGATACGCTCTTTGAGTTCGGGAAATTCGTGGTGCAGGTCATGGTGTTCTATGGTCATAAAGCCCTCCTGGGACAGTTCACGCCAACTAACTAAACAGCATAAGACCTGCAGCGCAGCCTGCCATGATCCAGATCATGCGGGGGTCACGGATACGCCGTATGAAGAACAATAAGGGGCCGGGCGACGCTGCCAACAGCCCAGTGTCGCGGCTTAGCCGCGTGAACTCGCTACCGCGGAGCGGCGCGCGGCGCGATCGGTGGAGCGGTCAAACAGGCCTTTTACGACCTTCTGACCTTTGTCAGCGCCGCTACTATCGGTGTATGATCCCCCCCTCACAAAGCGCCCGTAGCTCAGCTGGATAGAGTAACTGGCTTCGAACCAGTTGGTCGGGAGTTCGAATCTCTCCGGGCGCGCCACTTTTCACGACTGACCCCCAGCCCCCCAAACCCAACCCAGAGGTCCCAAATAAGGGGGCAATAAGGGGTCAGAGCCCTTTACACAAATAAGGGGTCCAAATAAGGGGTCAGCGCCCTTTAAATAGATAACAAATAAGGAATCAGAGCCCAAGTACAGTGGGCAGAGCCCTTCACCATACCCCTTGAAGACTGCGCACCTGCAACTCGACTCAGTAGCCCCCCTCCTACATACTGGACTGACCTGCGCAGTGTACCGGGCGCGCCATTTTTCAAGGCGCTCCACCGGATCCAGCACACAGCTGCCAGAAAATGCCAACTGATCGGGCGCCTGAAGAGGCTCACCCACAGGTCGGGTCAACACCGGGCCGCAATCGTGGCACAATCATGAAGAAGGTAAGTTAGTGCTTTGCAGGCCGTATTTCTGTTTTACAATCGATTGCACTTTTTTCGTTTCGCAGCCCACCAGAGTCTCGACATGAACAACGACATCAAGCAAATCTCATCGAAACACGCAAACCCTTTCAAGGATGCACAAGACGCGGCCGAAGAAACCTCCGGGCCGTCCGCCATTGACGTCGCCGCGCTGGAGTTTGTGAAGCAGCTCGGGGTTGAGCTACAAGCGGGCGAGTTCGACCTGCCACCCTTTCCCGATACCGCGATGAAAGTGCGCGAGTGTATCCAGGACCCGGCGGCGGATAACCGCGCACTGGCGGCTATCGTCGCCAAGGAGCCGGCGCTCGCGGCGCGACTGATGCGCATGGCCAACTCGGTGATGATGCGGCGGGGGCCCATTGAGGTGACCGACATTCCCACCGCTATTTCACGCGTTGGTATGACCATGGTCCAGAATGCGGCAACGTCATTTGCTGCGCGGGAGGCATTCAAGGTGCCGCCTGGCAGTGCGTGTCTTGGCGAGCTGAACGAGTTGCGCCGAATGAGCCTCAAGGTCGCGGCCATCGCCTACCTGCTTGCCAAAAGCGTGCCCAGCGTCGGCAAACCGGACGAGGCGATGTTGGCCGGGCTCCTGAGCGCCGTCGGCAAGTTCTACATCTATACCAAGGCCTCGGATCACCCCGAGCTGTTCACCGACAGCACAGCCCTGAAGTCAATGCTGAATCAGTGGCACACCGGCGTGGCGCGCGCAATCGTGGAATCCTGGGAGTTTCCAGACGCCATCGCCGTCGCCGTAGACGAGCAGGAAGTCAAGGAGAAGGACCGCATCGATTCAGCGGACCTGAGCGACCTGCTGCTCGTGTCGAATATCATTGCACGCGCCGGCGTTGAGGCAGCGCAGCAGCTCGGCGAGCTGGACTCGCTGGCGCGCATGCGCATGAGCGCTGAAAAACTGCATACGCTGCTGGCAGAAAGCGAAGAAGAGATTCAATCTATGGTCGCGGCGATGAGCTGAGCAGATCGACTGCCTGTGCCAGGATAGCGATACGGCAAAAAACTGGAATAGCGCACTCTCGAGCATTGGCGTCCCACGGGTTAGTATTACCGCACCGGGCACGCCAGTGACCAGGGCCACCGACCATGGACCGACCGATGCCAGCCACCACACACGCGACCACTGAGTCTGCCACCCCCGCCACGCGCGCTGCACGCAGGCTCGTATACAGGATGCTATGCCTGCTGTGTTTGAGCATGCCGGCAGCGCACAGCGGCCATGCCCAGGAAACGCTGCGCTTGACCTTCGCTGAAGGTACAGCCGCAACACAGGGTTACAGCACGCGTGCCCCCCTTGTTCTGTCGGTTATGGACGGGCAGGAACTGATCCTGGAGCGCGCCAGTGGCCGCGATTACCAACTGGAGGCCACCGCTGCCGCCTGGAGCTGGACACAGGTACAGCAAATACCACGCAACAGCAGCACACTGCGCGTCACGCCCCGGCGCAAGGCCAACACGGTGCAGCTTCAGGTTAGCTATCGCGCGCAGCAAGCGGACGATGTGCTCTCCTACAGCGCCACGGTCAGCGGAGAACTGGGCGAATGGATTGTGCTGTTGGGCGTCAGGCCCGCAGATTCCCCGGAAGGTGGCAGGCATTACTCCACGACGTCAGTGACAGACGAGCTTGCGGTCAAGGTAGAACTGGCTGTGCCCTGAGGTTTGCCGCGCAACCGGTTATCAGGCGCGGTATTCCACGAACGAGCCCCTCACACGCGCAAAACTCACGCTCAGGAACTGCGCACCCACCTGCCACAGGTGGTCGTCTTTGGTACTGGATCGGATGCGCGCTATTGCGCTGAACAGTGCAGACTCCACTTTCACTACCTGTCCCTGGGCAAGGCTCGTCGCGCACTGAAAGCGCAGCCCTGCGGGTGAGACATCATCCGCACGTCCAGGCCAGGCATCAGGCTGCGGCCAGTGCGTATAAAACTGCAGTGGCAGATTGCGCGGCAGGCGCGCAATCGCCCGACGATCCTCCGCTTCAGTCTGCCCCATGCTCGCAGGCGGGCACAGCGGGCTGGCGCAGTTGGCGCAGGCGCTGGGCGCACCCTCATGCGGCAGCGCCGAAAAGCGGTAGGCGCAGAAGGCGCACTGCCGATGGCTGTCGTGTTCGGCGGCATTCGCCGCACGCGCGTTGCGTGTATGCACAGCCCACTCGGCCTCCCGATTCATCCTGTCATAGGCGGAGCGATTCGCGGCGTCCATCAGCGTTTCATAGGCCTCATTGAGCATCGCCGCGGCGTGCGAGTCGCCACCCAGGTCAGGGTGCATGCCCATACGCTGCATCATCGTGCGGTAGCTGGAGCGGATCACTTCAGTGGGAGCATCCGGTTGCACATTGAGAATGCGATAGTAATTTCGGCGGTTCTTCATGATGTCTTGGACGGGTCTCGTTCGGCTTGCCTGGACTCTCTGGTCGGGTGTCTCCCTGCGGGAAACGCCCGATGCCAGCTGCAGTTTGCCGCAACACAGGGAAATGGCTGCAAAAACAACGGCAGAGTGTTAGCGGCGTCACACAACTGTAGTCGCTTCGGCAAAAACTGCCCACCGGATCACATGGCCCGAACGGGGTGGTCACCTGACGCCCCGCAGCGGACCCCGCTTCACGGCGGCCGCGCTGGCCCGGAAGGAGGCTGCACCGGTTCGCTAACAGCCGGGGATGCAGCAGCCTCAAGGTGGTAGAGACAGCTGCAGATTTCTGCCAGCAGGACGTAGAGCGCATCGGGCAAGTCAGAGGCCTCACCGGCGTTGCTGAGCAAATCTGTGACAAGCACGTCCTGATCCAGGGCAAAGCCCTCGCGGCGTACCAGAGCATCAATACGCTCTCCCTGGGTGCTCTGCAGGCCGCGCGCCTGGCGTGGGGTTTTATCCGCGTCTTTCATATTCTTTCGTCCACATGTTGCATGCCATAGCCCGCATCAGCGCCCGGCCTACCGACTGACGTTTCGGGAAAATCAGGCTCGCCCTGCTCCACGCGCAGCACCGCCACCTCAAAGGCGAGCGCCTCCAGAGTCGCTCGCAGCGCGTCCAGCGCGCCATCGATTGCGGCCAGGGCGAGCTGCTCCTTGGCGTAAAAAACCACCGACACACGCGCCCCGCGCAGGAAAACCTCGGCGCCCACGGCACCCAGGCGCGGCAATACCAACTGGAGCCAGACCTTCCACTCAGCCTCTTCCTCGCCTTGCGCGGCCCCCTCTTCCCGGCGGATCACCACCCCCAGAGTGCACAGGTCTGCCTGCGTGCGAAACGGCAGATCCAGCGCCCAGTATATTGCGCCTTGCTGCGACCAGAGCTGGGCGCGCAGTTGGTTCAGGGTCAGGCCCGCGACGGCGGCTTCCAACCCCGAGCGCAGGCTCTCCAGTGGCGCCTCCTGCACGGCGGCCGCCTGGCCGGGCTGCACCCCGCGGCGGGCCATGAACAAGAGGCGCAACAGCAGCGATTTGATGTCAACGGGCAGGCTACCAGCGCCGCTGGCCAGCGCCCTGAGAAGCGAGGATTCAAGAAAGAAGCCGGAGTTCTCAAAGGCTTCACGCAGCGCCTTTGCATCACGCGGCATCTGCGCCGTGGCGAGTTGCTCCAGCTGCGCCCCGATACGAGCTGCATCGCCTCCCAGCAGTGACAATAATTTGACTCTTTCGGCGCTGTTGAGCAGCGACTTCAGCGGGGGCAGTAAGCTCCCCTGGCGCGCGAGCAGGGCGGTAAGCTGCGCATGCAGGGGATCAACGCGGCCCGCACCGCCGGCAAATGACGCCAGAACCTGCATCTGTGGATACGGCTGCAGTGCCGTCACCTGCAGGCTGAGCACTGCGCCACGATTGGCGCTGAGCGCCGACGCCGCCGCAATGTCGTGGCCGGCGATGCGCAGCAACAGCTGACCCTGCGCCGGCTGTTCGAGCACCCGCGCCTGCAGGGTCTGGCCCACACGCAGTGAGTTCAGCCAGGGCGTCAGGCCCGGCTGCGCGGCATCGGGCAGGCGCATGGCCAACTGAATTTCATTCATGGTTTGTGAACGGCATGTTTTATGCAGGTATTTTGATGAAGGGTTTTGAGCACACGCTCAGGCAATACGACAAAAACATATCACGCCGAGGCAGCCATGTCCGTCAAGGATCTCAATCTATCACTCGACCGCCAGCTTGCCCACGACGAGTCCGCACTTCATCCCCCTGGCGGTGCCGGCCGGCGCCCAGGTTCCGAGCGCCTAAAATCCGTGGCAGGCACCGCGCCCAGTGGTCAAAAACCGTCACCTCGCAGGGCCCGGGCGGGCAACCGCAACCGATTGTGGGTGCCGACGGCGCTGATCGCGCTGGTGAATATGCTGTTTCTGGTGGTGGCCGGCATCTGGCTCACGGGGCCCCGGTTGACACCCGCGTCCAACGCGGCTTCTGCAGCCGAGGTTGAACTGAACCAGCTGCAGACCCAGTTGGACGTCATGCAGGAGCAGCTTGTGCTGGTTCAGTCAACGCTCGAAGAACAGCAAAGGCTACTGGTTCTGCGCCAGTTGGAGACACCACCAGAGGAGGCGCCACAGGCGGCTGCCACCGCGCATGAGGATACGACCACCGAGACGGCGCCTGCGCCCACAACGTGGCAGGTTCACCTGGGGCACTTCGCGACCCGGGATGAGGCCATCGCGCTGCAACTCGACCTCGCACAACTGGGCTATACCGCCAATATTGCCGCCGCGGCAACACCCGACGAGCCCGGGGTCACTCTGCTGCTGGGCGGTTTTGCTGAGCGTGACCTGGCGGAACTGGCCGCCAAGGACATCATGCAACGCACGCGGCTGAATGGCCTGTGGGTGAGCACCGGAGAATAGCCCCACCGCGACTTATCCATAAAGCCGCGTTTATCCCAAAAAAAACTAAAGGAATCCCCCGCCTCAACCGATAACCCCAGAGTAGTCCACGCAACTACCGACAAATCGATTAAAAAAACTGGGGATAACTATGGATCTGGCAACACTACTGGGCTTGGTTGGGGCTATCGGCATGGTGCTGGCCGCCATGTTTTTCGGCGGAGACGCGCTGATCTTCGTGAACGTTCCCTCCCTGCTCATCGTGCTCGGCGGCACCATGGCCGTGGTCATGATCAAATTCTCGATGGGACAGTTTTTCGGTGCCTTCAAAGTCGCAGCGCGTGCATTCTCATTCAAACTGGAGAGCCCGGAAGCGCTGATCGAAAAGATCGTCAGCCTCTCAAACGTGGCCCGCAAAGAGGGGATGCTGGCACTGGAGAACGAGGAAATCGAGAACGACTTTCTCAACGAAGGCATCAAGATGCTGATCGATGGCAACAACCAGGAAGTCATCGAGACCGTTATGAACAAGGATTTACAGCAAACCATCGACCGCCACAGCTGGGGCGCCAAGGTATTCAGCGCGGCGGGTGACGTTGCCCCCGCCATGGGCATGATCGGCACGCTGATCGGCCTTGTGCAAATGTTGTCCAATATGGACGATCCCAAGTCTATCGGGCCGGCGATGGCCGTTGCCCTGCTGACCACACTCTACGGCGCGATGCTCGCCAACATGGTCGCCCTGCCCCTCGCCGACAAACTGAATCTGCGCAAGATGGACGAAGGCAGAATTCGATCGATGTGTATCGATGGCGTACTGGCGATTCAATCGGGTCAGAACCCGAGAATCATCGAATCCATGCTCAAGACCTACCTGGATCCGAAGAAGCGCAATGACGACAGCGCGGGCTCTTCAGACGACGCCATGGGCGAGGCTGCCTGAGCATGTTCCAGGATAAAGAAGAAACCAAGGCCGGGTCGCCCGCATGGATGGCGACCTTTGCCGATTTGATGTCGTTGCTGATGTGTTTCTTCGTCCTGCTGCTGTCTTTTTCACAGATGGATGTGGAGAAGTACAAACAGGTTGCGGGCTCCATGAAAAATGCCTTCGGCGTGCAAAATAAAGTGAAGGTCATGGATATTCCCAAGGGCACCAGCATCATCGCCAAAGAGTTCAGCCCGGGCAAAACCACACCCACGCAAAGAAAAACTGTGAACCAGTTCACCACCGAAACCACCAAGCCGTCGCTGCGCGTGGGCAACCCCACGGCACCGGATCTGGACAACGGCGAGCTGAACGACGCGCAAACCCAGAAACTGCTGGAAGAAAAACTGCAGGCGTTGATCCTGCAGACCAAAGCCGATGCCGAAAAACTGCGTGAGCTGCTCAAGAGCGATATCGAGGATGGCAAGATCGATATCGAGGCCAACCAGCGCATGATTACCGTGCGGATCCGCGAAAAAGGTTCCTTCCCCTCGGGGTCCGCCGAACTCAACGCCGAATTCATGCCTGTCATGGAAACCCTGCGCGATGCCTTGCGCGACATAGACGGCAAAATCTCGGTGGAGGGTCACACCGATGATGTGCCCATTTCCAGCGCGCGCTTCAAATCCAACTGGGGGCTGTCGGCGTCGCGCGCGCTGTCGGTCACTCACGAGCTCACCAAGGCCAATGTGCTGGATTCCAACCGCTTCATGATCGTCGGGCACGCGGACACCCAGCCCTTCAAACCCAACGAATCCTGGCAAAACCGCGCCATGAACCGCCGCGTGGAAATCATTATTCGCCAGGGCACAGACAACGCCACCAGCGCCAATCTGGAGGACCTGAAGCAGGTCGCCCCGGACATTCTGGATTCGCTGGACCTTGAAGAATTGCGGTGATGCCATGTACAGGACCAAACTGACAGCGGGCGCAGATTCACGCCATGGCACGCAGGCTAGCGAAGGAGTCACAGGGTGATCGGCAGGCAGAAGGAACGGCGCAGCTACTTTCGTATCGTGGATGAAGTGGGGCTGCGCTACAGCATCATCGGCCAGGACGAAGACGCGGCTGTCGAGTGCGCAGGAGAAATCGAACTGTCGCTACCGGCACTGCTCGCCGATCTCGACCAGCAGTTCAATCGCGCCGCCAACGCACTGTGGGCCGAAAACACCCTGGCGGCGCAGGCCATCGGCATTTTGAATCGGAAGATCTCCCTGCTTGCAGGGCATTTTCTGCAGGGCGTTGAAGAGGTGCAGCACCAGTACGCGGACGTCTCGGCGAGTATCAGCGGCTGCGGCATGGCCTTTCATTGCCAGGAGCCGCTGGCCATGGAAACGCGCCTGCGCGTCTGGGTGGTTCTACAACCCTCGATGGTAGTGGTGAGTTTCACCGCACGGGTGGTTGCCTGTGAACGCGTGTCAGAGATTCCTGCACCCGATTACCTGTTGCGCCTGAGTATTGATGAGCACTGCAACGCTGCACGCGAGCAGCTCGTGCAACACGTGGTACAGCGCCAGTCAGCGCTGCGCGGCGCAGAGCGCGCCGCAGCGGACGGCTCAGGCCTGGTCGTCGATTAATCGACCCTTGTTGTCGGCACGGTCACTCTCAGATTCAGCAGTACCCTTGCCCGCCTTGTGGCCGCCCTTGCCGGATGACTGCGACTCGCCTTTATTCTCATCATCGGCCGGGCGCCTGATGCGCGGAACCGGCACCACTGGCCGGGTGCCAATCGAATCAACCATGCTTTTGCACCTCCCATACCCCTGACCGCGCAACCTGTATCGACAGCCCACAGACACCCCTGTGCTGCGAACAGTTGCCCATGTGCAGATGGCGGACAGGCTTCAGTTGGTCGCCTGGGCGAGCGACTTCTCTTTCAACAGCTCAAACTCATGAATGCGATCATTGTTGCGGCTGGCCAGCGACGCGAGCACCACCACCACCACTCGGCGGTTACGCGCCCGGTCTTCCTCGGTGATGTTCTTCACCACCGGCTGATACTCCCCGTAGCCTATCGTCGCCAACCGCGACGACTCGATACCATTACGCTCAAACAGGCGCACCACCGCTGCGGCACGTGCCGATGACAGTTCCCAATTAGAGGGAAACACCGGCGTATTGATTGGCTCGTCATCGGTAAAGCCTTCGATATGAATTCGATTGGGTAAGTCGACGAAGGCCCTGGACAGCTCTGCCAGTAGCGGCACGGACGCAGGAATCAACTCACTGCTGCCGCTTTCAAACAGCAGGCTGGACTTGATTTCCACCTCGAGCCAGAACTTGTTGCGGGTGACATCGATCATTTCTTCATCGATGGATTCCTGCATACGCTGCTCCACGTCGTCGGAAATGACATTCACTTCTTCCTCGGCAGCATCGAGCATTCGCGCGCTGAAATCCTCATCCAACGGCTCCGTTTGCGCGACGGTGTCTGCCGGCGGCGGTGGTCGCAGGGGAATGGTGAGCGGTGCAGCATCGACGGCTGGCGAGTCCAGCGGCGAGTTCATCAGCACTGGTATCTGAGCCCAGCGCGTCAGGGGCACCGGCGGCTCACCCGCGTCGGGCTGGCGAAAGGCGGTGCCCATGGCACTGGACAACACGCGATATTTGTCTTCGTTCACGGTAGAGATGGAGTACATAACGACAAAAAACGCAAACAGCAGGGTCACGAAATCCGCGTAGGACACCATCCAACGCTCATGATTGTTGTGCAGCTCAATGCGCTTTCTTCTGGCCATAACAGACGCCGGAGCTAGGCGAGGTAACCTTCGAGTTTACTGGCTATCGCACTGGGGTTTTCCCCCTCGGCGATTGAGACCAAACCCTCCATCAGCATCTCCTGGTATTGAACCAGCTCATCGGAGATCGTCTTCAACTTGTGCGACATTGGCAGAAAGAAGAAGTTGGCAAGCCCGACGCCGTAGATTGTCGCCACGAACGCCACGGCGATGCCCGGGCCAAGCGCCGATGGGTCCGAAAGGTGGTTCATCACGTGGATAAGCCCGATCACCGCGCCGATAATGCCGATGGTTGGCGAGTAACCGCCCATGGCCTCGTACACCTTCGCCGCGTTGATTTCCCTGTTGGCGTTGTTATCGATTTCGATCTCCATGATGCGCGCGATCTCTTCCGGCTCGCGCCCGTCCACAAGCAGCATCAGGCCCCTGCGCACGAACTTGTCGGGCTCTTTCTGGGCGATTTTTTGCAGCGCGAGCAGGCCGTCCTTGCGCACGATTCTGCTCCAGTTGGTAATCTTGCGCAGCATGAGCGCGCGCTCGAACCGGGGTGGAAAGAACACCCAGCGAAAGCGGCGCATGCCATGTATGAAATTCTTCTGCGGAATCTGCACCAGGGTGGCACCAATGGTGCCCCCGAACACGATGATAAAGGCGGTAAGCTGCACCAAGGAGCCGGTGGTACCGCCTTCCAACAGATTGCCACCAATCACGGCGGCCATCGACAGAACGATACCGACCAGTGAAAGCACATCGAAAGCGGGTGTTTTACTACTCATAGCTGGGCTGTTTCCCTAGGCGGCCGCATTGACCTTCACCCGAATCCTGGCCAGCGCCTGGCCGTGAATCTGCGACACTCGTGACTCGCTCACGCCCAGAACCTCACCGATCTCTTTCAGGTTCAGCTCCTCTGCGTAATACAGTGACATCACCATCGCCTCTTTTTCAGGTAACGATGCGATAGCCGCGGCGAGCTGCTCACGCATCTGGGTGTCCTCGAGCGCACCGAACGGGTTGTACTCATCCGACTCGACGGTCTGGGTGGTGTCATCCAGCGAGACCAGCCGGCTGTGCACGAGGTCTGCCGACATCGCATGGTACTCCTCCAGCGACATACCCAGCTCCTGGGCGATCTGCTTATCGCTCGCGCTTTGCCCCAGCCGCGCCTCGATCTGGCCTATGGCCTCGGAAACGCGCCGCAGGTTCTGTTGCACGGTGCGCGGCACCCAATCGTTGCGGCGCACCTCGTCCAGCATCGCACCCTTGATGCGTATGCCGGCATAGGTAGCAAAGCTGGCGCCGCGGGAATGATCATAGGTCGCGCCCGCCTGGATCAGGCCGATAACGCCCACCTGCAGCAGGTCGTCCAGCTCGATAGAGGGCGGCAGCTTGGCCACCAGGTGCAGGCCGATCTTCTTTACCAGAGGCAGGTGCTCACGCACCAGCGCCTCCTGGTTATCGGTCTCACCGTCACCGTAAAGCGTCGCTTCCATCTTCAACAGACCTCGACCTCGGCCAGCGGGCTGCCCGTTTCCGCCAGGCGTTCAATAAAAAAGCCCAGACCCCGACTCGCGCGGCTACCTGCGGTATTGAAATCAATGCTGCCGGCCACCTGCACGAGGGCCCTGGCGGCGTGGCTGCGCGGGTACAGCTGCACCACGGCACCCTGGCGCTGTACCGCACGGCGCAGATAGCCATCGCGCGGCACGGCGCCCAGATAGCCCAGGCGCACGTCGAGAAAACGCTCGGTCACGCGATGCAGTTTGGCGTAAAGCTGACGCCCCTGGTCCGGGTGCTCGACCATATTCGCCAACAGCTGGAACTCCTTTACACCGCGCTCCGTGTGCAGCAATTTCATCAGTGCATAGGCATCGGTCACCGAGGTTGGCTCGTCGCAGATCACCACGATAATCACGTCGCAGGCGCTGGCGAAAGTCAGCACGCTCGAGTCAATGCCTGCCCCGGTATCCACAATCAGCGTGTCTACCGGCACCGACAGCTCACTGAACGCATTGACCAGCCCCACGCGCTCGCCCAGCGAAAGGTCTACAAGGCTGGACACGCCAGACGCGGCGGGCACCACCCGGATTCCCTCGGGGCCGCTGAGCAGGATATCTTCCAGCGTTTTCTCTCCGGACAGCACATGGCGGATGTCGAAGCGGGGCCGCAGGCCCAGTGCGATATCGACGCTGGCAAGCCCCAGGTCCGCATCGAACAGCACGACCTCGCGCCCCTGGCGAGCGAGACTCACGGCGAGATTCACCGCCACGTTGGTTTTTCCCACCCCGCCCTTGCCGCTGGTCACGGCGATCACGTCGACTGCTGCGTTTGCGGGCGCGTGTTGCAAAACTCCGGATACGTCCATCTAGTTACGCGCCACTGCTGTTTCGAAAAGTTGATCAGGGTGGCCGCTGTCCGGGTCCATCGCGCTTTCATCGCGCGCCAGCTCTACGGCCTTGGCGATGAGTGCTGCCGAGTTCGCGGGCACAAGGTCCGCCGGGATTTTCTGCCCCGCACTCACGTAGGCCAGCGGCAGGCGATTTTCAATCAGTACATCCAGGACACCGCCCAAATCAGCCGACTCGTCTACCTTGGTCACCAGCGCGCCCGCCAGCGAGTCGTCACCAAACAGGTTCACCAGTTCGCGCAAGGCACGCAGCTGTGCGGTAGCAGGCAGCACCACGTAGGCGTCCACGTTGTAGGGTACCGACTTCACGGTGTTGAGCTGCTCCTGCAGGCGCAGGTCGCGCTGGCTCATGCCCGCGGTATCGATAAGCACCAGCCGACGCGGCATGAGCTGGTCGATCGCGTCGCGCAGTTCGCGCTCATCGGTGGCGACCAGCATGGGAATACCGAGATAGCGGGCGACGGTTTGCAGTTGCTCCTGCCCCCCGATGCGGTAGCAATCCGTGGTAATCAGGGCCACCTGTTCGCGCTGGTGGCGAAGTACGAAGCGCGCAGCCAGCTTGGCGATGGTGGTCGTCTTGCCCACGCCGGTCGCGCCCAGCAGAGCGACCACACCGCCGTTTTCCAGCATGGCATCTTCAGGCATTACCGGCACCCGGCTCGCCAGCATCTGCAGGGCCACATCCCAGTATTCTTCAACATCGCCCCCCGCCGGCAGTATGTCGGAGATGACGCCGCACAGCGTCCGCGACAGCCCAAGCTGTGCCAGCCGTGACTGCAGCACTGCTTTGGCTGGCGGACGCCCGGCCATGTCGCGCCAGGACATCTGTGACAGGCGGTTTTCGATGATGCTGCGCAAGTTACCCAGTTCACGCTGGAGCTCCGAGAGGGTGGCGCCACTGGCATCCAATGCGGACGGCGGCACTGCGGCGTCCGCGGTGCGCGCCCCGCCAGGCGCCGCATCCGTTGGCACAAACGTACTCTCGTCCAGATCGATAGCCGCCATCAGCTCAACCTGGCCACCGACTTTTTTATTGGACAGTATGACCGCTTCAGGCCCGAGTTCGGCGCGCACACGCGCCATGGCGCTGCGCGAATCTTTTTCCAGATAACGCTTTATTTTCACTTAGCCCAACGTCCCCAGCCAGTTGATTGACACAGGCCTGTTACCTCATGCCTGAGCCAGTTGCGCGGGTTGGCCACCGATGGCCTCCACCACTCTTATCGTTTTGCTCGCCGGCAGCTCTTCATAGGCGAGTACATACAGGTTGTCGATCCGGCTCTTGAGCAGCCTGGACAGGAACAAACGCACGTTGCCCGCCACCAGCAGCACCGGTGTATGGCCCTGCGCCGCGCAGCGCTCGGCCACGGCAGCAATCTGCCTGATCGTGTTTTCTATCAGCGACGGCTCGAGTCCGCCGCTGCTCCCCTGTATAGCTCCTTGCAATATCTGTTCCAATTGACTGTCGAGGGTCATGACGGGCATCTCACGCCCAACCCCATTGACTATCTGGAAGATCGTGCGACCTAGCGCGATGCGCACCTGCGCGGTCAAAGCGTCAGTATCTTGGCTCTTACCCGCATGTTCCGCCAAGGCTTCGGCGATGGTGCGCACGTCACGTATCGACACATTCTCGGCCAGCAGGTTCTGCATCACCCGCGTGACCTCACCCAGGCTCAAGGGATTCGGCACCAGATTCTCAACCAGCTTGGGTGAGGTTCGGGCGAGCTTGTTGAGCAACTGCTGCACATCGTCCTGGCCCAGCAGCTCATGCGCATGGGACTTGAGCAGTTGGCTGAGGTGGGTGGCGATGACAGTGGGGCAATCCACCACCGTAAAGCCCATGGCCTGCGCGTCATCACGCTGGTTGGGCTCTATCCAGACCGCCTCCAGGCCAAAGGTCGGATCCTTGGTGGCCGCGCCGGGCAGGGTGCCGTAGACCTGGCCAGGATTGATCGCCAGTTCCTTGCCGGGAAAGACCTCGCCCTCTCCCACGGTCACATCGTGAATGGTGATGCGGTACTCGTTGGGCGCCAGTTCAAGGTTGTCGCGAATATGCACCGAGTGCACAAGGAAGCCGAGTTCCTGCGAGAGCTTCTTGCGCACGCCCTTGATCCTGCCGAGCAACTCGCCGCCCTGGTTTTTGTCCACCAGTGCGATCAGCCGGTAGCCCACCTCCAAGCCAATCTCGTCCACCGCGGTGACATCTTCCCAGCTCAGCTCCTGGGCCTCGGCCGGTGTGTCGAGTGCCACCGGTTCCTCGACGCGTTCAGCCTCGCGGGCATTGGCCATCCGCATATAGCCGATCGCCGCGAGCAGACCAGCAAGCCCCAGAAACACCAGGTGTGGCATGCCCGGCACCATGCCCATAATGCCGATCATCCCGGCCGCCACCATCAGGGCACGCGGATTGTTGAAGAGTTGTTCGACGACCTGGGCGCCCATGTCCTGGGAATCCGATACGCGCGTCACGATAATCGCGGTAGCCGTCGACAGCAGCAGCGAGGGAATCTGCGCTACCAGGCCGTCGCCGATAGTCAGCAAAATGTAGTTGTTCGCCGCCTGCTCTGCGCTGAGGTCATGCTGCAGCATGCCCACCGTAAACCCGCCGATGATGTTGATGAACAGGATGAGAATGCCGGCGATAGCGTCGCCGCGCACAAACTTGCTGGCACCGTCCATCGCGCCGTAGAAGTCCGCTTCGCGCGCCACGTCCTCACGCCGCTGCAGTGCGGCCTCCTGGTCGATAATACCGGCGTTCAGGTCGGCATCGATCGCCATCTGTTTGCCGGGCATCGCATCCAGGGTGAATCGCGCGGTCACTTCTGATACGCGGCCTGCACCTTTGGTAACTACCACGAAGTTGATGATGACCAGGATTGCGAACACCACGATGCCTACTGTGTAGCTGCCGCCCACTACAAAATCGCCGAAGGCCTCGATCACCTTGCCGGCAGCGGCCGTGCCGTTGTGGCCCTCAAGCAATACCACCCGCGTGGATGCTACGTTCAACGACAGGCGCAGCAGGGTGGCAATCAGCAGGACCGTGGGAAACGCTGCAAAATCCAGCGGCCGCCCCGCGTACACCGCCGCCAACAGCACGATCATTGCCAGAGCAATGTTAAAGGTGAAGGCCAGATCCAGCATCGTCGGCGGGAGCGGCATCATCATCATCATTAACATGAGCAGCATCAGCAGCGGCGTACCCAGGCCCGTAAGCACCGCAAAGCTGAACGTCCTTCCTGCCACCGCGTCACTCATCGAAGGCTACTCCCTGTTGCGGATCGAGGTGCATGTACTGCGGTGGCACTGGCAGGTCGTCGGGGCGCTCCGCGCGCTCGCCACGCGGTGCGCTGCGCAGCTGGTACACGTAGGCCAGCACGCGCGCAACGGCAAGGTACAGGTTTTCCGGTATCTCCTTGCCGACATCGGTGGAAGCGAACAACGCGCGCGCCAGCGGCGGCGCTTCGAAAATGGCGATATCGTTGTCTACCGCTATGGCGCGTATCTTCAGCGCGACCAGGTCGGCGCCCTTGGCAAGCACCACCGGTGCACGCGTTTCGTTATTGTCGTACTTGAGCGCCACCGCGAAATGCGTGGGGTTGGTGATCACCACGTCAGCGGTCTTCGCGGCTTCCATCATGCGATGCTGGGAGGCCTCGCGCTGCAGCGTTCGAATACGGCTTTTTACCTCGGGCCGCCCCTCACTTTCTTTCATTTCATCCAGGACTTCGCGCCGCGTCATTTTCAACTGCCGATTGTGGTTCCACAACTCGAACGGCACATCGAAAATCACGATAGACACCATGGCAGCGCTGAGCACCAGAAAGCTCCACTGCAGTATTGAGGCCGCATCGGTGAAAGACTTCACCGGCAGCAGGATACCCAGGGTCAGGATTTCTTCGAGCAGGATCCAGAACAGCACCACGGTGACCGCCAGCAGCACGACAAACTTGAACAGGGCTTTCACGAGTTCCATCAAACCCTTGGCGGAAAAGACACGCTTGATGCCCGCCAGCGGGCTGATCTTCTCCCACTTGAACGCCATGGCGGACGTGCTGAAGGCCCAACCTCCCATCATCAGCGGCCCCGCCAGCGCGCCCACCATCATCACCGCGAAGAACGGCAACAGCAGCCAAAGGGCGTCAAGCACGGTGTCCATAAAACGCAGGGCGATGGCGTTCGTGTCAAAGGCCAGGCTGCGCTCTATGGTCAGCGCCGACTCAAACAGCGCGGAAATCTGCGTCGACATGGACCTGCCCATCACCAGGAAGGCGCCGGCCGCAAACAGCAGCGACAGCATGATATTGAGCTCCTTGGAGCGCGGAACCTGACCTTTCTTGCGCGCCTCCTGCTTGCGGCGCTCTGTAGGCTGCTCCGTGCGTTCCTGCGAATTCTGTTCTTCTGCCACTAGCGAAACACCTCAAAGGCCTCGATCAGCCCACCCTGGAGCATGTGCTCCAGCAGCGGAAAGACCGCAGGCAGCGACAGGAAAATGAATACAAAACCGGCAAGAATGGTGATCGGAAAACCGACGGCGAAAATATTCAGTTGCGGCGCGGCACGGGTAATCACCCCGAAGGCGATGTTGATCAGCAGGACGGCGGTCATTGCCGGCATCACGAGCAACAGCGAATTGAGAAACATGCCGCTTCCGAGCATGACAACATCCAGGGCAAACGTGTCGCGCATTATCGTGGCGCCGATCGGCAGCAGGGTGAAACTCTGCACCAGAAACTCGATGAGGTAGAGGTGCGCATCCACCACCACGAAAATCAGCGTCGCCAAAATCACGTAGAACTGGCTCAGCGTGGGCACTTGTACACCGTTTTGCGGATCCACCGATAACGCAAAGCCCAGGCCCATGGTCATGGCGATGGTCTGCCCGGCAATCACCGCCGCGCCAAAAATCAGCTGCACGATAAAGCCCATTGTCAGGCCGATCACCACCTGCTGGGCCGCCAGCAGTATGCCGGCGGCGCTCAGCACATCCACCGCTGGCATCGGTGGCAGCAGCGGCATCACCAGCGCCGTAATGGCAACGGCCATGATAATCCTGACACGCACAGGTACCGAGGCCGCGCCAAAAACGGGCGCGGCGAGGAACAGGGCCGACAGGCGCAGGAATGGCCAGTAGTACTGTTCCGCAAGCAGCAGCAATTGCGCAGAGGAATACACTAGTGCGTCACCCCAACATGCCTGGAATCGAGATAAACAGGCGTACTGTGAAATCCTTGATAATGTCCAGCATCCAGGGGCCACCCAGGAGCAAGGCCAGTACCAGGGCCATGAGCTTCGGTATAAAACTCAGCGTCATCTCCTGAATCTGCGTGGCCGCCTGGAATACACCGACCAGCAAACCCACAGCGAGTGCGGAGAGCAGCAGCGGCGCCGCCAGGTACATCGTCAGGAACAACGCTTCACGCCCAATGTCGAGTACGGATTCTGGCGTCATCGTTTGGCAGCCTCCCCGGCGCTAAACCGCAAAGCTCGTGGCCAACGTGCCCACGATCAGCGACCAGCCGTCGATCAGCACGAACAACATGATCTTGAACGGCAGCGAGATGAGCATGGGCGACAACATCATCATACCCATCGACATCAACACGCTGGCGACCACAAGATCAATCACGAGAAACGGGATAAAAATCAGAAAGCCTATCTGGAAGGCGGTTTTCAGTTCGCTGGTCACGAAAGCAGGCAGCAGCACAGTGAGCGGGATTTCATCGTCACTCTGGAAGCCGCTGTACCCGCCCAGTTCGGAGAACATGATCAGGTCGGCCTCGCGAACCTGGTCCAGCATGAAACTGCGAAACGGCACCTCGGCGCGCTCCAGGGCTGTTTCAAATCCAATATCGCCATCCACATAAGGCTGCAGGCCCTCGTCGTAGGCCTGCTGCAGCACCGGCCCCATGATGAAGAACGTCAAAAACAGCGCCAGGCCAAGGATGATCTGGTTGGAAGGCGTCTGCGCGGTACCCAGCGCCTGTCGCAGGATCGCCAGTACAACCACGATACGCGTGAACGAGGTCATAGCCAGCAGCACCGCCGGCAGCATGGTCAGCACGGTCATGAGCAGCAGGATCTGCAGGCTCACCGAGTAGTTGCTGCCGCCATCGGCCGCAGGTTCCACCGTCAGCAGGGGAATTGCGTTCTGTGCGCTGAGCGCCAGCGGCGTGAGCAACAGTACCGCGCCCAGCAACCATCGCCCGTACTTCATGCGCCGCGTCCCGCAGGCGTGTTGCGCTCGAGTATGCCAGCGAAGCTCCCGCTCGCCGCGGCCGACTCTGCGCTGCTGATCACCGGTTCGTCAAAGACGTGCAGGGTACGCACGCTGCCCGCCGCAACGCCCACCAGTAGCTGGTTGTCACCGGCCTCCAGCAGCACAATCTTCTCGCGCGCCCCGACTTTCAGCGAACCGACAATGCGCAAGGCGTTTTTCTCGCCAACGGGCATACCGTTCAGGCGCTTCATGAGGTAAAGAACGGCGATCAGGCATCCAAGCACCAGCAGCAGCGAGCCAAACACCTGGGCGATATAGCGCGCACTGTAGATGGAGGGCTCGGCGCTGTCGGCCGCCACCGCCAGCGTCCACGGCGCTACTGCCAGCAAAGTGAAGAGTCCCGCGGACAGATAACCAGGACGGCGAGGCGGGCGCGCTATCATTTCAACTTCTTGAGCCGCTCGCGAGGGCTAACGATGTCGATCAGGCGCAACCCGAACTGGCCGTCCACGACCACGACTTCGCCGCGCGCCATTAATGTGCCGTTGACCAACAGGTCGAGGGGCTCGTTGACCTCTCGATCCAGCTCAATCACGGACCCCTGGTTGAGGCTTACCAGATCCCGGATCGCCAGCTTGCTGCGGCCAATTTCTACCGACAGCGTTACCGGTACATCCAGCAGCGAGTCCAGGTTAATCTCTGAGCCGGAATCCGCCGTAAGGGCGGCTCCGGCGGCGGCCGAAGCGGCTTCACCCTTTCCTGGCTCAGACTCGGCCGGTGGCGCGGCGGCAGCGCCGCTCTCCAGCGCCTTCTCCAGCGTTTGACCCATGGGGGCCTCGATGTCATCGCTCATGGGGAGCACTCCGGGCTTGCATTAATGCAGTGCGTTTTCACTGATTATCTCCTTGATCTTGATGGACTTGTGGCCGTTGTGAACCCCGTGTTCGCCGATGGAGAACACCTGGTTCTCCACGCAGACGGTCACTTCGTTGGGCATCTTCAACGGCAGAATCGATCCGGGCTTGAAGGCAAGGACATCGGCAATACTGACCTGCTCCGAAAGGAACGAGCCAACGACCTCCACGTCCACGCCCTGCAGCGCCTGCAGGAAATGCTGTTCCCAGTTGCTCGCGCCCTGCGCGGGTTTTTCCAGGGTGCCAGCGCTGGACAGCTTCACTCGCAGAGGCTCCAGCGCCGGGTACGGCACCAGCCACTCGATACACGCGCTCCACTCGCCCACCGACACCACAAAAGGGAGTACCAGCGCCAACGACTGCGGCGCCCCGGCCTGCAAAAAGGCGGGGTTGGATTCAAAAGACTGCACCTGTGCGGTAAAGCTGATCGTCTCGCGCCAGGTCTCGGTGAGCGTGGCGATGAATTTTTCTGTCAGCACGTCATTCAAACGGCGCTCGCTTGGCGTTAGCCGCTCGCGCGGGGCCGAGGCCTGCCCGCTGCGCCCACCGCCAAAATAGCTGTCCACGAGGAACGACAACAATTCGCCGGGGATAACCACGAACGACAGCCCGTTCAACGGCGCAATGGTCATCATGTTGATGCCGGCCGGCCCCTCGATGGCTTCCAGGGCCTTATCGAAACGCAGCAGTCTGGTTTCCGCGACGTCCACCTGCGCTGCCACGCGGTATAACGTCTGGATGCCTTGCGACAGCGCCATGGCATGCTTTTCATGCAGGCGTTTGAGGGCGGGCATCTGCGCGAGCAGGTTCTGTTCGCGAGTGCCGAAATCGAAGGGCTCACAGTCGCGCTCCAGCGCCGGCGAATCCGCGGCGACCTCGCCCTTGGAGAATCCGTCCATGAGCGCGTCCAGCTCCCCTTCGGTGAGTACGTCCTTACTGGACATGAGCGCTCGCTACTGCACGACGAAGTTGGTGAAAAACGCTTCCTGAACGCTGTCGCTGCCGCTCAGGCGCAGTTGCTTGTTGATCGCGGCAACCACTTCGCCGCGCAGGGTTTCCTTACCCTCCAGCGTGGTCAGGGCCGCGTAGTTCTGGCTGCTAAAAAGCAGAATCAGCGTGTTGCGTACCGCCGGCATGTTCGCCGCCACTTTTTCCAGTACTTCTTCGGAGTAGGACATCACCTGCAGTTCAATCTGCAGGTAGCGGACACTGCCATTGTGTTCGTAGTTCACCACAAACGCAGGGTTCAGGCTGAGGTAGGTCGGCTCGCCCTCGGGCTCAGTGGCTTGCCCAGGCGCTTCGCCCGCTGCTGCACCTTCTGTCGTGGCCTCTGTGTTCTGGGACTGGAAGTAAAAGAAGGCCCCGGCACCAGCGCCGCCGAGCACCAGCACTACCACCACCGCTATGATTATTTTTTTCATCGTACTGCATTCCCCTGAGTCTGGCCCGTGTGGGCCTATTGGCTGCGCACCCTTATTCCGGGGCGTTCTCAGGCGAGTACTGCAAAAGCTGTACCAACTTTATTTATTGTTATTTATCAATGACTTAATAGGAATGACTTGAGAAAGAGTCAGAGAATTGACGCCCTGGGAATCCGTCTACCAGGGCGTTGCTGCAGCGGTTACACGTAGAAGTCGACCAGTGATTGACTGCCTGTGCTGGCGCGCAGCGTCGTTCCGGGGCTGGCTGGCTCACCCTCGCCAGTGGCGGTGCTGTCCGGTGCATAAGCGCCAGGCGCACGGCCATCGCCCTGCTGCTGGGAACGCGACTGGTCGGCGACATCAAAGCGCGACAGCTGCAAGCCGCTTTGCTCCAGTAATTCGCGCAGGCGCGGCATCGCCTGCTCGATGACATCGCGCGTCTCCGCGCCCTGCACCAGGAAAGACACCCGCGTCTGATCGCCGTCGGTGGATATCTTGATATCCAGTCGGCCCAGTTCCGGTGGGTTCAGCTGCAGCCGCGCTTCCGACAAACCATCGCGCAGCAGCACACTGACGCGCCCGGCCAGTTCGGTGTTGAATGCAGGATCCCCGGGCGCCGCAAGTAGCGGAGGCAGCACGCCGGTTTTTGCCACCAGCGCGGCATCGCCGTCAGCCGGCGGCAGCAGTGCGGCGAAGCTGCCAGGCTGCGCCACCTGCGCGGCGGCGGTTTGTGCCGGTGCGCGATTGAGCAGCTGTTCGGCCGCAAAATCCTCCAGCAGATTCGTTGGCAGGCGCGTAGCATCACCCTGCGCAAGCTGGGTATCGAGCGGCATTACGGCCTGGTCCGCCGACCCAAACAGCGCTGCGGCAGGCGGCCCACCGCGCGGTGTCAGCGCTGCGGCAGAAGTTTCTGGCGCCTGGCGTAACGCGACGGCGTCAGGAGAGCCGAACGCAGCGCGCACCGCACCGGCCAGTGGTTGCGTCAGTTTGTTCTGATCATCGGACAGCAACTGGTCTGGCGCCACGCCCTCCTGCGCGGCGGCAGTCAACGCCGCGGGCGCTGGGTCAGGCGCGGCAGCGCGTGCGTCCAGCGCGGCGCGCGGTGGCATCGGTGCTGTTGCGTTGCTGCCCGGCGCCGGTACCGGCGCATCACCGGCAAGCGGCGGTTGCGCAAGACCAGGTTGGGCGAGCGTCGGGGTGGCAGCAGGCGCTGGCGTCGTCGAAGGCAATGGCAACGCCGCCTGGGCGGCAGTTGCACCCGCCTCACCGGGCGCTACAGTCGGCGGCCCTACAGGCGTCAGGGGGATGGCTACCGGGGCCGTGAGCGGCGCGGCAGGCTGCCCCGCCGCTGCGACCAACGCCTCTTCTGCGCTCGCGTCGGTCATATCCGGCAACGCCTCGAGCGGCAACGCGGGCCTGGTCACGGCATCAGCGGCAATATCGGCAACGGCTGCTGCCGCCACCGGCAAGTTCTTGCCGTCCGTTTCGGGCCTGACACCGCCCGCTTCAGCCGGGCCCGGCGGCGTAGCTGCCGAAGACGTTGACGCGCGCGCTGCGTCCTGTGCCGTGAAAATCTCGCCGAAAGCCGCGCCCGGCGGGCGTTCCACGCCATCGCGCAGTGCGCCCGGCCTGCCGTTTACCCCCGCCGCTATCGGCATCAAGGGTTCCAGAGTTGCATCCAATGTCACTACTCCCGATACGTTCGATACGGGATTTGCAACATTCGTACCAGAAAACGGCTATTTCATCGGGAGCGACAGCCTGGAGCAACCGCCGTACGTACATTGCAGGGCTAGAAATCTTCCCGCGCCATGCGCGCCAGCGAATCGTCATCGGCGCGTTTCTGCTCCAACTTATCACGCGCCCTGACCTCTTCACGCTGGCGATCATCCACCAGTTGGTCCAGCGCCTGCGTGCGCTGCGCTTTCGAACGCCAGGTGTCCTGCGTGACCTTCAGGCCTTCCGCAGATCTTGCCACCTCGGCCTGCTGCTGTTCGATCGCAGCATTGAGCTTGTCGAGAAACAGGCGATAGTCGCGCAGTTGTGCGGCCTCCATACCCGCACGGCTTTTTTCCTGCAGGTTCGCCTCGTACTCGGCCCGGTACTGCAGCAGTTGGTCCAGCTGCGCCTGGTGTGCTTCGTGCGCCTTGCGCTCGGTACTGAGCACCTGCAGCGACTGTTTTTCGGACAGGCGGGCAACGGTTGCCGCTTTCTCAATTTTTGGCGAAGTCACGTATCACCTCCAGGGGGGACGGGCGGCTGGTTACTACCGGTGAGAGCGGCAAGTGCAGCGCGGCTCGCGGGCATGTCGACTTTCTCGTGGTGTTGCTGGGCGATAAATTCACGAATGCGCGGGGCGGCAGCAATCGCGCGGTCGATCTGCTCATCGCTGCCACCCTGGTATGCGCCGATGTTGATCAAATCGCGGTTCTGCTGGAAAGTGGCATACAGCCCCTTTACTTCACGCGCCCGGGCCAGTTGCTCAGCATCCACGATGCTTGTCATCAGGCGACTGACCGACGCATCGATGTCAATGGCCGGAAAGAGGCCGGAATCGGCGACCTCCCGCGACAGAATAATATGACCGTCGAGAATGGCGCGTGATGCATCGGAAACGGGATCGTCAAAGTCACCCCCTTCCACCAGTACGGTATAGACCGCCGTGATCGAGCCCGAGACGCCATTGCCCGCGCGCTCCACCAGCGCCGGTAGCAACGAGAACACCGAGGGCGGATACCCCTTGGACACCGGTGGCTCTCCCACCGCCAGCCCGATCTCTCGCTGTGCCTGGGCGACCCGCGTGAGCGAATCCATGAGCAACAGCACCTGCTTGCCCCGATCGCTGAAAAACTCGGCAATGGCCGTTGCGCGCCAGGCACCGTGCACGCGCATGAGGGGGGAATCATCCGCCGGCGTGGCCACCACGATCGCTTTCGCCAGCCCCTGCGGCCCGAGAATATCCTCCACGAACTCGCGCACCTCCCGCCCTCGCTCACCGACCAGCGCGACCACAATCACATCCGCCTCGCTGAACCGGGTCATCATCCCCAGCAGTGTGCTTTTGCCCACGCCGCTGCCGGCAAACAGCCCCAGGCGCTGCCCCTTGCCCATGGTCAGCAAGGCATTGATCGCGCGCACGCCCACGTCAAGCGTGTCGGTAATCGGACTGCGGTTCAGGGGGTTGATCGATTCGCCACGCAGCGGCACGGAGTGCAGGCAACGCACCGGGCCATGGCCGTCAATGGGGTTGCCGGCACCATCGATCACACGGCCCAGCAGCTGCTCGCCTACCGACACCACCCCGCCGGTATGCAGCGGCACAACGCGCGCGCCGAGTTGCACACCGCGCAGGTTGCCCTCGGGCATGAGTATCAGGCTGACATCGGAAAAGCCGACCACCTCGGCCTCGATGGAACCGCCACCGTCAGTGATGATCAGGCAGCGGCTGCCGATGGGCGCCTGAAACCCGACGGCCTCGAGCTTGATGCCGATCATCCTTACCAGCGATCCCTCTTCCTGCAGGCCAGGCAGGGTGATGCCCCCGGCCAGCCCCGCAACGCGACCTGCCAGCCGTGCACTGCGACCTGCCAGCAACTCCTCCAGTGCGGCTGAGCTCAGCTCTCCATCCCCTTTTCGAAAGACTTCAACAGTTCCTCAAACAACGCTTCGAGGCGCTTTTCCACCGAGGCGTCCACGAAAGAGGTAGATGTTTTCACCTGACAGCCGCCCGGGAACAACGCCGGATCTTCGACGATTTTCCAGCTTTTGCCCTCAAGCGATTCAGGCGCAAACTCGGCCACCAGCTGTGCATCGGCTGGATTGAGAAAAATCACGAGCTCGCCCTGCAGTTTATACAGTGTGGCGAGCGCCTCGGTTACCACCTCGGTTACCGCGCTGGAATCCAGGCGCAACTCGCGGCGCACGATCTGCTCGGCAAGCTGCATCGCCAGCTGTGCCAGTTCACGACTGACCACTTCATCCAGCGCACGAAAAGGCTCGGCCATCTGACCGGCAACCGCCGACAACGCGGCGACGATGCGCTCCGCCTCGGCGCGCCCGGCAGCCAGGCCCTCTTCCCTGCCACTTTGAAAGCCGCGGGCCTGAGCCAATGCCGATTGCTCTTCCAGCGAGGCCGTTGTCTCGGGTTGGCGCACCTGCTCGAAAAACGGCGCCTCCCAGCGTTGTACCTGCGGCGGTGAATCAGACAAAATCGTCGCCTCCCTTGCCAAGGAAGATCTCGCCGGCCTCGGCCAGCTGCGCGGCAAGGGCCAGTATGGCTTTTTGCTGTTCTTCGACATCCGCAAGTTTCACCGGGCCCTGGGCCTCGAGATCTTCCTTGAGCATATCGGCGGCCCGCGAAGACATGTTATTGAAGAACTTGTCCTTCAGTTCGTCGTCCACGCCCTTCAGGGCGATCACCAGCATGTCGGTAGAGATTTCCCGAATAAGGCGCTGCATACCGCGATCGTCCAGGTCCATAAGATTCTCGAACACGAACATCAGTTCCTGGATTTTTTCGCCCAGCTCGCCGTCGAGCTGTTTCATCGAATCAAGCAGCAGGGATTCGTCGCCACTGTCGACGTGATTGAGAATGGCCGCGGCGGTATTCAGGCCGTCCAGCGTTGTTGGCGGCGCCTCCTGGTCAACACCGAGCTGTTTTTCCAAGACCCGGTCAAGTTCCTGCAGCGCGGAGGGGTCTACAAGATCCAGGCGTGCAATCCGCATGAGCAGGTCGGGCCGCTCCTCCATTGGCAACAGCGCCAACACCTGGGCCGCGTGATCCGCTTCCAGGGAGGCCAGCACCAGTGCGGTGATCTGGGGGTGTTCGTGGCGGATAATGCCGGCCACGGAGCGCGCATCCATCCACTTGAGCGCACCCATGCCGGTGCTGTTTTTGTCCTGCATGACTTTGCTGAGCATGCTGCGCGCGCGCTTCTCGCCCAGCGCTTCCACCAGTACACGCCTGGTAAAGTCATCGCTGCCGATGCCGATAGGACTTACACTGGCGATTTTCTCCGAAAAGTCCTGCACCACCGTGGCGATTTGCTCGTTGGAGACCTCGCGCAAACCCGCCATGGCCTCGCCCACGCGCTGCACTTCCTTGGGTTCCATATGGCGCATGATCGCAGCCGCGCCCTGCTCGCCAAGGCCCAACAGAAAGATCGCCGCCCGCTGCGGCCCCGAAAGATTACCCGCTGATTCAGCTGTCACTGGCCACCCACTTCTTCACCACGTTAGCCACTTGCTGCGGCTCACCTTCTGCCATCATGCGGGCCATATTGAGCTGTTGCTGGTAGGCGGGCTCACCCATTGGCAGGCCCGCCTGCTGTGCATAGCCCAGGCTTACCCGGTCATCGCCCATCGCCATCGCGCCTGCCGGCGCGCCCAGCGCAGCGCCATTACCCGGCGCTGCCACAGGCGGGGGCAGCGCAGAGACCTTGAGCAGCGGCCGCACCACGACAAAGATTGTGAGCAGTACCGTCAGACCAGCGAGCAAGAGCTTCACGCTCTGCCAGACCCAGGGTTGATCCAGGATCGAGGCGTCTGGCAGTGGCTCCATCGCAGGTGGCGGAATAAACGATGCGTTGACCACGTTCACGCGATCACCGCGCTCGGCGTCGTAACCGACCGCTTCCTGCACCAGCGTTTTCACTTCGGCCAGTTCGGCATCAGACAGCGGCACGCGCTCCACAACGCCCTCGGCGTTCACCGACTCCTGGTAATCAACGACCACCGCCACACTCAGCTTGCGCAGCGTGCCCGGGGTTTCACGGATATGGCTGATCGTGCGATCCACTTCGTAGTTGCGAATCTCACGCTTGCTCGAGCGCTGCGCCTGCTGTTCAGCACCGCCGCCGCCCCCGGCTTCCGCCGCCACCTCTGCCGGTGCCGGTGGCTGATTGGCGAGCGTGCCCGGCAGGCCACCACTTTGCCGGTCTTCCGTGGTTTCTTCCACCAACTCTTCACTGCGAATACTGGTCTCTGGCTGATACACCTCACTGGTACGTTCGATATGCGTAAAGTCTATTTCTGCCGCCACCTGTGCCTGCACGGCGCCTACGCCCAGAATCGGCGTGAGAATCTCGCGAATGCGGTCAACGTAGCGCTGCTCCAGTTGCTGCGTGAAGCGGAAGTTCTCCTTGGTGGAGCCAAAATCGTCATCGCTCTGTGAGGACAGCAGTTTGCCGCGGTTGTCGATCACAGACACCTGTTCCGCCTCGAGACCCGGCACACTGAAGGCCACGAGATGCACAATGCCTGCGAGCTGCCTGTCGGACAGTTCGCGACCGGGATACAGATTTACCAGCACAGACGCGGCGGGCTTGTCTTTTTTGCGGATAAACGCCGACTGTTTGGGCAGCGCCAGGTGCACCCGCGCGCCGCGGACGCTGTCAAGCGAGGTGATGGAGCTGGACAGTTCCTGCTCCAGGGCACGGTCGTAGCGCGCCTTTTCCATGAAACTGCTGACACCCAGGCCGTACTCTTCTTCCAGCATGGCGAACCCGGGCGTATCGAGCTTTGGCAGGCCCTCGCCCGCAAGTTTCAGGCGAGTGGCGCGCACGCGGTCGGCGGGCACGCTGACCATCCCTGTGCGGCTGTCGACGCGATAGGGCACGTTCTGGGTGTCCAGCGACTGCATGATTTGCGCAGCGGATTCCGGTGGCAACTCGCCGTACAGGGGCGCGAACTCCGGCGTCAGGGCCCACTGCACCACACCGACACCCAGCGCAATACTGGCCGCAAGGCCCAGCAGCAGGCTGATCTGGCGGGTGATGGGCTGGCGGCTGAGGCTGCTAAACCTGCCGAGCACTTCCTGTGAATCCAGGGCCATGTCTTAGTCTTCCAGGCTGTAGTGAATAAGGCACACAGGCTTATACCTGCATGTTCATGACATCCTGGTAAGCGCTGAGCAGCTTGTTCCTTACCTGGGTGATCGCCTGAAAGGAAATGCTCGCTTTCTGCAGCGCCACCATCACTTCCGGCAGTTCCACGCCTTTCTCACCCATCTCAAAGGCAGTGGCCAGTTCACGCGACTTTGCCTGGGCGGCATTTACGTCGTCCAGCGAGTTTTTCATCAACTGCGCAAAATCGGCACCTGAGGTGCCTTCGTCGGGTCGCTCTGTGGAACCACTGGCAGCAGCAGACAGCGCGCGCATCTGCGCGAGCACCTGATTGATGTTGATATCACTCATTTTTTTATGTCCCCAGTTTCCAACTAACCGGCGTGCGGTAACGCCACGCCTTGTTCTTTTAAACGGGCAAGCTTGTAGCGCAGGGTGCGCGGGCTGATGCCAAGAATTTCCGCGGCATCCTTGCGGCGCCCGTTCACGGTTTTCAGCGCATTGACAATCAGTTGTTTCTCGGTGTCCTTGAGCCCACCGTCCAGCATGTTGCACGACGATTCCGCAGGCGTCTCCTGTGCCGGGCTGCCCTGCGCCGCGATCATGTCTTCGAAATAAATGTCCCGGGCGGTCACCTGCGTACCCGGCGTCAGTATGGCTGCCCGCTGCATGCAGTTCTCAAGCTCGCGCACGTTACCGCGCCACGGGTGCGACAACAGCCGCAGCTCCGCCTCGCGATCAAGCTCCATGGGACGCCCACCGGAGTGCCGCGCGAGCATGACATGCGCCAGGGGAAGGATGTCGCCGGGACGATCCCGCAGTGGCGGTATGTGCACTGGAAATACGCTCAGGCGGTAGTACAAATCTTCCCGGAAACGTCCGGCCGCCACCTCTGCGCGCAGATCGCGGTTAGTGGTGGCCAGCACACGCACATCCAGCGCGATCAGGTTGTGGCCGCCAAGGCGCTCTACCTCGCGCTCCTGCAGTACGCGCAGCAGTTTGGCCTGCAGACCCAGGTCCATCTCGGAGACCTCGTCCAGCAACAAAGTGCCGCCATTGGCCTGCTCGAATTTTCCGGCGCGTGACTGATACGCGCCCGTGTAGGCGCCCTTCTCGTATCCAAACAACATGGATTCCAGCATCGGCTCGGGAATCGCCGCGCAGTTGATCGCCAGGAACGGCTTGTCGGCACGTTCCGAGCTGTGATGGATAAAGCGCGCGACCACTTCCTTGCCGGTACCCGACTCCCCGCTAATCAGCACGGTCGCCGGGCTGCGCGCGACGCGCAAAAGCAGCTCGCGCACGCTGGTCATGGCCGGGTCTTCCGCCACCATACCCCCGGCATCACACTCGATGGCGCCCTCGAGACGACTGACCATCTCCAGCAGCACCTCGGCCTCGAAGGGTTTTAGCAGGTAATCGGTGGCGCCAGCGCGTATTGCCTCGATGGCCTTTTCGACGCTGCCATGCGCCGTCACCAGCACAAAGGGCAGCTGCGGTCGCGAGCTGCGCACTTCGCGCAACAGTGTGTGACCGTCCATCTCATCCATCTGTACATCGCTGATCACAAGGTCGACCGCTTCTTTTTCCAGCGTACGCAACGCCTCCACCCCGTTACAGGCCGACAGGGCAGCGTAACCACCGTACTCCAGCGTATCGCACAGCGCCTCGCGCAGCGCTGCGTCATCCTCCACGACCAACACGCGCGCCTGGTTACTCATGGGCAAGCATCCCCCCGGCCTGGCGGGCGGTGACAGCGGCGGGCTCTGCAGGAGACTCCTGGGCCGCAAGCGGCAGATTGATCAGAAACTCAGCACCACCTTCAGGGCGATTGTGCGCGGTAATCTCGCCGCCATGATCGCTCACGGTCATGGCAACCACCGCAAGGCCAAGCCCGGTACCGCTGGCGCGCGTGGTGAAAAACGGGTCGAAAATACGTTCGTGGATTTCCTCGCTGATCCCGGGGCCATTGTCGCGCACGCGAATCTGCAGCCAGTCGTCACTCAGTGCACCGACCCACAGTTCAATCGCCAGGCCGTCACCCGCCGCCTCGAGTGCATTCATTGCGAGATTGCATAGCGCTCCCACCAGTTCGTCGCGATCGCCGAGAATCCGCAAAGTGTCGTCAATAACAGGGACATCAATCGTCGCGCCCCGCTCAGCCAATTGCGGCAATACAGTGGAGCTGAAATCAGCCAGTACGTCCTTGAGGTAAATCACCCGCCGTGAACGCGAGCCACCGCGCACGAAGGCGAGCATGCTGTCCAGCAATTTGCCCATGTGGTCGAGGCGCTGGCTGACTTTCAATGCAATGCGCTGGCGCTGCTCCGGCGCAACCTCCCCGGCGCTTAACTGCGCCATGTAGAGCGTGGCCGCACTGAGTGGCGTGCGCACCTGGTGCGCCAGCCTGGCGGCCATTTCACCCAGGGCCGCCAGCCGCTGCTTGCGGCCCAGTTGTGCCTGCAACTGATGCACTTCCGTGACGTCGGTGATCAATAAGACCTGGTCGCCCAGGTCATCCAGCACGCGGCTCACCACGGAGTAACGCCTGCCGTTGGCAAGCTGCAGCTGATTGGATTTCAGGCTCGCACGGCCCGAAGAGCGTCGCAGCACATCTTCCCAGGGCTCACCGATCAGCGGGGCGCCAAGCACTTGCAGGGCCTCGGGGTTGGCGTCGCGGATACATTGCTGGCGATCGACAATCAGGACGCCGCCGGGCAGAGCCGACACCAGTGAGCTGAGCCGGTTCGCCAGGCGCTCTTTTTCGTCCAGCTCGCGCAAGCGCGCAGTGCGCGCGCTACCCAGCTCGGCTGTGAGATCTGCCACCCGGGCCTGCAAACCGCGGTAGGTCGCGTCCAGCTCAACGGAGACGCGACTGAACATCTCAAAGGCTTCTTCCAACTCGTCCTGCGTCAACGACTGTGTTTGGCCCATACTGCTTACCCCGTCAGATAGCGCTGTTATCGGAGCGCTTCCTATACGGGCAAGCAAAAACCGTGCCTAGAATATTTTTCTTTATTTTTCAGCGAGTTGGAGCAAAGGGTTGACTAGAGCGTCAAGAAGCCGTCAGTTCTTCCGGGCGCTGGATCTCGAACTTGCGCATTTTCTCGACCAGCGTGGTGCGCTGCAGGTTCAGGAGCTTGGCTGCACGTGCTACCACCCACTCGGACTGCATCAGCGCCTGCGTCATCAAGGTGCGCTCAATATCCGCCAGGTGCGGCTTGAGGTCGATGCCTTCGCGGGGCAGGTCAATCACGCCTGAGCGCACACTCGAAAGCACCTGGCAGACGGGCTCGTCGCCCTGCTCTGCGAACAACTCCAGGTTGGAGCGAAACTTGGCCGGCAGGTCGGACCACTTGACGAGCTTGTCGGGAAACAGGATCGACAGCCGCTCCAGCACGTTGAACAGCTCGCGTACATTGCCCGGCCAGTGATAGCGCGCCAGGCTGGCCACCGCGCAGTCGCTCAGCCGCAGCACCCCGCGCTGCTCGCGCGCCAGCTTGTTGACGAAACCGTCGATCAGCAGCGGAATGTCGCCGGCACGCTCGCACAGCGGCGATATCTCGATGGGGAAGACGTTGAGCCGGTACAGGAGGTCCATGCGAAAAGAACCCTCGCTTACCAGTTGTTCCAGGTCGCGATGGGTTGCGGCGACGATGCGCACGTCGGCCTGCTGTGTCTTGTGGCTGCCCACCCGCTCGAAGGTACTTTCCTGCAAAACGCGCAGCAGTTTCACCTGCATCTCAAGCGGCATGTCGCCGATCTCATCGAGAAACAAAGTGCCGCCTTCGGCAATTTCAAAACGGCCCTGGCGAGAACTGATCGCACCGGTAAAGGCGCCCTTTTCGTGTCCGAACAGCTCCGACTCCAGCAATTCGGCCGGAATGGCGCCGCAGTTGATGGGCACAAAGGGGCGGTCACGGCGCGCAGAGAGCGCATGAATGCAACGCGCGACGACCTCCTTGCCGGTACCGGATTCACCGGTGATCAGTACCGAAGCCTCGGTACCCGCCACCTGGCGCACCAGTTGGCGCACGCCGTTGATGTCGTCGCTGCTACCCACCAGGTTCTGGTACAGCAGCAGGGAGGACTCTCCGCGACCGCCTGCCCGGTGCCGGTAGAACAGCTCAGCCTCGTGCAGGCGGCCGAGCAATTCCTTGTAACTGGCGCCGGGGGAGACCACCCCCCGCACCCGCCCTTCAAACTTGGCGGGCGGATCGCCTGCGGGTGCACCGCCGGCAATCAGGAAACAGGCACTGCCAGGCAGTCGGGCCGACGCCATTTTCAGCACGGGCTCGACCACGCGCGCCCCTGCGTCAGCGGCTACGAACACCGCCAGCACCGCAGGTAGTTCGTCGACTGCCGCTGCACAATCGTCCAGGCCCTCAACGCTGTGCGTGGAGTAGCCTAAAAACTGGACAAAAGAAGCGAAGCGACGAGCACGTTCCGTGTTGGAATCCACGACAAGAACCGGCAGATTCTCTTCACTCATTGGACATCTCCGGAAAGTGAAGCAGCAAAACGTTACTGGAGTTTGACGCAAGCGAACGACAGATGGGTGGCCCTACAGCCTGGGCGCAAGCCCTTGCACTGTACCCTGCGAGATGCATGTCAGAGACAATCCCCGTTATCGAACAACACCGTCCTCGAGTGCCTGGAATTGCCCAGGCCTATTATTGTCTTTCTCTGCGATCGGCCGCCAAAACTGCTGAGGGAGCGGCACTTGCCATCAGGAAAGATTTCGTATGATTCTCAATAGCTTATACGTTTCCCGCACGAGTTAAATACGTAATATCCCGTAGATCACCAGAAATCGAAGCACTCGCGGCACTGCCGGCGGCCACGGTTGCTCGCGCCTCGATGACCTGCTCAACCAGGCAGGCAACGGAATCCGCGCGCATTTTGCTGAACAGATTTTTGCGATGCACTTCGACAGTCCTGGGGCTGATACACAGTGCCTGGGCGATCTCTTTACTGGTGTGTCCGCGCACCACGTGAGCCATGACCTCGGTTTCCCGCTGGGTCAGTTCTTCCATGCGCGACACAATACGGGTACGCCGCGAGCGCACCTCATGACAGCGGTTATCGAGGGCCAGGGCCTCCCGCACACTGGCCACCAGCGCCGCCGGCTCCATCGGTTTGAGCAGAAAATCTACCGCCCCGGCTCTCAGGGCACGGATGGGAACACGCGGGTCAGTGGTGGCGGCAAGAAATACCAGGGGAAGCGTGCTGTGGCGGCTGGCCAACGCCGCCTGCAGGTCGAACCCGCTCATGTCGGGCAGTGACACCTCAAGCACCAGGCATGCTGGCTGGTAGGCAGGTGCATCACGCGTGTGATCTACCTCACCCAGACACTCTGCAAAAAAGCTTTCGGCCGAACAGAACGATTTGACATTGATGCCGCGTGCACCCAGTAGCTGGGTCAGCCGCGCCTGAGTGACGCGATCGCGATCGACGCTGTACACGGTGCCTTCTATATCCTGTGCCATCACACTGCAAGCTCCACTGTACTTCTGTCAATGGTGCAATAAACGCAGGCCCGTCACAACCATACCGGGAAAAAACGCCGGAATTTTGTTGTCGTGATGCTACTTCTCGTGATGCTACTTCTCGTGATGCGCGCGACGGCGGAAAGCCACTTCGCGTCGATGGTGGCGGAAAATCAGCTTGTCCAGCCAACTCTGCGCAGAGGGCGACAAGCCCAGGTAACGGACACGGTTGCGGCTTTGCGGTGTGTCATCCTGCACAGCAACCACGCTGCCGTACAGGCTCAGCGGCTTGGGCGTACCGTGCTGGATGTACACCTGCAGGAACACGATATCCCCCAGGGCCGGAGGATGTTCGTCGCGCCAGGCGATCTCATTGGTGGACACCGTTACCGTACGCCGCGCCGGCACACTGGACTGCTGGTAAAGCAGTTCACTCACCAGGTCCAGCAAGAGGTTGATCTTAAGGTCGAGCCGGGCAATTTCCTGCGAGGACGCTACTTCTTCTTCGGAAAATTCACCGGGGAAGGCGCCAACGACCGACACCGCTCGCAGAAAGGACTCATTCGATTCGTTAACGATGGCAAGTCGGGCTTCATCGGGCATCTGTTCGACAAGACGCCACTCGATGGAGATTTCATCAGTGAACGCCAGGCCGGCCCAATCAGATTGATCACTGCTTGTCATGCTCACCCTGCACCACCGACGCCGATGCGCTAAGTGTCGCAGGTTACACGCGTAGACTTCAAGCCATAGTCAACGACCGGAAGCAGCCTCCACTGCGCGATAGCTGTCCACCGCCTGGCGTTTCGTGCTCAATTCCCGCCCCTGCGCCATGGCCGTCGATCGCGCCACCTTGAGTCGTGACATCAGCTCTTCGTTCAGGTGCAGCAGTGCAGCCATCGCCTGCGCCACCAACTCTGCGTCTACCGGCGGAATCTGCCCGGAGAAACAGGCATTGAGATCTTCGCGGCGTTCGACTTCAAGTTCTGTCACCTGCTGCCATTCGTCGTTCTCGGCATGCCTGAGCATCCGCTCCGTCAGTTTCAAGGCCTGTGCCAGTCGCTGACAGTGGCGCATCTGGTCAGACCAGGCCGTTGTGCGCAGTTCTTCTATGATCATCGCGGCTACCTCTGCTCGGCGGGTATGCTGTTCCAGGCCTCACGGACCTCGCCCAGCAGTCGCGCCGCCTCGTCCAGACGCGCCACGTCCGATCGCAGGTTGGCCTCCACCAGCCCCTGCTCGATATAGTCGTACAAGGCCCCAAGGTTGGCGGCGACCTCACCACCATTGTCGCGATCAAGGCTTGCTCGCAGGCCATCCACGATACTGATGGCCTTGCTGATTAGCTCGCCCTTGCGCGCCGTCTCACCGCGCTCCATCGCACCACGGGCCGCCGCTATGCGATCCGCCGCACCGCTGATCAACATACTGATCAACTGGTGGGGGCTGGCATCGGTGACTCCGCTCTGCACGCCAATGGCTTGGTACTGTTGCAATGCCGTCTGGTTCATAGTCTTTCTCACTACAGCCTGTTAATTGCGGTTCAGCGACCCTGCCTCTGGCAGGGCGGCAAGTTGTTGGGTCAGGAAATTGCTGGTGGATTGCAGTTGTGCCAGCAGTGTGTCCAGCGCATTGAAGCGGGCGCGATAGAACGCCTCCAGTGACTCCATGCGCAGGTCGAGGCGATCGCGCTGGTCATCCAGGCGATCCACGCGACTTTCCAGACCGTCCGTGCGTGAATCGAGAATTCCGTCCGCCTCAAGAAACCGGCCAATCAGCGTGTTGAGCTGATCAGCAATACCCCGGGTGAAATCGACAGTACCGCGCGCGCCTGTGAGGCCACCCTCAACGAGCAGCCGCAGACCCTCGGCCTCACTGCCGGTAGCGGCGGTAAGCAGCTGTCCACTACCCAGTGCGGCCACGCCACCGATAGTGCCGGCCACGTCTACGCCCTGGGTGCCCGCCCCTACAGACAGCCCGAAGTCGGCGGCGCTGGTGGTATCGACCGCGGTGATCTCCACGCTAGACGCAGAACCGTAACGTTGCGAGGTGATCGAGAGACTTCCCCCGACAAAACTGACACTCACGCTCACGCCGGCGGCCAGCAGCGCATCGTCACTGTTGATCCTGGATTGCAGTTCGGCAGCCAGGGCTTCACCGCTGGCGTAAACACCCTGGGTCAATACGACAGGCCCAGTATCCACACCGTCTACGCGCAGGCTCAGTTCGTCATTGCCCGCATTCACTGTGGCCACGCCGCCGGGCAATGCCAGCGCACCGCCCGTGTACAGGCCACGGGTGGCAATCTGCGAAATCTCTATTGCATAGCTGCCTACCTGGGTGTCGTCACCGGCTCCGATGAAGTCGATACCGCTGTCTGACGGCAGCCCCACCGCCGCAAACAGGCCGACGATGTCGTCAAAGTTGTTCGCCAGCGCCGCATCCAGCCGTGCCTCGTCTACCTCCAGCGATCCATCACGCGTCGTGGTGATGCCGATCTGGCTAAGGCTGTTTATCTCGGCGCTGGCCCCGTCTACAACGGAGGTCAGCGCCTGGCGAAGCTGCGTGGAAATCGACCGGATAGACGCATCGCCCTGCAGCGCGCCCGCTATGCCGCTGGTGGCATCGAAGGCCGTCAGGCTTCGCGTGCCCTGCAAAAAGGCGTTAAAGCCATCGACCAGGGACTGCACGTTCTCCTTTAACCCGGCGGTGTCCTCACTCACGCTCAGTGTCACCGCAGTAGCATCGGTCAGCCCCTTGAGTGTGATGTCCACGCCGTCGATCACGCCACTGGCGACGTTGCTATCACTGCTGATCGGCAAGCCGTTCACAGTGAAGTTGGCATCTTGTGCTGCCACCGTTTGGCTGAGGTTGGTACCTGCGCTGGAAAACGCCAGCGCAGACAGGCCGAAGGCATCGCTGCTGTTACCGTCGCCGGTATCGGCAACGCTGATTTCCATGCTGTTGTCGGCGCCCGTTGCATCCGAGCTGAACAGCAGCCTGTAGCCGCTGCCGTCGTTAACGATAGTGGCGTTGACGCCGATATCCGCCGCGTTGATCGCGTCGCGCACGCCCTCCAGGGAATTGTTGTTGCCGTCTATTGCGATCACGGCACTGGCGCGCTCGGGGTTAACCGTAAATCCGTTATAGCTTTCCGGGCCCGGGTCGGGACCGGCATAGTCAGTCGTGCCGAAGCGAATGGTGATCGTCCCTGTGCCGACGACATCGGTGGGCGCCGCATAGCTACCCGAAGCGAGTGAGTGTGCGCGCGCCAGCTGCTGTACGCTAACATCGTAACTACCATTGATCGCCGAGCCATTGGACGCAATGCTGACGATGTCATCGTTGCTCGATGCGCTTACGCGTTGGCCGAAATTACTCAGGGTGTTCAGGCTGGCCAGCGTGTCCTGCAAGGAAGACAGCGCGCCCTTGTAGGTGCCAAAGGCGGAAAGCTCTGCCTCGACCAACGCACTCTGTCGATTCAGCCGATTTTCAGTTGGCGCGCGCTCGGCCGCGACGAGCTGCGCTACCAGCCCCTCGATATCCAGACCTGACCCGATTCCTGACGCCGTGATCATGCGTATACCGTCCCGTAAAAGTGTCTGTTACTGCACACGCTCATCGCACATGCGATGCACGCGTATTCCTTGCTATGCAAGGTCGATGCCAGCGCACCCGCGCGCTACGACCTGCGCGCAACACGCCTGCGCAGTGGCTCAAGTCCTGGCATCCAGCAGCGCGCCCGAAACCACGTCACCAGCATGCTCCGAGATGTAAAGCGCCGTCGCCAACACTTCCTCAGACGGCACCTGCCGGACAACTTCCCCGGTGTTGGCATCCACCACGGTGAATATATTGACGCCGGTGTCTGCGTCCACCTGGAAGCGCAGGTTGCGCGACGTATCCTTCAAATACTGTTCAACCAATTCGGCTGCTCGTTGCAACGCTCCCGACTCAGGCGCCGCGCCAGTCGGCCGCGGAAATTCCTTGCCGCTTTTGACCAGTTCCTGCCGCCCTGTACCGCTAGCGTTCGCTGCAGCAGCGCCTTGCGCATCGGCCCTTTTGGCCAGGCCGCTCAACGCAAGCGTCTGTGATAACTCCGGAACATTCATTGTTCACCTCCTAAAAAGCCTGGTTATACCGCCACGCGGCGGTGCTTTTGCGGGAGAAAAAAGGGGCGGTAAACCGCCCCATGGATACTGCTTTTTTGTTATGGGTGTTCAGCCCCGTATTACTGGAGCAGGGCAAGCACGTTCTGGGGCGCTGCGTTAGCCTGGGCAAGCATCGCTGTACCGGCCTGTTGCAGGATCTGTGCCCTGGTCAGATTGGCGGTTTCAGCAGCGAAGTCAGCGTCCTGGATGCGTGAACGTGAGGCCGACAGGTTCTCTGCCGTAGTCTGCACGCTGCGCACGATAGACTCGAAACGGTTTTGCGCGGCACCAAGATCAGCTCGCGCGCCGTTTACTGTATCCAGCGCCGTATCAACAGCACCCAGCATTGTGGTGGCGTTGGCCGCAGTCGTGATGTCGCCGGTGATAACACCGCTGACGTCAACTGTGTCCACGTCTACCGTTTCACCGCCATTGGCGCCGATCTGGAAAGACAGGGTGGCCGCAGTGTCCAGCAGCTGTACGCCGTTGAACGTGGTCTCAGCCGCAACCCGATCGATTTCCGCAATCAGGGTCTGAACTTCTGCGTCCAGGGCCGCACGGTCGCTGGTCGAGTTAGTGGCGTTCGCAGACTGCACCGCCAGTTCGCGGATACGCTGCAAGTTGTTGGTCACTTCCGACATCGCGCCTTCAGCGGTTTGTGCCAGTGAAATGCCGTCGTTGGCGTTCCGCGCTGCCTGGTTCAGGCCGCGAATCTGGGTAGTCATACGCTCGGAGATCGCAAGGCCTGCCGCGTCGTCCTTCGCGCTGTTGATACGCAGGCCCGAAGACAGGCGCTGCAATGAAGTCGCGAGTGAGCTCGAGGACTCACTCAGATTACGTTGTGCGTTCAATGACGCGACGTTAGTGTTGATTACCTGCATGGTTCAGTCCCTCTCGTTATCCGCTCTGTCTACCTACCCGTGGTGGATCCGGCGGCTGGTTATTTGCTGTTTCGAATCACATATCGACCGTGATTCTCACTGCCGACACCTGATTTAGCGGATAGCGGGGGGAAAACTTTAGGGTTTACTGCAATTTTGTGACTTTTTTCTTGGACTGGCGATTAAAATGCCGGTTCAGCCCGACGTCCAGGGACAAAGACTGCCCCCGAGACCACTTATGGCCGCCGAAACTGCCGGTCAGAGGTAGTTGAACAGGGACAGGCCCTGCATCTTGACGTAGGACTGCTGCGCCGCCTGCAGGGCGGTGAGCTGCAGGTTAAATCGGCTTACGGCTTCGGCGTAATCGAGATCCTGAATGCCCGACAGCGTCTCCTGCAGCTGCAGGTTGAAGCTCTCGTTGATGTTCAGCTGGTTCTGCACCTGTTGCAGGCGCACGCCCACCTCGGAGCGCACTTCCAGCACAGCCCCGAGCGATTGATCCAGTTCACCGAGGGCCACCGTCATGGCATTGTTGACCGCTGCGACCTCGGCCGGCGTGCTGCCAGAGCCCTGCAGGGCAGTCACAATACGCTCCAGCGTACTGAACACCGACTGGCCCACCGATGGACTGACAGAAAAACTGTCGCCATCCGCAGGGGCGCCGGACAGCACCACGCGTGCACCGGCAAAATCGATGGGCTCTCCGGCGGCGTAAACACCGCTGCCGACCACCGCGGCGGCGGAGTTCGTCACCTGGTAAGTGATCGGATCGGTGGGGCTGGCCTGGGAAAAGCTGATGCTGTAGTCGTCGCTGGTGAATACGCCGGCCTGCTCGCTGGCACTGATCACCGCGGTACCGCTGTTACCGGCGCCGGGTGCCACTGCAAACGTCCCGTTGCCGCTGGGCACCGACATGAACACCTGCGCACCCGAATCACGCACAGCAACCTGTACGCTGGCGCCAATCTGCACGAAACGCTGGCCGTCATCACCATTGTAAGCGACCGTGCCCGCTTGCTGCGAGAAGGGTTGCGTCTGCGATTGAAAGCCCGCGAAGATGTACTCGCCACTGGAATCACGGGTGTTCGCCAGGCTGACGAGCTCGTCGATCCGCGCCTCGATCTCCGTGGCGATAGCGCTGCGGGTTTCCGGCGTCTGCGTGGCGTTATTCGCCTGCAGCACCAGTTCGCGCACGCGCTGCAGCAGGTTGCCGGTATCATCCAGCACGCTCTCTGCGCGCGCCAGCTGGCCCTCGGCCAGATTGGCATTGCGCTGGTACTGGTCTACCAGCTCGAGGTCTTCGGTGATATCCATGATCTGCACGGCGGCAACAGGATCGTCCGAGGGCGTCAGTATGCGCCGCCCGGTAGCCAGCTGCTGTTCCGTTTCCGCCAGCTTCTGCTGCTGCATGAGTATCGCGGAAATGCCCTGCTGAAATATCTGTACGCTGGAAATTCTCATGTCAGGCTTACCTTCGGGTGGCTGATAGCAAGGTCTGGAAAAGCTGGTCGGCCACTGCGATCATCTGTGCCGCGGCCTGATAGGCCTGCTGGAATCGAATAAGATTGGCCGCCTCTTCATCGAGGTTGACGCCGGACACGCTGTCACGGCTTGCCACGGCCTGCTGTAACAGCACGTTTTCGGTTCGCGAACCGGTTTCCGCCTGTCGCGTCTGTACGGCGATGTCCGCCACCATACCGCCATAGGCGTCCTGGAAACTCGCCGTTCCGCCGAGCAGGGTATTGGAAGTCTGCAACTGTGCAAGCGCCAGCGCATTGCGGTTGTCGCCGGTACCGTTCACGTTGTTGACGATGGTCAGCGCGTCGCCGGCGCCGGGCGCACCGGTAACGGCAAACTCAAAACCGCCCAGCACGAAATTTTTGCCACTCTCGGTCGCGGGGTTGTAGGCCAGGGGCCCGCCGCCAATACCGGTAACGTCAAACCCGGGTTGGCCGACGCCCAGCGCATCGGGGTTGAACGTTAGCGTGACCGGGCCTGCCAGCGGCAGACCGGCGGTGTCGTTCACAGCAAGACCCGAAATGGCGCCGCTGCCAACATTGGCAGGTTCGGCCCCGGCGCGCAGTGGCGAGGCGGCCGCGATACTGCGCGGATCGCTCAACGCCAGGCCGAACAACGCCGCGTTCTGGCCTGTGGGCTGGATGACGAAACTGTCACCGGCGGCAGGCGCGCCGGCCACGCTGATGTCCACGCCATCCACACTGAACGGGCCAGGCCCACTCTGCGCAGCGCCGGTGTCAAGGTTAGTCAAGGTCCACTGGGCGCCATCGAACTGCAGCCGATAGTCAGCGCCTGTCAGGGCGCGCGCATCGCTGATGCTCACCCCAATGGAAGAGCCGCCGGAATTGGAAGCCTGTGCGGTAAACGCGGCCTCGAGCGGGCGGAAGAAATCGCCACCGGGCAGGCCGTTCAGGTCCATACCCAGGCTGTGTTGTTCGTTCACCACCGCGGTGATGCCAGTGGCCACAAGGCCGAGCTGGTTCATCGCCGGGTCGAGCACCTGTGAGCGGAAGTCCAGAAGACCCCCGAGCTCGCCCCCGTTGAGGAATCGTTCCAGGTCGGTGAGTGTACCGCCGGGGTTGCCTACCCCCACTATCAGGCGGGTACTGTCGACAGGGCTGCTGCCTGTTTGCAGCGCCTGCGCGGTGTTACCCACCACCAGTGGCTGCCCATTGCCAATCATCACGTTGATCGCGCCGCCGGAAGTGTCGACCACAGTGACATCGATGCGCTGCGACAGCTCACGCACCAGCTGGTCGCGCTCGTCGAGCAGGTCATTGGGCGGTTGGCCCTGGGCGGCCGCAAAGGCCTGCGCAACCTGCTGGTTGAGGCTGGCGATGTTCTGCGCCAGCGCATTGATATCGCCCACCGAGGCCTCGATGCGCCCGTTGAGCTGTGCATCGAGATCACGAAAATTGCTGTCCAGATACTGGAAGCGATCCGCCAGCACCTGCGCTTCACCCAGCAGCACCTGCCGCTCGGGCAATGAGGCGGGGTTATTGGCCACATCCTGCAGCGCCCCGAAGAAACTCTCAATGGTAGGGCCCAGGCCCGTCGCCGGGTCCGCCAGCAGGTTGTCGAGCCGGCTGGAGAGATCGTAAAACGTTTGAAAGCGGGCCTGGCTGGACGTGTGGTCGCGCACCTCGGCAGCCAGAAACTGATCATAGAAACGCTCGATAGAGTCGACGGTGACGCCGTTGCCAATGTAAGCGCCGCCGGAGAACTGCGGGGGCTGGGTGGCAAAGTTCACGCGCTGGCGACTGTAACCCTCGGTATTCACATTCGAGATGTTCTGCCCGGTGGTCGAAATCGCGCGCTGCAGCGAAAGCAGCGCCGACGAACCCATATTTAATAGATCTGGCACGGTCGTGTATCCATTGGCTTCTCCGGGACTGTCGCCCCTACGCTCACCTTAGCGACAAGCTGGCGGAATTCTTTAGCTCGCTGAAGATCGCATCGTAGGCTTGAGTGTTGATTATGTTCAGGATTTTGTTCGCGTAGGCCGGGTCAGTGGCATAGCCGGCATCCTGCAGACCGCGCAAAAAGGCGCCGCTGTCAGGGGCCTTGGCCAACGCCGACTCGTAGCGTGGATTGCCTTTGAGAAAGTCGACATAGTCGTTGAAGCTGCCCGCCAGTGACTCGTACATCCTGAACGCCGACTTCTCCAGGGCCGCCACGCCATCGCGAAATTCCAGGGTAGACACGGTGGCCGCCGCGCCCTGCCACCCGGCATCGGCCTTGATGCCGAACAGGTTATAACTGCTGTCACCACCGGCATCCCGAATGACCTTTTTGCCCCAGCCGGTTTCGAGCGCAGACTGCGCCACCAGCACCTGCGGCTCAACGCCGAGCTGCCGGGCCGCACCCACGGCATGATCCCAGATGCCGCGAATAAACTCTTCCGGGGACTGCGGCGCAAAAGCGCCGGCCTCGCCACGCACTCCCGTTGCGTTGCGCGCAGGCACAAACGCCGGGGCCGGTGCAGATTGCCGCGGCGTATCGGGCCGTTCGCCCGCTAGCGCGGCGATACGCGCAGGCATGAGCGGCATTTCTGTGGCCGCCGGCGCGCCAGCGCCGGGCAATAAGCGCGCCAGCTCGCTGGCGGTGCCGCTGCGCTCGACGGCGGCGGTGTTCGCGCGACCCTCCAGCTGCTCCACCAGTATTTCCGACAGACCCAGGCCGCCCTGTTGGGAAAGGTGCAACGACACTTGCTGATCGTACATGCTCTGGTAGGTGTCCATCTGGTTGCTGTCGAACAGCCCGCCCTTGACCGTCGCATCGCGCATGGATTTCAGCATCATTTGCACAAACAGCGATTCAAAGTGGGCCGCCACTTCACCAACGGCCTGTGAGGGCCGCTGCGTGGCATCGTTGCGCAGCGCCGCCAGGCCCTGAAAATCGAAATAGGCTGAAGCACCGGCGCTGTCCATCAGATTACCGTGAGCTCTGCGCGCAAGGCGCCCGCCTGTTCAAGCGCTTCAAGGATCGCCACCAGGTCCCCCGGCGCGGCACCCACACGGTTTACCGCATCGACCAGGTCTTTGAGCGTAATGCCGGGGTCAATGTAGAACATGCGCCCCCCTTCCTGGTCCACCGCCACGTTCGAGTTGGGAGTAATGGCCGTATCGCCACGCCGCGCGAAGGGCCCGGGCTGGCTGACCTCGAAGTTTTCCGAGATGCTCACCGTCAGGTTGCCGTGTGCAACGGCGGCAGGCATGACCCGCACCTCGCTGCCGATGACCACGGTGCCACTGCGCGAATTGACGATCACCCGCGCGGGTGCCGAGCCGGGTTTGACGGGCAGGTTTTCAACCGCGGATACGAAAGCCACCTTGTTGGATGTGCCAGGTGGCAGGTCGATATCGATCGTCGCGCCGTCGACCGCGCGCGCGATATCGGGGCCAAGGCTCTCGTTGATGGTTTCTGCCACGCGCATTGCCGTGGTGAAATCGTGTGAATTCAGGCTCAGGCGCAGGCTGCTGTCGCTGGCAAACGGATTGGGCACCGCACGCTCCACCATCGCACCGTTGGGAATGCGCCCGGAATTGGACACATTCACCGCGATACTGGAGCCATCCGCACCTTCGGCGCCAAACCCGCTGACAACCAGGTTGCCCTGCGCCATCGCGTAGAGCTGGCCGTCCACGCCTTTCAAGGGCGTCATGAGCAACGCGCCGCCGCGCAGGCTCTTGGCGTTACCCAGCGATGAGACCGTCACGTCGATGGTCTGGCCAGGGCTTGCAAAGGGCGGCAGCTCGGCATGCACCATAACCGCCGCGACGTTCTTTAACTGCGGGTCCACGTTCGCGGTGACGACCACGCCCAGCTTGGCAAGCATGTTTTTCACGCTCTGAACCGTAAACGGCGTCTGCGTGGTCTGGTCGCCCGAGCCGTCCAGCCCGACCACCAGGCCATAACCAATGAGCTGGTTGCCACGCACACCACCAAAGCTGCCGATATCCTTGATGCGCTCTGCATGCGCCAGGGGCGCCAGAAGGCTGAGCGCGAGCAGAAGGCTCAGGCCGGTGCACAGTGTGCGCTGCAGAATTTGCATACGAGGCATTCCTAAAAGGGCCAGTAAGGGCTGATGAAGAATCGGGACAGCCAGCCAACCCGGTTGACGTCGGCTGTTGAACCGGTGCCACCATAAGAAATACGCGCGTCGGCGACCTTGGTAGACAACACAGTATTGCCGGCGCTCACGTCCACAGGCCGCACCACGCCCTGCAGGCGAATGTATTCGTTACCCTGGTTGATCTGTATCCACTTCTCGCCCTTGATGTACAAATTTCCGCCCGGAAGCACGCGGTCAACCGTGACGGTGATGCTGCCGCGCAGGCTGTTGCGCTGGTTGCTGGCGCTCTCGCCCTCGAAGCCGTTCTCGGAAGAGAGGTCAAAACCCAGTGTGTTGTCGTCGCCAAAATCGCGCAGTTTGCCGGCCAGCAGTGGGTTTTCAATCGCCGTGCTGCTGCTCTTGTCGAGGGAGGTATCGCTGCTCTTGGCGGCATCCGTCGATTCCGACAGCACCACGGTGAGGATATCGCCGACCTGCCGCGCTTTCACATCCTCGAACAGCACCATGCTGGGGCCGGCGTCGAAGTAGATGGAACCCGTGGGCGCCAGGGCGGCGGTCTCGGGGTAGTAGTCCACCGGCTCTGCTTCCTCAAATATGTCGTGCTCGCTGGGCGGCATACCGCCGCAGCCGGTCAGGCTGGCAACGAGCATGCACAAGAGCAGGACGAGTGAACGATAAGCCATAACTACCACCTACATGTTATTCGCGACGTACTGCAGCATCTGGTCGGTCGTGGAGATGGCACGCGAGTTCATTTCATAGGCGCGCTGGGTTTCGATCATGTTGACCAGCTCCTCCACCACGTTGACGTTGGAGCTCTCGACATGGCCCTGCAAGACGACGCCCAGCCCGTTCAGGCCCGGATTGCCTGTCTGCGGCGAGCCACTGGCGCCGGACTCCAGAAACAGGTTGTCGCCAATCGGCTGCAGGCCAGCGGGGTTCACAAAGTCGGCCAGCTGCACGCTGCCAATCTGGGTGACCGTCGCAGAGCCCGGCTGGCGCACTGAAACGGTGCCATCACCGGCGATGGTCAGCGACGCCGCGTTTTCAGGAATCGTGATGGAGGGTTGCAGCGTGAAACCCGAGGAAGTGACCATCTCGCCCTGTTCGCTGAGCTGGAACGTGCCATCGCGGGTATAGGCCTGCGAGCCATCGGGCAGCAATATCTGGAAAAAGCCCCGCCCCTGGATCGCCATATCCATGGAGTTGTCGGTTTTTTGCAAGTTGCCCTGGGTGAACAGTTTCTCTGTCGCTACCGTACGCACACCGGTGCCCACCATCAGGCCCGAGGGAAGCTGGGTATCCTGGGAAGACTGCGCACCCACCTGCCGTACGTTCTGGTACAGCAAGTCAGCGAAAATTGCCCGGCTGCTCTTGAAACCGGTGGTGCCAGAGTTCGCCAGATTGTTGGCGATGTTGGACATCTTCATCTGTTGGGCGTCCAACCCGGTCTTGGCGATCCACAGTGCCTGGTTCATTGCTTGGTTACTCCTCAGCCAAGTTTCATCAGCTCGACGGATGACTGGTCCATTTGCTCGGCGACCTTCATCATGCGTACCTGGTTTTCAAACTGTCGGGACAACTCGATCATCTGCACCATCGAGCCCACCGTGTTGACGTTGCTCGCCTCAATGGAACCCGGAATGAGCCGCACGTCAGCGTCCGTGTCTGCCTCCTCGCCATTGCGCTGGCGGATCAAACCATCCATTCCCTTGGTCAGTTCATCGTTCTCGGGATTCACCAGCTTGATGCGATCGACCACCGCTGTGGTGTCGGGCGCCTCGCCCAGCGGGACGATAGACACGGTGCCGTCGGCACCCACCATGATCTCGGAAAACGGCGGCATGGCTATCGGGCCGGCCTCACCGAGCACCGGGTTACCGGCACCGTTGGTAAGCTGTCCGAAGACATCGACACGCAGGTCGCCGCGGCGGGTATAGGCTTCCTCGCCCTGGGCATCGGCTACCGCAATCCAGCCATCGCCGTTGATCGCCACGTCCAGGTTGCGGCCCGTGGCGTTGATATTGCCGTGGGTAAAATCCACGCCGGTGTTATGCATACCCGCAAACACCCGCGTCGAATTGGCCCCACCGTTTACGTAGGCACTGCCGGCGGCAATGAGGTCGGCCCTGAATCCGGCCGTCGAGGCGTTCGCCAGATTCTGGGTATTGACCGCCTGTGCGAGCATCACGTCACGTGCGCCCGAGGCCGCTATGTAAACCAGATGGTCCATCGTTCAGGCGCGTCCTATCGGAGGTTGATCACAGTCTGGGTGACGGCGTCTTCCGTTTGGATCACCTGCGCGTTCGCCTGGAAGTTACGCTGCGCAATGATCATGTTGACCAGTTGCTCGGTAATATCCACGTTGGAACCCTCCAGGGCGCCCGACTGCAACACCCCCAGGCCGGAACTACCGGGTGTACCCAGTGTGGCCTGGCCGGAAGAGAACGTCTCCGCCCAGTTGGTATCACCCAGCGGCTGCAAGCCATTCGGGTTGGAGAAACCCGCCAGCGCTACCTGGCCCAGTGCACGTGCCTGGCCATTGGTGTAGCGCGCAAAAACCACGCCTGAATCATCGATCTCCAGACCCAGCAGCTGACCGGTGGTAAAACCATCCTGAACCACGCTGCTCACCGAGAAATCCGAACCAAACTGCGTAAGTTGCGACAATGTCACCGTAAAATCCTGCGGCGCGGCGCCGGTGGGCAGCCCCGCAGTGTTGAGCGGGTTCCAGCCGGTCACATTGAGTTCAACTGGCAGTATGTTCGGATCAAACTTGCCGTTGGACTGAAAAGTCACGGTGTCCGGGCCTGCCGTGGTCACGCCATCGATAAGGGTGTGAATATCCCACTCGTTCGGGTTCGCCGTTTTCACGAAGTACATGCTCATGATGTGCGCATTGCCCAGGCCATCATAGATAGTGACGCTGGTGGTGGAGTTATAGGCATCCTGGTCAGGAAACGTCGGTGGCACTGCGAAGGCGTCATACGGGCCGCCAAACGGCAGCGCCGGTGGCCCCTCCCGCGAATCCAGGTTGGCGGTGATATCCGCCAGGCCGGTGGCACCCGGGTCTACCAGCGAGGTGTCCAGCTGCAGGTCACCGGCCTGGCCATTGATCTCGCCATTACTGTTCACCTGGAATGCCTGCAGCTTGTGGCCCTGATTGGTAACCAGAAAGCCCTCACGATCGACCTGGAAGTTGCCGGCCCGGCTGTACAGCGACGCACCATTGTCACTGAGCAGGAAGAAGCCGTTGCCATTGATGGCCAGGTCCAGGGCATTGTTGGTAAAGCTGATGTTGCCCTGCGTGAATTCCTGGGTGACGCCGGACAGGCTCACGCCTTTACCCACCGCATTGCCACCGGCACCGAGCAGGCTGGTGGCGTAAACATCGGCAAACTCAGCGCGCGACGTTTTGAACCCGGTAGTGGAGCTGTTGGCAATGTTGTTGCCGATGACGCCGAGGTCGGCCGTCGCCGAGTTGATCCCCGAGACTGCTGTGTCAAATGCCATTGTGAATCTCCTTGTTGTGCTGAATAACTATCATTAGATGAAGCGTTTCACCGACGACAGGGCTACCTGGTCCCCGCCGACAAGATTGAGTGTGACCGAGGCGTTCGCCTGATCGATGGTGACTGACTCGACCTGTGCATGGGCATAAACGGACACCGCCTGCACCTGGCCGCCTATCACGGCCTCGGCACTCACGCGGTATTCGCCCGGCGGCATGGGGTTGCCATCGTTGTCCATGCCGTCCCATTGCACGCCCAGTTCACCCGCATTCACCGCACCCAATGTGCGGCTGTGTACCAGTCTGCCCGCGGTGTCCTGCACATACAGGGTGACCTCGGAACTGGCGCTGGGCAGGTCAACGGTCGCGGCCAGCGGCGCCTCTGCGCTCAAGGTGCCCAGATTGGACTCAGTCACCACGTTGCTGCCGACCAGGCCCGCTGCCTGCAGTGTCTGGTTGGCATAAAGAATGCCTGAAAGCTCGGCAAAGCCCTGCTGCAGGCCCTGAATACCGTCCACGGTGCCGAACTGCGCGATCTGCGACAGGAATTCGAAATTATCCATCGGCTGCGTGGGGTCCTGGTTCTCAAGCTGTGCGACCATGAGCTCGAGAAAGTCCTCCTGACCTAGTTCAGCGGGTGAACTGGGCGCCGCATTGGCAGCGCCGTTGGCGGTACTGGGGAAAAGTTCTGACAGGCTGCTGGTTGGATTCATCGACGGCGGCTCCCCTTATCGACCCAGGCTCAAGGTGCGGATAATCAGCTGTTTGGTGGTATTCATCGCCTCCACGCTGCTCTGGTAGGAGCGCGAGGCGGATATCATGTTGGCCATCTCCTCGACCGAGTTGACGTTGGACAAATAGATGTAACCGTCATCGTCTGCCATGGGGTGCGCTGGCGAGAATTCCTTGCGCGGCTCTACCTTGCTCTCGTAGACGCCCTCGATCTTGACGCCGCCGGGCTGCTGTGAGCCGCGTGCAGAATCGTAAATCGTCGCAAACACCGGTTGACGCGCGCGGTAGGCAGCCTCCGGGGTGCTGGACACCACGCCGGCGTTCGCCAGGTTGCTGGCAATCGCATTGAGTCGCACGCCCTGGGCGGACAGGGCAGTGCCGGAAATTTCAAAAACGTTAAACAGGCTCATGATTACTCCATGCGCAGGGCGGACATAATCGACTTGATGCGCCCGTCGAGAAAATTAAGGCTGGCCTGATAGCGGATGGCGTTATCCATAAAAGCCGCGTGTTCCTGCTGCGTTTCTACCGTGTTGCCATCGAGCGAGACCTGTGACGGTACGCGGTACTTCATCTGCATGTTGTGCGGGCCGCTGCCCGCCTGAATGTGCGTGCCGTGGGTGGTGCGCATTTCACCCTGCCCGTCGCGCACGCGGGCGAGGGTTTCGCTGAAATCAATGTCACGCGCCTTATAGCCGGGCGTGTCGGCATTTGCCAGATTGGCGCTCAACAGCTCGAAACGGCGTGCGCGCACGTTCAGTGCGTCTGGTGATATGCCCAGGTGTCGATCGATCACATTCATCTTTACGCTTCCTCTACACCACTACACAGTGAGTAGATACACAATGCGTGCCAGAATTTATTATTCTATGTATTTCAGACTGTTACGTTATTTATCGAGGCGAATTCGGGGGTCAAAACAGGCAAGCGCCCGCCGTGGCGGCAACAATTGCCGCGTGGCGAGGACACCCCCGGGATGTTGCGGCGGCGGCGCCGCAAACACGGATAAATGGGTACGGGGACGCTCTGGAACGTCGCTGTAAACGTCGCTACAAACATTGCTACAAACATTGCTACAAACATTGCTACAAACATTGCTACAAACATTGTTGCGAACGTTGTTACGAATCTTGTTACGAATCTTGTTGCGACGTTATTGGAGAAACCACAGCAACCATTGTCGGAAAAATGATTCAAAAAGTAGCTGGAGTCGCTACCGCGAACCGCGTCGAGGCGGTTACCGCAGACGAGCGATCGGCTCATTGGTAATGGCCTTACAACACGCGTAGTGCCGGTCTGGCAGCGAAACGGCAAAGCGGCGCGCAGGCACTTTAAAGACTGGCACGATTGATGCTACATAAGCTGCAAATGGACCAAACACTACACTTGCTGTCAAATATTTGGCGCCTGCCCCTGCTGGTCGCACTGCTGGGCGCTGTGAGCCTTACCGTCTGGGCAGGCGAGCTACAGCCACTGGACACGATCAGCGCCGCTGCGGTCGCGGCCAGCCAGGAGCGCGCAGCGCAACAGGGTTACGATAACGTAGAGGTAGACGTGCGCCCGCTCGACAGCCGCCTGCGCCTGCCACAGTGCGGCCATCCCCTTGACAGTTTTATCCCCGCGGCGAGCCAGAGCCTGGGGGCTGTGAGCGTGGGTATCGCGTGTACAGAGCCCAAGCCCTGGACTATCTACGTACGCACCCAGGTCAGCGCGCAGCGCTCGGTGCCCGTGCTGGCGCGGGCCTTACCGCGCAATACCGTGATCACCGCGGCCGATATCACACTCATCAACCAGCCGCTGGAAGCCGTACGACAGGATATAGTGTTCGAACCGGACCATATCATCGGCATGGAATTGACACGCTCTCTCGGCGAGGGCTCTACCGTACGCGTGAAGTACCTCAGGCCGCCGAAGATCATCAAGCGCGGGCAGCAGGTCACGCTGGTCAGCGGCGCGGGCGGGCTTGAAGTGCGCATGCAGGGCAAGGCGCTCAGCGATGCCGCCGATGGTGAACGCGTCAGTGTCGCCACCAGTGGCAGTGGCAAAACGGTGGAAGGCGTCGCGCATGCCGATGGCAGCGTGTATGTGCCATAATTTATTGCAAAAAAGCACTAAAGTTTTGTCGAAATCTGCCGATAATCAGTTACAGGTGGTTGAATACCCATGAAAAATGTAGATGACACTATGAGCATCAAGCCAACAAGACCAGACATGAACCCGGCATCTGCCGCGCCCTCGCGTGCGGCGGGGGCGGCGCCTGCTGCAGGGTCACCGAAAACTTCCGAGGCCGCTGCAACCAACAAGGACACGGTCACCTTCACCAGTAACGTCGAGGCCATGCTCAAGCTTGAGGAGACGCTGGCGAAAATCCCGGATGTCGATAACACCCGGGTCGCGGCGATCAAAGCATCTATCGCAGAGGGTAACTACCGCATCGACACGGACCAGATCGTCAACAACCTGCTCAATATCGAAAAAGACCTCAGCTGAAATGCTGCCAGGTAGCGCACTTGCGGAGATCTTCGAGCAAGAAATCGATAGCCTGACCCAACTGCAGAGCATTCTCCAGCAGGAGTACGACGCGCTCGTCAACGCCGACATAGACGCCATTGAATCTCTCAGCGCTCGCAAGAACGCGGCCCTGACACTGCAGGCGAAACTCACCCAGGCGCGCCAGGGTATGGTGCGCGATGCGGCTTTGAGCGATACGCCAGAAGGCCTGCAGCAACTCATCACGCAAAGCCAGGACAGCGAAGCACTTGCGCTGGCCTACCGCAAACTCACCGAACTGGCCGCCCTGTGCCATGAAAGCAATCGCATCAATGGCCGCCTGATCGTGCAGAAGCAGCGCCAGGCCAACGAGGCGCTGGACATCCTGCGGCGCACCGACAGCGCCGCGCCAACGTATTCGAGCCAGGGCAAAACCGCATCCACCGGCCCCGGGGGCCGCACACTGGGCAAAGCCTGAGCGCATAAAAAAACCCCGGCAAGCCGGGGTTTTTTGTGCAGCGAGGTCTGTCCACTACTTACGCGTGAACCATTTCTTCTTGCTGCCATAGGCGGCGACCCGGTTTCTACCCTTGCCCTTGGCGTCGTAGAGCGCCTCATCGGCCATTTTTATCAGCTCCTGATTGGCAGGAATCACCTCGTCAGTACCGACCAGCGCGGCTACGCCAAAGCTCGCAGTCACGCTATAGGATTCACCCTTGTCGATGAATGCCGCCTTCTCAACGGCACGGCGCAGTTTTTCCGCCACAATAATGGCCTGCTCACGGGTCGTTTGCGGCAGCACAATGACAAATTCTTCACCACCGTAGCGCGCCAGTGTGTCGTACTCGCGAATATGCGCCGTGAGTACACGGCAGAACTCGGCGATAACAAAGTCCCCCACCAGGTGGCCATGATCGTCGTTAAACCGCTTGAAATGATCGATGTCGGCGAGTACCAGCGCCATGGGTTCGCCCTGCCGGATTGCCCGCGACATCTCCTTGTCCAGCGCCTGCTGGAAAAAGCGATTGTTATAGACGCCGGTCAGGCCGTCCATGTCCGCCATTTGCTTGAGAATGTCGTTCTTCTCACGCAGTTCCCGGGTCAGGTTCTCCAGGTCGATCTTGGCGCGAATGAGTTGCTTGTTGACCTGCTCGTAGTCGAGATTGAGCACGCTCAGGCGAATATTCGCCTCTTGCAGGATCTCCTGCACCGGGCGCGTATTCTCCATTTCCAGGCCGAAGTTGGCCGCGGCCTCGTCTACCTCGGTGTGTGCGGTTTCCAGAATCGACTGGATATCGCTGCGCGACAGACCCAGCAATTTCTCTGCCTCTTCCTGGAAGCGCGCATGGAACAGCTCCGGGGTTTCGCTGCACAGCACATTCACCAGCAGGTTGGACAGGTAGATGGCACGAATGTACTGGCCGGTTTTTTCGTCTTCTCCCACGTACTCGCGCGGATCATGGTGCTGCAGTATCGGCAGTGTAATGATCGTGGGGAAGTTCCAGTGCTTGGCGATCTCGTAGCCGATGAAGCAATGATCTGCCCCGAGCATCGAGGCCTCCACCGCGCAGGTGTTTTCCGGATCGCCCGCCACTGCTTCCAGTACGCGGTCATAGCGCTCCGGCAGCGCACAGGCCAGCACCAGTTCCCCGAGATTCTGCAACAGGCCTGCCACAAACACCTCTTCGGCATCTTCCCTGGACAGTTTCTGCATGATGAGCTTGGCCATCGAGGCGTGAATCAGCGAGCGCTCAATAAATTTGTCAAAATCAAAATGACTTCCCGGGGCGATCTTGTTCATCGACATGAACGAGAAGGACAATACGAGGCTCTGCACCGCGTTGGTTCCCAGCATCGAAATCGCCTGTGAAATTGAGCCGATCTGTTGTGGAAAGCTGTAAAAGGCTGAGTTGGCCACTTTTAGAATCTTGGTGCACAGCGCCACATCCTGCGACACCACAGCGGCAACCTCGGCCAGGGTGGTCTCTTCACGCGAGGTCAGCGAAACAAGTTTTGATGCCACCGTCGGCAGCGTCGGCAAATCGTCAGAGGCCAGCACCTGTTGCAAGAGTTCCTCCCTGTTGGGTACGGGCTCCCCCGCCAGTGCGTTGCCTGTGTGCATGTTATTCATTGTCGTCTTCCTTCTTGTTTTAAAATGTTCATGAAGCTAAACCAATGGTACGTTCCAGCGAATGTGCAGCCGCCGCGTCACTTGCGGCACGCGCAGCAGCGGCACGATGTTTCAGGATATCCTGCGCACAGCGCGTCCATCGTCCGAAATGCGACGACTCCGCCGGGTCCGGCATACAGTGCTTGCGAAAGCCCAGCTGCGCGGCCATGAAACGTTTGCGCACTGTCCGGTACAACACGATGTGATCTTCTGTACGCAGCGTGTCGAGCGGTTCTCCCTCACGCAGCACCAACAGCTGCGCCGGCAAGGCTCCCTGCAGTGTGCTTAACAGATCCGCGGCGCAGGCCAGGTGAAACGCACAGTGGTGTCGCAAGTGGCCCCGGGTATCACAGGGCAGGTACAGATAGCTCCCGAGGTCCGATACACCGGTGCCACGCAACAGCAGGTCCACCGACGCAGAAAGCGGCCCCACCGTGAGCTGTGCGTTGGCGATACAGACTGCGCCCTGCTGCATGGCCGTCAAGGTTGCTGCGCTGCGCTGTTTTTCGCTCGCATGTGCGGCGATCGACACCACGTCTTCACTGGCTACCTGCAGGGCTTCTGCCGGGGCAGGATGCTCCTGCGCGACCGCTGGAGTGCCCGCCGCTGCGATAAATTCGTCCCAGGCCATACCCCTGGCCTCATGATCCTTTAACACCGCCCGCCCGGGCGCTGTGGCACCCCGGTGGCCATCTATGCACCACGCGGCGCGTTCCAACGCCGGGTGCTGCGAATCAGGCGCGATGCCGTGGTCAGGATTTTCCAGGGTCAGCCGCTCCATCCACGCGGCGAACGGCGACTCCCGAAAGAGCAGAATGTCCTGCGGTGAATAGGTAATATCACCCGTGGTGGCATTGCGTCGCATTAACGCTGCCCCCATCGCTGAACGCGCTGCGGCTGCGGGACCTCGCCGGCGAGGCCAACATCGCATGGTTTGTGTGTTGCCAAGTAGTGCACTGGGGCGTTCCCGGTCAGATTCAGGCCAATTAGCACAACGGCAGCCGCGCCCACAGGCCGACCGCACTTGTCTCTCCTTTGATTATCGGTAGGCCCCGCGGAAGCTTTAGCGGTTTTGCGTCTTTTTGTGGAATTTGCGGCCAGAGGCACTGACGGCGCCCGCCACTGCTGCGACGACTTGCGTTCTACCCGCTCTCAAGGCCCTGCGGGTGCCGGTTATTGCCGACTTTACACACCCGCCATTGCACGGGCACGGGCACAGGAGCTGGCGCTGGCGCTGGGCTGGGCTGGGCTGGGCTGGGCTGGGCTGGGCTGGGCTGGGCTGGGCTGGGCTGGGCTGGGCTGGGCTGGGCTGGCAATCATCCTGTGCGGGGAAAGCGCTGCGTTGACGCGTGCGATGTCGGCATTTATGTGAATTATTGCCATTTTTCCCAAGCGGCCCGCAACCCGCCCCTCGAACGCAATGCAGGTGAATTGCTTTGATCACTCATCAACTCTAGGCTAGTGCCACAGTCATCGCGCGCGTGGACCAGCATGCTCAGCCCCATTACCCGCCAACTATTCGCCGCCCGGCCCGTGGACACGCTGTATCACTACACGTCACTCAACGGTCTGCTGGGGATTATCAACAGCGGTATTTTACGCTCCAGCGACATTCGCTATATGAATGATTCCGCAGAGTTGCGGCACACACTGGAGCTGATGGTCAACCACATTACACGCCGCATCGTCAGCGGCACGGACCATCCTGAGCTTCTGAACCAGTTGCTGGAATGGCTGTCGCACCGCATTGTTTCCGGCCCCATGCTGTTTGGCGCCTCCTTCCGGGCCAATGGCAACTTGCTTAGCCAGTGGCGTGGTTACAGCCTGCATGGCAAAGGTGTCAGCCTCGGTTTTGATCCACAGCATATTTCAGCGTGCGCGATGCGTGCCCAATTCCAGGTCGGGCGCTGCCTGTATGACGCCCAGGTTCAGGAATCGTTAATTGAAAACATCGTGGACACCCTGGAATCCAGCGTAGGCGAGCGGGCACCGACGCGCGCCGCACAAACTGAACAACTCTTTGAATCCATCGAAGGGGACTTGCTGCGCATCGCCGCCATCCTCAAGCACCCCTCGTTCGAGGAGGAGCAGGAGTGGCGGCTGGTATCGCCATTGATCACGCCACAAAGTGATGCGCCGGTGCATTTTCGCGAGGGCGCCTCCATGCTGGTGCCCTATTACGCGTTTGATCTGCGCGATGCCGACCGCGGGCACACGCCGCTGGACCATGTTTACGTCGGCCCCTCGGCCAATGCCGACCTGTCGACGAAGTCTATCGAGCTATTCCTGCAGCAGCAGGGTTCGTATCCGCGGCGCGGTATCAACTACTGCCAGATTCCATTCCGCCAACGCTGATACCCCGGCTCGCGCGCGCACCAGTGGAAGCCACCCAATGACCGCCCCCTTAACCGCCATTTACCGGGGTGCGTCCGGGCGCGCCTAAAAATGTACGCCCTTCATCAACGCCGCCAATGCAACCTGCTCATTGGATGGCTCGACTTTCTCACCCCCCTTCTCACCCCGGGCTGCGGCAGAATCACCAAACATCCTGAAGACGATATTCATGACGATCTCTGAGAAGCGCGGTGCCAGTGCCGTCATCACCTGCAGGCCAATGCCAAGATGCGTGGCAATACGCTTGGGCTTCTTGATGACGGCCTCGCACACCATGTCGGCGGCTTCATCGGGCGTCAGCACCGGCATAGAATCGTAGATGCTGGTCGCCGATATCATCGGTGTGCGCACCAGGGGCATGTTGATGGTGGTAAACCGCACGTTGAGGTCCGAGTACTCCACGGCCGCCGCCCGTGTCCAGGCATCCAGGGCCGACTTGGAAGCCACATAGGCAGAGAAGCGCGGGCTGGGCGTCAGTGCGCTAATGGAAGACATGTTGATCACGTGGCCGCGCTTGCGCTGGGCCATAGAGGGCAGCAGGCCCATGGTCAGCCTGACGGCGCCAAAATAGTTCACCTGCATGGTGCGCTCGAAATCGTGGAAGCGATCGTAGGACAGCTCCAGCGAACGACGAATCGAACGGCCGGCGTTATTGATCAGCACATCCACAAACCCGTGGGCAGCAAGCACCTGTGACACCAGGCGATCACAGTCCTCGAGGTCGGCAACATCTGCCTGGTATATGGTGGCTACCCCACCGAGCTCGGCGATCTCTGCGGCGGTCTCCTGCAGCTTCTCGGCGCTGCGCGCAACCAGCAGCACGTGGGCGCCGGCTTCCGCCAGGCGCAGGGCCGAGGTTTTGCCGATACCCGAAGATGCACCGGTGATCAGCACCACCTTGCCGCCGACATTGCCCTCCAGCGAATGGTCGATGAACAGGTCGGGATCGAGGTTGCGCTCCCAGTAATCCCACACCACCGGGGCATAGTCGCGCAGCCTCGGGCAGCTTATGCCCGAGCCTTTGAGCGCACGCTCCGTGTCGCGATTGTCGTAGCGCGTTGGATAGTTCATGAACATGGTCACTGAATCCGGCAAGCCCATATCATCAAGCACGGTACTGATCACGCGCTTGACCGGCGGCAGGCCCGCCACCGCACCGCGCACAACGCTGGGAATAAAACCGAACATGCGCGTGTCCAGGCGCATGGAAAAACGCGGGGTGTGGCCGGCCTCGGCAAAGATATTGATCACGTTCCCCATGGAATAGTGCTCGGGGTCGGTCAGGTGAAAACAACGACCTTCGAGGTTGTCCTGGTGCACGATGTGATCCATGGCGTCCACCACATAATCCACGGGCACTATGTTGAACTTGCCGCCCTCAATACCGATCAAGGGGAACCACGGCGGCAGCACATTACGAATTTTTTGCAGGGTCTTGAAGAAATAGTAGGCACCATCGACCTTGTCGATCTCACCGGTTTTGGAATTGCCCACGACCATGGCAGGGCGATACACGCGCCAGGGTATCCCGCACTCGTTGCGCACGATGGCCTCTGAATCGTGCTTGGTGGAGAAATATGGATGGCTGAGATTCTCCGCTTCTTCGAACATATCTTCCCGGAATGTGCCCGGGTAAAGCCCACCCGCTGCAATGGAACTGACATGCTCAAAGGAACCGGCCTGGACCCGCTCCGCCAGTTTTACGGCATTGCGCGTGCCATCTATATTAGTGGCGGCCTGGTCCTCCTGCGAGGCGGCAATGTCGTAGATCGCCGCGAAGTGACAGAAGTAGTCAACCTTGCCCTGCAGTTTCGCCGCCGTGGCGTCATCTACACCCAACAGGGGCTGGGTGAGGTCACCCTCTACAGGGATGAGGCGCTGTGCCTGATCACCCAATTTTTCCTGTAGCTGCTCGAACTTGTGCATGGAACTTGCGCGTATCAGCACATAGATGTCACCCGGACGATCTTTTAGCTTCTCTATGAAATTTCGACCCAAAAATCCTGTGCCGCCGGTGACGAAGTAGCTCATTATTATCTCCAGAAGGTATTGCGTAGACGATTTCAGTTTAGCTTAATGCGACAGGCCGTACGCTGCAGTGCGGCAAGCACTGCAACGCTGCCTGTATCGAAGTTAGCGTTCGCCCTGACGAACCTGCGTCACCCCCCAAACGGTTGGCGTTCCCTGTGCGCAGCTTGCGACGCCGTTCATGGCCTCCATGCCCTTTTGCCATCCACCGCCATTCACATAAATCTCGTAAGCGGCGAAGTAATCGCTCCAGCTATTGAAGGTGGATACGCCCCAGTAGTCAAAGTCACGATCCGCCTCGCCCCCGAGCATCGGGAAGAACATCCAGTTGGAGTTGCTGGCGCCAAGGCCACGCAAATCCGCAGCGTACTGCCTGTGAGCGGCAAGCGCTTCGCTCCAGTCGCTGTCGTCCTCAATACTGCACTGGCTGAACATCACCACACCATCGCCCGGCGGGCCATCGGGTGCGGCCACCTCTACCGAAGAGGCCAGTACATGCGCGTGACAATCCACGACTTTGTCAAACTCCCCCTGAATATCGCCCCCGCCGGCAACATAGGCGTCCAGCCCCTTGCCAAAGGCATCTCCGGACTGGCTGGAGCCCAACCAGAGGACTTCCGGCAGTTCACCGAGCTGGCCAAACCGCGGGGTCAGTATCCATGCCGAGTAACCGGGCTGGTTGTTCCTGGACCATTCGCTGAAGCGATCGGCCGCCTTCATCAGGTCTTTCATGTCCTTGCCGTCGCGAAAGGAACAATAGAAGGCTTCTACCGGCGCCGGTGCGGCGCCGTCCTGGGCGTGTGTCAGTGGTGTCCACGAGCAAACGCTGACCACCAGTGAAAGTGCTGCTACTATTTTTATCTTCATGGCTTTTTCCTTGGTTATTGGAGGGAGTGCGCCAAATGTGAATTACAGCAGGCACTACTGAGCGTAGACGAGCACAGCAGGAAAGCAATCGGCACCGGCAGCGAGCCGCAGAATCGCCGGAAGGCAGGCAAGCGTGTAACAGGGGTTGTTACCGGGGGCCGGGCATGGCCCCACAGCCACATTTAATGACGCGTTTGAGAGAGCTACCCACAGCGGGAGGCGCAGGCGCGGCTTCAGTCTGCCGCAGTCCGGGGTGCGCGCCCAGGTTCAGCACACTGAGTCACTCAACTGCCAGCCAGGGGCTGGCAAGGCGCAGGACCTAACTGCGGGGGTGACCGATCAACCAGTCGACGAAGGCATCCTGCGCAGCGGGATTCCAGGGAGCCGGAATATGCGGGCCACCGACGATCGTCCACAACTCCACCTCGGCGTTCTGCAGGCAATCGGGGTAGATCAGCGTGGTAGTTTCCGGGCCCGCTACGCTGGCATCGACATCCAGGTCGGGGCCCGGCACAGGGTTGGCAACATCGCAGCCCGCCTGCAGGGCGTAACGTTCGCTGGTCTCCACTGCACCGGGATAAGGATTGCCACCATTGGCGCCGCCTTCGTAGCGAATGGTGGTGTCGTCGTCACCGTGTACCAGCAACACGCTGACGGGGCGCGCAGCAGGCGCACAACTGGCCGCCTCTTCAAAGGTAGAACCGGCAAGGCTGATCGCCGCGGTCACATACTCGGATGCCTCGCAAGCCATGCGCAAGGTCATAAAGCCGCCATTGGAGTGGCCAAACAGGGCCACACGACTCGGATCGATGCTGTACGTGCGCGCCGCCTCTTCAATCAAACCACGAATGTAGGCCACGTCATCCACTTCACCGAGCTTGTCGAATGCGCAACAGGCAGGCGTGGCGTCCCAATACAGAGTGCCCTGGTCATTGGGCGTACCGTCGGGCGCTACCAAGACGAACTGCTTGTTATCTACGCGTTCTGACAGGCCCAGATACGCCGCCTGAATGGCACCATTGGCGCCAAAGCCATGCAGCACAATCACCAGCGGGTAGCGCGTCGTGGGCGTGTAGTTCGCGGGAATAAACACCTGGGCCTGGCGTTCGCCGCCGATGGCCAGCGGTGGATTCGATGCACAGCTACCCGTATCGGCACACCCTGGCAAAACAATGGCGACATCGCCGTTGTTGCCATCGCTACAGCCCACTCCCAGTGACAGCATCAAGGCCAGTACGACTGCACTGAAAGCGGAGCGGTTGGAAAACCAGAAACGGGTTGTTGTCATTGCCGGGCACCTTTTATCGATTATCATCGGGTCATCTGTTGGGCGGGCCGCGCAACCGCAACCGCAAGAACCGCTACTGTACAACACACTGCCGCGCAGACACTAGCGCGGCGCGAGAACGCCCACTACCAGCAACGACTTCACCACTGGCAGCTTGACCAGTCTATACTGTCAGCCATCGCCATGACTGCAGGTGCAGTCCACTTGGGACACGACCATGGAAACCGGGAAAACCATCAGGGGCACTACCTTGCTCGCCTTCGACAGTGCCGAGGGAATGGTGAACATTGTTGAAGGTATGTATCGAAATATCGCGGCAACGCCCTTCCCGTTCGCGCAGGCACCGACCGGGCGCGCGCCTGGCATCGCTGGCTTTGTGCACGAATCCATCAGGCAGGTGATTGGTGCCTCACGCACCAGCAGCGACTGGGCACTGGCACGCATCGCCCCCGTTCTTGATCGCTCACTGCCACCCGGTCCACACCGCGAGGCCGTTATCGCCGTGCTCAATGGCATCGCCGGCGACCACCTGGCGAGCACCGGCAACCCTTTGGCGATCAACATGCGCCTGCGCGTCTTCCTGCCACGCGAAAGCACCGCAGCGTCGCCTGCGCCAGAGCTGCCAGAGCTGCCAGAGCTGCCACAAGATAACGCCGGTATGGCTTTTGACGATCTTTTCGAAACCCGCCAACGTGCCGTCGAAGTGTACCCGCAGCAGGTCGCGCTCACGCAAGCCAGCTTCCGGCCCACGGGGCGACTGCTGATACTGGCTCACGGCTTATGCATGAACGACCTCGAGTGGACTTCCCGGCAGCACAATCACGCAACACAACTGGCACAGCACAGCGGATACACGCCGGTGTACGTGGTGTACAACTCCGGCCGTCATATCTCGACCAACGGTCGTGACCTCTGCGCGCAGCTGGCGGGGCTGCTCGCGTCGTGGCCAGTGCCCGTTGAATCAATCTCCTTTATCGGTTTCAGCATGGGTGGGCTGGTCGTGCGCAGTGCGCTACAGGTCGCCCAGGACGAGCAACAGCCGTGGCTAAGCGCCGTGCGCAAAGCCGTCTACATCGGCACCCCACATCATGGTGCAGTGCTTGAGCGCGGCGGCTACTGGCTGCAGAAGGGATTGACGTTCAGCCCGTACACCGCGCCGCTATCGGCTCTGGGCCGCGTGCGCAGCGACGGCATCACCGATCTGCGCCATGGCAATGTGCAGGACGCAGACTGGCAACAGCATGACGAGCACGAGGACAACACCGACACGCGCGTGCCGACGCCGCTGCCCGCCAACATCGAACACTACGCCATTGCCGGCACGTTGTCGCAGCGCTCCGGGGAGCGCATTGGGAAGCTGCTGGGGGATGGCCTGGTGCACCCCTCCAGTGCGACCGGCAGGCACGCAGAGCCCCGGCACCACCTGGGCTTTGCCCCGGCCCGTACGCGCATCATCTACGGCGTGGGTCACCTGGCCATGCTCAGCGACGCCCGAGTGATGGAGTCACTGCAAGCGTGGCTGGGTGATTAACACCTTGGGGCGCCAAAGCAACCGCCAGCGTGTGCCGCGCGCTGTATCGGCAACACTTGCACACCGGCGCTTACGCATTGCGCGGCTGCTCTGGCATGATGCGCTGCGCCCGCACCGCACTGCGGGCACATGCCGGCTAATGCGCATGGGTAGGCCTGCTTGCACTTTCGTACTGGCTGTATTGCTGTGTGCGCAGCTGCCCGCGATGGGCAGCGACTATGCGCTGGTCATCAACCATGGGCGCGTCATTGACCCAGAGTCCGGCCTCGACGCTACGCGCCACGTTGGCATTGCCAATGGCCGCATCAAAACGATCGCACGGCACCCCTTGCGCGGCGAACGTGTGATCGATGCCAGCGGCCTGATTGTCGCGCCGGGCTTTATTGATTTGCACAGCCACTCACCCACGCCCCTGGGCCAGCACTACCAGGCCTTTGATGGCGTAACCACCTCGCTGGAACTCGAGGCGGGCGCCGAGCCGGTACAGGCATTCGGCGCGGCGATCAGTACTCAACCCCTGCTCAACTTCGGCGCCTCTGCCGGCTACGTCGCCATGCGCATGCGCGTCAAGAACGGGCTCGCCTTTGACGCAACAACGGGCAAGCCCCGGCCGGCAGGACTCAAAGGCTGGAAAACCGCGCTGCTGTTCCTGCTAACGGATTTCAATACGGCCATGGCGGCATCGCTGTACGAGCCAGCCACAGCGGCAGAACTGGATCAATTACAACAGATGTTGCACGACAGCCTGGACAACGGCGCACTGGGCATTGGCCTGGCGCTGGACTATTTCAGTGACGCAATACAGCAGGCCGAGATGCAGATGATTTTCAGCACCGCAGCACAGCGCGGGGTGCCCATCTTTGTGCACATTCGACGCGGAATCGACGGTGATCCCAGCGGGCTGCGCGAGGTACTGGAACTGGCGGCAACGCATGGCACGGCACTGCACGTCTGCCACATCACTCACAATGCGATCAGTAATCTTGATGTGTTCCTGGCGGAGATCGCCCAGGCGCGCGCAGCGGGTGTGGATGTCACCACCGAGGTGCTGCCCTACAACGCCGGCTCGGCGCTGATTTCATCGGCCGTTTTTGGACGCGACTGGCAGACCATATTCAACATCACCTATGCCGACGTGGAATGGGCAGCCACCGGTGAGCGTTTCAACGAGGCAACCTGGAACGAGTACTACAAAAAATTCCCCGACGGACAGGTGATTCATCACTACCTGCGCGAGGAATGGACCCGGCAGGCGGTACAGACGCCCGGTGTGATTATCGTTAGCGACCTGATGCGCATGGAGTCAACCGACAAAAAAGTTGCACCACACAATGGCGCATTCACCAAGGTGCTTGGTCAGTATGTACGCGAAGAAAAACTGCTGGGCTGGACAGACGCCCTGGCCAAAATGACCCTGCTACCCGCGCGCCGGCTGGAGCGCTTCGCGCCGGCTTTCCAGCGCAAGGGTCGCATCCAGGCCGATGCGGATGCTGACATTACCATCTTTGACCCAGTGACCATCCAATCGAACGCATCCTACGACGACCCTTTCCAGCACGCCACCGGCATCGTGCATGTGATCGTCAACGGCCAACCAATCATCAGTAACGGACACCGGGTACCGCACAGCACGCCGGGACAACGCATCACAACCTGGACCCACGTGCCCTGACCCTGTGCAGCGGCTGTAAAAGGGCAGCGCAACATCGCCTGGCCCGGCGCGCGCGACGCTTTGCAGTTAAGGCGGCTGGCGTTGTGCGCAACCCGTACAAGGGGCTATTGGGGTGCCGTTGCACGGTAGCGCAGCACCATGCTTTGCTCGCTACGTGCGCAACGTTCCTGCCGGTTGTATTCCATGCCAAATTCATAGAACGCACCCGCGATGCGCTCGGCACATGAGTTCACCGCAACCACGCCATGGGCAACGTCCGACACCGAGTAGTAGGCGACATTGGTAAAGTTTGGCAAGACGCGATCGATATCCTCGATGGGAATCACCGGGTCCAGTTCGCCGGACAAAATCAGGGTGGGAATCGCGGTCTTGACTGCCTCGCCCTCTCTGGTCGAGAGCTGCAGCGCCGGCAGCCAGCTCGCACAGGCCGACCGTTTCAGGGGCGTAAGCTGCGCTTCTCTTTTTACCAGGAAAGCCGGGGCGTCCTGCGGCACCTCGAGATCGGCACTGAGCTCAAACGGGAACTCCTCAAAACAGTAATGGCTGTTGATGGTGGCATCGGCGATCGAATCGTCCAGCAGCAAAGCCAGGTAATTGCGCACCAGCGCGGCAACCAGATCGGTGTTGCCGAACTCCATACTCACGATTAACTCGGGCAGTGACGCATGATTCTTCTCGTCATAGAGCGTGTAGAAAACCACATCGTAGAAACGATCTCCGGTCAACGTCACCGCCAGGCGCGCGTAATTCACAGGGTCGGTTACCGACAGCGCCATGGGTTTCGTGTTCAGTGCATCGACCAGCTTCCAGAAGCGCTGCTCGATATCCGGAAAATCCAGACGGCAGGCTTCGTCCGTCGTGCAGGCGTACAGGGCGCGGTGGATCGCACGGGTACCGTTGCGAATCATGTAATCCTCGGAGCGCACGCTAGGAAATACCGGGCCATCGAGCACCATCGAGGCAACCATTTCCGGATAGTCGCGCGCAATCGTCAGCGCGTAGCGACTGGCATAAGAGGCGCCGTACAGCGAGAACTGCCCTATACCCAGTTGCTCACCCAGCTGTTTGATGTCGGTGGCGACGGCGGCGCTGTTGTACTTCAGAAGGTCGTAGCCTTCGGCGCGCAGGCGCTGGCCGCAGCGCTCGTAAGACCGCGTGACTTCTGCATATTCCTCACCCACCGACAAGTGTCGGGCCCACAGCGGGCGCACGATCGCCAGCGCTTCAAAGCAGCCCAGCGCGGGTTCGGCCATACCCACACCGCGCGGGTCGATGACGTACAGGTCACGATCAAAACGCTGGAACATATAGCTATAGCGGTACCAGATCCATTCCTCGATATCTTCTGCACCCAGACCGCTGGGGAAGCCCGGCCCACCGCCACCGAGGTCGAGTACGGGCCGGTCATTGCTGCCGCCTTCAAACTTGACCACCGGAAACCTGATGCGGGCACTTTGTGGATTACCGTGGTCTTCATTCACGTGCATGAAGAAACAGGTCGTCTCTGGCCAACCGCTGCCGCTTGCAAACCAGCACGGTACCTGCTCCAGCGCGGGCACTGACGCCGCCAGCGGGCGGGCAAGCAACACGCCGACGAGCAGCAGGAAAAACAAACTGCCTGCCCGCCCGACAGGGAAGAACGGATGGAGCTGGGGATTTGCTGTCAACGCGGTCTCTCCCGTGTGATCCTGCGGCTTTGCCTGTCCCGCTTTTAAACATAAAGTGGCACGGCCGCGCTGCGAAACGCGGTGTTCGCTGCGCATGTTGATGTTCTGACTCGCTTCACTTCGATCGCGCAGGCGTTGTTATGCGTATTGTGAATTGGCGTTGCTAAGGCGCTGGGGATCAAAGCATACTGCTACATTACCCTGAAGCACGATATTAGCCACACATTTCTGGAGACAATAGCTATGGCCAGCGAGTTTGAAGCCAGCGTCACTGAGTGGGTCGCCGACAACCTCCCGCAGGCACTGGTCGGCGTCAACCTGGGCATGTACGGCCCCGACACCAGCGATCCGGCGGTGCTGGACGCCTTTGAGGTCTGGCGTTCGCGGCTGGCAGACAAAGGCTGGGGCGCACCGACCTGGCCGGCCGAGTATGGCGGCGCGGGCTTGACCGATGCCCAGGCCAAAGTCATCACGAAAGCGCTGGCCAGGGCGGGCTCGTCAAACCCTATTCCCTACCTTGCTGGCATGGGCGTCACTATGGTCGGACCCACCATGCTGGAGTACGGCACCGAGGAACAGAAAGCCGAGCATTTGCCGGGCATGGCCAGTGGTAAGGTGCGCTGGTGCCTGGGCCTGTCAGAGCCCAACGCCGGGTCAGACCTTGCCTCGCTGTCTACCCGCGCGCATAAAGATGATGCGGGCTGGGTCATCAACGGGCAAAAAACCTGGACCTCCGGCGCCGACAAGAGCCAGTGGTGCGGCGCGCTGGTGCGCACCGATCCCGATGCGGCAAAACGCGATGGCATCAGCTTCCTCATGCTCAGGATGGACCAACCGGGTGTTGAGACACGCCCTATCAGCCTGATCGCTGGCGAGTCGCCATTTTGCGAGACCTTTTTTACCGACGCACGCGCCGAGAATGACGCCCTGCTGGGCGCCCTCAATGATGGCTGGAGCGTGATCAAGCGCCTGTTACAGCATGAGCGGCAAAGCCAGACCAACACCCCGGTGACCAGTGCCTATACCGACCCGGTCCATGTTGTCGCCAAGCGCTATCTGCAGACCACCGCCGACGGCAAACTGGCCGATGCGGATTTGCGCGCACGCCTGGCCGACCATCTCATGGACAAATCGGCACACGAGCTCACCATTGCACGCATCATGGCCGATGCCCGTGGCGGCAATGTTGAAGTGTCCGCTACAGCATCCATTTTGAAAAACTCGGCAACCGATGTGGCGCAAATGCGCTCGGAGCTGTTGTTGGAGATCATGGGTTACCAGGGCCTGGGCTGGGAAGGTGCCGGCTATACCGCGGAGGAGCTGCACGCCGTGCGTGAATGGCTGGGCGGCAAGGCCATGTCGATTTACGGTGGCTCTTATGAAGTACAGAAGAATATTATTTCCAAGAACATTCTGGGTCTCCCGGAAACGACACAAAAAGGTTAAGCATGGCCGTACTCACTGAAGAACAATCCCTGATCAAGGCACAAGCCAGTGCCTGGGTGATCGACAAGGCCCCGGTCGCGAGCTTCAGGGCGCTGCGCGACGATCCAACACAGGGCGGGTTTTCCCGGTCCACCTGGCAGTCGATGGTAGACATGGGCTGGAGCGGCATCCTCGCACCCGAGGCCTGTGGCGGCTCTGATCTTGGCTATCTTACCTTTGGCCTGATTCTGGAGCAGCTGGGGCGCCAGCTCACAGCTTCGCCGCTGCTGGCATCCTCGCTGGTGGGCGTCAGCGGCATCATGCTGGCGGGCAGCCCAGAGCAACAGGCTGCCCTGCTGCCGGGTCTGGTCGATGGCAGCACGCTGCTGACACTGGCGCTGGACGAGGGTGCTCGCCACCAGCCCGAACAGGTTGCGCTGACGGCCACCGCGGTTGATGGCGGGTATGTGCTCAACGGCGGCAAGACTTTTGTTGCCGAAGGCATGGTGGCGACGCACTTCCTCATCGTTGCCCGCACAGACGGCGCCACTGACGACGCCCACGGACGCAGTCTTTTCGTTGTTGCTGCCGACAGCCCGGGGCTACAGCGCCATGCCCTGGCCACGGTCGATAGCCGCGACTACGCACAACTGGTGCTTGGCGACGTCAAGGTCGACGCAAGTGCCCTGCTTGGCGAATTGCACAACGCCGGCACAACACTGGACGCGCTGCTTGATCGCGCCAGGGTTGCGGTCGCCGCAGAAATGCTCGGCACCGCCGCGCAAGCCTTTGACATGACGCTCGACTACCTCAAGACGCGCGAGCAGTTCGGCAGTGTCATTGGCTCCTTCCAGGCGCTGGGCCACCGGGCTGCGGCACTGTTTTCAGCGCAAGAACAGGCTCGCTCCTGCGTGGAAGCCGCACTGCAGGCGATCGATGACAACGCCGACAATATTGCCGAGCTGGCCTCACTGGCCAAGTGCCATGTGGGCAAGTTTCTGCATGCTATGTCTAATGAGCTGATCCAGATTCACGGCGGCATCGGCATGACCGATGAATTCGACGCCGGCTTCTATCTCAAGCGCGCGCGCGTGCTCGAAGCCAGCTACGGCAATCGGGCCTTCCACCGTGATCGCTATGCGACGCTATTGGGCTTCTAGACGCTGCGATAGCGGTGCTACAGCTGCCAAAGATTATGCGGCAGCTGCATCGGCACCGCGTGCAACACGCTGTGCCGCCCTTCACTCCTACCAGGCCTGATCGCACATACAACCGCGCAAAAAACCCGGGCCGTACACAGCCTTGCATTCCAGACTATGTACTGCCAGGGCGCCACCGCCAACACACGGCACGCCTGTTGCGTGCGCGTGACGCGGTTGCGGCACCCGCCCACCTAGAACCTAAAGCCCACCGTTGCGCCCCACACACGAGGCTCTCCAAACTGGTAGTACGGTTCGGTCGCATAGCCGTTGCGCGGGTCGTTGCCGAAGCTGCCAAAACCGCGCACGTAGTAGTCCTCGTCGGTGAGGTTGCGTGCCCATAACTGCAGCGTCCACTGGTCACGCTCAAAGCCGACGCTGGCATTGACCAGGTGGAAGGCGTCCGCTTGCTCATCGTGCCGGTCTGAGAAGTAAAACGCATCCTTGCCCTCGAGTGCCAGGCTGACATAAGCGCCTCCGGCAAAGGTGTAGCGCCCCCCCGTGGAATACTGGTAGCTTGGGGCCTGCGCCTGCTCACGACCGGACAAGTCCTCCCCAAAAACATTCAGGTATTCGTCAAACTCCGTTTCCAGCAAACCCAGGTTTGCCCATACCCGCAGCGCCTGCGTAGCGAGCCAGTCTACTTCGACTTCCGCACCGTAATTGTTGCCCTGCGCGGCGTTGCTGGTGTAGTCGATAAACGTGGTAGCGCCGCCGTCCTGCGGCACCAGGAACGCGCCACGCACCTGCTGGTCTTGCCGATCCATGTAAAACAGTGCGATGCGTGCCTGCACGGTGTTATCGGCAAAGCGACTTTTCAAACCCAGTTCGTAGTTCACAAGCGACTCGCTGTCGAACGCCTGCACGGTTCTTAACTGGCCCACCACCGCAGGGTCATCAGTCGCATTAATGCTGGACAGTATCGAAGCGTTCACGCCGTTGGCTCGATAGCCGCGAGAGACCGCAGCATAGGCCATGGCGTTGTCAGACCACTGGTATTCCAGGGCCACTTTGCCACCCCACAGGTCGTCATCGGGATCCAATGCCACTGCGTTGTTGTCGGCATACTGCGTTTCACGGCGCTCCCAGCGCAGCCCGGTCACCAGGGTCAAGTTGTGGTCTAGCGCGGTGTCGAGTTGTCCGAACACTGCGAAAGTGTCGGTATTGTTTTCACTGGAGAAGAAAGGCGCAAAGGTATACGTGCGATCCAGCGCTTCTTCATTGCCCAGGTAGTACAGGCCGACTACCCAATCACTGCGCCCCCCGAACAGGCGCGAGCGCTCGTTGGACAACGCGCGCACCTCCGCGCTGATGCTGTCGCGCGCGCGGTCGTACTGGTCGAAAGAGGTATAACCATCGGGATCAAAGCCCTCGAAGGTCCAGTCCTCATCGTAGCTGTAGCGGCTGTCTGACGTCGCGTAGCTGAGCAGGCCCTGCACCTTCGCATGGCGAAAACCCGACTGGCTGTGCAGGCTCAAGGCCAGCGACTGTTGCGCATCCTCGCCCGGCTGGTCTGACAGCGTGGTGCGTGTGTTGTCCAGCGAGAAGGCATCGTAGCCGTTGTCGATGTCAATGTAGGTGACGGCCAGGTCCAGTTGATGGCGCGCTGATGCCAGCCAGCGCAGTTTTGTGCGCAGGGTCAGTTCATCGCGATCGGCGGTGTCGTCCCTGCCAGTGAAGTCGTTGTCCTGGTAGCCGTCGCTGGCAAACTGCTGTACTGCCACACGATACTGCAGCGCCTGGCTGACGGGGCCGCTACTGATCGCGCCGAGGTTGTAGGTGTCGTAGTTGCCTGCGCCCGCCTCGATGTAATGATAAGCCTGCTCGGTAGGCGCATTGGCGCGCACATTAACCAGGCCGGCCAGAGCATTGGCGCCGTGCAAGGTGCCCTGCGGCCCGCGCAACACCTCGACCTGGCTCACGTCAAACAGCGTGCCCACGCTACCGATACCGCTGAAATCAACACCGTCGATGAGCACGCCCACCGACGGATTCAACGGTTCCTGGAACTGGCTGCGATCCCCCACACCGCGAATCTGGAAGTAGCGCGCGCGTGAGGTGCCGCCGGCGAAGTTGACGTTGGGGGCCATGTTTAGGATTTCTTCAAGCTGTTGCGCAGCGCGTTGGGTAATCATGTCGCCATCGACCACCGAGGTACTGGTGGTAGATGCCATCAGCGACGTAGCGCGCAACTCGGCGGTCACAAGGATTTCTTCGAGCTGCTCACTGGCCTGGCTAACGTGGGCCAGGAGGGTTAGGGATAACAGCGGTACAAGTGCTTTAAAGGTCACAGAGTCTCTCCATTCAATACAGATTAAAGAGACCCGGTTGAAAACATACAGCGTGGAGGATTGTGAGACACCTATTCCTACGCCGGTGCTAACCGGATCAGGTTCAAAGGGTTTGTCACCAACGTGACATCTCAGGCCGTAGCCACCCCTCAGGTAATTGCGCCAGAGCGCGCAAGCATACTAACACCGCTGCTCGCCCTGTGCGAGATGCGCACCGTATTACGGCGGGCAGAACTGCCGGCGACGCGCCCTCTGTGCTACGCGAGGGCGCCTGCTAGGGCAGCAGCGCTTCCTCGTGCTCGGCTGACCGGGGATCAAGCTCGAAGCTGGCCGGCGCTGCGTCGGCGGCGGCCGCACTGAAGGGCGTTTGCTCTTCTACGCTCACCACACGCGGCTGGCGCGAGAACACCGCTAGCACCACCGAAAATCCAGTGGCAATAACGGCAGCGCTCCAGAACAGGTACTGCGGTCCAAGCAATGTCATGACCTGGCCCAGGATGATCGGCGCTGTCGCGGCGCCGATGGAGTGCGTCAACAGCACGGACGTCGCGATCGCGACAAATTCATCACTGCTGGACACATCCGCCGCAGTGGCAAGGGCAATCGCATAGATACACATGGCAGTGGCGCCAAAGGCGGCCACTGCCAGCAGATACCAGCTTTGCTGTGCACCCAGTGCAACAGCCACCGAGCTGCAGATAACCCCTATTCCCAGGGCAAGCAGCACATGCCGGCGGTCTATCCGATCCGACAACCACCCCCACGGATACTGCATCAGCGCTCCGCCCAGAATCGCGGCAATCATAAACCACGTCACATCGCTGGGCTGGGCCGCCGTGCTACTGGCATACACCGGGCCCAGAGACCAGAAGCTGCCCGCGACAAGACCCGCCAACAAGGCGCCGAAGAACGCCGAGTGGGACTTTCGATAAAGTAGCCGTATACCTGTTTGCGTCTGTGGAACCGGCGCCGGCGCAATCCGGCGCGTCATGCCCAACGGAATAATGGCCAGTGCCATAAAGATAGCTGCAAGGCTGAACGGCATGGCACTGTCCAGCGGACCAACATTGACCAAAAACTGGCCAGCAGTGATTGCCGCGAGTGTGATGAACGTATAGATCGCCAACACCTGCCCCCGCGAGCTGGCGGCAGCCTCGCTGGTCAACCAGCTTTCGATGACGGCGTACAGCCCGCAGATGGCAACACCGATCACGAAACGCAGCGACAGCCAGGCCAGCCAGGAATCCAGCATCTCAAGCGCCAGCGCGGTAATAATCATCGCGGCCGCGAGCACGCCAAAGCAACGGATATGCCCCACCCGCGCGATCATTCTGGGCACCAGAAAGCAGCCGACGATAAACCCGGAGAAGTACGCAGAGCCGCTCACACCGATAATGAACTCGGAGATATCGTTCAACTCTGCACGCAGCGGCAGCAGGGTCAGCATCATGCCGTGCCCTAACAGCAGGAACGCAGTGGAGAACAGTAATGAGGTTACCGAGTACAGTGCTTTCATAATTCTGTGGTGTCTCTCCCTGCAGCGTTCGTGGTAAACCGGCAAGCGTGCAACCGGCGTGAGTGTAAGGCCGCAGCCTGAAGCTCCAGCCGTTTGCTGGCTGGCCCTGCCAAACGCGGCGCGATACTAAAGGCTTGTGCTACCCGCGCCAACCGCCATAAGCGGCAATTTCACCGTTATGATACCGACATCATGCAATGAACCCACCGCACGTTGCGCCTGTGCATGGCAAACTCCGCCATACGCGCCGCCATGCTCGCCACTGGCACTGCCACTGTCACTGCCACTGTCACTGTCACTGTCACTAACAGCACAACTACCAACACCACTACCAAAGCCCCTACAAACGCCCCTACAAACGCCACTACCCGGCACACCGGCGGCACTACTATCAGCACCCTTGTTCACATCGCCAGTCACCTCTGCCCAAATCACCACTGACGTCACTGTGTAAAGGACGACTTGCCTCACTGCACACGGGATGAGTTGTAAAGCTAGATACAGGTCTACAGACAGCGTTGCATGCAGAACTGCATATAGAACTGCATACAAAACTACATAAAGAGCTACGTTCAGCACTACCTACAGAACTCCATACCGCATTAGATACCGCACTACCTATAGCACTACATACAACACTACCTACAGCACTACCTACAGCACTACATGCCAAACTACGTGCATCACCACGGCAACCGGCAGCGGTTGCCCATCCAAAACAAACCGTATATCCTGTTTTTATATCAATCAAGCAGGCACGTGCACGTCACAGGTGGTATTGACTGCACCGTGCGATCACTCACCCCGGACAAGGCTGCCAGAGTCATGACTATGCCCAGCACACCCGCCCCCGACTTCGCCACACTGCTGGCGCCGTTCATCAGCAGCGTACCGGCCGCTGCCGTGCCGGCATTTCTGGCGCGGCTGGAGCACACCGCTGCGGCGCGCTATCGCATGTGGGCAGAAGCACTACCGGCGCACGCTGAAGGTCTACTGGGGTGCGCCGCGCGAGAAGACGCTATTGCTGAGCGAATTCTGGCGCTGTACCCCGCGAATGAGCCCGCGCAGCTGAGCGCCATGGATGCGGCGATTGCACCGGCCAAAGAGACCTACTACGCCGTTTTTTCTGCCCTGACACCCATTGAGCAGATGGCCATACAGGCCAATGCCGAAAGGCAGGGTGCAGCGGCCTGGCGCGCCATGATCGACGACGAGCCCGAAGCTGACAAAAAGACCGCGCTTGAGGCCTGTGCCCGTATCGAGGAAGAGAGTGCAGACTTTCTCGATGCGCTGCTGGCCACGCTGGCGTCCGGCTCGTAAGTCGGTCGCACCTGGCAACTCCCAGGACAGAACGCCAGCCATTGCAGCACTGCATCCAATACGCCAACGCCTGACATAAGGAGAGCACACACTATGGCCAAGACGCACGATCATGAAATCGTTTCAATCTACCCTTTCAACGAGCAGGAAGTCGATGCACTGATGAGTAACGCCATTGAAGCGGTGCTCATGTGGACAACCCGGGACGGCTGGCCCGTGGGTGTCACGCACGCCTTTCTCTGGCACCAAGGCAAAATCTGGCTCACGTTCGCCTCTCACCGTCACCGCGCCGCGGCCATACGCCGCGACAACCGCGTGTCGGTCAACATCAGCTCCGCTTCCTATGCGCAGGGCGCCGACCCAGCCCTGCCCTCCGGTGCGATTACCTTCAAGGGTACGGGCGAGTTTCTCGACGATGACGCGACCAAGGCCTGGTTTTATCGTGCGCTGGCAGCCAAAGTGGGCCAGGGCAACCAGGCCGTTGAGGACAGCTTCTACGAGCTGCTGGATTCGCCACTGCGCACCATTCTTGCGGTCACGCCGGTCAAGCGCATCATGTACAACGCCAACCTGGCCAACCAGCATATTGCCGGGACGGCCAACGAGGCCGACCTGGGCGAGCGGCTCAGTAGCGACGCCAGGCGCATGAACAAGGAGCGCGAGGAACGCGGCCTTGACCCACGCTAGCGCACCAGCGGCAGCGCTGCGCTAGTAGGAATAACCAATCGATGTGACCACACCGTAGTCACTGCTGGAATCGGCACCCGAGGGCGGGTCACTGTCGTAAGTATTGTAGTAGCTGAAATCCCAGAACAGGTCGCGGATCATTTCCCAGCGCAGGCTGATGTCCAGTTGCGAGCGCAGCCGCCCGGGATCAGTAATACTGGGAAAGGCCGACATCGCCACTGACAGGTCCAGTTTCGGATGGTCATACAGGTAACGCGAATATTCCGCGCCGAACAAACCTTCAAGGTTCTCCTGCTTCGAGGAGGACGTAGACTCACTGTTCTGCTGCAGCGCTTCAGCGGTGCCCACCACCCCACCCAGCACAGCTAACTCTGAGTAATTGGTCTGCACAAGGTAGCGCCCCAGGCCGGCCCCAAGGCTGGTGCGTAAATCCAGCCCCAACTCATCGTTCGATTCCAGCCCCAACAGATAGCTGCTGAACCAGCGGCGGGGCATGAAACGCGTCACGTTCAGGCTGAGGTCTGAGCGTTTGGTGCTGTCATCATCCTGGTCGCTGGTCGTAATCGTACTGCCCTGCACAGAAATCGAGCGAATCTCGGTGCGATGCTTGGTGCGAAAAGCAAGATTGGCCTGCCCGACATTACTGGCCTTGGTGAAGCTGTAACCGAAGCTGAGTGAACCCTGGATGCGATCCCAAAAATTATCGTCCATCTGCGCAATACGTACGACGTTGGCATGTTCAAGGGCCACTTCCTCACCGCCACTGAACACGCTCATACGACTGCGGTCGGGCGCTTCCCCCATGACGCCGGTGATACGCGTGCCATCGGTTTTTTCAAACTGGAAAACATAGTTGCTCTGCACCCGCGCAATGTCTTCCCACTCGATGCGCACATCCCCCATGGAATCCGTCGACAGCGTCAGTTTACCGTGCTCGAGTTGCTTGATCTCGCCGGTCAGCTTGTCGCCATTGGACAGCCAGATGACATCGGTTTTCTCCCTGGCCAGCGCCGGTGCGCTCACCGCCAGCAGGGCCACATACATCGCGATAACAAAATACTTCACCCGATCACTCTCCCGTTGCTGGCCTGCCTGCCACTTTAACACCGCAGCATGTCACTTTACGCCAGTCGCTACTGCTGCGAGCTGCTACCGAATGCTATTGCCGCGGGCTATTGCCGCGAGCTATTGCCGCAGAACGTTTGCCCATAGCGGCAGGAGGGCACGAACCCCGTGGCAGTCTACCTATGGATTTCCCGATCAGCCGGTCAGGAAAAACCGTGTTGTATCGTGGCTCCACCGCCCTACACTGGCCGCTCTTGAACCCATGCCCGCCACCGCTTGTGGGCTCCCAAAAAGGAATGACCATGCAGGCCAAACAGACTTCGACCGCCGCCCACAGCGCCACTCATCCCAGCCCTTCCCGGCTGCAGCGTTTTGGTAACTACATGCAGGATCCGCTGGGCTCCATCGTCACCGCTTCGGCCGCTGTCATCGGCAGCTTCGGCTTTGTGCTCTCAGGCATGTGGTTTATCAGCCTGACCGTAAGCTAAGCCGTTCAAGGCGTCGCGTCAGGGGCAAACGCCCATCGCGGCCTCTCATCCCGGCCGCCCCCATTGCGACGACGACAGCTCGCTGCACCGGGGCCCTGGCCTAGCACTCTTCCCCCATGGATTGTTCCAGCACGGCCGCCGCCAGTTCGAGCACGTGCTCATCCTCTTCCCCGATCATTCGCAACGCGTCGGCCAGCTGCAATAGATAATCGCGATTACTGCCGCTGGGCCCGGCACAGCGCAGTATATGCCTGGCCATCTCTGCCAGCGGCGCATCGCCCAGAAACGCATGATTTGCCGTGTCTGCCACATAGGCTGTACCGCTGACCTGGGCGCCGCAAGGTTCCAGCCTTATCGGCAAGCTACGGCGTTGGTAGCCATTCTTCTCACGAAAATCCAGGTGCTCAAAAACCTGCGGCTCAACCTGGTAAGCCACGCCCCTGCACCGCGCCCGGGCCTGCGGAATCAGGGTCACCACGCGTCCTGGCGCGCTGGGTGTGCCCCGATGATCATGGGAGCCCTGCCAGAAACGGCGCGCCCAGCCAGTGATACTCGCGTGCGCGCATTGCACAAAGGGAAAATCCACCTTGTAGATCAGTGAGCCGTAGCCAAAAACCCAGTGCAGGCTGGACGCGTCAGGGCTGGATGTGTTGTCTGGAGACATGGAGCATCGCTGCGGTAAAACGCCGTTGAACCACGGTAGTTGCCAGTGCTTCCAGCCTAACACAGCGACCCCGATGCAAGACAGGAATGGCCCTGCAGCGGGATCGGTCGCTGCGAGAGGCAAAATAAACGTGCATGCACTACGCCGCAACGGCTACACTTTTATTGCGGCCTGCGGCCTGCGCTATAACAGCGCGAGCGTGCCGCCAATGCCCAACCACTACTTGCCAATATCAGCCAGCTCTCATGTATAGCTTCACCGGCGTCATCGACAACAACGGGGCCGCCAGCCAGATTCCGGAGATTGCCTTCCATCCCGATGGTGCGCTGTTTGCGGCGACGTTTCTGGACTGTAATTCCGTGAAGCTGTTCAGTGCCGATACCCACACTCTGCTACGCACCATCGGCAACCCGGAGGCCGGCCTCGCGCGACCACATGCCCTGTTGGTCACTAACAATCATCTTATTGTTTCGCACCAACCGCATCGCGATCAGCCCTCTTTCCTGAACGTCTACCGGCTGGATAGCGACACCGCCGTGCCGGTATTTACGCTGCGCACACCCATCGAGAACCTGCGCGAGGGTCACAGCATCGTGCGACTGGGTGAGCGCTTTGTTATCACGCACTGCGAGAACCGCGATGCCGCGGGCGCCATGCTCGCCTATCGGTTCAACGATGACACCGGACAGATCACCGGCCCGGACAGCCACCACGAACGTGTTTTTGATGAACTGGGTTATGCCAAGGGCATTGCGCGAATCGCAGACAGCAACGAAATTATCGTCACCTTCAACAAAGAGAAACAGTTGACGCTGCGCGAGAAACTGCAGTTCAACCTGTTCAAGACGAGAAACCTCATCGAACAGCAGGGCGTGCGCGGCCTGCTCGACAAGTTACTGCATCGCGGTGCAGGCATGAACACGCCAGCCGCAGCGCACAATGGCGTGGCCACTTTTGGTATCGATACAGACGGACGGTTATCGGAAGCGCCCACCCGGGTGATCCTGCGCGCAGCGTTTTGCCGGCTTGAAAACGTTGCCATCCATGGCAACCTGGTCGCCCTTAGCGACACCGTCAATAATCAGGTGCTGCTCTACAACCGCAGCGTCGATCCGGATTTGAACAACCCTGTGCAGACACTGTCCGAGCAACTGTGCGTGCCTCATGCGGTGGCGTTTTCGCCCGACGGCAAAACGCTGCTTGTTTCCAATTTCGGGCTGCGCATGCAAAACCAGGTCATTCATTGGAAAAGTCACACCCGGCCGCGTCGCGACAACATCGTCGTCTTCACGGCCGCCGTGGGAGGGGGGTGAAATTTGCCCGCCAAAACGCACTGCACCCCGCTCACCGTGAGTGGCGTGGCGCTGACAGCCTTGCTGTACTGCTGGATGTATCGCGAAGTGTTATCTGGCTAACAGCTTGTAGTGGCTGGCATCAGTAATAAAATCTGCATGGCCATAGCTCTCGAGCAATGACGCCAGCTTCTTGACCAGCTGTTTGTCCAGAAAGTCACGCAGCATGGGTATGCGCATTCCCATGGCATAGTAGTTGGAGCTGGCAAGCAGTGTCATTATGGCGGCTGCGCTGGCCAATCTGTCGTTGAGGCCATAATCAATGCCCATTTTTTTGGCACGCTCTGGCTTGCGTTCACAGAAATTCTGGATCAGAAAATATTTTGAAAAGCCCCGCTCCATCCAGCGGTGACTGCGGCCGCGCAGCGAGGGGTCGTTAAACAATTCGGCGTCCATGGTGCCGCGCACCAGCTCGCCGCAGGTAGCGTCGTCAAACTCCTCCCGCAGCGTCAGCGTGCGTGCCATCATCAGGTCGACGATTTCCTGTGGCGTTTCGCCCAGTAACTCCTGCGGCAAACCAAGCAGGAAGCAGCGGTACCTTGCGTGTTCCACACGCGCCCGCTGGGCCGGTGTAAACCGGGTATGCCCCTTGGCCAGCAGCTTGAACGACAGCAGGAAAACACCGATCAAACCCGCGGGCATCTGATCGACTTGCGGAATGGGTATGCCGTAGGTGGCCGCATCCCACTGACCGCTCTGCATAATGTTAAAGCGCACCATGGAATGCATCAGGCGCACCTTGGCCGCAGCCTTGAATCCACTGCCGTAGCGCTGCAGTGCACCGGGCATTGCGGTTGCAGTAAAAAAGCTCGCGGTTTCAAACACACGGCGAGCGGATTTGGAATCACTCAAGGTCCCGGTCATGGTCATTGGCAGGGCCGTGTACTTGTTCATAAACGTGGCGATGAAGGCGCCGCGAATGGCAAACGGTGAAATCGTGGCCAGCGGTATCCGCTCCTGGCGGGCCCCCTCCTCTATCAATGTCATATCCACCCAGCCCGGGGTCGCTTCCATGGAGCGAATAAACGTGGTGAGCTGCGGCGGCGCATCGGTAAGGCTTTCCAGGCCGTGATCGCAGGCATCTTCGAGCATGGACACCAGCGTACGAAACCCATACTGGGGAATCAGCGCCGCGTAGGCATCGGCCACACGATCACCGGTCATCGTGTAATTGCGCATCATGGCCATGCGCTGCGGGTCGGCAAGGGCGCGCTCGGCATAAGCCCTGAAGCGCGGGGGTAGACGATCGGCAACACTGCTGTCAGTCACGAAGCGCTCGGGCAGGCGGGTAAAATCGATGTCGCCGTAAATAGCAGGTACTGCGGCCTTTTGCTGCACAACGCTGTCGGCATAGATCGCCGCAGGGGAGGTCGTCATAGTTCGTTACTCGAGGCTGTTATGCTTATAGTATCTGCAGACTATAGCACTGTGTTCGCAGCGCGAAAACGCGACATGGCCACGCGGCCCAGCCCGCCCTGGGCCGGCGTACGCTATCCGGGCCATGGTAAAACCTCTGGAGGCTGCACTGATGCAGAAAAGGCCAAACGATACACCGGCAAACCGTCGCTACCTGTGGCTGGTTGCGCTCATTGCACTGCCGGTCATCGCCTGGGCAGGATTACTGGACCAGTACTCGGCGCAGTCCCTTGGCAATTCGCTGTCGAGCGCCGGCGTCATCTACGCCACGGCCCGGGGCATCAATGCCCTGGTATCGCTATTACAGGGCACTGAACTCCATTTGCTGATCGCCACCTTCAGCGTCGGTGAGTTACTCGACCCAGTAAACGACCTGATCGAGCGCTTTTCGCAACTCATCCTGGTCGCGCTTGGCTCACTCGCGCTACAGAAGCTTCTGCTGGGTGTGGTTTCTGATGCGCTGTTCAACGTACTGCTGACCGGCGCGGCGCTGTGTGCAGGAGCAAGTCTGTGGCTGGGGCACGCCAAATCAACCGGCCCGCTGCTGAAAGTGTTTCTGCTGATGGTCTTCCTGCGTTTCTCCCTGAGCCTGGTGGTCCTGGCAAACGCATGGGTAGACGCGCGATTCCTGGGTCCGGCAGATGCAGCGCGCCACCAGGCGATGGAGACATTCCGTGGCGACTTGCGCGAGGTGGAGAACTTCTCGCACGCCAAAGATCAGCTACCGCCTGAAGGGGGCAGAAAGCTGCAGCGCGACTTTGACGCCTACCGGCTCGAACGCAACGAACTGGCGCGTACGCAAGCAGCACTCACCCAGACCTTGCAGGTTGAGCGCGCTAAGCTCGATGAGTTAATCGACAAAGCCGGGGGCTTATGCACTCGCTGGAAATATCCCGCCACCTGCCCTGCTGAAGTTGAGCAGGCCAAGCAGGCGTACAGGGCGCTGGAGGAAAAGCGCATCCATTATGAAAATCACGCCGCTGAACTCGCAGTGAAAATGGCCGCGCTGCAAAGCGACATCGATTGCCTGACAGCCCGCGAACGCGGAGAGAACTGCACCCTGTGGGACAACCTGAAAACGCCACCCACGCTTGCCGAAGTGCGCGAAAAACTTGAAGACATCAATGCAAAGGTGAGTGACTTTTCTGAGAACACTATCAGCCTGCTTGTTTCGCTGCTGCTAAAAACCGTTGCTATACCCCTGGTGTTTATCTACCTGCTGTTGTTGGTGGTGCGTCGAGGCTGGTCAAAGCTGTAGAGGCGGGACTACCGCGATCAACACCGGTTTACGTTAACCCTGGCCCGATGACGACCTAACTGCTGGTATCGGTCCCGGGCTTGCCAGGACTCTTGCGGGTGGTCTTGCCAGTGGTCTTATTACTGGTATTGCGATTGCCTGTGAGTGTCTCCTCGCGCCCCAACGATTGTGGCGTGGCTGGCTGATCCTGCGTATTGGCCAGCGCCCAGCGCGTGGCAAGCGGGCCGATAAATTCAAACACTGCGGTGGCAGCAATCACCGTTGGCAATACGCTGTCCTTCAGTTCAGGAAAGATGGTACTGGCCTGAAACGCCATGGCCATGGCAACACCGGCCTGCGGCAACATCGCCACGCCCATCCAGCGCGCCAGATTCGCATCGTCACCCGCGCGCAGTGACACCAGCCACCCCCCGGCAATGCGACCACCAATTCGCAGGATCAGGTAAGCACCCAATAAGAGCCCCGCAGCGCCAAGCGCCTGCGTGGTCAGGTAAGCACCGGAAAACAGGAAGAACAACGCCAGGAAAGGCCACTCAATTTCTTCAACGGCGTGGAACGGGCGTTTGTGGTGGCGGGCAAAATTGGTCACCGTGATACCCATCGCCACGCAGGCCAACAGATACGATACATGCAGCGCCACTGCCAGCCCCGCGCATACCATGACCATGCCGGTTGCCTCCATGAGCAGCGGCTGGCCTTTTTTTATACGCCCGGAGAGCAGCGCCATCGGCAGCCCCAGGCCAACGCCCAGCGCGATCGCACCCAGGACTTCTCGCACTGCGACCAGCAGGGGCGAATGATCTACCGCGCCGGACGACATCAGCTGCACAGCCAGCACAACGATGCTGAAAATTATCAGGCCCCAGGCATCATCTACAGCAACAACACCCGTTAAAGCGCTGGCAAAGCGGCCCTTGGCGCGCGCCTGCTTTATGGCGTCCATCGTGGCTGCAGGGTCTGTTGCCGTGGCAAGCGCGCCCATCACCAGGGCAAGCTCTAATGGCACCGAGACAAGCACAAGCCCTGCGCAAACCACTGAGAAGGTAATGAGCGCCTGTGCCACAGAGAGGCGCAGGATCAGCCAGCCGGAGCGATGAAACAGCTTGCGGCTCAACTTGCCGCCAACCAGAAAACCCACCATCGACAGGGCCAGCACCGCAATGAACTCAAAGGCCCGGCTGCTCAAAGGGTCAATGTAGTCCAGCACTGCCGGCCCAAGCACAAACCCCAGCAGTACCAGCAAGGATATGCGCGGCAGGCGAGTATGCCGGCCAACCGCCTCTGCCAGCAGGGCCAGTATCAGTAACGTGCCAAATGTCAGCAGTTGGTGCGCGGCAGATTCCATTGCAACAGTGTACCCCAGAACCGCGACGCCAAAGCAAAGAGTCCTGGCTCGCTGCGATCGCGTATGAACACCGGCGGCAGTAATCGCCGCGGGGGAGCCTGCACAGGCTCTTGCATCACGCGTCGTGCATCACGCGTCGTGCGTCGTGCGTCGTGCGTCGTGCAATATGATCTATGCTATGTTCACGTCAATCCTGTGGAAAAAATGATGTCTATGATTACCCTCTACCAGTTTGAAGTCTCGCCGTTTTGCGACAAGGTACGCCGTGTTTGCCACTATAAGGGCGTGCCCTATACCGTACAGGAGGTCTCACTGCTCGGCGCGGGCAAGTATAGCTCTGCCAGGAAACTGCCGGTGATCGACGACGGCGACACACGCGTTGAGGATTCCACGCAGATCGTGCAGTACCTGGAGCAAAAATACCCGCAGCCCGGTCTGTTCCCGCAAGATGCGGCGGAGCGAGCCCTGTGCAACGTGCTCGAAGACTGGGCCGACGAAAGTCTCTACTACTACGATATCGCGCTGCACTTTTCCTTCGCAGAAAATGCCAAACGGCGCGCAGAACATCTCCTGCAACACGAAAAGCCGCTCATGCGCACCCTGTTACGCCCGTTCGTGCCGTCGCTGTTGCGCAAGCTAGGGGAATCCCAGGGCGCGGGACGGCGCCCACGCGAGGTTATTCTGGACGACATTGACCGGCAGATCAGCAGCATTGACGCGCTGCTGGGCACGCAGGACTTTCTGCTGCCCTCGGGTCTGTCCATCGCGGACATCAGCGTGTTTGTGGAAGTCGATGCCATGCGCGTGGCCGAATTGGGCGCGGGGATTATTGCGCGCTATCCACGCGTCGCGAGCTGGATGGCACGTGTGGACGACACGACCAGTGCCTGAAGCCCAGGCGACTGCGCTGGCGTTCCTGCCGCTCGAAACGACTCCGTTTAGCCTGGCCGGGTCAGGCTTGTGCCGGCCGCGCGATGCCTGGCATCACCGCACCCTGCCCGATGCGCGCCCCGCACAGGCTGTTTACCGCTTCGCGCTATACTCCAGACATGACAACACCTTCACAACCGGGTAACCCTGCGACCTCAACGCTGCACCTGCTGCGCCATTGGGCCGGGGTGGCGTTGTCGGCCATTCCGCTTCTGGTTTTGTCTGCCATATTGCTGGACGTCTGGCGCGACCCACTGGCCTGGGACAATGGACGCTGGGTACCCTATGGTGTCGGCCTGCTGCTGATAGAGTTTTTGATCCTGCACTCGGGTGCCTTTCTGGGCTCGCTCATGAGTCCGGAAATTCCCCTCAGGCAACGCCTGAAAGCCGCGGCAGGTTTCGTCGCCATGTACGGCTTGATGGTCTGGGGCATGGCCATGGCAGTGAACAGCCCCTCGCTACTATGGATTTTTGCCGGCGTGACCCTGAGCAGGGTCGCGGCAATCATCACCCTGGCGCCCGACGGCCGCGAAGCCATGATGGCCCGCGCCGGCATTGGCACAATGATCTACCTGCTGGTAGTTGCAGGCACCATTTTTATTCCAATACCGGAGTGGGGAATCACCCACAGTGTGGTGGCAGACGTTATGCCTAACAGGGGTTCGGGCTTGTGGGAAACCGACCCGCACCGCGCGATTGCCGGTGCGGCGGTGTACTTCTTTTTGCTGGGTGTTGCTGAGGTCGTTGTTTTCGGCAAGCGACCGCAGACGTCACCCGCAACCGTTCGCTGAGCACAACGACAGCCTGCCTCAAGCCGCCTGCGGGCTGACCATCACGCCCGGTCGGGCGCTTGTAGCAACACCACCGCCGAAGGTCAGTTCGCCGTTGACCATCGTCAAGCGCACTGGCGCCGCGCTGCGTGTCCAGCGCCAGGTGTGTCCGCCCTGCCCGTCGGGCACATCGTATACGCGCTCCATGGGACGCGCTTCGATCTCGTCAAGATTAAACACGGTGATGTCCGCGCGCTTGCCCACGACCAGTTCGCCACGATCAGGCAGCGAGAAGTGCCTGGCCAGTTTTCCGGTCATTGAGTGGATCGCTTCTTCGATGCTCAACTTGCCCGTGTCACGCACCCAGTAGGTCAGGAGTTTGATGTTCTCGCCGCCACCGCACAGCATCTGGCCGTGCGCACCGCAGTCGTTGATGTTTCCGGTGGCAAACGGGTCCTTGATCAAGGCCTCTACCACGTCTTCATCCATCTCAAAGGGTGGCATGGTCACGGTGGACTCCAGACCGTTGGCCAGCAGCCATTGCGCCATTGCATCCGAGGGGTGCTCGGCACCGATCTGCTGCTGGTACTCGCCCAGAGTAATACCGATGGGGCCAACGCCGTTGTCCGTGTTCTGCAGTTGCAGGTTCTCTGCGCGGCCTTTGGGAAACGGCGAAAAATCGAAGGTTTCTTCATCCCAGGATTTCCGTGCGCGTGCGCGCCACTGGGGATCACGCAGCAGCCTCGCCTTGGCTTCGTCGGTTTCAGCAACAACGACCTCGTGCCAGACATAGTCATTGGACTGCGCAAAAATCAGCGAGCTTTGCACGCTGAGCGTCGAAGTAATGGGAATGTGCGCAAATCCGGTCCAGAAGTCCTTGCCTTGCGCCTTGAGTTCATTGTGCAACTCCACCAGCGGTGCCTGAATGCCCATCAGGTCACGCTGGAATTCCAGCGTCGGTACCCCGCCCCATTGAACCCTGACGTTCAACCCATCGCTCAGGCGTGCAAGGCGCTGCAGGGAGTCTGCCGCCGTCATGTTGCGAAAAGTATCCAGGATGATTTGCAGGCTGCTGCCGGGGTAGCGGTCCAGCACCTCCATCAGTGCTCGAAACTCAGCGTCGTCTGCCTTGAGGCTGGGTACAGGTCGGTCATCCCCATCGTGGTCCATCAGGTTGGATGACATACCCATAGCGCCAGACTGCATCGCTTCGTCGAGCATGCTGGCCATGTGGGCGATCTCCTGCTCGGTGGCGGCCCTGTCCCAGGCAGCCATGCCCATGGCGGCAAGTCGCAGCGCAATATGCCCGCAGTACACCGCGTAATTCAGCGGGACTTTGACTTTATCAACCATCGACTGCTTGTACTCGGGCCAGCTGCGCCAGTCCCATGGCAGGGACTCCATAAAGGGTGCTTCCGGGATGTCCTCAAAAAACGAAAATATCTTGATGACCTCGCGCTGCACGGCTTCGTCGTCTGACAGTGGCGCCGTTGCAAAACCACAATTGCCCATGACCTGAGTCGTGGCGCCATACCCGGGAAGCGGATCCAGCCGGTCGTCCCACCACATTGAGCCGTCATAGTGCGTATGCGATTCGATAAAGCCTGGCGACACAATACAGCCCGTAGCGTCGACGACTTCCTCGCCCGCCTGAACTGGCAGACTCTCAGCGATCGCCTCGATGCGGCCATTGCTGACCCGCACGTCTGCTCGATAGGCCGCTGCGCCGGTACCGTCAACAACCGTGCCGCCCTGAATCAAAAACTTGCCGTTTGCGCTCATGCCATATCTCCTGTGTGTGGCCCGATGGCGTAATTTACCTTTGCAGCAGCAACCACTACTATGAGCATCACACGGCATACTTGGAGGATTTTACTGTCTTGAGCCTGAAAAGCGATACCGCCGGGACACTCTACAAAATCCTTACCGGGCACGTGGTAGCAGGTGATGAACTCAACCGGGCCGCCCAGTGGTTCGAGAAGCTGGACACGCCCATCGACCAGAGTACTTTTATTGCTTATGCCAAAACCCTGCAACGGGAGGCGCCGCAGCACGGCGCGCTGCATGACTTGATTGCCCGCTGGCAAGCGAAGCACCCAGCCCAGGGAGGGTTCAGCGAAGAAGCCGCCGATGCATTCTTGCAGGATTACATCGTATGCCTGGACCCAAACCTGTTGTTCAGGGCGCCTATTACTGCTGGCTACGCGCAGTGGGATGAGGCCCGCCTGACGGCGGGATTCTCTTATGCCAGCCATAGCGAGCAAACCTGGAGCCTGCTGGTGTGTGACACCGGCGGTGCACGTCTGCGCGGAGGCGGACGCGAGCTGGCTGTACGCAGTGGTCAGGTCTTGCTGGTAGGGCCCGGCGCACTGTGCACCTTGCAGGCACTGGCGGGCCACCGGCGGTGGGGCTACTTCTGGGCGGTGTTCTACCCAGACTCCCGCTGGCTGGACTGGCTACGCTGGCCCGAGTTTGCTCCAAAGGTAAGCCACCTCGAATTGCCTGCGACACAGCGCACGGCCGTGCTGGACGCGTGTGAGGCACTGCAACGCTGCCTGCATGCCAAGGACGCTATGAGCATGGAACTCTCGCACAACCTGCTGGAGCAACTGATCCTGCGCTGCCGCGCCTGCCTGCCGGCGGATTTCCAGGCGCATCGTGATCCGCGCATTGAACGGGCTCGCGAATTCATCGAGCAACACTACACCGAGAGTTTTCGTCACGCAGACGTTGCTGCGGCCGCCAACCTGTCTGCCTCGCGATTGGCGGATCTGTTCCGGCAACAGTGTGGCCTGACTGTGCTTGGCTATCGTGACGAAATGCGCATGGTGCAGGCGGCGCGCTTGCTGCGCCAGCGCTCCACACCCATTGCCGACATTGGTGAAGCGGTGGGGTTTTCTGATCCGGCTTACTTCTCACGTATGTTCGCCAAGCACATTGGCATGTCGCCACGCGAGTACCAGAAGCAAGGGTAGACAGCGGCTCGGCCGTGTTTGCCGCTGCAGTGCTTCACCGTAAGCCATGAACGGGGAAACATCGGGTTTGCGGCTCAGGGCCGCACAGATCGGCTCGCATCACTGCAAGCCGACCCACTGCATCGCGGCACGTTAGTGCAGGTGCGCGAGTTAGCTCTCGCTGTGCTTCTCCAGTGAGAGCGCCATAGCGCGGGTGTAGGTCAGGATGATGGTCTGGCCCAGTGTTACGCCTGCCATTTTCTCCGGGTCAACATCGCCGATCACATGGTAGTCACCCTCGGGGTCGAGTACGGTAACAGTGCGTGTGGCGCGATTCATGCCTTCGATGGTGCATACGGCCTTGATCGCCTGCCCAACACCAACGCCGGGCTCCATGGTTTCATCAGCGATGGCTGCCGCATCAATTTCTACCCAGGGAATCAGCAGTTCTTCTTCGGTGGGCTCGCGCAGTTCACCGCTCAGTGATTGAACGTAAGTCGCCACCACAAGATCGCCTACGGCAAACTCTTGCAGCCGTTCTACTTCAGCACCGGCGTTCAGTGTCACCTTGTTACCCAGCGGACCTTCCAGCGTTACATCACGCCCCTCATAGTCGATAGCGGTAATGATGGCCGAGATACGCTTGGCTTCGGTACGCTCCCCGCCACCCGAGACGGCAACATCAAGCTCCGCAGTTGACATCATTGAGGTCGAAGACAGGGCCATAAACACCACCGCCGTTACAAACGCATTGATCTTCTTGTGCAACATCGTGATTCTCCTGCTGTATGTGGACGCACAATATAGGCGATGTGCCTCACATCGACAAGAAAACTAGACGCCGTGTGCCGCCACCCCACAGCTTGGACAACACCCAGACATTGGGCAAAAAGGGCTCTGACCCCTTTTCTTTCAAAAGGGCTCTGACCCCTTTTCTTTCTTTTCTTTTAAAAGGGGTCAGAGCCCTTTTGGGGAAGCGTGCAGGCTCCGGGTCAACGTTGTAAGCTGCACGCTGCAGTGCGCACCTGCCATGGGTTTACCGCCTGCTCGCACAAGAGCGCAAAACACTAAGGGGAGAACAGACAACAGATGTCTATCGCACGCGCGCTACTGCTGCTTATATTGCTACTGAGTGCGCTCGGGCCCGCTCAAGTGCGTGCTGAGCAGGACTACCCGCCGCAGGTAAAAGAGATTGTCGAGCGGCGCTGTATGGTGTGCCATGGCTGCTACGACGCCCCCTGCCAACTGAAGCTCGACGCATGGGAGGGGTTACAGCGCGGTGCCAGTAAAGACAAAGTCTACGACGGCACGCGGTTGATCAGCAGCAACCTGACACGCCTGTTCATCGACGCACAAACTCCGGCACAGTGGCGTGAAAAGGGCTTTTACCCCGTTCTGGGCGACACCGCCGCAGGCCAGCCCGCTGCCGCCGACGCCCGGGATGACGTGATCTATCGCATGCTGCAGCTGAAGGAGCGCCATCCACTGCCTGACGGCGACCGCCTGCCTGACAGCTTCGACCTGAGCCTTGATCGCGACCAGCAATGCCCCAAGGCAGAAGAATTCAATGAGTACGCCGACAACTATCCGCTGTGGGGCATGCCCTATGCACTACCAGGGCTGGACGAAGCACGGCAGCAGACATTGCTCAGCTGGCTGGAGAACGGCGCACCCGGCGTTGAGGTTGCACCCCCTTCCCCACGTGAGTTGCAGCAGGTCGCTACCTGGGAGCGCTTTTTCAACGGCACGAGCCTGAAGCAGCAGTTGATGTCTCGCTACATCTTTGAACATTTGTTCATTGCCAATCTCTACTTTCGCGAACTGGACAATACAGGCCGCTACTACCGACTGGTACGCTCACGCACCCCGCCCGGGCAAACCATAGACGTTATTGCCACGCGCAGGCCCTATGAGTCACCCGGGGCAGGACCGTTCTACTACCGGCTGCAGCTGCTACGCTCAACGATCGTCGCCAAGCGGCATATGCCCTACGCGCTCGACACCGCGCGCCTGCAACGCTGGACAGCACTGTTCCTGGAACCTGACTACGAGGTCTCCGCACTGCCATCCTACAAACCTGAGGTCGCCTCGAATCCATTCGTAGCGTTCCAGGCACTACCGCAGAATAGCCGCTATCGCTTCATGCTGGACGAAGCGCAGTTCACCATCATGGGCTATATCAAGGGGCCGGTCTGTCGCGGCCAGATTGCGCTGAATGTGATTGATGACCAGTTCTGGGTGTTCTTTACCGACCCAGACGAAGAACGGGCCCAGCACACCGCAGAGTTTCTGGCGCGCGAAAGTGGCGAGTTGCGGCTGCCCAACGCCGACGGAAACTTGCTGGTATCGCTGGTGCAATGGCGCAAGTACTCAAAGAACCAACTCAAGTTTCTCAAGGCCAAAACACAGTTCATCAACCAGACGGCCAGGGCAGCGGATATCCGCGTAGACCTGGAGCTGATCTGGGACGGCGACGGCCACAACGACAACGCCAGCCTGACTGTGTTCCGTCACACCGATACCGCAACGGTAGTCAAGGGCCTGGTAGGCCACCAACCCAAGACCGCATGGCTGATCGACTACTCTCTACTGGAACGAATCCATTACCTGCTGGTGGCAGGCTTTGATGTCTACGGCAATGTTGGTCACCAGTTGGAGACTCGCCTTTATATGGATTTTCTGCGCATGGAAGGCGAGCAGAACTTCCTGTTCCTGTTGCCCAAACAAGAACGTATTGCACTGCGCGATTACTGGTACCGCAACGCCGGCGAGCACGTCAAGCGTTTCGTGATGACCGATGCCATGGCCTTTGATCGCGACACCGATATCGTTTTCTCAAACGACAGCCCCGCCAAGCCACAACTACTGAACATGTTGCAGCAGCGCATCTACGGCGCCGCAGCCAAGCGCTACGCGATTCATGATTCCGCCCTGGAGCGGTTGGCCGAATCCGGCGGTGCTCACCTGAGCCTCATGCCCCAGGTAGCTTTTGTGCAGGTATTCGGACACGGTGAACAAGAGCGCGTGTACTCACTCATCCACAACAGTGCCTACAGTAACAACGCACAGATTTTCCAGGAAGAGGAACGTCGTATTCCGCAAGAAGACACGCTCACTGTTGCGCGCGGTTTTATCGGTGCTTATCCGAACGCATTTTTCCAGATCAACTCGCAGGATCTCGACACGTTCACAGATGCCGTTCTGGCGCTGGAGAGCGAAGCGGATTATGCGGCACTGAAAAGACGCTTTGGCGTGGCCCGCAATGCGCCGCACTTTTGGCAGGTCAGTGATCGTTTCCATGATCACGCTGCGGCTTTTTTTCCGCGCGAGTCCGGCGTGTTCGACCTGAATCGCTACGAAAACCGTTAAACCCCTGCAGGGCCATCAGAAACCGGCCGCTGGCGTCACTCGCTGATCATTGGGTAATCCAGCAGTTCGAAATCTTCGCGAAAGTAATCGTTGACGATGCGGCGCAGCTCCGGCGTCCACAAGTTCACCTCACGCGCCGACGACCTGCCACTGGCACGCACTTTGGGCAACGTGATCTCGGGCAGTGACAATCGCTGGCAGATCCGCGAGAAGTCTGCCTGCAGGTTTTCAAACCGCCCGACAAAATCAACCAGCAATCCACCCTGGTGAGGGGCAATAAAATCCACCTGCTTGAACATCAGCTCATTGCTGCTGAAACCATGAATAAACTGCGCAAAGGTTTTGTCACCTGTGTACAGATGGTGTCGGGGATGATCCGGTGCGCCTAGCGGCTCCCGCTGGCGATAAAAGTACCAGGACAACATGCGATCATAGGGGTCGCGCACGAAAGCAAACTTGAAATAGTCTTCCCATACGGATGGCGGCAGGTCGCGCTGCAGCTTCAGACAGGTGGCGTGCCGATTAAACGCGTCGCTCAGCGGGGCCTTGTAAGGCGTCAGTACTTCCTCTGTGCTGCTACTGCCGACTTTGGGCACGGCGACAAAAATGAATCGATGCGAATCGGAAAGGATCACTGTGATAGTCGTCGTGTGCCGCGCGTTATCGGAAAAGTGCTACAGACGACAACGCCAACGTCCATGCGCTTGCCGCCAACCAGATAGCCGCAAGCTTAACACAGCGTGCAGCCCTATCTCGCCCTCGCGTCAAAGCGAATGTGCAGCCCTTTCAAACCGCGCAGGACAATATTCGGCCAGTAAGAGAGGTCCGATTTCTCCTCGTCGAGCGAGAGATTGGTCAGTCGCGACAGCAGCCCCTCGAAAGCAACGAGCATCTCTTTGCGCGCCAGCAGCGCTCCCGGGCAAAAATGCACGCCCTGGCCAAAGGCGATATGGTCGTCGGCGTTCTGCCTGTGGATCTCGATAGCATTCGGATTTGCAAACAGCGCTGCGTCGCGATTAGCCGCGTGGTAACGCAACATCACCAGCGAATCCGCCGGAATACGTACACCGTGAAATTCCGTATCTTTTTTCACGACCCGCCACATGCCCGCGCTGGGCGATTCCATGCGCAGCATTTCTTCTACCGCATTGGGGATCTTTTCGGGGTCTGCCTGCAGTTGCGCCAGTTGGTCGGGATTTTGCAGCAGGCTGAGCATACCGCCGGTAATCGCCGAGGTCGTCGTTTCATTGCCTGCCACCATGAGCTGCTGCAGCAGGCTCTGCAGTTCTTCCATGTTCAGCAGGCGTTCCTGCCCGGTATCGGGATCCTGTATACGCGTCATCACCAGGTCAGAGATCATGTCATCTGTTGGTGCCTGACGACGCGCGGCGACCATTTCGGCGAAGTAAAACTGGAAGGCGACGATATTCTGCGCGTCCTCGACCTGCTCTTCGGGCGTTGCCATCTGGCTCAGGCGCCGGGCAAAGGAATCTGACCAGCGCTTGAAATCACGCAGGTCGTCGCGCGGCACGCCAAGCTGGTCGGCAATGACATACACCGGTAGAGGCGTGGTGAACTCTCGTATGAAATCGCATTCACCGCGCGCGATAAAACTGTCTATCAACTCGTTCACGATGGCGCGCATGTAGTCTTCCATGGCGTTCACACGCCTGGCATTGAAGACCTTGTTCACCAGTGTGCGATAAGTCTTGTGGCGAGGTGGGTCCGCCGTGATCAGGGTGTCGACGGGCTGCCACGCCTGCGCGTAGATCGCAGTCACCTCGGGCGCAGGCTCAGGCCCCTTGAGCAGTTCGTTAAAGTTATTCGAGTAGGTGTGAGTGTCTTTGATCAGCTGCTTTACATCCGCGTAGCGGCTTACCATAAAAATGTTGGTGTTCGGCAGTTGATAGACCGGCGCCTGCTCCTGCAGGGTCTGATAAAACTCATAGGGGCAGTTCAGTACTTCTTCATCGAAGAAATTAAAATCTGCGGGGCACTTACCCATTGATGCTTTCCTTGTATTGTGAGCGGTAGCGACGCTTACAATTCGCCGCGAATGTACTTGTCGATAGTCTGGTGAAAATGGCGGATGCGCACTTCATGGTAGTTCGCCAGTACAACCTCACCCGGATCAAGACTGTGCATACCCTTCTGGATCTTCGGCATGTTAAAAAGATCCTGGTCGAAAATAGTGCCAAGGCTTTCCCCAAGTTCGGGCGCCTGCGAAAACAGCTCTTGCTCGCCCAGGCGTCGCACGGGCGCATCTGCGGGCCGCTCCGCACCTGTAGGCAGCTGGCAGATCACCATGATTTCCATCAGGGCTGTTGTGTGGTCATCACCGTTGGGACGAAAGCGGTAGGTGATATTCGGGTGGAAGCCCGCCCAGGGCGCAAAATTCGGAAACACTGAATACAAAATGGAATCCATGCGCTCGGCCATCGTGGCAAAGCTGGCAAGCTCCCTGTCGTGATTCTTGCTGAACTCCTCCGAATTGAGCTGGGCGATGTACTCCCTGGCCGTCATGCCCTGTGGGATCTCGGCATGACTGGGCCGCGCGACCATCGCCGAAACGCCGAGCATGGTGTCTACGACCTCCTGGTCGGTAACCTCACTCAGGTGCGAGCTGGGCACGCCAAGCGCCGTCATGGTGCGGCTGATATGGTCGCCCCAGACGTCGTACTGTGTGTCTGCATCTTCGGTGTAGTTGAGGATCTGCGGGTGGGTGGCGATGGCATGATAGGACTCAATGAATGCCTCCCAACCGACTTTCCAGTTGCAGGGAATGACCTTCTCAACGTGCACCATCTTGTAACCGTTTTCCGGCTTCCAGCGTTCAAAATGCTGCGGTAGCACGCCCAGGTAGTCGTGCAGCGGCTGCGCCTGTAAGTCCATATTGATGAACACCCAGCCGCCCCAGGTATCCACCTGCACCTGGCGCAGGGCGAACTCGTCGTCTTTGATGTGCTCAAAGTCCCACTTGCAGGGGGCCCATTTGAAGTCACCTTCAAGACTCCAGGTGAACGCATGATAGGGGCAGCGAAACTTCTCATAATTGCCGCTCTCGTCCACCAACTGGCGACCCCGATGCAGGCAAGCGTTCTTGAAGGCGCGCAGCTGGCCCGCCTCGGTACGCGTTACCACGATGGAAAAACGCGCGATGTCATAAACGTGGGTATCGCCTGGGTTGGCCACTTCGGTTTCGCGACACACCATCTGCCAGGTGCGCTTCCAGACGTGCTCTACCTCGAGCTCGTGAAACTCGCGAGACAAATAACGCTCAACCGAGAGATTACCGCAGCCAAGGTTCGGCCGGGTGTTCTCGCGCAGGCAGTCGGGTACCGGATGGTACTCCAGGTCCAGCAGGTCCTGATAGGAAGGCCCTTTGGGGCCGGCTGGCGCACCTGTCGCGCCTCGGTGTGTTGCGTCGCCCATCGTTTTTGTCCTTGTAAGCGTTCGTGATCGGGCTACTGCTGCAGCACCCGCTCAGGCGGTTCCACAGAGTCGCTCATCCGGGGTGGTGCAAAATCCAATATAAACAATCTTGACGGTTTTTTTAATGATCTGACTTGATCTGCATCAAGCACGCGGCAGATCGGCACCCGCATCTGCGCGCAAGGGTGCCGACCAGGCGCCGGAGTCCTGCAGCGACTGGCAGCGGGCCACAATGGCACAGGTGGAAGGTGTTGAGGGCTGGGAGCGGGAAGGATCCAGGGGGGGGTTACAGACCGGGTCATGCCCAGGCTGCTGGGGAACCGCGCTGGCAGCTTGGTGGATGGCTCTCCATCAGGAAACAGGTATCGGTACCGGTGTCGGTTTCGGTTTCGGTTTCGGTTTCGGTTTCGGTAGCGGGAACGGGGTATCGGTGTTGGTATCGGTATCGGTATCGGTGTTGGTGTTGGTGCCAGGTATCAGGACATACCGGATGTTGCGCAGCCCGCACTTGCAGTAACACCTGTGGCTGGCACCGCAGCGCCGGCCACAGGCTCTCATCCGCCTAGAACTTGTAGGCGACACCCAGCATGTAGACGAAGGGGTCGATTTCTACGTCAAAGTCCACATCAGCAACGGCGGTTGAAACGGTCGCCGAAGTGTCGATGTCAATCCAGTACATGGACGCACTGACTGCCCAGTTGTCGTTAATGGGAATGTCCACGCCAGCGCGCAGGGCAAGCCCCCAGGAATCGTCCAGGCTGAGATCGGCAGGCAGCGGGCCGTCATTGCCAACGATGTCGCCGAGCGCGCCCTCAAGCTGTGAGTCGACCTGCTCATCCCAGAAGAAGGTGTAGTTCAAGCCGGCTCCGATGTAGGGCTGCCACCCCTCCTGGCCACCCCGGGGGTACCAGTTGACCACCACGGTCGGCGGCAAATGTTTGGTGCTACCGGCATCGACTGGCGCATCGTTGAGCACAATGTCGTGTTCAAACGGCGTGGATGCCAACACCTCAACACCCCAGTTGTCCGCGAACATGTATGTGCCGGTGACAAAAATCTGCGTATCGTCTTTTACATCCACGCCGTTCTCAAACACTGTAGGCGGGCTCGTTGGAATCGAAATCGCATCGCTGCTGGCGTCAGGGTTCACATTGGCCAAACCGCCTCGAATGATCCAGTCTCCCTGCTCGTACGCCATCGCTACTGCGGGGCCGGCGAGCATTGCTGTTGCAAGCGCAACGTTCAGTGCTGTCTTGTTCATTTTCATCGACTTCTTTCCTCTTGGTTATTGACGCTATTGTTGATCAAACCGTGGCTGAAGCAACTTGCGGTCTTCCAGCTTGCGCAACACACCGCGCGCAAAATACCCTGTAAATGTAGGGTTTTGAGCGCGAGTAGCTGCGCGTGTCGAGGGTGCATTCTCAGTGCTGCAGGCGTCGGGAACAATTCGCATGATTCGAGGGAAAAGGCAGCTTCAAGTTGATTAAGGCCCGGCATTAATTCGATAAACACGAAGACGACTAGCGCACGACATAACCCGCCACACATCCTGAAGGCGCGCCATGCACTATCCTTGAGCGCACGGGTAGCGCTGCCTGCATCAATCGTCGATCATCGCCACACGGGTCCTGGCGCTGTGCGTGGCTCATGCTTGCGCAGCACTCGCACCTGTGTAGCGCCCAGGTACACAGCGGCATTACGAAACACGCAAAGCACAGGCGAGTGCGCACTCGTACAAGACAGGGTGCGAGGGGGGGGGGGATGTAAAGTGCCCTGTTCAGCAAGCGCTCCCGCAGCGCCCTTGCTGGCCAGGCAAATACTGTGCGCCCTGTCTACATGGACTCAAATGAAAAGGGGGGGAAACGACGTTTGAACAGGCTGGACGGGTTTACGACGGGGAACGCACTAGTGGCGGCGAGGAACGCAAACCGGCATTAAGAAGTGGAGAGCCATTCCAACACCGCCTGCGACGCCCCTTGTCATATCGCTGGTGACGCTGCGTGTTCCACCCCTTTTACACCCCTTGCGCTGTCGCCTGCGATCGAGGTCTGCTGCGGGACATCACGCGATGAAGATGAACGCCAACAACGCCCACCCGCCCCGCGACGCTGACACGGGGGCGCACACAGGCACGGGCCCTAAAAGAGAAGCGCTAGGCCGCCTGCTCGCTATAACGGTATCCGGCGCGCTCTACCCAGACCAGCTTGAAACGACTGTCACCATAGAAGTCCAGTGAAGCCAGTTCTGCGCGATACAGCGTGTCGTACTGGACGTCGCTTGCCACCACCTCGTTACCGTTCCTGTCGATGGCCTTGATTACAAACTTGGGAATGGTCATTGCTCTTCTCCTGCGACTTCGCCTGTCACTACCGCCCGCTAGCGGCCAGCTTGGCCACTCACTATGAGCGCTGGTTTCGCCCACCAGTGTTTTGCGGGTTCATAAATACTACGACAAAAACTCCGATTCAGATGAAATGGATGCACAATTTGTTCTTGCGATAATGCTCGGGATTTTTTGGCAACCAGCACACCACACGACATCGCGAAGCCCTGTCGCGGCCGCGGCCGGTTCGCGCTTACCACCATCGTGCGTATACACCCTACCCATAGGGTCACTTACTCTCTAGAATTCCCTTCCTGAATTTTTCCGGGTCAATCTGTACCATGAGTCTTGATCAGCATCCCAGTTCCGTCTTCGCCACCCTGCAGAGGATCGAACGCAGCCGCTACTTCCAGGGAGCGGTCATCTTCATCATCGTCCTTTCGGCCATCACCATCGGGGCCAAGACGTACGACCTTCCGCCGCTGTTTGCGCAGGTACTAACGGCACTGGATGTTGCTATCACGCTGTTCTTCCTGGCAGAGATACTGTTCCGCTTTGTTACGTGCCCGCATAAGTCGCGCTTCTTCTCAGACGGCTGGAATATTTTTGACACAATCGTAGTGATCGGCAGCCTCATACCGATCGACAATTCAGAGGCCGTACTGCTGGGCCGTCTGCTGCGGGTGTTTCGCGTGCTGCGACTGGTATCGATCGTTCCGGAGCTGCGCTTCCTGATAAACGCACTGCTCAAGGCCATTCCACAGATGGGCTACATCGCACTGCTGATGTTCATCATTTTTTACATCTACGGCGCCATGGGCTCCATGTTCTTTTCCGACATTGATCCGGTCCTGTGGGGTGACGTTTCCATTTCCATGCTCACGCTGTTTCGCGTAGCGACCTTCGAGGACTGGACTGACGTCATGTATGCCACCATGGCCACCTACCCCCTGAGCTGGATTTACTATCTGAGTTTTATTTTCCTGACGGCCTTCGTTTTTCTGAATATGATGATCGGATCCATTCTTGAAGTGATGGGCGAGGAACGCAACTTGCGCCAGGCCAAAACCGCGCACGATGAACGTGAGCAGATGGCACAGCAGCTCAGCGCCATGAGCAAGCAGCTCGACGAACTCACCGCCATCATCAAGCAAGAGCGCTCAGCATCACGGGATTGATAGCGTTTGCGCGCAGCCCACGCCCGCCGGCATTGTCAGCAGCCGTTGAACCGATTGCGCCCGCCAGCGGTATAACCTGGATACAACAAAGTTTGGGCACTATGGCAGGGCAGGCAGCAACAACCGCTACGACGCGCAGGCCAGACACCAACCCAACGGGATGCTTCAGCACAATGCCACAAGGAATACCAACCGACGCAATGCCCTGCCCCGTGCGACGGATCGCCCGATGACACAACCGCATGACGCAGCGCCGGACGCAGCCACTGTTGCCGACACCATCCGTTTACTGCTGCACACGCAGGTCCAGTGTGTGCTGGCGACGGTCTCGCCCGCAGGCCCGGCGCAGCACCTGATGGCCTATGCCTTTGATGACGACCTGCATCAGGTTTACGTCGCCTCGCTGCGCGCCACCGAGAAGGTCAGCAACATGCTGCGCAATCCCGCTACTTCGCTGTTTTGGGACAATCGCACTGGCAACACCAGGGATCACATTGAAGGGCTTGCACTAATGGCAACCGGCCGGGCCCGCGTGCTCGATCACGTACAGCGCGCAGCACCTGCAGCCGCGCTGCAGCAACGCAACACTTCCCTGGGCGGCCTGCTTGGCCACGCTGACGCCGTTGTGCTGGCCATCCATATCAGCAGCTACCGGCTGGTGCAGGGCTACACATCCATTACCCACTACGACCCGACTGCGCAGGCAGTCACAGACCCATCCATAAGGAGAAACTAGCTATGTCTTACCGCGTAATCACCTGGGGAACCGGCAATGTTGGTGCATTTACAGTGCGCGCCGTGCTCAATCATCCCGAGCTGGAGCTGATCGGCCACATTGTCAGCTCGCCAGACAAGGCCGGCAAGGACGTCGCCGAGCTGGCTGAACTGGGTGGTGCGACGGGTGTTATCGCCACCGACGACATAGATGCTGCACTGGCGCTGGCGCCCGACTGCGTTGTCTACACCGCGCACTCTGAAACCCGCATGCTTGAGGCTGCACAGGACCAGGCCCGATGCCTGCGCGCCGGTATCAATGTGGTTTCCAGCTCACTGTTTATGCTGCAGTACCCGGACAATCCCGGCATAGCGTTTATTGCAGACCCGGTAAGAGCAGCCTGTAATGAAGGCAATACGACGTGCTTCAACAATGGTATCGACCCCGGCTTCGCCAACGACACCATGCCACTGACCTTCACCGGGTTGTGCGAACACTGGAGCAGCGTGCGCATGCGCGAGATCGTCAATTACTCGACTTACGAGCAGGAGCACACCATTCGTGAGGTCATGGGCTTTGGCTATCCTCTGGACCACGATTGCATGCTGTTCCAGGAAGGCATGCTATCGCTGGGCTGGGGCGGTTCTGTCTGGTCTGTTGCGGCGGGCCTGGGGGTCACGCTCGAGCGAGTCTACGAGGTGCACGAGCGCCTGCCACTGGCCGAGGATGTGAGCAACGCGATGGGTACCTTCAAGGCGGGCACCACCGGCGCCATGCGTTTTGAAGTGCGCGGTGTGGTCGATGGCCGCGATGCCATCGTGCTCGAACATGTCACGCGCATTACCGACGACATTGCACCGGACTGGCCACAGGGGAAGGGTTATCGCGTAATCATTGAAGGTGAGCCGCGCATGGAAATCGCCATGGACATGGAAGACAGCAACGGCGATCACGCCGTGGGCGGCGTCATCCAGACCGCAACCGCAATCGTCAATGCCATTCCCGCTGTGGTGGAACACGCACCGGGCCTGGTCGCCGCGCTGGATCTACCGAAGATTACCGGCAAGGGGCTCTACCGGCCGGTGGACTAGCCGCGCCACGGGTACCTTGGCCAGCCCCTGCTGGCCGCCTCTGCCCGCGCGACCATCGCTTGTTACGCGTGGCCAAGCAGCCATGCCAGACACAACCCTGCCGATGCCACTGTGGTCAGCGTAGCGCGCAGGCTGCGATAATAAACAGGTTGGCGCACAAACATCACGTGCCGCCGCTCTATCACCACGATGATCCCCAGTAGCGCTGCAAGCAACAGCAGCGCGTGCTGTGCGCCCAGCGCGAACCAGCCAGTAAACGCCACCACGACCAGAAAATTACTGACCACCAGTATTCGCGGATATCTGCGGATCAGCGCCAGGCCCCACCAACTGCCCAAAAGAAAACTGACGATACACAGCGCATAGACACCCAGCCCCTGCGAATACCTGTCAGCACGCGATGCGTCCACGGCAATGAGTGCAGGGCCCAGCAGAAAAGGCAACAGCCCCGCCCTGCCCAGCCACCGGGCGGTGCGCCCGAACCCCGACGAGTGGTCCCTGTCACGCATGAAGGCGAGCCCTGCGCACGACAGCCGACTTGCTGCCTGCAATAGCCATCGCCGCGCGCTGCATCAGAAGCGATAATCCGCCGAGAATACCAACGAATTGAACCAGGCAAAGCTGTAGACATCGTCAGTATCTGCGCCACCTTCCAGGGTGCGATAGCCCACGCCAACGCGCCACTGCTCATCCACTGCATAGTTCAATCGGATGCCGAGATCGATCGCGCGACCGGGGCCGCCCGCCAGGCCGTCCAGATCTGCCGCGAGCGACCAGCGATCATCGAAGCGGTATTCGCCGGCCAGGTACAGTAATGGCACCAGCCCAAGGTCGTCATCGCTGCTGGTCACGTCGCCCTGGGTGAGTTTGATCTCGGCATCGCGTACCTTCAGGGTAGCGCCTATCCAGAAGTCCCACTGTTCCCGGGCGAACCAGTGGTAGCGATAACCCAAACGCCAGGAGTTAAACCTGTACTCGGCCTTGACCTGGTCATCCGGATTGAAGGTGCCGCCGGCGAAACGGGTTTCCTCTTCCAACTGGCCGTTTTCGCTGTAGGACAGCGGCGCCAGCAAGAAGCGCAGCCCGTGTTTGTCGTTGATGTTCCAGGTGCCTTCAACACGCACCGCAGCCCAGGGGCCAGAGCCGGCCACGTCAGCCAGTGAGAACTTTGTGCCCTGCTCATCGTTGGGAATCTGCACATCGTTTTTTTCCTGCCAGGTTGCACCCAGCTCGAGGTGCAGGTTAAACGGCTGGTCGGAGGGTGCAGCGTTGGCGACGGCCACGCAGGTTACCGCCGCCACAGGCACGGCCCTGACAAGGGTGGCAAGCAGGGAAAATAGGTAAGGCATGGTGTATTCCTTGGTCTACAGTTCGTTCGGCTGTGCGGTGCTGGCTCTTTGCCAGGAGCGCGTCATGCGACGGCGTCGTCAGGGCGCATCGAAAGAGCGCATCGTGCGTCCGCGTCGTCAGACCGCGTCGTCAGACCGCGTTATCACACCATGTCGTAAAAACACGTCGCTATCCCGCATTGATCGGACCGCGGGAAATACGAGGCTACAGCTCACGTGGATGATGCAAAAGTACATATTCACGATTAACGCAGGAACGACACCGCCTTGCACAACTTCTCGACCAAGTCCCAAACAACGTCCCAAACAACGTCCCGAACAACGTCCCGAACAACGGCTTGAGCAACGGCTTGAAAAACGCGGTGCCGGCACGCTCACGGCGGCGGGTCGGCTTGCAGTTGTCCTGGCCGGTGGCGCGACAGGCGCCGCATAATATCCTGGCCAATAAAGTACATTGCCGGCACCAGCAGCAGCGTGACGAACGTCGCAAAGAGCACCCCGAAGGCAACCGAAATCGCCATGGGCTTCACAAACTGTGCCTGGATAGATGACTCCAACTGGATCGGCAGCAGGCCCATGAAGGTTGTCACTGACGTCAATACTACCGGCCTGAAACGCCGCACGCCGCCCTCGATAACGGCTGCCCGCCAGTCAGTACCCGCCTCGCGTCGCCGATTGGTAATCTCGTCGACCAGCACCAGGCTGTCGTTTACGACAATACCGGTAAGGCCAATAATCCCCACCGCCGACAATATGCTCACGCTGTTCCCCAGAATGAGATGCCCCAGGATTGCGCCGACAATGCCAAAGGGAATGGCCATCATAATGACCAGGGGCAGACCGTAACTGCGCAACGGTACTGCCAGCGCAGCGTAGATCATAATCAGGATGGCGATAAAGCCCAGCCCTAACGAGGCCGTCGCTTCGGCCTGCTCCCGTGCCTCGCCGCCCAGGCGCGGTTCGACGTCAGGATAACGCGGTAAGATCTCGGGCAGCAGTTCATCGACGATCGCGGCGTTGACAACACCGGGTTCCACGCGGGCCTTGTCGACGTCTGCCTGTACGTTGACTACTCGCTGGCGATTCAAGCGGTTGATAACACTCACGCCTGTTCTTTCAATCGCTTCGCCAACAACCTCAAAGGGCACCTTGCCGTGACCGGGCACATCGATCCACATATCGCGCAGCGACTCCTGGCTGACCCTGCTGGCCTGCGGGAAACGCACATAGACCCGCACCTCATTGCGTCCACGCTGGATGCGCTGAACTTCTGCACCAAAAAACGCCTGGCGCACCTGTCGTGCCAGCTCGACCTGGCCCAGTCCAAGAGCATCGCCCTGGGGCGTCACGCGAATATCCAGTTCGGGGCCGCCCGCATCAAAGGTGTCGCGGATGTCGGTAACCCCCTCAAACTGCAGCAGCGCCTGCTTCAGTTCGCTGGCTGCGCCGCGCAGTTGCTGCAGGTCAGCTCCCACCAGTTCGGTATCAACGGGCGATGCCGACGGCCCGGAGTTTGCGTCAAAGGTGATGGATTGAATGCCGCTGAGTTCACCCAGTGCCTCGCGCATCCATATCGCCAACTCCACCGAGGTCTGCTCGCGCTCGGTGCTGGGTAGCAGCTCAACGATAACCTGCGCCTCGGTGTCATCGGTGGACACCGACATCAATTCAAGGATAACGGAGTAGTCGTTGCCGGTTTCCCTGCGGAAACGCTCGTCCATCGACTTTGCCGCCTGCTCGATGAGCAACGCATAGTTGTGGGTCTTTTGCCACGCCGTGCCCTGGGGCATTTTCAAATCAACGGCAATCTGGTCGGCCGGCACATTGGGGAAGAACACAAAGCGCACCAGGCCACTGGGAATGAGGGCAATGCTGACCATCAGGATACCCAGGAAAATTGCGAGCGTGACGTAGCGAAACTCCACCGCCATTTGCAGGATGCGCCGGTACGGGCCTTCGGCAAAACTCACCATACTGGCAGAACAGCCTTGCTGCAGGCGATGCAGACGCTGCCACAGGTTACGTGGGGGCGCTGACTGGTCAACAATACGAATATGCCGCAAGTGCGCGGGCAATATGAGTTTGGTTTCCAGTAGTGAGAACAGCAGGCTTAGCACCACAATCGGCACGATAACACTGAGAATTCTCCCTACCCCGTCTTCCAGGCGGGCCGCCGGCAGAAACGCAATCATGGATGTCAGGGCGCCGAACACTGTTGCCATGGCCACGCGCCGCACGCCGCGAACGATGCTGTCTATACCTTTCTTCTCACGCTCCAACTGCGCATAGGCGCTCTCCGCAGTGACAATACCGTCATCCACCAGCATGCCCAGTACGAGAATAAATCCGAATACCGAAATCACGTTGATAGATACGGGCAAACCCAGCAGGTCGATAGCCAGCAGCGTTCCAAGAAACGAAAACGGCACCCCCAGGATGACCCAGAAAGCCAGGGACAAATTCAGAAAAAGCGCCAGCGTCAGCAACACCAGCACTGCGCCCTGTGCCGCGCTCTTGAGCATCAGGTTGATACGGCCGTGCAGTATCACGCTGCGGTCTGACCACGCCGTGAGCTCGACACCCGGCGGTAGCTCTACACTTTTGCGCTGGGCAAATTCGCGCAGTTGCTCCGTCATGGCCAACACGTCCTGGTCACCCACGCGGTCTACTTCCAGGGTAATACTGGAACGACCATTCAGCCTGCTCAGTACGGGCTGGTCCTCAAAGCCGTCTCTTACAGTAGCGATATCCCCCAGCCGCAGGCGCGTGCCATCCGACCGCGAGATCAGCGTCAGCTGTGCATACTCCTGGCTGGTGTAGGCCTGCCCTACGGAGCGCAGGGTGATCGACCCGGCATCGGTGCGCAGCTTGCCACCGGGCAGGTCACTGGAGCGCAGGCGCACGGCCGCCACCACATCATCAAAACTCAGGCCATAGCGGCGCAGGGCCTGGTCGCTGACCTCGATGGAAATTTCATACTCCCTGCCGCCCGCCAGATCGACCTGGGTGATACCTGGGAGCAAGAGCACCTCATCGCGTATGTCTTCAGCCAGCTCCTTGAGTTGAAACTCGTCAAGATCGCCATACAGCGTCAGGCGCATAGCGCGCGTACGACTGAAAATTTCCTCCACCACGGGCGCCTCGGCATCCGCAGGAAATGACGCAATGCCGTCCACCCGCACCTTGACCTGACTCAGCGCCTTGGTCATTGGCGTGTCCAGGTCCAACTCGACCGTTACCACCCCTACACCCTCACGGGCCACCGAGCGAATTTCGCTGACGCCGGGAATGTCCTGCACCGCTTCTTCAATTTTCAGGATGATGCCCTGCTCTACCTCTTCGGGAGAACTGCCCGGGTAAGGCACGGTAATGGTCAACAGTCGCGAGGGAAAAGTTGGAAACACTTCCTTGGTGATGTTACCCAGGGACGCAAGCCCGCCGACCATGATAATGAGCATGAGCAAATTGGCGGCAACAGGGTTCCCAGCCCACCAGGCGATAAGGCCACGTTCCTGCATGGACGCCATCAGCCAGCCTTTACTGTGACGGGCATGCCTTCAACCATCAGGTCAAGGCGCGACACCACCACCCGATCCCCTGCATTGAGCCCGGCAGACACAACGACCGTTGTGCCGTCGCTGCGCGCCACAGTCACCGCACGGCGCACAAGCTGATCGCCCTGCACCAGAAAGACGGTTTCGCCCCCGTGGAGGGCCGAGCGCGGCAGGCGCACGGCGTTCATTACCGCGGTACCGGCGATCTCGGCTTCGACGAACTGGCCTATCGACAGCGCGCGTGTGTGCAACGACTGGTCATAAGGGCGCTCTACCTCGGCAAGCGCGTGGAACACGCGCGTCTGTTCGTCCACGCGCTTTTCAATGCGTACCAGTTGTGCCTGCCACTGGTACTGCTCGCGGCCGAAGGTCGCACCCAGGGTAACCGGATGCGCCAGGTCAGCGCCCTCTGGGGCGTCATCGATAAAAGGCAGGTCCGAGGCCAGTAACGGTAAACGTACCTGTACCTTCTCGGTACTGAGCAGCGTCATCACGGCGCTGCCGCCTTGCACGTATTGGCCATAATCCACACGCTTGGCATCGATAATCGCATCAAACGGTGCCACGATTTCGGTATTTCGCAGATCCACTTCCGCCTGGCGCAGCCTGTCCCGTGCCGCAGCCAGCGTCGCCTTTGCGTCGTTAACAGCGGCGCGCATCTCCAGCACCCGCACCTCGGCCAGCGACAACTCGGCGCTGGCCACAGCGGCACGCGCCTCTGACAAAGCCACTTCATAGTCGATGGGATCAATGCGCAACAGGGGCTCGCCCTGCTGCACCTGGGCGCCCTGCTCAAAGGCCTCGGCAACCCAGACCACGCGCCCGGACACCTCCGACACCAGCTCAATGTTGTACTGTGGTGTGACCGTACCACGCGAGCGCAGGGTGATCGGCACCGGGCCGGGCTGCGCAGTCACGACGTCCACCACTGGCACCAGCGCAGCGCGCTCGCGGCGCGGCAGATCGCTGCGGCTGTTAACCATCAGCCACGCTACCGCCGCTGCGAACAGCAGCACGATGATGGGCAATCCGCCTTTTTTCAGGGCATTGTTCATGTCTGTCCCATGGGGGTTTAACAAAGAAGCGCGTGCAGGGTGGCCCGGGCTTTCGCTGGAACGCTGCCGCCACGCGACGCAGCGCAGGATACCCGATATGCCCGGGTACGACTATTGGATGAACGCGGCGAATGTCGCATGCCTGTTGCACTGTAACAGCCCGCGCATACTAACGTTTACGTGGCGGACCCGGTGCCGGATCAACTGCCTCCTGTGCACCGCGAAGGCACTTCTGCAAGCCGCTGTCGCCCGAGTGCGACGGGTGCGCTACACTGCCAGCCACCGACACTCCTGCTACGGCCGGATCACCCATGAGCGATAGCGCCACACCGCAGTTGCATCCGATCAAGCTGGGCCCTTTGGAAACCCTGCGCCTGATTCGCAAAAGCTACCGGGATCCACTGGGACATGCCCAGGAACTGCACGCGCGTTTCGGCAACGCGGTAATGCAAAAAGTGGGACGCTACACCTTCGTCAATCTTTACGGCGCGGACGCGCACCGCCTTGCACTGGTCAATGAGGGCCAGGTATTTTCGAACAAGCAGGCCTGGGACTTGATTATCGGCCGCATTTTCCCCAACGGACTCATGCTCAGGGATGGCGACGACCACCGCTATCACCGACGACTCATGCAAGCTGGCTTCAAAAGCCCGGCCATGCAGCGCTATATGCTGGCGATGGAACCGCAGGTGCGCGCAGCGGTCGGCCAATGGCCGGTAGATACCGGCAAGCCACTGCTGGCCTACCCGACGTTCAAGGCAATGACCCTGGATCTGGCGGCATCGATTTTCCTGGGCATGGAACTTGGCGAGGAGGCCACGCGCATCAACGCAGCCTTCGAGACAGCCGTTGCCGCGTCAATGCCGAAAATACCGCTGGCGATTCCCGGTACATTGCTGTGGCGCGGCATACGCGCGCGCAAGTACATGGTCGACTATTTTCGCCAGCTGCTCCCTGCAAAACGCGGTGCCGATGGCACCGATATGTTTTCACTGCTGTGCAACGCTACCGACGAAGAGGGCAACCGTTACACCGACCAGGAAGTAATCGACCACATGATTTTCCTCATGATGGCCGCGCACGATACCACCACCAGCACGCTCACCAGCATGACCTATGCGCTGGCGCGCCACCCGCAGTGGCAGCAACGCCTGTACGACGAAATCGCCTCACTGGGCGGCGAGCACCTGCGCTATGCAGACCTCGAACGCATGGAGATGACAGAATGGGTGATGAAAGAGGCGTTGCGCATGTATCCACCGCTCTCGACGCTACCCAAGTACAGCACTACCGCCTTTGAGTTCGAAGGACAAACAATCCCCGCAGGCGCGATGGTTGCCACTTATCCCATCCATACGCACTACATGCCGCAGTACTGGTCAGACCCCACCACCTTTGACCCGGAGCGTTTCAGCCAGGCCCGCGCCGAGCACAAGAACCATGCCTACTGCTGGGTGCCTTTCAGCGGGGGCGCTCACATGTGCATCGGGTTGCACTTTGCCATCATGCAAATCAAGCTGGTGATGTTCGAGATGCTGCGCAGCTATCGCTGGTCTGTGCCGAAGGGCTACGCGATGCCGGTGCAGCAGTCACCGATTTCAAAGCCGCGGGATGACCTGCCCGTGTACCTTGAGGCACGTCGCTAACCGCTGTTAAGCAAGCTCAGGCGCAGTGCCACAACCCAAAACACACGCCGCGCCCCGCCCTTGCGCTGCGCTCCAGACGCAGGCTGGCGTTAGGCGCATCAGCCGCGTTCGCCGCTCTTGGCGCTTTCCAGTTGTGAACGCACCTGCTCTGCCTCGGCGGTCAACGTCGAGTACAGCCGGATATTGCCATCGCGTTGCGCCTGAAAGGCCTTGGCTACAAGGGCGTCGTGCTCCTTTTGCAGTTTCTTGGTGGGTGAGCTTTTAAACAATCCAAACATCGGCAGGGCCTCGAAGTGACACGCGAAATGACTGTACAGATATACGCGCATCGCCCACAGCAGGATCATCTAGCCGGTGCGCGGGCGTCGCAGCGGCCACTGCACCTGCGGCGACGGTAGTAGTTGTGCGCCTCGACTATAGCCGTGGCAGCCCCACTATGGCACAGTGCAGCCTTGGCCCCATGGGAGCCTGCAACGGGCCGCCTGCCACCCCTGTGCATACGTGAAGACACACATTGAAACCACCTAAACGCCTTGTTCCCCTGCTCGATGACGGGATCATCGACGAGGTCATCCACCCCCTTATGAGCGGCAAGGAAGCCGATCTCTACGTGGTCCGCTGTGGCCGCACATTGCGCTGCGCGAAAATTTACAAGGAAGCGGCCAAACGCAGTTTCAAGAAAGCCGCGCAATACACCGAGGGCCGCAAGGTGCGCAACAGCCGCCGTGCGCGCGCCATGGAAAAGGGCTCACGCTTCGGTCGCAAGCAGATGGAAGAAACCTGGCAAAACGCAGAGGTCGATGCACTCTATCGGCTGGCCAGTGCCGGCGTGCGGGTGCCCCAGCCCTATGGATGCTTCGACGGCGTACTGCTGATGGAACTGATTACCGATGACTCCGGCGACGTGGCGCCACGACTGAATGACGTCACCATGACTGCCGAGCAGGCCACTGAGGACCACACGCTCATCATGCACTACGTTATGCGCATGTTGTGTGCAGGCATCGTGCATGGCGATTTGTCGGAGTTTAATGTCCTGGTGAATGAAGACGGCCCGGTCATTATTGATTTGCCCCAGGCCGTTGATGCGGCCGCCAACAACAACGCGCGCAGCATGCTGGAGCGCGATGTACAGAACATGACCGACTACTACGGCAGCTTTGCCCCGCCGTTACTCAATACCCACTACGCGCAGGAAATCTGGGACTTGTTTGAGTCCGGCGATCTGCACCCGGACTACGTGCTCACCGGTGATTTCGAGCTGGACACCCATACCGCCGATACCGATGCCGTGCTGCAGGAAATCAAGGCCGTGCTGGAGGAAGAGGCGCGCCGCCAGGAACGCCTCCGGGAAGCCGAGGAAGACGACAGCACACGCGATGGTACCTGACCCAACAGCATAACGCGGGTCGCAAGCAGCGCCGCATCAGCGCTGGCGCTGCTCCAACACTTCACGCAGCGGCACGCCAGCAGCCCCTGACGGCGGCTTGATCGACAGGTAGGCCGACAGGGTCGTCGCCACATCGACCGTTTCGACACGACGATAAACCGCCTGGGACTTGAGATCCATGCCGGCAAAAATAACTGGCACAAAGGTATCGTAGGTCCAGGGTGAGCCGTGGGTCGAGGCTACCGTCAAGCCGTCAAAGTCATTGATGAAATGGTTCGGACTGAAGACCACGAAAATATCGCCAGAGCGCGTTGCGTTGAAGTTATTCAGCACCGCCCGGTACACCGGTGTCTGGGGCACATTACCGGTGCGCAGCGCCGAGCTGGACACCGCCAGCGCCACACCGGAAAAGTGGGACAGCTCATCTACCAGGGCGCTTTCCAGGGCCTGCTGATCAATCGCCTTGTTCATTTTCACCGCGTTGGTCAGGTAGACATACGGGTGGTCGTAGGCCTCAATCAGGGGGCCGGTGATATCAAACTCTGCCTTGATGCGTTCTATCGCTGCGGCCTTGTCCCAATCATCAGGGTTCACGTAGGCGGAGGGAATCTGCAAACTGTTCAGGTAGCCTGGTGTGTCCGGCCCGCCATGATCGGCGGCCAACACAATCAGGGTGTGTTCCAGTCCTACGTGCTTGTCCACAAACGCCAGCAGGTCGGCCAGCGTTCGATCCAGGCGCAGTATGTTGTCTTCTGCTTCCAGGCTGGAAGGCCCAAAGACATGACCCACATAGTCCGTTGAAGACAAACTCACGCTCAGGTAGTCAGTGATGTCATCCTTGCCCAGTTGCTCGGCACGCAAGGCCTCCTTGGCAAAATCTACGACGAGTTCGTCACCTGCCGGACTCAGTGTGAGCCACGTTGTGAAGTATGGGCTGCTGCCGTCACCGTAGTCATGAGGGAACGTGCGGCCGAAACCACCGACGTCGGTTTCCCATGGCCTGTCGTCGCTATCGCCGAACAGGTAAGTGGATGCCTCATCGAGCAACTGCCAGGACGTATTGGCGTAGCGCTGCGGATACTGCTGCTGATTCCAGGCGCTGACCCAGTCGGGATAACGCGGCAGGTAATAGCTACTACTGACGAACTCACCGCCCGCCTTGGAAAACCAATAGGCCGTGCCAGTATGGCCTGCCATGGAAATTGCGCCGCGATCCTTCACGGAAACGCCAATGACCTTTGCCTGACCGCCGCTGGCGCTGCGCAACTCATCAGAAAATGTGGTCACCAGGATAGCCGCCGGTGAGCGCCCTTCGCTGCGCGCCGCGCGCTGCGTTGGGTCAATCTCGTTGTTGGCATCGACCGAGGCGCCCCGTGTCAGCAGTGCGTAGTTCGGGTCTTCAACGTTGTAGGTGGTAAAACCGGTTTCGCGGTCAAACCAGAGGTTGCCCACCATCCCGTGCACCGCCGGGTGCGCTCCCGTCGCCAGGGTCGTATGGCCGACAATCGTTTCGGTGTTCGCATGGGCGTGATGGGCGTTCTTGTACACCACCCCGGAGTCGAGCAGCCAGCGCAAACCGCCCTTACCCAGCCGGTCATAGTAGCGGGTGGGCAGATCACCGCGGAACTGGTCCACGGTGATCTGCAGAACCAGCTTCGGCGCGTCATCCGCTGCCAGCAGCGCGCCGGGTATCAGCAGGGCAGAACCCAAAACACTGTTCAGAAGGAGCTTTTTGAACATACTCATGTCGGCCTCACAAACGTGTCCCAATGACGGCACTATAACGCGAGCCGCAGGCCACCGCCACGCACAGGCCACCCCGGGTGCCGGGCACATCAAAGTGGCATGTCCGCCATGTCAATGCGCCACGCCGGTGCCGACACCGGTGCGCTACAGCGGCTTGAGAACAGCCACGGGGAGGTACGCCCGCACGCACGCCGATCACGGCAAGACTGTCAACAACACTGGAAAGTCAGCGCAAAACCACGCATATTCCCCTATCAACTTTTTAGGTCTGGGAGCACCCTATGTCATCGCCTGTTTTGTCGACACTGTCTTCACCTGAATCATCGCGCGCAGCGTCTGCGCTGCGTGTTGCGCGCAACCTGTTCCTGCTGCCTGTAGTCGCAGTCCTGTCCATCGCCTGCAGCGACGGCAAGGACGCGCCGGTCAGTGAGTTTCTGCCCATCAGCCAGCCAACGGTAGAAATGCCCCCCGCTACGGGCCTTATTGGGCTGCCCACGGTGTCGTTTGATGTCGCCGCACAGGGTTATATGCAAAGCGAGTATTTTGTTTCCGGCACCGCCACGGCGTTTACCAACCTCAACGCGTTGGGCACCGACGGCAACTGGCAGGTGGAGCCTGCGTCAACCGCCGACTACAAGACCCGCGTGGTCGTGTATCGGCCCATGAACGCCGCCGACTTCAGCGGCACCGTGCTGGTGGAATGGTTGAACGTGACCTCAGGCGCGGATCTGGCGCCGAGCTTCAACGCGGCTCACACCGGGATTTTTCGCGACGGACATGCCTGGGTGGGTGTTTCGGCCCAGCGCGTTGGCATCGAGGGTTCGCCAACCGGCCTGTTGCCGCCGCTGAAGCAGTCAGACCCCGCACGCTACGGTTCACTGGTGCACCCAGGAGACAGTTTTTCCTACGACCTGTTTTCGCAGATCGCCCAGGCGCTGCGCGCACCCGGTGATATCGACATATTGGGCGGCCTGACTGCCGACAAACTGATCGCGTTCGGGGAATCGCAGTCAGCCGGACGCATGGTTACCTACCTCAATGCCGTGCACCCCCTGTACAACGCCTACGATGGCTACATGGTGTACAGCCGAGGCGATGGCAGCTCTCCACTCGCCCAGGAACCGCAAACGCTCATCCCTGTTCCCGAGAACGTGCTGGTGCGCACAGACCTCAACGTGCCGGTCATGACCTTTCAAACTGAAACCGATCTGTTGCTGTTGGGCTACGTGACTGACCGCCAGGAAGACACCGACCTGTTCCGCCTGTGGGAAGTTGCCGGCACCGCCCACGCGGACCAGTACACGACGGTCTCAGGCTTCGATGATGACGGCAGCGACCCGGTGTTTGCCGTGGTGGCAGAAAACAACGCCATTGCCGGTGGGTTGCTCACCTGTGAATCCCCGCTCAATAACGGGCCCATGCCGTGGGTCTTCAACGCGGCGGTGCACGCCCTTGTGGAATGGGTGAACAATGGCACCCTGCCGCCAGTTTCCGACCGCCTGGCGGTGAGCGATGACCTGTCTACCTTCCTGTATGACGATGTGGGCAACGTGCTGGGCGGCATCCGAACTTCCTATGTCGATGCGCCTGCTGCCGTGCTCTCGGGCGAAGGCCAGGGCGGCGGCGGCTTCTGCTTCCTGTTCGGAACAACGCGCCTGCTCGATGCCGCAGAAATGGCCGCGCTGTATGTAGACAAGGCCGGCTACGTGCAGGCGGTCAGCGACGCCACTGACGACGCGGTTGCCAGGGGCTTCCTGCTGCCACCGGATGCCGAGCGCATCAAGGCCGCAGCCAGCCTGCAATGGGACAGGCTGTAGCACTTGCACACACTGCCACCGCCGCAGCGTTGACCTGCGGCGGGGACTGCACCAGCGCCGCACCGGTGCTGTTTATTGCGCGAGATCAAGTGCGCTGACGCTTTCTGGGCTATGCTTGGCCGCTACACCCCCGCTCACCAGGACTTTTGTCATGCAGGCTTTTACCTCTGCCGCCCACAGCGCCGCCAGGAAGGTCTTTCGTACCATCGATGTGCCGAGCGACCTTGGTCCGATCACAGACATCGACACTGCATCGGAGGTTGACCCACGCACGGTAGACCTGGACAACGACGCGGTGCAGGCCATCTGGCGGGCCTGTGAGGCGCTGTACCGCAGCGGTGTCTACCCGATGCTGTCACTGTGTCTGCGGCGCAAGGGTGAAATCGTGCTGAACCGCTCGCTGGGCTACGCGCACGACAACACACCCGCATCACTGCACACGCCTGTGTGCCTGTTCTCGGCGTCCAAGGCTATGACGGCGGTGTTAATGCACCTGCTTGCCGAGCAGGGCCATGTCAACCTGCTCAACCCCATCAGTTACTACATACCGGCGTTCGCAGCACAGGGTAAGGGCAGCATCAGCATTCATGAGTTGCTGGCACACCGTGGGGGCATACCCAGCGTCCCGGAAAATGTTGACCTGGATTTAATGTACGATCACGACGCCGCACTGGCACTGCTGTGCGCAGCCAGGCCCAACAACCACCAGGCGGGCATACAGGCCTACCATGCGATCACCAGTGGTTTCATCTTCAATGAAATCATCCGCGTAACGACCGGACTCAACGCCCGGCAATACCTCGACAAGTACCTTCGCAAACCCATGGGTATGCGCTACTTCCGCTATGGGTTGACCCAACGCGACAGGGCCCAGGTGGCGCTCAATACCAGCTCCGGCCTCGACAGCAGAGTTATCAACTCGGTGCTCACCAGCGTGCTGGGCGCACACCCGGACACCGTTATTGAGATGACCAACGACCCGCGCTTTTATGACGCGGTGATACCCTCGGTGAACCTGTTTGCCACGGCAGAGGAGGTCAGCCGCTTCTATCAGTTGCTACTGAACCACGGCCAGTGGCAGGGTCGGCAGATACTTGACCCACTGACCGTACATCGCGCTGTCAGGCCGCTGGGCAAATCCGAGCTGGATAAAACACTGAAAGTGCCCATGCGCTACAGCGCAGGCTTTATGCTCGGCGGTAGCCCGATTGGTATTTACGGCAAAGACACACCCTATGCCTATGGGCACCTGGGCTATGCCAATATCTTCTGCTGGGCCGACCCGCAGCGCGACATTTCGGTGAGCCTGCTCAATTCAGGCAAGCCGGTACTTGGACCGCACGTAAAAGCCCTGCCCATGTTGCTCAATGCGATCTCCTCGCAGTGTACGCCGATTGTCGATATGGAAACCGACGTGCCGGTTTACCACCGCAGGCCGGCCACGTCTCGACAGCGCCGTACCAAACCCCGACAGTAAACGCTGCATTGCGCGACTGCCCGGAAGCAGCGTGCCCTTTGAGCAACCGACTGACCTTGCGCCCTCACGCGCTTACCGCAAACCAGTGCGCGGCAACCCGGTCGCGCTGACAGGCCTATTGGTCCGCGCCAAAAACGGGTACGTTGATCCAGCGATTGGTCGCCATTAACGCCGGCCCATCCCGCACGGTCACCTGTGAGGGTGCGGCCGCGATGTAGGCATCCCAGGGCGTTTGCAGGGCGGCGACGGTCACTGCGCTTGCGCCCACGCGCAGCACGGGGTCACTCAGGGTTTTGCCGTCATAGAACATCAGGTCGCAAATCCCGTTCAGCGCGCATAGCTGATCCCCCGCCTCTATCCATTGAGCACCGGCAAGCACCGCTTCTGCCATGCGCAGGTCTGTGGTCATGTCGATGCGCAACAACGGCGTGCGAATCCGCGTATGAATCTGCCCGTTGGTCGCTTCGTGCGCGATTGCCGCATTCAGGCCCACCAGCGAGACAGGGTCAACGCAGGCTTCGCTGCCCAGTGCATCGAGCTGCACCGTTTGTGGATTACCCTGTTCATTCAATAGGTAAATATTCCAATGAGCCTGCAGGGCACACGGGTCGCCGCTGCGCTGCGTGAGTGCCAGGGTGAGGTAATACGCCGGCTGCTCGCCCTCGTGCACCGCCAGCGCAATGGGCTGTTCCAACTGTTCTGCGGCGCCACTATTGATGCTATTCAGCAGGCCGGCCACATCCTGGATCTCGAAGTGGTAATAGGTGCCGGGTACATCTTCACCCTGAACGAAGGGCGTCAGCGCGGGGCGTTCGCCACGCATCGCCGCCTCGGCATTGCCGATCACCGTGCCCGGGTAAAACGCATTTTTGAAGTCCAGCAACTCCTGGCGATACTCAGCAGTCACATCCAGGTACGGCGCGGCAAGATTCCACCACGGCGAAATGACAATTTCCAACCGATTGCGATACACCAGCGTATGCACAGGTTCAGGGTGCACAAACGCCGCCCAGCGGCTGCGATCATCGATCTGGATGTCGTTGCCAGCTATGCGCACGGCCGCCCTGTTGTGCACGCTACTGTTATACAGGCCGCGGTCGGCAACCGCGTTACCCCAGAAAATAAAATCATTGGCTACAACAAATTCACGACTGAATCGCACCTGGTCTTCAGGGTCCTGCGGCCACTTCAATGACGAGGCGAAGTACAGCTCTTCAGTGGCTGTCTCCTCGTTCACCACGCCTACGTAACTGCTGATGGACTGTGCATCGAGCAGGTGGCTGACGGGCTCGGGCTGCGTAAAGCCGTTAACAGAATCGGCAGAAAACGTCTCGGCGGCCGCCTGTATGACAAGAAAGCGCGGCACTGCCGTTTCCGGGTCATGCACAAACACCGACCACTCGGCACGCGCGCCCTCTACCAGGCCGCCGGATGACTGATACACGTTCAACACCAGAAAGTAGCGCGGCTCCTCACTGTCGAGAATGCGCAGCGGTGCCAGGGTAAAGCCGCGAGGAAGATGCTGGGCTGCAAAAGCGGCGCGCGCCTGCTCGCTCGCAAATTCAAAATTGATAAAGATCGAGTTGGGATTCTCGCCCACGTCAAAGTTCAACCATGGCGGATTCCCCGGATCATTCACCGCCTGGGCGTAGTCCACCGCGTTCATCACCGGAAACAGCGACTTGGCCAGGGACAGCGCCTGCCCACGGTAATCCGGCCCCTCAATTGTGATGCCGAGCCGGTTGCCCTGCACATGCAACGGTGGTTGCGCCGTTTCTGGCAACAGCGCATTGAAACGCTCGGCAAAAGTTGCGGCCGTTGGTGAAAAGATCTCTACCTGCAGCGCCGCTGCGGTGTCAGTCAGCGTGCCTCGCACGGCAGTCGCTGCATTGAGGCTGGCCTGGCCGCTACCGGGCGCGGTCGTTGGCATGTAGAGCGCAGGCAGGCCATAGACAAAAAACAGCGGCGGCGCCGTACCCGGTTCCGGCAGATAGTCTGCCAGCAGGGATGCTTCCAGTCCGGCAGACGTACCCCGATAGACATCGATCACGGACTCCAGCGCTGGCCGTGCGGCAATCGCCCAGGTGCTACCGGCTAAATTGGCGATGGACAGACCATTGGCTGCAATGTTTTCAATGGCGATGTCACGATAGGGTGCAGCGGGAGTTGTCTCGATGCCGTGGTGTGTTGAGCCCATACCACGTGGGTCCAGATTCACCAGCAGCGCGTACTCATCGCCAGCCTGCGTAGTTTGCGCAAAGAGCCACTCGCTGGTATCGCCGCTGAGGTCGAGCCCGCTCGCGTAAAAGGCCAGCAGGTCAGCAGGAATATGTCGCCAGGCAGCAGCCGAGCGCGTGTCTGGCAAAAGCTGCTCCGGAAGCGTGGCCTCGCCGCCGGTGCGCACGTGCAGGAAACCACGGCTAGCGGCAGGCAGCAGCGTAACAAGCGCCACTGCCTGTGGCTCCACATCGGTTGATGTACTATCGCTGCAGGCGGCAAGAAACACCGCCATAAAGACCAACACGCACAGCCTGTGAGCCAGGCCGTTACCCTGCAAAATCGCCATCGTGGCCTCTGTGGTTACCGGTTCGAGAACGTCATCATAGCAAAGGTTCAGCGCTCTGCCGCGCTGGCAAGGCTGGTGCATTACCGGTAGTCACTGTCGCCGCGTGGCAGGTACGTATCGCCGTCAACCTGCCCGAGGGCCAGCCGACTTCCAGCGGCCGCCGGCTCGACAACCTGGCCAATGGCATCACTGTACCTGGCGTCTACCTACTGCCTGCTCCACCTCCAGGGCCTGATCAGGAAACTGCGCGCCTGACCGCCAGGGCAAAAAGCTGCATGCACTGCCATGGACTGGCGCAGGATACCGGCCCTGGCCAGATTGGACGCACAACGCAGGCACAAATGGGCCACGGAATCCACTATTGTCTAGTGCCCAACAGCCTGCTAAGTTGCAAACATCGCTGCAGGCTTCTTCTGCAACCAGGAGTCCACTAACACATGACCTACTGCCTCGCCATTGCCACCAACAATGGGCTTGTATTCTGTTCAGACTCGCGCACCAATGCGGGCCCCGATGTACTGTCCACCTACAGCAAAATGCACATCTACGATCTGGATGACGAGCGCACTATCGTCTTGCTCAGCGCAGGCAGTCTGGCGACGACCCAGTCAGTGATCAGCCAGATTGACGCGGACCTGGAGGCAGAAGAGGGCCCGTCCCTACGCACCTGCAAGAAGCTCACTGACGTTGCCAAGTATGTCGGCACCGTCAGCCGGCAACAGCAGCAACTGGTGGATGATTCGACCGGCAACGCCGAAATCAACGTGTCGGCGTCGTTTATCATCGGCGGACAAATCAAGGGTGACGCGCCCATGATTTACCTGGTGTATGCCGCCGGGAACTACATTTCGATATCCGATGAAACACCGTACCTGCAGATCGGTGAAAGCAAGTACGGCAAGCCGATTCTTGATCGTATCCTGGAGCCCGAGACAAGCCTGGAAGACGCCGCGCGCTGCGCGCTGGTCTCCATGGACTCTACGCTGCGCGCCAATGCCACGGTGGGGCCGCCGCTTGAGGTGCTGGTTTATGAGGCGGGCTCATTCAAGGCCAATCATCATGTCAAGCTCACCGCAGAGGACCCTTACCTGCGCACGCTGAACCGCGCCTGGAATGAGGCGATCAAACTGGCCTTCCGCGATTTACCGCCGTTTAGGTGGCAAGACAACTCGCAGCCCAACGTGACCTCATTTACCAAACGCAAAGGGCCTAGGAGCGACTAGCCACGTCACGGTCTATCGTGCCTTGCACGTAGGCGAGCTTTTCCTTCACTGCCTGACTCAGCACAAACGGATAGGGCTCGCCACAGCCCAGGCTCTGGTTCATTTCGTTAATCCCTGCAATGAGCCCTGACCACTGCTCCAGCATGCCGGTGATATCCGTGGCCACCTCGGGAAACGGAAACAGACCGTAAGCCACTGCGGTTTCCATGGCATCACGGATGTGCAGCAAGTGGGCAAAGCACTCGGCCCAGTCTTCCATCGGATGACTCGCCGCGTAGGCGCTGATATAGCGTTGGTTCCAATTGGCGGGCGCGCCATGTTTGTAATAGCTGTCTACCGCCGCGCCATAGTCTGCGCCCGGGTCTCCAAACTGTTGCGTGAAGCTCGCAATATCGGTGACCAGTTGTGGATAGAAGTAGTGTCCGGCCTCATGTCTGAAATGTCCCAGCAGGGTGCGGTAAGACTCCCCCATCAATTCCTGCTGCTCCATGCGTTCAACCGCTTCGGCTTCCAGCACGTTCACGGTGATCAAACCATCGTGATGGCCCGTGGTCACAAAGTGTAAGTCCACCTCGGGGTGACTGCGTTTGTCTTCGATAAAGTCAAAGCGCATCCCCCCGGAGAATCCGTTCTCAACCTTACCCACAAACAGCCCCAACCCCGCCACACCCGCTAACATGCGCCGCTTGGCTACCTCAAGGCGACGCCAGCGCAGTATGTTTTCCAACCGGCCTACATTGGGGATTGTCCTGTTCAGCCGGCAGCCGCTGCAGCGGGCTTGTGGGGGCAGGCCAACCGCGTCTTCTACCAGCCCGTTGCAAACGTGAAACTCCACACGGTTGGGACACAAGCGGTAAGCAATACCGGCCGCATCGCGGTACAGGCCGTCGTCTGACGGCGTGACGAAATACATACGCAGCAACAGCGGGTCAAAGCCCAACACGCGCCCACAGTTGAAGCACTGCATGTGATGCGACATAACACGTTGTGAGCATTCGCAGTAGAACTGCTGCATGGCTAGAACTCCTGGTGGAACCAGGTCTCGTCGATGGCCTTGTGCACGACCTGTACATCAGCCTGAAGGTCATCAAGAAACGCATGCAGTGATGCCGTCTCCGCAGTGGTTGCTGATATATCGATGCGATAGCGCCTCAACCGTCTGATCGTGCTGCGCACGGCCTTGAGCGCTTTTTCGTTTGCTGGCAGTAACTGCATGCTGGCCTCCAGCTCGAGCAGGCTGTGCACCAGGGCCCGCGGAAAGTGTCTGTCACGCAGCAGGAACTCAACCACGTTTCGGGGTGTAACACTGGATTGCACTCTCAGTCGATACATCTGGTAAGCACTAAGTGACTGTAACACGCTACTCCATAGAACATTCTGGTAAGGCAGGGTTTCTTCTCCACCCTGCAAGAGCTTTTCCGTGCCCACGTCTATAAAACGCGAAGACATATCCACCCGCTCCAGCATGCGGCCCACGCGCAGGAACTGGTAGGCCTCGTCATGGCTCATCGTACCGGACAACATGCCGGTAATTTGCTGGCAAGACTTGATTACGCTGTTGAGAACGGAATGTCGAGAGCTGCGCGGCAGACCCTTGGTGGAACGGCGCGCAACGCTCAGGTACAGACTGTTAACTTGCTCCCACGCTTCGCTGGGAAGCACCTCACGTGTCGTTCGCATGTTCTCCCGTGCAAACGTCAGCGAACTGACCAGCGATGAGGGGTTCTCGCGATCGATGAACATATACCGCACGACGTTGTTCTCATTGACGCCGCCGGGCAGGGACTCAAACGCTTCGCGCGCGCTCAGCACGTCCAATAGCAAACCCCAGTCCGGCCTTGCCTCGCCGGGCAGGTCAAGGCTGGACAGGTGCTGCACCAGCAGCAGGCGCGCCGTATCCTCCGCGCGCTCAAGATAACGTGCCAGCCAATAGGTTCTCTCTGCAACTCTCGATAGCATTAGCGTTTACCGCCCATGTCTACAATCCAGGTATCCTTGCTGCCACCGCCCTGGGATGAGTTCACCACCAAAGAGCCCTTGCGCAGCGCCACACGCGTCAGACCACCCGCTGTTACGTAGCTCTCCTTACCCTGAAGAACAAAAGGACGCAGGTCCAGATGCCGGGGCTCTATGGATCGTCCACATAGCGTGGCCGCTGTTGAAAGTGCCAACGTAGGCTGCGCAATATAGTTGCGCGGGTTTTTCTTGATCAGCGCCGCCATCTTTTCCCGCTCGGCCCTGGTGGACTTGGGGCCAATCAACATGCCATAGCCACCAGACTCGGCGGCAGGCTTCACCACCAGTGATTTCAGATTGTCTAACACGTACTTCATCTGTTTCGGGTCATTGCACAGGTAAGAGGGCACGTTGGGCAGGATGGGGTCCTCGTCCAGGTAATACTTGATGATCTGGGGAACATAGGTGTAGATGACTTTGTCATCGGCAAGGCCCGAGCCCGGCGCGTTCGCCATACCCACCTTGCCATTTCGCCAGGCGCGAAACAGCCCGGGCGTGCCAAGCAGGGACGTCGGCACAAACACCTCAGGGTCCATGTAGTCATCATTGATACGGCGGTAAATAACATCCAGCCGCTCCAGCCCGCGGATCGTGCGCATGAACACGTTGTCGTCGCTGTCGACCACAAGATCGGACCCCTCTACCAACTCCGCACCCATGCGCTGGGCCAGGTACGCGTGCTCGAAGTACGCAGAGTTGTAGATACCCGGTGTTAACACGGCTATCTCGGGCTTCTTCACACGGCGTGGCGACAATGAGGCCAGCATATCGAACAGCTTCGAGGGATAGTCGCCCACAGGCTCAATGGAATACTTGTCGAACAGTTGCGGCAGCACGCGTTTTGAAACCGCGCGATTCTCAAGCATGTAGGAGACGCCCGATGGCACGCGCAAATTGTCTTCCAGCACATAGAACCTGCCATCGCCATCGCGCACCAGGTCAGTGCCACAGATATGCGCCCAAACGCCGTAGCGCGGTTTGGCTCCCATACATTGCTTGAAGTAGCTGGGCGAGCTGTCGATCAGCTCGCTGGGAACAATACCATCCTTGATCACCTTACGCTTGTTATACAGGTCATTTATGAACATGTTCAGTGCCGTCAGGCGCTGTACCAGTCCCGCCTCAACACTCTTCCACTCATTGAGGGAAATAATTCTCGGCAGCACGTCAAACGGCCAGGCGCGATCGATGTTCTCACCTTCGCTATAAACCGTAAAGCTGATGCCCATCTGCTGGATGGCAAGGTTTGCCGCCTGCTGCACAGACTGCAGCTTTCTCATGGAGTTCGCCTCTACATGCGACACGAGACTGCGTGCAACAGCCCGGGCGTTGCCTGGAGAACTGATCGTTTCATCGTAAAAATCGCCGGGGTCATACTGGCTCCAGTCAACGCCAGCTTTGCTGCGCTTGTAGGAGGCCGGTGCCTTGATACGGGCCTTTACCCCGGCTTTGGACCTGGATGTAGCTGTTGCTTCGACTTTCGGTTCCGTCATGCGAATTCTACCGCCTCTGCGCCGTGATACTTACCATAACATGCCATTCAATACCTGCACCTGCTGTGCAGCCACGCGTTCATACGTTGCTGATCCACACCGTCTGGTAAGGACGCAGCACCAACCGGGTTTCATGTGCTGCGAACTGCCTTTGCTCGATCAGGTCATGCCACTGCTGCGCATCGATCAGGTTGATTTCTGACAGCAGTAACTCCTGCGGTGAATCGGTGATGTTGCTGATGCAAAAAATACTCTGCGATCGATCAATACTCTGGCGCCAGAATCCAAACATGGGCGTACCGAACTGCAAAGTGAACTGCGTGGCATTGGGATGAAAGGCCGGCTGCGCTGCGCGTAGCTGCAACAGTGCCGTTAGCCTGGCGAACAAGCGGCCATGATGGCTGTGCGCATCATCGAGCTGCTGCGACAGGATGCCGAAATCCCACTGGTGCCGGTTGATGGCACGAAAATGGCCGCTGTTTTCAACGCGGGCATAGTCGTTGCGGGTGCCCAGCAAACTGTGCAGGTAGACACCGGGAATACCTTCCAGGGCAAACATAATAGCATGTGCGCAAATAAAGCGGTCCTCACCCCACTGGTCGGCACCCTGCAGCGTTCCCTGCAGAGCATCGTACAGCGATATGTTGATCTCATACGGCTTCTGCGCGCCGCCTTCCAAAGCGCGATACGACACATGACCGCCAAAGCGTTGCATGGTGCTGATCAAACGCTCCATCTCTTCATCTGATAACAACCCCTCGGCAGGTCGCAGGCCAATACCGTCATGTGAAGCAATAAAATTAAAGTAGGCCGTGCCATTGCGCGCGGGCGGCATACTCATCAACCACTGTTTGAGGTAGCTGCAATCGCCTGACACCAGCGTATGCAACAGGAGTGGCGGCAACGAAAAGTTGTAGACCCAATGCGCTTCATTGGCGTTGCCAAAGTAGGACAGGTTCTCGCGATTGGGTATGTTGGTTTCGGTAACCAGCACCGCATCTTCTCGGGCATGCTCCACCAGGGTGCGCAGCAGCCTGACGATCTCATGGGTTTGATCAAGGTTAAGGCAGGAGGTTCCCGGCACCTTCCACAGGAAGGCGACCGCGTCCAGGCGGAAGATACGCACACCTTCATCGAGATACTGACGCACAATAGAGACAAACTGCCTGAGCACTTCCGGATTGCGAAAGTCGAGATCGACCTGGTCATGACTGAACGTGCACCAGACGTGGCGTTCGCCATCAATCGCTTCGACCGCGCGCAGCAGTTCGGACGTTCTGGGTCTGACCACGGCGCTATGGTCATCCCCGGGGTTGGCTGTCACGAAATACCCCCTGCCCGGCTCTTCATTTTTCAGGAAGTTCTCAAACCACAGGCTGCGACTCGAACAGTGATTGATGACCAGGTCAGCCATCAGGTCATAGCCCTGTGCCAGGGCGTTGATATCGCTCCAACTGCCCAGGGCCTCGTTCACGCTGGAGTAATCCAACACAGAAAATCCGTCATCGGAGCTCCACGGGTAAAACGGCAAGACGTGCACGGCGCTGACAACGCCCTGGGTATATTCATCGAGGAAGCGGCGCAGCGTCACCAGGGGTTTCTCATCCTCGGCCAGCAGGCTGTCGCCATAGGTAATCATTACCACATCGCGCTCATCCCAATGATTGCCGCCAGGAGCGTGCAACTCCTCGAACGGCGCAAGCCGCATCAACCTGACAAGCGCATGCGCGAGCTCGGCAGTGCTTTGCGCCACCGGAGTGTCCGCGTAGATAGCATCCAGATGCTGCGTCACGCGCTCGTAAAGAGTATTGGTTACCGGCTCAGCCTGTAGCATGACAATCAGCCTTCACTAAACTCGCGGCAGTCCGCTTCTACCGCGTCCCGCAGTTGATCCAGGATATCCGGTATCGCGCTGATGACACGTGACCAGCTCGGGATGAACGGACGCTCCATAGGACGATCAAGAAATGCCTCACCCGCCTTCATGATGTTTTCGGCAAACAGCTCCACTGCCTGTTCTTCTGCGTGAATGTCGAGCGACAGGCCATTCATGACCGCGTCATTGTGATAGGTCTCAACAAAATCCAGGGCAATGCGATAGTAGGTGGCCTTGAGCGAGCGAAAGGTTTCCGTGTTGAAGGTTATGCCGCGCGTGGCCAGCTTGCGAAACAGGGCCTTGGATATATCAATCGACATCTTGGACAGCCCGCCGCTGTCGTCGTCGGCAGACAGGCTCTGGTGTTTGTGGTCGTACACGTCTGCGATGTCAGCCTGGCACAACCTGTTCTTGGCATAGTTGCGGTACATCTCTGAGAGCACGCCGATTTCTAACCCCCAATCGCTGGGAATGAGAATGTCATTGAGCACGTCGCGGCGGAAGGAAAACTCGCCCGCCAGCGGGTAGCGGAAGCTGTCCATGTATTCCAGGTACTCCATGTCTCCCAGGGTTTTTTTCAATGCGCGCAGCAGCGGAGTCACCAACAGGCGGCTGACGCGTCCGTTGATTTTGGAATCGGCAACACGCGCATAATAGCCTTTGCAGAATTCGTAGTTGAATCGGGGGTGGGCCACCGGGTAGATCAGGCGCGCCAGGAGCGAGCGCTGATAGGTCACGATATCGCAATCATGCAGCGCGACTGACTCAGCGCGATTGGCGGCCAGCGTGTATCCCATGCAATACCACACGTTGCGGCCCTTTCCCAGTTCGCGCGGTGCCAGGCCCTGCGCCTGGAGTAACTGGTCAATCGCCTGCAGGCGCGGCCCGTCATTCCACAGCACGCGGTGGTGCTGGGGCAGCCGCCCGAAAAAATGCAGTGCCTTGCGAAACTCCTCCTGGTCGGCCCTGTCCAGCCCGATGACGATCTCTGAAAGATACGGCACCTGTGTCAGTTCATCGATTATCCTGGGCAGGGCCTCTCCCTGTAGCTCGGAGTACAGCGAGGGCAAAATCAGCGCCATGGGGCGGCGTGCAGAGAAAGTGACAAGCTCGGCTTCCAGTTCCGCCAGCGGGCGGTCCGCCAGGTTGTGCAGCGTCGTAATGATGCCGTTCTGATAAAAGTCACCCATTGCTCAAGACCCTTTTCTTGTAAACCCGTTGTTTTCCAACCATTGCAATACACCCTCGGCCCAACCCGCGGGGCCAAAACTTTCGCTATAAAACGCAGGCTCTGCCCTGCTCAGAGACACAAACCCATGCACCGGCGAGCGCACCAGCAATGCGCTGCCAGCGGCTTCGAGCATCTGCCTGTCGTTCTCAGCATCACCGACCGCAAGGTCATGGATAACCGCAGCGGGGTGGTTTTCCTGGTAGCGTTCGCGCAACCACAGCAATGCGCGACCCTTGCTGGCATCGGCGCACACACTCATAAAACGCCCACCGCGCTGCACGCTGGCTCCAGCCTGCTCAAGGCGCTGCACAAAGCGCTGTTTGGTCTCTTCATCTGCCAACCAACGCACCGGCTCACTGTAGTCTCGCGCGTTGGCCTGTGCAGCACGGTGCTCATCGAGCCCTGTCATCTGCATGATGCCGTCAACCCCTGCCCGGGAGAAATAGTCGAAACTGCCGGGAAACTCAGGCTCAAGTTGTTGCAACAGTGCAACCCAGTGGCTGCGCGGCGGACAGGTTGAATACACCCAGTAGCCCTCGCGCTGCGTTGCTGCCGGAGGCATCGTGGCAAAGTAATTGACTGGAATATATACCGCAGCGCCATTTTCGCTGATGAACGGATGGGTATTGGCGAGTTCTTCGCGCAAGGCCATGATCTCGGCGCGCGTCTTGCTCGATACCAAAATCAGCGGAATATTGGCTGCCTGCAGAGCTTCGATTGCGGGCAGCGCCGCATCGAAGCGGTAGCTGTGGTGGTCCAGCAGGGAGCCATCAAGGTCACTGAAAACCAGTGCGGCGCGCTGCACGGTGCTCATGCCTGCACCCCACTGCACGGTTGCAGGTACTGGACAATATGCCGCTCCTGGTCAAGTTTGAACAGGTGATCGACCACACCTGGCAGGCGTTGCAGGCAGTCCCGGGTAATGCGCTCGTAATGCTGGATGAAGCGCCGCAGCGCCGCGTCGTCCATGATGCTGTTTGGACCGGATGCCGTCACGCTGCTGGCAAGCTTGCGCTCTTGTTCCCGGCGCCAGCGGAACACACAGTCGAACGAGGGCGCCGCAAGCATTATCCACTGGTCTACCAGTGCATACAGCGGCGGGAACTGCCGCTCCAGCACGCCGTTGCAGTAATTGCGCCAGAGTCCATGCGGATCGAACTGACGCTCAAGGCTGTTGATCGCCGGCTGCAGCGCCGCTGGTGTTTGCGGCGCCGCGCCCAGGCACCAGCCCTCCAGAATGACCACGTCCACAGGGGTGTCCGCGCCTATGGAGTCAGCCTGCGGGTGGCGATCGTCCTTTGCCTTGTCAAAGCGCGGGATGGCCACCGGTGTGGTTCTGTTGACATCGAGCAACGCTGTTAGCGTGGCCTGCAGCAGCGGCATGTCATGCGTGCCCGGCACGCCACGTGTGCGCAACAGGGGGTGTACCGACTGCGCGAGGGCCTGGCGCTGTGTGGCGGTAAGATAGAAATCGTCAATCGACAGCGCAACCGCGCTGCGGCCGTGTTCCTGGCGCAGCAGGTTTGCCAGCAGATCTGACAATGTGGTCTTGCCTGAGCCCTGGCAACCGTTGAGGCCCACCAGCACCGGGCGGCCCGCGTCAATCTGGTGCACGGCTAATGCCTGTGCGAGTGGCGCGAACCATTTGAGTGCACCCGGCAGGTAATCCGGCGCCAGCTGGTGCCTGGCCAGCAAGGCTTGCTGCCACTTGGGCATCGCCCCTTGACTTGATTCTGGCCCCATTCGCGGTTGCTTTCCTTAATCCTGCTGCACTGTGGACATGATCATGACACTATCGGCCAGATACGAAGCAGAAACCATGCCAACAAGCACCAATTTGGTGATCGGGCGCCCGGTGTGAGGTACGCCGCGCACCATTCACACCTGCGTCACTTGCCACTGCGTCGCGCATGGCCGCCAACGGCTGTGTCTCCCGCGCACGCCGCTGGCGTGTGTGGGACAATCACCGCGCATGGCCATTCCGGCAAACACTGCGGCGTTTTGCAATCCGCCGGCAGCGGCATGACGTACTAGCCTTAACCTACCAGACATGACTTACTGGACATAACGTACTGAACTTGACGTTCTACGGGAACACACAGGGCCACCCCTGAAACAGGTATTTTATGCGGCAATTGTATTGGTTCCAGACAGATCTGAGGCTTCAGGATAATCCAGGGCTGAGCGCACACCTGGACGCCAATCAGCTATTGCTGGTTTATCTTTGGCCGAAAAACCGCCCCTGGTGCAACGTGACCGGTATCGGCCAGCAGCGGGAACGTTTCCTGCTGGAAAGCCTGCGCGAACTGCATCAGCAGTTGCAACAGCGCGGCCAGCATCTGCTGATCTTGCAGGGTTCGCCCGAGCTGGTTATCCCTGACCTGGTGCGCGACTACCGCATCGAGCATGTGGCCACCAGCCGCACGCCGGGTTTCTATGAGCGCAAGTCGCTGGACAACCTGCGTGCGCGCCTGTCGATTCCGCTGACCGTACACAGCGGCAACTCGCTGTTCCGCGAGTCCGCATTACCGTTCGCATTGCCGGACTTACCCGGGCATTTTGCGGAATTTCGCCGCCAGGTCGCCTCGATTGCGCCCGCTAAACCTGTACCGGCAGCGGACGCCCTGCCCCCCTCGCCAGTGCAGTACGCCGCAGTGCCGCCCATAGAAACGCACGCACCGCACACCGCACTGCCGGTACGCGGTGGCAGCTCTAACGGCCAACGCCGCTTGCGTCAGTTCATCTTCGAAGAGCAAGACATCGTCGATTACAAGGCAACGCGCAACTGCCTCGATGGCCTGGATGGGTCGAGCACACTGTCACCGTGGCTGGCCGACGGCTCGTTGTCTGTGCGCGAAGTGGCCCAAGGCATCTCCCGCTTTGAGCAGGAGCACCTGCGCAATGCATCGACCGAGCATCTTTTTATGGAGCTCTTGTGGCGCGAGTATTTTCACTGGCGCGCCTATCAGGACGACGTCAATCTATTCCGATTGCGCGCGGGTAAACAACAGAAAAGACTCAGTCATTGCACCTTTGAACCGCGCAGCTTTGCGCGCTGGTGCCAGGGCGACACCGAGTATCCGCTGGTCAATGCGCTGATGCGCCAGCTCGTGGCCACCGGCTGGATGAGTAACCGTGGGCGGCAGATCGCAGCCAGTTGCCTGATCAATGAGCTGGCGCTGGACTGGCGCTACGGCGCCGCCTTCTTTGAAAAGCACCTGTTGGACTACGATGTCGCCAGCAACTATGGCAACTGGCAGTACATCGCCGGAGTGGGGGCCGATCCACGCGGTGGTCGCCACTTCAATCTGGAAAAACAGGCCCGCGAACATGACCCTGACGGCCTCTTTACCGAGAAATGGGGAGGCAGGCGGCCACCACAGCCAGAGTTCGTGGTAGACGCGGCCGACTGGCCCATCCAGGGCAACTAGCGTGGCCCGACAACCACTACCCACAAAAGTCTGCCCGGTGTGCCAGCGGCCCTTCACATGGCGGGCACGTTGGCGCAATAACTGGGAAAGCGTAAGATACTGCTCAAGACGTTGTGCGGGTCAACGCCACCAGGCCAGCAGCCGCTAGTGTGCTGGCCACGGCCACTTACAGTCGCCACGGCTACAGCACGCTGGTAAGGCCAACACGTCACGGCCTCGCGCTCTGTCAGGGCAGCCCCGCTACGCGCGCCAGCGTCTACCTACTCACTCGATCATCCGCTTGATCATGCTGCGCGGATGAACGTTCAACACTCGCGGCTCAAGGTCGCAGCCAGGGAGCACACCATGGACATCCATCGCATCAAGCTGTACCACTATCCCGCCACCCGCAGCGCCCGCGTCAAATGGTTATTGCACGAGCTGATGGACGAGGATTTCGACGTGGAAGTCGTGCCGCTGTATGAAGGCGGGCAGTACAGCAGCGACTATGTGACAAAGAACCCCAATCACAACGTGCCCATGCTGGAATTCACGCTGGCCGATGGACGCACGCACAACATGCTTGAAAGCGGCGCGATGATCTCGCTACTGGCTGACCTGTTCCCGGAAAAAGGGCTGGCGCCACCACCCGCACCGTTTTCCACGGCGCGCGCCGATTACCTGCAAATGTTGCACTTTGGCAGCACCTGGATGGACATGATGCTGTGGCAGATTCGCATTCACACGCACATCCTGGACACCGACAAGGATCCCGCTACCGTTGCCCGCTACGAACACAAGATCACGGCGGAGGTCGTTCCGCAACTGCTGGCGCGCCTGGACAAACACGCGCACATCTGCGGCGAACGATTCACCGCCGCCGATTGCGTGATGGGCCAGAACCTGCTCTGGGCGCGCGCTTACGGCGTCTGCCTCGAGGACGCCCTGACGCCCTATATCGAACGATTGACCGCGCGCCCGGCCTTCGCCCTGGCTTATGCCGACATGGGCGATTTTTCGTTGGCGCCAAGCCGTAAACAGGGTGCTGCGCTGGTCACCAAATTCACCGGCTGAGCACCGCAGCACAGCCACAGATCACCCGCGGGCCACAGACGCGTGCCGCGTTGATCGCCCCGGCGCACTACGTCCTGGACGTCGCCGAGACACCGCCGCTGGCCCTGCCACAGCCAGGGGGAATTTTTACCAGAAAAGCGTTAGTAATCTTGAGCTTAGCGCTGCGCTTCTGTATGCTCTGCGTCCCCGAAACTGGTCGCCGGATTGCCCAGCAATTTTTGTTGCCGCTGGGGCTCGCTGCAGCGTGCTCATCCAGCCTGCTACAGCTATCAGGTCCGGGCCATGACCTCTGGCGTTGGCAGCGGCCTGCCGCATACCGTGCGACCTGAACTCAACGGATCGTCACGCCCTGTCTCATGCGTGGGATCACCCAACTACCACTACAGGAAAGACTGAATGCTCACAGCAAACAAACTGGAAAAAATCATGGAGCTGGAAGACAACCTTCGCTCCGAGTATCAGGCTCAGCTGGATGCCAAGACCGCTGAGATAGAAGCCGCGCAAAAGGCCAATACAGAGCTGCAGGCCACCATAGCCCGACAGCTTGAAACCATCACCGAGCTGTCGGCCAAGAGCTCCGCCAATGAGCGCACCGAACAGCTCAACCGCGAGATCACCAACCGCGCCGAGAAGCTACAGGACGAGGTCGCCGAACTGAAAAAGCGCGTTAAAACGCTGCAGAAAGACCTCGCTGAAGACCGCTCCGAACTGAAAAAACTCAAGCAATTCGACCCAGAGCGTATGAAGAAAAGCCTCGATGCCAACAAGCGCAAAATGGCAGAGAAACAAAACGCCAACGAGCAGCTGCAGAAAGCACTGAACAAGACCAAGGCCGAGAAAATCGAACTGCAGCGCAGCGTCAAGGAACTCGAAGCCAAACTCGAGGCGCTGGAAGGCGACACCGACAGCACTTCCGACGGCGAAGACACCGCCAAGGCAGAACAGGCGGCCGCATAACCCTGCATCCCTGATGGCGCGCCCGGCCCCGTTGCCGGCGCGCTGCATCCCCCTGCGAACAATTCATCTCCACTGCGTGGCCCTTTCAAGCTAGACTGCCGGTCGCCCTGTTACTTTCTTTCAATGTTTGGCAACGAATAATCGCCGCACACCGGCGCAGGAGATTCCCTTGGCAGATACTGGCTTGCAACTTCGCTCTACCATTCGAGATGACAACACACTGGAACTGACCCTGGTCGACGTTCCCATACCGGAGCCTGGCCCTGACGAGGTGCTGGTGCGCGTTGAGGCGGCACCGCTGAATCCCTCTGACCTGGCGCTGCTGTTTGGCCCGGCCGATCTGTCGACCATAAAGGTCTCAGGCACAGCAGAGCGCCCGGTTGTGACTGCGGACATTCCTGCAAGCCTGATGAAAATGGTCACAGGCCGTATCGGTGAGTCACTGGCCGTGGGCAATGAAGGCGCAGGCACCGTGATCGCCGCTGGCACTTCAGAGGCAGCACAGGCATTACTGGGCAAGCGCGTTGGCATGGTCGGCGGCGACATGTATGGCGAGTATCGCTGCGTCAATGTGTTCATGTGCCTGGAGCTGACAGCTGGCACCACCGCTGCGCAGGGCGCCTCCTGTTTTGTTAATCCATTGACAGCGCTGGCCATGGTGGAAACCATGCGCGCCGAGAATCACACGGCGTTGGTGCATACTGCTGCCGCGTCGAATCTCGGACAGATGCTCAACCGTATCTGCATCGACGAAAACATTGATCTGGTAAATATCGTACGCAAGCCGGAACAGGAAGACATTCTGAGAACGCTGGGCGCCAAGTACATCATCAATTCCACCAGCGACGATTTTCTGTCAGTGTTGACAGACGCTCTCACACAGACCCGGGCAACACTGGCCTTTGACGCCACTGGCGGCGGCAAACTTGCCAGCCATATTCTGACCTGCATGGAAGCTGCTGCCGTACGCAACATGACCGAGTACAACCGCTATGGCAGCGATGTCTTCAAGCAAGTCTATATCTACGGCGGCCTGGATCGCAGCCCCACGGTACTCAGTCGTAACTTTGGCTTCTCGTGGAGCATTGGTGGCTTTTTACTGACGCCCTTCCTGCAGAAAGTCGGGCTGGAGAAAATGATAGAAATGCGCACCAGGGTCGCAGCCGAAATCACCACCACCTTTGCCAGTCACTACACGGCCCAGGTGTCACTGGCCGAGGCGCTTTCGGCCGAGGCAATTGCCGTGTATGGCAAGCAGGCTACCGGCGAGAAATACCTGATCACGCCGTAACAAGGGTTCGGCCCCTGCTACAGGTGCTGTCCATCCAGGTAGAACCAACGGCCATCCAGCTTCTCGAAGCGACTGCGTTCGTGCAGGCGATGGCCCCTGCCCCCAATCTTGAAACGCGCCACAAATTCAACGATACCTGTGCGCTGCGCAACCCCGCCCGCTTCTGTCGCGCGAACCTTCAGGCCTAGCCAGTGTTGTTGCTCATTGAAACGCACCCTGCTGGGTCGGGTGCCCGGGTGCCACGTGGCCAGCAGGTAGTGCTGGTCACACCGCACGAACGCACTGTAGCGTGAACGCATCAATTGTTCAGCCGTGGCCGGTACCTCATCGCCGCGGATAAAAGGCGCGCAGCAGTCGGCGTAGTCGCTCCCACTATCACAATAGCAGCGCAGTGGCGCCTGACCCGGCGTTAATGTTGTCATGGACGCTGCCTTGCCTCTGGGCGCGACAGGAAGCCATCATTTATCCATGCGTGGAGCACAGTACGGCAGGCCACTATGGAAACAGTATCACCTGGCCAAACCGTGGCAGCGTCTGCCATACCAGGTCAGGGTTGGCCGCTTCCTTTTCCAGCAGGAAGGATCGGGTATTTTCCAGTCCGGGCGACAGAAAAGACATGAGTTTTACCGGGCCGCGAAAGTCGCCCTCTGCCGGCCCCGTCAAACTGTCAAAATGTATGGGAATCACCCTGGAGGGAGAGACGGCTGCTACCGTCTCTTGCCAGAACGTTTCGCGGTAGTCGTCAGTTTGGGAGCCCAGCCCCCCCACACCGAGAAAGACGACATCTGCCTCCAGTGATTGCAGCGCACCGGGCACGTAACCGGCGCTGCCCACGATCAGAAAACTGCCTCGGGGGTGATTCACATGCAGGATGTAGGCCTCACCAACGCGGTAATCGAAGACGGACACCGGGGGTACCAGGGGGGCGCTGATCTGCTTTTGCCCCAGTGCGCGTTCTCGCATCGCCGGGTCGGGAAATTCAAAGTGACGGGATTCGATCGGCGTTACCAGGAAAGCGCCCAGCCGCACGGGCTTTCTGTGGGTAAAGACCTGAATACGCGATTCTTCCAGGCCAAGTCCGCGCCCGATATTAGCCGTGGATTCAGAACCAAAAAGGCTTGCGCCCGTGAGTGACGCTACCAGCGGCGCGTCCATGGCATGGTCGTAGTGCGAATGGACGGGTATCACTGCGGCAAGCTTTGACACCTCATTGGCCTCAAGGCCGCGCTTTATCGCCTCGACGTCCGGCGCAATTTTGCGCACCAGCAGATGCAACGGGCCAAACCGGCTAAACCAGCCATCAACCATCCAATGCGTTTGCCCGTCACTGAACAGCAACGTCGAAGTGCCGCTGAACCTGACAGTGACCGCGCCCGGTGGAACCTCTGCTGCCGGTTGCACCTGCCATCTCGAGGCCACGGGTACGTCTTCATAGACACCGGTCAGATAGGCGACCCCTGCCGCAACCAGCACCACACCCGCCAGCAACGCCTGTTTTATCATATGCAGGCTCCGTTAATTCAAAAAATCGCACACGGGAACATCAAGGGCGCCTGCGCCGGGCGGCAGCGCCCTATTACGCGCCCACGCCATCCATTGTCGCAACACGATTGATCAGTTCCTCAACACGCGTGCTGTAGCCCCATTCGTTGTCGTACCACCCAATGACTTTCACCATGTGGCCCTCCAGCACCTGCGTGAGCAAGCTGTCGAAGATCACGGAATGCGGATTGCCAATGATATCGCCGGAGACAATAGGGTCTGTGCAATACTCGAGAATGCCCCTGAGTGGTCCGGCTGCGGCGGCGGCCATCGCTTCATTGACCGCAGCTTCGGTCACCGCCTTATCCAGCTCTACTGTGAGGTCCACGAGGCTGCCGTCGGGCACCGGCACTCGCATGGCCATGCCATCAAGCTTGCCCTGCAGTGCGGGCAATACCTGGCCTATGGCACGCGCGGCGCCGGTAGAGGTCGGTACGATGTTGGTTGCGGCATTGCGCGAGCGCCGCAGGTCTTTATGCGGCGCATCAATCAGGCGCTGGTCAGAGGTGTAGGCGTGCACCGTTGTCAGCAATCCGCGACGGATACCGAAGCTTTCATGCAGGACTTTTACCATGGGGGCTGCGCAGTTCGTTGTGCAGCTGGCATTGCTGATGATGCGCGAGTCCGGCGTGACGACGTGGTCATTGACACCCGTGACAACGGTGGCATCCAACGGATCCTTGCAGGGTACGGTGAGTATCACGCGCTTCGCGCCCGCTTGCAGGTGTTTTTCCAGATCCGCGATCGTTCGGAACTTTCCCGTACTCTCCACGACGTAATCCACGCCCAGCTCCGCCCAGGGCAGGTTCGCCGGGTCTTTTTCAGAGAGCACCAAAAACGGGTCTCCGTCAATCTCCATCTCATCACCGCTCACGGACACCGCGCCGGGATAAACACCGTGTATGCTGTCATAGCGAAAGGCATACGCCAGATCCTCGGCGCTGGACAAGTCGTTCACCGCGATCACGTCGTAGTGGCCGCGCAGTTTCGCAATTCGCGTAATCGTACGGCCTATGCGCCCGAACCCGTTGATTGCTATTCTCGGTTTACTCATGGTGTTGTCCTTTGCTTAATCCACATGATGTGCATCGCCAGGCATACACTTATTGCACTGCACTGGCTTAACGCTGCAATTCAAAGCCTGCGGCGAGCCTGTCCCAGGTGCTTTCGGTCACACCCTGTGCGCGCAGTTTGTACTTCTCCACCTTGTTGGTGGGGGTGTACGGAAGGCTCTCTACGATCTCCAGGTAGCGCGGCACGAAGTAGTAGGGTGCGTTCTCATTGATAAAGCGGCAGATGTCCTCCGGCGTCGGCTCTGCTCCAGAAGCGGGAACAACGTTGAGCTTCAGTTCATCTTCGCTGGCCAGTTCCGCAGTCGGAATACCGAAGGCGGCCGCCTGCGCAACCTGCGGATGGCGCATGGCCACACTTTCCACTTCCAGGGTAGAAATATTACGGCCGGCAAAGCGCACGGCGTCTTTCTTGCGATCCACAAAGAAAAAGGCCCCGGTTTCAGGGTCCTTGCGGGCCATGTCTCCGGTTAGAAACCACTCGCCGCGAAACGCTGCGGCGGTAGCTTCAGGATTGTCAAAATAGCCATTAAAAACAACGTGCGGGCGCAGCGGACGCACGCAGATCTCCCCGGCCTCGCCGTCGGGCACTTCGTTGCCGTCGTCATCAAACAGGCGCACCTGTGCATCGGGCACCTCAAAACCCAGGGCGTACACGGGCGCCTCCACATCGGAGTGTTCATGATTCAGTGTGAGCAGGCATTCACTCTGGCCGAGGCCGGATGCAACCAGCCGCACCCCAAAGCGCGTTTCAAACGCCTGCCACATGGCCGGCGGCATGGGAACAATGCAGGCTTCGCGCAGCGGGTTGTCGGCGTCGTCATCACGCGCCGGCGCATTCATCAGGAACACGCCCATGGAGCCCACTGCAAAGGTCTGCGTGGCACCAAACGCCTTGATGCGATCCATAAAGTGCGACACCGAGAACTTTTTCTCGATCACACAGCCGATTCCCATAATCAACGCACGCAGTACGCAGGTAATCCAGGCACCGGCGTTATACAGTGGCATGGCACAGTAAACGATATCGCCCGTGCGGCTGAAGTACTGGTGATTCGTACCCTGCAAAATAGACCGCAGCCAGTTGTTATGCGCAATCATAACGCCCTTGGATTTACCCGTGGTGCCTGATGTCCACAAAATCGCACAGGTGTCACCGTAGTCCATCTGCGAATAGTCAGCCACGTACTCCTCGTGAGCAACCAGTTGACTGTAAGCAACGGCTGAATGGCTTGCGGCCAGTTCGTCTTCAAGCACGATAAGCTGCTTGCAGTCTATGGCATCACGCACCTCAGAAAGTCGATCGATGTGCTCTGCGTCCGATACGATCGCGCAGGGTCGGCTGCGGCTCAGGGAGTCCGCCAACCACTCTCCTTTGTAATCCGTGCATACAGGCACCCAGATCGCACCAAGCTTGTTCAGTGCCAGGCACATCAGAACCAGCTCGGGCACGTTGGCCATGTAAAAAGATACACGATCGCCCTTGCCCACACCCATTGCAGCAAAGCCCGCTGCCAGTCGATTGGAAACTTCATTAGCGCGAGCAAAGGTAATGCGCGCGCTGTCGGTGATCAGGTACACGGTATCGCCGTTGTGTTGCGCCTGCATTTCCAGAATGCGGCCGAGGTGGCGGTCTGCGGTGTCTTCAAGTTTCAATTCGTACATGGGCTGTCACACCAGGGGTTCCGTAAGTGCCTGTTATAACCAGTATGAGAACTTCATTGCAACCGCACCATTGATTTGGGGTTCACTGGTGCAACGGATTAGGCCGGACGCCGCACACGTCGCTCAGGTGCGGTTGGCTTACGCCGATGCTTGGCTGACAATCGCGCCGAGCTGGGCAAAGTCGTCGAACACCCAGTCCCATTGCATCTCGTCTATGGCAGATTTGCGATAGCCGCCCGAGAACAGCGCAAAGGGGACGCCGCTTCTGCTGGCCGTCAGCGCGTCCACCTCACTGTCGCCCACGTAGAGGCTGCGACCACCGCCCAACGCAGCGATCGTGTGCAACAGCATATCGGGCGCGGGTTTGGGGCGCTCCAGCATCCCTCCGGCGACCACCGCATCGAACAGATCATCCATCTGCATGTGCCGCAACACGGCGCGCGCAGCATGTTGCGGCTTGTTGGTACACAGTCCCAGGGGGTAACCGGCGGCCCGCAACGCCTGCAACAGCTCGAACGCGCCAGGATAGAACACGGCCTTATCAACGGCTGACTCATACAAATCAAGAAACTCCGCATGAATCTCACTAAAGGCGTCGGCGCCACCCTCAAGATCACGGGCTTTCATGAGGCGTTGCACAAAGACCGCAGCGCCCTCGCCGATGAAACTTCGGGTCTGCTCGAGTGACAGCCCCGGTTTACCTCGACGCTGCAAAACGCTGGCGGCGATAGACTGTATATCGGGTGCACTGTCGATCAATGTGCCGTCCAGATCAAAGATAACGTTCATGGCCATTGGCGCGTAGCCGACAGATCGCAGTGGAAGCGTCGCAGTGCGTCAGAGCGCTGCCGCCATACACGCTGCCGCACTGCGCGCACAGACGGCGAGACCGCGACCCGGCGAGTCAACTTGTGCAGGTCGTATCGCACTAGTCACGCCTGGGTTGCGGCACGGCGGGCTGCGCTACCGATTCCAGTGCATGGGCCGCAAAACCGGCGCCGGCTTGCGCATAGAGGTTGAAGGCAGAGTATCCAAGCGCCTCGAGTTCCTCGGCTTCTTCTTCAAAACGCACCACGATAGCGATTCTCCCTGAGTAGCCCAACTGTCGCAGCAGATCGGACACCAGGATGTTCTCTGCATGCTGTGTCAGGGTCAGCAACACCAGGTCAATCTCACCCAGTTCTACCCGGTGCCAAAAGTCCGGATCACTGGCATCAGCAGTAACTACCCTGCGGTGGCGGCGCTCGTGCTCAGACCTGCGTCTTTCATTGAGGTCCACGCCCAGCACTTCGGGCCCGTGGTGCTCCGCAATAGCATCATACGCACCGGTACCGATACTACCCATCCCCAGTACGATGATTTTTGCGCCCCTGGTATCCGGTACCGCCTGGCGCACCCTGGTCGATTCATAGCGCAGCCAGACATCGTGATAGCGAAGATACCAGCCATGCGCGCGTTTGCTCAGCGGCGACGACAGCAAGAAGCTCACCGCCACGACCAGCGAGAAGATACTGCTCCACTTGGGATCCAGCCAGCCCGCAGTGGCAGCCACGGCCACAACGACCAGTCCAAACTCACTGAAGTTGCCCAGTAGTGAGGTTGCCAGCAGCGCGGTCCGCGGTGGTGTATGCAGCCAGGTCATAACCGGAAAGTACAACAGCGGTTTCAACAGTGCCATCGCACCCAGCAGCAAGGCTATCGCAACCCCTGAGCCGGAGGGCCAGCCCTGCAGGCCGATTGTCAGGAAGAAGCACACCAGAAACAGATCCTTGAACTGCGTCATGATGCGCGCCAACTCTTTGCTCTTTTGCTGACCGGCAAGAACAGCGCCCAGAATCAGCGCGCCCAGATCTGCCTTGATACCAAACCATTCAAAAAGTTGCCCGCCTCCCAGCGCAAGCGCAAAACCGCACAGAGTGAACAGCTCACCGTGCCCCGCGCGTGCCAGAATCTGCATGATGAGCTTCCGCAGCGGCCATAGCAGCAATAGCAGCAGCGCCTCGGGGCGGGGCACAACGCCGCTGGTGCTGGCGAGGAAAACCACCGCTGCAATATCCTGAAACAGCAAAATGCCAATGGCCAGGGTGGCGTGGCGCGACGACATCTCGCCCTTGTCCTGCAGCATCTGGATGACAAACACGGTGCTGGAGAAGGTCAGTGCGAAGGCGATGATCAGGCTCTCTTGCAGACCAAGGCCAAGGCTGGGCAGCAACTTCCCGGCAGCCAGCAGCACCACGAGGAAGAACAGCTGCATGGCAGCCATCTGGATAATTGTTGTACCCCAGATTTTACGCTCGAGCAGCGCGGCGGGCGACAGCTTCAGGCCAATGGTAAAAAGCAGCAGCGTGATGCCGATATCCGCCAGCGTGTGCAGTAACTCGCCCGCCTCAAAGTTTGTCTCATGCAGCACGAACCCCGCGGCCAGGTAGCCAATCAGGGGAGGCAAGCCCGCCGTGCGCGCGGCAAAGCCGCACACCAGCGCGATAAAAATAACCAGGGGATCAAGCATAAGGGTTAATCCGGCATGTGGACTGAATGGGCATGACTTCTTCCGGTTAACGAATACGGCAAACGCGGACAACACAAACCACGCAGGTGATGAGTTTACCGCTACACAACTCTACCACGTACAATGGCGCACATGATCGCCCTACTGTTTGCCATGCTGTTTGTCATCGCGCCCGCGCTGTTACTGTGGCTGACGCACACCCGGTCGTGGGCACAGAAAACGGGCATTATCGTGCTGTGCTACCTGGCCGGATTGACGCTTGGCAATAGCGGCATGATCCCCGCTGAAGCGGCTGCAGTGCAGGATCAGCTCACCGATCTTTCTATCGCAATGGCCATGCCGCTGCTGCTATTCACGCTGGATGTACGGCAATGGCGCCACGTGGCCGGTAAGGCACTGTTGTCGATGCTGTGCGCCACAACTGCCGTGGTGGGGGTTGCGAGCGCGCTTTTTTTCCTGCTGCGAGACAGCAACAGCGAATCAGCGGCACACTTCTCGGCAATGGCCGTGGGGGTGTATACCGGCGGCACCCCCAACCTGGCAGCGATCAAGGCGGGGCTGGACATTCCCGACAGTCGATACCTGCTCTTTCACAGCCTGGACACCCTCGTCGGTTCGCTCTACCTGTTACTCATGCTGACCCTGGGCATCCGCTTGTTCCGCAGGCTGCTTCCGGCGCGCCAAACAGGCACTGCCGGGGCGGTAACGCCAGGATCAACTGAACACTTCGACAGCGATGATTACCGGCCGCTGCTGTCGCCCGCAAACCTGCCAGGCGCCATCAAACCCGTTGCGCTTGCCGCGCTGGTTGTGCTGCTTTCCCTGGGCATTTCCCGGCTGCTTGCACACTCACTGGGCACAGGGCAAAGCGCGGCAATGATGATCGTTACACTCACTACGCTGGGCATCGCCCTGTCGCTGCTATCGCAGGTAAGAGCCTGGGTGCTGTCTTACAAACTGGGTATGTACCTGATCTACGTGTTTTGTTTCGTGGTCGCCTCGAAGGCCAGCTTCGCGCAACTGGCGCAGGTGGACATGACCATCATCGCCTTCCTGTTTGGCACAGTGGCCGGCAGTTTGGTGCTTCATGCACTACTGTGCAGACTCACAGGTATCGACAGCGACACATTCATGGTGACCTCTATAGCTGCCGTGTGCAGCCCACCGTTTGTACCAATGATGGCACGCGCGCTGGGCAACCCCGCGACAATTCTCTCGGGGATGACCACCGGTATTATCGGCTACGCACTGGGCAACTACCTGGGCATCAGCCTCGGTCTTTTCTTACAGAGCCTATAATCAGTGTGCGTCTGTGGCAGAATTAGCACCGGTTGATTCAACGCGCTACCCAGTGGGAGAACGCACCATGCACAAACCGATGCCCGATGAGGGTCGCCCCGTCGATGAGATCTCTGCTCAACTCGAGGCGTTCAAGGAACGCGACCCGCACTACAAGGACGGTCGGGTATGGAGCCTTGTGTACTACCTGGACGAAGAGCACTCGGAGTTTATCAAGGATTCCTACCACCGCTTCGCCTGTGAGAACGGCCTCAATCCCGGCGCATTCAAAAGCCTGAAAAAAATGGAAACCGAGGTGATCAGCGCCACGGCAGACATCCTGCATGGCACACCGGAAGTTTGTGGCGTCGTGACTTCCGGAGGCACCGAGAGCTGCCTGATGGCGGTAAAGACCTATCGCGACATGGCCCGGGCAGAGCGCCGCGTCAGGAAACCCGAGATGATCATGCCAACTACCGCTCACGTCGCATGGTTCAAGGCCTCTGAGTACTTTGGCGTAAAAATACGCCTGGTGCCGCTCAAGGATGACTTCACACCCGACCTGAAAAAACTGCAAAAGCTGATCAACCGCAACACGGTCATGATATTGGGCAGCGCTCCGGAGTATCCCCATGGCACCATCGACCCGATCGAGGCCATGGGTGAGATCGCACAAAAGAAGAACATTCCGCTACACGTTGATGCCTGCGTCGGCGGTTTTATCCTTCCTTTTATGGAGATGAACGGCGAAGCCATGCCCAGGTGGGACTATCGGGTGCCGGGTGTGACATCGATCTCAGCGGACATCCACAAGTACGGCTACGCGGCCAAGGGTGCCTCAACAATCACCTATCGCACCCTGGATTACCTGCGCTACCAGATGTTTGCCTACCAGAACTGGCCCGGCGGCGTGTTTGCGTCTTCGGCACTGCTGGGCACCCGCCCGGGTGGCGCCTACGCCGCCGCCTGGGGCGTGACCCAATATTTTGGCAAAAGCGGCTACCGCCAGCTCGCCAGGGACACACTCGAAGCGGTCAACCAGCTGAAGGCGGGTGTCACTGCCATAGACGGCCTGGAGGTGATGGGCTCCCCCGTTGGGCCGCTGTTTTCCTATCGCTCCGTGGACCCTGACCTGAACATCTATGCCGTAGGCGACCAAATGGATGCACTGGGCTGGCAGGTCAATCGCAACCAGTATCCGGCGGGTCTGCATGCAATGGTAACGGCACAACATCTCAAAGTGGTGGACCGCTACCTGGAAGACCTGACCACTGCCGTAGCGGCAGTGCGTGCGAACCCTGAGCTGGCCAAGCAGGGCGGCGCCGCCACTTACGGCATGCTTGCCCACGTTCCCTTGCGCGGCATGGTAAAGAAAAAGGTACTGGAGATGTACAGTGAACAGTACCGCGCAGGTGGTGGCGAACTCGACCTGGCCTCCGGCGCAGAATCCGGCATTGGTGGCGGGCAAGGCAAGGGACTTATCGACCGGCTGCTGGAGCGCTATGTCGATCGGCAGTCGCGCAGGGCCGCCCTGAAACGCCAGGGCTAGCTGTCAGGCCAGCAGCCGACCCTGTGCATAATCGCGCATCGCCTGCTCAATCTCTTGCGGCGTATTCATCACGAAGGGGCCGCGCTGCACGATGGGCTCCCTGATCGGGGTAGCCAGCAACACCAGCAGGCGCGCACCATCTGGCCCAGCTGCGAGCCTGATGGTGTCGCCATTGGCGTACAGACCCATCTGGCCATGTGCGACGCCTTCAATGTCGCCTGCAAAAACCCGCACCAGCGCGGTCTGCCCTGGATCTACAGGCAGATCGATCACAGCGCCGCCACCCAGTTCCATATCCAGGTAAGTGGGGTGCGTGCTGCGCTCACTGACCGGACCGGTCACAGCGATTTCGTCCAGTTCAAGGCGACCTGCGATGACGGCAATGCGCACACCCTCTGCCGGCGCCACGAGGGGGATGTCTTTACGCTTAAACTCCTGGTAGGCGGCGGGTTGCATTTTCTGCGCCGCAGGCAGGTTCAGCCACAGCTGGAATCCATGCAGCAGGCCGTCGGACTGCTCGGGCATTTCTGAATGAATCACGCCGCGACCGGCCGTCATCCATTGCACATCGCCCGGGCCTATCACACCTTCATTACCCATGTGATCGCGGTGGCGCATTGCACCTTCGAGCATGTAGGTGATGGTTTCGAAGCCACGGTGTGGATGCGGCGGAAAACCACCTACGTAGTCAGCGCCGTCCTCTGAGCGAATTTCATCGAGCAGCAGGAACGGGTCGATCTCTGCGGACAGGGCTGCGCCTGCGATCCGCAGGATTTTTACCCCGTCTCCGTCGGCGGCCGGTTGCGCGTTGATCACGCGCTGCAATTGACGTGTACCAATCATACTGTCTCCGTGTTAAGCGGCGCTGGATGCAGCAGACGGCAAGCGCTCGCGATGATGCGGCCGCGTAAAATCAATTTCCTGGCCCAGCGGTACCACGCCAGTCGGGTTAATCGTTTTGTGGCTGCCGTAGTAGTGCAGTTTCGTGTAGGGCATATCCACCGTGGCGGCCACACCTGGCTGTTGATAGAGGTCACGCACGTAGTGCGGCAGGTGTTCGTAATCCTCTATGCGCTGTCGGTTGGTTTTGAAATGGCCAAAGTACACCGCATCAAAGCGCACAAGCGTAGTAAAAAGACGCCAGTCCGCTTCAGTGATGGCGTCACCGGTCAGGTAGCGCCGTGTTGCCAGCCGCCTGTCCAACTCATCCAGTGCGGTAAACAATTCCTGGTAGGCGGTCGCGTAGGCGTCCTGTGACGTTGCAAAGCCTGCGCGGTATACGCCGTTATTGATGGATGGGTAGATCCAGGCGTTCAACTGGTCAATCTCAGTGCGCAACGCTGGCGGGTAGTAATCGTCATCGTTGCCCGTGATGTCATTGAAGGCGCTGTTGAACATTCGAATGATCTCGGCGGACTCATTGCTCACAATGGTCTGGCGTTGTTTGTCCCACAGCAGGGGCACGGTCACGCGCGTGGTCACGTCTGGCATGGCCCTGGTGTAGATTTCATGCAGGAACTGCGCACCAAACTGGTGATCGGGACGCTCCTGTGAAAAGGTCCAGCCGTGTTCCAGCATCAGTGGGTCAACCACGGACACGCTGATAATGTCTTCGAGCTGTTTCAGATGACGGAAGATCAACGTGCGGTGCGCCCACGGGCAGGCCAGCGACACATACAGGTGGTAGCGTCCCGGCTCCGCCGCAAAGCCGCCCTCACCCGAGGGGCCGGCAGCGCCATCGGCGGTAATCCAGTTCCGAAAAAGACTGTCCTGGCGCTGGAACTGCCCCTTGTTACTCTCGGTCTCGTACCACTGGTCTACCCACTTACCTTCAACTAACAGTCCCATACCACGCTACTCCCTTTTTCATTCAATGATTTAACTGGAATGAACGCAGTATATATTTGCTAAACCCTGTGAAAAGCGATACTTTTTCACTAATCCTTTCAATTATTTTGATTAATGAAAACAGCCCTCACCCTGGAAGCCTTGCAAGTCATTGACGCCATCGAGCGCAAAGGCAGTTTTGCCGCGGCCGCAACCGTGTTGCATAGAGTCCCCTCGGCACTGTCCTACACTGTGCAGAAACTCGAGCAGGACCTGGGCGTCACCCTGTTTCGCAAAGAGGGGCGACGAGCGGTACTGACCACAGCCGGGCGCCACCTGGTTGAGCGCGGGCGCCAGCTGCTGCAGGCCGCTGATACCCTGGCCGCAGACACACGCCAGATCGCCACCGGCTGGGAACCGCAGCTGCGTATCGCTATCGATACCGCGGTGGCACTGGGCGACGTCCTGCCCGCGATTGCCGCACTGTATGACCAACAGCCGGCCATTGAAGTGACGCTGACCACCGAAGTGCTCGGTGGCACCTGGGAGGCCCTGCTGGAAGACAGGGTAGACCTGGTGGTTGGTGGCATCGAAGAGATGCCCAGGCACAAGGGCCTGCGCTGTGAGCCCTGGCAAACCATCAGGCACGTGTTCGTTGCCGCCCCCGGCCACCCTGTTTGCCAGGCCCCGCAGCCGCTGACGCAAGACACCATCAAAGCGCATCGGGCAGTGATAATCCGAGACACCTCACGCAACAACGCGCCCCTATCGCGCGGTATTCTCAACCCGCAACAGTTTATCGAGGTGCCCGACATGGCCGCCAAGGTCGAAGCCCAGCGGCAGGGATTGGGAGTGGGTTATGTGCCCTTGGCCAGCGTGACCCAGGCTATTACCAGCGGTGCGCTGGTGGAGTTAAGCGTAGAGGAACAGCGTGCGCCAGAGACGACCTTCCTTGGATGGCGCTCGACCTATCGCGGCCGCGCCTTGAGTTTTCTCATCGACACCTTGCGCCTGCCTGAAGCGCACGCGGGCTAGGGCAGCATTTGCGAGGGCGTCGAACAGGCTCAGGCAACGTTGCTCGCGGCCTCCTGCTGCAGCCCGCTTTCCATTTGCGCGACCATGCCAGGCGGCAGCCCCAGGCGAAAGGCCAGCGCATCCAGGTACATTCTGCCCTGCACACGCTCAATATCAATGGCCATCGCCGATGCCAGGTACACTTCGGCAGCCACTTCCGGTGAGCTTACGCGTTCGCACAGTTCCGCCAGCGAAGGCGGCGACTCCAGAGTGTCAAAGACCATGGCTTTCTCCTCGTGTGATAAGGACATTTCATTCACCGTTGCAAAAATAGTCGAACGCTCGTGCTCATCCAGGTGGCCGTCTGCACAGGCCGCTGCCACCATCGCCTGTACGATCAGCAACGCCGGGGAGCCACTGCGGTCGTCCTGGTCGTCCAGCGCAAAGCGCTGCTCGGTAAGGCCCTGCCAGCTCTGCAAGGACTGGGGGTTCTGTGGCAGCGCATTCTGCGGCACACCCGGATGTGCTGCTGACGCCGCAGGCGCGACGTTACCGGCGGACCCTGCGCTTGTCGCAGTCCCATCGGCGTTGGTGCCCTGATAATTCTGGTAGGCCTTCCACGCCACGCCGCCCAATGCTGCAATACCACCCACTTTGAGCAGCGTGCCCGCGGTTTTGCGCGCCTTTTTGTTGCTCACAAGGGCACCGCCCAGAGCGCCTCCGGCGACACCGCCCAAAACGCCACTGCTGGCCAGGCTGGAAACGATTTTATTGAGATCCATAACAACCCCTCACTCACGCCAGTATGGGGTCAGGTCAAAAACCGAACAAAACGGTTTTCGTTCACATTATCATCGGTTTTTACGAATTACGGTGGGAGGGGTTGGCGGCGCCACTGGCAGCGCCGCCAGGCGATGGGAAGTTACATCACGCCATAGGCCAGCATTGCATTGGCCACTTTGGTAAAACCGGCGATATTCGCGCCCTTGGAGTAATCGACGTGGCCGCCCTTCTGGACGCCATGCTCAACACACTCGTCGTGAATATCCACCATGATCTGGCGCAGACGTTCATCCACTTCCGTCTCGGACCATTTCAGTCGCAGGCTGTTCTGGCTCATTTCCAGGCCGGAAACCGCAACGCCGCCGGCATTGGCGGCCTTGGCCGGGGCGTGCAGCAGGTCTTTGACTGAGCTGAAAATATGGATGGCGTCCGGTGTTGTGGGCATATTGGCACCCTCACAGACTGCCCTTGCTCCGTTCTTAATAAGTACTTTGGCATCTTTCACATCTATTTCGTTCTGTGTGGCGCAGGGAAACACCAACTCGCCGGCAATGCCCCAGGGAGTCTTGCCCTTGTAGAACTTGAGGCCGAACTCATCCGCCGCTTCCTTGATCCGGCCACGGCGCTTGTTCTTCAACTCTTTCACGTACTCCAGGTGCTCAGTGGTAATGCCGTCCTTGGCATAAATCACGCCACCGGAATCAGACAGCGTCAGCACCCTGGCGCCGTTCTCGATGAGTTTTTCAGCGCAATAGGTCGCGACATTGCCTGAACCGGACACCAGGCAGGTACGGTCCTCCAGGTGTTCATTGTGATGCGAGAGCATCTTTTCCATCATGTACACAGCGCCATAACCCGTGGCTTCTGTGCGAATGTGGCTTCCGCCAAAATCCAGTGCCTTGCCGGTCAATACCCCCTCAAAACGATTCACCAGGCGCTTGTACTGGCCAAACAGGAAGCCGACTTCCCTTGCACCAACGCCAATATCTCCGGCAGGGACATCGGTATCGGGGCCGATGTGGCGTTGCAGTTCGGTCATAAAGGCCTGGCAGAACCGCATGACTTCGTCGTCGCTGCGGCCTTTTGGGTCAAAGTTCGCGCCGCCCTTGCCGCCGCCCAGGGGCAGGCCGGTGAGCGAATTCTTGAACACCTGCTCAAACGCCAGAAACTTCAGCACACCCTGGTTGACCGACGGGTGAAAGCGGATACCGCCCTTGTAGGGCCCGATGGAATTGTTTTGCTGAACCCGGAAACCGCGATTCACGCGCAGCTCACCCTGGTCATCCTCCCAAACCACGCGGAAGCTGACCACACGGTCAGGTTCCGTCATACGCTCAAGAATGCGCATGTCCTTGTAGGCCGGTTTGTCGGCAATAAAGGGAATGATATCCATTGCCACCTCATGCACGGCCTGGTGAAACTCAGGTTCACCGGGATTACGGCTGATGACGCCTTCCATGAAGGTGTCCAGGTCTTCGGCTTTGTCGATGCTCATACACAGGTTCTCTCAGTTGAAGTTACATCCGCGCCGCACTGCGGTTTGCGTGCGACAGACAATTCTCCAGGCTCCCTTGCCGCGCACCGGGAACAAAATGGCCAACACGACAAGCGCAGCTGGCGGGCCCGAATGTGCCGGCGCCGCAGCGGCTAAACCTCTTCCCACATATCGGGCATAAGGTGCCCTTTCTCTTTCAGCGTCAGCAGTTGCAGCTCGACCAGCGGGCTGTCGAAGCAGGACTCAACAGGCACCTCTGGCAGGTACTCCTCGCCAATGCCGCGCTTGATAAACACCGCATTGAAGCAGTGCCGCTCACAACCCACCAGCCGGTAGCCTTTGTCATTGGCCAGCGCGACGAACGCGCCCAGCGAAGCGCCATTGTGTGGCACGCCCTGCGGCGCAACAACGCTGGAAGTATGAAAGTCTTCAACATATTTCTGGGTGACACGCGCCTCGGGGCCCCAACCGCTTTGGTACTCAAGGATAACGACCCTGGGCTCGGCCACGTCCAGCGCCTGCCAGATCCAGTAATCGTTGCCGTCCATGTCCAGTGACAGCAAATCGATGCTGCCAGCGAAATTATGGTAGCGAATGATGTCGTTGATGTTCTCGCGGGTGATCCAGGCGTCCACCAGCTTTGGCGGTGCAATGCAGGTATCGCGACAGCTGCGGTAAAACGCCCTGCCCTTGTCGAGTTTTTGTTTGTCGCCATCGAGTAGCAGCCCGCGCCAGCCGTGGTTGATAATCAGGTTGGCGGTGTTGCACTGAATACCCTCGCCACAACACAGCTCAATGGAACGCCGGTTGGTCACACCAATCAGGGCAAACACGTAGAGCAGGATGCCGTCTTCACCCGTTTGCGAGTAGGCGCGAAAGGCAACGTCCTTGAACTCGGGCAAGGGCTGGCCGGTGCGCGCCAGCTGCTGGTAGTGCAGCCGCAGCTGGATCTGATTCGTTTGCTGCGTGTTCGGCGCGGCCACCGCGCTGTCGGGCATGAGCGCAGATTGCCAGGAATGTTCTTCGGTCGCCGCAGCGCTTGCCGCTTGCGACGGGCGCTTATCGCCACCGTGTACACTGCTTCGATCCCCCGGCGCAAAGAGGGCCTTCAGGCGCTGCATCAGCATGTGTGTCTGTGTCTCCGTATCATTCTTATTGTTCTCAATGCCCGCTAACACTGCCCTGCAGGCCTGCACACTGGCCCGCCCGGGTGTTTCAGGGACACTCCCAGCATAGCAGCTAGCGCTGCATCAGGCTCACTTATCGGCATGCACCCGCAGTGAACGGGCACCGGCACGCTGAACCGGCGTGGTCGCCCACTACGGGGACGGCCCCGGTTGGGCCTTGTCAAACTGCGCGAGCGCATCCTCACACGGCGTCCGCGAGTTCAGAAACCGATCATAGAGCGTTGTTCCCAGAATCGACAAGCCGCCAGTGGCAACTGCCGCGCCGCCCGCAATGGCGCCACTGGTGGCATTGAGGCCAATGGAGGGCCTGGATAATGTGCCAACGATCTGTACATACGGGTTAACCAGCCCCGCCGCACTGATGCCAAGGCCCTTACGCGGTTTGTTGTCGAAGCGAATCTTGAGTTTCTCATTGGCCAGATTGACCTTGCCATGCGCGGTCAGATCAACGCCCCTGGTACGCATGACCAGGCCCGGTGAAAGTTCGATCACACCTGCCGCGGCCGTCAACGCGATCACCGTGCATTCAATTTGCAGGTCTGTGGTTCTGGTGCGAGAGGGCAGCAGAGCATCGAGCAGTTGCGCTGTAAATGACGCCATCGCGAGGTCAAGACCGATGTTCTCCACCGTGCCGGCACCGCCATGCAACCTCAAGCTGCCCGCCAGCGTCTGCGCCATGGCCCGTGTGGTGTTGCCAGTGGCAGTGAACTGCGCCTGAAAATCATGTAATGGCAGAACGTCGATGGACGGGGCGCTCGAGGTAATGCCCAGCGGAAACCCAACACCTTGCACCTGCATCGCAGCGGCAAGCTCGCCCGCATCGGGCGCCAGCGTTCCCTTGCCCTTCAGCATGCCCCTGCTGCCGCGCAGCTCGACCACTTCCACGGCCAGGGCACCGTCGCCCGCCGCGACCTGCATTTGCAGGTGGTCGATCAGTGATTCACTGCTAAAGTTTGGGTCGGCAATTCCCAGGGGGCCAGCCTCGATGGCCAGGTCGATGCGGTACTGTTCGAGCACTGCCGTCTCGATCGGTACCTCGGGGATCATCCTGTTGTTTGACGGGCGAGCAGGTTTGGTGGCTGCGGTTGCGTCTGTTCCTGCGTCTGGGGCTGTGTCGGTTGCTTCTGCAGTGTCCGCAGGACGCAGCGCCAGCCAGCGATCCAGCTCTGCACGTTCAATGCGCAGCTCACCCGACAGTGTGGGAACGTCTGCATCCTCGTAGTTCAACCTGGCACTGGCGATGGACTGACCCACGCGCAGCGTTGCCAGGTCGAGTGCTATGGTGTTCCCGTGCAGCTGAAGCTCCCCGCTCAGTTCAAAAGGCAGGTCACCTTCAGGTACGTAGCCGGTACCGACAATCGACTTCAACTCGTCACCGGCGCCACTGAAGTGCAGTGTCATCGGTGTATCGCCAGAGACAGGCATGGTCAGCACAAGGTCTATCGTGGACGCATCAGCGCCACGCACGGTTATATGGTTGCGTACCGCGTCATTGAGCACGCTGGACTCAATCCCAAGACGCAGCGGTGTATCGGGAAGGCCGGGGCCGTCGGCCACTGCAAACAATGCCGAGGGCTGCTCCAGGCGCACATCTGCTTCCAGCTTTGCATCCTGCAGGGAAAAATCGTCGCGCAGCTCGGCCTTTGCCACACCATTGAATTCTGGACCAGCCAGCTCACGAACGTCCAGCCGCATCAGGCCGCCCTGCCATGATTGCAACGCTTGCACATTGTAAGGCCCGGGGGACAGCCCTTGCGGAAAATGCTTGCCCAGCAGTTGGGCGGCGTCCTGCAGCTGCGCTTTGATATCGAGGTCGCCCTCGATTCCGCCACCGGCCATGTGCAAGGGGCCACGCGCTGTCAGCGTCGAACCAGCAACCTCAAGCTCCAGCGCCTGCAACACCGGCGCAGCGACCTCACCGCCAAGCGTGAGCGTCACATCCAGCGGCACATCACCCAGACCGGTGACTTCCAGTTGCTCACCCAGCTCACGCAGCGAAGCGCTGTGCAGGTTTATCTGCATGTTGAGCGCATCCAGGGCCGGCAAATTGCCCAGCGTGCCCTGGCCGGTCAACAGCAGCGGCTGTGCGGTGGCCTGCAGATCGCGCAAAACCAGCCCGCTGCTTTGGTCCACCGCCAGTTTTGCCTGCGCTGCGTACGGCTGCGGGGGCAAACCGGAAACCTGCAGTACCGCGCCCAGTTGCGCCAGGTCCGGCCCGTTGAGCGCCATCTTGATGTCAGTGCCGAGCATTTCCGGGTACTGCCCCAGCAAGCCCTCGAATGAGAGTCCGTGCCGGCCGATCCTGAGGCTGGAGGACGCAAACTCAATAAGACCCTCGCGGTCGGACAACTCCCCGGTAAACTCATACGGCTCGGCAAGATACCCGGGGCGTCGCGCTGCGCGCTGCCAGACCGAAAAATCCGGCCCGCTGGCGCGCACTGTGATATTGGCGCCATCAACCTGGGGGAACCGCGTAAAGTCACCGTCCAGAAGTATGCGATGGGCACCGGCCTCAAAATGCAGAGCGTCCAACGCAAGATCAGGACCGACGCGCCTGACCTTGCCGCGCAATGTAAACGGTGTATCGGGCACCTCGGCACTGCCAAAGGCGGTTGCGACGCGGTTGATACTTTTTCCGACCGCGTCAATGCTCAGGGCAAGCCCGTCCAAACGCGCGGGATCATCTGCAACACCATCGAGCTTGAGCGTGAAGTGATCAAAGTCCAGCTGCGCTGCGAGCTGTATTCCTGGGTCAACATCGGTAACAACCACCCGCGCATCGAGCTGGCTGCCACGCTCAAACAAGGGGGATACAGCAGCCAGGCCTTCGGGCACCGCGCCGTTGATTTCAGCGGCCAGCGTCATGTCTTTGAGCACGCTGATATCGGGAATTTCGCCACTGGAACGGAACACCACGCTGCCCACTGAACCACTGAGCTGCTGCGACAGGTTGCGGCCAGAATACAGGCTCTGCGGCGAACTGACGGTACCGCTGATCTGCCAGGGATCTGCATTCAGCCTGCCCGAACCTGCCAACTCAAGTTGCCCACTGGCCGCTTGTTGTTGCCGGAGCTGATCGATGACGATATGTATGCGCTGGTCGTTTGCGTCGTCTGCGTAGTGCAGCGCGATGTTGCCAAGGTCAAGGCGTTCAATCACCAGCGGCAGCACGGTGGCGCGCGCTGCATCAACCTCGGTCGGAGCGGCCTCGCCTGCGCTGGTATCTGCCGCCAGCTGGGGCCAGTTGGCCTGGCCGTCAGCGCCTCGCAGTACATTAAGTTCTGCACCGGACACAGCCAGAGCCACAATCCTGATGGGGCGTGACAACAGCGTTGCGGTATCGATCGCTATGGTGGCAGTCTCGACCGCCAGCAAGGGCTGCTGGCCCGGCCATTGGGTATTAACCATGGATACGCCAGCGACCGACAGGCGTGTTGTGCGACCAAGCTGCAAGGTAGCGGGGCCTGTCAACTGCACCGACACCCCCAGCGCCTCACTGGCATAGGATTCGATCAGTGCACGTGCCGGCTCCAGGCTGACGCCGCGCAGCGCCAGGCCAAGCAACACCAGCACGCTGAGTGCGCCCAACAGCGACAGCGCAAGCAGCGCCCTGGTCAGGTACCTAGCCAACGCTGGCTATCCACACGCCATGCGCAGCACACGACCTACAACAGCCGATGCGCTGACCCGGGTTATCAAAGGCCAGAGTGTTCTCAGTCATTGCCTGGGTCCCGGCAGGGTCCGCCTGATGTTGCGGCAGTCAGCACGTTCAGCCAAATTTTTGGGGGACGTAGCGCCGACCTTCCATGCTGGCCTGATCGTCATACGCATGGGTTTCATCACGCGCGGGCATTGCAATGGCCTGCCGCTCTACCGGCTCGTAGGGAACTTGCGCCAGCAGGTGACTGATGCAGTTAAGCCTGGCTTCGTACTTGTCGTTGGCTGCTACGATATTCCACGGGCTGTGCTCGGTGTCTGTCGCATCGAGCATACGGTCACGCGCCCTGGAGTAGTCGAACCAGCGGCGCCGGGCCTCGATGTCCATCGGGCTGAGCTTCCAGATCTTTGCCGGATCATGAATTCGCGAGGCAAAGCGCTGGGCCTGTTGCTCATCGCTCACTTCCAGCCAGTACTTGAGCAGGATGATGCCGTCCGCCTGGATCTCATGTTCGATACTTGGAATGATTTGCAGGAACCGCGCGGTTTCTGCCTCGGTGCAAAAACCCATCACCGCCTCAACCCCTGCGCGGTTGTACCAGCTGCGGTCGAATACAACGATCTCACCGGCGGCCGGGAAGTGCGCCATGTAGCGCTGGAAGTACATCTGGCTTTTTTCACGATCACTGGGCGCCGGCAACGCCACAACGCGGAACACGCGCGTGCTGACCCGGCGCGTCAGCGCCTTGATGATACCCCCCTTCCCCGCTGCATCGCGCCCCTCGAAGACGATAACGATTCTGGCACCGGTTTTTTTTGCCCACTCCTGCATGACAACGAGCTCTTCATGCAGCTTGCGTAGTTCTTTTTCGTACTTTGATCTTTTCATAGTTCCACAATAGTTCATGCCCGTATGCGGCGCCAGCCGTCCGGCGCCTGGCACACTGCACTCTCAGCCGGCAGGCGGATGACAAGGTTGCACGGGCGTCAGGGTTTCGTTGCGAATATCTTCGCCGCACTGTCCAGCAACAAGCGCACACCGGGATGCTTAACCTTGCGCTCGGGTGAAATCGCATACAGGGTCTCGCGTACTTTGTCTGTCCTGCCGATCACGGTGACGCCATACTGCCGGGTCACGTGTTGCTCAATGATGCTCGGGGTGCAGAATACGCCGTAGTTGGCCTGGCCGAAGTACTTCATCAGCGCACTGTCGTCAAACTCGGCAATAATATTCGGGCTGATCTGTTCTTCATCAAACCAGCTCTGCAGGCTGATCTTCTGGCTGGAACGGTCACCACCGATCAGGAAGGGCTGGCCATCGAGGGACTGCGGGAACGACTTCTGCAGCGCGGCAGCGCGCTCTTTCGTTGCATAGAAACTGACGCCGCTCTCTCCCAGCAGGTGATTGTAGGCACGAATGGGAACACCTGGCGCCAGCGGTCGATCAGACAAGATAAAATCCAGCTTGTTCAGCGCCAGGTCACCGAGAAGGCTGTCGAAATCACCCTCGCGACACACCAGCTTGACCGAACCCTCAAGCTCAAAGCTGTTCTCGAGAATATTCGCGGCCAGCGTTTTGGGTATGACGTCGGTAACACCCGCGGTGAATACGAACTGCTGGTGTGGGTCCTGCGCTCTCAGGGCGCCTTGCAACTCTTCGCCAAGCGCGAAGATATCCTCGGCGTAACCAAAAGCCAGTTTGCCTGCATCGTTGAGCACCAGCCGCTTGCCCTGGCGATCAAACAGCGGCGTCCCCAGATACGACTCAAATTCTGTCAACTGGCCACTAATCGTTTGCGGCGACACATGCAGGCGCTCGGCAGCTTTCACGATACTGCCGTCGCGCGCCACCGCAAAAAAGTACCTCAGATGTTTGTAGTTCAGCTGCTGTGCCAACGCACTACCCCTTTTCGATGACCGCCATAATGAACCAGAAGTTCAGTGAGGCGAGCTCACTTTTTTCGATCCTATCATAATCTTCTTTCGACTTTTATTGAAAGTGGCGCTTGCTAGACTCGCTCTTCACTTTGCCGACTTCTTGCCAGTTCCCTGATGACAAAAGTGTTTCGACAGATGGCAGCACACGACGCGGCAGGAGGCATCCTGCTGGTCGCGGCCGCGTTGCTGGCTATCGTGATGGCCAACTCGGCGCTGTCCGCGGGCTACTACGCTTTTCTCAACGTTCCGGTCAATCTCGACATCGGGGATTTCTCGATCAACAAGCCACTGTTGCTGTGGATCAACGATGGCCTGATGGCACTGTTCTTCTTTCTCATCGGACTGGAGGTGAAGCGCGAGTTGCTCGATGGCCACCTGTCGTCGCGCGACCAGATTATCCTGCCTGCCCTGGGCGCATTTGCAGGCATGGCAACACCGGCCATTATTTACACGCTCTTCAACGGCGGCGACCCAATCGCCAGTCGCGGCTGGGCGATACCGGCGGCCACTGACATTGCGTTCGCGCTCGGCGTTTTCAGTCTGTTCGGCACACGCCTGCCCCTGAGCCTGAAACTGTTTTTGCTGTCAGTTGCGATCTTTGACGACATTGCAGCGATTATCATTATCGCGCTGTTCTACTCTTCAGGCCTGTCACCCATGTCGCTGGCGATTGGCGGCCTGGGGCTGGCCGTGCTATTGGGGTGCAACCTGGCAGGCGTGCGCTACCAGAGCGTCTATATACTCATCGGCATTGTTGTCTGGGCGGCGGTTCTAAAATCGGGCGTGCATGCCACGCTGGCGGGGTTTGCCGTTGCCTTGCTGATCCCCTTCAAGCGCGAAAATGAGCGCGGCGAGCCGATGCTCAAGGCAATGGAACACGGCCTGCAGCCCTGGGTTGCGTTCTTTATCCTGCCGCTGTTTGCCTTCAGCAACGCAGGCGTCAGTCTGCTTGGTATCACTGTCAGCGATTTGCTGAACCCCATCACAGTAGGCATCGCGTTTGGACTGTTTCTGGGCAACCAGCTTGGCATCTTTGGCATCTGCTGGGTTGCCGTAAAGCTGGGCCTGGCGAAGTTACCGACCGGCGCCTCGTGGCAGCAGTTGTACGGAGTGAGCACGCTCTGCGGTATTGGCTTCACCATGAGCCTGTTCATCGGCACGCTGGCTTTCGAGCAGCACGATGCCGCCTACATGAGCAGCGTAAAAATAGGCGTGCTGGCCGGCTCAATACTTTCAGCCGCGTGGGGTTCATTCGTTCTCTATCGCTCAACCAGGTCGTCTGTCGCGCCCCTCACCCAGGGTGTCGCCCACGCACACTGACTGCACACAGTGACCGGGCAGCTAGCCGCAAGCACAACCACCATGCGCAGCAACCAGACAAAACAGAGGTAGTGGTATGAAGTTCAACACGACGTTTCGCAAGACCACAGGATCACAGGACGTGATCGACTACATTAATCGCCGCGTGTCGTTTGCGTTCGCGCGCATGGAGCACGTTGTCGACAGCGGCTCGATCACCGTCAGTGACATCAATGGGCCCAAGGGCGGTGTCGACAAACAGTGCCGTGTGGTCATCAAACCAGCAGGCCTGAAACCTATTGTGATCGTGGAAAAACAAGCAGAGCTGAAACTGGCGGTCGATCGCAGTATCTCGCGCGCCAGTCACAGCCTGTCACGTCAGCTCAAGCGCAAGCAGCAACTGGCACAGCGAGGCGTTGACCGCGAGGCAGTCGCCGAGCAGCTGGCGCAAACACAGGCTTCCAACGGGGATTCAGCAACCGGCTCTGCCTTCGATGCCACTATGGATACAGTAATGGATACAGCAATGGATGCAGCAACGGATACAGCAGCGGGAACATCACTGGATTCAGCTCCGAACTCAATTGAGGACTCAATCCAGAACTCAACAAGGCATTCGGCAAGGCATTCGGCAATGCATTCGACGACGGATTCGACAGCGCATTCGACAACGGATTCTGCAATGCACAGAAAGGTCTCTGGGCGGTCGCGGTAGGTGAGCAGGCCGACCAGCGTGGCAACGGCGCAGCTGCGCCAGTTTATACTCTCGAGGTGAAGTGATGGAAACTACAAAGTATGTGAGCCCGGCTGACGTTTCAGCCATTTCGCAGTCGCAGGGCCGTGTCCTGAAGAACACCTACCTGCTGCTGGCGGCAACACTGTTCTTCAGCGCAATCACTGCAACGGCCAGCGCGGTCATGAACCTGCCGCACCCTGGCCTGTTGCTGACACTGGGCGGCTATTTTGGGCTGCTGTATTTAACGACAAGGTTCCGCGACAGCATCAAGGGCTTGTACTGCGTCTTCGCGCTCACGGGCTTTATGGGCTACACGCTCGGACCCATCATTGGCGCTTACTGGGCGATGGCCCCGGCCATTGTCATGCAGTCCCTGGGCGGAACCGCCTTCATTTTTCTGGGTCTTTCGGCGTACGCACTGACCGGACGCACTGACTTCAGCTTCCTGGGCAAGACCCTGTTCGTGGGCATTCTGGTCGCGTTCTGTGCGGGCATCGGCGCGCTGGTCTTCAACATCCCGGCGCTGTCGCTGGCGGTCTCGGCAATGTTCATGCTGTTGATGTCAGGGCTGATTCTGTATCAAACCGACCAGATCGTACGCGGCGGAGAAACCAACTACATCATGGCGACGGTCACACTGTTCGTTTCGTTGTTCAACCTGCTGACCAGCATGATGCACCTGCTGGGCTTTGCCCAATCTGAATAGTTAACCCGTTCGAATTTGCCTGCCCGGCAGTGATACTTGCGTCGCTGACCGGGCTTTTTTTGCGTTTCAATTTCCATAAAAGCCGGAGTCTTTGGACGCGCGGTGCAGCTGCCGGTGGCCTGGAGCCTGGCACTGCAGCGGTAACAGCTTTGCATGGCAACCAATCGGTTCGCAGGACTTTGCATCCCTCGCCAACGGCGCCGCACTGGGGGTGAAGCACCTGCGAGCGCTCTGGCAGGGGGCGCCGAGCTACAACAGAATGGTGTCGCCGGCACTGGCCGTGAAGCGAGCCATTTCTGCTTGCAGCTCGGCGAGGTTGTCAGCGCTGAAATTGACATGGCCAAGCTTGCGCCCGGCTCGTACCGACTTGTTGTACCAGTGGACGGTGCAATTTCCGGACATGGCCTGCAGCGGCGCTTGTGCGGTGCCTATCAGGTTAATCATGCCGGCAACGCCGTGCATCCGGGTGCGCCCAAGCGGCAACCCGGCAACCGCGCGCACATGGTTTTCAAACTGGCTGGTTACGCTGCCAGATTGTGTCCAGTGGCCACTATTATGTACGCGCGGCGCCAACTCGTTCACCAGCAACTGCGATGGTGTTACAAAGCACTCCATAGCCAGCACGCCTACGTAGTCCAGTTCTTCCAGCAGGCGCTGCATGTAATCCTGGGCCTGCAACACCATGGCGGGATTGACGTCTGGTGCAGGCGCAATCGAGCGCGACAAAATGCCCGCGGTATGCGTGTTCTCCGCCAGCGGATAATGGCAGATAGTGCCATCGCGGCCGCGCACAGAAACTTGCGACACCTCACGTTCGAACGGGATCCACTGTTCGATAATGTAGTCGTCGCCTGCACAAGCGGCATCAAACTCAGCGGCATCCTGCGCGTTGCGGATCACCCACTGATTCTTGCCGTCATAACCCTCACTGCAGGATTTAGCCACCAGCGGCAGCGACAGGCTCGTCAGTGTGGCGCTTGCCGACTCCCCCACGGTATAGGGTGATGCGGGTATGCCCAACTGTTGCAATAGCTGTTTTTCGCGGTGCCGGTTCTGGCAGGCGGAGACTGCCAGTGAATTCGGGTATACCGGGCAATGCGCTTCCAGCGCCAGGAGCAGACTGACGTCGAGCTGTTCCTTTTCAACCGTCACGCAATCGGGCCTACCGAGTTGTTCAAATAACTCTGCGGCGCTGTCACCCGCCTGCCAGTTGGCGATGATACCCAGGCCGTCGACACACACGGTGTCTGGCGCGCCGTTATCGTTGACGAAACTGAACTGGATACCCATGGGAATGCCCGCCAGCGCGAGCATACGGGAAAGCTGGCCGCAGCCTACAATGGCAATTCGCATCACTCGACCCTGTGCGGTACGGCCTCTGTTTGCCCCTGCCGCCATTGAATCAGGCGTTCACGCAGTGCAAGGTCACTGGTTGCCAGAATCTGTGCGGCCATAAGGCCGGCATTGAAGGCGCCGGGCTCACCAATCGCCTGCGTAGACACGGCAACGCCCTTGGGCATCTGTACGATCGACAACAGGCTATCCACCCCCTGCAGCGCCTTGCTGGTCACTGGCACTGCAATCACTGGCAGCCAGGTGATCGCGGCGGTCATTCCCGGCAGGTGGGCAGCGCCGCCTGCACCGGCGATAATGACTTTGTGGTGTTTGTCAGCCGACTTGGCGAACTCAAACAAACGCTCGGGCGTGCGATGCGCAGACACCACCGCGCTGTCGTAGCTGATCTGTAATTCATCGAGGACCGCAGCGGCATGACGCATTACGGGCCAGTCTGATCGCGATCCCATAATAATCGCGACGTCTGCTTCTTGCATGTTCTCTCAGCCTGCTATCCACTGGGTAACCACGATATAAAGTGGTATGCCAACCAGTACGTTAAACGGGAAGGTAATGCCCAACGATGCACTGATCGACAGGCTGTGATTCGCCTGCGGCAGTACGACATGCATCGCCGCGGGCACGGCAATATAGGACGCGCTAGCGCCCAGTACGGCGACCAGTATAGCACCACCGGTGGACAACCCCATGCCCAGACCCAGCGCAGCGCCCAAAAATCCGCCAACCACCGGCATTGCCACCCCAAAGGCCAGCATAAAGCCCCCTACCTGGCCTATTTCCCGTACGCGACTGGCCGCAACCATACCCATCTCAAGCAGGAACAGTGCCAGCACGCCGTTGAACAGGTCAAAGAAGAAAGGCGCGATGGTAGCCGTGCGCTGACCTGCCACGTAGCCGATCAGCAGGCCTCCCACCATCAATATAATGCCCTGGTTAAAGAACACCTCGTGCAGGAGCTTGCGCGTTTCAACCCGCTGCGCCTGGGCACCCTTGTCGCCAGTTGAGCGCTTGGCGAGCGCGATACCCACCGCAATGGCAGGCATTTCCAGCAGCACGACAAACAGCGGGATGTAAGCCTCATAGGGAATGCCCTGTGATTCCAGCACAGCGATGGCGACCGCATAGGTGCCCACACTGACAGAGCCGTAATGAGCGGCAATGGAGGCGGCATCCACGCGCGGCAACTTACCGATGTAATACAGGACAGGGAACGCAATAACCGGCAGGAACAGGCCAAACAGCACGATGTAGACAGACTGCATCACCAGTTCAGCCGACGCGTGCTCAGACAGCGCAATGCCGCCCTTGAGGCCAATGGCAATCATCAGGAACAGGATCAGTGACTGATACAGGGCCTTCGGAAACTGGATGTCTGAACGCACTAAAGCGGCAAACGCGCCCAATAGAAAGAACGCGATACTTACATCGATTTGCATGTATGAACCCGGATCAGGAGATTACATTTAGCGCGACGAAAAGCGCTCGTCGCTATTGTTATCAGGTATTTGAACAGATACTAAAGTGCTGGGACAGAACCGTAAAGCGCGGCGACTGGCACGCCTGCTGTGCGTGCGCTACCAGGAGGGCACCGCAGCAAGGGCTGCCAGGGCGCCGAGCTTACTCGACGCGCGCTGGCACCATGGAGGACTTGTCAGTCTGGCGATTGACCCACACGGTAAAGGCTGCCGCGGCAAGTACGCCTCCACCGACGATCATCACCGGCACGCCCGCGGGGCTTTGCATGGCGACCACCGCGCCCATTGCGATAAAAGCCACACCGACGCAAATACAAAAGATCAACTGTGCTTTGTCCATCACTTCACCTGCCTGTTTTGCTTCCTTTAGCCGTGCCCCATTACTGGATCGGCTTGCTTTAGCCGCTTGCTCGAGCGGCTTACCTGTGTCGCGCAGTCGATGACTGGCTTGCTGAACACGGGAGGATTATGGCAAGATTCGGGAATAGTTAAAAATAGATATTTACTATTAGTTATATTTACGTTTATCTATATCCATTGCTATCAGGCCCACCACTGCGAGGTCACTATGAGCTCAAGATTGCATGCCCATGTCGGCACTCTGCGGCAACTGGAGATACTGCTTGCGGTACATGACCACGGCAGCATCAGTGGCGCGGCCAAAGCGCTTTTTCTCACCCAACCTACCGTTTCGGTACAGATGCGCAAACTTGCCGATGCCATTGGCTCTCCGCTGTACAAAATCAGCAACCGGGAACTGACTTTTACCGACGAGGGTCTGGAACTGCTCAAGACCGCCGTCGAGGTGCTGGACAGCTTCTCGCGCCTGGACCGCACGCTGGGCACAATGCGCAGCGTCAAATCCGGCACGCTGCGGCTCGCAGTGGTCACTACGTCGCAGTACTTCATCCCGCACTTGCTGGGCCCCTTTTGCGAGCGCTTTCCCGATATCGACGTGCAGATGAAGGTGGGCAACCGCCAGAAAACCATCGAGCGATTAAAACAGGGGGTGGATGATTTTTACGTGTTCAGCCACCCACCCAGCGACATCGAGACCGACAGCATTGAGTTTCTGGACAACCCACTGGTCGCGATCGCCTACAAGGGCCACCCGCTGGCCAAGCGAAAAAACCTCACCCTCAAGAATCTGCGCGAAGAACCCTTCCTGATGCGTGAACAGGGCTCAGGCACCCGGCATGCCATTGAGGAGTTCCTGCGTACGCAGGACCAACAGCTCAATATCAAGATGACCATGGAAAGCAACGAGGCGATCAAGCACTCGGTGATGTCCAAGCTTGGCATCTCCATTCTATCGGCGCATACGCTGACCTACGGTGGCAAATCAGGGCTGACCCAACTGGACGTGCGCGACCTGCCCATTCACGCGCACTGGTTTTTCGTCTGGTCCAGATCCAAACGTCAAACACAGATCGCCGCCGAGTTCCTGCAGTATGTAAAATCGGAAGGCCATAACATGCTGCACCGGGAACTGGTCAGGAATGGCATTGAATCAGAGGTACTACTGGGCAACTAACCTGCCAAACCCGTCCCTGTCAGGGGGTAGCCACTACGCCTGAGGCGTGCTGGAAAAAACGCCAGATTTCGCGCGCTGCCACAATGTCGTTGTTGGTGCCGCCGAGCAACCTGGGCAGGCGGATGTGCGGATGCGGCGCGTTATGCCCTCCGCCCTCAATGGTGTACAGGCTCACCGCGGGCTTGCCCGGCTCAAACCAGCTGTCGACGCTAACGCGGCTGTTGTCAGCCTCCACCACGTCGGGCAGTTCGCGACGCATGGGCTCACCCTGCAGCCCTGCAAGCCCGGCCCAGTAAAGTGCGGTCTCGCGCGAAGACATGACTTCACCGCGATCACCCAACAGCCCGTAGAGCGCAACCGTACCGCCGTGGTAAGGATTCATCGGATCATCGGTGCCGTTCATTAACAGAAAGGGAACGGGAATGCCGCTGTACCGGCAGTCCATATTGCCGGCAGTGGGTAAGCTGGTAGCCACAGGCGCCACTGCGGCAACCAGGTCTGGCGCTTCCAGGGCCAGGCGCAGCGCCATCTGTCCGCCGTTGGATACCCCAGTGGCAAATACCGCTCGGGTATCAATGCCAAACTCTTCAGTGAACTGCTCGACCAGCAAGCGCATAAACCCAACATCGTCCACCTGTAATGCATTGGCTGCATAGGGTCCGGCCTTACGACAGCCGTTGTAATGCTGCTCGTAACCCTCGGGATAAACAACGATAAAGCCTTCTTCATCGGCCAGCTCATCAAACGCATAGCCGTACATCGCCCTGCTCTGGGCGGCACTGCCACCCGACCCATGAAACACAAACAGCAGCGGCGGGCGCTGCGCACGCTCGGGTGGCAAATAAAAGGTGTAATGGCGTTCGCGCCCGTCCCACTGGACAACGCGCTCGCGCAATTCGCCGCCAAGCGACGGTTCTGACGCTAACTGAAAATAGATACCATAGGTCAGGGCAAGGCCAAGCCCTGCCGCCAGCGCAAGGGCAAAGCCTGCTTTCATTCGTCGTGTCATACGCCGCATGGCCTGTTATTCACTTCCGTTTACCGCATTGCGTCTTACCACAGCGTGCTGTGCCGCGCCGCGCACTTTACTGGCGCTATGCACCGGGCGGCGATGCTTTATAACGCATTGCATTGCATTGCGCCGCACTCCACGACTGCGGCGTTACCGCGCATGAGTAGAGCGCATGACTAGACCACATGACAGCACCTAACAGCAAATAAGAACACATAACTACAGCGCACGGTACGCATCGATGATCGGGGCAAACTCTGTCGGTGTTGAACCGTGAATCACCACGCCGTCGGCGCCATTGGCGAACTGGTTTTTCCATGCCGCGGCGCATTCCTGGGCACTGCCCATGGCCGCGGGCAACCACTGCGGGGGAATCAGTTCACTGATCTCCTCGAGTTGCTCAAGGGTAGCAACGCTGTCTATGCCGCCAAGCATTGCCGAGACCGTGGCATTGGCCCGAAACGCCGTCAGCACTTCCGGGTCCCAGCCATTGAGCGCGATGAGCATCTCGGCGTAACCCGGTGCCTGCATGTAGGTCGCCATTCGTGCGACCATCTTGCGCAGGTAGTCTTCGCGCGACGGGTTCAGGGCTGTCGCAAACACCGAGTACACCTGCACCGCGTCCGGATCGCGACCAGCTGCCTGCGCACCCTCACGCACCAGCGCCCTGGCTCGCTGCAGGCCCTCATCGGTAATGAAGGTGTGCAGGTGCACACCATCAAAGTGCTGGCCGGCAAAGCGCAGGCTTTTGGGGCCGAAACCCACGAAGTGCACGGGAATCTTCGCATCCATCCAGTCGCCCATGTTCAGATAGGGCAGGTTGCCCATCTTGCCTTCATGGCCCATCACCTTTTCGCCACGCCACAAGGTGCGCAGGACCTCCAGGCCCTCCACCAGGTGGGCGTTGCTCACCGCATCCAGACCCATGAGCTGGTTGCGCACCGCAATACCACGACCCAGCCCCAGTTCAAAGCGTCCGCCGGACAGGTAGTGCAGGCTGGAGCACATGGTGGCGAGCACCATGGGATGTCGCGTATGCAGGTTCGTGGCGGCCGTGGCGACTTTTATCCGCTGCGTCACTGCCAGCGCCGCGGAACAGATAACGCCAGCATCTTTCACATCAAAGCGCTCAGACAACCAGACCCTGCCCAGGCCCAAAGCCTCGGCCTGGCGCGCCTCGTCTATGGCATCAGCCGGCGTGGTGGTATGGCCGGGCAGCAGATAGCAGCTCAGTTCAGGAAACTCTGGGCCGGTAGATTCAGCAAGGCTCATTCAGGGGCTCTCCCATCCAATAAATGACTTGTCAGTAGAGTGCAAGAGGCTGCGATATTCCTGGGCAAACCGCAAGGCTGGCAGGCCAATGCCTGCACCGCGGTTCATGCAGGTGAATCAGGCCCGCGCAATTTGCACCAACTACCGCGCCAGTGTTAGCCACCGGCAACCGACGGCAGCGCGTACACTAAACCCGCTGCGGCCGGCGCCAGAGTCTGCTATACATTGAAGCAACCAGTAGAACAGCACCCAGTGAACTTGCGGCGGGAGCTACAGACTGCAACAACCCGTCCACGCAAGCTGCTAACGACACAATAGAGGGAGGGTCAGCAATGCTGAAAAAGAACAAGCGTATCGTCGTGCTCAGTGACGGCACCTGGAACGACCCGCAGGACAAGAACCCCACCAATGTCATGCGCATGGCCAGGGCCATCAAGCCGGTCGATAGCAAGGGCGACAAACAGATCGTGTTCTATGACTGGGGCGTCGGCTCATACGACGACAAGGTGCTTGGCGGTGCAGTGGGGCTGGGTATGCAGAAGAACATCCAGGACGGTTATCGCTTTATCGTTCAAAACTACAACCCCGGTGATGAGATCTGGCTGTTTGGTTTCAGCCGCGGCGCCTATACGGTGCGCTGCCTTGCGGGCTTTCTGAACAAGTGCGGCATACTGCGACGCGACCATGCGCACGAAATTCCCGACGCTTTCGATTTCTACAAACTGAAGAAGCTCACTCCGGGGCGCGACGAAGCAAAAGACTGGCGCGCCGAGCGCTGCCACAACAGTGATCGTGGCCCCGTTCACTTTATCGGCGTATGGGACACCGTCGGCGCACTGGGCATTCCCACACGGGCGCTGGCATTCATGGAGGAGAAAGACCTGTTCTTTGACGCCGAAATCGGCAGCAACGTCACGACCGCCCGTCACGCCATCGCTATTGATGAGCTGCGCGAAGACTTCCTGCCAACCCTGTGGGGCGACAAGAGCGCGGTCGATATCCAGCAAGTCTGGTTCGCAGGCGTGCATTCCGATGTTGGCGGTGGTTACGCCGCCGACAAAAACGGCAGGATACTCGCCGATATTCCGCTGGCATGGATGGCCAGTGAGGCAGAGTCAAAAGGCTTGCAGTTTGAAAAGCATCTCTATAAAAAATCCGACCTGGACTTTCGCGCCGCTGCAAACAAGTCGCGCAAGGGGTTTTGGAAGGTCTTCGAAAAGAAACGCCGTGACTTACCAGCAGATGCCGTTGTGCATAGCAGCGTGAAACAACGCGCATTGTCTGGCGGCTATCAACCGGAAAACCTGCAAGCCTGGCTGGCCGCCAACAATAACCAGTGGGGCAAGCTGGCAAAGTAGACGCGGGCGACGCCCACCGCGCTGTCACTCACCCGCCGGCACTAGCTGACGCGTGCAATCACGCCATTCATGTGTGACATGCCAGACCCCGGCTCTATGGACGCAGGGCCATCGGGCATAATGCTATTTACATTAGCACCGCCGGTGGTGCGTGCCACCGTCAATGCATCAGCGTCCTGGTGACCCCAGCCATGTGGCACCGAAATGGTGCCGGGCATCATGTCTGCATCCAGGCGAACGGGAACCTGTAGCGCATTTTCGCCCACCGTAACTGTGGCGATCGCACCTTCTTCCAGGTGACGCAACGCCGCATCTTCGGGGTGGATGTACAGATAATTGGTGCTGCGTTTACCCTTGATGAACGCCGGTGCATTGTGCGCCCAGGAGTTATGCGTAAAGCGCTCACGTTTCTGTATCAGCTTCAGGGCGCTGGCATTGTCCAGTTCGCGCTGGAACACTGCATCGAGCGCGCGCGCACGCTCCACCAGGTCCGGCGGTGCCAGCTCGACCTTTCCTGAAGCCGTCTGCACCCGTTGTCCCAGGTAATCGCCAGGGCTATTGGGCTCAAGTAACACGCCATCGGGATGCCGCCGCATGTTGCGCACGCCGCCCAGCTTACCGGCCCGCATCAACAGGGACAAAAACCATCGATCAACACTGGCAGCAGAGCCCAGCCGGGGGATACGTGCCAGGGCCTCTGCGCCATTGCTGAGCCACTGCAACAGGCGCGAGCCTGCGATCGGCCTGCCCGCCCGGCGGCACAGTTGCCGGAAGATCAAGCCCTCATCACGACTCTCACCCGCCGGTGTTAATACCGGCTCGGTATACGTGAAGCTGCGCTGCGGCATCAGACCCATGAAGGTAAAAAAGTAAAAGGGCACGTCGGCGCGCTCAAGGCTGTGCAGGCCAGGAAGCACGTAGTGCGCATACCGGGCAGTTTCGTTGCGCACAATATCAATACACACAAACAGCTCGAGATCGGCAAAGGCCTTTGCAAGCCTGTTACTGCCGGCGCAGGTCAGTAACGGATTGCCCGACATATTGAACATCGCCCGTACCTTGCCATCGCCCGGCGTGAGAATCTCGTCGGCCATCACCCCCGCCGGAATTGTCTCGTTGACATACGGCACGTTGCCGATGCGGGAGCGGCGCGTTCGCGTGCTTTTGGCAGGTTTTGGAAAGACACTCTTGCCTGCCAGCACCCCGCCGCGCTTGTCCAGGTTACCCGTAATGGCGTTGATCGATTCCTGCAGCCAGTAGGCCATCAGGCCAAAACTGCCCTGGTTAACACCGGTTGAGAAATACAGCGCCGCGCCATCGGCTGCCAGGTAATCGCTGACCATCTGACGCAAGGTCTGAGCGGGTATGCGCGTCACCTGTGCCACGCGCTCTGGCGTCCATGGCAAGGCAAGCTCACGCAAGGTGGCCAATCCGTTCATATACTTTGCGACACGTTCATGGGCAACCGCATCGCGCGCCAGCACTTCATGCAGAAAGCCAAGCAGGAAAAAGACATCGGTATCCGGCCGAATCGCAACATGTTCCCCCGCTCGCCTTGCCGACTCGGTGTAACGTGGATTTACCCAGTACACCTTGCCACCGCGCTGCTCAATTGCCTCAATGCGCTGCATGGGATGCGGCAGACTGATAAAGCTCATCTTGGAGATCACCGGGTTGCTGCCGATCACAACCAGCAACTGCGTATGGTCGATGTCGGGAAACACCTGTTCATTGGCGCCACCGAAAAGGCGTTCTCCACCGGCGAACTTGTTGGCGCAATCCTGCGTGCCCGGCGTAAACAATTTGTGCGCATCAAAGGCCTGCATAAAGCTGTTCATCGCCATTGTTGGCCACAGGCTGAAACCAATCGGATTACCCATATAAGCGGCGATAGACTCTCCCCCGTGGCGGGCGTGAATAGCCTTGAGCTTGTCGCCGATCTCGGCCAGGGCCTGCTCCCAGGAGATGGCCACAAATTCGCCGTTCACTTTTTTCAACGGCGTGTGTAGCCGGTCCGGGCTGTGCACAAAGTCACCCATGCGCAGGCCCTTGATGCAGGCGTAGCCTTTACTCGCCACATGCGCCTCGTTGGGGAGTATTTCAGTGACGCGATTGTTGCTGGTACGCACGATCAGCCCGCACTGGGCTTCGCAGATTCTGCAAATGGTCTTGTGGGTTTTGTCTAAGGGCATAGGGTTTCTGCCGTTGGCTAATCGAAGGATTCAGTACGCAGCGCTGTGTGGTGTCGCTGCAGTGTTGGGACGACAACAGCACGGCCACGCTGCCTGTGGCTTGCGCATCGTCACAGCATCGCCGGATCAGCGCTGCAAATCATTGTGCACCAATTGCTTGCCGATGTTCTTGCCCTGGTAAATTCTATTGAGGGCTTCAGGCAACTGGTCAAATCCGTTCAGCGCATCGATGGCCAGGTGCAACTGGCCCTCATCCAGCAGGCGCTTCAGGCGCGTCGTTGCAGCAGCGTACTTATCCTTGTGAAAGGTAACGTTAAAGCCCGTCATACTGCCCCTGTTGCCGGCAATCGCCAGCCAGTTGTGCAGCGACGGGATGTTGCTGAAATCTTCATAGATAGAAATAAACCCGCACAGCACAACCCGACCACCCGTGGCCAGCGCACCCGTTGCCGCGTTGAGCATGTCGCCGCCGACGTTGTCCCAGTAGATATCGACGCCGTCAGGGCAGTGCGCGGCAATCGCCGCTGGCACATCCTGCGTTTTATAGTTAACTGACGCATCAAACCCCAACGTCTGTTGCAACCACTGGCACTTTTCATCGCTGCCTGCGATACCAACAACCTTACAACCCGCCAGTTTTGCCAACTGGCCGACAAGATTGCCCACCGAGCCCGCCGCCCCGGATACCAGCACGGTATCGCCCGGCACGGGCTTGCCCACCTCGTATAATCCGATAAACGCCGTTAGCCCGCTAATCCACAGCGCACTCATGGCGGCCTCGTCACTGGCACCGGCGGGTACCCGCGCGACAATATCCCCGTTGATATCCAGACCATTACTGAGACAGTAGTCCTGCCAGCCAAAGGTACCGCTGACACGATCGCCCTTGGCGAAGTCAGGGTGCCGGGACGCCACCACCTCTGCCGTCGCCCAGGACAACATCGGCGCGCCTACCAATTGCGGGACCATGTAGTCCGTCACGGACAGCATCCAGGGAACCATCGCAGGTTCAATCGAAAAACAGCGATTAGCCACCAGGAATTGCCCTGGCCCCACATCTGGCACCGGTACCCGTGCCTGCTCAAAACACCGCTGGTAGCAAATGCCAGCTGCGGGGTGCTGACGGAACAGCCATTGTCGATTCATGGGTTTCAATACTCAGGCAGGTTGCAGGCAATGCTGTTGATTGTATCGGGGCGGCAAAATAAATATAGTGGTTACTATATTGCGGCGCAAGCGCAGCCAGGGGAAACGACCATCAGACTCACGATCAATCTTCTCGCGCTCATTGCAACCACAGCAGCACTGGCGGCCTGCGGGCCCGTGGAAGACCCTAGCCTGTTTCCGGCGTTTGATGCGGCCAACGCAACGCCGATACCGGCCCGGCCACCCTCCGCCTATAATCCGCGCGGCAACCTGTACTGGGGCGATCTGCACGTCCACACAAGCTTCTCTACCGACGCCTATACCATGGGCGTGCGCGCCACACCCGAAGATGCCTACCGTTATTTCAAGGGCGGCGAGATTCGCCACGCCGGGGGCTACGGCATCAAGTTGAAGCGCCCGCTTGATTTCGCTGCGGTCACTGACCACGCAGAGTACCTCGGCGTCCTCAAAACCGTGCAGCCTGAACTGCTGCTCAACAAGCGCAGCTTCAGGGATCGACTGCTCAACGACAGCAAGCTGTGGAACACTGCCGTGTTTGCCCGCACGCTGGGCACGTTTGACTTAACGGGAATTCTGCAGCCGGGCTGGGAAGCGATCACCCGATCGGCCTGGCAAGAGAGCCACGAGATCACGGAACGCCACAATGATCCCGGCCGATTTACCAGCTTCCATGGTTACGAGTGGAGCTCAATGCCCGCAGGCCGCAACCTGCACCGCAACGTTATCTACCGCAGCGCAGCGGTACCTGAAACCCCCTATTCGTCACTTGAATCGCAAGACCCGCGCGACCTGTGGACCGCCCTGGAAGCACAGCGCCGCAACGGGATGGACAACTTCGCCATTCCCCATAACAGCAACCTCAGCGATGGCGTTATGTACGGCGACGCACAGTTTTCGGGTGAGCCAATGGATGCCGCCTACGCGGCTCGGCGAATGCGCAACGAACCCATCGGGGAAATTTTTCAGGTCAAGGGCTCCTCGGAAACGCATCCGCAGTTGTCACCGCAAGACCCCTTCGCCGGTTTTGAAATCTACGATACGCAGTTGGCTAAATCGCAGGCCGTGTCTGAACCACGCGGCGGCTATATTCGCGACGCACTGCGCCTGGGTATCGAGATGTCGCACAGCGAAGGCTTCAATCCCTATCGCTTTGGCGTGATAGGCAGTTCCGATGGGCATAATGCCAGCGCACCGGTAGACGAGGACAGCTATCACGGCAAACTACCCATGCTTGATGGCAGCGCGGGCGTGCGCCTGCGCGAGTCATTCTTCTTCCCCGAAGACAGCCCCGGCGGCAAGTTGTGGAGCGCGGCCGGTCTGGCCGCGGTGTGGGCGCCGCAAAACACCCGCGATGCCCTGTTTGACGCGATGCTGCGCAAGGAAACCTACGCCACTTCCGGCACACGAATTGGTGTGCGCTTCTACGGCGGTTGGGCCTTCCCGGAAGACTTGCCAGGCCACCCGGATCGCGTTGCGCTGGCGCAGGCCAACGGTGTTCCCATGGGCGGCAAACTGGCGCCGCCCGCTGCCGCCGCACCGAGCTTCGCAGTCTGGGCGCAGCGCGATCCGGACAGCGGCAACCTGGATCGCATACAGATTATCAAGGGGTGGGTCGACAGCGCGGGCCAATCGCAAGAACGTATTTACAACGTCGCCTGGGCCGGTGTTCGAGGGCTGGACGCTGACGGAGGCCTGGCGCCGGTGGGAAATACGGTTGATGTAGAAGCCGCCACTTACACCAACACCATCGGTGCCGATGCGCTGGCAACGCTGTGGACAGACCCCGACTTCGACCCAACCCGCGAGGCGTTTTACTACGCGCGGGTCATTGAGATACCCACGCCGCGCTGGAGCACCTTCGACGCCAAAGCCCTTGGCATCAAGGCGCCAGAGCCGGCATGGCTGCAGGAACGCGCCGTGACCTCGGCCATCTGGTACGAGCCGCCAGAAGACTAGCCGGCCTGCACCTTTAACACGCTGGCTAACACTGTTTTTTACGAATGAGCGTCACAGCGGCCTGCCTGTGATCCTCCGCAGCGCGGCCAACAACGACGTTAACCTACAGGCACAACCCTTCGCGGCGACACACACGTTACTTCCCTGCAAAGCGGCACACGCTGTTTCCTTTCACAGCGGCATCGCACTGCAGGCCCTGCTTCATTTACCGCAGTAACTGTGCAGTGGCTAGTCCAGTGATTGGGCCAGATCCTGCAGATAGTCGATGTAGGCCAGCTTGTAGCGCGGGTCGAAATTTTTCTGGTCGGCGGCCAGCTTCACAATAACAACGCGATTGCCCGGGTGAACGTAAATATTCTGCCCCCAGATGCCGCGCGCCAGGTAGTCATTGTCCCAGTCGCGGGGTGTCCACCATTGATACTGGTAGCCGGAGACATTCGAGGAATTGGGATTATCGCCGGGCATCAGGTGCGGTTCGTCAGGTGTGACTGATGCCTGCACCCAGCCCTGGGGGAGAATACGCTGGTCACCGCGCATGCCGTCGTTGAGATACAGCAAGCCCAGCCGCGCGTAATCCCGCGCGCTCGCCGCCAGGCCACCCATGGCCAATTCAATGCCCTGCCCGTCCAGCGTCCACAGGCCCTTGTGTTGCATGCCCAGCGGATGCCACAAGCGGCTGGTCATGTAGTCTGTCATGGACTCGCCGGCCACTTTTACCAGCAGTATGCCGAGCAGTTGCGTGTTGATACTCGCGTAGTGATTGTACGTGCCGGGCGGCTTGTCCCGGCCCAGGGTATTGATGTATTCCAGATAACTCAGGGGCGGCACTTTGGTCGTCATCGTATTAATGTCGGAAGCCGGGTCGGTGTAGACCTCGGTAAAGCGCACCCCGGACGACATCTGCAGCACATGTTCGATCGTAACGCCGTCGAAGGTCGGGCTGGTCAGTTCAGGCAGGTACTTGCGTATCGGGTCTTGCAGGCTATCGATCTTTCCCTCACCCAGGGCAATGCCCAACAACGCAGACGTAAAGGACTTGGCCACGGAGAACGACAGGTGCAGGCTGTCTACGGAATCGCCATGGCTGTAGTTTTCATAGATGATCTCGCCATCCTTGATCACCAGGAAAGACGAGGTGTCCGACAGGGCGATAAACTCCTCCAGCGACGTGGGCTTTCCCATGAAATCACCGGTAAATGTCAGGGTATTGCTGTTCACACCCAGGTCCCATGGGTTGGCTGACGCCGGCATCTCGGACGTGGGGACAAACCGCTCGAGGTGGCGAAAATTCTCGAATCGGTCGCCGGCAAACATTGCGCTGAAACCAGTGGCCTGACCTTGGGCGGGTGTACCGCCAATGGTGACGTTCTGCGCCATCGATGCAGGCATGCATACAACGTTCAGTAGTGCGGCGACAGCGATGGCAAGCATTGGGCGTGAGGGTGCAGTCATTGGGAGTTGTCCTTTTTGGGCGACTATCGTGTGTTTCGGGGTATGGAATCCTGCGCTTTTATTCTCCGTGGTCACGGCTGAAAACAGGCATCAACGCGCACGACAGGGTCAGGCCGGGGCCACCGACACCGGCACGCCGTTGACAACGCAGGTGCTGGACGCTTCATCCAGCGATTCGTCAATCAGGTTGTTGCAACTCACCCCGGGCAATATCGCGGCCGCATTGGTTTGCGCAGAATCGGCATAGATATGACCAAAGCCGTGGGGAATGCTGATAACACCCGGCATCATTTCATCGGTGACCTCTACCGGCACCAGCGCCTGCCCGACATTGGAGGTGACGCGCGCCAGCGCGCCGTCCTGCAGGCCCAGCGCCGATGCATCCGAGGAATGCAGCCGCGCTGTGCAGCGATTCTTGCCGCGCACGTAGGGCTTGAGGTTGTGCAGCCAGGAATTCATGTCGCGTACATGGCGTCGTCCAATCAACAGCATGTCAGAGGGTTTGCGGCCTTGCGGGGCTTGCACGCGTTGCTCAAAACCCGCACGTAGACGCTGCAGATCATTGGCAAACACCTCATGCAGCAGATCGATACGCTGCCCGGGCGTACGCAACATACCTGGCAAGCGGCTCTGCAAGGGGCCCAGATCCATAGAGGCCTGCGGATGCGCCTTGAGGCGCTCCAGCGAAATGCCCTCATCGGCAAGACCAAACCAATCGCCATAGGGCCCGCTTCTGATCAACAAGTCGGCGAAACGCTCCGGTGATGTGTCACCGGTTACCGCTGCGGTCACTTGCTCTGCGTTCAATGCAACGCCGGCAGACGCTGCGCGCTTGAGCACGGTGTCGACCATTCCCTGGAAAATAAACCCGTCCATTTCATCGCGGCTCAGGCCAGACATACGGGCCGAGATCTCGAGAATGATCTCGCCCAGGTCTTTCAGCTCAGGTTCTGGCTCAAAGGTTCTGGGCGAATACGATACGTAGTTGCGCGTTGTGAAGTTCTGGAAGGTCACATCGATGTTGCTGTGTTCCGGGTGCACTGTGCTGGGCAGTATGATGTCAGCCTGACTGGTGGTCTCATTGATGTAAATATCCAGCGCAACCATGAAATCCAGGGTGCCCAGCGCCTCGCGAATCCTGTCACCGCGTGGCACCGACAACACCGGGTTACCGCAAATCGTGAGCAGGCCGTGAACCTCTTCGCCGGGCGCGGTAATCTCCTCGGCCATCAGCGAGGCGGGCAATTCCCCGCAGGTTTCCGGCACACCGCGCACGCGTGAATGCCAACGGCCATAGGGTTTCACTTCGCCCGGCGCGCCCGGGCCAGAGTCACCGGTGGGTGCGGTAGACAGCATCATGCCACCTGCGGTATCGAAGTTGCCGCTGATCAAGCTGATCACCATCAACATCCAGTGCGCGGCAAGACCAAACTCCTGGGTGCACAACCCGATGCGGCCATACAGCGCTGCGCCATTGGCAGCCAGGTACGCATCGACCAACGCACGCAGGTCGCTGGCAGACACACCGGTCACGGCCGCTGTGTTGTCTGCCGTATACGCACTGACCGTTTCCTGCAGTGCCTGCAGGTTATCTACGTGCTCCGCCAGATGACCCAGGTCAATCGCATCGCGCAGAAACAGTTCATTGGCAAAGGCCATGAGGAAATAGGCATCTGTGCCGGGCTGTATGAAGAGGTGCTGGTCGGCAATGGCGGCTGTCTCCGTACGCCGGGGGTCAATCGCGATACAGCGCCCGCCTCGCGCCTGAATCGCGCGCATGGCTGCCTCCATATTCGGCGTGCCCAGAATACTGCCCTGTGACACCACCGGATTAGCGCCCATACAAATGAACAGTTCAGTGCGCTCAAGATCCGGAACCGGGAACAGCCATTCATGCCCGATAAGCCCCCAGCAGACCATCTGCTGTGGATGCTGATCCACCGTGCCGGCTGAAAAAAACCGTTCGGTGCCCACAGATGCCATCAGCGATTGCAGGTAGATGCCGGCAGCAAAATCATGGCCCAGGGGATTACCGACGTAGATGGACAGCGCATCCTTGCCGTAGGTATCACGTATCGCGGTAAACTTGCTGGCGATGGTGTCAAACGCTTCGGTCCAGGAGATCTGCTCCCAGCCTTGCTTAGTTCTTTTTACCGGATGCCGCAGCCGTTCGCCATCTTCATAGATATAGTTGAAGGCTTGTGATTTGGCACAGACGTAGCCACGCGAACGGTGATCCTGTGGGTCGCCCTTAATCGAAATGATTTTCTGAGCTGTCCTGTCCACTTCCATCACCAGCCCGCAGCAGGCTTCACAGGTAGGGCAAATTCGGCGGATAACCTCAATATTGTTTGCGGACATGCATTCTTCCTGTACGGCTGTTCGTGCTCATTCTGGTTGGGTTTGCGCACGTTGTGTTTTGCCAACACGGCAATTGGCGAACACGCGGGTTTGCCAAAATTGCAGGGCCGGCTGTGTTGGATGCCGCTTCGCGAAACTGTGCTCCACAAGGCCGGCGACTGCGCGGCACGCCACCGCAACCGGCCATGGCCGTGTTTGGCGGCGTCTTGTCAGCGCGCCATTAAAGCACAGGCATGCGTAACTTCTGTCCGACGTAGATTTTGTCCGGGTCGGTCAGCATCGGCTGGTTAGCCTCGAAAATAGCGGTGTACTTGCTGGCAGCACCGTAGTGCGCCTGCGCGATTTTGCCCAGCGTGTCGCCGGCCTGCACGGTGTAAAACGTGGATTCCGCCGATGGCGCTGGTGACTCAGTCGCTGCAGCTGCCGCTGTCGGCGCGGCCGCCGCTACCTGGGGCACCTGCAACTGGCAATCGACCTGCTCAATACCAAACTGATTGCCTGCGCAGAGCACGATCTTCTCGAGTGCTTCCTGGCTGGGAGCGCTGCCGGTCAAAACCACGGTGCCGCCATTGACGGCAACGTTGACGATCTCTCCATCAACGGCAAGCGCCGCGATAGACTTCTCAATATTCGCCTGGCGCAACTCGTCGATACGCGCCTGGGGAATCTCGTCGGTTTGGGTCGCAGCCTCTGTGTTTGTGCTACCCAGCACTTTCTCTGTCAACGCCTCTCCGGCATCTTTCACAAAATCGAACATTCCCATGGCTTTGCTCTCCTGATTCATCCGTTGAATTGGCTCGCTGAACTGGCTTCGTCGGTGCGCCGGGCGCCTCGCGGCGCAACGTAGGCAACTATAACGCAAAACATGGCGGGCGTAAGAGCCGCGTTGCACAGGGATGGAGCCACAGAAAGGGGGGGGGCCGAGCTGCGCGCCCGCCTTGTCGCGAACAACGCAAAATGACAACTAACACACCATGTTGGGAATTTACATTTACAGGCACGGTGGTTAGGGTGGGCGACATGAAAACCACCAGATCAGGGCGTTCCCGCCTCATGCAACAACCCAGTTTCGACAGCCACTTTGGCAGCATCCATCACCGGCTTGCGGCGCTTTGCACGGTACTTGCCCTCACCGCCTGTACCAGCGTGGACCCTGAGCACCTGGCCCGCGAAGAGCAGCGTCACGAACAACTGCTCGGCGCCATACAAACGTGCCTTGCCAACCAGCAGGACACAGCTTCTGCACTGGCTGCACAGACCGAGTTACTGGCACGGCAAAGTGAGCAGATTGCAGCCATACCGATCACACAACCCGAAGCGCCTCGCGTTACCGGGCCCACGGCAAGTCCCATCTGTACAGTGATTGAATCCAATGATGGCGAACCGGACGACAAGAAGCTGCTGGTAGGCGCACTGGAACAGGTCTGGATGCCCAACCTGGAGCTGGAGCTGCCGGCGCGTATCGACACCGGCGCCGAGACGTCCTCACTGGACGCGCGCAACATCGAGCCGTTTGAGCGTAACGGCAAGCGCTGGGTGCGCTTTGAGATAACCCACCCGGAGACCAACGAGCCGCTGGTGCTGGAACGCAAACGCGAGCGTGTTGTGTCTATCGTCCAGGCCAACTCGCCAGAGCCAGAACGCCGCCAGGTGATCAAACTCGGCGTGGTGATTGGTTCTGTCCGCCAAACCGCCGAGTTTACCCTGAGTAACCGCAGTCACCTGGACTACCAGGTACTTATCGGCCGTAATGTGCTGCAGGATGTCATGGTGGTGGATGTGAGCAAGACCAATATGGCGCCGCCTGTTGTACCCGAAGATACAACAGCACAGGCCAATTGACAGCCATGGGCAGAAAATCCAACTTCTACCTGATCCTGTTTCTGCTTGCGTTGGGCGGGTCGCTGATCGCCTTGTTACGTCACATGGAAACCGGCATGCCACTGTTGCCCGGTCAGGAGCAGCTCGTATGGCAGGTTGAGGCGCGCATCGACTTCGAAGCCAGCGGCGAACCGGTTACCGCGAGCCTCAGTATTCCGGATGAAAAACTCCCGGGCTTCGAGATGTTTGAAGAGCACGCCGCATCACCGGGCTATGGTTTTTCCATTAACGACAAGAAAGGCGCGCGCCGCGCAGAGTGGACCAAGCGGGATCCGCTGGGTGATCAATCGCTGTACTACAGCGTGCAGTTCCTCAAATCGCCTTTCAATGACGGCACACAGAAGGCGCCATTGAAAGCCCGCGAGATCCCCGAATACTGGGACGAAGCACTGACCCTCGCGGCCGATGTCGTGCTCGATCGCGCGCGCGAAACATCAAGCTCCGCCACCAGCCTGACACGCGAGCTCATCAAACTGCTCAATGCAGGCAACGATGACCAGAATACCGCGCTGCTGCTATCCACTGACAGCGATCGTGCGCAACTGCTGATAGAACTGCTCAGCAAGGAAGGCATTGCCACGCGTTCAGTGATGGGCCTCTACCTCGAAGATGCACGCCGGCGCCAAACACTGACGCCGATGGTTGAAGTCTGGTCGGGCGAACAATGGGTGCTGTTCAACCCCGAGTCAGGCGAAACCGGTGTACCTGAAGATTTGCTGCTGTGGCACCGCGGCGGCCTGTCTGTGCTCGACGTCAGCGGCGGCAGCCGCTCGCGCCTGAGCTTTTCGATGATCCGGCAATCCATGCCGGCAACACACCTGGCCAATGTCAGCGACGAGAACAGCCTCTTCAGTGCAATCGGTGTGCATCGGCTACCGGTAGAAGAGCAAAGCATGTTCAAGCTGCTGCTGCTTTTGCCGCTGGGCGCGGCGGTCGTCGTGTTTATGCGCGTGATTATCGGCATCCGCACGGCGGGCACCTTTATGCCCATTCTCATCTCGCTTGCGTTCCTGCAAACGTCGCTGGTACCTGGCCTGGTCAGTTTTATCTCGGTGGTTGCAATCGGCCTGTTACTCAGGGGTTACCTGTCGCGATTAAACCTGCTGCTGGTGGCGCGTATCGCCACGCTGATCGTGCTGGTGATCTTTGTTATTTCCATACTCAGCATTATCGGGTACCAGATGGGCTATGCCACCGGCATGACGATCACCTTCTTCCCGATGATTATTATCGCGTGGACGATAGAGCGCATGTCGATTCTCTGGGAAGAGGAAGGACCCAAGGAAGTATTACTGCAGGGCGGCGGCAGCCTCTTGGTCGCCATTCTGGCCTACATGATGATGCAGTCTACGCTGCTGAAACACCTGACCTTTAACTTCCCTGAACTGAACCTCGTGCTGCTCGCACTCATTCTTGCCATGGGCAATTACACCGGCTATCGCTTCAGTGAACTGCGCCGCTTCCGCGACATGGAACCGCCGCATTGATCGCCCTGTGGCACAACTACCAGCGCATGCGTAGCACCGGCGTGCTGGGCATGAATTGCCGCAACGTCGAATTTATCAGTCGCTACAATGAGCGGCGCCTTTACCCGCTGGTGGATGACAAACTACAAACCAAGTTGCTGGCGCAGGACTACGGCGTGCCTACGCCAAAACTGCAGTTCGTGGTCAACACACAGCACGAGGTCAACGGCATTGAAAGCAAACTGGAAGCGCTGGACAGCTTCGTCCTGAAACCCGCCGAGGGTTCCGGTGGCAAGGGCATCCTGGTTGTGACCGGGCGCGCGGGTGAGAACTTCGTCAAGGCCTCTGGCGCGGAGATCTCCATCGCCGACGTTAAGCGGCACATGACCAACACACTGGCGGGCCTGCATTCCCTTGGCGGGCGAGCCGACGTCGTGATCGTGGAAGATGTGATCGCCTTTGACGACCAGTTTGCCGGCTATTCTTTCGAGGGCGTACCCGATATTCGCATCGTAGTATTTCGCGGCTACCCCGTGATGGCCATGATGCGGCTGGCAACGCACGCCTCTGACGGCAAGGCCAATCTGCACCAGGGCGCGGTAGGTGTTGGGTTGGCGATTGACTCGGGGCGCTGTCTCAATGCGGTACAGCACAGTCGCCGCGTGACGCACCACCCCGACACCGGCCTGGACCTTGGCAAGATCGACATTCCTGGCTGGCGCGACCTGCTGCTGTTGGCCGCGCAGTGTCACGACATGACCGGACTGGGCTATCTCGGCGCCGATATCGTACTGGATAAAAACCTGGGGCCGCAGCTCCTGGAACTCAATGCACGTCCTGGCCTGTCAATTCAGATCGCCAATGGCCGCGGCCTGCTGCCGCGCTTGCGGCATCTGGAAACGCTACCAGACAGCCGCCGCTGGCAGGCAGCCAGGCGCGTGGACTATGTCATCGAGCATTTTCGCGAGGACGCAACCGCGCACTGACACGCACTGCACAGATCACCAACCCAAAACCCAAAGACACACAGGCCACAACGCAAAACGCCGCCGGGAACACATTCCCGACGGCGCAGCAAACGCGTTGCCTGAGGCAGTAATCAGAACTCGTAGGTCAGCGTCACGCCGAAGTTCTGCGGCTCGTTATACTGGCCAAAGGAGGAAATCGGCGGAATGAGTACTGCACGTCGATAACGCTCATCACCCAGGTTACGTCCATAGACTGAAATCGTCAGCGCGTTGTCATCATCAGCGAATCGGTAATCGATGTTCGCGTTCCAGAAGCCCAGCGCATCGACCTCACCCAGGGGGTCGTTGTTAAAGATCGTGACGTACTCATCACGCCAGCTGTAGTTCACGTTGTAAGACATCTCGCTGTTCTGGAAAAGCGAGTGCACATAGCTCAGGCCCGCCCCAAAGGTGAACTCCGGCGTATTACGCATTTCCAGTGCACTGCCGTCGGGCGCAATGCCGGGAATATCCGGAATCAGGAACTCGTCGTAGCCGGCGTCCAGGTAACCCGCCTGCCCGAAGAACGTCAGCCCCTCAAACAACAGCGCTGTCACTTCAAGCTCTGCGCCGTCCATGGAAGCATCCGAGGCGTTCAAAACCACGGTGTCCACGTTGCCATCCGGGTCGGCAACAATCACTTCTTCCTGCTTATCTTTGTATTCGCTGCTGAAGATCGCGAGGTTCATGCGCAGGCGATCATTCAGGATCGTGCTTTTCAGGCCGACCTCGTAGGTTTCAACCGTTTCCGGGTCGAAGCCGCGAATGTTTTCGGCAGAAGTGATCCGGCCGAAGAAACCGCCGCTCTTGAAACCTTCCGAATAGGAGGCATACGCCATCACGCTGTCAGTCAGGTCATACTGCACGCCAATACGGGGAGAGAATTCCGCGTAATCGTCATCCCCGGTGACTACGTCACCCGGCGGGCTCAACGGAGAACCGTCCGCGAACAGGAAGGCCTGGCCCACCGGCGTCAGGAGTTTTTCTTCGTACGTGTAACGACCGCCCAGATTCAGTGTCAGCCTGTCAGTGACTGACCAGTCGGCGCTGGCAAACACCGCCAATGACTCTGTCTCACCGTGTTGGCTGATGGTGCCCACACTGCCCTCGGGCAGGCCAGCCAGAAATTCAAACAAATCAAACGTGAAAGACTGCGCGTCGTATTCGGAATCCCAATAGTACAGGCCGGTGGTCAGCTCGACATCACCGATAGAGCCGCTTACACGCAGCTCCTGGCTGAACTGTTCATAGGCGGTGTCGCTTTCGATAGAGAGAAACTCGAAGGCGTTGGCGTCGTACTCCAGGCGGGTAAACTCGTTACGGTTGATGTAGCCGGTAATCGAGGTCAGCGTCCAGTCACCCACGGTGTAGTTGAAGGTCAGGTTATAGAAATCGTTGGTGGTTTCGGCATTGTTGGGCGCGTTTTGCGAGTTGTTGTCTTCGTCGCTGCCGGTATCGAAAGCGCTGCAACCGCTGGTATCTGGCAAAAAGAAGGAACAGGCGAAGTCCGGGCCATCGACGTCGTCTGCGGTCTTGTTAAAGTTGGCCCAGGCACCCACCTCCGAATGATCCTCGATACGCTCATAGGTGAACATCATGTTGAAGTTGTCGGTGAAGTCGTAATCGATAGTGGCGCCAAGGTTCTGGTAATCCTGGCCACCGGCGTCGTCGTTGTAGGTTGTGTTGTAGATGTGACCATCGCTTTGCAGCTTGGAAGCAAACACTTTCAGGCCACCGTCTTCATTTAACGGAGCGTTAAATACACCGCGTATGTCCTGTCGGCCAAAATCGCCCCAGGTACCCTGCACCCTGGCGCCCCATTCGCGCGTCGGTTTGGTGCGGATGATATTGATCGCACCGCCGATGGTGTTCTTGCCAAAAAGTGTGCCCTGCGGGCCACGCAACACTTCCATACGCTCGATATCGAAGTTTTCCAGTATCTGGCCCGAGTTAGTGCCCAGGTAGACACCGTCGATCAACACGCCAATACCCGGGTCGAGGCTTTTGTCGATCTCCTGGTAGCTGACACCTCGAATGGCGATCGCCGCACCGCCCTGCAGGGCGGTTACCTTGTCAATAAGCAGGTTGGGAACAAACTGCTGGATGTCTTGCAGATTGCGCACGCTGGAACGCTGCAGTTCCTGTGTTAGCGCAGTGACTGCCACCGGCACGGTCTGGATGGTTTCTTCCCGCTTGCGCGCAGTGACAATCACTTCTTCAAGTGCCAACGCCGCCTGCTGCGCAATCGCCACAGAGGGCGCCACGGAGGAGGCAAGTACGGCGGCAGACAGTATCTTCAGGGTGGTTTTGTACATGTGTGTCTCCAGACTTTGGTTACTATTATTTACAGGTCGACCACGTCAAGTGCGCTGGCAGGGCCTGTCTTGGGAAGACGCTCTTTGATTCACTTGCGCGGGCGACTTGCGATCATCCGCGCCATGTGCGGTTATAAAAAACCGGACATACTGTTTAATTTATCACCATAGCTGGACAAATACAAAACAGCCGCCGGGCGGCGGGCCACCCGGCTGTGAGGCCGCTGCGGCCGCGGCCTGCGGGGGCGACCGGGCCGTGTGCGGGTGCCGCCTGGCCCGTGCGTCCACTTTTTGCCCAGCCTATGCCAGCGCCGTCTGTCGAGATGCTTGTCTGGCATACTGGCGGCCTGCACATTGTGAGCGCGTACTCATCTGCCCGGCGGACAGGCGCACTGACATTACTCAACCTCCCCAGGAGCAGGCTGTCACCTATGCCAAATGCCAACACAGACACTCCCGTAATCATCGAAGCGTCATTGAACGGTGCAACCAGCAAGGCGCAGAACCCCAACGTACCGTACAGTGATGATGACATCGTCGCGAATGCACTGGCCTGCATGGAGGCCGGTGCAGCGCTGATCCACAACCACACCGAAGAGTCGATATTCCTGGAGAGCGGTGAGCTGGACGCCGAACGCTACGCGCGACCCTGGCGCACACTGTTGCAGCAGCGGCCCGATGCTATCCTCACCCCCACGATGCCGGTCAGCCAGGGCGAGGTTCCCGTTGAGGTGCGCTACCGGCACATAGAACTCATGGCGCAGGAGGGCCTGCTGGCGCAGGGGCTGTGTGATCCGGGCAGTTTTAATCTGTCCATCCTGGACGAAGAAGGGCTGTTCGCCGCGACCCACCTGCTGTATCGCAATGACATGCACGATTCACGCTATTACGTGGAGGCCTGCCGCCGGCTGCAGTTGGGCATGAGTATTTCGATCTTCGAGCCCAGCTTCCTGAAGTTCATCCTGGCCTACCACCGTGCCGGCAAACTCCCCACGGGTGGGATATTAAAGTTCTACTTCGCCAGTGACGACCTGCCCTTTGGCATGCCGCCCACCGCTGCGAGCCTGGATGCCTACCTGGGTATGCTTGGGGATTGCCACTTGCCCTGGTCTGTATCGGCCTTCGGGGCGGACTGCGTAGGCTGCGGTATCGCCGAGGCCGCCATACGGCGCGGTGGCCATGTGCAGGTCGGGCTGGAACCCTATGCAGGTGATCGCCAACCAACCAATGTTGAACTGGTAGAAGAGGCTGTGTCCCTGGCCAACAGCCTGGGCCGTGCCATCGCTACTCCGGCACAGGCGGCCCGAATCATGCAACTGCCAACATATCCGGCACCATTTACCACCGGCTGAACACAATGGCCATCGCGCATCCCGGTTTCGGCCCCGGCAGCGGTTTCGAACAATCGGCCCAGGGTACCCGGGCTGCCTCTCGGGCCGGACTTGCCCAATGACTGAAGGGTTCGCGCACCCACCCTGCAGCGGGTGATGATGTTTCAACAAGTTATACCGCTACCGCCAGATCGCCCTGCCCGCCGCAACCAGCCAATCTAATCCACGCAGGGCATCGTATATTGCTCACACTTCACGACAAACACTGGACTGACTGATGAAATTTGCCTACCACGCCACCATGTGCGACCCGGACCTCTACCTGCCACTGGCCCTGGCCGTTGAAGAAGCAGGCTTTGACACGTTCACCTTCCCGGACAGCATCTGCTACCCCAAGGAAGGATCAGACGTCTACCCGTACAACGACGACGGCACGCGCGAGTTCCTGGACGGCGTACCCTTCCTTGAGCCCTTCGTGGCAATCCCCTACCTGGCCGCACGCACCGAAAAACTGCGCTTTACCACTTCGGTCATCAAACTGGCCATTCGCCAGCCACTGATCGTTGCCAAACAGCTCTCTTCCATGGGCGTTATGCTCGGTGACCGCTTCGGCTTTGGTGTGGGCATCAGCCCCTGGCCCGAGGATTTCGAAGTGTGCCAGATCCCCTGGGAAAAGCGCGGCAAGCGCATGGACGAGATGATGGAGATCATCAACGGCCTGATGAGCGGTGAGTATTTCGGCTACGAAGGCGAGATTTTCAACATCCCACCGGTCAAGCTGTCGCCGGTGCCACAGCACAAGATACCGCTGCTGGTGGGCGGCCACGCCAAGCCCGCCCTGCGCCGTGCTGCTCGCCTCGGAGACGGCTGGATTTCAGCGGGGTCTTCCATCAATGAACTGCGCGACATGATCGGGCAAATTGAAGACTTCCGCGCTGAATACGAGCGCACGGATGGCGCTTTCGAGTACCACGCCATGACCGAAGCAGCCTATTCCGCCCAGGGCCTGGAAGACCTGGCCGCAGCCGGCGTTACCGAGGTGATCATTGCCTTCCGCAACCCCTATGACGGCGAAGCCGACACACAAACCCTGGAAGAGAAAATCGGCATGATCAACTGGTACGCCGAGAACGTCATCAAACCCTATCGTGGAGCGTAGTGACCCGGGCCACGACTGCCGTGGCCCCTGCCGTCGGGATTGACGCAGTCACCGACGCTTGGCGCAAGCGGCTGAGTCTTCACTGACGTCTTCACTGGTGTCTTTGCTAACGCCGCCGGGGCTTGCGGGACTCTTCTGCGCTGGATGCATCGCGGGCTCTGGACGCAGGGAACGCAGAGGCAACCTGCAAGACTGTGCGATGGGCGCAGACGGGGCCACAAACAGGGCCCCAAAAAGCGCCACAAAAAGCGCCACAACAGGAGGTGAGCACTTGCTGAATCGACGACACTGCGTACTGCTGGCCAGCTTGCTGTTTCTCAGCGGCTGCCTGGGCGTGCCGGCGGGCGTGCAGCCCGTGCAGAATTTCGACGTGCAGCGCTACCTGGGCACCTGGTACGAGATCGCCCGGCTGGATCACTCCTTTGAGCGCGGCCTGAACAGCGTCACCGCCAACTATACGCTGCGCGACGACGGCGGTGTGCGGGTACTGAACCGCGGTTATTCCAGCACAGAAAGACAATGGAGCGAGGCCGAGGGCAAGGCCTATTTTGTGCAGGATGAAACGACCGGTTATCTCAAGGTTTCATTTTTCGGGCCGTTTTACGGCGCGTATGTCATTTTCGATCTCGACCACGACAACTACCAATACGCCTTTATCAGCGGGCCCAATACTGACTACCTGTGGCTGCTCGCCCGGACTCCCACCGTTGAGCCTGCCCTTGTTGAGCGCTTCCGAACGCAGGCAAAGGCACTGGGTTTTGACACCGGCGCACTGATCTACCCGGAGCACGCTACAGACTTCGACTAAATCGCCGCTCCACCGCGACGGCCGGTTCTGGCTCTGACGCTGGCTATCGCGACAGCTATGGCTATGGCTATGGCTATGGCTATGGCTACCACTGTGTCTATATGGCTTTGGCTATGTCTATGGTTGCAGTTGCAGTTGCGGTTGTGGTTGTGGTTGTGGTTGTGGCGATGACGATGGCTGTTCAGCCTTTGTTCGACTTTCACCCAGTAAAATCACCCACATAGCGCAGCTTGCTGATCCACTTTCGGCAGAGCGGCGTAATTAGGTTTGACCTACTGGAGCTTCGACTATGCGCACTTTCACACTGTTACTTTTTTTCGCGGGCAGCCTTTTTGCCAATACGGCACTTGCCGAGGCGCGCCTGGACATCGAAAAGACCAAGACTGGCATTCTGCCCTCGGGCGAGTTCTACAGCCTGTATAACGTCAACTGCCAGGACAGCAGCAGCGCTGCCGTGGTCAGTATGGACAGGCAACGCCAATGGTGCTTCAGCCCCGATGGCGAGCTGAGTTGCTTCAGCACGGCACAGAAGGCCTCGCAAATGGCGTGCGCAGCGCCAAACCTGGCCGCTGCAGAGGGTGCCAGCGAGGAAACCGGCCGCACTAACTAGGCGCGCCCCGCCGGGCCAGCCCGTCAACGCCGCAAGAGGCTTTGCAATGCACACAATCTCGCCCGACGCAGACCCAGCGGCCTTTGACGCACACGTCCGCAGTACGACCACTCGCGGCGCCGGCCTCTACCCTGCACCCGCAGCGGCAGGCCGTGGTGCGGCCACTCCCCGCAGGCGATGCACAGAGCGGCGACGCAGCGGGCGTTACCGCTATATACTGCGACTTTTCAACGCCCTGCAGTAGCGCCCCGATACACAGGCGCACCGCTGCGGGGGTCGTCACCACCTGACCGGGAATCCAACGTGGCAAATGCGCACGCCGCACAACGTTTTGATCGCCTCGACCTTTGGCGCGCCAGGGGCGACCTGCTCAACGTTAATGGCAACAACATTTTTTTCATCGATGAGGGCGACGATCACCAGCCGGTGCTGCCGTTGATTCACGGCTTTCCAACTTCCAGCTGGGACTGGCAGGCCATCTGGCCGCAGCTGCGCCAGCAGTATCGCGTCGTCTGCATGGACATGCTCGGCTTCGGCTATTCAGACAAGCCCAACGCGCGCAACTACACGATTCATGGACAGGCCGACATTGTTGAGGCGGTAGCCCGCGCGCGGCAACTGGACACGTTCCACGTACTGGCCCATGACTATGGCGACACCGTCGCACAAGAACTACTGGCGCGGCAGAACCAGGGCAGCGGCTATGGGCAGTGGCTCTCGGTGTGCTTCCTCAACGGCGGCCTGTTCCCTGAAACCCACCATGCCCTGTTACTGCAAAAACTCCTGCTCAGCCCGCTAGGGCCACTGCTGAACCGATTCGCCGGTGAAAAAAGTTTTGCCCGCTCCTTCACCAGCGTTTTTGGCAAGCATACGCAGCCCAGCGCCGCTGAACTGCAGGAGTTCTGGTACCTGATTAACCTGCAGGACGGCAAGCATATCTTCCACAACCTCATCACCTATATGCGCGATCGCCTGCAACATCGTGAACGCTGGGTTGAGGCGCTACAACACGCCAGTGTGCCTGTCGGGCTGATCAACGGCTCTGTCGATCCGGTTTCGGGCAGCCACATGGTCAAGCGCTTTAAGGCGTTGCACTGCCGCTGCGACTATCTCGCTGAACTGCCTGCCATCGGCCACTACCCGCAGGTCGAGGCGCCGGAGGCTGTCGCCACTCACTATCTGAAGTTTGTTGGCGAGGCCGGCGCTGGCTGACGCGCCGGCGCACAACCGTCGCCAGGGCCACACGGCAGCGGCACAGGCATTGTTGCGTGCCGACAACGCAATCCCGCTTTGCTGCCTGCTGTGCTGTCGCCCCTGCATCTTGCGCATTTCGAGATGCACTTCGCAAAGCCACCGCTGAAAACCGTCCGCAGCTATTGCCTATGCTATATTTTGCGCTATCCGAGCCACGCTGAGAGCAAGCTACCGTGACTGAATACGTCTATAACGATAACGATTCCACCATGCCCGCCCTGTCTGCCAAGTTCGCCAGTCGTGTGGGCGATAGCAGCGGGCATCATGAAGAAGCCTTCCACTCCATGCTTGAACTTCTTGCCCATGCGATCAGCGCGGGCGCAATGATTGATGTGGGCTGCGGCATGGGTCGCACTACCGCGGCATGCGCGGGTATCGTCAATGAAGTCGTGGCCCTGGAACCCGATGAAGCGCGCTGCAACTACACGCGCGATCTGGTGCGTGACAAACCCAACGCCACCGTGTTGCAGCAAACGACGCAGCAGTTTATCGCCGAGAATCCCGGCAAACAGTTTGACCTGGTTGTATTGGGCATGGTCATCCAGCACTTGCCAACGCACTTGTGTGATGCCGTGCTCGCCGACCTTGCCACGCTGTGCAAACCCGGAGGCCTGACGGTGGTAGCAACCACCCACGCCCTGGAAAAAGCGCGCTGCTTTACGCACCAGCACGTCACGGAAGGCCGCCTGCTGTCGCAAATTTCACGAGAAGCGTTTGACGCCTACGCCGCCGACACAGACCACCAGGACAAGGGGCTTCCGGTCAGGCGCTTTTCACGCAGTGAATTTGAATCTGTGATTCCCGATGCGTTTGAGATCGTGCACTGGGGCCAGTACTCCTACTTTCGACCCGAACACATCGAGCACTTCGCCTGGCTACACAGTGTAGAGCCCCATGAGTTGGCCAACACCGGCAACAGTCAGTACCTGGTACTGCGTCGCAAGCGCAGCTGATCGCGCCTGCGTTTTATCATTCCACCTGATAGAGGATATCGTCATCGTCGCAAGCCCCTGTGCAGGGGTTTTGCGCAACGCCAGTGTCGTAGAACTGACGCAGTAGGCCTCCGATGCCAATCAACTCCGTTGCGCGACCGTGCGGATCGGGAAATTCATCATCCCAGTGGGGAATATTGGTAATGGGCGGTTCATCGTTGCCAAAATCAATCTCCAGCATGGCCGAGCCGCTGTGCTCGCCACTCACTACCTCCAGGCCCCAGACATCGCGAATGGTGGGCGCCAGGTTCACCACACCACCGATCGTGCGCGCCATGATGTGCGCGCCAAGGTTGGTGACCTGGTGGTCTGCCTTGGACACCTGTATCAACACCTCGTGCGATGGCGTACCCGGCAGGGTATCGGTGCGTATGTACCGGGAATAACCGGTGGGCTCAGCCGTATCCCACAGGCCCTGCACCAGCGCGAGATTCAACTGCATGTCCAGGCCATGCCAGTCGTAGCCGGCATAAATTGTTGCGGCGAATGGGTCGAAGTTCACGCTGCGGTTCAACAACAGGTTATAGGATTGCCCGGGCACAGCCAGCAAACCGCGCTGCATGTCGGTGGAGATGGCCATCAGGCTCGCTCCCAGGATACCGCCCTGGCTGCCACCAAAATAATAGCGCTTGCTGCCGTCGAGCATGGCGCCGCCGCAGAAGGTGTTCAACGCCTCGTTCAACGCCGTAGACGGCCCGCCGTCGGCTTCAACTGACAGCGTGCGCATGGCAATCAGAAAGTTCAGAAAGCCCTGGTGCATACGCTCTGGCACCACACGGAACGTGGAGAGGTCACCACCGGCCAGCGCACCCACGACGGTGCCTGTGTCGTCGCTGGAAAATCCCTTCCAGTCCAGGCCGAACAACGCAATGTTCTCAGTCACCGCCAGCGGCTGCGCACCCAGTACCTGCTCTTTGGCGCCCAGCTGGCCATGGCCAAACGCAACCAGCGGTGCCGGCTCCGTTTGCGCGCTCATGGGAACAACCAGCGCGGCTGCATATTCATAGGTGCCGTTTTGCGTTGGCAGGCCGTCTTCACCCAGGTTAAACCCCGCACCACTTTCACCGTCGGTCATATACAGCGGTACGTCGAAGGTCACCTCGAGGCGGCAGGCCATGCCGTCAATCAACCCCTCGTCGCGCTCTTCTATGCGATAAGCAACACCGTTGGGGTTATTGGCCAGCGCATCGTCGCGAATGTGCAGCATGGCCTGTGTGTTGTTTTCACGGCTGGCGGTGGTGAAATCCCACGCCAGCTGCAAGTCTTCGCGCGCTATGCCATTGCTCGCCAAGGTAGCGAACAGCGCTTCAAAATGGTCTTGTCGGGCGGCGAGTATTGGGTCTGCGGGCGTCTGTGCCTCGCGCAAGGCCAGAAACCCCGCCGTGGGCTCCAGTGCATCACCCATGGCATCCACAACACCGCGGATCGCTACAATGTAGCGCGTTGCGTCATCGAGCCGAATGGCAGGGCGCAACATCAGCGCCTGTTCCTGCAACAACTGCTCGAGGTCACGTTCAATCACGAAATTGGGGGTCGGCTTGCCATCAAGAATACGCCGCTTTGACTCAACCACGTATTCGTCGAGATCCACCCAGTGCGGCACGCGCTCCCCGGTTTCGGCATTAATGATGATGGTACGTGAAGTGGGCTCCAGCGATGCTTCGATGGAGTCGGGTGTGGCCAGCCCCTGGACGGTGGCTCCGGGCATATGCGTCATCGCTGCAATACCCGGCGAGAAGCCGTCTTTTTCATTGAACGCTGCGGTTTGCGATCTGACACCTGCCACATTCACCGGCATGATGACCTCGGGCAGGGCCAGGCGCATACCGGTGGGCGATGTGTCATCAGCCTGCGTCCAGTAGTTATTGGGGTAAGGGAAACCGCAGTAGCTGGGCACCAGCGGGTCGCAATCCAGGGGCGGCGGCTCTACCGGTGTGGGCTCCATCGGGCCCGGGGGGTCGACGGGCGCAATGATGAAGGGGTTGTCTTTGCCATCGGAACAACCGGCAACCAGGGCAAGCGCAGACAGGGTAAGAAGTGCTCGGGCAACTGTTTTCATATCGGCTATCTTTTATTGTTTTGGTCAAACGATAGTAGAAGGCGACAGGATTCAGGTCAATTCGCGAGCAAGTGCGGCACGAAAAAAGGGCAAGCCGCGCCAGCAGGCCGGAAGCAATAACAATAGCAACCGCTACTGTTGCAGCCGGTATTGTTGCAGCAGCAATGCAGGAAGCAGCAGCGCATCAACTTCCGCCGGGGTTACGTTCCTGGGGGCTGCATCACCTCGATACCGGACGACGCTCCGCAGAGGCAACCCTTGCGCATACAGCCTAAGCCTGGGCGTCATCCAGCATGTCTGTGACAAACGCCTGCCACACCGGATACTCCTGCAGCGTCCAGATCGATGCGATGTGCTGCATTGCCTCGCGCTTTGACCAACCCAGATGGCGTACGGCATAAATGCCATAGAATGCAGAAACGCGATAGTTCGCTGCGCAGTGCAGCAACACTTTGGCATCGGCAAGCTGCAGCAGGGTGTCTTCAAACTCCAGGTAATCCGCTTCGGTGGGCGCATCAAAATCGACGGGAATGTAGTGGTACGCTACGCCCTGCGCCTCCACGATCGCCTGCTCATCCTGCACGGCGTAATCATGCCACTGTGGCAGCAGGTTTATCACCGCGCGATAGCCTTCGCGACCAAGCGCGTTCAGGTGGTCTTGCGAGAGCAGGCCTGAAGTCGCGACCTGCTCATTGATCTTCTTGAAGTTGAAGGCCTCGCTGGTGCTCATAGAGATACCCTGTTGTTCGCTCAATGCCTGCCTGTGAAGGGTGCCAGTACCCATCCCCTGCAAACTACAGTTAACCAAACAGAGCGGTGTAGCGCCAACCTGAATTCTGATTGGGTGCTGACTTCTGGTGCCACACTACAGCCAGCATGTGCTCCAGCAGGCAATAGGCCAGCAGATGCAAAAGTATTGAACCACGCACTCGCTCATGCGCTGGAGCACACGAACGGTATTTGCCTATACTGAAGCGCCTTTTGAGTTATGGCACGGGAAACGCGCAATGCCAACAGACCACCACACGATCTGCCGCGCCTGCCATGCTGCCTGCGGCGTGATCGTGGCCGTCGATGGCGGCGAGCCAGTCTCCGTCAGGGGTAATCCGGACAACCCCGTGTACAAGGGTTTTTGCTGTATCAAGGGGCAGAACTTCGCGGCGCAGCGCAACAGCCCCACCCGTTTACTGCATTCACAAAAGCGCCAGCCTGACGGGCGCTACACCGACATTCCCGCAGAACAGGCGATGGACGAGATCGCCGCGAAACTTGCTGCCATTAAGGGCGGGTACGGCGCTCGCGCGATCTCACTGTATGCGGGGACTTTTGCATCTGCCGCCTCGAATGCCAACTCACCGGTCAATGTTGCTTTCATGAAAGCCATCGGCTCGCCTATGGGGTTTAGCTCCAACACCATCGACCAGCCCGGCAAGATGGTAGCGGCTGCCTTGTTTGGGCGCTGGATGGCGCCGTGTAACAACTTTGCCGACGCAGAAGTCGTCATGCTGATTGGACTCAACCCGCTGGTGGCGATGTCTGGTGGGGTACCGCACACCAATCCCGGGCGCTACCTGACTGACGCCCTGCAAAAGGGCCTGCAGCTCATCGTGATCGACCCGCGTCGTACCGAAACCGCGCGCCGTGCATCGCAGCATCTGCAGGTGAAACCCGGCAACGATGTGGCGCTTTTGGCGGCGCTGCTCAACGTGATTTTCAGTGAAGGCCTGCACGATCGTGCATTTGTTGCAGAGCACATGCAGGGGGTAGACGCCCTGCGCGAAGCGGTGCGCCCTTTCTCGCCCGAACGCGTGGCCCTGGCCTGCGGCGTCGATGCACAGCACATCGTGACTGCGGCGCGCACGTTTGCGAACGCCCGAACCGGCGTGGCAACAGCAGGCACCGGGCCCAACATGGCGGGGCAAACAACCCTGCTGGAGTACCTCGTGTTGTGCCTGAACAGCATCTGCGGACGCTGGCAACGCGCGGGCGAACTCGTGCGCAACCCGCCGTGCCTGGGGCAGGCGCGTGAGTACATTGCCCAGGCGTTGCCGCCCACCACGAAGTACGCGTATGGCTTTGGCGAAACCATGCACGCCCGCAGTATTCGCTGCTCTGCTGCTGGCATGCCGACGGCCGCACTGGCAGATGAAATCCTGCAGGACGACGACACACACCGCGTGCGCGCAATGATAAGCCACGGCGGCAACCCGGTAGCGGCCTGGCCGGACCAGCTAAAAACGATCGAGGCCATGCGCAAGCTGGACTTACTCGTACAGATTGACGTGACCCTATCGGCAACCGCCCGGGAGGCCGACTACGTTATTGCCGTTAAGCACCCGTTAGAGATGGCAGGCATGAGCCTGCACCACGAGTACCTGACGGACTATGCCCCCGGCTTTGGCACCACGCAGGCCTGGGCACAGTACACGCCCGCTATCGTCGATGCGCCTGCCGGTTCAGACTTGATCGAAGACTGGGAGTTTTTCTACGGCGTGGCGCAGCGTCTGGGCGTGGCCCTGAAACTGGTGCCGGTCTCTTTTGGTGGCTCCGTGCGCGTCGAGCCGTGGCCAATGGACATGCAACACAAACCCTCAACTGAGGAAATTTACGCCGCCATCACGCAGAACAGCCGCATTCCCCTGGCGCGTGTAAAGCAGATTCCCGAGGGTGCGGTGTTTGCAGAACCACCTGTGCACGTAGCCCCCAAACAGGAAGGCTGGAAAGGCAGGCTCGATGCCGGTAACGCGCAGATGCTTGCCGACCTTGCGCAACTGTTACCCGCACAGGCCATGCAACACGATCCCGACAGGCCTTTTCGATTGATTTCGCGCCGCCAGATCAACATTCTCAACAGCAGCGGCCGCGACATGCCGGGGCAAACGCACGGCAAGACCTACAACCCGGCGTATATGCATCCACAGGACGTCGCCGACCTCGGTCTGCAACAGGGCGCACTGGTGCGCATTGAATCTGACAGGGCCAGCATACCGGCGATTGTTGAAGTTGACAGGAATCTGCGGCGCGGCCTGGTGTCGATGACCCACTCCTGGGGCGGTGGCCCTGAAACTGACAAGGATGTGCGCAACGGCGGCTCCTGCACCGGGCGCCTGATTACCGATGATGCCGACTATGAAGCCTATACAGCGCTACCACGCATGAGCAACATCCCGGTGAGTGTGCAGGCGCTGTAATGTTTTTTAGGGCTTGCCATTTTTATGACAGGTTCGCCACCGCCGTGCGTGCGCCTGTAACGGGAGTTATCCCTGGCACTGGCACTGGCACTGGCACTGGCACTGGCACTGGCACTGCAAATACGGGACCAGAAAAAGAATAAAGTCGCGCGGCGGCCTTAACACCTTTTTGGCCATGGCACAGCACGCGCCCCGCGCGGCGGGCCATCAACACACCTGACAAGGGATGCGAAAAATGTCGATTACAGTAGTACAGTGGACAAGCGGCGGCGTTGCCCGCGAAACGATTAAAGCCATTGTTTCGCACCCCGACCTGGAACTGGTTGGCCTGTACGCCTATAGCGCCGAAAAAGTCGGCATGGATGCGGGCGAGCTGGCAGGCATCGCACCACTGGGCATTGCGGCGAGCAACGATATCGACGCCCTCATCGCACTGCAACCGGATTGCGTGAGCTACAGCCCGCTCTACCCGGACATCAACGAGCTGGAGAGAATCCTGCGCGCGGGCATCAACGTCGTCACGACCTGTAACTTTATGAACGGCTGGGGGCTGGACTTCAACGCCGAGCGTTTTGGCGCAAACGCCAGAGCCCGTTTGCACCAGGCCGCCCTTGATGGCAACGCCTCACTGTTTGGCACGGGGATCAACCCCGGCCACATCAACTACCTGGCTTGCGTGTTGACCTCAGTTTGTGAGGAAGTCACTCACATACAGGTGACCGAGGCGGTAGACGTTACCCACTTTGTTGCCGACCCGAATATAGACGCCTTCGGTTTTGGCGAGCCCCTGGGCGATGACACGCTGTACGAGCGCTCAAAGGCGGAATCCGCCGTGTTTGGCGATGCGCTGCAGGTGATGGCGCAACTCATGGGGCTGCAGCTGGAAGAAGTGCGCTGCAGCATAGACTACGCGATTGCCAGCCATGACGTGCAGGCGCCCGGCAAGTTCATCGCCAGCAATACCGTGGGCGGTGTGCGGCTGCGCTGGGAAGGGCTGGTGAACAACAGGCCCGTGTTAGAGAACCAACAGATATGGACAGTCGGCGATATTATCGAAGACAGCTGGAAGGTTGATCGCGGTCATCACGGCTATGTAGTTAACATTCAGGGCAACCCCAACATTCACAACGTAATGCTACCCATTCCGCGCGGCGATATCAGCACGATGAATCACAAGGACTTTAACGCACTGGGTATGCGCATTACCGGTTTGCCCTCGATCAATGCGATAGCCGCAGTCTGTGCGGCAGCCCCTGGCATTTGTACCTACAATGCCCTGCCACCGGTGACGGCGCGCGGGCGTTTCCGCGTGGACCAGGCATAGCTGCTCCCAGGATAAAACCCGCAGCCTCAGTGCGTGTGTTGTAGCTGCAAGGGAATTGCGCAGCTGCGATGCGGTTGGCAGACAGCGCGTTCTCTGCGCAGCGCAGCTCTACCGTAACAAGGCGCAATCTTATTGAGGTGCTTTATGGCTGGTCAATCGGTGACCATTGCCTGGCGGGATACAGCCGAGTCACAGGCCAGAACAGCCATTCGCGCCGGTAGGCCCGGCGTGCGAGATACGCGATAAGCGCAGCGTCATCAAGCGTCCGGTCGGCTATGGCTGCGCACAGCGCACGGTTGCTTGCGCTGTAGCTTTTCTCCGGCTGCCCCAGCAGCGCTGAGATTTCCTGCGACTCTTGTGCGTACACATCGGCCTGGTATCGGTGCAGCCTGTGCTGACACTCCACGAGCACTTCAATATCCGTTGCCCGCGAACGCGCAAAGTCAGTGGCCAGCTCCGGGGCTACGTCACGTGACAAGCCGAGCAGGGCTGCGTGCACGAGTGGGTCCGTGGGGCGGGTGTACTCGGGGAGGTCGGGTTTTTCAATCGCCACACCCATGGCCTGTGCCAGTGCTTCACAGGTGGCGCGATCACCCACCTCGCGGTAGGCCAGGTACCAGGCGTAGGATTCGCGCATACCCCGGCTCTGGCACACGGCGTGAATGGGAATCATGCCACGCACGTTCTGTTGCACGCGGTAGTAGCGCACTGCGTCTGCATCGTAAGCAATACCGGATTGTCGCTGGTAGCGCTGGAACAGGCCATTGAGGCCACCGGACGGATTCCAGAATTCACGCACGCAGATATTGCCCAGATCCTCCATGGGATCACCCCAGTGGCCCCACTCCCAGTCAACTATCGCGGTGACCGCATTGGCAGCGAACATGAAATTGACAGGGCCGGTGTCACCCTGCACCAGCGACACCCTTTCTACCGATGCCGGGGCAAAGCGCCGCAACCATTGCACTGCGTAGTGCAACAACGGGTCGTGGTAGTCCGCCAGGAAGCTCTCGAACTGCGCAACCTGGCCATTCAAGTCATCCAGTGCGCACTGCTGCGCGCTGAGCTTGTGCGGGCCGAGCACGTCGTCCAGTTGCAGCGCGGCTGGCGGTAACAAATGCAGGCGCGCGATGGCATCGATAAAATCTTCCATGACCGCGCGCTGCTGGTCGGCATCATCCAGTTTGTCGATATCGGATCGGCCCTGCACAAATTCAAACAACGCCAGTTGCTCTGCCGGGTTCCAGCCGGCAACGGCCGGTGCGGGTATATCGGTGTTGTGCAGCGCAAGGCAGATACGCGCCTCGCGCTCCAGTGATACCCGTGCACCCGGCACCGGGTTGCGATCAAGACGCAGGAAGTAAGAGGCGCTCTCACCGCCTGGCAGGGCCAGTTCCACCTTCCAGGCCTCGCGCCGGGCAACCTGACGGGTCAGCGCGGTGAGTGTGCCCTTGCCCACGGCCTGCACCCAGTCTATGGCGGCCTGTGGAATGTTTTGGGAGAACGCTTGCTCGCTCATGACTTTGGCTCTGCTGGCGGAGGTTCTGACTAAACGCCAATAGCGACAAGTACGCCATAAAACAACACCACAAAGCCACCGATCTCGGCGGCGATGAGGGACCACATAAACACCCTGGTCGCCGTGGTGATCTCGCGCAGTTGGTTATCTGTTTTTTGCACCAAGCCCTGAATCATATAGGTGGTTATCGCCAGGGCGAAGTACACCACCAGCATCAGTGTGGCGACAGTTTCAACAACGGCAGATAGCTGGCTGATCTCAACAAAGGTGGCAATGAGCATTGCCGCAAAGCTGTAGAGCAAAGAAGAACGGTGGGCGATATCAACATAGGGATGGGCGGTGCCGGTTTCACTCGCGGCGATCTGCTGGTACTTCCACACACCCGTTAGCAGGGCATTGAGGAAAAACACGCCGGCGGCGATGATTGCGATCTGGTAGGCGGTGATCATGCATTTACTCCGTTAGCACGCTGATTTATTCCAGCGCCAGTATACGTGCTAACGCCGCTCGGGCTTAGTCATGTTTACTGCAGTTGCCCGGCATCGGCCGGGCTGTACCTGACAGCGGCCTCTTACAACAAACCCCGGGCTTTGGCCGCCGCTAGTGGCGCGATAGCGGTAACGCACAGCGCGACCAGAAACAGATCCCCACTGGAAGGATCAAACACCTGCAGTAGCTCCGGCAGCGACTTGCCCGCTACGAAGTGCCCGAAAATAAATTCGAAAGCCAACGTTAAGGCTACCCACAGCACACCAACACGCAACAGCGCAACCGCCTTGCGGGTTTTCAGAAAGGCTACAGTGGCAAACGAAACCAGCAAAATGAGCATTGATAACAGCAAACCGCTCAGCGGAAGTGCCAGCCCGGGACCCAGCAGCGGCGACAGCACGCCCTCGCGAAACAGGGCGTTGGCGATGGCGGCCACAACAAAAACACACCACAAACACACAGCCCTGAGCGCCAGCACAAACACCGGCTAGCGCCCCGGTAACATATTGCGCGTCACAACCACCTGCGCACCTTGCGCTGGTACTGCTCAAACTCAGCACCAAACAACAACAGCAGCGCACGCTCTTCGGGGGCAATCTGAAAGCGCTGTATAAATAGTATAAAGCCCGGCACCAACAACAAAGACCACACCGAACCCAGGCGCATAGCCCAGGCCAGCAGGAAAAACACAAAGCCAACATACATCGGGTTGCGCGTCAGACGGTATACGCCGGTAGTAACCAGAGACGTGGCAGCCTGCGGCTTCAGCGGATTAACGGTGGTCTTGAACCTCCTGAAAGACAGCACGCCAGACAGCGAGAAAGAAAACCCCAGCAAGAAAAACAGCAGTGATGCATAGGTGTTTAGCGTTGGATGCAACATCAATGCTGAATCCAGCGAAGCAAGGGCCCACATGAGCAAAGCAAACCCCAACGCCACCAGGGGTGGTGGAATTCTGTTTTCAAGTGATTTCATCGGTTAGCACCCATAGCTCAGCCTTCTTACCGGAAAAGGTTCTGACCCCATTTGCCGACCCCATTTGCCGTTATTGTTCAGCCCTTCACGGCCATGTAGCCACCTGCCCCTAAAAGGGCCGTGCCTGCCGCCTTCATGGTAAACGCCCTGAAGCGCTTGCCGCGTACCGATGCAATCACTCGATAAGCAAAAATGGCATAGCCCGCTTTCACACCCCCAACGGCCACAACAGTCACAGAAATAACAACCAAAACATCATTCGAGCGTAACGCCGCCAAATCAACAAACATCGGCAACAAGCTCAGATAAAACAAGATGGCCTTCACATCACCCAGTGTAAGAAAAAAGCCTGAGAAGAAGCTCGCAAAAACATTACCGCGTTCAGTGGCCTGACCGATCGCTATCTGAGTATCAGGCTTAGCTCTTAGTAGTGAAACACCAAGCCACATTAGATACAGAGCGCCTACGTACTTCACAGCTGTAAACAAGGCACCCATCGTTTCGGCTACTGCGGCCAGACCGAACATTGCCAGACCGATAAAAAGTAGATCGCCAGCAACAACCCCCATACTCACGACTATACCGTGAGGCACTCCCGCCGTAACAGACCGGGCCACCACCAGGGCCACGCTTGCACTTGGGATTGCGGCCAAGACAGCCATGGTTCCAAAAAGCGCCAGGATTTCATAAGTACTCATTGCTTACACTCAGACATCCATTAGCGCTTCAAGAAGAGGTGCCGGTTACGGCGTCCTCCTTGCTTGACTTGTTAGCAGCCCGCTGCTCTAGACGCTCGGCTAGCCAAACCTTGATGATGGACTGCCGAGTAACGCCTAGGCGCCCTGCTTCTCGATCTAGTGACTCGATCATCCAGGTCGGGAAATCAACGTTAACCCTTCGCTGCTCCTGGTTCGGGCGTCGCGCCTTTTCAAGATCAAGGTCGGAGACAATCTCCTTACCTTCTTCGAACTTCTTGTCAAAACTCTTAGCTTTCATAAAGCTCAACCTCCTCGTCACGAGACCGTCGAACAGAAATGATTCGTATCGTGGATTCTCTGTAGGTGATCACGGCAGACCAATGTTTGAGCCCAATCTTGCCAATAGCAAGATATCGGGGTTCATCTTCAATCCTTGCCGGAATTTCAAGAAGATCAGGATCGTGCCAGAGCGCTTGGGCAGCAATAAAATCTATCCCATGCTTCTGAAGGTTCGATGCGCTCTTTCGCTCGTCATACTCAAAATCAGGCATGGTATAGAAACTATACCTTTTTTGAGGTTAGCACAATAGTCGGATAAGGGCTTCTAACGCCGCAAATATGGGCGCGCTTTAGCGCGTCCCTACCTGCTTTGCCTTGTTACGCGGCGTCAAGACTGACCCTTTGAACACGACTGAGTTTTAGACCTTTCTTAGCATGAAAAAGATCATATGCATCTTGCATGGACAGCCAACTCTCAGGACTACGCCCTAAAGCCTTGGAGAGGCGCAGCGCCATCTCGGGGCTCACACCACTTTGCATTTTTAGGACTCGATTGAGTGTCGATGCGGCTACATCTAGCTGCTCCGCCAAGTAGCGACAACTCAGCCCAAATGGCTCCATATAGGTAGCCTGGATAAACTCACCGGGATGCGGAGGATTATGCATAGTCATTAGTGATAGTCCTCGTAGTTAACGATGTATACGTTTCCGTCAGTAAACTCAAAAGTAATACGCCAGGTGCCGCTTACTGAAATTGACCAAATTCCTTTTCGATCTCCTTTAAGCTGGTGTAGGCGGTAACCTGGGATATCAAGGTCTTCGATGGTCAGAGCAGAATCTAAGGCGGCAAGCTGCATACGAAGCTTTGGGGCATGCTGGGCTTGTATGTCCTGCTTGCTGCCGTTTTCGTAGAATCTTCTGAGCCCTTTGTGCTTGAAGGACTTGATCATTCAGCAAGTGTAGCGCGTTGCGCAACGCCAGTCAAGACGCGTAACGCACAGCGCAGCGGCGGCGAAGCCGCGCACTGCTTTGCCTTGTTATGAGTGAACCTTCGAAAAAATGTGTTTGTCATAGTACTGCTCATCTTTATAGCACGCTTTTCGAAATACACCTTCTAGTTCGTAGCCACATTTTTCTAAGACTCGCATTGATGCCAGATTGGGACTAAACACTGGCGCGAAAATACGGACAATATCTGTATCGGAGAATATGGTACTGGTCAGTCGTTGAACAGCCGCCGTTGCATAGCCAAAACCCCAGTATGGCTCGCCAATCCAATAGCCAATCTCTGCAGTTCTTGATTCCTCAAAGGACCCAGGCGTAGCCCCCACGCAACCGATGAGACTTTCTTCGACGGAAATTGCCTTAACCAAACCTTCTTTGCTTCCTGTGGATATCCACCAATCTGCGTCGCTTTCTGAATAGGGAAAAGGTATTCGAGTTGAAAGATATCGCGCGACGTTTTCATTATTCAGGAGTATTACAAGTGAATGTAAGTCACTCGGATGAAAATCCCGAAGCTCAATCATTGGTAGTTACTCATAGCGCTGGCGGCTGCGGGCGCGGAAACCGCGCAGCGGATTGTACGTCCGGCGACCGTAGGGAGCGAACAGCCCGTACCGGTTATGAGGCACCACCGCGATACTTTGCAATTGTTTTGAGTATTGTCTCGTAGTCGTCTTCAACGTGAAGAAATTCTCCGTTCTGAAACTGATAATCGAAATAGGCCTTCACACAATCTAGCTCACTATCAGTGAGTCCTCCAATATGCGAATTCTGCCATTCTTCTGAATCCAGCCCGCGAAATCTGAACTCCAATGTTTCAGCGACTGATCCAGTTCTGTCCAGACCATGAAGAACCATTTCAATTGCCGATGGCAAATAGTAGAAGAATGCTTGGGGAGTAATGGATGCTAGACCAAATTCACTGCCCAACATCCAATTATGCTTATTTCCAAACTTTGGCTTTCCGGTGAAGACTTCGACAACCTCAGTACATTCCCTGCATGGCCCATCAAATTCACCCCCATACTTCTTATCGTATGTGCAGTGGACAATGTTTTCATCTCCAGGGTACTGCCTTTCAGTAAAGGTGATTTTGCATTTGCTGAAGATTTCTCCGGCGTTCAAAGTGCCTCATACCGCTCACAAAAAGGGCCGCCGGTACGGCGGTCCTGATTGCTTGTGCTTGATATGGGGCGTATGCGTGCGCTATCTAGCCACATAAACAGCAACCCCCTCTATCCGAGTATTGGCGTCGCCTCTATTGATACTTGTAGCATTGCCTGTGGCGTAGGTATTGCCGTTGGTTCCAGTTGCGGAGCCATAACTAGTGGTTACGCTGGGAGCATCGCGTTCATTGATTTCGGTGAGAATTACGCCGTTTGCTCCAACTTTTGCCGCTTCTTCCTTCAGCCTTTCTATGGCGGAGTTCATTAAGCTACTGCTCTTTTGGAAGTCATGTCCTGCACTTGCAGAAACAATTGCTATTTCCTCGAAGTTATCAGGAGCACTACGATAAAGCCTAACTTCTTCGACTGAAGTTGCCGCCCTAGTATTCCCGATGACAATGGCGTTCCCATCCATGATGGTGCAACCTATGCTAGAAATGAATGCCAAAGCTATAACAAAAGAACTTACAGACCTCAAAGTCTTCTCCGAGATTGCGAAAGCCCTATAACGCCTAAAGCTGCTGCGGTGAAACCGTCCGCGGCCTTTACTTGTTAGGGGCATGTTCAAGGCGCTCTGCCAGCCAAACTTTGATGATGGACTGTCGAGTAACGCCCAACCTTGCGGCCTCTTTGTCTAGAGACGCAATCATCCATTCGGGAAAATCTACATTAACCCGGCGCGGTGTCTGGTTCGGCCGCTTTAGGGTAGAAAGGTCCAGGTCTTCAATTATGTCTTCCTTGCCCTGGTCGAACTTTTTGTCGAAATCTTTAGCTTTCATATAGCTCTACCTCAGCTTCTCGAGACCGCCTGACCGAAATTAATCGAATCTCGTCATCTCGATATGTAAATACAGCAGACCAGTACTGGTCAGTTAAGCGGGCAATAACAATTGACCTTGGCTCGTCGTCAGATCTTGCTGCCAGTTCCACCAAATTCGGGTCATCCCAAAGCAGTTGAGCCCGCTCAAAATCAATACCATGTTTCCTGAGATTGGACGCACTCTTCTTCTGGTCGTATTGGAATCTCATAATGGTATAGTAAATATACCATTAATGGGTATTTGGCAAGAGTGGGAGATAGTTAGGTGAGAGCCCCTAACGCCTCCAGCAGCGGGCGCGCTGTAAGCGCGTCCGGCGACCGAAGGGAGGAGCCATAGTCACTTGTTAGGCGCTTCGCTTGCAAAACGCCGCTCCGAACACGCCTGTTCTCGAAAAGTAGGATACGAGTTCAAATACGCCCAGGGGGGCGAACAGGTGTAGAAGCCAATCCGTCACCAATTCACCATAGTTTCCTATTTGGTAATTTACTCTGCGGAGGTGAACGTGGGCAGCCTGATGGAGCCGGGCACAGTCCATGATCAGGTCGTGGGCCTCCGTATGAAGTTTGTATGCTTCGATATAGTTTCCTTCCGCCTCGGCCTTGAGTGCCGATGTCCATAGTTCGTTCGCTGTTTTGGCTCTTTCTTCTATCGTATCCATGTGATCATGCTCGATGCGCTAAGGCGCATAACGCCTCAATAACCGGCGCAGCTTTGCTGCGTCCGGCGCCGTCCGTAACCCACACTTGTTATGTGCCTTACCCAACTCTTTGCTCACATTGAACTCCGCTGCATTCAAAAAAGGCATGTACATGATCGTATAGGTCTCGGTAACGTTCGACCCTTACTTCTTTCGGGCTAAAAAATACACCTATCTCCGATACGGTACTTCTGGATTTTTCCCTAAAGAATAATGGACTTAGTAGACCTAGAATATTTCTCGCAGACCCAGATATGGTCTAAACGCTTGACGAGAACCATAGTCACTTGTTATGAAGCCCAGACCTACCCATTCTGGCGTTCTCCACGATATCGATATATTAGGTACGCGATACAACCCAGATATATTGAGGGAAAACCAAAGAGTAAAATTGGCACGCCACTCATATTCTGATACTGAGCGAACTTGCTCAGAAAAATCGCTCCCTCGCCTCGCTCGGATAGAAGAATATCCGCTTCTTCATACAGCGCCGCCAACAGCTCAAAATCGGATAGATAAAGGCCTCCACACATAAACGAAAACACTGTGTAAAGAAATATGACAAACGCTACCAAAAAGTTGTTTAGCCTTTCGGGAGCGAAATGAGCCAATGCAATAATTCCGAACGAAATGCTCGCCCAAAACTGGAGGATGGTCCACAGGTGGGCACTAACCTCTCCCCAGGCAACAATTATCTCAGCTTCATTCACAGGAACAGACCCGAATTGGCTTCATAACGCCGCCAGCACGCGCGGCTTTGTAGTGAAGGCGAAGCCGGAACGGAAAAGCCGTCGCTGTGGCTGGCCTTGTTATGTTTATTTAGTTCTAACCTTTGACCCAAAGAACTTTTCAACCTTTGCCGTAGATTCAGCTATTTTCTGACTAAAGTCATCTTCTTCAGACGTAAAATAGACAATCTTGTCATTCTCTCTGACTCGCTCTGGGCTATTATCTACAGTAGCCCCCGGCCCGGCATAGGCACCTTTCATCCAAAAATGAAGCCAAATTGCTCCCCGAAGATCTCCGATGCGCTGCTGAATTTCGTTAAAACTATCCTGAGCCTCGTTACCCCAAATTACTTTAGCCTCAAGGCGAACCGTCTGTAGCTCCGCCCATTTCTCATTGAGGTAGGTCATTCGCTCGCTATAAATTCGTTGCTCTTCTTCAAGCCGGCGACCAGCTTCGACTTCCTCCTTGCTAAGATAAAGCATTGGATTTCTAACGGACTGAAGCGCTTGCTGAACTTCGTATGTGTTTAGTATGGCTTTCTTTGCAACCTCGTACTCACTTGTCCCCCGAAGCTGCCTACTCCAAGTGAACAGCCCAAGACCACCAATAATAAGAGCACCAATCGTGCCGACAATTGAGACTACATCTTTTGTCAGTGACCAGTTTATTTCGCTTATGGTGATACAAAGATCCAATGCAATCTCCTAGAAACATAACGCCAAGCCAAGGGGCAGACAAACCACCGGTTTGGCTGTCCCGCGGAGGCCCGAAGGGCCGGAGTGAACTTGGGCGCCTTGTTATATGCCATGTGCAGAGCGAATTTCACTAATTTTACCTTCGGCGGTTTTAGTAAGTTCCGATGGAGGACCAATGAATATGTAGGAATTATAGACCTCAATCGCCTTCGCGGGGTTGCCCTGATTTAGATGCTCATCAGCGATTTCAATGGCGTTCTCTAGCCATTCTTCGAGCTGCCTTTGTGTTGGTTTTTCACCCCAACCCTCAGGTTTAAGATGGGGGCATTTTTCATATAGATCAGATCGTACTTCATTAATCTCGGCGATTGCTTTGCCAATGCGATAAATGTTCTTTTCTTCCGATTCAAAAGGAATGTCGGAAATCAATGAACAGCATTCAACGAGTATCTCACTCGATTCAATCAATGCTTTTTCTAGATCTTTAGGACTAGGCATAGTCTTCTGGCATATAACGCCTGCGGCTGGGGCGGCCGTCAGGCCGTCCCACCCAGCCCGTTTTTGTTATGGTGCATCGAATAGCTAGATACATAGTACAAATTCTTGAGCGTACCAAAACCTTTCTGCCTTTCTAACGTCAAAGCCCTCGTGAATACTGATGCCTTTTCCACATGCCGATTTGTCATCGTCATCCTCGGCAGCGGTAGTTAAATAGTAGACTCCCTCATAACGTGTAATAGCTCGAATGTTCTGAAGCGGAATTGGCGGGATACCTCCCTGCGCTAATCTTCCATCGCTAGAGATTACAATGCCCCTCACTAGTGTTTCTATGATTTCGTCAGCCGTTTTACGATCGATACCCTGGCCAATCTCTATGTGGTCAAAGTCTGGATTTGCCAATGAGTAGAAAGGCAAAAACGCTAATAATAAAATGGTCATATGATGCATAGTCGAGAGCCTCATCATCATGCACCATAACGCTTCAAGCTGGGGCGGCCGTAAGGCCGTCCGGGCGCGAAGCGCCCTTGCAGCCTTGACTTGTTAAGCGCCCTTTGCACAATCTCTTTCCGCTGCCGCAACTTTTGACACGATCTCATTGCGCTCGTAGGTAGACGTTGGTGCTCTCAAATACGACCCTCGTTCATTCTTCCCTACGAAGTAGGTCACTCCTTGGAGTTTTTCATTCAATTGATCAATTACGCAAGGATTGCCTAATTGAATCTGGCTAACGTTGCGAAGTTGGTCATGTGCTTTCAATGCCAGCTCTTCCATGGTGTCTCGGTTTTCTAGTTCGGAGACATAGTATCCATCGGAATCGCGCGAATATTGAATGTCACTAGAATTCAAAAGCTCCTGGAAGATTAGATTGGCAAGAGGGTCGTCTCCGGGTGAAATGACTGCCTGTGTAGCAGGCTCATATTTCATGCAGCCTCCTAGAGCTATAGATACAAGTAGTACGAATCGAAGTCTCATGGGCGTTTAACGCCACAAGCACCGGCGGCGAAACCGCGCAGCGGTTTTGACGTCCGCGTGGCTTGACTTGTTACGTGGTGACTTTGCGCTCCTTAGTATTAATTTACTCATGGGAAATATACTGAATTTCGCTTGCCGGCAAAGTGACCATGTTTGACTTAAAACCGAAACCATAAGCATAGCCACCAATCTGGAAGCAGAGGTCCTTGGGGTTAGACCTTAGATCGTACTTTTTATAGAAAACTGCATCTTCTCGCTCGGGACGACCATATATCTCTTGGGCTTGCGAGAAAGTCATCGGAACTAACACATAATAGGTGTGATTACGAACCCCATCTATTTTTGAGATAGAAGAAAAATCAATCTCTTCGGCTTGGATTCGCCGAGTGTACAAACTTGCAATTTTTGTAAAAAGACCGCTGCTAAAAATCGGCGTAGCTTGGTCCTCACAAAATCGCGCTTCATAGCTTAGAGGATAACCATTTTCTTGGGCATACTGAATGAGGTCCGTATGGGTTGCTAGGCCAACGATAACGAACTCATCGATAACCCAAGAATCGTGAAACGGCAGTTCGATTAATTGATCTATACGCACTCTAGAAGTTATCGAAACCTCAGATACTAGTAAGTCTTGAGGCGTATTCGCCACACATCCGGCTAGCAGCATGCAAATTAGCGCAAATAACAAGTTGTAACTGCGAGAATTCAATGTACTATCCGAACCACGTAACAGCCAAGTATATGTTGTAGGTAAACATAGCCACTCTGCTCAACCATAGACATGAATGTCCAGTACTAGATGTATGTCTACCCAAAAGTGTCTACAAATAACCACAAGTGCTCTCACCCCAGCTCCGGAAACAATCGCACTGCATTCTCTCTCAAGATATCAGCTCGCAACTGTTCGCGCCCGGCTTTGTTGGTCACGATCAGCACTTTAGCCAAAGAGGCTCCCAGGTGATAAAAGGGCCAGTCGGTGCCAAACAGCAAGCGTTCGCCACCGGTTACCTGAATCATCTTCTCCAGATGCGTCACGCCCTGGCCGTGCAGGCCGAGCCAGGCGTTGTCGTAGCGCGTGGCCAGTTGCAGCATCGCGTCGGCGTCGCGTGCGCCCGCGTGGCCGAGAATGAACTGCAGTTTGGGGAAATCGCGCAGCGGCAACTCGTAGTGGCGTGGCATTGCGTAGCGATGGCGGGATTCGGGTTCTATACCGGCGCGGCCGCCGTGGTAGAAAATGACGAGCCCCAGGCGTTCGGCCTCGTCGTAGATGTCCATGATGGCTGTGTCGTCCGGGTAGAACTGCTGCACAGTGGGGTGCAGCTTCATGATGCGCGCACCGCTTTTGGCGTATTGGCGCATTTTCGTTATTGCGTCGAGATCACTCGGGAACACCGAGAGGCCAGCACGCAGCCGTGCGCCCGCATCTGCGGCCATGACCGCGCGGCGCCAGTCTTCGGTTAGCGTGTCTCCAAAGGGCAGGCCCAGTTTTATCGGTAGCAGCAGCGCCTGCTGTACGCGCATGGCGTCCATTTCGCGCAGCAGGTTGGGAATGGTGTGCGTGCGTGCAAATTTGCTCCCCCAAAGGCCCTGCCCCAGGGTGTGGGCTGCCAGGTCATCCAGTGCGTCTTCGGTAAAGTTGCCGTTGATGTAGATGTCCAGGTCCAGGTCGCAGCCGGGGTTGGTGGCGTCGCAGTCCAGCAGGTGTTTGGTGCGCGGTGTGCGGGCCAGCAGGTCAAGCTGGGGTTTGAACAGCACCGACATGCCCAGGTGCGCATGTACGTCTATGGCGTATGGAATGGTATCGTCTACGCACAATAGTTCGCCGTTGTCGTCCAACTCAAACCAGGGCAGCTCTGCCAGGCCGCGGTAACCGGCATACACCTGTTTGCCGTACGGGCCCTTGCCCTTACTGGCGGCTTCCTGCTCACGCTGGCGCGCAAGTAAATCGATATCTGCCTGTGTGTAGCGCTCACCTGCCCGTTCACTGCAGCCACCCAGCGCAGCGGCACCCACCGTTGCGCCCGCAGCAGAAAGAAACCGGCGGCGGGGCAATCCTTTGTTATACGGCATTATTATGCAGTTCCACTTTCGGCCATTGAATGCCAAGTGTAGCGCACGGCGCGGAATTATCGAGCGGTACCCACCCGGGCGCAGCGGTGGCAATGTGTGGCGCTCTGGTTTAGTCTGCTAGCCGCTGCCAGCCAAGTCGCCAGCCTCCCAGGCGTTGCCACCGAAGGGCCAATAGAGGGGGCAGTTAGCCAGGCTGCGGCAGCGCTTGATAGCAGCGAATCGCGCCGCAGGCGCCGCGCAGCATGCACCACCTTACAACCCAATTATTGGAATAACCTATGAGCGATAACTCCGTCTTGTTCCAGCCCTTTGAGCTGGGCGATCTTCACCTGGCCAACCGCATTGTCATGGCTCCCATGACGCGCAACCTCTCACCCAACAATATACCGGGCGACGACGTGGCCGAGTACTACCGCCGCCGCGCGGCCGGTGGTGTTGGCCTGATCTTCACCGAAGGCACCTGCATCGATCACATCGCCGCCAGTGGCTACCCCGATGTGCCCTACTTTCATGGTGAAGAACGTCTGGCCGGCTGGAAGAAAGTCGTAGAGGCGGTACACGGTGAAGGCGGCAAGATTGCGCCCCAGTTATGGCACTGCGGCGGGATGCGCCGTGCGGGCACACCACCCGAGGGCGAAGTCAACGGGTATACGCCCTCGGGCATGAACGTGCCCGGCAAGGTCAATCGCCACGTGATGAGCAAGCAAGACATACAGGATGTGATCGATGCCTTCGCGCGCGGCGCGGCGAATGCCAAAGCGCTGGGGTTTGACGCGGTGGAGATTCACGGGGCGCACGGCTACATTATTGACCAGTTCCTGTGGGAGGGTCTCAACCAGCGTGATGACGAGTACGGCGGCTCTTTCGAAAACCGCCTGCGCTTTGCCGTTGAAATCATTGCAGCCGCACGCGCGGCCGTGGGCCCGGACTTTCCCATCTCGTTCCGCTATTCGCAGTGGAAGCAGCAGGATTTCACTGCGCGCCTGGTAGACAACCCGCAAGACCTGGAGCGGTTGCTCATGCCACTGAGCGATGCCGGGGTTGATATCTTTCATTGCTCCACGCGCCGCTTCTGGGAGCCGGAGTTTGACGGCAGTGATCTCAACCTCGCCGGATGGACACGCAAAATCACCGGCAAGCCCTGCATTACCGTGGGCAGCGTTGGCCTGGATGCTGACTTTATTCCGGCACCGGGCGAGGCCAGCTTCAAAGACGCTGAACCTGCCAGCCTGGACAATCTCATCCAGCGCATGAATGCCAGTGAATTTGATCTGGTGGCCGTGGGTCGCGCCTTGATTGCCAACCCCGACTGGGCAAACAAGGTGGCCGCCGACAAGAGCGATGAGCTCAAGGCCTACCATAAAGAGATGCTGAACTCGCTGCTGTAGCATGAGCCAGCGTTGGTGCTACACAGTCAAGCCTTCGAGGGCTGCGCCCGGCAACGCACAACGCGGCATTGCGCTGCAACCGCAGCCAGTGCGCGGCGGGCGTTGCACACTGGCATCACCGTGCGCATAAACGGCCGGTGGCGCACGCGCCGCGCCGGCCCGGCCTACGCACACAACATCCAATCCACCGTTTTTTCCAACAGGTACAGGCAGGCAGGACTTCACCATGGCTGATATCGGCACACCCCTTTCTTCAAGCTCTACCAAGGTTCTCCTGTGCGGCTCTGGCGAGCTGGGCAAGGAAGTGGTCATTGAGCTGCAACGTCTTGGCGTTGAAGTCATCGCGGCGGACCGCTATGCAAACGCGCCGGCCATGCAGGTGGCCCATCGCAGCCACACGCTGTCGATGACAGACGGCGCTGCCCTGCGCGCGGTTATCGAGCAGGAAAAACCACACTACATCGTGCCGGAGATCGAAGCCATTGCGACTGACACCCTGGTCGCACTTGAGGACGAAGGCTACACCGTGATTCCCACCGCGCGCGCCGCACAACTCACCATGAACCGCGAGGGCATTCGCAGGCTGGCCGCCGAGGAATTGGGCATTACCACCTCGCCGTTTGTGTTTGCCGATGACCGCGACAGTTATCTTGCCGCGATCCAGACGATTGGCCTGCCCTGCGTGGTCAAGCCCATTATGAGTTCCTCCGGTAAGGGCCAGAGCCTGGTCAAGACCACCGACGACATCGACGCCGCCTGGAACTATTCCCAGGAAGGCGGCCGCACAGGTGCCGGCAGAGTCATTGTTGAGGGCTTTGTCGATTTCGATTACGAGATTACCCTGCTTACCATTCGCCACCGCGATGGCACCAGCTACTGCGAGCCTATCGGCCACCGCCAGCAAGACGGCGACTACCGCGAATCCTGGCAGCCACAGCCCATGTCTGGCCTGGCACTGGAGCGCAGCCGCGACATCGCCAACAAGGTAACCGAAGCGCTGGGTGGCTGGGGCCTGTTTGGCGTAGAGCTGTTCATTAAAGGCGACGACGTGTACTTCAGCGAAGTGTCGCCACGCCCGCACGACACCGGCATGGTGACGCTGATCTCCCAGGATCTGTCTGAGTTTGCGCTGCACGCGCGCGCCATTCTGGGCCTGCCCATTCCGGCAATCCGCCAGTACGGCCCCGCCGCCTCGAGTGTGATTCTGGTGGAAGGTCACTCTACCACCATGCGCTATCGCAACGTGGCACAAGCCCTTACCCAGCCCGATACTGACCTGCGCCTGTTCGGCAAACCGGAGATTGCCGGCCAGCGCCGCCTGGGTGTGGGGCTGGCGCTGGGGAGCTCTATCGACGAGGCCAGGGAAAAAGCCAACCGCGTGAGCAGCATTGTGCAAGTGGAGTGCCCCTAGCCCATGTGGGCAGCAGGCCTCTTTCACGCACATGGCGCCCGCGAACACAGGGAGCTGCACTCGGTTGTATACGGCAAGACAGCCCTGACCACCCAATGACCATGGCCAATACAACACACACCGAACCGCGCATTGAACCCTTTGACGGCAACGTCACACCCGCAATGATGCGCCTGCTGCTAACGGCCGACCCGAACGAAGCTCTGGTGCGTGACTATCTTGGCAATGCAAAAGTACTGCTGTGCTACGCAGACGACGCCATCGCAGGGATTGCAGTGGTAATCAAACACGCCGAGCCTGCCCCGAATGCGCTCGCAGAGCACTGCAGCCCCACCTGTGAGCTGATTAACATCGCCGTGGATACCGCGCATCAAGGCAAGGGCCTGGCCAAGGCCATGATCGCACGCTGCATCGACATCGCCAGAGGCTGGCAGGCACACGCGCTGGAGGTCGGCACCGGCAATTCCAGCCTGGACCAGCTCGCCCTTTATCAAAAATGTGGCTTCAGGATGCACCGTATTGAGCGAGGCTTTTTTGCTGCCTACCCAGAACCGATTATCGAAAACGGTGTGCAGTGCCTGGATAAGGTCGTCCTGCGCATGGCATTGGAAGAGCACACCTAGGGCCAGGCGCCTGCCGGGCCCGGTGCAACTAGCGGCAACTGCTGCAAGATGCCCACGCTGGCGTCGGTCAGCCCCGCGCGCCTGGCTAAAAGTCGAAGGTTGTTTGTACGAAGCCCGCCAGTTGCGAAGCAACCCGGTCAACGCTTTTGTCGTTTGCATCGCGAACACAGCCGGGCGGCGTCGGCGCATCATTGTGCACCAGGCTGGACAAGGTCACACCGAGCAAACGCACGCCGCGCTCAACCGGCGTCACCTGGTCCAGCAATTGATAGGCGAGCTGCTCAAACCGGGCACGATCCGCCACCGGCTCATACACCGACTGGCTGCGCGTAATCTGTCGAAAGTCAGCGAACTTCACCTTCAGGGTAACCGTGCGGCCTACCGCGGCATTGGCTTGTATACGCTGCCATACGCTGTCCAGCACCTCGGCCAGGGCGGCGCGCAGCGCGTCACTACTGAACAGGTCTTCTGCAAACGTACGTTCACGCCCTACTGACTTGCGTACACGGTTTGCTTTTACCTGCCGATGGTCAATCCCCCGGGAGGCGTCATACAGGTACTGCGCAGACTTGCCAAAATGTTCCTGCAAATCATCCAGCGACTGCGCGCATAAATCAGCACCGGTATGAATGCCAAGCCGCGCCATGCGTTCGGCGGTACGCGGCCCGACGCCATGAAAGCGCCGCACCGGCAAAGACGCCACAAAACGCGCGCCCTCACGCGGCCTGATCACACACATCCCGTTCGGCTTGTTCTGGTCTGAGGCAATCTTGGCAATGAACTTGTTGTAGCTGATGCCCGCACTGGCCGTTAGCTGCGTTTGCGCGAGAATGTCCTGTCGAATGCGCTGTGCTGTGCCGGTGGCACTACCGATGCGCTGTTTGTCCTGGGTCACATCCAGGTAGGCCTCGTCCAGCGAAAGCGGCTCTACCAGATCGCTGTAGAAAGCAAAGATGTCGCGAATCTGGTTCGACACCTGGCGATACACTTCAAAGCGCGCCGGCACAAAAATCAGCTGTGGGCATTTACGCGCGGCGGTTACCGAGGGCATGGCCGAGCGCACCCCGAACTGCCGCGCCTCATAACTGGCGGCGGCTACCACTCCGCGCTGCCGGGAGCCGCCAACCGCCACCGGCTTACCGCGCAGCGCGGGGTTGTCGCGCTGTTCAACGCTGGCAAAGAAGGCATCCATATCAACATGAATGATCTTGCGCTGTACCTGTGGCTCTACATCGGTCATGGGCGCGATAGTAAGTTTTCCGTCGCTGGCTGACAACGCGCAGGCTGGCGCAGCGGCATCATGCCCACTGTGATCAGGCATCGGCAGGCACGTGCGTGCTTCGGCACGTGCGTGCTTCGGCGGGTGCGGGCTTCGGCGGGTGCGGGCATCGGCAAGTGCGGGCATCGGCAAGTGCGGGCATCGGCAAGTGCGGGCATCGGCAAGTGCGGGCATCGGCAAGTGCGGGCACACTGTGTATCATGAGCTGATGAGCTGCCAGGCCACAGCCCACAACAACGGATTTGTGAACGCTCAACCACGGTGTGGGGCTGGCATGCTGTCTGCCTGGCCACACAGGCCTGGTGGCAGCCACACATGGGGCGCGTTGCACCACAAGTCAATAACAGCAGGCGCATCCTGGATGTATAGCTACAATCACAACCACAATCACAACCAAAAAAAGCACAACCAGAAGTACAACCAGATATAAGTACAACGAAAACACAACTACAGACGCAACTTTAAGCGCAACGACAAACGCAACGACAAACGCAACCTCGCGCGTAACATTACGCGGAATCTCACGCGCAACTACAGGAGGAACTACGTGCCAGCAATGCCTGCCAACCCGCCTGCCCAGCACTGCACACGGCGCCGACACGCGCCGCGGCTTGCAGCCACTGCCCTGCGCATCGTCCTGCTCGCCAGCGCCACGCTGCTGGCAGGTACTGCCCAGGCCTGGCTCTACAGCGGCGGGGACGCCGGCGGTACGCGCTATTCCAACTTGCAGCAAATCAATCGCGACAACGTAGGCCGCATGGAACTGGCATGGACGGCGCGCTCAGGTGAGCACCAGTTATTGCCAGCAGCGGCGTACGCCGACTCCAACATGCAATCAACACCCATCCTGCTGCCTGCCGCAGCAGGGCAACACCTTGTGGTGTGCTCGGCAAACAACTATCTGGTGGCACTGGACCCTGAAACCGGCGAGCAACGTTGGCGTTACGACCCCAGGGTACCGCTGGTAAAGCGTGGCATCACCTATAAATGCCGCGGCAACGCTGCCTACTGGGAAGACACCAACGCCACCGCAGACGCTGCCTGCAAGCATCGATTGTTCATGGGTACGCTGGACCGCAGGCTGGTCGCGGTCGATGCGCGCAACGGCCAACCCTGCGCCGGCTTTGGCAACAACGGGCAGTTGAATCTGCTGCGCGACGATGAGGTAGGTTACAGCGAGCCGATGGTGTTTAGCACCTCGCAACCCGTGATGATCGGTGACCGCATTGTCATCGGATCATCCGTGCGCGACCTCGTATACCAGCACACGCCCGCCGGCACCATCAACGCCTATGACGCGCGCTCGGGCGCACAGGACTGGACCTTCCACATTGTGCCGCGCGACCCAGCCGACCCTGCTGCGGCGAGCTGGCCAGAAAATGCCGGCAGCGCCTCCGGCGCGGCCAATGCCTGGGCGCCGCTGTCAGTTGATGCACACAATGGCCTGGTATTCGTGCCCACCAGTTCACCGTCACCGGATTTTTACGGCGGCTACCGCAAGGGCGACAACCGCTACGCCAACTCACTGGTGGCGCTTGATGCACAAACCGGCAAGCCCGTGTGGCACTACCAGTTCGTGCATCATGACCTGTGGGACTACGATACACCCGCGCAGCCTGTCGTGATTGACCTGGACTGGCACAATAAGCGCATACCCGCAGTGATACAGCTCACCAAACAGGGCATGGTGTTTGCCTTCAACCGGCTCACCGGCGAGCCGATCATTCCTGTTGAAGAGCGACCGGTACCTGCCTCCACCGTGCCGGGGGAGGCAGCGGCACCCACACAGCCGTTTTCAACTCTGCCGCCGCTGGTGCGCCACCGGGTTGGTGTGGACGATGTCTGGGGCTTTACGCCATTAGACAAGTGGCTTTGCCAAAAAAGCTTTGCCGACATCGTCAACGAAGGCATCTATACGCCGCCCGCACCGGATCGCCCCACGATGCATTTCCCCTCGGAGGCCGGTGGCGCGAACTGGGGCGGCGGCGCTGTCTCGCCTGACGGTTTGCTCCTGGTGAACATGATGGACGTTGCCCAGACGCTGCAGGTCACACCAATCGCTGACGTCCCCAGGGACGCACTGGACGGCGCGACGGTTGAGCAGGCCTACGGCGCAGGCGGCTTCACCCCGATACGCGGCAGCGATTTTGCCTTTGAAAAGCGCGCGTGGATGTCGCCCCTGGGGGTACCTTGCGTGGCCCCGCCGTGGAATAAGGTGGTCGCCATGGACCTGGCCGAGGGCAAGGTGAAGTGGGAGGCACCGCTTGGGTCTATTCATGATCTGGCGCCCTTCCCCGTACCCTTTCGCATTAACGGCTTTGGCGCACCGGGCCTGGGCAGCGGCGTGTTGACGGCCGGCGGGCTCTTTGTGATTGGCGCTACCTCAGACAGCACGCTGCGCGCCTTTGACGTGGCTACCGGCGAGGTGCTGTGGGAACACGACCTGCCGGTTGACGCAATGTCCGGCGTTGCTACCTATCAATTTAACGGCCGGCAGTACTTTGTTACCACCGCCGGCGGACACAGCCAGCTTGCAAGACAGAGCGGTGACTATATCATTGCTTTCCGACTGCCCGACTAGCCGGGCACGGGCGGCAGGTTCGCTGCGAAACGCTACACATCGAACGCACGACAAAAAAGAAGACTGGGTAACAGTCTCACAAGACGGAGAACACACCATGCCAGCGCCCACCGAAAGTTCGCGCCCGCAGCGCCAGTGCAGCTTCCCGCATGCGCCGGGCCACCGCACCCTGCACGCCCGGTGCCGGGCTTTTCTGGGCTGCGCCGCAGCAGGCGTCGCCCTGTTGCTCGCCTCGGCGACAGGATCGGCGGCCGTGCTCAGCGGGGTGGTGACCAACGCCGCAGGCCAGCCGCTGGAAGGCACTATCATCACCGCGGTCGATAAGGAGCAGCAGGTCAAGTTCAGCGTGTATACCGATGCGCAGGGCCGCTACACCATGAATTACGACGCCAGCAACCCGTTCAGGCTGCGCGCCCGACACTTCACCTTTCTCGACCAGTTCAAACAGGTAGATGACTTCGCCGCGACAGCGCAGCTCGACTTCACCATGGAGACTGCCAGCAACGACGACATCCGCCGCCAACTGCCCGCCCACGTGTGGGTTGAACGCATCGGCAGAATCGATCCAGACATGGACAGGGAATTTCGCATTGAGTGCATGATGTGCCATCAGCAGGGCAACAATATGGCGCGCTGGCCCACTACCCGTGAGCAGTGGCACACCGTGTTTGATCGCATGGCTCACAAAAACGCGATGGTCTCGCAAGACACACGCGAAAAAACCATCGACGCACTGCTGGCCGCTTACGCCATTGAAAACGATGAAGACGTACCACGCATTCCGCCAATGCCACGTGGGCGGGAAACCAACATAGAAATGACCGAGTGGATGATGGCGCCGGGCACCTATATGCACGATATATCCGTTGGGCCCGATGGTTTGATCTACGGTGCGAGCGCGCAAGACAACCAGATCTGGCGCCTCAACCCGGCAACCAACGAGCGCGAGGCGCTGGAACATGTCAAACCCGATGGCAATGCGCTTGTCGGTGACGCGCTGGGCCTGCATACCGTGTTCCCCGACCCGAACGGCAAGAGCATGTGGTTTACCTATGCCCAGGGCAATATCGTGTCGCGCTATGACATCGAAACCAACACCATGAAGTTGTGGAACATGTCCTACTTGCGCGGCATTTATCCGCACACTATTCGCTTCGATCAGCAAGGCCAGATCTGGTTTACCGTGACGCTGACCAATCAACTGGGCACTATCAATCCCGAAACCGATGAACTGGAGCTGATCAACCTGCCCACACGCTCCTGGCTGCAGCGCGTTTTTGCCTGGGCACCGATTGCCGCCGTGGTCGCCGAGACACAACGCCGCACGTCTTTCTCGATGGTGTTTGAGCGTGAGCTGCGGCCCATTGCCTACGGCATCGACGTTACGCCAGACAACAGGATCTGGTTCAGCCAGTACAATAATCGACGCATCGGTTACTACGACAAGGCCGCCGATGAAATCACCATGGTCGATACACCCTTCGGCGGGCCGCGCCGCTTCCGCACAGACTCCAGGGGCAATCTGTGGATACCGGCCTTTACCGATGGCCGAATCTACAAGTACGAACCGGATACCGAAACGTTCACCGGCTACGACCTGCCTACCGGCAGCAGCGACAGCGTGTACGCCGTTGCAGTGGACCCATGGGATGACACCATCTGGGGCTGTGGCTCCAACTCTGACACCATGCTGCACTTTGACCCGGTGAGCGAAACGTTCACGACCTATCGCTTTCCGTCACTGGTGACGTTCTGTCGTGAAATATCTTTCGACGAGCAAGGCAACATCTGGACGAGCTACTCCAACTCCCCCACCGTGAGCATCGAAGATGGCGTGACGCACATTGTAAGAATCTCAAGGCCGGGCGGGCCGGTGACGGGTGAGATGCGCATGGCGCAGCGTCCGCGTGGCGATGACGCCTCGCTCTGACACACCGCCCAGTGTTGCCCTGTAAAGCGGCGCCGCCAAGCCGTGTTGCATACACCGGCCGCTCACCGGCTGCGCTGCGGTAGCGGTTGCGTTCAGGTCAGTACCGCCGTCCAGCGCTCACCTTCGCAACGTGCCAGTTCCAGTGTGTGCAGTTTGCGCAAGGCGTCGTCAACTTCGAAATCCAGGATGCAGTTCCAGCTATCCTTGAACCACTGCTCGACCTTTGCATCGAGCTGCGCTGCTGTGATGGGTTCGTTACTGGCAAGCAGGAAATACAGCGCAACCATGGCCTCTTTGCATTCCGACTCTTCGGCATCATCCAGCACGCGAAAGAAAACGCCCGCGTTGTTGTCCAGCAGCCTGAAATACAGGTTCTCGGTCAGTGCCTGCGAGTATTTCAGCTTGCGATTGCGAAAATTGGAAAACTGCTTCCAGCCGTAACCGATCAACGCGCCGATGCTGGCCAGCGCGGCAATCAGGGCGGCCTTGTTCAGCTCTACCGGTTCCGCAGACAGCCCTATCCAGAAACCCAGTGCAGATCCGAGCAACAACAGCGTGGCGCCCATGCGCGTGGTAAACACTGCCGCGCCACTGGCGATGGCGGGAATACCAATGAGCAACTTGTCGATCAGGCGCATGCCGATGCGGATATTGGGAAACAACATCTCGATATCGGCTTCGGGAACATTCTGAAACAGTTTGATCATGGTGCTGCCGGGTGGACACTGTATCAGCACGGCGTCTTCATCAAGGTTCGGCTTGATGCGCAGAAAAAGCACCACACGTTCGAAATTGGTGAATTGCACGCGCCGCTTCCACAGGCCAAAAAATTCACGCAGTACTTCGGTACGCCTGCTGGCGCCGCGCGTGTAAAGCTGCACTTCTTCAAAATCGCGCAGGTCGACATCAAGCTTTACCTGGAACAGCGAAGACGCACGCATCGCACGCTGTAAGTCCTTGTCAGAGACCTTGTCGTAGTTGGCTCGCTCCAGCACGGTGACCAGAGCGTTCGAGAAATCCACCGCGTACGGGTCATCCTCCGTGCTGCCGATAAAGCGCGTGTCGGCATCCGGGTCATGGGGCGCATAGGCGTTCTTCAGGGTTTGGCGCAGTTGGTAGAACTCATTCTGAAAGTGCGCCTGCACCGTCTTGTTCGTACGCATAAAGTGCGCCCGCTGCTGCGGGGTCAGCACGTCGCGCGCAAGCAGCATGTTCGCCAGGTCCACACGCCGATAGGGAATGAAGCGCCGCGGGGTGACCGCGCCAGTTGTTGCGTCGTGATCTTTTTCGGTTTGTGTCATCGCATTCACTGCTGCCCCTGCTCCGCGTGGCCGCAGGGCAAATCGACCCAGGTGGCAAAGCCGGCGCTAGAGATCGCGGCGCACCACGCCCGGTATCTGCAGGGCCAGGTCCGGGCCATACACTTTTGCCGGGGTCTGGAAGCCGGCCTCCCACTGACCGTTCAGAATATTGCGCGCCACAATCAAGGCGCTGTGGAAGGTCAACAGATACGGCTCCGGGGTGATCATCTCGGCGGTGGCGCTGTCGCCGCGTGCGTTAGTGGCCGTGGCAATCAACTGCACCTGACGCTTCTCTTGTGCCTCCGGTGGCGGGCCCTCGGGAAAGAACTGGTCAATCAACCAGGCCAGTGTATTCTTGCCCCACTCGCGCCTGATCAGCCAGAAAACCCAGTCGGGCATCGCGCCGGCCTGCTGCTGGTACACCTCGATCGTGGGCACGCCACTGCTGACCCACGAGGTCACCATGTCGGCCCACGGAATCTGCACGTAGTTCAATGTATTGCCATTGACCTCGCGCGTCAGGGTCTTGGGCTTATCCACTTCGATCATCTGCCCGTCAATGCGCATGAGCAATGGTCGCGATAACAGCTCCAGCCCGGACTTTGCGGTGCCGCGGCTGATCTGCGCGCCCTCTGCGGCCGTGTACTCATTGTTCATCAGTAGCCTCAGCTCAACAGGGTTGGACACTTTGCGTGCAACGTACAGGTTCAGGCAATCTGTGGGCACCACATCGAAACCCACAGCGGGCATCACCATAATGTTCGCCTGCTGAAACTCGGCGTGCCGCTCAAGCTGTGCCTGAATGACGTGATTCTCACCGGTGAGATCCACATAGTGAGTGCCGGCCTCGACCACGGCATCCAGCATGGGCTTCGCGGTAAAGGTGTAAGGGCCTGCTATGTGCATCACCAGCTCAAAATGGCGCAGCACTGTAACCAGCGTGTCGTGATCATCCAGCGACAGTGGAATGTAAGGCAGGCCAACGTCCTGCGCGAACGCCCGCAGTTTGTCGGGATTACGCCCGGCCAGCACCGGCGTTACACCGTAGTCTGCGGCCAGGCGCGCAATACCCTTGCCGGTATACCCATAGGCGCCGTAGATCAACACCTGGCCGCGCCGATCCTCTGGCAGGCTGGCACTGATATCCCGTGCCGTGGCCAGCGTCAGACTGGCGTGAGTAGTAACAAGCAGTGTCAGCAGAAAGCACGCGATCGCTTTTATTGTCATGGGCATGGCAGAACCTCCGGTGGAGTTGGCATCAGCATACGGTGCAGAGCGAAAAAGGTTAAGGGCAGGCATGCCCGACCGCACACCGAAAACAACGCCCGAGTGCCCCGTCGGCAGCAGCCCGGCCCCGCGAGCACAGGGCTGCCCGGAGACCGCCTGGCGTCGCACCGCGCTAACGTCAAAGCTGTGATTCTATCGGCAACAGGCGGATGACACCGGCCATGAAGCGCTGCCAGGCCGTCGACAATGGGTCGCTGGTAAACTGCGCGGGCTGGCCGTTTTCTTCGCTTTGCCATAGCAGCTCGTTGTTTTCATCCAGCGTTACACGGTAGCTGGTTTGGGGTGTAACTCCTGCGTCCATGTAATTGCGCAAGCGCCGCGCAAGTTCTTTACTTTCTACATAGACACCTGCCTCGGTGTTGATGTTGGTAGAGCGCGGATCCAGGTTGTAACTGCCCACAAACAGCGAGTCGTCATCAAAGATAAATGCCTTGGTGTGCAAGCCGGCCCGTGATTCGGCTTTCCATGCTTTTTGCACGACGTTGGTGTCGGCGCGCAGCTCGTACAGGTTGGCACCCGCCTCAAGCAACTGGCGGCGATAACTGGAATAACCCGCATGGGCTGCGAGCACGTCATTGGAGGCAAGGGAGTTGGTCATGATGCGCACATCAATGCCTCTTTCGATCAGGCTGCTAATGGCCTTAACGCCGTTGTCTCCGGGAACGAAATAGGCGGATTCCAGCGTAAGCGACTGTTGCAGGCTGTCCAGCTTGTTGCCCAGCCCGCGCGAAATCGTACTGGTTTGCCCTTCGTCGATGATCCTTTGCGGGTCATCCCAGACAATCATGCCAGACGCCCAGACCAGCGGGCGGCCGTTGTCGGCCAGGGACTGGTACAGCGCCTGCAGATCATCGTCCAGTGAATAGGGGTACTGGCTGTTGGCGATGTCTTGTGCCAGCCGTTTGCGCAGCTCGGCGAGGTCTGCTGCGTCGAAAGATTCGGGCACCAGTGCATCAATGGGCACTGACCATTCGCCCTGCCAGAAGTAATCGAACACCGTGGAGATCTCGCGCACTATCGGCCCCATAGCGACGATATCCAGGTCGCGAAAGTTGGTATCCATGGCGACATCGAAATAGTGATCGCCCATGTTTCGGCCACCCACAATCGCCATGGCGTTATCGCCCAACATGATTTTGTTATGCATGCGATGATTGACGCGCCTGAAGTCAAACAGGAAATTGGCGGCGGTACTGCGCGACCTGGACAGCGGGTTAAAGATGCGCACTTCGATATTGGGGTGGGCACTGAACGCGGCAACACCGTCATCACTGGGGCCCAGCCCGAAATCATCCACCAGCAGGCGCACACGCACCCCGCGATCGGCGGCCATCAAAACACGCTCCGCGAAGAGTCGGCCGGTTTCGTCCAGAGCCCAGATGTACACTTGTACATCCAGGGTTTTTTCGGTGTTGTCGATCATGCCCATGCGGTGCACAAACGCATCGTTTCCGCTGGTCAGTAAAGCAAACCCTGACTTGCCGGGGTTGGCAGCCTGCTGCTCGGCGGTCAGTTGATCGAGATAGGTCGAATGATAGTCCTGCAGCGCTACCGACGTGGTTTTGGTGTAGTCTGGCGGCGCACTCGCACACCCGGCCAATACAAGGCTGCCTGCCAGCCACAGCAACAGGCCGTTGGTTGGCAACAGGGTGGCTAAGAGAGACTTTCTTCCAATCATTGTTATTCTCTGGCCATCGTTTGCGTTAAATAGCATCGGCAGTTCGACGGGGGTTCACATCCCGGTCAACGGCGCTGCCAGGTAGCCCGGCCAATGTAGGCAAGGAACGCAATTCCGTCCTACAATGCTCGCACCGGTGGCATAAAAAGAGAACCCACCATCAATAATAAATCTGTCTACCTGACACCAAGCCAAAGCGCCGCATATGCAAAATTCCAGACACCCAAACACCGCTATACGTTCTATTCTTGCACTGAGCCTCGTTGTACTGGGCGCTTGCAGCGATTCCGGTAACGACGCATTGAGCGGCGGCAACGCCGCCCTCGCCGCCTACGCTGACCCGGGCATCGGGCCCTGGCAAACCGTGCCACGGGACCAGTTGATTGCCGAATGCGGCCTTGACCCGGATATTCTCGACGAGATCGACCAGAGCGCGCCGTATTCCTATGCAGTGGTGCGTTACGGCAAGCTTTGTCACGAGTTCTATCACCCGGACGATCCGGGGCCAGACGAGCAGTTCAATAACTTCTCTGCGACCAAGACGCTGGCGGCCACGCTGGTGGGGCGAACAGTGTTGCTCAGTGAAAACCTGCCCCGCCCGCTGCGCGATACCGATCGCGTGGATAGCTGGATATCCGACATCACCTTCAACCCGGACGCACTGGTCGCGCACGTGCTGGCGATGCTGGGCTTCAACGACAGCCTGGCCTTTGGCCAGCGCACCTATGCCTATGACGCCAGCGGCCAGCGCGAAATCAACCGGCTCAGTGATGTACTCGAGGCAGTGATTGCCCAGGACCCGACCCAGTTCAGCGGCGCCACAACCACACAGGAACTGGCCAGGCGCGAGCTGTTTAATCGCCTGGGCATGGACAACAGCTCCTGGGACGGCGAGAGCTTCGGCTCAACCTGGCACTCAGACCTGCACGACATGGCAAGGCTTGGCCTGCTGCTGGTACACAATGGCGTGTGGAACCAGCAGCAACTGGTCAGCCAGGAGTGGGTCTACAAAATGACGCACCCGGCGTTTGAGGATGCCAACACCGCCTATGGCTACCTCACCTGGCTCGCCGCCAGTAGAAACTATTACCTGCCCGGGCTGGATATCAACTTCCAGCAACCACTGGCCGACTGCCAGCCAGACGCGCTTTGGCCGCAGTACCCGCACACACTCAGTGAATCTACCGACTGCAACTACGACGGCGCCTATCCCTGCACACAAACCTACGACGTGGGTGCCTTTGCCGCAGCCGGTGCCGGCGGCCAGTTGATTGTGGGTCACCGCGCGCTGGACCTGGTACTAGTCACCCGCAATGCGGGCATCGCGGCGTTTATCAGCACACCGTGGGAATTGATGCGGCGCGCGCTGATAGCACACGACCCGGTGTACGCAGGTGATGAAGAAGCGTTCTGCGCCGCCTATGGCGCCGGTGAGTACGCGCCAGACCTGATAACCGCACCCTGACCCCTTGCAATCGCGACCCGTTTAAAAACGCGTCATTCGACACCGAGCCTACGGAGACACACCATGCGCCTGAACACCCAGCACCTTGCACTGACCGCACTGCTCGCCCTTGCCCTTGCCGGTTGCGGGCGTATTGAAACCAGTTGTGCAACCGTGGGTAACGTCAAACCGCTGTGCGGTGTGCAGATGCCCGAAGACATCGAGGTGCTGCCCAACGAAGGCGGGCTGCTGATTGCAGAGTACGGCCACAATGGTGAGTTAACCGGTGACCTGGTGTGGTACCAACCCGGGCCAGAGGCGACGTTTGTTGCATTGGTCACCAACGACAACATCACAACAGGTGCCGGCGAACTCTGGGGCAGTGCTGACTGCGCTGTGCCAGACAAGCTGTCACCCCATGGCATTCACCTGTCAAAGCGCGGCGCGACGCACCAGCTACTGGTGGTGAATCACAGCAGCTATGAGCAGGTGCTGTTTTATGAGGTGAAGACCTCCAGTGATCCGCAACTGCCACCTGCACTTGAATGGCGCGGCTGTGTGACCTTCCCCGAGTACGCGGTGCTCAACGATGTGGCCGCCGTCGCCGGCGCCGGCTTTGCCGTGACGCATATGTACAATCGCGAAAGCCAGGCCATGGCACAGTTCAAGTCCCTGCTGGGCATCAACAAGGGCCATGTGTGGCTGTGGTATCCGGGCAAGCCCGCTACGATATTGCCCAACTCCAGCGCGCGCCTGCCCAACGGCATTGAAGTGGCCGATGACGGACGCAGCGTCTGGGTCAACAACTACATCGACCAGCAGGTGAAACAACACGCCCTGCCCTCGGGCGAAGTACTTGCCGCTATTCACGTCCCCAACATCGACAACTCCGCCTGGCTGCCCGACGGCCGCCTGTTACAGGCATCGCACAAATCGCCCATGGGCATGATGCCCTGCTTCGGCGTCACCGAGGGCACCTGCGCCGCCGGCTATGAGTTGATTGCCGTGGATACGGCAACGGGTACAAGTGAAACGCTGTTCAGTTCCAGCAAGGGCGAGTTGTTTGGCCCCGCTACTGTCGCGGTGCAGTACAAGGGCAAACTGTATGCAGGGTCCTTTTCAGGGGACAGGCTCGCGGAGATCACCTTGCAAAAATGAGGCCGGCGGCACTGCTGCGCCCGCTCCCGCAATACGGGGCGGCTAGCTCACCGCTTCAATCTGCAGGGTCATGCCCTGCACTGCAGTCACTTCTACCTCGGTACCGCGGGCGAGCCTGCCCGCACACTGCGCCTGCCAGCGGGTGTCGCCGATAACGACCGCACCTTTTTCGGCTATATCCTCCTGCAAGGTCAGGCGTGTGCCCACGAGTTGCGCTGCACGGTTGTTGAGCAGCGGGTTGTCGGTGCGCTGATTGACACCGCGAAAGAAGTACGAATACGCCAGCGTCAGCACCACCGACAGCACACCAAACACAGCCAGCTGCCAACCCCAGGCAATGGTGGGCACGATGAGCAACACCACAGACATCACCAAAGCCGCGGCAGCGATGCCTATGAAAAATCCGGCAGTCGCGAATATTTCGATACCAAACAGCAGTAGCGAAAGCACAAACCAGTGCCAGGGTTGCAGGGACTGTATCAGCTCCATCGCTCAGCCCTGACCTTCGCCCACGGGCGTTTTGCTGTTGCCCATTTCACCGACAATTTCAGAAATACCCGCGATGGAACCGATCAGGCTGCCCGCCTCCAGCGGAATCATCATGACCTTGTTGTTATTGGACGTGGCCAGTTGCGCCAGCGCCTCGGTGTACTTGGTGGCAACAAAATAATTAATCGCCTGCGAATTACCCGAGTCTATTGCTTCACTGACCACCTGCGTTGCCTTCGCTTCAGCTTCGGCCAGTCGCTCGCGCGCCTCGGCCTGTCGGCGCGCCGCTTCGAGTTCTCCCTCGGCGGCCAGTACTACCGCGCGCTTGTCACCCTCGGCCACTTGAATCACCGCTTCACGATGGCCCTCGGCCTCGAGTATCTGTGCGCGCTTTTCCCGCTCGGCCTTCATCTGGCGCCCCATGGCGGCAACCAGATCCTGTGGCGGCGTAATGTCGCGAATTTCAATACGCGTTACCTTGATGCCCCAGGGGTTGGTGGCCTCGTCTACCTTGATCAGCAGTTCGGCATTGATCTTGTCGCGCTGTGAGAGCATGTGGTCCAGTTCCATGGAACCGAGCACCGCACGGATGTTGGTCATCACCAGGTTCTGCATGGCGCGCTCGCGGTCATTGACCTCGTAGGCGGCCTTTTCGGGTTGCTGGACCTGGAAAAAACACACTGCGTCAGCAGTGACCATGGCGTTGTCTGCGGAGATGACTTCCTGGCGCGGAATATCCAGCACCAGTTCCATCATGTTGACCTTCTCACCCACGCGATCGATAAACGGCACAATGAGATTGAGCCCGGGCTTCAGGGTTTTGGTATAGCGGCCAAAGCGTTCTACCGTCCAGTTATGGCCCTGGGGCACCATTTTGGCGCCGGCAATGATCACCACGATACCAAAACCCAGCAGTGCCAATCCGACTACGCCTATCTCTTCCATGTCGCTCTCCTGTGCGCTGCATGCAGCGGTTGCGGTACTGATGCCCGAAGTGCGTATCAGCGGATCATTGAGTCTAGCCTACACCGGCGTCTGGCGCATGGCCTGAGCCACCACGGCATTTCAAGCAGCCGGCGCATCGAGGCGGCCTTGCAGTGCCTGCAGGCCGCCGTCCAGCCGGCCCTGTCTGCCAAGCAGGTTGTTGTACTCCATAGGGTCCGCCTGCAGGTTGTAGAGTTCTTCACCACCTGCGCCGTAGCGCGTCCAGCGCCACTTGCCAATACGGGTAGAGACCGCATCGCCCCAGAGCATTTCGGCGGGCCTTGGCGCCACGGCGCCGCCGGCCAGGTCAAGCAGGCTGGCGCCCTCGTAGTGTGCCGGTGCCGCAATGCCTGCCAGGGCCAGCAAGGTTGGGGCCAGGTCGAGCAGGCTTACCGGTTCGGCGTAGGCGCCACCGGCAGGCAACACCGCGGGCGCGCGAATCAGCAGGGGCACGCGTGTGGCCTGCTCCCACAGCGCCATCTTGCGCCAGTGGAGCTTTTCACCCAGGTGATAACCGTGATCGGACCACAGCACCACATGGGTATTGTCACGGTATGCGCTGGCGTCCAGCACCCGCAGGATGTGGCCGACCATGGCATCCGTGTGCGTGATCGCCGCCAGGTAAGCCTGCACATGTTCACGCCACAGGCCAGACTGGACGATCATGTCGTGCTGGTTGTATGGCTTGCCGTTGACCTCTCCTGAGGGATAGCGGGCCAGCGCAATGGCAGCCTCGGGCAGATCTTCCAGGTCGTCGGCACGCACCTGCGGCAGGACCACGCTGTCCAGCGGGTGCTTGTCGTAGGCCCAGCGCGGCACGCGCCAGGGCACGTGCGGCTGGTGTAAACCGATTGCCATGAACCAGGGTGTGCTTTTTTTCTTCTGCAACTGGGCGGCGGCGAAGTTTGCCGCGATCTGGTCGGTGTGTGTTTGGTCTTCAGGAAACACGCCATAATCGAAAAAGGTGCCGTGCTCGCCGAACGAGCCGGGAATCTCCTGGTAGGGCTGGTAGGTATCCCAGAAACGCGCTGTGCCCTTTTCCCAGTGAAATACCTTGCCGGTGGAAATGGTCTCGTAACCGGCAGCCGAAAAGTAGCGCGGCAGAGGCAACCATTGCCGATGATTGGTCAGGTCGATGTAAGCGGCGCTGTCGTCAATACCATCCAAACCGGCCGTTGCCGGGCTCAACCCCCACAGCATGGAGCCACGACTGGCAATACACACCGGCACTGAACAGTACGCGCGGTCAAACGAAAACGACTGCGCGCGCAAGCGATCAATATTGGGGGTGTAGACACCGGGATGACTGTTGGCATAACCCACCCAGTCGCGCAGGTCATCGATGCACAACAACAGGATGTTCGGCTGCTTCTGCGCATCAGTCGCGCTGCGAAGAGGCGCACCCTGCAGGCGACTATTTGCTCCCACTGGCTGAGTCGCCGCACACAGGCCCAGTGCCAGACTGGAAAGTAGTTCTCGACGCGTGAGATGCATACCGGCATTGTCGTAGAGCCTGACAACCCTGTCAAAGCAGCGCGTACTGTGCTTGCAGTGAGAAGCCACTCTGTTACATTTGGTGCTCGCCTTCAACAGTACACTCGCAACATTCGAGACGCAGACCTACACGCACACAGATGAGCAACGCTATCCACCCGTTGGCACCACAGCACTTGCCTTACTTCATCGCCGGCGCAGATGGTGCAGACGCGATGTTCACCAATGTCGCGATTCTTCTTGTGGTCGTCGTCATTTTGATTGGCGTGTTTTATCTTCACATTCACTCACTGCCGGAGCGATTGGCGCATCGGCAGAACAGTACCCAGCTGCAGCTGATCGCTGTGCTCGCAGTGCTTGCACTGTTCACTCACAACAATGCCCTATGGATACTCGCAATACTGTTGGCCGTGGTGCGGCCGCCTGACATCGTCAGTCCACTCAACTCGATTGCACGTTCGCTGCGCACTCTGACCGGATCGCCGGAACCAGAGCACGACCCCGCCGACAGTTCGGGGGTCAATCTCGGTACTGAGCCAAATGTCGACGTCGACATTACAGGCCGAGCAGCGCCAGCGGACAAAAAAAAGGGTGAAGCGGACATTGGGAAACCTGACGCCTCTACCCCAAGAACACTCGAACGTGACGGCCCTGAAGACGAGGAGCCACGCTAGATGCTGGAGTTTTTGCTGTGTGCGTTCTTTACCATACTGCCTGATTACCTGATAAAACGGTACGGGTTTGGCAGGCGTTGGGGGCAAGAAATCACGTTCTTCTCCATGTGGTACGAGCTGCGCTGGGGCATCACGCTTTGCATTGTGCTGACGCTGGCGCTAATCACCACGATTTTTTACTACCACCCATCGGCGATAAACGCCACGCCCTTCTATCGAACAGTGACGATAATGCCGGAAATCACCGGGCGCGTAGACGAAATCTACGTTACCAACTCACAAATTGTGCAAAAGGGTGAGCCATTGTTCCGACTGTCCGACGCAAGCCAGCGCGCAGCAGTGGAGTCAGCGCGCGCTCGGGTCGCGGAGGTCGATGCGCAGTATGCAACCAGTACAGCTCAGTTGGCACAGGCGCAGGGCAAAGTCGCCGCCGCCCAGGGCGAGGTTGACCAGGCGCTTTTCGATCTGCGCGCCGTGCGAGATGCTTTGAAGATAGACGTCGACCTTGTCAGCACGCGCCAGGTCGAGAAAGTGCAAAATCACGTCACCGAGGCTCAGGGCAAACTCGACTCAGCAATCGCCGAACGTGACGCGGTTATCGCGCAGCTGGAAAGCGTGCTGCCAGCGCAGCGTAGCAGCGCAACCGAAGCCCTTGCACAGGCGATCACCGAACTGGATAAAACCATTGTCTACGCCGGCGTGACGGGACAGCTGACCCAGTTTGTGCTGCAGCGCGGTGACGTGGTCAATAGCATGTTTCGCCCTGCCGGCATCCTAGTGCCAACGGAATCGGGGCCTTCGGGCCGCAAAGCTGTGCAGGCAGGGTTCAGCCAGCTTTCCTCGTTGGTCGTTAAACCAGGAACAATCGCTGAAATCAGCTGTTTATCAAAACCATTCACGGTTATCCCGATGGTTGTTACACGGGTGCAGCCCATTATTGCTGCAGGCCAGGTGGTTGCCACAGACCGATTAATCGACGTACGCGATCATTCGCGACCGGGCACGATTACCGCAGTCATGGAGCCACTGTATGAAAACGGTATGGACGGCGTAATGCCGGGCACCACCTGCATGGCCGTTGCCTATACCAACAACCATGAGCGACTTGGCTCAGCCGATCTCAGCAGCGCCCAGACACTGTTCTATCACGTGGTAGACACCGTCGCCTTGGTGCACGCCGCAGGGTTGCGCATTCGCACAATCATACTGCCCGTACAACATCTGGTATTCAGTTCACACTAATCTCTTATACGATTTCCCGGTTCTGAATGAAACCAATGGTGGATTGCCGCGCTGACCACTGTATTGCAACCAACATCAGGCGTTAACGCGCATAGCACCAAGGAAGTCCATCTTGCCCAGCGGTACGCCGGCCATGCGCAGCATGGAATAGGTCGTGGTGGCGTGAAAGTAAAAGTTCGGCAGCGAGAAGGAGAGCAAGAAGTTCTCGGCAGTAAAGGGAATTTCGAAGTCGCCCACCTTAAACAGCACGGGCTTGCCCTCAAACGCATTGATCTCGGCCGGGTCAACATCGCCAAGTGTTGCCGCTGCGTCGGCAACCAGCCGCTGCAAGCTGGCGTAGTCGGTTTTTTCCAATGCCGGCGGCGGGCCGAACTTTCCGGCCAATACGCCGGCAATGGCACCGCGCGAGTGATGCGCAACAGAATTGACCTGGAAGTGAAACGGCAGCATGTCGTCACGCATCTGGCTGTTCACAAAGCTATCCTGGTCGAGGTCGGCATGGGCAGCCCCCCTGGCCAGGACGCCACTGATGGCGTCCAATACCTGCAGGTAGCTGGCTACGCTTGTTTCATACAGTGAAATCGCCATGAGCACTCCTTATGGTCTATTCTAGGCGGCCAACAGTCTACACCCCAATCATAATGGAGACACAGCGAATGAGAGCAGCAGTACTGGAAGAAATCGGGCAGCCCCTGAAGATTTACGACAACGTGGATATCATCGAGCCACGTGCCGGGGAGGTTCGCGTTGGCGTGAAGTACTGCAGTGTCTGTCATTCCGACCTGAGCGTGCTCGATGGCCACATTCCGACCTACGGCGCTACCATTCTGGGGCACGAAGCGGCGGGCGTGGTGGAAGCCATTGGCGAGGGCGTTACTTCGCTGGCCGTCGGTGATCACGTGGTGCTCACACCTGTGCCGCCCTGCGGTAGTTGCTACTTCTGCCTGCGCGCAGACGAGGCGCTGTGCGCCAGGAACACCACGCTGCACACCTATGCGCTGGCCGACGGCGTTACCGGGCTCTCGCAAGATGGCAACGTCATCTACAAAGGCCTGGGTGTGGCGGCGTTTGCCGAGCAGGTGGTTTCTACCGAACATGGCGCGGTCAAGATACCCAGGGAGGTGCCGCTGGACATCGCCTGCCTGATGGGCTGTGCCCTGCAGACCGGCGTAGGCTCGGTGCTCAACACCGCTGATGTTGAAGCCGGCGCCACGGTCGCCATTATGGGGCTTGGCGGTGTGGGCATCGCGGCCGTACAGGGCGCACGCCTGGCCGGTGCTTCTGTTATTGTCGCCTCAGACCCTGTGGCTGAGCGTCGCGAGTTGGCACTGAAGTTTGGCGCAACCCATGTCAATGACCCGATAAACGACGATCTCATTGCCCAGTGCCAGTCACTGACCAACAACATCGGCATGGATTACGCCTTTGAGACCGCCGGCATCGCCAAACTGGCCGAAGTGGCAATAGCCGTTATTCGCCCGGGCGGCTCGGTGATCTGCGTGGGCGCAGCGCCACTTGACCAGGGCATAGAGATCAACCCCTTTACACTGTTCAGCAGTTTCGAGAAAAAGCTCTGCGGTTGCCTGATGGGCAGTTGTAACTCTCTGCGAGAGATACCGCGCCTGGCCAGCCTGTGGCAGTCCAAACAGCTCAATCTCGAAGACATGGTCACCAACCGCAGGCCGCTGGCAGAAATCAACGAGGCGTTTGATGATCTCAGGGCGGGCCGTGGCATCAGGACCGTGCTGGAGATCTAAGGCGTTTGGCGCCCTGCCCATGCGCGCCCGGTGGCAAAAACAGATGAAGGAAATACTGACAGCTCGAAAGCCTGGCACTTCCGGGCATGGAGAAACAGCATGCGTAGACGTCGTTTTATAGGATCTGCAGGTGCGGCACTGGGTGTTGCTGCCATGGCACAACCGGCCGCCGCTGCCGTCAACAGTCCCGCAGACACCACAGCATCGCAAGTGCCTGCGCCCTCTGCGGACAAACCGCTTGCAGCGGGCGACTGGAAAGCACTGCGCCAGTTGTTTCCGCTGACGCCGGATTACATTCACCTGGCCACTTTTCTACTGGCGTCGCACCCAGCGCCCGTTGCGCGCGAAATCGAAAAACACCGCCAGGGCCTTGACGCCAATCCGGCTGATTACGTGCACGCGCACTCACTGAAGATGGAAATGGAAACCGCCGACAGCGCGGCCCGCTACATGGGCGGCAAGGGCGCAAACATTGCCCTGACCGACAGCACTACCATGAGCCTGGCGATGATGTTCAGCGGCCTGCAGGTGGGTCCCGGTGACGAGATCGTGCAGACCGTTCACGATCATTACTCCACCGACATGTCACTGGCACACAAGGCAGCACGCAGCGGCGCCAGCATCCGGCAGGTTGCGCTGTATGACCAGCCCGCCGAGGTGTCGGTGGAGCAGTGTTGTACGCGCCTGGCTGCGGCTATCACCCCCAGGACGCGCGTTGTCGCAGTGACCTGGGTGCATTCGAGCACCGGTGTGAAACTCCCCGTACGCGCGCTGGCCGAGGTTGTCAGCAAGGCCAACGATGGGCGCGCCGAGCAAGACCGCATCCTGTTTTGTGTTGATGGCGTTCACGGCTTCGGCATAGAAGATCAGGACGTCACGCAACTGGGCTGCGACTTTTTTGCCGCCGGCACCCACAAATGGATTTTTGGCCCGCGCGGCACCGGCGTGCTCTGGGGCAATGACGCCGCGTGGTCGCGCAGCGAGCCGGTGATTCCCGGTTTTGGGCTGTCCTACGGCGCGTGGCTGGGCATGCTGCCGGTAGACAAGGTACCGCCGGGGCGACATTTCACGCCGGGCGGTTTTCATTCCTTTGAGCACCGCTGGGCGCTGCCCGCCGCTTTTGACCTGCACCTGGCGCTGGGCAAAGCCAATGTGCAACAGCGCATACACCAACTCAATACACAAACCAAGGAAGGGCTGGCCAGCATGGCGCATGTCACGCTGCACACACCGATGTCGAGCGCACTGTCATCGGGCCTGGTGTGCTTTGACGTAGACGGGCGCACACCCGACGCCGTGGTGCAGGCGCTGCACGCAAAGGGCATCATTATGAGCAGTACGCCCTACCGGCAGAGCCATGCACGCTTCGCGCCCAGCCTGCTCAATACTGAACAGGAGATCGACCGCGCACTGGCCGAGATTCGCGCGCTCGCCTGAGGCCCCAGTGCTGGCCGGGGTTCTGTGCGCAACAAATGACCGCAAGACCAAAAGTGCAATCGTTCGCTACAGCGCTTGCTTCAAGGGGCGAGCGCCGCGAGAATTTCCGCCACGTTCGTATCGACAGGGTATTCCCCGGCACTCCAGCCCAGGCGCACCACCAGCGCGCGCCGGGACGGCACCATCATGACCACCTGCTCGCGATTCCCCAACATGGCGTACACCGTTTTTGGTAATGACGGCCAGTTCAACTCATCGGCGCCGTCGTTCAGCCAGAGCTGGTAACCGTAGCGGCCGTCGTTCGCACTGCCGTTGGGCTGCACTGCTTGCGCTACCCATCCCTCCGGCAACAGGCGTTGCCCGTTGACCAGGCCGGCGTCGAGCAGAAGCTGGCCGAAACGCGCCCAGTCCCGTGCGATGGCATAAACGAAAGAACTGCCGACGGGCACGCCGCTGGCGTCCATCTCCAGGTAAGTGCCTTGCAGGCGCAGCGGCGTGGCAATTTCGCGCGAGAAAAAATCCACCATCTTCTGGGGTGTACCGCCTACCCGGTCGAAGACCAGGCTGGCCAGCAGGTTGGTGCTGCCCGAGGAATAGTAAAAGTGTGTGCCCGGCGGATGGCGCAGTGGCGATGCCAGCGGCACAGTAACCACAGTCGGCGACATAAACAGCATGCGTGTGGCGTCCGAGCCTGGCACGTAGTCCTCGACAAACCCAAGCCCGGAAGTCATCTGCAACATATTCTGCAAGGTGATGGCAGCGCGCTCGTCGTTGCGCCACGCCGCAAACAATGCGGATTCATCCGGCTGTATCAAGCCCATGGCTTGCAGGCGGCCGACCATGATGGCGGTAACGGTTTTACCCATAGACCAGCCCAGCAGCGGTGTGTTGCGGTCAATACCCGGGGCGTATGCCTCACCTACCATCGCGCCATCTTGCACCACCAGCAGCGCGCGCGTTTGCAGACCGGCCGCGTTGTCGCGCTGCAGCATGGCTTGCAACAGTGCCTGCACGCGCGCATCGGGCTGGCCCTGCGCAGAGCCCAGCGGCCAGGGTAACCCGGCACTGACAACCGGTGCCGCGGGTGCAGTCACCCCCTGCAGGGCCGATGGGCCAAACTCCAGGGTGCAACCCAGGCCCGGGCGATAGCGCGCCTGCGCAGACGCGCCGTATAAAGTGGCCTCCACGCCGCCGCCGGGGAGCGCCGCATAGCGCACCGAGCGCATCAACGGCGAATAGGTGGCCAGGTCATCTTCAATGGTTTGCTGGTCAAAGCCTGACAAATACTGTGATGAGCACGCCAGCTTGGCGCCCAGGCCCGTTGCCAGGCCGAGCCCGGCAGCCAGATCGCCCGGTGCCATATCCTCGGCAATCCACAGATAGGCAAGACCCAGGCAGGGCAGGAGCAGAACGGCAATCAGTATTCGTTTCATCTGTGCGGGCTTCCAGCGGTTCCCAGTCGCCGCTACTGTACCGGAGCGCTACCGGCTTGCCAAAGTGCCACACAGAAAGTCTGCCAGGCAGTGCAACTGACGCGCCACAGTGGGCTATACTTTGGGCAATTCATCGGCACGCCAATGAAGCAGACACACGACGGATTACTTCCTCACAAGGAGATCACCAAGTGAACACACTTTTGAAACTGGGCGCTTCCGCACTGGCAGTGGGCGCACTGCTCTTTTCCTGGACAACCGCACAGGCTGGCACGGCTGAGATTTCATCGGGCGATGGCGCTACCGTCAGCTACGAGTTTTCGGGTGACAAAGTACGCATGAACCTGCAGGGCGAATCGTCCTACATGATTGTGCGTGACGACAACATCTACATGGTCACCGACGGCGGGGGCGGCAATATGATGGTGATTGACGCCAGCCAGGCCTGGAACATGGTTGGCGGCATGGCCGGCTCCACCACGCCCGACATGATGTCGCACGAGGTGATTTCACTGGAACCGACCGGCCGGTTGGAACAGCAAGCGGGCATTTCCGGTGAAGTCTATATTCTGCGTTCGCGCTCCGGCAACGGCAAGGAACAGCAGGGCGAGCTGGTTCTGACGGATGACCCGCGCGCACTGGAGTTTCGCGACGCGATGCACCGCATGGCGAGCACGATGGCCAGGATCATGGACAAATCCCAGGCCAGGGGCGCCAACGACGACATGCTCAAGCAGTTGCAAGGCCTGGGCAAGGGCGTACTGCGCTATGGCAATGACATGAAAGTGACGGCACTAAGCCTGGACCCGATCGAGCCGGCGCGCTTCGTGTTACCTGCCGCACCCACTGACCTGTCCAGCCTGTCTGGCCTTGGCGCCATGCTCGGCGGCGGCCAGGGTGCCGCTTCGGGCTCTGGCTCACAGAGCGGCGGCAGCATCTGGGACAGCATGCGCGAGTCCATGGGTGGAGGCGCTGAAGAAGACAACAGCGAGACCGACGAGGAATCCGCCGGTGCCGCGGCCGAACTGGGCAAGGCACTGGGACGCATTTTTGGTAACTGACGCCTGCACAGCGCCATCAGGACGGTGGCCGGCATTGCCGCCGCACCGTCCTGGCGCTGCTCCCACGCCATAAAAAGACGTATACTCCCCTCTGCTCTACCATCGCCACGGCGCAGCGCGGCCAGGCTGGCGCGCTGCCAACCGCATAAAAACACGCCGTAGCGCTGCCCGATAAAGGGCTGGCAACCGCCCGGCAGCAGAATAATCAACAATCAATCAGGACAGCATCATGAACAGCACTTTTAGCTCGATCATCACACGCACCTTGCAGGTCTCGCTGCTGGGCTTACTGCTCAGCGCGTGCTCAGACGGCAACAACAACGGCGGCGACCAGGGCGCAGTCACCTTGCCTTTTGCCGAACTGGTAGAACAGGGCGTGACCCGGTACCTGGGCCTTTATTCCCCCATGAGCACAACAGAGGCCGATGGTGTCGTAAACTACCGTTTTGGCGCTGGCGACGGCCCGCTCTGCCTTGATGGCAGCACCTACACCATGGCAACACGTGACGAAGGCACTGAGGATCTCATGATTTTCCTGCAGGGCGGTGGTGCGTGCTGGTTCGGTGTGTGCTCTGCTACCGAATCGGCCTCTGAAGGCATTCCGGCACTGGGCATACTTGACCCGGGCCTGGCGGCCAATCCGCTGGCGGGCATGAGCACCGTCTACCTGCCCTACTGCGATGGCGGCCTGCACGCCAGCGATGCAGACAGGGATTCAGACGGCGATGGCACAGCCGATCGTTTCCATCGCGGCCTGCACAACCTCTCCGCTGCGCTGGATGTGGCGGTCACCACCTTCCCTGCGCCGCGACGCATCGTACTGGCCGGTATCAGTGGTGGCGGCTATGGCACCATCTTCGCACTGCCGCTGGTCAGCCAGCTGTACCCCGGTGTACCCATTGAGGTACTCAATGACTCCGGACTGGGCATTACCCGGCCAGCCGACGTTGATTTCAATTCCGAGATTGTCGATTACTGGAATATTGGCGCGTTCTTCCCGGACAGCTGCCCGGAATGTCGGCCACAGGGTGCCTCAACCGAATTTCTGGACTGGCAGTTACAGGAAGACCCAACCCTCAGACTGGGCCTGCTGAGTTACTCGCGTGACTTCGTCATCGGTGATTTCTTTCTCGGCATTGGGGGCGACGCCTTTGAAGCCGTTATGCGCGAAACCACCGCTGAGCTTGAATCGCGCAATCCCGGGCGGGTGCGCAGCTTCATTGCCGCGGGCACGGCACATACCTTCCTGGGCAGTGACCTGTCCCTGAGTGTTGAAGGCGTTTCGCTGTCGCAGTGGGTTGGCGCGATGCTCGATGACATTGAAGGCAACTGGACGTCTGTTTCAGATTAAACCGCACCTCGCCTTGTGGCCCACCATCGCGTGGGCCACAAGGCACAACCATCGAGCCTACTGACGCAGGATCAGGCGGTTGCCGCGCTGGGTAAACTCGATGTGCCGCAGGAACGACATGCCCAGCAGTATCTGCTCGCCTTCCAGGCCGGGCGTAATGGATGCCGCCACGTCCTCCAGCGCGATGTCTCCCACGCTGACCTGGTCCAGCGTGACTGCATAGCTGGTTGCGCGACCATTCGCGGTTTGGGTAATAAACGGCGCACCGCGACGCAAACCCAGACGCTGCGCAACGCGTTCCGGAATGGCCACGCCCGTTGCGCCGGTATCGAGAAAAAAAGTGACTTCACGGTCGTTGATCTTACCGTTGACGACGTAATGCCCGTAACGGTTGCGCTCCAGCACCACCTCGCGCTGGCCCTGGGTGTTCAGGTGGGTATTTACCGACTGGTTGGGGTTGGCGTGCTGTTCTAGCAGGTCACCAAAAAAGAACACCCCTATCGCGAGAAAGACCAGCCAGGCCAGTGCCTGCATGACGCTTCCTATGCGCTTCGTTTCTCGTATTTCATCACGCGCGCTCATCGACACGACCTGTCTATTGACTCAATGCAAGGCGGCTGTGCCACCACGTTGGCGTCGCTTGCCTGAACCACCGACACCAACGCGAGACTGCAACCGCAGCAACCGCCGGGGCCTTGCCGGGCTGCTGCCGCGTTAGCTTCCATAGTGCGATTAATCCGACACGGATCCAAGTTAATGCTTTGCAGTGAATTGGTCTACACTAGGTCAGTGCCAACTGGCGGTGCACATCGCTCGGCGTCGCCCGCCGGCATACATGCGCTTCACTCCTACTAATAATTCATAGGGAGCCTTTCATGACTGCAGTGAGCCAGACCGACAAAGCACGTTTTTTTGAAGACGTTGAAGCCGCCGCCAAAAAGGCCATCTGGTGTGCGCTGGCAACCGTGCACAACAACGAACCGCGCGTGCGCATGGTGCACCCCACCTGGGAGGGCGACACGCTATGGATCGCTACCGGGCCCGAAACTCCCAAAGCACAGCAGATAAGACAGAACGCCGCCGTGGATATCCAGTTCCAGGTGGCACCGGATGACTTTATTCACCTGATGGTACGCGGCACAGCCACGGTAATGACAGACGCCGCCACCAAGGCGCGCGTGTGGGATGTCATGGACTACGATCTTGCCCAGTTCTGGCCCGCCGGCCCTGCCAGCGAGGAATACTGTGTCATCCGGGTAGACCCCACGCGCGTTGAGTTGAGCGAAATGTTCGGCAGCATGAACAAGCGGGTGTGGCGCGCATGAGGATCAACCGCCTGGCCAAGGCGCCGGCAGGAGCGTTCATCTTGCGCCTGCCAAACCCGTATTGGCGTGCAGCCGCAACTTGCGACGGTGTGGAAGGCCCTGCTGATGGATGAGTTTTTTCTGACGTATCAGGGCCAGCTGGCCGGCGCGGCGTTTGCCCTGTTCCTGGGTTACAGCTCTTTGCTGTTGAGCTGGCCGGCATTCCTGTGGATGGAAAAGCGTTCGCCAGCGCAGCGCCCTGCAGTGCCCAGAGAAAACTACAAATTTAACTGGCTGATTACTTTCAGCAATCTTCTGCTCGCTCCCTGCTTTGCGGCGCTGGTGGGCTTTTCAACGCTACACCTGGCGGTTGCGAGCGGCCTGCCCAGCTTGTCAGTGTCAACCGATGGTATCGGTATCGGCGTGCCCGGGGTTGATCTTGCGCTGCAGGGTATCGTGATTTTTCTTGTCGCGTGTTTTCTGGGTGACTTTTCCTACTACTGGTGGCACCGCGCGCAGCACACCTTTGGATTCTTGTGGGAGCTGCACAAGTTGCACCACTCGGATGAAAACCTCAACAGCACAACGATTTTCCGCTCACATTTCCTTGAACCCGCAGGACAGGCGCTCTTTCGCGGCCTCAGTATCGGCCTGGTGTTTGACCTGACCCCACAGTCGGTTTTTGCCGCAGTCATGGGTGGCCTGATGCTCGGACTGTGGGACTACTTCATACACGCCAATGTGCGCGTCGATGCCCTGTACCGCTTAACGCCGTTTTTCTCCAACCCTCAGTTTCACTGGATTCATCACTCGAAGCTGCCGCAGCACCAGAACAAGAATTACTCGATCTGGTTGCCGCTGTACGACGTTGCCTTTGGCAGCTATTACAAGCCGGAGATCGATGAATACCCTCCCACCGGGCTGTCTTCTGGAGAAAAGATAGAAACGCTCTGGGAGGCGCAGGCCGGCCCACTCATCGCCTGGGGCAGGGCTATCGGCAGGCTGTTCGGCGGCGCGCGCGACAAAGCAGCCCCGGAGACCGAGCCGCCTTCGCCCCAGCGCTGACCGCGTCGGTGAGCCACTGCCTACACACACAGTGTGTCACCGCCAGCCACACGGCCTGCGGTGGTGATATTGAGCAAATGTCGTATACTTTGAGCGGCAGGCACCATACCCGTTGCTTGTCCGCTAACCGCCATCGTTGTGACCCCAACAGCCATAAACGTCACAGGTGCGCGCCCAGGAGGCCACATGAACAGTCGCGAAACACTGCAAAGCCTGACCCACTACACGGATCGTGAGACCATTCACCAGGCCGTCGCCGCCGCCAAACGCGGCAGCCATCAAGGGCGATTGCAAATTACTGCCGCCATGGCGTGGGCCGCTTACTCCTGCCCCGATGCCTGCCCGGCCGTGTGTGACAACATCGCCAGTGCGTGGCTGGGCCGCGGCCCGACGCCAGAAGTTCCCAGGGGGCTGGCCGAGGCGCCCATAGAGGCGGGCTTCTGGAAGGCCTTCTGGGATGTGATCGATGGCCCCGAGGAAGGTTACGACGCCATCAGCATTACCGTTGCAGTGGCATCACTGGGCGCCGCGCTGCACGAGGACTTCGGCCCGCTGGCCGAGCAGCATGCACTGAACCACCCCGGCGCCGCTGCCGCCCAACGCAATCCCATCCCGGGCTACACCGACATGAGCCCGCTGGCCGACTGCCCCCATGACAGCCTCGGCTACGCCCTGCACCGCCTGATCCTGGACAACGGCTATGACCCGGAAGTATTGCAGCGCGATGACATCGGCCTGGATGGGCTGCCGCACGTGCTGCACTACCTCAATGCCCGAATCCTGCAAATGCACGAGGTGTGGCACCTGGTCGCGGGCTACGAGACGACCTCCTCCGGGGAGATCGCCATTTCCGGTTTCCAACTGGCGCAGTTTGGCCACAACTACTCGTCGATGTTTCTCGCCGTGGGCATGGCCATCGGCACCTTCAAGGAACCTCACGGCTTTACGGTCGCTATGCAAATCATCTGTGAGGGCTGGGAGCACGGCCGCAACACACCACCGATGATGGACATCAACTGGGAGGACGAGTGGGACACATCGCTGGAAGACATCCGCACCAAGTACGGCATCCAGCATTACCAGAGTGTGTTTCCACCGGATGTGATCGAGTCGGTAACGGAAGCGCCGCTATGGCGACGCGTCGGGCCGATCCTCAAGCTGCTGCGCTACAACCTGCGCCTGCGCAAGGATAGGCCGCTGCTGCAACCACAGTTGGCCGTGCAGTAGCACCTGCGGACCGAGCCGGCAGCGGGCACCGCTCGCTGCACTGCAACGGTCGTTAAGGCAGCGTATAGCGCACCACGGCGGCAGGGCCTGGCAGCGCCGCGTCCAACGTCACTTCGATGCCGTCAGGCACTTTCTCAACCTGCAGCACATTCGCGCCCAGCACCTCCAGGGTTTGCCAGGGCACGCCGGGGTCTTCCAGCGTAAAGCGCTCATCAAGCGCACCGAACACAGTGGCATACAGTACGCCATCACCACTGGTGTAGCGCAGTTCGCGGCCATCGAGATTGCCAAATCGCTGCCACGGCTGCCTGCCGTAAACGGCCTCGCCATTGGTGCGCAACCATTCGCCCAGGCCCAGCAACGGACTTTGTTGAATGGCAGGTATCTGGCCAAAGCTGTCGGGGCCAACGTTGATCAGCAGGTTGCCATTCTTGGCAACGGTGTCCACCAGAAAGCGCACCAGTTCATCGGCGCTGAGCATGTCCTGGGCGGTCTCTGCGGCATTGAATGCAAACGACGCACCGAGACCGCGGGTCGCCTCCCACTTATAGGGAGGAATGCCCGCCAGGCTGTTGTACTCTTCGGTCTTGAAGCCGATACGCGCCGGGTCGTCTTTCAGGGTGCCATCGTCCATCGAGATGAGCTGTCGCGCCAGCCATTTCAGGACGGGCGTTGCCCCGGGCCACTCGGCAATAGCACCGATGGTATCCAGTGCCGCCCAGCGGTCGTTCACCACGCCGTCAGGTACCGCGGCAAAATAGCGCGTAAGCACATCGTCCAGACGCCCGCCCTGGGGATAACCGATATCCGCCCACAGCACATCCGGAGAGTAGCGCTCAATCAATTCAAGCATGTGCGCGTGGGCATACTCTGCATAGTCGTCGCCGCGCGGTGCGCTACGCAGCATGTCACGCACCAGGTCGCCCTCGGAAACGAGGCTGAACGTCCAGTCCAGGCCGGTGGAGTAATAGACGCCAAAGCGCATTCCACGATCGCGCACCGCCTGGGCAAGCTCTCCTACCATGTCACGTTCTGAGCCCCAGCCTTGCGCGTGTGGATTGGGCACACGGCTGGGCCACAGGGTGTAACCGTCGTGATGCTTGGTTACCAGTACCACATAGTGCGCGCCCACGCGCTGGAAGAAATCCGCCCACGCCCGGGGATCCCAGGATTGGTTCACGCGGCGCTCAAACTCGGGGCCGAAATCGCGGTAGGGAGCGTCGCCATAGTGTTCGGCGTGGTAGCGAGCGGTGGAACTGTCCGGACGCGCCAACGGATAGGAATACCATTCGGTATACGGCAGCTCCTGGCGACCGGCGGTACCCAGCAGGACTTCTTCAAGTTCACCCGGAGCCAGCGCCTTGCCGGGTGCATAGGCGGGAACCGAGGCCGGCCCCCAGTGAATAAAAATGCCCAGTTTGGCGTCATCAAACCATTGCGGGGTATCGCGGGAGCGCTCCATCAACGGGTCGGGCAGTGGTTTGCCACAGGCGACCAGCACGCTGGCCAGGCACAGCAGCACCAGGATGTTTGCGGGTAAGCGAAGGGATATCTGACGCATCGTTGCACTCCTTGGTTAATTGGTCAGTGGCAAACGCATCCAGATACAGGCGAGGCATGCACTGCTATGCTAACCTCTTCCCAGACACAATAAAAAGATAATCGAGGTCTGCCACCATGAACACCCGTCACTACTACCCTTGCGTGTCAGTCATTACCGCCCTGCTCGCTCTGGCGCCGTCCCCCCACCTGGCCGCACAGGAAACCGCGCTACTGGAAGAACTGATCGTGACAGCGCGCAAGCGCGAGCAGAATCTGCAGGATGTTGCCGTTGGTGTGTCATTACTGAGCGGCCGCGCACTGGCCGAGGCGCAGTTGCGCAACGCCCAGGACCTGAGCACGCTGATCCCTACCCTGAATGTCCAGGCAAGCTCAGGACCTTCAAGCTCATCGTTTAACATTCGTGGCATCGGCACCCAATCACTGGACACCTCGGTCGAACCCAGTGTGTCCACCATGCTCGACGGGGTGGTGATGGGTGTGTCGGGCATGGCGTTTCTCGAACTGGTGGATATAGAACGGGTAGAAGTGCTGCGCGGCCCACAGGGCACCCTGTACGGCAAGAACGCCTCGGGCGGTGTCATTCACATCATTACCAAAGATCCAACGCCGGAGCTCTCCGGCACCATCGCAGCCACCGCGATCGAGCAGGATGAATATCGACTGGACGGTACAGTTTCAGGCCCCATCACGGACACACTCGCGTATCGCCTCACCGGTTCCATCGTTGACGACGACGGTTTCTCGGAAAACGTGTTCAACGGCGAACGCGTGAACGACGATGAAACGTACAACCTGCGCGGCAAATTGCTGTGGCGAGCCAATGAAGACCTCGAACTGCTGTGGAGCAGCGACTACAGCGAACGGGACTGCGACTGCACTGCACTGGCGGTACGCTCCATTCTTGATTCGCCCGAGCAACAGGCATTGCTGGATGAACAGCTGCCCGTTGTCCCGGGGGATGGCAACCAGGACGTGAACAACGACCAGCCGGCGTTTACAAAGATCGACGGCCAGGGCCATTCACTGTCGATTGACTGGAACCTGGGCAGCCACGTGCTGACGTCTATCACCGCAATGCGCGACTGGCAGAGCGAAAGTATCGTCGACCTGGACAACCGCCCGGTGAACCCCCTGGCGCTGAGCTTTCCAGCCCCGCCCAAAACCGAGGTAGAGCAGCTTTCACAGGAACTGCGCCTGGCTTCAGCGCCGCAGGACTGGGGTTCATACGTGATCGGCGCGTTCTACTTTAACCAGGACCAGGATTCCGGCAACGACACTACCACTTCGTTGCTCGCACCCATTCTGCCGCCGGTGACCCGCGTTTCTCGTACCGAGGTCAAGAACGAGAACGTTGCCCTGTTCGGCGAAGTCAACTATGCCTTCATGCAGGACTGGATCCTCACCCTCGGCGGACGCTACACGCGCGACGACCTGGAGTTCAGCACCATTGCCATTGGTACTGACAACCTGATCTTTCCCGCCGAAGGTTCAGTCGCGGCCGATACCAGCGAAGACGATTTCTCACCGAAGATCGCCGTGCAATGGGACATCAACAACAACGCGATGACCTACCTCAGCTACGTCAGCGGCTACAAGGGCCCCGCCTTCGATACCGGCATTGTCGCGGGCGGCAGCTTCGTTGCCCCGGAGACCAGCGACGCCTGGGAACTGGGCCTGAAATCTACCTGGCTGGACAACCGGCTGATCATGAACGTGGCGCTGTTTTACGCCGAGTACCAGGATTTCCAGGCCCAGGCCTCCGTCGACGACGATGTGACCGACATGATTCCCGGCAGCTTCGTACTGGTCAACGCCGGTGAGGTGTCCACCCAGGGCGTGGAAATCGAAATGCTGGCTCAACCGACAGATAACTGGACGATCAGGGGTGGCTTTGCCTATACCGACGGCTCCATCGATGACTATCGCAACGGCAATTGCAGCGGCCCGCAGAAGTTCCGCGGCGAGTGCCCCACCGGTGCACAAGATTTGTCCGGCGGCGATCTGCCCTACACACCGCAGTGGAAGTTGACGCTCAGCACGGATTACCGCATCGAATTTGATGCCTTCGCCATGACACTGGGCATGGATCTGCGCAGCCAGGATGACGTACTCTTTGAACTGTCACAGGATCCATACACGCGCCAGGACGCGTACACGATTGTCGATGCACGCCTTGCATTGACCGACGCCGACAACCGTTACACGCTCTCGGCATTCGTCAAGAATGTGTTTGATGAAGACTACGCCGCGCTGATTTACGGCCAGTCAGAAATCCTGATACCCAACGCCTATATACACGGCGTTCCCAAATACGCCCAGCGCACCGCTGGCATTGCGCTGCGCTACGATTTCTAAACGAAGGATAAGCACCATGGCAACTCCCGACAAACACACCCTGCTCAACTGGGCCACCAACTACCCGCAGTTGTGGAACGCTGGCGACAAACAAGCCTGGATCGATAACTGGAGAACCGTCGCGACCGGCGACTTCCGCATGCTCGACCCGGTGGGCACACCTGAAAAAATTGGCTTCAAGTCCTGCTGCGAAGATTCCTGGGATTTGTTCCAGCCGCGGGTACGCTTTCGCATCCAGCCCGGCACACTGTTCGTGTGCGCCAATGAAGTCGCCTGGTGCCTGGAAAATCATTTCGACGGACCCGAGGGCGCACAGGTGCAATACAGCATTGAGACCTATCGCTTTGACGATAAAGGCTCTGTTGATATTCGCACCTACTATCGCGTACCCAATCACAACAACGAGAACCTGGGCGATATTTTCCAGGCGTATCTTCCGGAAAACGCACAGGGGCTGTAGCCGGTACGCGTTTGGCGCCACACCCGCATGCGCCAGGACGCGCCTGCTGCACGCGCAAACATGGGACTTTGTCACTAAAACTGGCCAACGCGTTTTGGTAACCTGAAGCAAACGTGGCGCCGGGTTGTGCTTGCGGTCACGGGCGAAGCGTCTACGCTTGCGGCCCGATTGGTGTGCCCGGCAATAAGAAGAAAGCACCAGGGCAGACCATGGCGTTCATTCTACGCTTTTTTGATTACTTCTTGCCCGAGAGCATGTGCACCACGCCCAAGGATCTCATGCGTGGTTACGTGTTACTCGGCATGATCTGGTCCAACCTGCTTATCAGCGTGCTCACGGCTTTCGGGCTGGTGTTTCTCCTGAACCTTGAAGAAAACACCCTGGTTGCCCTGGCACTCGATGGCGCGTGTATCGTCGGCTACCTCTGTGCGTTGCTCCTGCTCATGAAGACCGAAAGCTATACGCTGAGCAGCAACTTCATGATCGCCGTACTCACGGCCGTCATACTCACCGGCATACAGATCACCGGCGGCAATCAGGAATCGCCCATTCTCCAGTTGCTGCTGATGATTCCACTATGGGGCTTTCTGCTGCTTGGCCTGAAAACAGGGGTCGTCTGGCTGCTGATCACCATGACGCTGTGTGCCTATACGTATGTCAGTGGCGTATACGGCTTTGGCCATGTTCAACTCTTGCAAAGCGCTGAGGTCGTGCGCGCGATGGACCTGATGTTCCAGTTTGTCCTGATCGCCGTGATGGGTGCCGTACTCATCGTGTACGAAACTCTCAACGGCCTGCTGGAGAAGGAACTGCACGAAGAGAAGGTCAAGCTCGAACACTGGGCCAGTCACGATGACTTAACAGGCGTGCCGAATCGCTTCGAATTTTTCCGCCGGCTCAAGGCACACATCAACGAGGCCAACGAGCGCACCCAGACCGTTGGCGTTGTGTACATCGACCTTGATGGATTCAAACCCGTCAACGATACTCACGGACACCACACCGGCGATGAGCTGCTGCGCGCCGTGGCCGAGCGTTTGCAGCAAACGCTGCGCCTGTCGGACACCACCGCCCGCCTGGGTGGTGATGAGTTCGGCCTGATTCTGCCAGGCATTCGCGTACCCGATGATATTGAAAACATCATGCCGAAAATTCTCGCAGCCATTCGCAAGCCCATTCACATTGATGGCGAGGAGATCATCGTGCGCGGCAGTTGCGGTGTGTCGGTGTTTCCCATGCATGGCGAAGACTACACGGATCTATGCAAGTACGCAGACACTGCGATGTATCGCGCCAAGGTTCGCAGCGATTCCTACATCATCTATGAGAACACCATGGGTGTGGCTGTCCAGTGAGCCAGGCAGTGTGCTCGCCTGAGCCAACGCTGTGGCGCAGCCGCGCTCAATCAACGACCACAGCGCCGGGGACGTAGCCCCTCTGTGGTAAAGTCCAGGCCTGCCCGCCACTGGAGTCGCCACATGCGCACCTACCCATTGCAGCGCTTTTTTCTTTACGCCTTCATGGCCGGCACCCCGGGTAGCGGCGCGCGCGTGCGTGCCGTGGTATCAACGCCTGGTGGCGGTTGTACCTGGCAACGGATTGTTGCGCACTGCCGTTATTCACTGCTGGCTTGCACGGCGGCGTTCCTGCTGGCCATGCCGGTGTACAGCGCAGACTATTACGCCGCACAGGTTTCTGCATCCAGTGAGTACCCGCTGCCTGCCGGCGGCATGGATGCGATGGGTGGTGTTGGCGATTGGCTATTGAGTGACGGGGATATCTGTGCGGTCATCTCAGACTCCAACCATGCCAGTTTTCTCGCGGCAGAAGGCGGCGCACTGATTGATCTGTGGCACTGCGATGCCGCCAATGACCAGTGGAGCGTTAGCCATGCACAGTTGAATCTGCAGAAGGATCAAATACCGCCCACAGACACCATCACCGCCGGAACGCAGGACGGCGCAGCCTGGATAGAAGTCGCCGGGCGCCGCAACGGCCTGCACACCGCTGTGCGCTATCAACTGGCGGAAAGCCATCCAGGAGCGCTGCTGGTGGAATCCACGGTCAGCCGCGTGGAGGAAGGCCCGAGGCTCGGCATGTTTGGCGCAATCATTCTGCATCCGGGCGCATCGTTGCGACCCTTTGCGCTCGACAGCCAGGAGGCGGCAGCGTCACGCGGCTTTCAACTGGATGCGATAGACACCACAAAACCTGCCTCTATCCTGTCATCGGTTAGCGCCAGCGATACACAGATTCTCATCGGCAGTCGCCACATCGCGCCCGGCATTACCTACGGCGTGCGCACACTGGAAGCACTGCATATCGATACAGACGGTCGTGCACGGCCGGTTACCCCGTTCATGCTCGGCGGGCGCGAGTTCTCGCTGTTCGGCGCTTTCACCCAGCCGTTTCCGGGGTTCTGGTCACGCACTCCTGGCATGATCAGCTTTGCACTGGGACAGATTCGCGACCTGGGCGTTGGTGAAACCTTCGTTTACCGCCAGTCCATTGCCGTCAACCGACACGCCGATGCGGCGGTCGTTACCGACCAGATCTACCGCGGCGCTGTGGTCAGTGGCACGCTCAACAGCGCGCAGGCCGGTATCACCGTCACCGACGACAACGGCACACCAATCACCTTCGTGCGCCCGGCCGACCATGGCGGCTTCAGCTTTCGCCTGCCACGATCCATTGACAGCTTCAGGCTGGTTATTGAAACCCCATGGGGACAAACCCAACTGGCGCACACCACTGGGCGCACCGACAGCAACACAACATCCGGTGCTGCAGATATTGACCTGGGGGCTATCGACCTGGGTGCCATCGACCTGGGCGAGCCGGCGCAACTGCTGCTGCCGAGGGGCCGGGTGATGAGCCTGATGTTCCTGCAAGGCGATGAACGCACGCTGTTCAACAGCGAGCTTTCGACATTAACAGTGGGCAACGCACGGGCGCTGGGCGGCGCCGCCAGTTACCGCATCAGCCTCGCCGGCTCCAGCGCAGACCTGCCATCGGTAGCGCTGGCACCCGGTCAGTACCGCGTGATTGCATCGCGCGGGCCCGAATACAGCGTAACCGAAACGCACCTGACGCTATCGGCCGGACAGCGTCATACCCTGGAGATCGCTGACCCGGTCAGGCAGGTAGACAGCAGCGGGCTCATCGGCGTTGACCTGCACGTACACAGCGGCATCAGCTTCGATTCTTCATTGCCACTGCAACAGCGGGTGAAGGACTTCGTCGCGCAAGGTGGCGAGGTACTCGTACCTACCGAGCATAACGTCACCTATGATTTCAGCCCGATCGTTGAGGCAATGGGGCTGGACGATAAACTCCTCACCTTCCCCGGAGTAGAGATTACCGGTATGGCGCGCAGCGCCGCCGCGCCCACCACGATTGGCCATAGCAACGTGTTTCCCGTGGCCCCGCTGGCCGGTGCGTTTATGGGGGGCACGCTGCCCTTTGAAGGCAAGCGACTTGGCCAGGTCATCGCGGATTACAAGGCGGCGTTTCCTCAGAGCATTTTCCAGCTCAATCACCCGCGCACAGAAATTCATGATGACGATGTCACATTCTTCAACCACCTGTCACAGGGCGTTGCCTACGATCCAGCACTGCCTGTTGATGCCCCCGGTAACCACACGCTGGTGGAGCCCCTGCCGGGCACGCACTATCGCGATATCGATTTCGACGCGATAGAACTGCTCAACGGCCCATCGATGGATGTCTACGCGCTGGTAAGGGAAGACTGGTTCTCGTTGCTGCGGCAGAATTTTTATAAAGTCGCAACGGCCAACAGTGACTCCCATAGCAGTCACGAGACGGTGGCCTTCCCACGCAATTATGTTGTCGTTGCCCGGGATGACCCCGCGCAGGTGGGCGTTGAAGAGATTGTCAGCGCAATAAAACGCGGCGCTGTCTATGGCTCGACCGGGCCGATTATTCGCGTCGATATCGACGGCGCCGGGCCCGGAGACACACACCCGAAGAATGCGGGCATGTTGAACATCCACATCGATCACGCACCCTGGGTACCGGTCGCCCAGATCAGGGTGTGGCTCAACGGTGAACTGTGGCAAACACTGCCCGTAGACAAGGCAGGCACTACCTCACTGCCGGTTGTGGTGGAGCGTGACAGCTTCGTATTCGTTGAAGTCTATGGCCAGGCGCAGCAGATGTACGCGCGCCTGTTACCTGGCTTTACGCCCTTTGCCTTTGCCAATCCGGTGTTTATGGATGTCGCCGGCGATGGCTGGCAGTACGACGCAGGGCCACAGGCAAGCCGCTAGGGCGCCAGTTCCTGCAACAACGCCCGCGCCTCGTCAACTCCCGGAAACGCTTCGCCCGCAGCCAGGGCGGCGCGCAGTTCTTTTACCGCCTCTGCTGTTCGATCAAGACCGAGCAATGCCACCGCCGTGTGATAGCGAATCTCGGGGTCGCGCGAGTTCAGCGTATAGGCGCGGCGCAGGAACGGCAGGGCCTGGTCGTATTCCTTGCGCTGGGTGTGAATCCAGCCCACGGTGTCCAGTATTGATGCCGTGGGCTCGCGCTTGAGCGCCAGGGCGCGCTGCGCCGTTACCAGGGCCTTGTCGAGATCGTCAGCTGCGTAGATGTTCGCCAGGTTATTCAACACACCCGCATCATCGGCAAAATCATCGTGTGCAAGCAGCGCTTCGTAGTACCTTGCCGCGCGCGCCGTGTTGCCCTGCGCCATCAGGCTGTCAGCGAGCAAGCGCACCGCCCATGGAGGCAACGAATCACGCTGCAAGGCAGATTCCATAGTCGCGACAAACGCCTCACCGCCAACGCCACGCAAGCTCAGCTCGTACAGCCGCCCCACCGCATTGCCGTTACTGTTATCCAGTTCATAGGCCCGCATAAAATGCGCCTGCGCCTGCTCGAGTTGGCCCTGCGCCAGCGCCAGCTCGCCGCGCGCCTGCGCTATGGGCGACCGTTCGCCCGCACTTTCCTGCAGCAGATCCAGTTGTGACTGGGCGCGGCCGTACTGCCCTTCCAGAATATTCAACCGCGCCAGATCAAGCTTGATGTCGAAGTCTTCAGGCGCAAGTCGCAGGGCAGCCTCCAGACTGAGCCGGGCCTCTTCGGTGTTTTGCGACTCTACCTGCAACATCGCCAGCTGCCTGAGCCTGCGCGGATCCTCGGCCCACAGCGCCGCCAGGCTGCGCAGCGGCCGCTGCGCCAATTCATAGTCTTCCAGTTGCATGTAGATCTGGGCCTGCCGCAACAGGTAGTCTTCGTTCAGCGGGTAATCCTTGCTCAGCAGCGCCACCGTTTTGCGCGCTTCTTCCCAGTTGCCGGTTTGTGTGTAAACGTTGAGCTGGAATTCACCGGGCAACGGCGAGGTCTTGTCATAGGCATACACCTTGTTGCTCCAGTCCAGTGCTTCCTCGACATTGCCCTGGTCGTAGAGAATGGTCGCCATCAACATGATCGAGCGCACATGGCTGGGCCGATCAGCAAGAATCCGGTTAAGCACAACAGCGGAATCGTCCAGTTGGCCGCGCTGCTTGAGCAACACCGCAAGGTTAAAGTTGGCATCGGTGTCATCCCGCGCCAGTGCAAGCGCAGCGTCAATGGCTGGCTCGGCATTCTCCAGGTCGCCCTGGCGCAGGTAAGCAACGGCGGCAAAGTTCTGCACGCGCACCTGTTGCGGGTAGGCCGTTTGCAACTCGCGCGCCACCGCAGTTGCCGCAGGCAACTGGTTGAGGTCGAGCAAGAGCGCACCGCGCAGCAAACCGTATGACACCGGCACCTGTGCATAATTACGCTCAGGCAGAAGCTCCAGTGCCTGTTCGAATTTTCCCACCGAGCGATCCAGTTCCGCCTCCAGCACCGCCACCAGAACGGCGTCGTCCGTGCCGGCTTTTAGCTGCTCCAACAGTTCGCGCGCGTTGTATTCACTGCCGGACTCGATATACAGGCGCAGCAGCAAAACACTCAGGCCCAGGTCTTCAACGATATAGGCCCTGCTGCTACCCAACAGGTCGCGCGCCCTGCCGGTTTCAGAGTTGCGGATGTAGAGGTCGGCGAGCATACGTATTGCTGCAAGGTCCGAGGGCTTGCGCGTGAGGTAGTTATTGAACAGCGCAATCGCACTGCGATCGCTGCCGCGCACATAGTCTGCCGAGGCCTGGATAAACTGCATATCATCACTGGACTGCGGTGAGATCGCATCGAGTTCCGCCAGCTTCATGCTCAAGCCCGACAGCATGGCATCGCCAATTTCGGCCTCACCCTTGCCGATCTCGATAATCGCGCTGAGCAAGGTCGCCGCCGGGTCGTTGGGAGACTGCTCAAGGATCAATGCCAGGTAGTGCTCCACCTGCAGCTGGTTGCCTTCGAGCAGGTGCACGCGCGCAAGACCGCGCAGGACGCGCAAGTCAGAGCTGTCGAGTTCGTGGGCTTTTTCCAGGCTGCGCAATGCCTCATCTGTATGCCCTTCAGACAGGGCCAGGTCAGCACGCAACTCCAGGGTTTTCACGTTGTCAGGATCGAGCAGCAACGACTTTTCGATCAGCTCGTCTGCCTCCTGGCGCATTCCGCTTTGCATGTACACCGCCGCGAGCGTGTTACTGGAGCGCACGTCAGTGGGGAACATGGCCGAGGCCTGCTCGAAGCTCCTGCGCGCGGCATCGGCTTCTCCTCGCAACAGGTGGCCCTGGCCCTTGAGCAGCAGCCACTCGAAGCGGTTTTCGTTGGTCAGGCTGCCAACCTGTTTTTCAAGGGCAAAGAGATCCGCGTCGCGTCGCAGCAGGATCAGCGATGTGCCATACACCGGCAACACCAGGTTGAGGTCGGCGCCCAGCGCCAGCGCCTCCTCGGACTCCTTGGCCGCGCCGGCAACATCGCCCGCGTTGAAATGCACTTTGGCCAGCAGTAAACGCGCCGGGAGGAAAGCAGGATCAGCCTGCAAGGCATTTTTCAGGTGGATATAAGCCTCGGGGTACTCGCCCTGCGCGTAGGCCTGCACACCCTGTTCGTAATGGTCGCTTTCTGACTGTGACAGTGCGCCCAGCGAAAGCATGGCGCACAGCAAAGCCACCAGCGTATAGAACGGAATCTTGAGCAAACTGTGTGCCTCCTCGGCGGGGGGACTAAATCGGGAAAATCATCTTAACGCAGGCATAAAAAAAGCGGAATTTGAAGATTCCGCTTTTCCGATGAGCCTGGAACGAGGGCTAGCTGTGCTTGTTCCGGGCAGCAAGACGTCCGCGCAGCAGCGCCAGGCCGAGCAGCAGCAGGGGGGCGCTGCCGGGCAGGGGCACTTCACCGGGAGGCTGGTCGCCATCGGAGGTTTCGGTTTTGATGAGGTCCAGTTTGAAGCCGTCGTTGCCGGCACTGAGGCTATCGCCGAAGGTCGGGTTGTACACGCCGATCAACCAGGCCGTTGATTCCACTTCTCCCGCGTTGACGCTGTAGTAGCTCAGACCCACATTGTTGTAGTTGCCAATAGAGTCATAGTTGCCGCCATTGCTGGAGAAAATGTCCGACCAGGTTTCGCCGTTCAGGCTGCTTGAGCCGGTGCCGTCATAGGCGAGAATCGAGATGTCCGCACGGTTGGAGGCACTGCCATCCACACCCCAGCTCAGGTCAATACCGCTGAGGCTGACGGCGGTGTCGAACTGCAGGAGCAGCATATCGAACTCACCATCGGCGTCTGATGTGATGCTGTCGATGGAGTGGTTAGGTGAGCCGGTGTCTTCGTCGCGGTTCTGGATACCCAGCGATCCGGATTGCGCCCAAATCAGTCGGCCTGACTCGATTTCGTCATCGCCACCGCTGTCGTTGGTGTCTGACCAGCCGGTGACGGTCAGGTTGATGCCGTCTGAGGAGGTCATGCTCAGTGAGTTGCCAAAATTGTTGCTGCTGAAACTGTTGGAGGAACTGCTCCAGTCCCAGGTTTGCATGGCAGAAAAGGCAGGTGCCGACTGCATCGCTGCGGCCATCCCGGCCACCAACGCTGCTGCACCTAGTTTGCCTTTCATACTTACCATATCGTGCTCCTTAGCCTGCTGTTCGGGCGGCGCAATCCGCGCTCGCTACCGTGAAATATTGTCGATTGGGCATTTGCCCTGCGAAGAACAAAGCAAGAAGTGCGCCCGATCCTGTTATCTCATTGTTTTTACTGATTTTTATATGAAATCACGGCCGTCGCCAGCGGCGCTTCAGCGGCGCTTGTAAATTTCTTCGACACGTTGGAGGCGCCTAACTGTGACGCAGTTCACACAGGCGCCGGGCGGCCCTATCGCCGCGGTTCGCCACCGCGGGCTAGCGGGTGCTGTAAATCGGCAAGGGTTCGATCGCACTGAAGTGTTGCTCAATGTCCTCAAGGCTCAACGGCTCGGCACTTTGCAGCACATGCGCTTCGGCTGGCGAGCGCCACAGGGCGGTTTTGTTGCCGGTGCTGGTAAGGCACTGCCCATTGAAATGGCTGGCGCTGTCACTGCACAGCCACACCAGCGCGCGGGCCACCTCCTGGGGCTCACCAAAGCCCAACTCGCGGGCGGACTTGCCAGACTTGTCGATGAGCGGTTGCGTCATATCCGTGCGCGCGACCGGCCACAGCGCATTCACGCGAATGCCATAACGCGCAAACTCCTTCACTGCGGTATACATCAGCCCCATTAATCCTGCCTTGGCCGCCGCATAGTTGGCCTGGCCGAAATTACCGACCAGCCCCGACGCTGACGTGATCTGGACAATATGCCCACTGCCCTGCTCTTTCATGGCGCGCGCTGCCTCGCGCATGCACAGGAACGGTCCGCGCAGGTCCACGGCAATCACCTCGTCAAATTCCTCATCCGACATATTCAGCAGGGTACGGTCACGGACAATACCTGCGTTGTTGACCAGTACATCAATGCCACCAAAGGCCTCAACGCATGTCTGCACCAGGGCGCGGCATACGGCCGTTTCGGCCACCGAACCCACCAGCGTGCGCACGTTCGCGCCCAGCGCGCTACATTGCTGCTCAACCTGGGCCAGGGCAGCAGCGTTGGTGCCATTGAGCACCAGTGATGCGCCCTGCTCTGCGCAGGCCAGGGCAAAGTGTCGGCCCAGGCTGCGCGAAGAACCCGTAATCACCATGCGCTTGCCCGTTAAGTTTGCCATTGTATTCCTCCTCGATAGACGGTGACCGCTTCTAGCACAGTAGCAGCGTTACGCCAGGCATTCACGCCTGTACGCATTGGATCACTACGACGGCAGCGCACTGGGCTACACTAGGGGTACTGCTTTTTTGTACAAGGCTAAGCCGTTGAGCATGGACTCCCAGGCGTTTGCCGCAGACACCCACACCGGCCTGCGACATCACAATAATGAAGATACCTGTTACGCCGACCCGGAGGCGGGACTGTGGCTGATCGCCGATGGCGTGGGTGGCCAGCCGGACGGCGAGGTCGCCAGCGCCATTGTGCGCGACACCATTGCACACTGTATTGCGCAAAACAGCACGCTCGAAGAAGCCGTGCGCTCCAGCCATGAAGCCATCCTCAATGCCGTTGCCGAGGGCAAGGGCGCCGCCGGCATGGGCTCCACCGTGGTTGCCGCACTGCTGCGGCGACAGCAGCTCGACGTGTGCTGGGTGGGCGACAGCAGGGCCTACCTGTGGGACCGCGCACTGACGCTTCTGACAGCCGATCACAATCGCGTCGCAGAATTGCTGGCGCAGCAGGCCATTGATGCAACAGCGGCGCGCGATCACCCTGAACGCAATGTGCTGACGCAAGCACTGGGCGTATCCCCGCAGGTGGACCTCGAGCCAGGCCTGTACCGGGGCGAGTTGCAACCGGGCCAGCAATTGCTGTTATGCAGTGACGGGCTCAGCGATGAGCTGCCAGACAGCCTGATCGCCCACTTGCTCAGCCAGCACGCAACGCCACGTGCCCAGGTGGACGCACTGATCAGCGCCGCGCTGGACGCCGGCGGTCGTGACAACATCTCGGCAGTGATAGTGGGCAGCAGCGCCAACAGCGACAAAGGCCATCAGCCCCATGGCAGTGCCCGGCGCAGCGCGAGTGGGGGCAAGCCGAATGACGGCAAGTTTCCGCTGCGCGCATTGCTCTTCACGGCAGCGCTGGTGATCGCCGCCGTGCTCTGGATAACGTGAAACCGTCGCGAGACAGTCGCTCAGTCAGCAGACTGGACGCTGGCTGGGTCGCCAAGGGTGCTGTCGGACACACGAAAAACGATATCGTGCAGTCGCAGTTCGTCTTCATGATGCAGGGGCAGCTTGCCTCGCACAGGCCTGCCGTTGACCACGGTGCCCGAGGCCGAGCCCAGGTCTTCAAGCGTTAACTCGCCGCCCGAGGAATCAAGGCGCGCATGCCGGGGCGACACGAAATCGCTGAGCACGGAGATATCGCAGTCGGCAGCGCTGCCCAGCGTGAGTGACGCGGGAACGCTGTAAGTGAGGCCCATCAGTGACCCCGTCTCGGCAGAGATCCGCCAGCGATGCTCCCCGGCGGCGGCAGCCGGCGCGGAGTCATCCGCTGCGCGGGCGTGGCGGCGGTCATTGATGGGCGCCAGGTTGCGCAGTACCCGACGCTCCACAAAAGAGGTTGCACGCAGCGTGCCGCGCCGGGTCAACTGGAAGTGCCACGCCATCAACAGCAACAAGGGCAAACCCAGCACCGCCAGGTACAACACCACCTGGAATGCCGATGCTGACTGCGCGCCCGCTCCGGGAGCGAACATCCGGACCAGCACCAGGACCAACGCACAGCACGCTACATAGATGAGTGCACTGCGCACGACATTGCGGCGCTTGAGTTCGCGCAGAAAGGACCCGCCTGAATTGTTCGCCGCCGCTACCATGTTGTTGCTTGAACGCCCCTTGGGTATATTGGCCGTGCACTGTGCTCGCATCGACCCGGTGATGATGTGCGTCCACCGGACTGCATTGCGCGTGCCGTGCTTGCTGCACGATGCCTGTTATGGTGCCTGTTGTGGTGCCTGTTGTGATGCCTGGTGCTGTCTGGTGATGCCCGATGCAATAGTGCGCCCAATATAGCCGATGTTCGGGCCGCAACCAATCACGGTCTGTGCCAACAAATACACCGCCGGCCGGGCATCGACACACACCCGGGCACACAGGTGAACAAGCCGCCGATGAGCACAAACAGCACCATCCGGACCCAGGGCGCCAGCCCGCAGATGCAGCAGGTCTTGCAGGCCATCCCGGCGAATTTTGCCGATCCAAGCGCCACGGCTGCTGACGTCAGGGCGATGTTCAAGGCCTTTCACGGACACCCCACCGGCAAAGACCTGACACTGTCGATCACGACACACGGCGGCGTACGCTGCGGCCACTATGCCATGCACGGGCAAAACAGCGGCTGGACAGTCTTTCACTGCCACGGCGGGGCCTTCGTTTCGACGCCGCTGGATGAGTATCACTTTTATGGTGAATTGATTGCCCGGCAAACAGGCTGCGCGGTGGTTATGCCCGACTATCGGCTCGCCCCGGAAGCCCCGTACCCAGCGGCTGCGGATGATTGCCGCGCCGCCTGGAACGGCCTGATCGAGAGCGGTTATCCGCCACACAGGATTATCATCATGGGTGAATCCTGCGGCGGCAGCCTGGCACTGGGCCTGCTGCAACAATTGCGCGACGCCGGCGCTGCACTGCCTGCCTGTTTTATTTCGCTCACCGGCTGGTTTGACCTGTCCGTACAGCAACCGAACACGGTCGGTCATGACCCTTTTCTGACCGCGCAGTGGGTGCGCAATCGCGCCCGCGACTACCTCGCGGGCAGCATGGCGCTGGATGATCCGCGCGTATCACCGGCCTTTGCCGACCTGTCCGGATTGCCTGCCATGTACCTGCAGATCGGTGAATGCGACCTGTTGCGCCACGGCGCAGAACACCTCGCACGGCGGGCTATCGAGTGCGGTGTAGCCGTGAACGTGGAGCACTGGCCCGGCGCCGTGCAGGGCTGGCACGGCCTGGCCAACGCGCACGTGCCCGAAGCGCTTGCCGCGTGGCGCGCAATCCGCCGCTACATTGACTCGCTCGACGGCGACGACTGAGAGGCCGGGGCGGTTTTCAGGGCATCGCAGGGCGCCTCAAGCTCCACCGTACCCAGATAGCCACCACCCACAGCAATATCGTCGTGCACGCCGAACCCGAGTAATTCCTGCGCCCGGCGCGACATGCCGCTCAATACTTCAAGCGGCGTAGACAGGCACTGGTTCTCTTCCGTGCGCAGCCAACCCAGGGTATAGCTCACGTGAATGCCCCGCCGGATGTCAGCGGTGGTGACGTTCGCACCGCCGCCATGAAAGGTGTTGCCCAGATAGATGACCGCACTGCCTGCGGGCATTTCTGCGGCGACCATCTCGGCCGGCTCGGGGTACCTGTCGCCCTCCCACAGGTGGCTGCCCGGCGCCACCAGCGTCGCACCGTTGTCGAAACTGAAGTCGTTCAGCGCGAGAACCGAAGCCACCTGGATCTCACCGACAGTAGGCGGCATGCGCTTCCACACCCAGGCGTCACGGTGCGATATTTGCGCTTCACAGCCCGGTTTGCGCTCCATGACTTGCGCAATGTTCAGCTGGTAGTCACTGCACGAGGCACCCAGAAACTCGTCACAGGTAGCGAGGTACAGCGGGTGGCATAACAGGTGCTCGACAAACATCGGTGACTTTCCCGCGAGCGCGGCAACGTGCCCTACCCGGTCACCAAAAAACTCGGCGATGGCCGGGTTGGCAAACCGTCGCTCCAGTGCGGCCTCGGCGGCAATAATCTGGTCCAGTTCGGCGTTGAAGGCATCCAGGGCTGTCTTTGCCAGGAAATCGTGAACAATAATCGCGCCGGACTGCGCCAGCGCCTTATGCATGGCGGCCGCGTCGTCTGCGGCATCAAAAACCGGGATGGCGTCTGGCATGGGGTTCTCCTGCTGTAGATTGGGACGCACGCAGCCCCAGACTAGTCGCTACAGGGCCAGATTGCACCCGCTGCGTCGGCGTCGCGTTCGCCTGGTGCACGCTGGCGAACCGGACGGGCGGGCACGCGGCATCACACCGGCCGCATTCCCCCACAGCAAGTCATAACAAATCACAACAAGTCACAACAAGTCACAACAAGTTACAAAAACACACACAGCATCGCTCGCCAACGCCCGCCACCGGCAAAACAGCCTGTAATTGTGGGCGCAATTGCCCGAACAGGCCGAGCTGCTGCAACGCAATTGTTACGTTCACGGTGACAGAACTGGCTATACTTCTGTGGACGTAGAGTGCCTGGCTAACGCCGGCACGCTGGACGACTCTCCACAGAACAGGAAGCATATCGACATGGATATCATGCAACTGGCATCACAACTACTGGCAGACAACGTTGGCCAGCCGGCGGACGGTGACACGCTCACCTCTGCACTGACCTCTCTGCTGGGCAACAATTCCGGCGACCTCGACCTCGCCGGACTGGCGGGCAAAATGAGCGCCGACAGCGACCTGGGCAGCGTGCTCGGGACCTGGCTGGGCGATGGTGCCAACACCCCCATCAGCGCAGACAGCCTGATGAACGTTCTTGGCGAAGGACAGATTGCAGAGTTTGCGTCCAGGCTTGGCATCGACCCGCAGACCGCAGCCAACAGCCTGACGGACGTCATACCACAGTTGATGGACAAATCCAGCAGTGGCGGCAGCCTTCTGGATTCCGTTGGCGGCATGGATGGCCTGATGGGCGCAGCCAGGTCATTCCTGAAATAACCCCGGCGGTTCCTGGCAAGCCATACACCGGGCAACCGCATGCGCCCCGCATGAACGCCCGGTTACAGGCCCGCGTACACCAGCCCCTGCACCACATACACCTGGTAGGGCAAACCGGAGAACTCGCCCGGTTCATTCTGCGTGAGTATCACCGCCACCAGGCCGGTGGCAGGGCTGACAATAAACGTGGTGCCGTAATAGCCTGACCACCAGAAATCGTCCGTGCGATCGGGCATTAGCGTCGCCTCTTCGTCGGCCACCACGGCCATACCCAGGCCCCAGCCCAGACCTTCAATATCGACAGCGGCAAGCACCCCCTGCGGCATGTGCAGCCGGCGCATATCCTCCAGCGTGGACGCCTGCAAAATGCGCGCACCGCGATACTCACCGCCGTTCCACAGCATCAGGGCAAAACGCATGTAATCCGCAGCGGTGGAGACCAGGCCACCGCCCCCCGGGTTCCAGTCGGGGTCGTAGTGGTCCGCGGCCACGACCAGGTCGCCCTCGCTGTCTTGGGTGTATACGGTGGCCATGCTGCCGCGCTGGTCCTGCGGGGGCTCATACCGGGTGTCGGCCATACCCAGCGGTTCGAAGATTCGCGCCTGCATCACCTGTTCAATATTCTTGCCGGTCACCTGTTCTATCACGGCGGCAAGCACATCGGCTGAGTATCCGTAGCGCCAGCGCGTGCCCGGTTCTTCAAACAGTGGCAGTCGGGCCAGGCCGGCGACGCGCTCGCGCAGGCTGCCTTTTTCCAGGGCGCGAATGCCATTGGCCTGCCAGTGCTGGACCAGCGGCGGATCGGTGTCCATGCCGGGGCCGATGCCCGATGAGAACATCAACAAGTGGCGCACGGTCAGCGGCACCGTTGCAGGCACCGTGGGATAAACACCCTGGGCATCGGGCGTCTGACTGGTCGCAATACGCAGGTTGGCAAACTCCGGCAGGTAGTCCGCAACGGGATCGTCAAGGCCCAAACGGCCCTCTTCTACCAGGCTCATCGCAGCCACGGCGGTGATGGGCTTGGTCATGGACGCAATGCGCACGTGGGTATCCACCGCCATGGGGGCCTGACTGGCGATGTCTTTCCAGCCGGCGGCATTGCTGTAGATGGGCACACCGTCGCGGGCGACCATGACGATATAACCGGAACGCTCACCGCGCCAACTGGAAAAGCGGATGAAGCTGTCAATCGCGGCGCGGCTCCACCAGGACAACGGCTCCGGCTGGGCCAGGCCGTCACCGGCAGGAGGCACGGCGACAGGGCCCGAATCGATGCTGCAGCCGCCCGCCAACAGAGCGCCTGCCACAAGCAATGGCAGTAATGGTTTTTTCAATGAGGTGGCCCTTTTATTGTTGTTTATGTGATGTTGATGCCGTTATTTTTGCTGTCGTTGGTTTGGCTGTTGCAATCACTGCTGTTGTGAACGTCGTTATGGATCTTGTTACGGCTGTTCTTACTGCCCTCGTTCCTGCGACTGTCGTGCCCGGCCCGCAGTCCAGTCGCTCCAGCCCGCCCCAGTGTGGCACACAGCGCCGTCACAGCAACAGCATATCGTTGCGCGCAACGGCGACTTCTATGGTTTTATCGGTGAGTACCGCGTAGTCCGGTGAATCGATAGTACTGATAAATCGATGGCTGGCGTCCACGCTATCGGCATTGAAGCGCAGGTAAAGGTAGCCGCGATCAGACAGGTTGGCATAGCGCAGGTCATCCACCAGTTGCACCACCAGCGGGCTGAATAACGCGGCCGCGTCTGCACCCAGCACCCCTTCGAGCCCCGGCGAACTGACGCTGGCGCAACCGAATTCGACGCCGGCTATTCTGGCGTCAGGCGTCGTCAACTGGGCGGCCCAGGCATTATGTGTATCGCCGGCGAGCATCACCAGTTTTAAATCCATATCGGCGGCATAGGTCATCAGCGTGTCGCGCTCGTATTCATAACCATCCCAGGCATCCAGGTTGTAGGGAATCGCCGAGTCGAGCAGAGCCTGCTCTTCGGGCGTGCGCTCGGCTTCCGGCTTGGACTTGGCGTCAATTGCCGCCAGCACTGCGGTTGTTCCCTGACTGATCGCATCATCACCGGCAATACTTGGGTCCAATGCCTCCATAATGGGTGCGGGCAGTTGATAGCGACCGCTGAGTACCTGCTGGCCAATCACCTGCCAGCGCGCAGTGCTCTGGCCCAGCTCATCGCGCAGCCAGGTGCGCTGCGCGTCTCCAAGCAGGCTGCGCATCGGGTCACCGAAGGCCGCGCGAACGCCCTCCACATCGATGAACTCACCGTTGAGAAAATCGCTATAGCTCAACTGCTCGTCGCGACCAATGATGCGCGTATCCAGCATGAACAGATCCAGCAATTCACCGTACTGGAAGCGCCGGTAGATAATGTCCAGTTCATCGGCGGGCGGGCGCACGGGCTGCCACTCATACCACGCCTGAATCGCAACCGCCTTGCGCTCTGAAAAGCTGCCCTCGGTCGCCGGATCATGATTTTCGGCGCCCTCACGCCATGCATCGTTCGCCACTTCGTGATCGTCCCAAACATTGATAAAAGCATGCGCGGCATGCGCCGCCTGCAAATCGGCATCGGTGCGGTACTGGGCATAGCGTGTGCGATAGTCCTGCAATGACAGGATCTCGTTGGCCGGCTGCACAACGCGGCCAAACTCCTCGGCGCGCTCGCTGGCGTAGCCGGTACTGGAATACTCATACAGGTAATCCCCCAGGTGCAGCACGGCATCCAGATCCTGGGCGGCAACTTCTTTATACACGTTGAACAGCCCGGCCGGGTAGTTGCTGCAGGACACCACCGCAAAGCTCGCCGCAGCCACGGCACCTGCCGGCAACGTGCGGGTTCTGCCTGTTACCGACGTGTTGTCACCGCTGTGAAAGCGATAGTAATACCTGGTGCCCGGACGCAGGCCCTGGGCGTCCACCTTCACCGTGAAATCCACGGCTTCGTCCGTCGTGCCACTGCCGCTGGCGACTACATCAGCAAAGGCGGCATCGGTGCTCATCTCCCAGGCAACACTCACCGGGCCGGCCTGCAGGGGGGTGAGCCGCGTCCACAAAATGACCCTGTCTGTGAGCGGGTCGCCGGAGGCGACGCCGTGCTCGAAGGTACCGAACAGGGCGTCGACCAGGTCCTGGGCCAGCGTGTCTGAGCCGTCGGAACAACCGATCAGGTTGGCGCCCAGAAGCGGCACCATGGACCCCATCGTGAGGCCCTTGATGAGTTTGCGTCGCGTCAATGGGGGTGTTTTCATGGCGTTCTCCGCTGATTGTGTGCATTGCCCGGCACGACCGGACAAACCGTTTGTTGTTATTCACCAAGCATAGTCAGGAAATGTTGCAACTCACAGCACTGGCGGAAAAAAATCTGCGAAAGGGGCGCTATAAGTGCGCAGGCGCGACAGCCCGCACGCCCCCACAGCCATGGCTTGTCCGTGGCATCATCCTGACGCATCATGGCTGGCGCAGTCCAACCTACCGCAACCCCAATAACACTAATGGAGAAGACCATGCCCAACCCATCGCCTATTCTTGAGCCTGTTGTTGCACTGCTGCTATGGACGAGCATCATGTGGCTGTGGATGTATGCAACCCGGATACCCGCGATCCAGAAAGCGGGCATGACGCTCGACCCGGAGCGTCCCGGTGGGGAGCAAATGGCACAATTGCCCGCCAACGTGCGCTGGAAGGCCGACAACTACAATCACCTGCACGAGCAACCCACTTTGTTTTACGCCGTGGCGCTGACCCTGGCGTTACTGGGGGCGGGCACAGACACCAACCTGACCCTCGCCTGGGCCTATGTTGCGGTGCGCATCGTGCACAGCCTGCACCAGTCGCTGTGGAACAAGATCGAAATCCGCTTTGCGATTTTCTCGGTGTCGTCGCTGATTTTGATCGCATTGATCATTCGTGCTGCGCTGATCGTGTTCTGACACCAGCACCCGGCCAGGGCTACTGCAGAAGATCCTGCATATCAAACACCGGGTGCAACAGGTACCGACACACGTACTGTACCTGCTCTTCCAGGTTAAGCTCGCGCCCGGCAACGACCGGCCAGCCCGTCACCAACAGGCCGGTGCCGGCCATGATGATCCACGTCACGGCCTCACGTTGTGAGGTGCCCGGATGTGTCCAGCCTTTCTCCTGGGCAATATCGTAGATGGGCCCTATGCGGCCCGTGGCCAGATCAATCAGTGCGTCCGGCTGTTCCAGCATTGCGCGCTGCAGCATGTCGGTAGTAAAGGAATGCAGCAGATCGCCCGAGCGGGCAATGGCCATGGAGCGCGCCAGGCCGGTCGCGAAGCGCATACGCAGATCACTGATGTCGCGGATTTCTTCATCCACTTCGGCATTGATGCGCTGGAAGTTCTCTACCGAAATGTAGAGAAAAATTTCTTCCTTGCTGGTGAAGTAACGGTACAGGGTAGCCCTGGAGCACTTGGCCTGCCGGGCGATCATGCCCATGCGGAGCTTCTCCTGGCCCACCTCGGCAAGGCAGGTTCTTGCCGCCGCCAGGACTCGGGCGCGCAACTGGCCGGAGATTTCGGCATCGGGATCAGCTCGCCAGCTACCGGCCGATGAGGACTGCTGTACAGTCATTACTGAAGGCCTCTTTTGCTCACGCCAAAGTAAAACGCACTCAATAAGCGCTAAGTATAGTTGTTTATCGAGGGTCTACCGCGTGATTTAGATCACGCCAGTACCGATTAGCGCAATGCCTGAGCATCCGGCAGCACCTGCGGCGGTTTTGGCAGGGTTTCTGTTGGGCGTTCAGGGCAAGGTTGGTTAGGGCAGTCGGCGCTGGCCCACGGCCCTGGGCGCGCAATGCCGCGCGCTAGAACGTCAGGCTACGCCCACCATCCACAGCGATCACCTGGCCGCTGATAAAGGGCGCATCACAGGCAAGGAACGCAACGGTTCGCGCGATGTCCTCGGGGCAACCCATGCGTTGCAGGGGCGTGGCGGCGATGGTGCGTTCGCGCGCCGCCTCGTCGTAGGCATCATCACCCTCTGGCCACAGGATCGCACCCGGCGCAACGCCATTCACGCGGATGTCTGGCCCCAATTCCACGGCGAGGCTGCGCGTGAGCGACTCCATACCGGCCTTGGCCGCACAATAGGCGTTGAAATCGCGCAGCGGCCGGTGCACGTGGGTATCGAGAATATTGACGATGCTCGAGCCACTGGCAAGGCCAGGCAGCATACCCTGGATCAGGAAATACGGGCCGCGCAGGTTCGAGGCCAGCATGCTGTCAAACTGCTCGGGTGAGGCGACTGCGATGGGCGTGGCCTCGAAACCCGAGGCGTTGTTCACCAGCAGGTCGATCCTGCCATAAGCGGCAAGCACCGCCTGGCAAAAAGCCGCCACGCTTTCGAGCCTGGCGAAATCTGCCGCAAAAATCGCGCAGGAACCGGCCCGCTGCGCATTAAGCTGCTGCTGTAATTCCTGCGCTTGCACATGGGCGCTGCGGTAGTGCAACGCGATATCAAAACCCAGCGCATGCAGCCGCTCGGCCACGGTGCGCCCGATACGTCGCGCACCGCCGGTGATGACGGCCACCCTGGCCCGTGGCCCGGGCTGCGACTCTGTTGTTGCACTACTCATTCCGGGTTATTCATCGATGACTGGTTCATCCTGCCCATGTCACCACAGCCGACACCATAGCGGGCGTGACATGCGCCCTGACCGTGACCGCGCGGCTGCCCTGCCCCGGGCACTGCGGCAGCCCCGCAAATGCCTGGCCAGGCGCGCGGAGTGCGCCCCGCCCCTGTGCCCTGCACGCGGCCGGGTTCACAGGCAACTAGCCCAGGATATGCGGGCTGAGGAACAGGAAGCACAGCAGGCCATCCACTACGATGCCGGGAATCGCCCCTTTTACGCCAATGCCATCCACCGCCAAAGACCAGAATCGCGCCAGCGTCATTACACCCCAGGTGACTCCCAGTGCGGTAAAGATCACCGGTTCACCGAGCGACAACGCCACAATGGCCATGCCAAGATTCAAGCCACCAAACACCGCGCGCGCTTCAGACACCGCAGCCGGGCTCTTCAGTTCGATATCGAGGTTGTCCAGCAACAGCCTGGGCTTGAAAAAACCTATCAAACCAAAGATCAACGTTAAAACCGCGCCGACGATCGGCAACCAGCTTGCCAGCGTTTCCATTGTGAGCGACTCCCTGTTAGTTCATAACCAGTAGTTCATAACCAGTAGTTCATAACCAGTAGTTCATGACCAGTGGTTCATGACCAGTGGTTCACGGCCTGTGGTTCGTGACCGGTAGGCAATGGACCGTAGTTTGTATCCAGCCCGGTCAATTGTGGCCCACGATAGGCAAAGCCGTGGCACCTTGCAATGCAACCTGCATTGCACGCCGCCTGCGTCGGCACACAGTGCCCATCAGCACAAACTGTTAGACAGCGGCAAAATCTGCCAGGCCACAGTTTGCATGCAACGCCTGATAATCCTTGAACCCACCGGGAAAGAGAAAAGGCGAGTGTCCCGCCGGGGTGCGGTAATAGCTGTTGCACGAGGCATCGCCCCAGGAATAGGTCGCAAAACTCTCCGCCAGCCTCGCATTGTATTGCGCGGCAACGGCCGGCCGCACCGCAATGGCGGGGAAGCCCGCGTCTTCTTTCTCACACAGCAAGCGCACGATGGTCTGCACGTTAAGCTCTACGTTGGCAAAGTAAGACACGTTGATCGCCAGCCCGTTGGGGCCGGCGCCAAAAAAATAGTTGGGGAAATCTTCAGCGGCAATACCCACGTAGGCCTGGGGCAGCTGCGCCATGACCTCGCCGAGTTTTTTCCCCGCCAAACCGACCACGTCGATGCGGTCAAAATCCAGTACCTTGTAGCCGGTGCAGTAAATGATCACATCGACGTCAATCTCTCGGCCGCTTGCGGTAGTGAGCCCGGCAGGGCGCACCGCTTGCAGACCCTCGGCCACCAACTCAACGTTGGGGCGCGTCAGCGCCGGGTAGAAGTCGTCTGACACAAGGCCGCGCTTGCAGCCGTAACGGGACTGTGGCGTAACCGCCTTGCGTAACTGCGGGTCGGCAATCGTCTGCTCGATAAACCGGTGTACGCGCTCTTCAAACTGCTGCATGCGTTTGTGACCCAGCGTTACGCCGTCCAGCACCACGCCCATCATCACACCCTGCCCCCAGCGCCAGAACTTCAGCAGCGGCGGGAAGCGACGAAACCAGGCGCGCAACGTCGGCGAATAGGGCTTCCAGTTGCGCGGCATCACCCAGTTGGGCGTACGTTGCAACACTGTCAGGTGCTGCACCAGGGGGGCAAGCTTTGGCACGATCTGAACAGCGGCAGCGGCCGAGCCCACAACGGCGACGCGCTTGCCGCCCAGATCGACGCCATGATTCCAGTGTGTCGAGTGCCACTGTTCCCCGGTAAAGGTGTCGATGCCATCGACCTGCGGATAGATCGGGGTGTGCTGTCCACCCATGCAATTGATGATCACGTCCGCCGTGTAGGTATTGCCGTTGCTATCATGGAGCTGCCAGGTCTTGTCGTCCTGAAACTGTGCGCTGACGATCTGCGTGTTGAATTTGCAGTGTGGCTCGAGGCCGAACTCGCGCGCGCAATCCTGCAGGTAGCTTTCGATCTCACGCTGTTCTACAAAATTGGCGGACCAATCCGGATTAGGGCGATAGGAGAAGGTATAGGAATGCGCCCAGAGGTCACAGGCCAGCCCGGGGTAGCTGTGCAAGTGCCAGGTGCCGCCCACGGCATCGGACTTTTCGAAGAGCGTCAGGTTACCAAATCCCTGCTGCAGCAACTCCCTGCCTGCGGCGATGCCGGCCGGTCCGGCGCCAATCACCGCGACACGTGTTGCGTATTTCCTGCCTTGCATCGCTGTGCCACCTCGTGTGTGTAGACTCTGGTTTTGTATGTTGGCTCTGGTGTTAGCGCTCGCCGGGGCCGGCCTGCTCACTGGCGCTCGGTGGCGCAACGGCAAAGACCATGAACGCATTGCCCGGCATCTGTCCGAACTGGCCATAGCCCGAAAGTACAAACAGCTGGCCACCGGCAACCTGCACGCCGCCGACATCAATCGCACCGCCCTGCGCCGTTGCGTCATTAACCGCCGGGAACTCACCGTAGGTGTCGAACGACCACAGCTGCTTGCCATTGGCGGCATCAAAGACACGAATGACACCATCCAGGGTGGGCGCATACACCAGGTCGCCGCTCGCGGTAGGTGCTGCGGAGAAGCCCGGATGACAACCATCGATCTCGCGTTGCCGGGCATCCAGGCAGCGACCGGGCGCCGCTGTTGACCACAGCTGTTCTCCCGTTGTTATGTCATAGGCCTGCAGTGAAGGATTGGGCGTGCCGTTGAAGCTGTCGCCGATCCATTTTCCGAGCGGCCTGTCACTGACCGGCACGTACAGCACGCCGCGCTGTTCATCCACTGCCATCGCGAAATGAATACCGCCGGCTTTGCCACCCGACCCGGCCCTGGCAGTCCACAACAGCTTACCGTCGGCGGCCGGGTCCAGCGCATAGACCTGCGCGTTCTTCTGGCCGGCCAGCAGGTAATCCCGCCCGCCGACGCTGGCCAGTATGGGCGGTGCGCCAAAGTCGAGGTCTTCCCCGGGATTGTCAGGACAGTTGGGATGCAGATCCGACAGGCAGGCCAGGTTCCACACGTCATCCTGCAGGAACTGGCGAACCCACAAGCGCTGCCCGGTGTGCATGTCGAAAGCGATGATAGCGTCACTGGTGTCAGTGGCCGGGTTCGAGTAGTTCTCACCGGTGCCAACGTAAACACGCTGCCGCTCGATATCCAGCGTGGGCTGCGACCAGACCGGCGCGCCCGACGGGCCACGCTGGTCAGGCAGCAACAGGCGCTTGTGGGTCACACCAGGTGTTTGCTCAATGGTGTGCGTACGCCACAGAATGCGCCCATCGTCTGCCGACACGGCAACCAGCGCACCGCGAAAGGTGCAGCACCCATAGAAAGGATTGACCGACACAAACAGCTCATAGGACGACACCGGCTGGTAGATCACGCCCTCATGGTCAACCGCCGACCCGGACAGCATGGCATAGGCGTGGTCAGCCAGCTGCGAACGCCACAGTTCCTTGCCGGTGCTTAGGTCAAGACTGATCAGCTCTCCGGCGAAGGTGCCAAAAACCAGCAGGTCCTTGCCTTTATGCGCGATATGCCGCAAAGCAGTACGCACCATCGCGCCGGCATCAAAGCGCCAGTGTTCACAACCGGTGGCGCGATCAAGCGCATAGACTGAGCCATCTTCATCGGCGATCACCACAGCGTTGGTGGTGATCAACGGTACGGCACGGGCCGCTTTCGTCTCGGGCAGGGCAAACACCCACTGCAGTGTCAGGCGCGGGAGGTTGCCAGGGGTGATAGCTGCGCGCGATGGCGCAATAAAGCGCAGGTTTTTTTCGTCATACCCCCAGCCACTGATAACCGGCTCGGGACTCAGCGCAGCGGCACCGGTGTCAGCGCACTGCGCTGCCTCGATCGGTGGCGGAGCCGCTAGGAAAAGCACTACCAGCGCAAGCAGCAACAGCGGCGCGCGGCAGGTGGGCGAGGCTGAACCGGGCATTGACGTGAACATGCCAGTGATCCTAGCAGAGCCCAATTCGCCGCACACCCGCAGGCCAGGCGCGCGGGCGACAAACTGCCGGGTATGACAATAGCCTGAACCGCAACATTGCGGCGAACAGGCGGCATGCCGCAAGCCCGCCCGGGGAGCGCATTGCCTGTACTGTGAAGTGGCGTAAGCGTCCGAATAGCAACCAGTTTTTGAGACATAACTGGTCAAAAATAGTAGTAAATAGTCCATGAAATTTACGCTATCGGCAAATTCGAGCTGTCAGTACCATAAGCACAATTCCGGCACTGCTCTACACAAGAACCGGCAACTATTAACCGCAAGGAGATCACTATGTTTAAGAAAACTGCACTATTTGCTGGCCTGGCGCTGGCACTGACCGGTACTGTCCAGGCTGAAGAATACAGCTGGGAAGCTGGCGCTGGCATCTCAGGTAGCGACGTCGAAGGCTTCGACCTTGGCATTTCCTACTTCTTCCAGCCCGTCGACGACAGCAAGGGTCCCTACCGCGAAGCGGCATTCATTGACCGCGCTTCCTCTGTCACTGTGTTCGGATCTGACGGCGAAGTCGACAACAGTGCGGATACCGAAGAATACGGCATCGACGTACGTTACATCACCGCTGGCTCTGGCTGGATCATTGACGCGGCGTACGCGCGCTCTGAGGCCTCCGTTGGCGGATTTGACGCCGAAGTCGACGCCTATGGCCTGACCGTTGGTAAGTACATCGCCGAAAACACCACCCTGGAAATCGGCTATGCGTATGCCGAAGATGACAGCGGCGCTGAGCTCGATAACTACGGTATTGAGATACAGCACCTGATGAACTGGGAAGACTCCGGCCTGAAGTTGGGCGGTGGCTACGTCTACAGCGAAACTGACGATGGCGGCAACGATCGCGACACCTACTTTGTCGAAGCGACCTGGTACCCCTGCAAGAATCTGGGCATCGGTGGCGGCTACAGCCTGGCAGACGGCGAATTCGGTGACACCGACATCTACAGCATCGGTGCCGAGTACTTCATTACTGAGCACGCGGCTGTGTCTTTGTCGTACCTGAGTGAAGAAGTCGACGATACTGACCTTGAAAGCGATGTATACCGCGTAGGTGTTAACTTCCGCTTCTAGGCGTTTTTGCCCGCAAGGCTCGAAAGGGGTGGTTGATAACCACCCCTTTTTTTATGCGCGGGATTACGCTTGGCGACGCAGGATTGCAAGCGCCGGCAACAAAGCAATCAACCCATCGCAGAATCAGGAATCCACACCCCGTGGAAACCCACCGGCACGCGCACCGGCAACTCCACTTTGGCTATCGGGCCAGCAAAGACCCGCGTTGCATCGAACAGGGCAAACGCGCTGGTTTGCGCATTCTTGTCATAGAGAAAGCTGGCCAGGTAACCCTCGTCCTCACCGGTTGCGGCATCGCTCGCAGGAATAAATACGGCCTCGCCCGGGGTAATGGCTACTCCGGGGAGATAGCTGTCCACCGCACCGGTGTGCAGGTCGTATTTGCGGATACCGCCCTCGGCCTGCTCGATGCGTTCGGGCGCATCGTTTTTCTCATCCACCACCAGGCTGTAGCCATAGCGGTAAGGCTTGGTCCACAGCGCACGATTGACCTGCGGAAACTCCATCGCACTGTCATAGATGCGATCAACCGAGGCTTTGCCTGTTTTCATGTTCATGCTGAAACGTGACAGCCGCGCCGGATGGAAGAAGTCGTGGGAGTTTTTCACCCAGAGCTGGTCGTAGCGCGCCGCGTCGACGATGACCTCGTCGCCCTGCTCAAAGGAATTCATAATATGGAAGACAAAACAGGACGGCACGTCAAACCACTTCACATCGGCGTTGGTGCCTGTTCTGGGCATCACGCCAAAGCGACAGGGCGCGTCGTCATCCCACTTGAACGGCAGGCCGCTGCCAGCTATGGCAGCCAGCCACGAAAAACGCACCTGCATCTCCATGAAAACGACATAGTTCTCGGTCACCCCGAAGTCGTGCACCATGCTGGGTCCGGTCATGTCCACCGGTTCCACCTGCAACATATTGCCCGCAGCATCGGCCCGCATATAGGTGAGGTAGGGCGCCATCACGTTGTAGCCGAAAAACACCAGCTCGCCGGTGTCCGGGTCGATGCGCGGATGAGCAGTCATATTGCCGGTCAGCTGGCCGTCATAGTTAAAGACACCCAGTGTGCTGAGGTCTTTCGGATCTATCAGGTAGGGATAGCCAAACTCACCCAGCGACATCAGCTTGCCGCCATGGTAGATCAGTGACACCGCGCTGGTGGTGTCCTCGGCTTTGGGCGCGCCGAAGCCGCCGGTTTCCTTACGATACACCGGCGTGTCCACATAGCGATTGCGATACCAGGTAGCCTTGCCCGCTTCCAGCCGCACACCGTGCAACATGCCGTCGCCGCCAAAAAAGTGATCAGAGACACCACTGGATGAGTTGGTGCCATTGCGCACATACAGGCCGGATAATTCCGGTGGAATAACGCCCTCTACCTTGAGGTCCGTCAGGGTAACTTCTTCGGACACCGGCCGAAAATTACCGTTCTGCCAGAATTTCACCGCCGGTTGTTCCTCGCTGCACCCGGTGAGGGTCGCAGCGGCACCGATGGCACCCAGGCCTGTGTACTCCAAAAAATCCCTGCGTTTCATGCTGGTCTTCTCCCGTTGTTCTGCATCAGTGCGGCAGCCGTTATGAGCACCTGCCGCCGCGCCGGTACTATTGTCGCGCGGCGTCAAAAGCCTCTGTCACCAGGGGGATGAGCTGCGATGAGGCATAGCCGCTGCCAATAGACCCCTCGGCCAACGTGGGTGACTGCACGGCCAGCAGTGCACCGTAGCCGCGCTCGGTGTCGATCCACGCCACGGCACCAAAGGCGCCCGGGTCGATAAAGAGAGACGCTTCGGTGGCGCCCGCCGCGGGCGGCGGAATCCACCAGCCCATGCCGTAACCGGACCCACCCTCGTCTACCGACCCGGTAGGCGTTGCACGATCTATGCGCATGAAGGCAACGGCTTCTGGCGAGAGCACGCGGTTCTCGCCACACAGACCATCATTCAGGTGTAAATCGAGAATGCGGGCATAATCGTCAATATTGCTCATGGCACCCCCTTCGATATTGGGGTTCTCCAATCCCACCAGCGCGCTCGGGTCACCCGTCCATTCGGCGGAGGTCGCCAGGTTGTTGCCAAATGCGAACACCTCCAGGCCACACGGCTGGCCAATGTATTGGTCAAACAGCTGGTTCCAGGTGCCACCACCGACGATCTCGGCCACCGTGCCCGCCAACTGCCACTGGCTGCCGCCATAGTCGAAATTGGTGCCAGGGGGCGTACTGACCAGATCCGGCAGCGGCGTCTGGTAGATGATCTGGCCGCAGTCCTGCAGTTGACCCACCGGAACATACTGACACAGGTGATCGCCATAGCCGCTGATCTGCCCCAGCCCGGGGATCCCCGAGGTGTTGGACAGCAACTGCTCTGTCGTGCGCCCGGGCCACACGCCCGTATAGGGCAGGTAGTCATCAATCACGCGGTCGATTTCAAAATCGACGTTGTCGTCATCCTCTGCCAATGCCATCAACAGCGAGGCCGCAGGTACCTTGCTGGTGGAGGCCAGCAGGATGACGGTATCGTCGGTATGGTCGCCAACGAGGCGTCGATGCACAACACCGGCGCGCTTGTCGACAATAATCAGCGATGCACCGGAAAACGCCGGCTGCTGCGCAACAAAAGCCTCCAGGCTGGCATCAGCCGCGCTGAAGTCAGGGATCACGGGGAACGGGGCAAGGCCACCGTTATTGGAATCGCTGCAGCCCACCATCATGGCGACGGCCAGCAACAACCCGGTGCGGCTGTTTAATCGTTTATGCATTGCTGCCTCTTATCGTTGTTATGTTGTTTGTGTTTACCGGTTTTCTTGCGCGCATTAGCTTACAGTTAATATGGCTTTTATGAGCGACTGCGGTTTTTATCGACGCCGACGGCTCACGTGCAGTCCAAGTACTTGTATCAACACACGCCAAACTGCTACTAGCATAGACCAATACCTTGCCCACGCATAAAAGTAATGCACACAAGCGCGCTGAATTTCCTATACTGCGACAGCCCCCAAAAAAATCAACGATGAGACTTCATCATGTATAAAAACTTTCTCGCTGCACTGCTGATACTCACCTTGTTTGCCTGCTCTGATAACAACGACTCTGTGGCGATCGTACCGCAGCCCCCGGTGGAACCCGAACCGCCGGTGCCGCCACCGCCACCGGGCAGCAGCGCTTTCCTGCAGGAAACCGTAGACCTGGACAGCCAGGCCACACCGGCGTTCACCCCGGGGACCGCAGGCGTTACGGTGACCAACACCAAACTGCTCACACAGTTCGGCGACAGCCAGATCAACTTCAACAAGGCTCGCTACACGCGCTACTACCTTGAAGAAAACGCCGCGCGAACACCCGATGCCATTCTCGTGCTCATACCGGGCTTTCAAGGCGGGGCATCAACTTTTTATGTGCTGGCGGAAGACTTGCTGCGCAAGGGGCTGGTAGAAAGCAATCTTGCCCTGGAGGTATGGGCCTTTGACCGCCGCTCCAGTTTTCTTGAAGACACCATTGGCCTGGATCTCGCAGAGGCACAGCGCGACCCCATGCTCGGACTGAATTTCCTGTTCGGTGATGCGCTGGGCCTGGAGCTTGGTGATGCACTTGCAGCGGGGCCTAATCGGCGCGCGGTGTTCTACAACAGCCACTCTGATACTGCGTTCATGTCGCAGTGGACAACCCTGGTGCACTCCCAGGATATCGATGCCATCGTCGAGGCCGCACAGGCGGCCGTGCTGGGTGGCAACGTGTTTCTGGGCGGGCACTCCGCGGGTACCGGCTATACCGCACGCTATGCCGCAACCGACTTCGACCTCAGCGAGGCAGCCACCGACCCGGGCCACGCCAAACTGCGTGGCCTGATGTTGTTTGAGGGCGGCGGCAGCAGGCTTGCCTCGGAACCCGCTGACGCAGCCACGCTCGACCTGATCGAAGCCAGTTTTGACGGCGGCCTTTATGGCGCCGTACGCGACCAGGCGCCGCGCTGCATCGACGGTGTTACCGCCTGCACACTAGAGAGCGCCGCGACCGACTGTGCCGCCTTCAGCAACACCTCGTGCGTGCAACCGCGCGGCGCGTTCTCTGAAGTTGCCGGGCTACTCTCACCGCAGTTGCTGGCGATCTCGGAAGTGAACGCACTGGACGCTGAAGAAGTGGGCGACGGGGTGCTTTCAATTCTGCTGACCGACCAGAACGGCATTGAGGGCAATAACGCGGTCGCACAGGTGCCTGAGCTGTCGATCCTGACACCACTGGTGGGCAGCACGCCAGCATCATCACCTGCGCTGCTGGGCAAGTTCCTTGACGACGATGGCGTGGCCGCCCAGGTCGCCAGCTTTGTCGCCACCTCACTGGGTGCCGACGGCCCCATCGTGGATGGCATCGCCACGTGGCTGAGCAAGGGCGAGGATATTCCGCAGAGCGCGCTGGTCGACAACGGGCCTGCGCCCACCACGCTGGAGGATATCGGGGTGTGGGGTATCGAAGCGGAACCCTCGGACCTCGAAGGCCGCATGCTGCCGATTTTCTACCGCGGCCAGACCAACTTTTCGGAGTGGTACTACCCCTCCTCCGGCCTGGCCGTTACCAGCGGCCTGGGGCTGGACACCACTGAACTGTCGGCGCCTCCACCACTGGGCCGCGGTCGCAGCGATATCGAGAACCGCACGCAGGCGGCGGGCATTGATATTCCGGTAATCGCCTTTGGCGGCAGCAACGGGCTGACACCCGTACCCGCCGTCTGGCTGGGCTTCGCCGACGCCATTGCGCCATGCGCCGCACCAAGCTGCGACGGTGTAACGGGCAGGGTCGTCGACCGCTTGAACCCCAACCCGGCTTTCCCGACCTTCGGCGACATTGGCGGAGGGTTCGAGGTTTATATGTCAGAGGGCTACGCGCACGTCGATATCCTGACAGCGGACGACGACGAGTCGAACAACGTCATCGACCCATTGCTCGCCTTCATTCAACGCAACTTGCAGTAGCGCCCGGCGAACTTCAGGAGACCTTCACGATGCGACTCACTATAACAACACGAACACTGTGCGGCGCAGCAGCACTCGCCCTGGGCATCAGCGGCTGTTCGGACGGCAAAGACGCCACCGCCACACCCCCGGTCATGATGAGCTGTGCCGCCGCAGCGACGCAGGCCGTGCAATCGTGCATGCGCACAGTGAATGCCGCCATCGGCGCATGCTACTTTGAGCAGGACGGGCCTTGTCAGGACAATAACCCCGACATACTCGCGGCGCACAATGACCTTGAGGCGTCCATACAGGACCACTGCGCGGACGCTGAGTTTCTCAATCTCTCGACCGACGCGCTGGTCGGCCGCCTGGCGGACACCTGCCAATCCCAGGCCGACTCGCTGGGCTGGCGCACTTTTGGCGGGCCACAGGGTGCCATCTGGCCAGATACCAACGATGCACAACGCGCCTGCCTGCAAACCGCGCACAGCAGCGCCAGTGCATTCCTGCAGGACGCGGTTGCCGCCAAAAGTGATTGCCTGCTGGATGCAAGCTGTGACGCCAGCGCCCTGCAGGCGCAGCAGGAAGCCGCCGCCCAGGAGGCATCTGCAGCCATCGGCGACGACTGCGAAGATCTCGCCGCCATGGTGGCGCTGACCCCGCAGCAGTACATCACCAACACCGGCGACCAGATAGACTGCACCGTGGCTGCCGCGCATGCGGACACCGCGGCGCTGGGACTGTCGTGCGGCCCCAGTAACGTGGACGCCGCACCCGCGCGCGGACAGTGGACGCAGATCGTCCTCGACAGCAACAAGTGGGGCACGATGTGCGGCGACGGCAGTGAGTATGCCATTCACGTTCGGCTCGCGCCGGAAGGCGAACCCCTGGACCGGGTGCTGGTTGGTCTGCAGGGCGGCGGCGTGTGCCTGTTTGAAGAAGATTGCAAGGCACGCTTCGCTGCCAGCCCGGACCTCTTCAACGCCCAGGACGACCTGCCACTGGGCGGCGGTATTGCCTCGGACGACCCGGACAACCCGTTTGCCAACTGGACCAAGGTCTACTTGCCCTACTGCAACCAGGACGTTTTTATCGGCGGGGGCATTGTTGAGGATTTTGGCGAGCTGCAGCTACCGCGCTATGGCACCATCAACCTGCGCGCGGGAATGCGCGTCGTTCGCGACATCATCTGGCAGGCCATGGATGCCGGCACCGACACCGGCTATCGACCCGATGAACTGATCGCACTGTTTGGCGGCTTTTCTGCCGGCGGCTACGGGGCGCTGTACAACTATCACTGGGTGCTCGATGACCTGCTGTGGCCGCGCACCGCCGCCTACCCCGACGCGGGCGGCGCCCTGGATAACGGCTCTGTTGCGGGCGTTCGTGGGCTGGGCTTTGTGAAAATCCCTGCGTGGGGCGCGCAACCCTACCTGCCCCCCTACTGCTTCAGTGGTGACTGCGCCGTTGGCCCCGACAACTATCGGGCGTTTTCTCCGCGCCTGAAGCAGGTCCCGCAGCAGCAGTTCCTGATCGTATCGAACCAGAAGGACAACACCCAACAGGGCGACGCCTTCTTTGACGACGAGGCGCAATGGATTGACGCCATGCGCGCCGCCTACTGCGACACCAAGGACCTGCCGGGTATTCAATGGTATTTGACCAGCGATTCCGTCAACAGCGTACACGTCGTGTCGGTACGCGATGAGTTCTACTACGGCGCAGTCGCCGGCGAGCGCATGGTGGACTGGTTCTGGCGCGCAGTGACCGACCCCGATTCCGTTGAGGATCGGGCCGAGGAAGGCAACTTTACCACCGACATTCCGGGTTCGAATCCGTTCCCGTGTGAATTACCGCTATAGCCCTGGAGACGAGCATGTCATTAATGGACAAATTTTCACTCAAGAATAAAGTCGCCGTCATCACTGGCGCCGGCAAGGGCATCGGTGCGTCGATTGCGCGCACCTTTGCCGAGGCCGGTGCAGACGTTGTGCTGGGCGCACGCACCGAGGCTGACCTGGAAAGCGTTGCCGCCGACGTGCGCGCCTTTGGTCGTGAAGCGCTGGTGGTTCCTACGGACGTACTGGACTTCGACCAGCTACAACACCTGGCCGACAGCGCCAGGGCCCGTTTCGGGCGTATCGACATTCTGGTCAACAACGCCGGCGGCTTTCCGCCCAAGCCTGCACTGGATACCACTGCCCGGGAACTGGAGGGCGCGTTTCGCTTTAACGTGACCACCGCGTTCGAGCTGACCCGCATCTGCGCTCCCATCATGGTGGAGAACACCGACGGCGGCTGCGTACTGAATATCTCGTCTATCGCCGGGCACAAACCCACGCCCTGGTTTGCCGCCTACGGCACCGCCAAAGGCGCGTTGTCGCTGCTGACACAGGAACTTGCCCAGGAGTTTGCGCCCCGGATCCGCGTTAATGCTATTGCTGTTGGTTCGACCAAAACTGACGCACTGAACACCGTGCTGACCCCTGAGATCGAGCAAACCATGGTCGACCTGACGCCGATGGCGCGTCTGGGCGAGGTGGAAGACATCGCACTGGGAGCGCTGTACCTGTGCTCGCCCGCGGCCAGCTACGTCACCGGAGACATTCTGGGCGTCAATGGCGGCCTGGAGCGGCTCAATATGCAAATGCCACGTGCCTGGGGCGGTATTGGTTAACAGTTGTGGGCCAGGCAACCGCCAATCACCCGATTATGGCCATTTATGACCAAATGGGGTTTCGGCGGCAGCAGTACACTTTGCGCAATGGATGTACTGGAGGTCAACGCAATGCCACTTCTCTCACATACCCCTGACAACGTCTCTATCAAGCCGCGCAATAGAGAGTATGCCATCGCCCAGTGCCTGGGTAAGGACTGGTTTGACGACCACGCCTTCAAAACAGCCTGGTTCAATTCCATGTCGATCCTGTTCCCGCTGGGCGAGAAATTCTTCATCGACAGCGTGCGTCACTACGCCAAGCGCATCGAGGATCCGAAACTGCAGGAAGAAATCCGCGGTTTCTGCGGCCAGGAGGGCTACCACCGCCGCGAGCACCAGCGCTACAACGAGACGCTGTGCGCAGCGCGCGGCTATGACCTGGCGCTCATGGAAGGCCGCCTGCAGAAGAACCTCGACCGCGCGTACAAGTTTCTCTCGGCCCGGCAGCGTCTGGCGGGCACTGCGGCAGTTGAACACATTACGGCGATCATGGCCGAATCGGAGCTGGCTGACGAAAACCCCATGATCCAGAATGTCGACCCCACCATGAAGCAACTGTGGGACTGGCATGCCGCCGAAGAAATGGAACACAAGGCGGTGGCCTTTGATGTCTACCGCGCCATCGGCGGCACTGAAAAGATGCGCAAAGGTGCGATGCGCCGCGTCACGGTTTTTCTGATGCTCGACGTGCTACGCAACGTCATCCACATGCTCAGGTGCGATGGCAAGCTGTGGAACCTGCGCCTGTGGGCTGAGGGCGTGAAGTTCCTGTTCGGCAAAGACGGAATCCTGCGTCGTGTTGGTCCCGCCTATAAGGATTATTTCCGCGAGGGCTTTCACCCCTGGGACCGCGACACACGGCACCTGCTACAACACTGGAACGAAACCGACGTCGCACCACAGGCCGCTGCCTGACCCTGCAGCAAACGAAAAGGCGCCTACGGGCGTCTTTTTTGTTCGTGCAACGCGCTAGGTAAACTGGCTGATGATGTCGTCGGCATAGCGTTTCACGCCGTCTATCTTCTTCTCAAGTTCGTCGGTTTCGCCATGGTAAAACGGCCACGGCATCGTCAGGATGTGGGTGACGCCCGCGTCTTCCAGGCGTTTATAACCGTCGACATCCCAGGCGTCCGACGGCGTTGCCATCACGCTGAAAGACTTGTCCTGGGTTCCGTACTCGCGACGCCAGGCCTGGATTCTGTCGATTGACGCGATGATCTCTTCGCTGGTTTGCAGGTCAGTGACCCAGCCGTCACCCAGGCGCGCGGCGCGCTTCATGGCGGGGTCGGAAATTCCCCCGATCCAGATGGGAATATAGTCTGTCGGCGCGGGGTTCATCTCCAGCGCGTCAAACTGATAGTGCTGCCCCTGGTACTCCACCAGTTCGCCCGTCCACAGCAGGCGCAGTATTTCCAGCATTTCATCGGTGCGCTTGCCGCGTGTGCGAAAGTCCGCTTCCATCAAGGCAAATTCGTCTGCCGACCAGCCCACACCAATGGCCGGTATGACGCGATTATTGGATACGATCGCCGCCGTGCTGATGGCCTTGGCCACCAGGAACGGGTTGCGCATGGGCAGCACGAAAATATTGTTGGTAAAGCGCAGCTGCTTGGTAATGGTGGCCAGCGCGCCAATCATTACCCATGGGTCCGGCCAATCGGTAAAGGGCTGCCAGCGACGCGAGCCATCTTCGGTGTAGGGGTAAGGCGTGCTGATCTGCTCGGGATTCACCACGTGATCGGAAAACGACATGGCATACCAGCCATGTTCATCGGCCACGGGCGCCAGTTCAGTCAGGTGTGCAACGCTACTGAACGACGTACTAATAATAAACTTCATAGTGAACTCTGCTGCCAAGGGGTTTGCATGCAATGCATGCGTTGAAATTTCATCGTTTCACAAGAGCCTGTGGCGGGTTCACGCCGCAACCGCCACGGGCCGGCCCGGAAAGCACCGCGCCGAACCCGACAGGATTCTGCCAGGTTTCAATCAGAGGTTGGGCTCTTTCGAGATATTGATCAGCTTGCTGGGCTCAACATAAATGTAGGACAGGCACTGGCCCTCCTCGGCGTTGAACATATCCAGGTGATCACCCATGGTGCAATGCTGTGCATCGTGCACGCGAATCCACACGATCTCATGACAGCCAATGCCATTAAACTGAATGCGCTTGTACTGGTCGCGCCCGGGCTTGATGGAAGTAAATGACTGCGAGCGATGATCGAAAACAACGTTCTTGTCGTTGTAGACAGAAAAGCGCGGTACCAGGCTCCTGATCTTGAAGCCCAGGTTATTCTGCAGGCGCAACTGCAAGCCGCAGGCGTCCTGCATTTCCTTGACCTCGGTTACCGTGAGCACGGCGCTGGTTTCGGGGTTGCCCGGCTCCACCTCAACAAAATCCCAGGTATGGTCGCCACGCAATACCACCACGCGCCCATCGCTGGTGACAGCTTCGACCTCGCCGTCGAGATGACCCTGCGCGCCAGCGCTGATCGAAAGCGTTGCAACGACAAGGGCAACAATGTGCAGCTTTGCATAATTAAGCATGATGAATTCCGCGTGAGTGGCTACTATTTTCTAACGATACTTTCCCGCTACAGATGCTTCCCGGCCACAGTAGATGATTCGCTGATTCACTGACCGGGCTGGCGCCTCGTGCTGTATCCAACGCCAGGCGTCGGCTCCGGTCACCCGGTATCTGGCGCTGGCACGAACAAAAAAATCACAGGGCGCGATCCATGCAAGACGCTTGTACAAACCATACAAAAACCCTTGCAGAACCACTGCCTGACCCATGCCGAACCCATGCCGAACCCATGCCGAACCCATGCCGAACCCATGCACGACCCACGCCCAACAGCGACCGTTCAAGCGCAACTAGAGTAGCTGTTCTACTCTGAGCAATGCAATACCTCAGGTGCTGTGGCGGTTTGACAACACAACATATCAAGAGGTTTCATAGCACTACGTGACACAGGCCACAAAATAATGACGACTGACCTTCGCACCAGGCACGACGCCGACATCGCTGAAACTTCGCTGGATGCGTTTTTCGGCGTCACTTTCCCAGCGCTTGTGCAACGCAATGCACAGCATCTGCACCCCTGGCTGGGTACGCGCCAGCTGCCGGACCTGACATTCCAGTGTGGCGATCGACACTGGCGGCTCTCGCAACGCAACGGCGGTGTGGTCGCCGCACCCGGCGCAGCCGCAACAGGTCCCTGCGTGAAACTCGACGAGGAGGAGTTTTCCGGCCTGGTCAACGACCAGTACACCCCGATGACCTTCCTCGTGGGCGGCACGCTGAACATGGAACGTGGCGGCATCGGCGAACTGCTGGATTGGTGGCTGGTGCTGCGCGCCCTGATTGATGCCAGGACCATAGGCTGCGCAGCACCGCTGGATTTTCCGGGGCTCGACGGTCAACCGCTTGATCTACGGCACGGCTTTCACCCCGATGATGCCATTGAACAGATGCGCCACTTTCTGCAAACCGCTGGATTCCTGCACATCAAGGGCCTGTTCAGCGAACAGGAGATGACGGCCATCTCCGCTGATATCGATGCCAACCAGCACAAGTACCAGGAAGGCGACAACAAGAGCTGGTGGGCGACCACGAAATCAGGCGAGCGCAGGCTCGTTCGCCTGCAGGCGTTTGACCAGTTGTCGCAGCCCACCGCCGCGTTGCTGCAGGACCCACGGTTTTTGCGCCTCGGTGACATCACCGGTGACGGGCACAGGCACAGCGGCCTGGCAGGCAATGCCATCGAGGCGCTGATCAAGCCGCTGGATGTCGTCAAGGGCATCTCAGACCTGCCCTGGCACAAGGACTGTTCGCTCGGTCGACACAGCTATGAATGCTGCAGCCTCACTGTTGGGGTATCGATCACCGGGGCCGGCCCGGACTCTGGCCAGTTGCGCGTCATCGCCGGCTCACATCGCGTTCTGATGTGGCCCTCGCTGATCTCGGACGCCGATGCCCAGGGTTTGCCGATCATTGATCTGCCGACGCAAACAGGCGATGTCACCCTGCACCTGAGCTGCACGCACCATATGGCACAGGCTCCCACGGCCAGGGAGCGGCGTGTACTCTATACGAGCTTCCGCTTGCCCCACGCAGCCGATGCGGCCGGCAGGGCAGCCCGCGAACGCATCAGCCGCAGCCGTGAAGCGGCCTACAAAAACGTCTCGCAATAAATGGTGGCGGCAGGCACAGCGGGGCTCGTCATGCTGCCTCACGCGTTGCCCGCTGTGCTGATGCTGCGCACGAATGAGGCGCCGGTTTGGCAGCCACAACGCACAAGCCACGGATCCCGCCCATGAAACCCAGAATCCTCTTTGTGCACACTGTCTGCCCGTCACAGTTCAGTGATTTGTGTGAGTACCTCAACAGTGCCGGCCTTGCCCAGGCCTACTACATGACGACCCCGGGCAACCTTGAACGTAATCAATCCCGCTACCAGAATCTGCTGCCGCTAAAACCGGACGGCAACATGATGGCGCCCTACGCCTACTATTACTCAGGCAAGGTGGAGCGCGCGGGGCGTATCGGCATAGGGCTGTATCGGGAGATCAAGGCGTTACTGAAAAAACGCAAGTTCGACCTTGTCGTCGCCCATGGCAGCCTGGGGTCACCGCACTTCATCTTTGACGAGTTTGACCTGCCGGTCATTACCTATATCGAGTTTCCCTCCTACGCGGATCATGGCTGGGATCCGAAGTATCCGCCGACCGACGCACAGCGACTGGTAGACAAGAACATGCAGATGCTCTCTTACTACGAGGCCATCAAGAGCGCGCGCACGCTAGTGCCCACCGAATATGCCCGGCGTATGTTTCCCGACTACCTGCAGCCCACGATCGTGGCGCAGTTCGAAGGCATAGACACCGACAAAGTTGCGCAGCGCGAGCCCTGCGACGTGGCACTGCCAACAGACAAGAAGTTGCTGGGCTTTGCAGCACGGGATCTCAGTTCAGCCAAGGGGCTTGACAGTTTCATCGCCACGGCCAAACACCTGACCGCACAACGGCAGGACATTCACTTCGTTATTATCGGTGACCCTGCATCGACCACGTACGGCTATGAGCAGATTTTCCTCGATCGCAAGTACGGCAAGAACAGTGGGGTGCACTTCATCGATCACCTGCTGCGCCAGCACAAGCTCGACACACAATACATCACGCGAACCGGCAAGCTGCCCTACAACCAGTTTTCTGACCTGTTGCACCGCATCGACGCCTTTATGTACCCGGTGAAGTATGGCAGCGGCAACTGGGGCTTGCTGGAGCTTCTGGTACGCGGCAGGCCAGTGATTGCAGCGCAGCGCTGCTATGTGCCGGAAATGATCGAAGATGGTGTGAACGGTGTGCTGGTTGCACAGGATACGCCGGCCGCCTGGGCCGATGCGGTCTGTCGCGTGCTGGACGACGCGCCCCTGCGCCAGGCGCTTGGCCACAATGCCATGGACGCAGCGCGGCGCTACCACCTACCGCGCGCGGCACAGCACTACATGGCGCTGTTTAATGAGGTTATCGCGCAACACACAGCGCGCTGACGCATCGCTCAGTGCTCATTCCATTCGTCAAAGGCATTCATCTGTGCAACAGACGCGCCTGCGTCATACGCTTGTTGCATCGCACGCATGGCGCTTTTGGCAGCGTCCGTGACCACAACAGACTGAAACACCGATTGCTCCAGTGCGAGGGCCTCGCTCAAGGGCAGCGCACTGCCCTGCTGCAGTATGTTCTTCAGTGCAAACAGTGCCTCGGGCGACTTCTGCGCCAGATTCACGGCTCGCGTGCGCGCCACGCGCAGGGCCTGCCCCGTGCCAACCACCTCATTCACGGCCCCTAGCGAGTGCAGTCTGGCTGCGCTCATCGGGCGGCCCAGCAACACCATCTCTGCCGCGGCGGACTGGCCGGCAAGGCGCGACAACCGACTGCAACCGCCGATACCCGTGGTCAGGCCCATGTTGATCTCCGGCTGGCAGAAGCGCGCCTGCTGCTCGGCAATGCGCAGGTCACAGGCCCAGCCGAATTCCGCACCGCCACCGGAACAATCGCCCGCGATCGCTGCAATGCTGATGCACTGCGCATGCGTGAGTTCCTGCTGGACCTCGAACCAGCCACTGCCGACAGCGGTTTGCGGCAAGCCCTCTACACCATTGGCCAGGTCTTCCAGCCATGCATGCTGCAGCCAGTGCCCGTCCAGGCCGGAGGCCAGTATAACGATGCGCGATCCGGATTCGCGGCAGGCGCGCAGCACGCCGGCGAGTTCGTCTACCGCAGCCCAGCTCAACTGGTTGCCACGCGGCGCATCGGTAAAGGTGATTTCAGCAATGCCCGCCGGGGATTGCTCAACTGCTATGTTATGACTCATTGACGACGATCCCGCAGCAGGCGCCGCTCATCTGCATCGGGCAGCGCGCGTTGTCACATTCCGGTTTTGACTGTCATTGAAACTGTGACGGTGATTGTAAGGGGTGGGAAGGATCATACCAGCAAGCGGCCAGCACCGGGCGCGACAGGCCCTGCGCGTGCCATTGTCGCCCTTGGACCCAGGCCCTTGGACCCAGGCCCTTAAACCTGGACACCTGGACCTTGGCCACTGCCCGCGGCCCTCTCCATCACTCTATGTCATAGATAACGCCGGGCTCCAGGTTTGGCTCACCCGCCATCGTTGGGGCTGCATCGCGCCGCTGCATGCCAGGCACGATAGCCGTTTCAGGCGACTTTTCTGGTGCGCTTCCTGGCCGCGGTGTTTTTGACCGGCGCTCTACGCGCCTTGCGCTTTTTTGGCGTGGTCTTCGCGGCAAACGCTTGCAGTGCCTCCACCAGGCGCGCGCGGTCTTCGTCGGTTTCACGGGTGCGCCGGAAAATGTGGCTGGGATGCTGTTCCCTGTCGAGCCAGAATTGGCCGCTGACTTTACCGGCTTCCGTCGCGCAGGCCAGCCAGACGATGGTGTCTGCGCCCTCCTGCGGCGTGCGCAGCAACTTGCGGGTCATGGCGTAAAACTCTGGCAGCGACTCCTCTACGCCCGGCGTGTCTGCCCAGCCAGGATGCATGGCATTGACCACGATGCCATCAGCCTGCCAGCGCGCAGCCCACTTCTCGGTCATGATCATCAGGCCGCGCTTTGCCCGTGCGTAAGCTACTGCGCCTGAATAGCTCCCTTGTTCGCTCTGCAGGTCGTCCACGTCGATCTTCTGCGAGTACATACCACCGGACAGTACGTTCACCACCCTCGCACCGGCAGCAGCGCTGAGCAGCGGATGCAGCTTTTCCGTTAGCACGTAAGGCGCCAGCAACAACAGGGCGAAGCTCTTTTCAAACCCCTCGTCAGTCTCCTGCCTGGGGTTGAACAGCGCCCCGGCATTATTGACCAGCACATCTACCGGCGTGCCAGCTCCCAGCAACCGATCTGCCAATGCATGCACATCTGCCAGCGAGGCCATATCACACAGCTCGATATTGATCGGCGGACAGGCAGTTTGCGCCTCGATGATTGCGGCGGTTTTTCTGGCGCGCTCTTCACTGCGGGCCACCAGGGTCAGTTGGGCACCTCTGGCAGCAATGTCCTGCGCCGCGGCCAGGCCAATGCCGGAGGTCGCGCCCGTGATCACTACGTGCTTGCCGCGCATAGATGCCGACAACGGTTTCCACTTGCGGCGGCTCGAGCGGTACCCCAGGCGAGTAAACTTCCACAGACCCGGTAAAACCAGTTTGTCGGCCAGTGCGGTACCGCTGGAGGCCTCGGGGGGGGCGAAGTTGTCTTCAAGTGCGGCCTTCATGCCCGCCATGGCGCTGTTGCCCACGCGCTCCATCATCGGTGGATACGCCTGGGTGGCCAGCCGCATGGGCGCTGCGAAATTGAACCTGGCAATGTAACGCACGGTTGTGTCGCCTGCCTGCGCAGCGTTTTTGCCGCCAGACCTGGCTGCCCCGGAAGCGGAGCCTGCCTGTGCAGAAAACAGAATCTCTTCCTCAGCAGTGAACACCTTGCTGTCAACGTGCATCAATATGCGGCTATCTTCCTCGATCTCCACAACGGTGTAGAGAAGCGAGAAACCTGCTTTCATATCAACGCGAAACTCGGAACCCGCCCGCACCGGGCCGGGCGTCAGCTTTGCGGCATCGCGCACCGCCGGGTCCCACTCACGGATGTTGTCGAACTCGGTGATGTAGGCAAAGACATCACCCACGGTGCGGTTCACTTCAATCGACTTATCAAGGGTCACTTGCTTGGACATTGGGTCTACCAAATAGGAGTTTAGTTCAGTTTATACGCCAAACCAGGGCTATCGGTTCAGGGCACCGCGCGGGACTTTTGGGTAAACTACCGCCCCTGTCTTCTTCAGGAACACCGCAGTTATGTCCACCGAACAGATCTTTGGCCTCGAGAACCCCTTCGCCTCAGAGGATATCACGCCGCCTTTCAACGACGAGTGGGAAGCCAAACGGCGCGTCGCCAAGGCGCTGCGCAAGCTCACCGAGGCGCTGGTCACCAGCACCCCGAGCATTGCAGAGATGCAGGCCATCGCCGAGCAACTGGAAGACACCGCTACCAACTTCACCCACTCTGAGCGCATTTATGGCCGCCGAGACTGGGCCGCCAGCGGTGCCCACGGCAACTATGGCCAGGTTTCGCACGAACTGAACCCGCTCGCCGGCTGGAGCAATCCCCTGGCACCGCCACTCAACAGCTGGATTGATGGCAAGACAGCACGCGGCACCTGCCGCTGTGGCTGGGCCTATGAAGGCCCGCCCGGCAGTGTGCACGGCGGCGTGGTTGCCGCGATTTTTGATCAGTTTCTGGGCATGGCACAGCTGATGGGTGACCAGCCCGGCATGACCGGTTACATCCACGTGAACTATCACAACCGCACGCCGCTCAACACCGAGCTCACGCTGGAGGGCAAGTACATCAAGGTCGAGGGGCGCAAGAATTTCATTCGCGGCGAAATGTTTGCCGACGGCGTAATGACCGCCAGCGCAGAGGGCCTGTTCGTGCAGCCCCGTGGCGGCATGAAAGCGCTCACCACGCATGAAACGGCGCTGAAAAACACTCCCCGTTAAGGGCTGCGGCTACTCCTCTATGCCGCCTGTCTCCGGGGCAGGTCTGGCACGCTGGTTGTACAACAGGGCAACGATACGGTTGAGCTCTTCCGGCGACATATCTGAGTAGCTCTGGCTTTTGTCTGCGCCCACGGCCATGCCCTTTTGTAGCGCCGGTCGCTGCTCCAGTTCCCTGAGCCAGCGGTGGAAGTACTTGAACTCGCCGATGTCGATGCCCTGCGCCTCCCACCCCACAACCCACGGATAACAGGCCATGTCTGCGATGGAATAGTGGTCGCCTGCCAGGTACCGCCGGTCATACAGGCGGTTGTTCATTACCCCGTACAGCCGATGCACTTCATCATCAAAGCGACGCAAGGCGTAGGACTGGTCACCCTGTGCGTCTTTCAGACGCGCGAAGTGACCGCGCTCCCCAAACTTCGGGCCTTGATTGGCCATCTGCCACATCAGCCATTGATTGACCTCCCACTTCTGGCGCAGGTCATCGCCGCCGAACTGGCCGTACTTCTGGGCCAGGTACATCAGGCAGGCGCCGGACTCGAACACCGCCACTGCGGCGCCTCCGTCTGCAGGCGCGTGATCAACAATCGCCGGCATGCGATTGTTCGGACTGATTTTCAGGAAGTCATCTTCAAACTGCGCGCCGCGTCCTATCTCGCAATCAACCACGCGGTATGCAACGTTCATCTCTTCCAGCGCTATGGTGAGTTTCTTGCCGTTGGGGGTGGGCCAGTAATGTACATCGATCATTGCGTCTGTCTCTTATGTTGGATGGCTGTTTGGCTTGTTGGGAGTTGCACACTATAGCCCATGCCGGCGCCTGTGCTGCGCGGCGCCCGACACAGCGCCAGACCGGTTTGACTGCTTGTACGATGCGCTGTTCACAACGTCCTGCGCGAGCCTGCTTACTGCAGGCACATAAACCGCGCTAAAGCCTTGTACGGGTCGCGCCGCTGGTCGCGCGGAGCAACACGCCCTCGCGCATCTGGCATCATGCAAAGGACGAGGCTCGCCGCAATGTGACACAGTCCACAAGCGCGAGCCCGGGCCTTGCCGTGCGCCCGCGAACACGGGACGTGCCTTTGCGCAAGGGGGTATACTGCGCCGACACCGTTTCGACGACTGCGCACTATGAACAGGGATCCATCCCTACAGGCAATACCGCGACTCACGCGCGCCGACGGCACCTATGAGCCCGCCGAGCCGCTGGTGCGCTCTATTCGCGCAAAAATCTTTGTGCTGGCCTTTGGCATCGTCGCCGCTGCCGGCATGGTGCTCACCCTGCTGCAGCCGTCTGTTTTCCAGGCCAGTGCAACCGTGCTGATGACAGCGCCGGTTGCGATCGACGATCAGCAACAGGAAGCCAACGTGCAAAGCGTTGCCATTCAGCGGCGCATCCTGCTGGGCAGTGAAGTCACGCAGGCGTTGCTTGCAGAGCTGGCCAACGTGACCACAGCCGACATCAACGCTGCGAAGCTGCGCGAGCTATTGCATGTTGACCCGGTGGCCGACACCAACCTGGTGGAGATGATTGCCCGCGGCGACAACGCCGAATTGCTACCCGATGTCGTCAACACATGGATTGATGTTTACCTGGAAATCCGCGCCACAGGCATACAGGAAAGCCAGCAGCAAACCCTGCGCATGGTGCGCGACCAACTGGCAGGGCTGGATGTCAAACTCGAAGAAGCGCGCGAGGCCCTGGCACTGTATCGGGCCGAACATGACATTACCTCGGCAGAGCGTCAGGAGAACGAGGTCATGTCGCGTCTGGAAGGGCTCAACAACGCGCTCAATTCTGCGGTCGAAGCAGAAGTGCTGGCCAGGGCACGCATCGACACCATGCAAAAAGCGATCGCGAGCGGTAAAAAAATCATTCCAAAGAGCGAGCGCGAAAGTGTTGCCGCGATGGAAAACCAGTTGCGCAGCCTGGAAAACCAGCTCAAGGCACTCACCAAAAACTACACGCTGGAATACGTACGCAAACAACCCAGGTACCGCGACATTCCGGATCGAATCGATGAACTGCGACTGGCGCTGGATGAGGTGTACTCGGAGAGTGAGCAACTGCAACTGTCGCTCGCCCAGCAGGAATATGAGGCCGCACAAAACAGCGTGCAGCAGCTACAAAAACAATTGGAGGGCCTGGAACAGGAAGCCGCTGAGTTCACCACCATTTACGCAACCCACCAGGCGCTGGCCGAAGATCTTGCCCAGCTCGAAGAACTCAACCGACAAAGCCAGTCACGGCTGGTTGAAGTACAGGTGAACCCGGTTGAGAAGTATCCACAAGTGTCGGTGATTGATCGGCCCACTGCGCAGAGCCTGCGCCTGGGGCCAGACTACCTGCTCTGGCTGGGCGGCACCTTTGCCGCTGCGCTGCTGGCGGGCATTGCCAGTGTCTGGCTGTATGCGTTCCTCAGCCCACCCCGGCCAGAGCCTGCCTATGTCACCCTGTCCGGCGTTCACATGTATCCACAGGACGGCGCCGGGCAACTGGGCTATACCGGCGTTGCGCCGGGGCAGTTGCCTCAGGGTGAGTCCAGGCTGCTTGCCAACGCGCACGATCAGGAACCAGCGTCCGCCGATGAAGACAATACTACCGCCGATGGGCATGACAGCAACGCCCCCCCATCCAGCGAGGCCGATCCCCAATCCGGGCCCCACAAGCGCGACTAAAGCTGTATAGTCGGCAGCACGGAAACCGACACTGGAGTGCGCGAGGGAGCAACCGATGCCGCTACTACTCAAGATCCTGATTTACCCCATTGTGGTTTTACTGCTGGTGATCGCCGCCTTTGATATCTGGGGCGCTCTCACGCTGGGCAAAATCACACCGGATGAAAACGCCCTGATTGACCCCACGGCCAATCGCGTCGTCATGGTATTTGGTGCGACGGGTTCCGTGGGTGATGGCCTGCTCAAGGCGGCGATGGAAGACCCGGACGTCAAGACTATTCACGTGGTCACCCGCAGCACTTCACCGCGCATAGACTCCGGGCAGGCCTCTGGACGTGTGCAGGTGCACATGCACAAAGACTTCGAAAACTACGACAGCCTGCGCCCGGTACTGCGCACAGTGAATACCGTCATGTGGGCCCTGGGCACGTCGTCACTGCAGGTTGACGAAGACACCTACACCTGGATACATGTGAACTTCCCCATTGCCTTTGTTACGACATGGCTAGAAGAGCGCACCGAGGGGCCGATGTCGTTCCATAATGTCACCGGCATGGGCACCGACCCCGAGGGCGATCAACGCTGGGCGCGCGACAAGGGCGGTACAGAACTGCAGGTAGCGAAGATGGCCGAAGGCACGGGCCTGCGCGGCTTCGGTTACCGCTCCGCCTTCGTCCGGCCAACCAGCGAGCAATCCAATGTGTTGACCTACACCCTGGAGTTTCTGCTTAAACCCGGCAAGCTGGTGATACCGGGCAAATCACTGGGCCAGGCCATGCTGGAGATCAGCGCGCGCACCCAGGAGTTGCCCAACGGCACGCTCATCGACAACGCGGACAGCATTGCCTACGCCCGGGCCTACCAACAGCGGCAGATGCAGTAAGCTCGGTGCAGCGTTGCCGGTCATCGCAGCAAGGCGTGCCTGCCGCTGGCCAGATGGGGTAGCGCACGGCGCAACGTTGCAGGCCCCGCGGCAGCGTCAGTGCGCCGCCATAGCAGGCTAGTCGGTGCCGCGTTCGGCGGCATCCCTGGCGGCAAATTCAGCGTAGGCCTGCGCGGTGCCCTGGGCCATTTTGTCACCGTCAAAGGGAATCGACATCTCCGGGGTGAACTCCAGCACCACGCGCTCCGGCGTATCGAGAAAGCGAATAAACATTTGCGGGTCCAGCCCCTGGGTAAATTCGTTGCCCTCGTCCTGCCGCCCTTCTGCGGCCATCCCTTGGGCCAGCAGGCCGTACATCCACCGCTTGGTGTCCTGGTCATCGTGAATCACCGTATGACCTTTATAGGTGACCGTCTTGCCGCCACCCATGGGGGTGCCCTTACTGGTGATGACGATGGAGGAGCGGCCATCACGCGCGATCGCCTTGATGCGCACACGCTCTCGCGTGGCCGTCATCCAGATTTTCCCGTCCACCGGCACATATGCCGTGGTGACACCCAGCGGGTGGCCTGACTTGTTCGCCCAGATGAAGGTACACTCGCCACCGGTTTGCACCAGTTCCTGCTCGCGCTCCGGGTCCAGCCGATAACGCTTTACGTCATCGTAATTTACCGCCTGTTCGCTCATGTGGTTACCTCATTGTTATTGCAATCATCATAGCCCTGATGCAGGGGAAATCGCCACACCTGCAATGGGCGATGCCACATAGTAAGATGCAATCTGGTCACCCGCGCTGAAAGAGTGAAAAGCCGATGAAACCCCTGCTACTCGCCGCCACATCACTGCTGATTTTCGCCACTCCGTTGTTTTTATCCGGATGCACCTGTGGCTTCGATTGCTCCAGCGATGACGACGACCCCTCCCGCAGCGTGCCCTTTGACCTGGCCCTTTCGGGGGCTTTACTCGAAGGGGTCAAGGAGGTTGTCATAGAGGTCGAAGCCATCACGCTGACGCGCAGCGCAGAGGATGGCGGCAACGTGGTCATCGATGAATTCACGCTTGACGCCAATGCGCCGGTCGATTCTTTCACGATGAACCTGCTTGATTACGCCGGTGAGGCCAGTCTGCCGGTGATTGACGGGTTCAGCGTCAGCGCAGGCGACTACAACAGCGTGCAACTCTCGCTCAGCAGTATCAGCGGCGATTCCTATGTGCTGCGCGAGGACGATCAGCAGTTTGACCTGCTCGTGACCAACAACCGCCTCTCGCTTGCCGGTGTACGACTGACCGAAGACGACGAAAGCTATACCGTAAAGTTCGAGCTGGCGCGCGCGCTGACGTTTGAGTCCGCCAACGAAAACTACCGACTGTCTGATGATGGCGTGCGCGTTGTCGATAACACGCGCGATGCCCGCATTATAGGTGTGGTCGAAGAGGCATTGCTCGATGCAGCGCAAAGCTGCGCAGACAAGGACAACCCCGACACGTTCAACCGCGTCTATCTTTACCAGGGCCGCGACCTCGATGCAGCCAGCCTGGCGGATGTCTTTCGCTCCAACAGTGGCCCGGAAATACCCGACGGCGCGTTAGCGCCCTACGCGATAGACCTCGTTACCGGTGATTCCCGAACAGGCGTATGGGCCTATGCCCTGGCCTATCTGCCGCCCGGCGATTACACGCTGGCGTTTACCTGCAATAGCGAAGACGACGACGCCCTCGACTACGACGGCCTGGTGATTCCCTTGCCGCAGGAGCAGCGTTATGAGTTAACACTCTCCAGCAATGAAGTTGCTACCTGCAACCTGGCCGTTTCTGCGCAATGTATTGACGATTGATCGCCAGCACGTGCACCCGGTGAGCCGATGAACAGCGTAGTCTTTGATGGCCGGCCGGTCGTCCCGTCAAAAATCATCTGCATAGGGCGCAATTTTGCAGCACACGCCGCAGAGCTCGGCAATGCCGTTCCCGAGGCGATGGTCGTTTTTCTCAAGCCCAACTCTGCCATCGGACAAACCCTGCGTTCCACCTGGGCCGGTGAAGCGCTGCATTACGAGACCGAGATCTGTTTTCTGGTGCGCGCCGGCCGCTATGCCGGCGTCGGGGTGGGGCTGGACCTGACGCGGCGCGCATTGCAATCTGAGCTGAAGGAAAAAGGCCTGCCCTGGGAGCGCGCCAAAGCCTTCAATGGCAGTGCGGTTTTCAGCGCGTTTACCAGATTCAATGCTGATCCTGCCGACCTGCACGTTCAACTTGAGGTGGACGGCCAGTGCCGGCAGCAGGGGCATGTCAGCCAGATGCTCTACAAACCCGACACGCTTCTACAGGGCGTGCAGCAAGAGTTCTGCTTACAGGACAACGACATCATCATGACTGGCACCCCCGAAGGCGTCGGTGCTGTCAGCCCAGGCAGTCACTACCGTGCGCAGGTCAGTGCGGGGAATACCACCCTGGCCACCGCGTCCTGGCAGGCCCTGTAGCGCCCCTGTCCAACCGGCACCGGCGTAGCCACCGCTGCGCGATTGTGCTGATCATGAAATTGCAGTAGCTTAAGCGGAATTCGACGGGTGGGAGACCATGCAAACGATTCTGCGTTTGGACCTCGCCGGCCAGCCGCGCGGCTGGATCACGCTGCACGAGGCCATTACTGCCTACGCCAAGGGCGACGTTGTCTATGGCATCGGCTCTGCCCTGCCTCCGGTGTTTGGTGGGTACAGCCGCAGCGGCGCGCGTTCGCGCATCGACCTCCAGCCTATCGTTGCCATACAGGGCAGAATCGTACAGCGCTTTACACCACCGCTGTGCAACCGCACGCTGTTTCGTCGCGACGATCACCGCTGTCTGTACTGCGGCTGCCAGTTCCCACGGTCTGACCTCACGCGCGATCATGTTCTGCCGACCTCTCGCGGCGGCACGGACCGCTGGGAAAACGTCGTCGCCGCCTGCAAACGCTGTAACTGGCAGAAGGACAATCGCACCCCTGAAGAAGCCCACATGCCGCTGCTGGCCGTTCCCTTTCGACCCAATCCCTCGGAGTGGCACTTCCTGGCCAAGGATCGCATCCTGGCTGACCAGATGGACTACCTGTCCCGACAGTTTCGCGCCGAGCGCGACTGGGCCGCTTAAAACGCACGTTCAGGTCGTATACACTGGTTCTCAAGTGAAGATCTCGAGTGAACGTCTACATTGCGGTCCTGGATCAGGGGCTGACTTGATGGACATGCGTGATGGCTGTACGTGATGGCTATACGTGATGGCTATACGTGATGGGAATGCACTGATGTTCACGCAGTGGCGGTCAACCGGCAGCAGCTGGCAGCGCCACGCCGGCAATACAACCAGCAACACCTGTTTTTCACGCGCATGCCGCGCAGCGTTCAGCGAAGGAGCCCAACGTGCCCAACGAACACCTTGATGCCGTGCAATCGATGATGCAGCAAATGAGCCAGTCCGTGATCGGTCAGGAGGAAGTCGTGCGCACCCTGACCATTGCGCTGCTGTGCAACGGCAACGTGCTGCTTGAGGGTCTGCCGGGCACCGCCAAAACCCGATCGATCAAAACCCTGGCCAAGGTACTGCAGGCAGGCCTTGGGCGGATTCAGTTTACGCCTGACCTGCTGCCCTCGGACGTCACCGGCAGCGAGATCTACCGCGACAACCAGGGCCATTCTGAACTGACTTTTCAGGAAGGGCCGATTTTCAACGAGTTGGTGCTGGCCGATGAAATCAACCGTGCGCCAGCCAAGGTACAGTCGGCCCTGCTCGAGGCGATGGAAGAACGCCAGGTCACGGTAGCGGGCAAAACCTACACCCTGCCCGAACTGTTCATGGTCCTGGCAACGCAGAACCCCATCGAGCAGGAGGGCACCTACCCGCTGCCCGAGGCGCAGATGGATCGCTTTCTCATGAAAATCTCCGTGGACTACCCCGACACCGACGCCGAACTGCAAATTGTGCGCCTGCTGCAGGCCGAGGAAGGCGATGAACAGGCAGCGCTGACGATGATTCCCCAGTCCCACATCCTGGCGGCACGGCAGGCCATTGCGCAAATGCAGGTGGCACCGGCTGCTGAGCATTACATTGTGGATCTGGTCATGGCCACGCGTATCCCGGAAAAATACTCTGACAACCTGGCCAAGTGGATAGACACCGGCGCCAGCCCGCGCGGCAGCATCAGCCTGCATCGCGCCAGTCGTGCCAGCGCCTGGCTCAGCGGTCGTGATCACGTGCTGCCCGAGGATGTAAAAGCCGTTGTGCATGCAATCTTGCGCCACCGCATGATACTCAGCTACGACGCACTGGCTGACAAGATCGCGCCGGACACCGTCATCGATGAACTGGTCGCACAGGTCGCGGTCGGTTAGCGCCGGCACCGGGCGCACAAGCCATGACAAAAACACCGTCAGCCAACATGCCGGCACAATCGCCGGAAGATATTTACACCAACCTGCATGCACTGGTGCGTCTGCGCTATCGCGCCCACGGGTTCAGTTACTTGCCGCAGCAACCGCTGCGTTCGCTGCTTAGTGGCAGAAAGCGCTCCAGGCTGCGCGGGCGCGGACTGGATTTCGATGAGCTGCGGCACTATCGGCCGGGCGACGACATCCGCAATATGGACTGGCGCGTGACCAATCGCACCGGCAAGCCGCACGTACGCGTGTACACCGAAGAGCGCGACCGACCAGTGATCGTCGTGGTCGATCAGCGTCTGCCAATGTTCTTTGGCAGCCAGCAAAAGATGAAGTCGGTGATCGCCGCTGAGGTCGCAGCCATCACCGCCTGGCGCGTGCTGTCAGTGGGCGATCGCATTGGCGCAGTCCTGTTCAATGACGATCGTGCGGTTGAAGTGCGTCCCACGCGCAACTCCAAGCGCGTGATGGGGTGGCTGGGTGACCTGGCTGACATGAACAACGCGCTGTCGGTAAAAGGCAAGAACCACAGCAATGCCGGCGCGCTTGCCAACGCACTGAAGACACTCGAGCGCACGATCGGCCACGACTACCTGATCGTACTGGTTTCCGATTTTTACGGCTGGGACGAGCAAACCCTGGGCACAATTCGCCGCATTGGCCAACACAACGATGTGGTCTGCGCGCTGGTCTATGACCCACTGGAGCGCGACATTTCCAGCGCCAGCAATCTCGTAGTCAGTGACGGGCAATACCAGCTCGAGATAGAACCGCAGCGCCAGGGCCTGGGAGAAAAATTCGAAGCGAGCTTCAAGAGTTCCTTCTCGCGCGTGCAGGCAGATCTCAACCGCCACAACATTCCGATCATTCCCATCGACACCGTTGCGGCCGTCACCGACCAACTGCGCGAGAAACTCGGCGGAGAGCGCCCACAGCGATGAGTGCTCCCGAGCTTCCTGACATTTTCGGCAACTACGCACTGGGCGAAGACTTTGTAGAGGTTACCGTGCCGCAGGCCATTAGCTGGCTGCCGCAAACAGCGGGCTGGAAATGGCTGGCGCTTCTTGTTGCCCTGCTCACGCTGCGCTGGTGCTGGTTGCGCCTGCGCCGCTGGTATCGCAACCGCTATCGTCGCGAGGCATTGGCGCGCATCGCACTGCTGGAAAACAATGCAACGCATGAACAATGGCTGTTCGAGCTTAACCAGTTACTCAAACTGACCGCGCTGGCCGGCTATCCCCGACAGCAGGTGGCAGCACTTGCCGGCCAGGACTGGGTCGACTTTCTCAACAGCGAATGTGAGCAGGCGCCGTTTTCACCGGACTGTGGCAGCTTACTGGCCCGGGGCGTCTACACGGCAGCGCAACCGCCCGTCGGGGAAAGGCAGCAGCTGCTGGCGGCGAGCCGCATCTGGGTTACCGCCCATCGGGGGCGCTACGATGCTTGAACTGGCCTACCCATGGGCGCTCGCACTGATTGCACTGCCGGCACTGATGCACTTCGTACCGCCCTACAAAGAAAGTCGCGACTCGGTGAAAGTACCCTTCTTCCACAAACTCGTGGAGCTTAGCGAGCAGCGCCCCGAACGCGGCGCGCGTATCTTGCAGCGCGACCGCGCACAGCGTTTCCTGGTGGCCTTTATGTGGTGCTGTCTTGCGCTGGCCGCCGCCAAGCCACAGTGGGTGGGGCCGCCCGTCGAACAGCAAAAGTCAGGCCGCGACCTGATGATCGCCGTGGATTTGTCCGGCTCCATGGAAACACGCGACATCACCGCGCCGGATGGCACCGCGATTGACCGACTCACGGCAGTAAAGCGCGTGCTTGAAGAACTCGCAGCGCGGCGTGAATCCGACCGGCTCGGCCTTATCGTGTTCGGCAGCGCGGCCTACCTGCAATCGCCCTTTACCGACGATCACGCCATCTGGACGCAGCTACTGGCAGAAACCGAGATTGGCATGGCAGGCCAAAGTACCGTGTTTGGCGACGCCATTGGCCTGGCCATCAAGCTGTTCAGGGAAAGCGACTCCGACAACCGCGTATTGATCATGCTGACCGACGGTAACGACACCGGCAGCACCGTACCGCCGGTGGATGCGGCCAAGGTAGCAGCGGCCAGTGACATTCGCATCTACACCATCGCGATTGGCGATCCGGCCTCCGTGGGTGAAGAGGCGCTGGACATGGAAACGATCGGGCGCGTCTCGGAAGCCACGGGCGGCAAAGACTTCCAGGCCCTCGACCAGGCCGAGTTGGAAAGCGCCTATGCGACCATCGCGGAACTGGAACCCAACCTGTTTGAAACAGTGAGCTTCAGGCCGCGCCAGAGCCTGCACTGGGCACCGGTTGGCATCGCCCTGCTGCTCTATTCGATTTATCACAGCATCGGTACCTGGCGCGCATGGCGCACGCTTGCAAGGCAGGAGAAAGCCGATGCTGCCTGACCTGGCCGCACTGGAGTACTTTCATTTCCTGCGCCCTGCCTGGGGACTGCTGATTGTGCCATGGCTGGCGATGGTCTGGGTGCGCCGCAGGCAGCAGGCGCGACGCGACATGTTCGACGGGATTATTGCACCGCACTTGTTGGAACACCTGCGTTTGAAACGCTTTGAGGCGAGCTGGTTTAATCCGCGCTCCGTCAGCGCGGTGTTTGTTCTCCTGCTTCTTGTTCTACTAATGGGCCCGAGCTGGCGACAACAGCCCTCGCCCTTGAGTGAAGATGAAAGCGCCCTGATTGTGATCCTGGACGTGTCCTCGTCCATGCAGCAGTCTGACATCCAGCCCAGCCGCTTGCAGCGCGCAAAGCAGAAGGTCTCTGACCTGCTCGCCCTGCGACCGGACAAGCGCACCGCCCTGGTGGCCTATGCTGGTTCGGCACACAGCGCGCTTGCGCTAACGGCGGATCACGACATCCTCAACCAGTACCTGGCCGCCATCAAACCCAACATCATGCCCAGGGATGGCAAGTTTCCGGAGTACGCGCTGCCACTGGTTGATGAGCTGTTGCGCGAGACAAGCGCGCCGGCCACGCTGCTTTTTTTCACAGACGGTGTCGGCGCTGACAGCACCCGGGCCTTCAGTGACTGGTTTGCCACACGCGCGCACCAACTGCTGGTGATCGGCATCGGCAACGAGGAACCCATCGAAGGTGTGATCCCGCTGGAGCGTCGGGCGCTGGAGTCGCTGGCCGCTGCCGGCGATGGCCACTACATTGCGCTCACGATCAACGACGACGACATGCGCCAGGCCAACAGACGTATCGACAGTCACTACGTTATCGTTGACGACTCGGCCCTGCCCTGGCTGGACAGCGGTTACCCGCTGGTTTTCCCCGCGATGCTGCTGTTCCTGCTCTGGTTCAGAAAAGGCTGGACCCTGACCTGGCTGTGGATTGCCGTGCCATTGTTAATCATACAACCCCACCCGCGCGCCTACGCGCAGGAAGCAGACACAGCGCCTGCCATACCCCGCGCAGGCCCGGTGCAATGGTTTGCTGACCTGTGGTTCACCGGAGACCAACAGGGCCGCCTGCTCATGCAACTGGGGCGCTACGACGAGGCGGCGATACGTTTCGAGCAGCCCGCATGGAAGGCGATGGCCTATTACTACGACGAACAGTTCATGCTGGCAGCAGAGTATTTTTCGCGCAGTGACAACGACCACGCCCTGTTCAACGAGGCTAACGCTCGCGCACATGCGCGCGATTACGTCAGGGCAGTCAATCGCTACAACCGCCTGCTGGCGCGCAACCCGGATTACCCCGGCGCACTGCACAACCGCGACAAAGTGCAGGCAATCATCGACGAAATCAATCGCATCAGTGCGAGCCAGCAGCAGGAGCAGGGCGTAAGTGGCGAGGAAAAATCCCTGGACTCGGAAGATGCCATCCCGGCACAGGGTGCCGACGAACTGAGTTGGGAGACCGCGGAGCTGCGACAGCTCTCGGCGCAGGACATCCTCAACGACCCGGCCACCCAGGACATGTGGCTGCGCGCGGTGCAGCAGGACCCATCCAACTTTCTGGCCATCAAGTTCAGCATGCAGCTGGGTCGTCGCGAAGGCGACTCCGGGAGCGCACCGTGAGCGGCCTGCACCGGGTGCACGCCCGGCAAACGGGCAGCGGCTATCGCAGCCTTCTATTGGCACTTGCGCTGTTGCTGTGCTCGCCCCTGCCTGCCCACGCCAACCCGCTGGTTGATCTGCAGGATAAAGGCCACCTCTATGTCAAAACCTATACGCAGCCGCAGGAAGACATTGTGCCTGCACAAAAAGTGCGGCTCATCATAGAAGTGGGCACAGACACCTGGTTTGCCGGGGGCACACGCATCAGCGTCCCCGAGGTGCCGGGCCTCATCATTTTGCAGAACGAACAGTTCGCCAGTAACGCCACACAGTCCATCAACGGCGCCACGTGGGTGGTACAACGCTGGAGCCTCGATGTGTTTGCGCAACGCGCAGGCAACTACGCCATTCCACCCATCCGCCTGAGCGTCAAGGTCAACGCCGGTAGTGCGGGCGATGTTCAGGGCGAACTGCTGGCACCGGCAATCGACCTGGCGGTGAGCTTGCCACCGCCGCTCGAGGCGCTGCAGACGCAAGACACTCCCTGGGTGGCAGCGCCGGACCTTCGTATCACGCAGCAGTTTGATCGCAGCGTTGACAACGTGCAGGTGGGTGACGCCATTGCATGGACGGTGACGTTCGAGGCAGAGGATGTGATGGCGATGATGCTGCCGCAGGCCAACACCGCCACGTTTGACGGCATGGCCACCTACAGGGAACCACCTGCTCTGGAAAACCGCAACAATCGTGGCACGTTGCAGGCCAGTCGCACGCAGCGCTTTAGCCTGGTCGCTGAACAACCGGGCGACTATACGCTGCCGGAACAACGCTTTGCCTGGTGGGATACGCGCAATGGTGAGCTGCGCAGCCTGACCTTGCCGGCACAAACCATTACTGTTGCCGGTGCGCGCCCCGCCGCAGACAGCGCCGACGGCCCGGCCTTTACAACGCGTACGCTGATCGTAGTGGTGGGCGGCGCCGTGGGCCTGTTTGCCCTGCTCTACCTGCTCTGGCTGATGCGCCTGCTGCCCTGGGACAGGATCACCGCGTTTTGTGTGCAGTGCTATCGGTGGCTGCAGGACTTGCGTCGGCCTGCGCTGGCGCCCTCACTGAACCCGCGCAAGGACTAGCCCCGAAAATAACGCTGTGGATGGAACGGCAGCGCGCTGACCACGACCGGATTTGCCTTGTCACGAATCATCACCGCCAGTTCAGTGCCCGGCTCGCAGGCAGCGCTTTCAACATAGGCCATGGCAATGGGCCCACCGACACTGGCCCCAAAGGCCGCCGAACAGACCTCCCCAACCGTGCGCCCGTCTGCGTCCATGACGGGCTGTCCTTCACGCATGGGTCGCTTGCCCAACGCCTTGAGGCCGACACGGCGCATGGCAGCACCCGCGGTGGCCTTGGCAAATATCGATTCAGCTCCGGGAAAGCCGCCAGCGCGCGGGCCGGTGGCCCTGCGTGCCTTGCCAATGGACCACAGCAACCCGGCCTGTACCGGGTCAATATCCGGGCCGAGCTCATGGCCATAAAGACACAGCCCTGCCTCCAGTCGCAGCGAGTCGCGCGCGCCAAGGCCAATCGCCTCCACCGCGTCGAAGGCGAGCAATCGGCGCGCCAGGGCATCGGCATGCTGCGCTTCTACTGAAATTTCGAAACCGTCCTCGCCGGTGTAGCCGGAGCAGGTGATATAGACATCGATGTTATCGATCACAGCGGGCATGCCCTGCATGAACACCAGGCCAGCGGCCGGCGCGCAAACTGACTGCATCACCGCGCGCGCCTTGGGGCCCTGCAGCGCCAGCAACGCCTGCGATTGCAGCACCTGCAGGGATTGTCCGCGCAGATGACTTTCAATGTGCGCGATATCCTCGTGCTTGCATCCGGCATTCACCACCAGGAAAAAAGTGTCTTGCGGCCAGCGCGTGATAATCAGGTCATCGATGACACCGCCGGCGGTATTGGTCAGTAATGCATAGGTCTGGCGATGTTCACCCAGGCCGAGCACATCCGCCGGTACGAGTGATTCCAGAAGTTCTGCCGCGCCCTCACCACGCACCAATAACTGCCCCATGTGCGATACATCAAACAGGCCCGCTGCCTGGCGCGTGTGCAGGTGCTCCTTGATGATGCCCTGCGAATACTGCACAGGCATATCGTAACCGGCGAAAGGAACCATCCGGGCACCGAGTTCGCGGTGCAACGCATCCAGTGGAGTGTGCAGCATTGGGTTGCCTTGGCGTCTGTGTTGAAAGCCGCCACTCTAACGACTGGCCTGGAGCTAGGCAAGCGCCGCCGCCACGCACTCCGACGCCGCCCCGGTAGTTTGCATTTACGGGCCTGTTTGCTCTGGCTTTCTTGCTCCGGGCCGCTTGCTCGGTCTTACTCGGTCTTGCTCGATCTTGCTCGGTCTTACTCGGCCTTGCTTACTCGTGTTTGCTTGCCCGTGTTTGCTTGCCCGGGTTTGCCTGTTCGTGTTTGCTTGCTCGTGTTTGCTTGCTCGTGTTTGCTTGTTCGGGTTTTCGCGTGCGGATTTTCGCGTGCCGAACTGTGTGCATTGGTTTGCGTGCCCGGTTGGGAGATGTGCCTTGGGGCAGTTCTGTTCGCACATGTTCGGACAGATTCCGGACACGTCCTGCGCGCCAGGCCCACCCGTAAGCCCCGCCTGTGCGTGACAACTGCAAGGCTCAGGTATAGGCACGGTGTTTGGCACCAACTTTGCAATCCAGTAAACGCGCGGCCCGAGCCGGCGTTTGCGCTCCCTGGAGGAGCCCACAGGGAAGTGGATCAAGGCAGAGGATTTGCGGCAAAACGCCTCGGGTCGCCGCTCTTTTTGCGGCATTTAATTGCCAAAAACTCACGGAACAATTGTATTGTTCCGTGAAATTTTTTTTGCTTAACTGCGAATGAAGGCTCTTTATAAGAGTCATGCTGTGATCCAATTTAAGTCATCGGGAGGTGATTTATGGGAGAACGTAACCAAGAACCGCAGACAAGCGAACCACTGGAAGATCTCTTCGAGCCCTCGTTCACTGACTTGTCCGATGAAATGATGCAGGAGATAGAGCCCATTTCTTCGGAGAAGCAGCGCCTGGTACAGAAGCGACGTCTGGCGGAACAGCGCCTGGAAGAAAAGCGGTTAAGGGACGAACTGGGCGACTACGACCTGATACTGGGTGACTACTAGTTACCACGCCGATGTCTGCATCAGCACCAGGCTGACGCTACGGCACAGTTGCCAGGCTTGAACCTCACTCGCGTTATTTCAACCATGGGCTGCGATTAACCCTCGCGGCCCTGTGAAAACGTACAACAATTCGCTACATTGCAGTCTTTGATCTTGCAGTGGAGCACGTCTTTTGCACCGTCCGGTTTGGCTCATCAGCATGGACTCCGAGGCCTTTCATGCGCCTCCGACTACTACCGCTTCCCTGTACGCCTATTTCAGGCAGTACGGCAGCAGTGCCGCCAGCACTGACATCGACCTTGTGCACTTTCAACAGGGCCAGGACATCACACAGTGGCTGCAGCAATGGCGCAGCGACCAGCTTCCCCGGGCGCAGGCCGCGCTGGACGCCGGCGTTGTACCGATCGTCGGCCTGAGCTTCTACACCTGGAACGCCGCTGAATTCCTGGCGCTTGCAGCGCAGCTGAAACAACTCCTGCCAGACATGCTCATCATTGCCGGTGGCCCCCATGTGCAACAGGCCGAAGACTACCTCGGCGTTGAAGCCATTGACGTCGTGTTTCTGGGCGAGGCTGAAATCACCCTGCAGGAGTTTCTTGACTGCACCGACCGCACCGAATGGCACAGCGTTAACGGGCTTGCCTACCTCGAGAACGGCACCATTGTGACCACAGCCGCAAGGGAGCGCTGCCTCGACCTGGAACAGTTCCCGTCGCCGCTGAGCGTGCTCAAGCTGGCCGATGATGACGGAAAACCACTGTATGAATCGATTGCCTACGAGACCAGCCGCGGCTGCCCCTTCAAGTGCGCGTTTTGCGAGTGGGGCACCGGCGCAATCGGCAGCAAGATGTACCAGTGGTCCCTGCAGCGCATACGCGAAGACTGGGAAACCATCGTGGCGGCGGGTATTCGCGACATCTGGCTGGCAGACTCCAACTTTGGCGCCCTGAAGCAGGACCTGGCAAAAGCCGAGATCCTGGTTGAGCTCAAGGAACGCACCGGGCTGCCCGTCTCTTTCGCGACGTCCTGGTCAAAGAAGCATAGCCGCCAGGTTCAGGAAATCGCTCTGATGCTGCACAAGCACCAGTTGCTGCCGCACTATCAACTCGCCCTGCAGACGCTCACGCCCGAGGCGCTGCGCCTGAGCAATCGCCAGAACATGAGCTCCAACGAATACAAACCCATCGCCAAATCCATGTCTGAACAGGGTGTGCCCATTGCTGCAGAACTGATCTGGGGCCTGCCCGGCGACAACCTGCCAGACTTCGAGCGCAACCTGGATGAATTGCTGGCCTCGTTCCCCAATATCAATATCTTTGGCTATACCCTACTGCCCGGCACAGAGTTCTACCGCCGCCGGAAAGAATACAAGATCGAGGCTGTTCCGGTCGCCGGTTACGGTAAAGCCAAAGGCGAGTACGTGGTGGGGTGTCACTCGTTTACGCGTGAACAGGGCGAGGAAGGCTACTTCCTGATTACTTCACATATCCTGCTGGTGCACGGCCACGTTATGCCGTTGACCACGCGCTACCTTGCCATGACCGGCCAGGTGCCGGTGTCGCCACTGCTGCGCGAAGTCATGCGCGCGCTGCTGGCTGCCTATGCCCGAGAACTGCCGGGCATCGACTTTACCGATCGCATGGCGATCTACGAAAACCGCGACCGCATTTACCTGACGGTACTGCGCGACCGCGACAAACTGTACGCCTGCATCGCGGACACTCTCGCCGGGCATTTCGCGGCGCATGGAGCCGATGCAAAGGATGCCCTGAAAGTGCTGGCGCTGGACGCTGCCCTGTGCCCCCGCTATGGCCACGAGGCCAGCGTGCAGGCCACGTTCAGCTACGATGCGCACGGCGCATTCACGGCACTGGCGGCGATGGAAATACCCTCACTGGGCGATACTCACCAGCCGTGCAATGTGACTATCCACCACCCGGGTGGCGTCGGGGAAATACTCGAAGTTGCCGACGGCGGAAGCTGGCTGCGCGGCGTCATTGAATACAGCAGCAATGCGGCATCAGACCTTGCCGTGGTTGCCATCGCCTAACCTTACACACGGGGAACACCACCATGCCCGAAGTAAAACAGGAAGTTAAACCGATAGAGGTCAATTATCTGTGCGACAGCTGTGGCAAAGGCATGATGGCAAGCTGCGGTGACATGGACGCGACCACGGGTGATATCGAACATCGCTGCCTGATTTGCGATCACCGGCAAACGTTCCAGTGGCGCGCGTATCCGCGCATCGATCATATCGACATTGATGAGAAAATCTGACGCCGGCGCTGTCTCAGGCCACGCCTGCCTGGCTGGCTGGGGCAGCGCCGGCCTCCTTGCTCATGCGTTGTTGCAGGTCTGCCAGGCCAGCGGTTGAGGCCTCAAAAGTACCCTGGTCAGTAATCAAGGCCGTAACCAACTGCGCCGGTGTCACGTCAAACGCGGGGTTGTGGGCCACCACCGCAGGCCCGGCCATACGCACCGAGCGCGCTACGCCCTGGTTGTCTAGTCCTTCAGCATGCAGTAACTCGTTTGTGTCACGCTGCTCGATCGGGATATCAGCGCCGCTGGCGCACTTCCAGTCAATCGTCGACGCAGGCAAGGCCACATAAAAAGGGACGTCGTGCGCCTGCGCTGCCAGTGCCTTGAGGTATGTCCCCACCTTGTTGCAAACATCGCCGTTTGCCGCAGTTCGATCACTGCCCACGATAACGCAATCCACCTTGCCATCGCTGATCAACTGCCCGCAGCTGTTGTCGGCTACCAGCGTGCAGGGTACGCCGGCGCGCTGCAGTTCCCAGGCGGTAAGAAACATGCCCTGGTTGCGTGGCCGCGTCTCTGACACCCAGACATGCACAGGCAAGCCCTGCGCATGCGCCTTGTACACCGGCGCAAGCGCCGTACCCCATTGCACCGTAGCCAGCCAGCCGGCGTTGCAGTGCGTCAGTACATTAATGACATCGCCCTTGCCGCGATCGCGCAGCAGCCCCAGGCCGTGATCACCGATGGACGCACAGCTTTTGATATCCGCCTCGCGCAGCGCCAGCGCCTTGCTGTGCGCCAGCGCAACGCGCTCGGACCCTGCCAGATCCCTGACGGCATCGCTTACCTGGTCCAGCGCCCAGCGCAGGTTGACCGCCGTTGGCCGGGTTGCGAGCAGCGCCGCATAGGCGCTGCGCAAGGCAAAGTCACTGGCGTCCTCGGCCAGCGCCTGCGCCAACCCAAAGGCCGCAGTCACACCAATCAATGGAGCGCCGCGCACCTGCATTGCGTTGATGGCATGGCAGTAGGCGTCAAGCGAATCCAGCGCCACCCAGCGCACATCATGTGGCAGGGCGGTCTGGTCAATAATCTCTACTAACCCGCGTGTGGAATTCCAGCGCAGGCTGCTCAGTTCTTCAGAAGGGTTATTCATGCGGTATCTTGCCGCCCGTAACGGGAGCTTATGCCTCAGTGGATGTTGCGAGCTGACATTCAACCACGTTCAGCGCGATAAACAAAAAAGGCAAACCGCCATGCGCAGGCACCCTGGAAATGCAGAATCTCACCCACAATGCGCCACCTGGCGGCTGCGGCGAACAGCGTAGCGTAGAACAGCGCCTCAAAAAAGTGATTGGGGCAGAATGTCATCTGAACGATTACCGCGCTGTCGCCAAGCGGGCTTGCTGCTAGAATGACAGCCTGGCCAACGGCGACGCCGCGGCAGAAGCAGCCAGCGCAGCAGGATGGCGCGCGCTGCAACCGCGTCCGACTCGCCACCACTGTTTGTATCCAGGGCACATTCCACCATGACGGTTATCCACACACAGGAGTCGAACCCGCAAGCTGCACAGGCCGCTGAGCAGGGCATGGCAGCGTCGCCGGCGCAAGCACTGCGCATTGCCAGCGTGCCAGGCGCGATGACCTGGCAGGAACAACTGCAAAATGCCATCGGCGATGTGCCCAGCCTGCTTGCGGCGGTCGGGCTGGTGCCTGAGGGGCCCGCGCCAATCACGGACTTTCCCGTGCGCGTGCCGTGGGCTTTCGTCAACCGCATGCGCAGGGGTGATTGGCATGACCCACTGCTTCTGCAGGTGTTGGCACAATCACAGGAAATGACGCCAGTTGCAGGTTACGGCACCGACCCGGTCGGCGAGACGCAGGGCGCGGTGGCGGCGCAGGGCATCGTCCACAAATACCGGGGCCGCGTGCTGCTCATTGTGACAGGGGCCTGCGCCGTGCATTGCCGCTACTGCTTTCGGCGCCACTTTCCCTACTCAGAGCATCAAAACGCACGCAGCCAGTGGGCTGACACCCTGGCCTACATTCGCAACGACAGCACGATTACTGAAGTGATCCTCAGCGGTGGTGACCCGCTGATGGCCAGTGATGCACACCTGGCCGGGCTCGTCGATGAGATAGGCACGATCGCCCATGTCACACGATTGCGCGTGCACAGCAGAATGCCCGTGGTGCTGCCCGATCGCATCACCCCCAGCCTGGTTGATGCACTGTCGCACTTCCGGATGAACACGGTGATGGTTATTCACGCCAACCATGCCAACGAACTGAACGAAGAGGTAAAACACGGCATCGACCGGCTGCGCGCTGCGAATATCCTGTCGTTGAACCAGGCGGTCTTGCTGGCGGGCATCAACGACAGCACACGGGCCCAGTCTGAACTCAGTGAAAAGCTCTTTGCGATTGGTGTGCTGCCTTACTACCTGCACCTGCTGGACAAAGTCCAGGGCGCTGCGCACTTCGATGTTGCGCAAGCACGTGCGGTAGAGATCGTCCGGCAGCTACGGGCAACCCTGCCCGGTTATCTGCTACCCAGGCTCGTGCGTGAGATAGACGGTGAAGCGGCAAAAGTCAGCATCGACACCTGACCCACAGGCCGGTGCAGCCAGGCAAGACTAGTTGCGCGGCGGCAGGCCATGCACCAATGTAAGAAACTCCAGTTTGGTGCCAGCACGGCGATGCTCACTCAGGGCCTGGTAGTCCTGATCCGCGTACCAATCCTTGGCGACCTGCTCCGACGGAAACTGGAAAATGATCATTCGGCCAGCGCGCGGCTCATCGCCTTCGAACGTGATGGGGTTATCGTCGTAGGTGATAAATTCCCCGCCGTACTTTTTCAGCAGGCCGAAAAACCCCTTTTCGTAAGTGCGATAAGACTCGGCATCGGTCACCGCCAGGTTAACCACCATGTAAACAGGCACATCGGACATAGATTGCTCCCTTTCGTATATTTTGGCATAAGGCCTGCCACTTTAATGAAACGGGCTGGGGGTGTCTAGCAAGACATGGCCGAAGCGGTGGTGGGCATCCTGGCGATAGTGCTATTGCAAGATGAGCGCCTGAGGGTGCGCCGTGAACCCGTAGGCGATTATTGCTACCCTCAAGTCGATGGAAGCTGCACGAGATGGACGATGCCACACATACATTGGCAAGGCAGTCTTCGCCCACTTGCCAGCAGACAGTGCCTATGCAGGAATTGAGACTAGCAATAACAGCTTCAGGCTGAAGCATTCAACAAAAAAACGAGGTTGAAAAGATCAGCAGCAAAAAAGAATCTACGCCATAATCTAGTTTCCAGGGCGGGTCGATTCTACATGCAAATCAAATCTTGAAGGATATTCAATCTCGGCGCCGGCGACCTTCCGCAATACCTCTATAAAGAACGGCTAGCTAATAAAAGAGGCAAAAGGACAAAGACGATGAAAACAGCTGAACAAGAATTCCTGAAAGCCCTCGACGATAAACTCTGGAAGGCCGCTGACAAGCTGCGCAACAACCTGGACGCAGCCAACTACAAGCATGTGGTGCTAGGCCTTATTTTTCTGAAGTACGTCTCTGACGCCTTTGAGGAGCGTCAGGAAGAACTGCGTCACCTGTTCACCGAAGACGACAGCGACGACAACATCTACTACATGCCGCGTGATAACTACGACAGCGACGAAGAGTACGAGGAAGCCGTGAATGCCGAGCTGGAGCTGCACGAGTATTACCAGGAGAAGAACGTATTCTGGGTGCCGCTCCGCTCCCGCTGGAATAATCTGAAACAAGCGGCTGCTCTGCCTATCGGTTCGGTTATCTGGCAGAACGACAATGGCGATGACGTAAAGTTACGCTCTATCTCTTGGCTCATCGACCAGGCACTGGAGCAGATCGAGAACTTCAAGATCGACGACAAACTGGTCAACCCCAAGCTCAAGGGCGTATTGCCCCGCGTCAGCCAGTATCAGGTCGAAAACCACAACCTTTCGGAACTAATCAACAAATTCTCCGATACCAGCTTCAGCAAGCCCGAATACAACGGTCAAAAGCTGGATCTGCACAGCAAAGACATACTCGGCCATGTGTACGAATACTTCCTGGGCCAGTTCGCCCTGGCAGAAGGCAAACAGGGCGGCCAGTACTACACCCCCAAAAGCATCGTTACCCTGATTATCGAGATGCTCGCCCCCTACAACGGCCGTGTCTATGACCCGGCGATGGGTGCCGGTGGCTTCTTCGTCTCCAATGACAAGTTCATTGAGAATCATGCTGGTGAGAAACACTACAAGGCCAGCGAGCAGAAAAAGCACATCTCCGTTTACGGCCAGGAGAGCAACCCCACCACATGGAAGCTGGCCGCGATGAATATGGCCATCCGGGGCATCGATTTTAACTTCGGCAAGAAAAACGCGGACAGCTTCCTGGATGACCAGCACCCGGATCTTCGCGCCGATTACGTCATGGCCAATCCACCATTCAACATCAAGGACTGGTGGCACGCCAAGCTGGAAGGCGACGTACGCTGGAAATACGGCACGCCACCTCAGGGTAACGCCAACTTCGGCTGGATACAGCACATGCTGCACCACCTCAACGATCAGGGCACCATGGGGCTACTGCTCGCCAACGGCTCCATGAGCTCGAACTCCAATAATGAGGGTGAGATCCGCAAGGCGCTGATCGAAGCCGATCTGGTCGAGTGCATGGTGGCCCTGCCCGCGCAGCTGTTCACCAACACTCAGATACCCGCCTGCATCTGGTTTCTGACCAAAGACAAGGCCAACGGCCTGATGCTGGACAAGAAGAAGAGCGACCGGCGCGGCAAAACCCTGTTCATCGACGCCCGCAACCTGGGCTACATGAAAGACCGGGTACTGCGAGACTTCACCGAGGAAGACATCGCCAAAATCGCTGACACCTTCCATGCCTGGCAAGAGGATGACGGCTACGAAGATGAAAAAGGCTTCTGCTACTCCGCCAGCCTTGACGATATTAAAAAACACGATTTCGTGCTGACCCCGGGGCGCTATGTCGGCGCAGCAGACCAGGAAGAGGACAGCGAGCCATTTACCGAAAAAATGACGCGCCTAACCGCTCTGCTAAAAGAACAGTTTGAAGAATCAGATCGGCTGGAGGGTGAGATTAAGGATAACTTGTTGGGGCTGGGTTATGACTTCAACTAAGAAAATTACGGACTTTGTTTCTTTCAACCCGAAAAGAACCATCAAAAAGGGAGAAACTAAACCATTTGTCGAGATGGCAGCACTCCCGGTTGATAGTCGTGACATATCAGAAATAGGATCTCGCACCTACAAAGGTGGCGGCTCCAGGTTTCAAGATGGTGATACGCTCTTTGCACGCATCACTCCCTGCCTGGAGAACGGAAAAACAGCAAAAACTTCTGGGCTAGGAGACGGTGTGATTGCACACGGCTCTACGGAGTTTATTGTCTTGGCCGCCATGGAGCCTGAGTACGACGAAGACTATGTTTATTACTTGGCACGCATGCCTGAGTTTCGCGCCTACGCTCAGTCTCGAATGGAAGGTACCTCAGGACGACAACGCGTTTCATGGCAGTCCCTTGCTGAATTTGAATTCGTCTTCCCCGACAAGGAAGACAGAAAAGAAATTGGCCGTATTTTGAAATCCATCGATGACAAAATACAAGTCAACAATCAACTTAACCAAACCCTCGAACAAATCGCCCAGGCTATTTTCAAAAGCTGGTTTGTGGATTTTGAACCGGTCAAGGCCAAAATGGCAGCATTGGAAGCAGGCGGCACTGCAGAGCAGGCCGAGCTTGCCGCCATGTCTGCTATCTCCGCCAAAGACGAAGCCGACCTAAAACAACTTCAATCAGACCAACCCGAAGCCTACGCAGAGCTGGCACAAACCGCCGCGCTGTTTTCCTCGGCGATGGAAGATTCGGAACATGGGGAGATGCCTAATGGGTGGAAGTATGATCCTGTAATAAATAGTGCGGAATACATAAATGGCGCTGCATACAAAAATATGCACTTCAGCAACGCCCCGGATGCAAAACCGGTTATTAAGATAGCAGAACTAAAAAATGGGATTACGGACAAAACCAAGTTTACCAATACCGAACTCGGTGACAAATTTAAGCTAAATACAAGAGATATTTTATTCTCATGGTCTGGCAGTCCAGAAACATCTATTGATACCTTCATATGGACTGGTGGTAAAGCGTGGTTAAATCAGCACATTTTCAAAGTAGTTAATAGCACTGAAAAGGAGCGCTGCTTCACCTATTGGCTGTTGAAATTCCTTAAACCAACATTTATTGAAATTGCGAAGAACAAACAAACAACAGGGTTAGGACACGTCACAAGAAAAGACATGGAACGTTTACATTATTGCAAACCCAATGATGAGGCGATGAGTCTGTTCTTCAAGTTTGCAGGAACTATTCTCAGTAAGATTGAGAATAACTTGATCGAAAATCTCAACCTTGCGGAATCCCGTGATGAGCTCCTCCCCAAACTCCTATCCGGAGACCTGTCCATGCCTGAATCCGAAAAGACCAATGAGGAAGCATTGGCATGATAGAGTCAATTTCGATAGCTGGAGTTGCGACCTATGATGCTATAGGGGTCAAAATTGAAGACCTCAAGAAGGTAGGATTCATCTACGGAGCAAACGGGACAGGAAAAACTACAATCTCAAAACTTTTGGCTGACAGCTCTTCGCCAGACTTCTCAAGCTGCTCTGTTTCCTGGAAAGGAGGCATCCCACTACAGACGCTCGTATACAACCGCGATTTCAGAGACAGGAACTTTGGGAAGGGAAAAATCGATGGTGTGTTCACCCTAGGCGAAGCCACAAAGGAGGAGAAGGAGGCCATCGAGCGAATGGTTGCCGAACTTGCGGATATCAAAACCCAAGGACTCCAAAAGAAAGCAACTCTTGATCGTCTCAAAGAAGAAAAGGAAAAGGCGGAGAACATTTTCTGCGAAGCTGCTTGGGACGACGTTTTCAAGAAACACAAGCCTGCCTTTAAAGACGCGTTTGAAGGTGTAATGGCAAGCAAGGCAGCTTTCCGGGACAAACTGCTAGATCAGGCAGCTAGCAACAACTCGACGTTGATGACTCGTGACGAACTGGAGGCAAAAGCCTCAACAGTGTTCGGAACTGCTCCCGTTAAGCTCCCGCTCATCAATCAAATTGATTTTGCCCGTCTTCTTGAGCTCGAAGCCGATCCGATTTGGGCGAAGATGATTATCGGAAAGTCTGACATCGATATTGCAAAGCTCATTCAGGCACTAGGAATAAATGACTGGGTGAATGAAGGGCGTGGCTACATTCGCGATACTGGAGTGTGCCCGTTTTGTCAGGAAGAAACGATCACCGAGAGCTTTCGTGAGCAGTTGGCCTTGTATTTCGACAAATCGTTCGAAGAGGACACACAGCGCGTAAAAGCACTCACTGCAGAATACGCCGTCGCCTCTCAAGTATTGGTGAACCTGCTTGAAGAGATTGAAACTAAGGAAAAGTCGAACCCCGATTCAAAACTAGAGATCGAGCTCTTCAGCGCGAAGCTCAAGGCCGCTGTCGCACAGCTGCAAGCAAACGAAAAACTCGTGGAAAGCAAAGGGAAGGAGCTAAGCCGGAGTGTCGAGCTGACATCCCTCAAGGAGCAACTTGAAGGGCTAACGAGCCTGATTGACACTGCGAACGGTGCAGTAAAAAAGCACAACAAGATCGTCGACAACTACGCTACCGAGAAGAGCGACCTCATCACTGCGATTTGGCGATTCCTGGTTGAAGAACATCGGACAGCCATCACGCAGCACACCAGCGACATCACCGGCAGACAGAAAGGAATCGACGCTGTCTCTAACCAACGAACAGAGCTCTTGAAAAAATACGCTGAGCTCGACGCAAATATCAAAGAAGCAAACAAGAACGTTACGAGTGTGCAGCCGTCAGTCGACGAGATTAATGAGACTCTTAAAGCCTACGGATTCCTCAGCTTTGAGATCGTCCCCTCCAAGGAGGACACCAATCAGTATCAGATCCAGCGCGAAGACGGATCCATAGCAGAATCGACTCTAAGCGAGGGAGAGATCACGTTCATCACGTTTCTTTACTTCCTCCAAAGAGCCAAGGGCGGACTGACCGAGGATTCGGTCTCAGATGAGAGAGTTTTGGTGATTGATGATCCTATTTCGAGTTTGGACAGCAACGTCCTTTTCGTTGTGAGTACTTTGATTAAAGCCATACTGGATTCTGTCAAAAAGGACTTAGGTGTGATTAGGCAAGTACTCCTACTTACCCACAACGTCTATTTTCACAAGGAGGTTTCCTACATAAGCGGCAAAGCAGAGCTGAACGCAGACACCCACTTCTGGATCCTTCGAAAGAAAAACAAGATCAGCGAGATCCAGCCTTTCCTGATGGAAAATCCGGTTCACAATTCATATCAATTGCTTTGGAGGGAACTGAAGAATCATGAGCACAGTGATAGTGTCACGATGCAGAATACGATGCGAAGGATCATTGAGAACTACTTCAAGATCCTCGGCGGATATCACTATGATGACCTGATTGCTAGCTTTACGGAATCCCATGAGGAGCAGGAAATCTGCCGCTCAATGGTCTGTTGGATCAACGATGGTTCTCATACGATCCCAGACGACTTGTTCATCCAGACTCACGATGACTTGAAGGAAAAATACCTGGATGTATTCGAGAAGATCTTCATCAACACCCAGCATCATGGACACTTCAAGATGATGATGGGGTCGCCTGTGCAAACACCAGAAACTACTGCCTAATTACGACTGCAACGACCTGATAACCGATATGTACTGAACAATCAGCAGACGAATGAATAGATAATGAACGAAGAAGAACTCGAAAACCTCTGTCTGGACTGGTTCCGTGAAGGCGGCTGGGATGTGCTTTACGGCCCCGATATTGCACCGGATGGCACCGATCCACAGCGTGACGATTATGCCCAGGTGATGCTCAAGCATGACCTGGAAGTCGCCTTTACCCACATCAACCCGCACCTGCCACATGAGTGCTTCGAGCAGGTGTTATCGAAACTCTCACAAGCGGAAAGCCTGGACCTGGTCACCAATAACCGGGCCTTTCATCGTCTACTGCTGGAAGGCGTGCCTGTCGAGTACAAGCAGGATGATGAGGTTCATAACGACCATGCCTTCCTGGTCGATTTTGATCAGTTGACGAATAACCGCTTTGTCGCCATCAACCAGTTTACGATCAGTGGCACCAAGCAACCTCGCCGCCCGGATGTGATCTGTTTTATCAATGGTCTGCCCTTTGCGGTACTGGAGCTGAAAAGCCCCAGTGACGAGAACGCCGACATCTGGGATGCCTTCAACCAGCTGCAGACCTACAAGGATGAGATCAGCGATCTGTTTATCTTCAATGAGGCGTTGGTGGTCAGTGATGGCTATACCGCCCGGGTAGGCTCGCTCACCGCCAACCAGGAGCGCTTTATGCCCTGGCGCACCATCAAGCATGAGGATGACAAACCACTGCTGGAGTGGCAGCTGGAAACAGTGGTGCGCGGCTTTTTCGACCGTGAACTGTTTCTGGATTACATCCGCTATTTTGTTCTGTTTGAAAGCGATGGTGAGCAGATCATAAAGAAGATCGCCGGATACCATCAGTTCCATGCGGTGCGTGAGGCCGTCAAGGCGACCGTCATCGCCGCGCAAGAGATCGAAGGTGTGGACGAAAAACGAGCAACCTATGCCGATGAGGTGGTGCCCGGCAGTAAAAAGGCCGGTGTGGTCTGGCATACCCAGGGTTCCGGCAAGAGCATCTCCATGTGCTGCTATGCCGGTAAGCTGCTACAACAACCGGCGATGAATAATCCGACGCTGATTGTGGTGACAGATCGTAATGATCTGGATGGACAGCTGTTTGCCACTTTCAGCAATGCCGTCGAGCTATTGAAGCAGACACCGGTTCAGGCCAATGACCGTGACGAACTGCGCCAGCTACTGGCCGAGCGGGAGTCTGGCGGCATCATCTTCACCACGGTACAGAAGTTTGCCCTGCTGGATGATGAGAACAGCCACCCGATACTTAATGATCGCCACAATATCGTGGTGATCTCTGATGAGGCGCACCGCAGCCAATATGGCTTGAAGGCGGTATTGACCGCCGATGGCCAATACAAATTCGGCTACGCGAAGCACATGCGCGATGCGCTGCCTTTTGCCTCCTTTATTGGTTTCACCGGTACACCCATATCGCAGGAGGATAAAGATACCCGGGCGGTATTTGGTGGTTATGTCTCCATCTACGATATTCAGGACGCCGTAGATGATGGCGCGACTGTGCCCATCTACTATGAATCCCGCCTGGCCAAGCTGGATTTGAACTTTGATGAGATCGAGGCGCTCTCCGACCAGGTGGATGAGGTGGTTGAAGATGAAGAGGACATCGGCCAGCGTGAAAAAACCAAGGGCGAATGGAGCCGGCTGGAAAAACTGGTGGGCGCTACCCCCCGGCTGCAGCAGGTGGCTGCCGATCTGATCGACCATTTCGAGGCGCGTACTGCCACCATGGATGGAAAGGCCATGATTGTCGGCATGAGCCGGGATATATGCGCCCAGCTCTACAATGAGATCGTCGCCTTGCGCCCGGACTGGCACGACCCAGATCCTGAAAAAGGCGCAATCAAAATCGTGATGACGGGTTCGGCTTCAGACAAGCCATTGCTACAACCCCATATCTACAACAAGAAAACCAAGAAGCGACTGGAGAAGCGCTTCAAAGATGAAAACGACCCCTTGAAGCTGGTCATTGTCAGGGATATGTGGCTGACCGGTTTCGATGCCCCCTGTTGCCATACAATGTATGTCGATAAACCCATGAAGGGGCACAACCTGATGCAGGCCATTGCACGGGTGAACCGGGTATTCAAGAACAAGCCTGGCGGACTGGTTGTGGACTACATTGGTATTGCCAATGAGCTGAAACAGGCGCTCAAGACCTATACCGACTCCAAGGGCAAAGGCGAGCCGACCCTGCGTGCGGAAGAGGCCTTCGCTATTTTGCTGGAAAAACTGGATGCCATTCGCGGGATGTTTGCCAAAACACCGCAATCGGATGGTCTGGATATTACCGATTTCGAGACCGATGCACATAAGCTGCTGGTTCCCGTTGCCAACTATGTGCTGGGACTCGAAGATGGCAAGAAGCGTTTTCTTGACCTGGTACTGGCCACCAGCAAGGCTTATTCACTCTGCAGCACGCTGGATGAGGCCAAAGGACTGCGCAAGGAGATCGCCTTCTACTCGGCAGTGAAGGCGGCAATATCCAAGTTCACCTCGGTTGATAAAAAGCGTACCCAGGAAGAGAAGAACTCGGCGCTCAAGCAAATACTGGACAACGCCATTATTGCCGAAGGCGTAGCCGATGTGTTCAGCCTGTGTGGATTGGATAAACCCAATATCGGCCTGCTTTCCGATGAGTTTCTGGAGGACGTGCGGCAGATGCCGCATCAGAACCTGGCCGTTGAGCTACTGGAAAAGCTGCTCAAGGACGACATCAAAGCCAAGACCCGCAATAACGTTGTGCAAGAGAAGAAGTACGCTGAGCGATTGCAGGAGACCTTGCGCAAATATAACAACCGCGCCATCGAGACCGTCCAAGTCATTGAAGAGCTTATTCAGATGGCCAAGGAGTTTCAGGCCGAGATGGCGCGTGAGGCAGAACTTGGGCTCAACCCGGATGAGATTGCCTTTTATGATGCTCTGGCCAATAACGAAAGCGCGGTTCGTGAGCTTGGCGACGAGGTGCTGAAAAAGATCGCCATCGAAATAACAGGCAAGTTGCGCAAATCAACGACCGTGGACTGGCAGGTTCGTGACAGTGTGAGAGCCAAGTTGAAGATCCTGGTGCGTCGCACGCTGCAGCGATACAAGTATCCACCGGACAAGGCGGCAGAAGCTGTTGAGCTTGTGCTCAAGCAGGCTGAAATACTCTCGAACTCCTGGAGTAAATGAGCCATTACAAGAACGTAGATAGCCATTTAGGTTGCGAATCCAAAGTGAACAGACATGACGAATGAATCAAAACCTAACAGCTTGGAGCTGTTTGTAATCAAGCAAGCAGGGAAAGAGCGAATTTCCATTGATAGCGAAAGGGCCGCATCCATTGATACAGAGATCAAGCAGGCTGTTCAAGCCATCAACAACGATGACTTAGGCAATAACTGGCAACCATAAAAAAAGCGCCCCGAAGGGCGCTCTGCGGTGTGCAGCCAGAACTGCGGCTGCACCGTAGCGTTCACAACCTAGGGGTAATTCGGCGGCTGCACCTTGCCCATGTCGGCTATGGTGGTGAAGCCCCTCAGGAAACCATCGGAATCATCCACGCCTGGAGGCTCCGTCGAGAAACAATCTGCGGGGCCGTAGGGACGTCCGTCCAGGGCCTCACCGACTATCGTTTCCACCGTTCCGCGAATTGAAGAACCGGGAGCGCAGGTTGGAATGTTGATGTTGGGCAGCTCCATTCTTGGCAGGCCGGCAGCGCCAATGCGCCATTGTTCCAGCAATGCCAGCGTCGCCTCGGCGCCAGATTCGAAATCCGGTGGTACGCCGTTACCTACACCCTGACTGGTAGCGATGGCGTCGGTGGCGCGGCGCGCGGCGGCGCGTGCTGCGCCGATAGTGCCTGAAATCGAATCACCCACGAAGTTGATGTTCTGCCCTTCGTTGATGCCGCTGATCACCAAATCGGGCGACAGTGACAGGTTCTCCAGAGCCCACACCGAGGTATCTACCGGCGTGCCGTGCACAGCGGCTTCAACGGGAAAACCACTGAGCGTTGTCAGGCCTGTTGATGCCGTCGTGGCGCCACCGGGTGTCTTGTTAGAGCCCTGACCGGACTGCGGCGTCAGTGGTGCAACCACCGTGACCGTCACACCAGGCACAAATGAATCGCTCGGATCGTTCGGATCATCGACAATGGCCTGCACCAATGCATCAATACCTTCGGAATCGTACCCATCGTCATTCGTGATCAACAGATCGAGTGGCTCGGTGTGCGATGCCAGGAAGCAGGCATCTGTGGTACTGGTCAGCGGCAGTGAAGCCTGGCAGGGGTGCGTAGCGGCAAACACGTCCGGGTGGTTCTCATAGCCACGCAGAACCCATAGACGCAGAATCCAGGTGTCTGCAGCCGTGCCATCGGAGACCCAGGTGTCACGCGCGCCGGGGAAGCCTTCCGGCGCGATCGTGTCGGCAATGCGCCAGCCAACACCGATCGCGCGTGCACCGGGATCAGTGCTCTCATACTCAATCAAGTTTGCGGCTGCCGGGTCAAAGCTTGCCGCTGCGCCAAACAGCAGGACGCGTGAGTCACCGGCCCAGACCGTGCCGCCGGCATTGATGCCGTCCTGGTAGGTCCAGCGCTGATAGGCGAACTCAACCGCGCCATCGGCATAGGCAGAGAACGTCAAGCATTCGGAGGTGCTCAAGTCCGGGCTGCCCTGGCACCACCAGGGCACTGAGCCGTCGGCGGTACGGGTAATGAAGCGCGAAGCTGCCGGCGTGTAGCAGGCACTCAAAAACAACAAACTGGCCGCCAGCACTGCCAACAGGCGCATGCGGGCACCCAGGGCGGCGGCGGGCGTGATCTGGCGATCAAGCAACATTTTCATTATTTCGATCCTCTTATTACTCGGGGTTCTGCGCAGCGATTGGCTGCCCAGTGCTGGCGCCACGAAGGGCGGCCAAACGCGCGTTCACCCTGCCCTGAACGCGTCAGGACGGTGGGCTATACAACACGTCAAGAATGACGGGGGCGCCTTGCCAGGCACTCGCTGTTCCGAGGCCGGCCCGACTTGCCTGTCTACTGCATAGACTAGTCGAATGCGCGCTGAGCTGGTTTTAATAGATATCTCAAAAAATATTATTGTTATATTTCAAAGGGATATGTTTTTACGGGTATCAGGCTGATGCGCTGGGCACGGGCTTTGTGCACGCTATTTACGTGCCTTCAACGCCCCTCTCACTCCTCCTTAACACCTCTTACTCACCTTACATCCCGCTCTCACCTCTTCGGCAACCGCCACCCGCGCACCGCTAAAGCTGCACGTGAATCCGCTCCGGGGGCAGCGCCAGGCGATAGCGCATAAGCACACCGTCGGGGCCGCGCCCGCCTTCAAACAGGTAATTTGCGGCCAGGGATTCGCCCAGCACCCGCACCAGTTCCTCTTTGATCCGGGAGCGATTCTGGTCCAGCGTTTTGGCTTTCAGGCCGCCCTTTTCCAGGTCATTGATCGCCCTGCCGTGCCCGCCGAAACGTTCCATCAGGGCTGCCAGCTCTGCGCCGCGTGCCAGGTCGGGGCGGTTGCTGGGCGGATTGCTCACCCAACCCTCGCCCTCCTTGCGTCGCAGGGCATACCAGGCATAGTAAAATAGCGGCGTGCCCCCCATCGGGACAGGCAGGCCGTGCACGTTGACGGACAGGGTGGACAAATCAATCATCAGGGCATCCTCGGCCTCGGCCAGCGCAATAGCGGCCTCGTGACCCCCGCGCTCAAGGCCCAATTGCAGCCACTGCATCTGATGGCTGTTAAAACGGGCAACCCGGGCGTCGTTAAACAGTTGCAGCAAGGGCCCGAAGTTGGCCTTTCCAGGGTCATGCAGTTGTTGCAGCAGTTGCTCACGCTCGGCACCCAGGCGCAGTTGCGATGCCCCGAATGCGCGCAGGATGCCAAAGGCTGCATCGCCCTGGTAACCCTGGGCCAGGAGGTAGTTCATCCAGAAGCGGTGAGCCTGGGACATTGGCGCAGGCAGTTGCCGATACAGCACCCAGAACAGCAACCCGAGCAAACCCACCAGCAGCAGGCCCGTGCGATAGCGTGGCTCACACTCATAGCCAATCACGAACTCGCGCTCCCGTTGATTGCGCGGCAATAAAATGGCAAAGCTGGCCGCTGCCGTAGCGCCTTCTATGGCAACACCATCAATAGCGAGCACCCGAACGCTGCACTGCCCATAGGCCGAATACCACCGGGGTTGCACCACACCTGCCAGCGCCTGGTTCAAATTTGCGCCAATGCGCTGCAGGGCGGTGGCATCATTGGCCGTGTCGCCCGAGCTGTTGAAGTAACCTTCACCCACCGTGAGGAACAAGTGCTGCCGCAACTGCTGCGCCAGCGCGGTACGTAAACTGGATTCACTGGAGGCATACAGCAACTGCAACAGAACCGCACTCAGTACGGCCCACAGCAAAACGATACGCGGTGCCTGTTTAACGATCATCGCAGGGCTCAACAATGCTCAGTTGACGGAAAAAATCCAGAGGCGAACCGGCGGCCAGCGTTACCAGCGCGGCCTGCACGGCACAGCGCGCCGGGCCGTCTGCGGCTGCCCTTTCCAGGTACCAGGCGGGGCCGGGTAAGGTTTCCTCCAGCACCAGGCCCTCGGGCAGCTGTAGCGAACTTGCCGTGCCTTCATCCGACAACAGCGCGGGAATGACGTCTACCTCACCGGCGAAAAAGGCCCGGTACATTTGTCGATACGACCGGAAATAGCGGATGTTGGGCACATCCGACAAACCGCTGTTACGCAGTGCCGCTTTCGGGATTTTATAGGCCGATACGCTGTTTGGATCATCGAGCAGGCCCAGTATCTTGCCGCTCATCCAGGCCCGGGTAAGCCGGGGAATGCCGTCAAGGGAAATGAACTGGCTGCCGTAATCCGGATAGCGTGCTATCTGCACGTAATCTGCACGGCCCTGGTGCTCCCCCACTCCGCCTTCCAGCAATTCGGGCTTGGCCAGCACCAACTGGTAGGTCGAGTCATACAGATCGCGCAGGTCGATGTGGTCACGATGCACGCTGCGCAATTCCACCGCGGCAAAGCGCTGCGCCAACTCCGCCGAGGCGCAGAGTGTGTCCATCAATGGCAACGCCTCGATGTACACCGCATCCAGTATGCGCAGCGGCTGCCCGGCGGCCGCCCCCTCAAACACACAGGCGCGCAGGCCGTAGTCACGGACTTCCAGCGGCTTCAACTGCAGGCCATGCCCCGCCACATACCAGGCCAGCGCCAACACCAGCCCAAAGGCTGCGGCGAAAACCAGATAGTAGTAGCGCGCATGACTCAAGGCGCGGCGAACGGACGTAATGGCGATACTTCTCATGAACACCTAACGTCGAAAGCAAGCGCGCGTTTATGCGTCGCTTTGCCTTTTCTTGTTAGCTGAGATATCTCGCAAGGAACCGGAAACGTATTTATGGATAATGCTCGACACCAGAGTTTGATACGGAACACCTTCCTCAGAAGCTCTTGACTGAACCGCAATGAGGTCACGATTCGATATACGAATATTTATCCGTTTGTCTTTCTTAAAGGTGTTAGTGGCGGCAGCCTCTAATTCCTCTTTTCTGGCTTTTGTGAGTGTTGATACGAAATTGCCGGCCTCTACAGAATCTAGAAGTTCCTTTTCCTCTTTAGAGAGTTTTACCTTACTCATGAGTCACTCCTCAGATACAGTTTTGTAAATTTCCTGCTCGGTATCACGGTCTTTAGAAAAATCTCTTCTTCAGTTTCCACGTATGGCACCAAATAAGCATATTGATCTATCTCCACGACGAAAATCTTCTGGTGGGGATAATCCACTGCATTGGGGTGGCAAATATCATCCAGAAGCCCCCCATTCTCAATATGAAAAATGGCCTCTTCAAAGGACCTACTCCGCTCTTCAATAAGCTGCTGATTCTTCTCTGAGTTCCAGTTAAACACCTTCATGAGGCAAAGATTAGCACAAATGTGTGCCTTTTGTCATCAGCAGTGTTGGCATTAGAACAGAGCGCGGTGGAGGCAACTAACAGCTATACAGCCCTGTCTATATAACACCCGGCCCAGTATGCAGACTTCAAATTTTGCGTGGAGAAGCCCTGAAGATCTTCCAGGAACAAAAACCCGCCGGTGTGCGCGGGCCCAATCCCATCTAGGATTGGCTCTTCATCATTAACGGGGGACACCGGCATTCATTAAACTGATTTTGCGAAGATCGTTTAATGGAGAGAACACCGATGTCCCACGCAGGAATGATTATAGGCATACCTGGCCTGGAAGTAATGCGGGTCAAAAGCAAAC
>JANSYN010000006.1 GCA_024742415.1 Gammaproteobacteria bacterium
AGATGGAAATGATCTCCAGGAGGGCCTATGGTTTCAGGAACTTTGAGAACTATCGGTTGAGAGTGCTGACCCACTGCGGGTGGGACGGTATTATCAATCGGGTACGGATGAATGCCCATCCCCCGTTAATTGGGTAGAGCCAACGAAAATGCCGGGTTAGTGGAGGCTAACCTGCAATTTCTTTGATAGTGGTGGGCCGTGCTGGATTCGAACCAGCGACCAATTGGTTAAAAGCCAACTGCTCTACCAACTGAGCTAACGGCCCCAGAAGGAGGAGCGTATGGTACGGATTTGGGCTAAAAACTCAAGGGCTTTGTCGAGGCGAATCATGCACCTGCATCGATTCAGGCGTAAGGGGTTGGGTCGGGTACGCCGGCGTCGATAAAACCCTGGCGTCGCAGGCGGCAGCTATCGCAGAGCCCGCAGGCCAGGCCGTCTTCGGTAGCCTGGTAGCAGGACACGGTGAGGGCGTAATCGACACCGAATTTCAGGCCTGCGCGGATGATCTCGTCCTTGCCCATACTCATCAGCGGCGTATGCACGGTGAACTTGCGGCCTTCCACGCCGTCGCGGGTGGCGACGTTGGCCAGGTCTTCAAAGGCCTGTATGAATTCGGGCCGGCAGTCGGGGTAGCCTGAGTAGTCGACCGCATTTACACCGATGAACAGGTCCTGCGCGCCCAGCACTTCCGCCCAGCCCAATGCGATAGACAAAAAAACCGTATTGCGGGCGGGCACATAGGTGATGGGAATGCCCTGCGTTTCTTCCTCGGGCACTGCGATGCTCAGGTCAGTCAATGCGGAGCCGCCGATACTGTCGAGGTTGAGGGTAACTACCTTGTGTTCGACATCACCCAGCGCAGCAGAGACGCGCTCAGCCGCGAACAGTTCGGCCCGGTGCCGCTGACCATAATCGAAGCTCAGCGTGTAGCACTGATAGCCCTGTGCCCGCGCCATGGCCAGTACTGTGGTGGAGTCCAGCCCGCCAGAGACCAGCACCACTGCTTTTCGGGATGAGTGACTCATATCAATGCCCTGGCGCGTCATCCCACAGCAGTTTGTGTAACTGCAATTGCATGCGCACCGGCAGCTTGTCTGCAAGAATCCATTCAGCCAGCTCACGGCCCGCCACCTGCTCGAAGCTGGGCGAGAACAGCACATCAGACACGCGATCTGCCAGCTGGTATTCGTCCAGCTTGAAGCGCGCCCACTCGTAATCCTGTCGATCGCAGATCACGAACTTGACCTGATGGTGTGGCCGCAGGCGTGCCATGTTGCTGTAGTCGTTGCGCTGCATCTCACCTGAGCCCGGCGTTTTCAAATCGACTACCGCAACCACGCGCTCATCGACGCCTTCAAGGCTCAATGCGCCGGCCGTTTCCAGCGAGACCTCGTAACCGGCATCACACAGTGCGCTGAGCAGGGGCAGGCAATTGGGCTGTGCCAGAGGCTCGCCGCCAGTTACGGTCACATAGCGTGGCGCATGCGCGGCCACCTCCGCCGTGATTGCCTCCAGCGTCATCATCTGGCCGCCACTGAAGGCATAGGCGGTGTCGCAATAAACGCAGCGCAAGGGGCAGCCGGTGAGGCGCACAAACACCGTTGGCAATCCCACGGTGCGCGCCTCACCCTGCAGCGAATAGAAAATTTCTGTGATGCGCAGGTCACGGCCCGCGCTCGTTGCGGGCAAAGCGGTGGGGCTAGATGGCTCAGACATGGTGCGGCGCCGTTAATAATTCTCGGCGATGTAATCCCTGGCAAGCTTTACCACGGCGCTATTACTGGACGCATACTGCGAAATCACCAGATCGAGGTATTCGCGCGCCTTTTCGCGGTTTCCCTTCATAAACTGCACAACGCCCAGCTTGTACAGGGCGTCGGGCACCTTGGGATGCTCGGGATACTCGCTGATCAACAGCGCAAAGGCCTGTCGGGCAGCTTCAAGATCCGGGGGTTCGCTCACCAGGTACAACTCACCCAGCCAGTAATTGGCATTCGGGGCATAGCGCCCGCCCGGGTACTCGACCAAAAACTGCCTGAACGCCGCAACGGCGGCGTTAAACTCGCGGCCCGCCACCAGGCTGTAGGCGGCATCGTAGGCCGCTTTCTCGCCCGGCTGCACAGCCGCAGCAGAGCCGCCGCTGTCAGGGGCTGGCCGCGCAGGTGCAGGCGCTGCTGGCGCCGCGGCCGCAGTACCCGTGGCGGCTGCAGCAGCACTTGCGCTAGCGCCATCAGCGCCGCTCAGCCGCTTATCCAGATCCATATAGCGCTGCAGGCTCTGGTCTTTCAGGGTGCGCAGTTCGTTCGCCTGCTCTTCCACCTTGCCATTGAGGCGCATGACTTCCTGCTGCAGTTGCTGAACCTGCAGTACCAGGTTGCCCATGGCGCTGGAACCCGGCGCCGCATCGGGCCCCGACGCAAAAGCTCCGGGGGCAGTGCCCACCGCAGGTGCCCCACCCACGCCATAAGTCGTTGCCGGATAGGATTGAGCGGGCTGCACGCCGTATGGGTCTGCCGGCGCAGCCTGGCTGCCGGTATCATCACCGTATGGGTCGAACACCTCGACGGAGGAGCCGGCGGCTTCGCGCGCCGCAGCTTCTGCTTCGAGGTCAATGAAGTCTCCCTGTGCCAGGGCCGCTAAGCAGAACGGGCTGGTCGTTACAACCAGCCCGCCCAGTGTCAGCAGTTTTTTCAGTGCTCTCACAACTTCGCCGCTACTTCAGTTCCACGCGGCGATTCTTCGACCAGCTCGACTCCGACGAACCCAGCATGGCGGGTTTCTCTTCGCCGTAGCTCACGGTTTCAATGCGGAACGTGGCGATGCCGTTGGCGACCATGTAGTCACGCACCGAATTGGCGCGTCGCTCACCCAGTGCCAGGTTGTAGTCGCGCGTGCCGCGCTCGTCGGTGTGGCCTTCGAGCCGCACGTTTTTGTCTGTTTTTTGCAGCAGCGCAATGTGGGCATTGAGCTGGCGCAACGCATCCGGCGTAAGGGCCGAGCTGTCGAACTCAAAGTAGAAGACGTTGCCCACGGCAGCGGCAGCCTGTTCGAGGCCTTGCAGCTCCATACGGGCGGCTTCAGCAGCAGCCTGCGCGGCGGCGGCTTCCGCTGCTGCTCGCGCAGCGGCTTCGTCCTGCTCCTTGGTATCACTACCGGAACATGCAGCGAGAATGACCGCACTCAAAAGCAGTGCGCTTAATTTTCCAGCGGTGAATAGGTGTTTCATTTTCCCAAACCTCAAATTTTCCAGTAACTACAATAAAGTAAAGCGTGGGTCATTCAATGCGAGGCATAAATGGCGACCACGCCGGCTCTCTGACTTCGCCTTCGCGGGCCGGCAGCCTGAATTTCACGCTACCATTGACTGATACGGCGGCGAGAATGCCTCGTCCAGCGTACTTGGTAGCGTACAGTACCATAGAGCCATTAGGCGCGATACTAGGGCTTTCGTCCAACTCTGTCGACGTCAAAACTTGTAAGCGATTCGTTACAAGGTCGTGCACGGCAATGTGAAAGCGGCGGTCCTGCTGATGCACCATCACCACGTTACGCCCGTCCTGGGCCACGCGTGCCCTGGCGTTGTAGCTGCCCTCAAACGTCACCCGCTCAACATTGCGCGAGCGCAGATCATAGCGGTAAATCTGCGGCTTGCCACCTCGGTCCGATGTGAATAATAGCGCGCGGCCATCGGGCATCCAGGTCGGTTCGGTGTCGATCGCCCAGTGGGTTGTTGCCCGCGTCAGGCGCTTGCTGGCAAGGTCCATCAGGTAGATGTCGGGGCTGCCATCCTTGGACAGAACCATCGCCATGGTATTGCCATCGGGTGACCAGGCCGGTGCGCCGTTGAGGCCCTTGAAGTTGGTGAGCTGCTCGCGCTGGCCGGTTGCCAGTTCCTGTCGGAAAATTGCCGGCCGGCCCGTTTCGAACGACACATAAGCAATACTCCTGCCATCCGGTGACCAGCTGGGCGACAAGATAGGCTCGCGTGATTCCAACAGCACAATGGGGCGCGCGCCGTCGCTGTCCGCCAGGGTCAGGCGGTAGTAGTCATCTCCGCCCGGGACTGGCGTCACCGACACATACAACAGCCGCGTGGCAAACGCACCGGGAATGCTTGTGACGTGCTCATAGACAACATCAGCAACGCGGTGGGCCAGCATGCGTGCCTCGCTGGCAGGGCCAACCTCCACGCCGGACTTCACAACGACCTGGCGCAACACATCAAACAGTTCATACTCCACTCGCATCTGCTGCGCGCCAGACACGCGGCCGATCAACAGGTACTCGGAGCTGATGGCGCGCCAATCCCGAAAAAACACCTCGTCTTTGGTGCTCGGCCGGCCCAGCATGTCGGCCCGGGCAATCGGCGCGAACTGCCCCGAACGCAGGAGGTCGCCGTCGATGACCGCGGCGATGTCTTCAGGAGGCGCTCCCTCCCCTTGCCAGGCAAACGGCGAGACGGCGATCGGTATAGGGTTGTCCACCCCCTCGGTAATTTCGATGGTAAGTTGGGCGCGCGCGGTCACTGCCATGATCGCGAGCGCCACACCCACCAGGCCAATCAGCAATGGTTTCATCAGTAGCGTAGATCCTCTGGTCTGAATATCAGGCGCAAGCGCCGAAAGTCTCTTTCAAAAATGTTGCTGGGCAGTTTCTGTAACTCCGGGAACGAGCCGGCTTTCTTCACCGCACTGACCGCCGAGCGGTCAAATGCCAGGTTGCCGCTGCTCGTGATCACCACCACGTTGACCACCTCGCCGGTGGGAATCAACTGGATTTCCAGTTCTGCCTCCATACCGTTGCGCGCGCTGGGCGGCCTGCTCCAGTAGCCAACCACCGTCTGGCGAATGATGCCCGCAAAACTGCTGGAGAGCTCATCAGCGGTGGCCTGCTGCTCCGCTGCCGCAGTTTCGGCGAGTTCGTTTTGCATCATGGCAACCAGGTCCGCCGGGCTGACTTTTGGCTCGGGCCGGGCTTCTACCTGCGGCTTGGGCGCCGGTTTGGGCACCGGTTTGGGTGCCGGCTTCGGCGCTGGCTTTGGCACGGGTTTTGGCTTGGCCTCAACCTTTGGCTGCACCGGCTGCCTGGGCTGGGGCCTGGGAGCCGGTTTCGGCTTGGGCTGAGCCTTCGGCGGCGGCGCAGGCTTGGGCAGCAAATCGCTGGCATCTACCAGTGTTGCGTTGATCGACTTCGGCACCGGTTTGACGCGCAGGATTTCACGCTCACCGAAATCCCAGTTGGCGATGAGCATCGTAAAGAGCAAACCATGCAAGACCAGCGTTGCCAGCGCCGGGCGAAACACAATGCGCGGAATGACAGGTTTGGCATACAGGGAGGCGTTCACGGCGGGTCTTCTGTCACCAGGCCTACGCTGGGCGCTCCGGCTTCCTGCAGCGCCACCATGACCGTCACCACCTGGCCGTAAGGGACTGATTGATCGCCCCACACCAGCACCGGTTTGTCCGCGTTGCGCCGTATTACCGCCGCAACACGCTCCTTGATTGTCGCCAGCGAGAGGACTTGTTCTTCCTGCCCGAGATTGAGGTATAGCTGGCCGCGCGCATCGATCGACACAATCACCGGTTCAGGGTCCTGGTTATCTACCGGCGCCGCACTGGCCTCGGGCAGGTCCACCTGTACACCCTGCATGAGCATCGGCGCCGTCACCATGAAGATGATGAGCAGCACCAGCATCACATCGATGTAAGGCACAACGTTGATTTCGGCCATCGCCTTGTGCTTCTTGCGCCTGCCGGACATGGTCAGCTCTCCCTCACTCCGCCTTCACGTGAGCGCAGGGCATAGGCCTGGCGTGACAGGATGCCTGAGAACTCGTCCATAAAGGTGTCGTAGCGGCCGCTCATGACATCCACACGCGAGGCAAAACGGTTATAGGCCAGAACCGCCGGAATCGCCGCAAACAGCCCCATCGCCGTGGCGATCAATGCCTCGGAGATACCCGGTGCTACCGTGGCCAGCGTGGCCTGTGTGGCGTTCGCCAGGCCACGAAACGAATGCATAATGCCCCATACCGTGCCGAACAATCCGATATAAGGGCTGGTGGAGCCGACCGAAGCCAGGAAGGGCAAGTGGCGCTCCTGGCGCTCTTCCTCGCGCATGGCGGCAACGCGCATGGCGCGCCGGGAACCTTCAATGACTGCCTCGGAATCGACTTCCTTTTGTTGCGCAAGCCGTGAGAACTCCTTGAAACCCGCCCTGAATATGCTCTCCATACCGAGGATCGGGCTGCCATCGGCGGCCTTTTCGTTACCCTCCCGGTACAGTTGGGACAAATCAATTCCCGACCAGAAACGTTCCTCAAAGCGGTACATTTCATCGCGCAGGTTACGAAAATAGATCACCCGGTTGACGATCATGTACCAGGACACGATCGATGCCAGCACCAAAATGCCCATCACCGCCTGCACCGTAAAACTGGCATTGACGATGAGTTCCCATAGCCCCAGTTGTTCTTCCACGCTTCCTGCTCCCCTGCCCCTGTCGTTCTTGTTGAGCGCCTGCTGTTACTTCACGCTTGCCCGTCTTGCATGCCGATTGTGAGTGCGAACCGCGCAATCACGGCACGGCACCGCCAAACCACTGCATTCTTCATACAACGGCGCATTACACAAGCCGCACTTTGACAGCTAATCGGCTTGCAGGCTGTGTGCTATTTCGGGCGGCAGCCTGCGCGGCCTGTTCGTATGGCGATCCACGCAGGCCACGGTGACTGTCGCCCGGGCCAGGAGTTCCGCCCCGCGCAGCACGCGCTGGTCAAACACAATCACCGCGCCGCGTGCGCGCACTACAGCGGCGGTTGCCTGCAGTTCGTCATCCAGGCGCGCCGGCTTGTGATACTTCACCAGCACGTCATGCACCACGAACATGAGATCCCGGGTCAGTATGTACGCCTTGCCGAAGCCCAGGCTGCGCATGAACTCCGTGCGAGCCCGCTCCATGAACTTCAGGTAGTTAACGTAATACACAATGCCGCCGGCATCGGTGTCTTCCATGTAGACTCGTACCGGCGTGGAAAATTCCACGGCTAGTCGTCTCCCAGGTCCAGGGAGAGATTGGTTTCATCTGCACGCTCGCCAGCCGGCACAGGCGCAGGCAGGCCAAAATGCAGATAAGCGTTGCGCGTTACCATGCGCCCGCGCGGTGTACGCAGCATATAGCCCTGTTGAATCAGGTACGGTTCGAGCACATCCTCTATCGTGCCGCGCTCTTCGGAGATCGAGGCACTGAGGCTGTCTACACCGACGGGGCCGCCGTCGAACTTCTCGATCATGGCCAGCAACAAGCGCCTGTCCAGGTGATCAAAGCCCTTCTGGTCAACGCTGAGCATGTCCAGGGCGCGGTCGGCGATGTCTGCAATAATGCGCCCGTCGCCTTTTACTTCGGCATAGTCGCGCACCCTGCGCAGCAAGCGATTGGCAATGCGCGGCGTGCCGCGCGAGCGCCGGGCAATTTCTGCCGCGCCGGCGCTGTCGATGCTGATTTCCAGGATATGTGCCGATCGTTCCACGATGTGCGCGAGATCTTTGACCTCGTAAAACTCCAGCCGCTGCACAATACCGAAACGGTCGCGCAGCGGCGACGTCAGCAGCCCGGCACGGGTCGTGGCGCCAACCAGCGTGAAAGGCGGCAGGTCTAACTTGATAGAGCGCGCGGCCGGGCCCTCGCCGATCATGATGTCGAGTTGGTAATCCTCCATCGCTGGATACAGTATTTCCTCGACAACCGGGCTCAGGCGGTGGATTTCATCGATAAACAGGACGTCGCCGGGCTCCAGGTTGGTCATCAGTGCGGCAATATCGCCGGCTTTTTCCAGCACCGGGCCCGAAGTCGTCTTCAGTGAAACGCCCATTTCGTTCGCGATAATGCTGGCCAGCGTGGTTTTGCCCAGGCCCGGCGGGCCGAAAATCAGAGTGTGATCGAGCGGTTCGCTGCGACCCTTGGCGGCTTGCAGGAAAATATCCATTTGTTCGCGCACGGCGGGCTGGCCCACATACTCCTGCAGGGATCGCGGACGTATAGCGCGGTCCATGGCGTCCTCACGCGGGCTCTGTGGGTCGGGTGCAATCAATCGGTCAGTTTCAATCATTCGCCTGCCTCACGGGGTTGGCACACCCATTTACGCGTTTACCGCCGACTTCAGGGCACGACGTATGAGCTCCTCGCTGCCCTCAACGGTATCATCGTTGACGGCAGCGACCATCCTGGCGGCTTCCTGCGGCTTGTACCCCAGGGCAATCAACGCGCCTTCGGCATCGGCGATACGCTGCGACTGCGGCGTCGCCTCGGGCACGCGCCTGCTGCCGTCATCGGTCGGTGCCAGCCAGTCTTGCAGCTTGTCGCGCATTTCTACCAGCAGCCGTTCCGCCGTTTTTTTGCCAACACCTGGCAACGCCACCAGTGAAGAGATGTCGTCACGCTGGACGCACCGCACAAAACTGGACGCATCCATGCCGGACAAAATGGTCAGGGCCAGCTTTGGGCCCACGCCAGACACTTTGATCAACTGGCGAAACAGGGTGCGATCGCCTTCGTCAATAAACCCGTAGAGCAATTGCGCATCGTCCCTGACAACAAAATGCGTCACCAGCGTCAGCTCGGCGCCCAGTTCGGGCAACTGAAACAGGGTAGTCATGGGAACCTGCAGTTCATACCCCACACCGCCCACTTCAACCAGGATATCCGGTGGCTGCTTGGCCACCAGTATGCCGCGAATTCGACCAATCATCGCAGACGCCTGCGGCGCACGGCGCGCGCGCCGGCCATTTTAATCAGGCTCTGGCGCGTGTGCGCGTGGCACAGCGCCGCGGCCAGCGCGTCGGCGGCGTCTTCTGCCGGTGCAGAGGGCAGTTGCAGCAGTACCTTTACCATATGTTGCACCTGTTCCTTGTCTGCAGCGCCGGTACCGACCACCGACTGCTTGATCTGCCGTGCCGAATACTCTGCAACGGGCAGATCATTGGCGACGCAGGCAACAATGGCGGCGCCGCGCGCCTGCCCCAACTTCAGGGCGGAGCCCGCACTCTTGGCCATAAACACCTGTTCTACGGCAACTTCTTGCGGGCAATGCAGCTCTACCAGCTCGGTGAGACTGTGGAAGATAATCTTCAGGCGCTCGGGCAGCTCACCCTCGGGAAGGCGGATGACGCCGCTCGTTATATATTCGTTGCGGCCCGACATGTGACTGATAATGCCAAAGCCGGTTTTACGCGAACCGGGGTCGATCCCCAGAATGAGGGACATGCGTTGTTCCACGCGGTGGCCACTGAAGGCCCATTATGTACAAATTTACAGTGCTGGTCAGTAGATAGGCCGTGCTGTTAGCGAATATTTACACAGCCAAATGTTTGAACGTGCAGGCAACCGCCTACTCCATCGCGGCAAGCACGGCGTCGGGGATATCCACGTTAGTGTAGACGTTCTGAACGTCATCGAGATCTTCCAGTGCGTCCACCATGGCGATAATCTGCTCGGCCCCGGCAACATCCACCGCAACTGTGGTTTCAGCAATCATGGTGACCTCACCATCCTGCGCACTGAAGCCGGCAGCGGCCAGCGCTTCTTTCACGTCGCCAAACTGCTCCCAGGGTGTGGTGACGTCAATAGAGCCGTCATCGTGGACCACCAGATCCTCAGCGCCCGCCTCCAGTGCCGCTTCCATGAGGGCGTCTTCATCCAGACCGGGTGCGAAATTCAGCTGCCCCTTGCGCGAAAAGAGATACGCTACCGAGCCATCGGTGCCCAGATTACCCCCGCGCTTGGAAAAGGCATGACGCACCTCGGCCACGGTTCGATTGCGGTTATCCGTCATGACCTCTACCAGCACGGCGATTCCGCCAGGCGCATACCCTTCGTAGGTAAGCTCCTCCATGTTGTCGGTGTCGTTGGTGCCGGCGCCACGCGCGATAGCGCGGTCAATGGTGTCGCGCGTCATGTTGGAAGTGAGGGCTTTGTCGACAGCAGCGCGCAGCCGCGGGTTGTCTTCGGGCAGCGGCCCGCCCTGCTTGGCAGCCACTACCAGTTCACGGATCAATTTGGTGAACAGCTTGCCGCGTTTGGCGTCCTGTGCCGCCTTGCGGTGTTTAATGTTCGCCCATTTACTGTGGCCAGCCATACTACCTTCCTTTCTTTGCGTATCCTGAGCGTATCCTGACGCCCTGCGTATTCTCCAGCCAGGTACGGTTGCGGTCTAGTCCTGGTCGCCGCTGGCGGCCACAGCACTGTGCGCTTCCTCGCGCGTTTGGCGCAGGCGTATGTTGAGCTCCCTCAACTGCGCGGCGCCTACTTCGCCGGGCGCATCTGTCATCACGCAGGCAGCGCTTTGCGTCTTCGGGAAGGCAATCACATCGCGGATGGACGAGGCTCCAGTCATCAGCATCACCAGCCTGTCCAGACCAAAGGCCAACCCACCATGTGGCGGTGCGCCATACTGCAAGGCCTGCAGCAGAAAGCCGAATTTCTCGCTGGCCTCGGCTTCATCGATGCCCAGAATCCGAAACACCGCCTCTTGCATATCATGCTGGTGAATACGAATACTGCCGCCTCCGAGCTCGGTACCGTTGAGCACCATGTCGTAGGCGCGTGACAGTGCCTGCCCGGGGTTCCCGGCCAGCGCCTCGGGGCTGCAGGAGGGCGCGGTGAAGGGGTGATGCAATGGTGTCCAGCCACCGTGGCCGTCGTCTTCAAACATGGGGAAATCCACCACCCACAAAGGCGCCCAGCCGTCGGCGACCAGGCCCAGGTCCTCGGCCACTTTGAGACGCAGCGCGCCCAGGGCCTCGTTGACGACTTGTTCGCGGTCTGCACCAAAGAAAATAATATCGCCGTTGGCGGCTTCCAGACGCGCCATCATCTGTGCGATGACGTCATCGGGCATGAATTTCAAAATTGGCGACTGCAGCCCTTCAACCCCTGCGTCGATGTCGTTGACTTTGATCCAGGCCAGGCCCTTGGCACCGAAAATAGACACGTAATCGGTATACCCGTCTATCTCCTTGCGGCTGATCGTCGCGCCACCGGGCACTTTCAGCGCCGCCACTCGTCCCAGCGGGTCGTCTGCGGGGCCCTTGAATACCTTGAAGTCGACCTGCTGCATCAGATCGTCAATGCTGACCAGTTCCAGCGCGATGCGCAGGTCCGGCTTGTCGGAGCCATAGCGCTGCATCGCCTCGGCATACGGCATGTGCGGGAATACGGGCAGTTCAACCTCGAGGACTGTCCTGAACAGTTCACGGATCATGCGCTCGGTCACTTCCATAATCGCGGCTTCGTCCAGGAAGGCCGTCTCGATGTCAATTTGCGTGAACTCGGGCTGCCGGTCTGCGCGCAAATCCTCGTCGCGAAAACACTTGGCGATCTGGTAGTAACGATCAAACCCGGAGACCATCAGCAACTGCTTGAACAGCTGGGGTGACTGCGGCAGGGCAAAAAACTGCCCCGGGTGTGTGCGGCTGGGCACCAGGTAATCGCGCGCACCCTCGGGTGTTGCGCGCGTCAGGATCGGGGTTTCGATATCCAGGAACCCTTCGCCGTCCAGGAAGCTGCGCACCGCAGAGGTGATCCTGGAGCGCAGGATCAGGCGCTCCTGCATTTCCTGGCGGCGCAAATCCATATAGCGGTACTGCAGGCGCACATCCTCGCCCACGTTGGTGTATTCATCGAGCTGGAATGGCGGCGTCGCCGATGTGTTGAGTATCTCCAGCTCTTTACCCAGCACTTCTATCTCGCCGGTGGCCATGGCGGCGTTGATCGTTTCTGCAGAACGCGCGCGGACCCTGCCGCTTACCTTGAGCACATACTCGCTGCGCACGCGATCGGCGCGTTCAAAGTGCTCCCGGGTATCCGGGTCAAAGACCACCTGAACGATTCCCTGGCGGTCACGCAGGTCGAGAAAAATCACGCCGCCATGATCCCGTCGCCGATCTACCCAGCCGCAGAGAGTCACTGTTTCGTCGATGTTGGCTGAACTTAGGGCGCCACAATAATGACTGCGCATAGCTGGTATCCGTATGGGTTAGGTGATCAGGGACGCTTGATCAGGCTGGCTTGGGGCTGCTGGTTGCAGCCGCTGCGGGCTTGCTGCTCTCGGACGCCTTGGAGGTGTCTTTGCTGGCTGCTGCGCTGTCGCCAGACTTGGACGCAGCGCCCGTGTCGTTCGCTCCGGCGCCACCGGCGAGGTTTTTCTTGTTGCCGGTCTTGAAGTCTGTTTCGTACCAGCCACCGCCCTTGAGCCGGAAGGCCGCTGCTGAGACTTTTTTCTTCAAAGATGGCTTGTGGCAGGCAGGACACTCGACCAAAGGTGCGTCGCTGAGCTTCTGCAACGCTTCCAATGACTCGCCACAATCCTGACACAGATATTCATATATAGGCATGGCACGCCCCCGGCCGATTACGGCTGCAAACAGAGTAAAAAATGAAGGCGCGAATTCTAACGCAAGCCAGCCAGCAGGCCAAGCTCACAGGGAGGGAAGTCAGGGGGTAGCACTACCCTGCACTTGAAACGTGCATGCAGGACGCTTGTCGTTCCCGGCCCGCTTGCACGGACCGGTCACAGTTACCCGTTTAGGAAGCGGCGAACTCTTTCAGCTTCTTCAGCGGGCGAACCTTAACAGCAATGCTGGCAGGCTTGGCCTTGAACACAGTCTCTTCCCCTGTGAAAGGGTTGATGCCCTTGCGCGCTTTGCGAGCAGGCTTCTTCACAGTGGTGATCTTCATGAGACCAGGAACAGTGAACTCACCAACAGAACGCTTCTTGATGCTGCGCTCCATGAGTGTTTCCAGCTCTTCCATCACTGCACCGACCTGCTTCTTGGACAGACCTGTGCTGTCAGCAATGCTGCCGACAATCTGGCTCTTGGTCATTTTGTCCTTGATCGCAGGGGCCGCTTTTTTAACCGGCGCTGCTTTCTTGGCTACCTTTTTACGAGCCGGTGCCTTTTTCTTTGCAGCCGCTTTCTTGGCCGGTGCCTTTTTCTTTGCTGGTTTTTTGGTTGCCATTGTTTTTAGAACCTTCCCTAATGTTTTTTAATGGATCTTGCCTGGAACCTTGACCGCCTGCTTCGGTACAGCATGAAAATTCAGCCGCCCCAAGGAACACGCAATGTATAATCCATGAAAAGCTGCAATACAAGCGTTTTCTATGCTAGCCGGTAAAAAAACCCCTATTTTTCCAGTGTCAGCGCCCACCTCCAAAAAAATGCACCAGCACAGCGCAGTACCGGGGCGCGCTTATTCCAAAAAGATACAGTCGTTACCGTGGCTGTACGCTATGCACGTTCGCACGTAAACTAGGCGCCCTGTAAACAAAGCTGACACCGGGGCTTTCATGCGCGCCAGCCAATTCCTCATAGCCACTCAAAAAGAAACGCCTTCGGACGCCGAAGTCATCAGCCACCAACTGATGCTGCGGGCAGGCCTGATTCGCAAGCTCGCCGCCGGTTTGTACACCTGGCTGCCGCTGGGCCTGAAGGTTTTGCGCAAAGTAGAACACATCGTACGCCAGGAGATGGATCGCGCTGGCGCCCAGGAGGTGAGCATGCCGGTCATGCAACCTGCTGAATTGTGGGAAGAATCCGGTCGCTGGGAACAGTATGGCCCCGAACTTCTGCGCATCAGGGACAGGCACCAGCGCGACTTCTGCCTGGGCCCCACGCACGAGGAAGTGATCACCTCGCTGGTGCGCGACGAGGTAAAAAGCTACAAGCAGCTGCCCGTGAACTTCTATCAGATTCAAACCAAGGTGCGCGACGAAATACGTCCGCGCTTTGGCATCATGCGCTCGCGCGAGTTCATCATGAAAGACGCCTACTCGTTTCACATCGACCAGGCTTCACTGGAAGAGACCTACCAGGTGATGTTTGACGCCTATACCAGGATATTCACTCGCCTGGGCCTGGAGTTTCGGCCGGTGATTGCAGACAACGGCAGTATCGGCGGCAGTGGCTCGCATGAGTTTCACGTATTGGCCGACTCCGGTGAAGATGCCATCGCATTTTCTGACAGCAGTGATTACGCCGCCAATGTTGAGATGGCCGAGGCACTGGCACCGGCCGACGCGCGTCCCGCGCCCACCGCGACCATGGAGAAAGTCGCAACGCCTGGCGTTACTGGCATTGACGAGCTCGCCGCGCAACTGGCTATCGAGTCCAGCCAGTGCCTCAAGACGCTGGTGGTCAACGGCAGCGAAGAAGGTCAGCTGGTTGCCCTGGTACTGCGCGGCGATCATCAACTCAATGCATTGAAGGCGCAGAAACTGCCGGGCGTTGCATCGCCCCTGCAGATGGCCGATGAGGACAGCGTCAGAAACCACTGCGGCGCAGGCTTTGGCTCGCTCGGACCGGTAGGCCTCAATATTACCGTGATCGCGGACCGCGCCGCTGCGCAGGCGGCGGACTTCGCCTGCGGCGCCAATGCCGATGGCTGGCACCTGACGGGCGTCAACTGGGAGCGCGATTGCACGTACAGCGAGGTCGCCGACCTGCGGGAAGTGATAGAGGGAGACCCAAGCCCGGACGGCAACGGCACGCTACTCATCAAACGCGGCATCGAGGTTGGGCATATCTTCCAGCTCGGTGAGAAGTACAGCGCCGCCATGCATGCGCAGGTTCTGAACGAAAACGGCAAGAGCGTGACCGTTACCATGGGCTGCTACGGCATTGGCATCACGCGTATTGTTGCCGCCGCCATAGAACAGAACCATGACGACAACGGCATCATATGGCCACCGGGTATCGCCCCTTTCCAGTTGGCTATCGTGCCCCTGAATATGCAAAAGTCCGAGGCTGTCGCCGCCTGCGCCCTGGAGCTGTACGACAGCTTGCGCGCGTCGGGTATCGAGGTGTTCCTGGACGACCGCAACGAACGTCCCGGCGTGAAGTTTGCCGATATGGAACTGATAGGCATCCCGCACCGCATCGTTATCGGTGATCGGGCGCTGGAGCAGGGCAATATAGAGTACAAGGGCCGCCAGGACGACGATTCACAACTCATCGCGCGTGCTGACATCGTGGATTTTCTTGTGCAGCGCATCCCGGGCGCAGATTGAGCACACTCAAGGCATCCGCAGCGTTAGGCAGCAGTGCCGGTGGCAACGCGATTGCCGCGCCGTCGCCACAACACGCCGGGCGCAGCCTGAAAGCCGTTAACTAGCGATAGGAGCCCGGCGACTGGCCTGTCCATTTCTTGAACGAGCGGTGGAAGGCACTGGGATCAGAAAACCCGACCATCTCAGCGACCTCGCTCACGGTCATGCCCTGGCGGCTCAGCATGGATATCGCAGCGTCGCGGCGCGCGTTGTCCTTGATGCGCTGATAGGACGTCCCCTCTTTTTCCAGTCTGCGACGCAGGGTGCGCGCCGACATATTCAACAGGCCGGTCAATTCCTCAAAACTCGGCAACTCTTCGCGAAAGTCGTTGCCCAGGATCTCCCGGATTCGGTGCGTGATACTCCTGGTCGCCGCCTGTGGCTCAATCACCATGTAGTAGGGAGCCAGCTTGAGGAACTTCTCGAGATCGTCTTCGCTGCGCACCAGTTCTGCTTCCAGCAGGCGTGAACTGAAGCTCACCGAGTTCAGGGGCTGGTCATATTCCACCGGGCACGGGAAGAAATGGCGGATACCCTCAATAAAATCCGGCCTGGGGCCCGCACAGGTGGCACTGACAATATCGATATGCTGGCCGATCAGCCAACCACAAAAGCGCATCCAGATCGCCAGATTGCATAACACGCTATGCTGCACATCCTGGGTATCATCGCTGAGCAGGTAGGTTAGCGTGGCCTGCCTGGCCTGCTCGTCAATGTGCACGTCGTTGACGATCTGCGCACCCTGGCGTACGCGGCAAACGCGATTGAACTCGATTGAGCGACGAAGGGCCGCCAACAGCGTGGAGCTGTTGATCATACTCAGCGCGATCAGGCGCGTAGTGCCCACGGGCGTCTGGACATCGGGCATGACCCCGCCCGACTCATCGCCAAGATCAAGAATAAGCTGGATGCACAAACGCGAGTACTGCTCCCGCGATACGAACGCGGTCTGCATGTCCTGGCGCAGTGGGTCGAAGGGAAAGCGTGCCGCCGTCAACATGGCCGGTACATCACGGTTGTGTGCGCGCGCCTGCGCCAGCAGCGCCCGCGTGAATGCTATCGGTACGGCGTCGTTGTAGGTCGCCGCATCAACGGCGGATTTGGCTACCATGGCGGCCTCCTTCAGCGGCAGTTAACCATAGCGCGTTGCGGCCCATCAAGTGAGTCATCGGCTCGCACGCTGGCACCGTCCTACCATTGCCTGCCGACAACCGCTCACCGCACCCGCTGGGATGCACAGCGAGACTGCCGAGCCAGGAAAAGGCAAGCGCCTTCAAGTTTGACAAGATGCGAGCGCCTACGCACTATGGTAAAAGGCCCGCTAATAAGAAAACCACCGCCCAATGACTGACATCACCCGCCTGAGCAAATGGAACAAAGATTTATCCAGGGCGATTGCCGCACTGGGAACACCGCAGTTCTTCGCGGAGCTGATTGCTGCGATTCGCGGCCAGGTAAAACTGGACTACCCGCAAATATGGCTCTACCACAAAGACCTGCCACCGCGAGTGCTCTACCACGAGATTCCCGACCACGCAGTACCCTCGCAGATCGACCAATACCTGGACGGCCCTTACCAGGAAGACCCCTTCTACCAGACCTCCATGCACCAGCCGCGCGCAAAGATCTACCGGCTGTCACGTGTGACCATGGGCAAGTTACGCGACTCGGTGTACTACCAGGACTATTACGGCGACACCGGCACCTGCGACGAGGCCGTCTACCTGGCCAAGTTGCAAGGCGGCAACGTCATCAACCTGAGTATGATGCGCCTGCCCGAGAACGGCCCCTTCACCGATGATGAGTATGAATCGCTGTACGTTCTTGCCGAGCCGGTCTCTGAACTGATCGTGCGCCACACTGAGCACAACGAATTTGCTGCCTCTCATCTCATCCAACCGGGCATCGACCACCAGATCGACCTGGCCTTTAGAACCTTCGGCGAGTCGATGCTGTCGCCCCGCGAAAAGGATGTGCTCGAATTGATGCTCAGGGGCTACGGTACCGATATTTCAGCCGAACGCCTGAACATCGCCGTGGAAACTGTGCGCCGCCACCGCAAGAGCATCTATCGCAAGCTGGATGTGAGCTCACAAACGGACTTGTTTTCGCTGTTCCTCAACGCCATGTCGTGCCTGGGTGAGGCCGCCGGTGCCGACCCGTTAAGTATCTACATGTCACCTCGGTAGCCGTTGCCTGGCGCGCTTTTGAGCGCCGCCAGCGTTGCTGCCCCAAGTAGGGCATTGAGGTTACAGGGGTGGAATTGGATAGTGCGCAATTACCAATAAAGGCACGATAAAAGCATGTCGCTCGAAGCCGATTGGTTTCTCCGGGCTCACCCCGACATCAACACCATTGAAGCCCTGCTCCCGGACTGCAACGGGGTCATGCGCGGCAAGTGGGTCCCCCGGCATAAACTGGCCAAAATATTCGACGGCGAACTCAAACTTCCCAAAACCGCGCTCAGCCTTGATATCTGGGGGCGCGACGTAGAAGAACTGGTATTCGCATCCGGCGACGCAGACGGTATCTGCCGTGCAGTGGAAGGCTCCCTGTTGCCTACGCCCTGGACGGTTGGCGGCCAGCATGGCCAGATCATGCTGTCTATGTTCAACGGCGACGGCACACCCTACCTGGGCGATCCACGACATGTGCTCAAGCAGGTGCTGGCGCGCTACCAGAAGGCCGGGCTGCGCCCGGTGGTGGCCGCAGAGCTTGAGTTCAGCCTCGTTACCTGGGACGAATCTGTGCCACAACACACCTGCCCCTCCCCTGCCGGCAGCAGCCCGGTCGGGGGCAATACCTATGGCCTGGATGTACTGAACCACCACCAGGACATGATGGAAGACCTGCGCCTTGCCTGTGAGATTCAGGACTTGCCGTTTGACGGGGTGGTCAAGGAATCCGCCGCATCGCAGTATGAGATCAACATGCAGCACGTGGACAACCCCGTGCTCGCGGCCAAGCAGATCGTTATGCTCAAGCGCCTGATAAAGGGCGTGTGCGCGAAACACGGGCTGATTGCCAGCTTCATGCCCAAACCGTTTGAGACGGAGTCTGGCAATGGCATGCACGTGCATTGCAGTATGCTTGATGAAAACAATACCAACGTCTTTGATGACGGCACAGAAAAAGGCTCTGCGCTGCTGCACAACGCGATTGGTGGCTGCCTGTTGAATATGGCAGATTCGGTGGCGATCTTTGCGCCCAGTTTCAACGGGTATCGCCGCTTTCAGCCCGGGGCCCACGCCCCGACCTTCCCCAGTTGGGGCTATGAAAACCGCACCGTTGCCGTACGCGTGCCCGCAGGCAGCCAGACCGCCCGGCGTCTGGAACATCGCGTGGCCGGCGCCGACGCCAATCCCTACCTGGTGTTCGCCGTGTTGCTTTCGGCCATGCTCGATGGTATCGAGCAGAACATATCGCCGGGCGATCCCATTACTGGCGATGGCTACGCACAGGAAAAAACGACCCTACCCGTTTATATGCCGGACGCGGTCAAATTGTTCAGTGAGTCTGACTTCATCCGCAATAGCCTGGGGGAAGAACTGCAACGCATATTTACGCTTACCAAGCAGCAGGAAATGGAAGAATTCCGCCGCCGCATCACCTTGCTTGAGTACCAGTCCTACCTCGAAAAACTCTAGGCACCGCACATTACACAGGGGGCTCGCGCCCGGTTTCCAGGCCCGCAACGACAGGGCTGGACAGCGGGCTGACAGCCACAGGCTGGTGGCGGCGTTCCAGCCGGTTTACAAGCACAAAGGCCCCGACCAGCGCCGCCACACCGAAAACCATCGCGCCAAACGCCTCACCCGCCATCACGCCCTTGGGACCATACCACTGGGCGCCGAAGTAAACAGCGGGAATGGTGCCGAGAAAAGCGCGGCCAAAATTGAACAGGGTCGCCCAGTGCGCATGGCGCAAATTATTAAAGCTGGCATTGGCAATAAAAAGGCAGCCATTGAGCGTGAACGCGCCGGCCAGGAAATACGAATAAAACAGAATGAGTTCCGCTGCTTCAGCACTGGCCGAGAAGGTATCGACAATCAGCTCGGCAGAGGCACCCAGTATCAGCCAAACCACCAAGACATAGAGCGCATTGAAGGCGACAGCGCTGACCAACGTGGAGCGCACCCTGCCATAAAGGCCCGCACCGGCATTCTGGCCAATGATAGGGCCTACCGCACTGGACAGCGCAAAGATCGCCGCAAAAGCTACCGGCGTAATACGGCCCATTATTGCCGCGCCAGCCACAGCACTGTCGCCAAACTGAGCCATCGTGCGCAGCACAAAGCCGTTGCCCAGCGGGGTGGCAAGATTGGTCAGTACGGCGGGGCCGGCGATCGTCATAATGGGCCGGATATCCGCGAGAAATTCACCCGGTGAAATGCGGCAGGGCAACCTGTGCACTACGGCCAGCGCATGCCAGGTCACGCCAAATACCACAAACCTTGCCACCACCGAGGCCCATGCCGCGCCCTCCAGCCCCCAGCCAAGGGTAAAGATAAACAGCGGGTCCAGCACCGCGTTGATGAGGGAGCCCAACACCATAGCCCACATGGACCGGCGCGCATCACCTACCGCACGCACACCCGCGGCCATACTCATGCCCAGCACCAGGATCGGCATGTTCGGCAACACGATCTGGGCATAGCTCAAGGCATACTGCAGCGTTTGCCCCCTGGCGCCGAGCAGTTGCAACAGTGGCAACAGGTTGAACCACGCCACCGCACTGATCGCTGTCGTTACCAGGGCATTGAAGATCAGTGCACTGGTGCAGTATCGGCGCGCGATATCTCGCCGCTGGGCGCCCTCTGCGCGCGCCACGAGGGCGCCCAGCGCAATCTGTAACCCGATGCTCACCGAGACGAGGAAAAACACCAGCGTGCCGGCAAAACCCACGGCGGCAGCGAGCTCCTGCTCCCCCAGCAGGGTCAGGAAGTACATATCAACCATGTCAACGCCAAACATGGTGAGCAGGCCGGCCGCGCTGGCCCCCGTCATGCGTAACACATGACCAAAGGTCGACCCGCGCGTGAATACTGCGCTATGACTCATACCGTGCTTAAACCCGAAAGATGACCCCGACACTATGCGCTTTTTCGTCCGCGCAATGAAGAAGGCATGCTTGATGTGTGGTTATTCCAGCCCGCCGGTCGACGCGCTCGTACAACTTACTATACAACCTCCTGCAACCGGTTTGGCCTGTGAACTGCTCACGTAGACGAGCAGAGACATTTCTGTGCAGAACCGGTACTCTTTCCAACGCTGCATGAATGACCCCGGGTCACAACGGAACTGCCGATGTCAAAACCGCCGTTAATTATCGTCAACGCCATTATCTTCCTGGGCTTTCCCATTGCCGCCCTGATCCTGGTGCCGCTGTGGGGCATCCATCACGGCTATGACAGCTTCCAGTGGTTGTGGGCACTGGCGTTCCTGTACCTCAACGGCATGTCGATCACCGGTGGCTACCATCGCCTCTGGGCGCACAAATCCTACGACGCGCACCCCGCGCTGCGCACCTTCTTTGCACTGTGGGGTGCTGGTGCGCTGCAAAACAGCATACTCATCTGGGCGTCAGACCACCGCAGGCATCACCGCCATGTCGATGACAACGAGCTCGACCCCTACTCTGCGGGCCGCGGCCTGTGGTTCAGCCACATCGGCTGGATCCTGAGGGAATACAAGACCAATACGCAGGATTTCGATAACGCCAAGGATCTGCAGCGCGACCCCATCGTGATGTGGCAACACAAACACTATGTGGCCATCACGACCTTCATGAACCTTGGCCTGCCACTGATGCTCGGTTTCTGGCATGGCGATGTCATTGGTACCGTGTTGCTGGTCGGCCTGTTGCGCCTGGTGGTCAACCACCACGTCACGTTTTTCATCAATTCACTGGCGCACTACTGGGGCAGCCGCCCCTACACTGAGGCCAACAGCGCGCGTGATAACGGCTTTCTGGCCTTCCTGACCTACGGCGAGGGCTATCATAACTATCATCACATCTTCCAGACGGACTATCGCAACGGCATTCGCTGGTGGCAGTGGGATCCCACCAAGTGGATGATCAACCTGTGCTCCCACATTGGGCTGGCCAGTAATCTCACTCGCGTGCCCGACTTCAAGATACAGCGCGCCATTCTGGATGCCGAGTTCATCCGCGCCCGCAACAAGCTCGATACCACGCAAAACAGCGAATCGCTGCGCGAATTACTCGAGCGCGAGTACCAGCTCTTTACCGAATCCATCAACCAGTGGAAAGCCCTGCAGAGCCAGCGCTATGAGCGCAAGAAAGACCAGCTCGGCAATGCCCTGGAAGGCCGCAAGCAGCTACTGCAGCAGAAATGGGAGCAGGCCGCCCTAGGAACGCACCTGAAAGATCTGGAGTACTCGCTGAAAATGCAGCGCAAGCGCCTGAGCTACCTGATGGAGCAGATGCAACTGCAGCAGGCGCAGATGGCCTGAGCGCGCCTGGTTTAACGCCGGCTCGCGTTCACTCAAGCTCGTACGCTTCGCCCTTCAACCCCTGGGCCTTACGCCTTCCCGTTGCACTGCAAAGTGCGCCGCCATGCCACAATGCGACTTGCCTGGGGCGGTGATCTCCCGGGGCACATCTGGCGTATTCACGCTGGTATGCTACTTTAGCAATAACACCCCTTCCTCCCAGCGCTTATCTCAAGGAGAGAGCCATGTCAGCCAGCGTCTACGATTTCAGCTGTAAAACACCCGGCGGTGAAGATCGCCCCCTTGCCCAGTACAAGGGCAAGGTCCTGCTGGTGGTGAATACCGCGTCAAAATGCGGCTTCACACCCCAGTTCGCCGGTCTCGAAGAAATGTACGCCCAGTACAAGGACAAGGGGCTGGAAATCCTCGGCTTCCCCTGCAACCAGTTTGGCAAGCAGGACCCAGGCAGCAACGACGAAATCATGGAGTTCTGCCAGCTCAACTACGGCGTCACTTTCCCGATGTTTGGCAAAATCGACGTCAACGGCGACCATGCAGACCCACTGTTCCAGCACCTGAAAAAGGAAGCGCCAGGTGCGCTTGGAACGCAGGGCATCAAGTGGAATTTTACGAAGTTTCTGATCGACGCCGATGGCAACGTCGTGCGTCGTTATGCGCCCAAAGACAAGCCCTCGGCGATTGCCAGGGATATCGAAAAACTGCTGGCCTGAGCACTGCGATGTCGCGCGGCCCGACGCCGGCGGTTACTGCTCGCGCGTTGCGCGAAATTCGAGGTCAGGCCAGCGCTCTTCCATGAGGGCCAGGTTGACGCGCGTCGGTGCCAGGTAGGTCAGGTGCCCGCCACCATCAACCGATAAATGCTCGGCCGCTTTTTTGCGGAACTCTTCCAGCTTGCGCGCGTTGTCGCAGATAATCCAGCGCGCGGTGTACACATTGACCGGCTCATAGATCGCCTCCACCTTGTATTCGTCTTTCAGGCGGTATGAGACCACGTCAAATTGCAGCTGACCCACCGCGCCCACAATCAGGTCGGTTGACGTCATTGGCGCAAACACCTGGGTGGAACCCTCTTCCGAGAGCTGCTGCAGGCCACGCTGCAGTTGCTTCGATTTCATTGGGTCGGTCAGGCGTATGCGCCGAAACAACTCGGGTGCAAAGTGCGGAATGCCGGTGAACTGCAAGTCTTCGCCATCAGTGAAGGTATCGCCGATCTGGATGGTGCCGTGGTTGTGCAGGCCGATAATGTCGCCGGATACCGCCTCGTCAACGAGCGCGCGATCACCTGCCTTGAAACTGACCGCGTCTGCTATTTTGACATCCTTGCCAAGCCGCACGTGGTGCATCTTCATGCCCTTGGTATAGCGGCCAGAACACACACGCATAAACGCCACACGATCGCGGTGCCTTGGGTCCATGTTGGCCTGTATCTTGAAAATAAAGCCACTGAAGGACGCCTCGCCGGCGTGTACCTGACGCTCTTTGGTTTCCCTGCCTTGCGGCGGGGGCGCCCACTGCACAAAATCGTCGAGCATTTCGCGCACGCCGAAATTACCCAGCGCCGTACCAAAGAACACCGGGCTCAACTTGCCGGCCAGGAAGGCATCGAGCTCGAACGTGTGGCTGGCACCGCGCACCAGGTCGATTTCTTCGACGAAATCCTCATACTCGTCGCCAAGCAGCTCCCTGGCTGCGGCGCTGTCCAGACCGTCTATCTGAATATCATCGGGCAACACACTGCCCTTACCGGGGGTGTATACGTGAATCTTGTCGGTATACAGGTTGTAGACGCCCTTGAACTCTTTGCCCATGCCAATGGGCCAGTTGATAGGCGCTCCCTGGATAGACAGAACTGCCTCAATCTCGTCGAGCAGGTCTATGGGGTCGCGAATGTCGCGGTCCATCTTGTTCACAAAACTGAAGATAGGCGTATCGCGCAGGCGGCAGACGTTCATCAGCTTGATCGTGCGATCTTCTACGCCTTTGGCGCCATCGATGACCATGAGCGCCGCGTCTACGGCGGTCAAGGTGCGGTAGGTGTCTTCCGAGAAGTCCTCATGGCCGGGCGTATCGAGCAGATTCACCGTGCGCTCGCGATAGGGGAACTGCATGACTGATGATGTGACAGAGATGCCGCGCTCCTGCTCCATGCTCATCCAGTCAGATGTGGCATGCGGCCCCTTCTTGCCCTTGACGCTGCCGGCCACCTGAATCGCGCTACCCAGCAGAAGCAGCTTTTCCGTAATGGTTGTTTTACCGGCGTCCGGGTGCGAGATAATAGCGAAAGTGCGCCTGCGCTTCACTTCATTGGGTAAGTTGCTGTCGCTCACGCTGCAAAGTCCTGGTGTCTGACGGTTACTGATCGAGCCCATGGGCCGCAAAGGCGCGACATATTAACCGATAACACCACACAAGGCTTCTGCTGCCTGCCGCGCGCTTCTCTATCGGGAAAAATACACACTCGCACCCACGGCACCCGGCCGGGTTTGTACTGCCAGGGCCAATCCTCTAGAATGCGCGGCCTTTCCATTCGACGCATAACAAGCAACCTCCCCGCCGACTGGTACTTCCTCGACAACCACAACTTCAGCACTGGCATGCGCTGGCGCTGCGTTGTTGTAGATTGGTTGTGGAATGGTTGTTGGAGTGTTGTGGCGTTGTTATCGAATTGTTGCTGGAGTGTTGTGGCGTTGTTATCAAATGTTGTTGGTTTTTTGCTGCCCATTGATCGCTGTGCTTTTCGATAACCAGCAGTAAAGAAACGACAGCAGCTGACTGACCACTGTAGCACAACCGCCATCGCCAGCACCGGGTCGCTCCTCGTGGCTACTGGCGGCTAAAGAGACGTGAGACCTGGGGAAATACGATGTTCGAGTTAAATTCTGGCGCCACCGCAACCACCAGGAACGACATTCTGTCTGGCCTGACCGTAGCACTGGCACTGGTGCCAGAGGCGGTCGCCTTTGCTTTTGTTGCCGGGGTAGAGCCACTGGTCGGCCTCTACGCCGCCTTTATGGTTGGCCTGATCACTGCCGTCATCGGCGGGCGGCCGGGAATGATTTCCGGTGCCACGGGCGCACTGGCCGTCGTCATGGTGGCACTGGTAGCAGATCACGGGGTGGAATACCTGTTCGCCGCGGTCGTCCTGATGGGGGTTATCCAGATCTCTGCAGGGGCCATGAAACTGGGCAAGTTTATCCGCATGGTGCCGCACCCGGTCATGCTGGGGTTTGTCAACGGCCTGGCGATCGTTATTTTTCTGGCACAACTCAACCAGTTCGGCACCCCCGGCGAAGCCGGCTGGCTCGAGGGCACCTTCATGCAGGGCACCATCATCGATGTCGCCTGGCTTGAGGGGCAGCAGCTTTACATGCTGGTAGGCCTGGTGGCATTGACCATGCTGATCATCCAGTTTTTGCCCCGCCTGACCAAGGCCATCCCCTCGTCACTGGCGGCGATTGTTGTAGTCAGCCTGCTGGTCTATGGGCTGCAGTTGGACACACGCGTGGTGGGCGATATCGCCTCCATAAAGGGCGGTTTGCCCAGCTTTCACATTCCCGGCGTTCCCCTGAGCCTGGAGACCCTAATGATAATCCTGCCCTACTCGATCATTCTTGCTGCCATCGGCCTGATCGAGTCACTGCTCACGCTGCGGCTGGTGGATGAAATCACCGAGACCCGTGGCCGCGGCAACAAAGAGTGTATCGGCCAGGGCGTGGCCAACACCGTGACCGGGTTTTTCGGCGGCATGGGCGGCTGCGCCATGATTGGCCAGAGCATGATCAATGTGAACTCTGGCGGTCGTGGCAGGCTCTCGGGCATCTCCGCGGCACTGTTTCTGCTGCTGTTCATTCTGGTGGCATCACCACTGATCGAACAGATCCCCCTGGCGGCACTGATCGGCGTAATGTTTATCGTGGTCATCGGCACCTTTGAATGGAGCAGCTTTCGCGTCATTCGCAAGGTACCGCGCTCGGACGCCATTGTTCTGGTGCTGGTTTCTGCCGTAACGGTAGCGACGGACCTGGCCATGGCGGTGGTCGTTGGTGTGATCGTGTCTGCGCTGGTGTTCGCCTGGGAACATGCCAAGCACATCCGCATCGAGGCGCGCGAGGATCACAAGGGTTCTACGGTATATGCCATTACCGGCCCGCTGTTTTTCGGCTCGGTCACTTCGTTTCTGGAGGGGTTCGACCCGGCGCTGGACAACGACGACGTGGTCATAGACTTCGCCCGCTCGCGAGTCGCGGACCATTCAGGACTGGAAGCCATAGACACGCTGGCAGATCGCTACCTCAGCGCCGGCAAGACCCTGCACCTGGTGCACCTGAGCGAGGATTGCAGAAAACTGCTGCGCCGCGCGGGCAACCTGGTTGAGGTCAATGTTATTGAAGACCCACGCTACTTTGTCGCCGACGACGTACTGGGCTAGACACTGCCCGGCTAAGGCCCGCATGCGCGTCACGTGTGGAGGCCGCGCCGGAAGGCTGCGCCGGAAGGCTGCGCCGGAAGGCCGCGCCGGAAGGCTGCGCCGGGAGGCCGCGCCGGAGGGCCGCACCGGAGAAACACACAACGGGGCGCGCCAGCGCCAGTCCAAACACATTATACTGCGCGGGTGATTGCTGCAGCCGACAAAACACCACGCGCGTATAGTCCCTCCAAGGACAACCTGCGCAACCTGCTCCTGATCCGCGGCATTGCGCTGCTTGGCCAGACCGCCGTGCTTGCCTATGTGTTGCTCGTGAGCAGGACCACACAAAGCCTGCTCGGCGTTACGCTGAGTCTTTGCGTACTGGCGGCAATCACCGCGGCCAGCCTGTGGCGAACAACCCGCCCCTGGCCGGTGGCAGACAGGGAATTTCTCGCACAGCTGCTGGTCGACGTCATCGGCTGGACTGCGCTGATGTATTTCACCGGCGGCGCCAATAACCCGTTCATCTCCTATTACATTGTGCCGGTGGTGATTGCAGCCGCTGTACTGCCCTGGCGCTATACCTGGCTGGTGGCCCTGGCCTCGATGCTCGCCTACAGCCTGTTGCTGTATGTCTACCAGCCGTTTCCCCTGTTCACGCCGCACAGCGCCATGGGGCATGGCGACGGTGCCAATGTGCACATTTTGGGTATGTGGTTCAATTTTCTCTTCAGCGTGGGGCTGATCACCTACTTTGTGGTGCGCATGGCCGCTATCCTGCGCCGTGAGGAGGAAGAGGCCGCACGGCGGCGCGAGGCGCGGCTGCAAAACGACCAGATCATGGCCGTGGCCAGCCTCGCGGCGGGAACAGCGCACCAACTGGGCACGCCGTTGTCCGCCATGACGGTTCTGGTTGAGGAAATGCGCCATGCGCAGCAGCAGGACAGCGCCCTGCAAGCTGATTGCGAGCTGCTGCAAAGCCAGCTCGAGCAGTGCAAGCAGACCCTGTCGGAACTCAGCCGAACGGCAGAATTCACGTCAGTACAGGAGACCCGCAAACTGCCTGTTGAGGACTTTGCCCGCCAGACTCTGCAGCGGTGGGCCGTGCGCCGACCAGGCACTAACTACCGCTTTGAATGTGCTGCCAACAGCCCGATCATAGAGACCGACACTACACTGAGCCAGGCCATTGAAAACCTGCTCAACAACGCGGCCGACAGCGGCAGCCCCGAGCTGGCAATGTCGGTCAACTGGGACGCAAACCAGGTGCACATCGCAATTCGTGACTGGGGCCCGGGTGTAGCCCCGGAACTCATCGAGAACCTCGGTAAACCGATGCTGCATGCCCATCGCTCGGGCCTGGGCATTGGGCTGATGCTCAGCCAGGCCACGGTTGAGCGCTATGGCGGTACCATCGAGCTGCGCAATATGCCGGACGGCGGCGTGCTGGCCGCTGTCTCGCTCCCAATAACAGTCGCTGGCACTCAGGGTAGCTCATGAAAATCCTGCTCGTGGACGACGACCAGCAGTTCAGCGCCATCATGGCGCGCGGTTTCGAGCGACGCGGCTTCGAAACGCGCTGTGCAGCCAGCGCCGACGAGGCCATCACCCAGTGCGCGGATTTTCAGCCCACGCATATCCTGCTGGACCTGAACATGCCGGGCAAATCCGGGCTGGTGGTACTGCCACAGCTATTGGCCAGTGCCCCGGCAGCAAAGCTGGTAGTACTGACCGGTTATTCGAGCATTGCCACCGCAGTGGCCGCGACGCAGGCGGGTGCGACGCACTACCTGTGCAAACCCGCCGGTATGGACGACGTCATAAAGGCATTTGACGGCCCGGCAGAGGCGCAACCACCGGCGATTCCCGCTGACCCTATCTCGGTCGAACGTCTCGAATGGGAGCACATCCAGAAGGTGCTGCGCGACAACGACAACAATGTTTCCGCCACTGCCAGGGCGCTGGGAATGCACCGACGCACGTTACAGCGCAAGCTGCAGAAAAGGCCAGTGCAACACTAGGTGGCGGCCAGGTGCCGCTGCACACTGGCTACCAGCGCGTTACCCACGGTGGGCATCTTTGGAACCTGCGGCAGCAACTGCGCCATCGAGGTGGCTTTCAGGCCTGCATAACCACAGGGGTTGATGCGGTTGAAGGGTTCAAGGTCCATATCTACGTTCAGCGCCAGGCCGTGATAGCTGCAGCCGCGCCGCACGCGCAGACCGAGCGCGGCGATTTTGTCGCCAGCCACGTACACCCCCGGCGCATCCGGCCGGCCTTGTGCACTGATGCCGTAGTCTGCGAGCATCGCGATAATACTGTGCTCAATCACGTCGACCAGTGCACGCACGCCCAGCTCGCGCCTGCGCAAGTCCAACAGCAGATACAGCACCCACTGGCCCGGGCCGTGATAGGTCACCTGGCCACCACGGTCCACCTGCACCACCGGGATATCGCCGGGCGCAAGCACATGTTCGGCCTTGCCCGCCTGACCCTGGGTAAACACTGGCGGATGCTGCAACAGCCATAACTCATCGGGCGTGCCTGCATCGCGCGCGTCGGTAAAGGATTTCATGGCTGCGAATGTGGAGGCGTAGTCCACCAGGCCAAGCTCACGCAGCAGCGGAGCGCTCCCCGGCACTCTAGATCACCATCTGGACATGGCCAGTGGCCATCAAGTCCTGGTGCAGCGCGCTCAGTTGCTCCGGGCCTGTCGCAGTGATGACGACCGTCATGGCGGTAAACGTGCCCTTGCTGCTGGCTCGCACGGTAATGCTCGAGCGGTCAAACCCCGGGGCATGCTCGGTAAATACCTGCAAAATCACCGACTCGAAGGCGTCACTACTGCGCCCCAGAACTTTGATGGGGTAGTCACAGGGAAACTCAATGGTTGGCGGATCAGGCTCTTGCATGGATGCTCCGTCTCACACTCGGCGCGATTGCACCATCAAACATCGAAGAGGCTGGCAAACCACATCAATACCGTATCCCACAGGCGGGCAAAGAAACCGCCCTGCTCCACTGCGGCCAGAGCGGCAAGCGGGCCGTCGAACACTGTCTCTCCGTCCAGTGTGATCGTGAACGTGCCGACTTTATCGCCTACCGCCAAAGGGGCAAGCAGAGGGCGCTCAAGGGCAATTTCGGTGACCAGGCTCTTGGCCTTGCCGCGAGGCAGCGTCAGCAACACGGCATCTGCAATGCCCACGGGAACGGTGTCTGCCTGACCCTGCCAGATGCGCGGATTCTCAAGCTCCGTCATGGCGGCATGCACGGTGCTGGTCTCGAAAAAGCGAAAACCATAATTGAGCAAACTGCGTGTTTCGTTCTTGCGCATCCGCGGGCTGGAAGTCCCCATCACTACGGTAATCAGGCGCATGCCATCGCGCTTGGCCGAGGCCACCAGGCAGTATCCCGCTGCCTTGGTATAGCCGGTTTTCAGTCCGTCGACGGTAGGGTCTTCATTGAGCAGCGTGTTGCGGTTGTACTGCTTGATACTGTTAAACGTGAACTCCTGCTCCTTGTAGATCGCGTATTGCTCCGGATGGTCGCGAATCATGGCCTGCGCGAGTACGGCCAGGTCGCGCGCCGTCGTTACCTGGCCTTCGTCGTCCAGGCCATGTGAATTCGAATAGTGAGTGTCCACCATGCCGAGTTTTTTCGCCGTCGTGTTCATCATTTCAGCAAACACCGCTTCGCTACCGGCAATGTGCTCAGCCACGGCCACGGTAGAATCATTGCCCGAGGAAATAATGACACCGCGCTGCAAATCACCGACGGACACTTCCATGCCGGGCTCAATCCACATGAGTGACGAGCCGGCGAAGACAGGATTCTGTGACCAGGCGTTATCGCTGATGGTCACCTTGTCTGATTCCTGCAGCCGCCCGTCTTTCAGCTCCTGCGCGAGTAGATAGCTGGTCATCATCTTGGTCAGGCTGGCGGGCGGCAGCAGCATATCGGCGTTGTGTTCAGCCAGTACCTTCGAGCTGTCAGCGTCGATCATCAGCCAGGCCTTGGCCGACAACTGTGGGGGGGAAGGCACGATAGTTGCCGCCTGTACCGGCGCCTGCAACATTCCCAGAGAAAGAAAAAATGCGAAAATAAGTCGTGTCATAGCAACTGTTGTCGTCGGTGAGCCCGTCGCGGCATGGTAACCCAAGCACGAAACCGGCGAAAGAATGGTCAGGGCAGGGGCTGCCCGGGGCCGAAGCCGTTATCCTGCAGGGTACGTCTTAACTGCTCCATCTCGCGGCTGTCATCGAGCGGGCCAAGCCGCACGCGGTAGAGCATGTTGCTGCCGCTTTGCACCTCGCTGACCTGCACGGGTGCCGACACCAGCGATGCGACTTCCGATTGCAGCCGCTGCGCAGAGGCCAGCGTGCCGAATGCGCCCAACTGTAAAAACCGGTAGCTGCCCAGTGGCACTTGCCTGCGATCGTCTACACCGGCCACATCAATGACCTCGACACGCACCCTGGCCGTGCCCTGTTCCATATAGCCCAGTTTAACCGCGGCCGCGTAGGACAGGTCGATCAGGCGATCCTCATGGAACGGGCCGCGGTCATTCACGCGCACCACCACGGATTTACCGTTGGCCAGGTTCGTGACCCGCGCATAGCTGGGAATCGGCAGTGTCTTGTGTGCTGCGGTAGGCTGGTAGAGGTCATAGATTTCGCCGTTGGAGGTTTCGTAGCCGTCGAACTTGGCGCCATACCAGGAAGCGATGCCCTCTTCACTGTAATTGCTGTGATCATCCAGCACTTCGTAAGTGACGCCCAGAACAGTGTATGGGCTGATATTACCCACCAGCAGTAGCGGATCAGCGCGCGGTATCGCATCGACAACGGCGTCGGCGCTAATGGGTTTTAGTGGCGCGGCATCCTGTTGCCTGGCATAGCGCGAATCCTGCGGTGCCTGTTGCGCACAGGCCACAACTACCAGCACAAGTACCGCGAGCGTTACCGATAAGCGCCTCACCCGTCGATCAACTCCGCCAGGCGCTGACTCAACTGGTAGACACTCATTGCATACATGGCGCTGTGATTGTAGCGGGTGATCACGTAAAAATTGTGCATGCCCAACCAGTACTCAAAGCCGTCTTCAAGCTCAAACTTCATTGCCGTTGCCAGCGCCTGCGGCTCCACCTCAGCGGTGGTGGTGACACCCAGTTCGGCAAACTCGGCAATGCTGCGCTCGGGCTTGAGACCGCTGCGCCCCTGCACAAAGGTAGTCAGGGGAAGGTTGTCGCTGCTGGCAGCAGCTGGAAAGACCACCGGCTCGCCGGCGCGCCAGCCGTGTTCAACAAAGTAATTGGCGACACTGCCGATAGCATCGGTTTTGTTGTTCCAGATATCGGTGACCCCGTCGCCGTCGAAGTCGATCGCGTAGGCGCGGTAACTGCTGGGCATGAACTGCCCGTAGCCCATGGCACCGGCGTAGGAACCTTTGAGTTCAGTCGGGTCAAAACCCTGTTCGCGGGTCAGCAGCAGATAGCTCTTCAATTCCCTGGTAAAAAATTCCGCGCGCCGCGGATAATCAAAGGCCAGCGTGGTCAGCGCGTCCAGGACTCGATAGCTGCCCATGATGCGGCCATAGGAGGTTTCCACACCGATAATGGCAACAATGATCTCGGCCGGCACGCCCGTCTCCTGCTCTGCGCGTTCCAGCTCCTTGCGATGCATGTTGTAAAATTCAACACCGTCGTTCTCGCGCTTGTCTGTCAGGAATATGCCGCGGTAGGCATACCAGGGCTTGGTTTTTTCCGCCGGTCGCGACATGGCATCAAGAATGCCCTGTTTTTTCTGCGCCTGGGCGAAGACCTGCAACAGGGCCTCGCGATCAAACCCTTCCTGCTCGACAAGTTCATCCACCACCGTCAGTGCAGCGGGATGAGTACCGTAGTTGTCGGCGGCACACGAGAGCGTCGGCCAGATACAGCAAACAAGAATAATCGCCTTGAGAAAATGTGGCATAGCACGCCGCCCTTGTATTGTTTTCAAGTAAGTTTTCCGCCCGGTTAACGTCGCGGTAATGGTATGACCGCGCAGACGGCGCTTCGTTAGCGCAGTCAACGGGTCACCCTGCGTTGTTCTGTGCTGATTGCCATAAGGATGCCAAAGCCTCCCATCAGGGTCACAATCGAGGTGCCGCCCGCGCTGACCAGCGGCAGCGGCACACCCACCACCGGCAGCAGCCCCGCGACCATTCCCATGTTAACAAATATGTAGACGAAAAAAGTCAATGTCAGGCTGCCTGCCATCAAACGCCCAAAACTGGTCTGTGCCTGCACCCCGATCCAGAATCCGCGCAGCAGGATCAGCAAGTACAGGCTCAGCAACACCAGTACGCCGCGCAAGCCCTGCTCTTCGGCCAGCACGGCAATGATAAAGTCGGTATGGCTTTCCGGCAGAAAATCCAGCTGCGACTGCGTACCCTGCATCCAGCCCTTGCCCTCCCAGCCCCCGGAGCCGATCGCCGTTTTTGACTGGATAATGTTCCACCCCGCGCCCAGTTTGTCGCTCTGCGGATTGAGCATCGTCAGGATCCGTTGTTTCTGGTAATCCTTGAGCACAAACAGCCAGGCAGGCCAGGCCGACGCAATCGCCAGCACGACGGCACCGAAGATGTAACGCCAGCCGATACCGGCCACAAACAGCACGAACAAGCCGCTGGCAGCAATCAGCAACGCTGTACCCAGGTCCGGCTGCTGCAGAATGAGGGCGGCGGGTACGCCCAGGATAACCAGGGCTCCCAGCACGAAAACAAAGCGCGGCGGCAGCGTCCGATCAGCCAGAAACCAGGCCACGGCCAGGGGCACCCCGAGTTTCATGATTTCAGAGGGCTGGAAGCGGAATCCGCCCACCTCCAGCCAACGCTGCGCGCCCTTGGCCCCAACGCCGGCAAATATGACCGCCACCAACATACCCACGCCGGCCAGGTACAACCAGGGCGACCAGCGCGCGTAGCTCTGCAGGCTGATCTGCGCTGCGGCGATCATGCCCACATATGCCAGCAGGAAATAACGGCCCTGGCGCACAACGGCATCCATACTCTGTCCGGAAGCGCTGTACAGCACAAACAACCCATAGGCGGTTAACGCCAGAAGGAGCAGCAACAGCGGCACGTCAATATGCAAACGCATCGCAATGCCGGGGGTTCGCGCCATATCCTGCGAACCCTGGTTCGGCATTTGTCGCACATAATCGCCCATCAGCCGGGCACCCGGGCGACCGTCTCGCCCTGTAGCCAGGTGTCGATCACCGCCCTGGCAATCGGCGCCGCCGCGGAACTGCCGCCACCGTTCTCTACGATAATGGCAACGGCAATCGACGGGGCGTCCAGTGGTGCAAATGCAATGAACAGGCCGTGATGCCGATGGCGTTCTGCGACTTCTTCTTCGTTATAGACCTCACCCTGGGGAATATTGATGACCTGCGCAGTGCCTGTTTTACCTGCCATCTCATAGGCGATGCCCTGGGACAGGTAATCCGCTGTGCCGCGCTCGCCATGCACCACCTCGCGCATGCCATCAAAAATGGCATCCCAGTGTTCTGGCGTACCCTCTACCGGCTTGAGCAATGGCGCCTGTTGTTCCTCGCCGTTGATGGCTTTGAGTAGTCGCGGCGCGCGACGCTCGCCACGCAGTGCCACCACGCTGGTAGCAGCTGCCAGTTGCATGGGCGTTGCCAGCCAGTAGCCCTGGCCAATACCTGCACTGATGGTCTCACCGGGGTACCAGGGCTGCCCCATGGCGCTGCGCTTCCATTGCGTAGACGGCATGACGCCGCGGCGTTCATTGGTGGTATCCACACCGGTGCGATCTCCGAAACCGTACTCGGCCATGTAATCGTGCATGCGGTCGATGGTCAGGCGACGGGCCAGGTCATAGAAATAGACATCGCAGGATTCCGCGATCGCCATTTTCAGGTCAACCTGCGGCGCGTGGCCGGTGCCACGAATGCGCAGGATCCAGTCGCGGTACAGGCGTGACGCGCCGGGCAGCTTGTACCAGCCAGGATCCGGCACCGTGCTCTGCGGCGTCATCAACCCTGACTCCAGGCCCGCCATGCCCATGAACGGCTTGACCGTGGAGCCCGGCGGATAGGAGCCCTGCACCGCACGGTTGAATAGCGGCACGTCCAGGGAATCACGCAGCGCACTGTAATCCGCGGTGCTGATACCGTTGACGAACAGGTTGGTATCAAAGCCCGGGGTGGACACCAGGGCCAGCACGCCGCCCGTATGCGGGTCGATCGCCACCACCGCCCCACGCTGGTCGCCCAGGGCATCGCGGGCCGCTTTTTGTACCGCGTAGTCCAGATGCAGCGTCAGGTTCGCACCCGGTTCCGGAGAAAAACGCTCCAGCACCCGCAGCACCCTGCCGTGGGCATTGGACTCCACATTCTGGTAGCCGACGGTGCCATGCAGCACGTCCTCGTAGTATTTTTCTACACCCACCTTGCCCACATGGAAGGTGCCGCGGTAGTCGGTCTCATCCAGCACCTGGGCCTCGCGCTCGTTGATCCGCCCCACGTAGCCCAGGGCATGCGAAAAAAGCTCGCCGTGGGGGTAATGGCGCAGCAACTGGGCATCCACAACCACACCGGGCAGGCGGTGGCGGTTCACCGCCAGGGTGGCGCGCTCTTCTTCGTTCAGGCGAAAGCGCAGCGGCACCGCCTCATACGGACGACTGCGCGCGAGTTTCTTGTTGAATCGCTTGAGGTCCTGCTCGGAGATCTCCAGCAGCGATTGCAGCTCGGCCAGGGTCGCATCAAGATCTGCGACGCGCTCGCGCACGATAGAGAGCAAAAAACTGGGCCGGTTATCCGCCAATAAAACGCCGTTGCGGTCATAAATCAGGCCGCGCTTGGGCGGCAGCGGTTGGAGCTGCACGCGGTTGCGTTCAGATTGGGTACGATACGTCTCGTACTGTTCGATCTGCAACGAATAATAGCGGCCCAACACCACGCCGAGCAGCGCAAGGACAATAACGATCGCCGTCACCGTGCGCGCACTGTAGATGCGCGACTCCAGGTTCTGGTCTTTCAGGGCTATCTTTTGCTGCATTGATTGAACGGTCTCGCCCTTGGGAAGGTAGCGCCAGGCACTCTGCGAATCACTGGCGATGATACGGGTGGTTAACGGTCATTGTCCAAGCGCGATACAGCTGTTCTGCCAACACAACCCGCACCAGCGGGTGAGGAAGCGTCAGGTCACTAAGAGACCAACGCTGGTCTGCGCGGGCCAGGCACTCGTCCGACAGGCCGTCGGGACCGCCAATGAGCAGGCTGCAGCTGATGCCCTGCATCTGCCAGCCCGACAGCGCATCGGCCAGATCCTGCGTCGACCGGCGCTTACCGAGGACGTCAAGGGCGATCACGGTGTCACCGGCCGGCACAGCCTTGAGGATGTGCTTGCCCTCGCGCTCACACAGTTGCTGCGCAGTGGCATCACCCACACGCCTGGCAACGGGTACCTGCTTCCAGGCGAGTTTGATCTCTCGGGGTAACCTGCGGCTGTAATCTTCAACACCCTGCTCGACCCACTTGGGCATGCGTGTGCCAACAGCCACTATGGTCAGGCGCATTAGCCGGGCTCAGCAACTGTCCACAGGCGCTCAAGATCGTAAAAATCGCGAGTCGCAGGCTGCATGACATGTACCACGACATCACCGAAATCCACCAGAACCCACTCGCCGGCGTCCTCACCCTCGACCCCGATGGGTCGCACACCCTGCTTCTTGGCCTCGACCGCAACATTACTGGCCAGCGACTTCACATGCCGGCTGGACGTGCCGCTGGTAACCACCAGGTAGTCGGTCACATCGGTCAGGGAGGTTACATTTACCGTTACCGTATTCACGGCTTTCAAGTCGCCCAGCGCAGACTCGACCAGCTCAACCAGCGCCTCAGCTTCCATAGTTTGCCCGTGCTTCTGTTGGCCTGACGGCGTGCCCGCGTCGCTGTGCGCAGGCGGACATGCCCAGATGTGTCATTAACTGCTTGTGCATTCGGTCATCCTGAAAAAACCCGTTACGGGCGATAGAGCTGATGCTGCTCAATGAACTCAAGTACTGATTGCGGCATAAGGTAGCGCGGCGACCGGCCGGTTACCAGCAACTGTCGTATTTCGGTCGATGAAATCGGCAAGGGACGCAGCTGTTCAATGATGATCGAGCCCGCAGGTGCCGCGCGCAGTGCACGCGCACCATCACCGCGAAACCGTTCCAGCCACTGCGCCACTTCACCCTGTTGTGGCAAGGCCCAGCCGGGCCGGGCAATAACGACAATATGCGCCCAATCGAGCAACTCCTGCCAGCGATGCCAGCGCGGTATGTCCAACACCGCATCACAGCCCATCACCATACAGAGACTGCGCTGGTCACCATGTTCGGCGCGCAGCTCCATCAGGCTGTCAATGGTGTAGGACTTGCCCGCACGGCGCAACTCGCGGGCATCACAGCCCAGCCTGGGCTCGTCGGCCACCGCCAGTTCGACCATCGCAACCCGTTGCTCGGCCGTACAATCGGGTGCTTCACGCAGTGGCGGTTGCGCACATGGCATCAGGCTCAAGTGCTGCAGATCGAGCTTCTCAACCACCTCCAGGGCAGATCTCAGGTGACCAAAATGCACCGGGTTGTAAGTGCCACCAAACACGCCCACCGGGCGTTGCGCTGCTGCGTGACTGCTCAAGTGCGAATCTGCCCGTCTCCCAGCACCACGTACTTCTGCGACGTCAGCCCCTCAAGGCCGACGGGGCCGCGGGCATGCAGTTTGTCGGTAGAAATGCCGATCTCGGCGCCCAGGCCATACTCGAACCCGTCAGCAAACCGGGTGGAGGCGTTGATCATCACCGAACTCGAGTCAACTTCGCGCAGAAAGCGCATCGCCCTGGCGTGATCGCGCGTGACAATACTGTCAGTGTGCTGGGAACTGTACTGCGCGATGTGATCCATGGCCTGTTCAAGACCGTTGACCACACGCACCGCAAGTATGGGCGCCAGGTACTCGGCGTGCCAGTCGTCCTCGGTGGCGTTGTTTGCCTGCGGCACCAGCGCCACGGTGCGTTCACAGCCGCGCAGCTCCACCCCGGCCTCTTGGTACGCCTGGGCCAGGCGCGGCAGCACGGCGGCGGCCATAGACTCGGCAACCAGCAGTGTCTCCATGGTATTGCAGGTGCCGTAGCGCTGCGTCTTCGCGTTCAGGGCGATAGATACCGCCATGTCCTGGTCGGCGTCATCGTCGATGTACACGTGACACACCCCGTCGAGGTGCTTGATCACGGGGACTTTGGCGTCCTGGCTGATGCGCTCGATAAGACCCTTGCCGCCACGCGGCACAATGACATCAACGTATTGCGGCATTGTAATGAGCTGCCCTACAGCGGCCCGGTCGGCAGTCTCGAGCACCTGCACGGCAGCCGCAGGCAGACCCGCCGACACAATGCCCTCTACCAGGCACTCAGCGATGGCGCAGTTCGATGCCAGCGCCTCAGAGCCGCCGCGCAAGATGGTTGCGTTGCCGGATTTCAGGCACAGGCTCGCCGCTTCCACCGTGACGTTGGGGCGCGATTCGTAAATGATGCCAATGACGCCAAGCGGCACACGCATACGGCCGACCTCAATGCCGCTGGGCATACGACGCATATCACTGATACTGCCAACCGGGTCTGGCAGGGCGGCCACTTGCCGCAGCCCCTCAAGCATGGCGTCGATGCGTGCCGGGGTGAGCTCGAGCCTGTCCATTAACGCGGCATCCAGACCGCTGGCGGCGCCGCGGTTCATATCTTCAGCGTTCGCGGCCAGTAAACGTTCACGCGCAGCATCGAGTGCGTCCCGCGCGCCCAGCAAGGCGGCGTTGCGCACGCTTGTCGAAGCAGCCGCCACCTGCCGGGACGCCTTGCGCGCCGCGGCTCCTACCTCATCCATGTACTGATCAACATTCATCGATCGCGCTTCCCGGGTTTGCCCTGTCTTCTTTGCACAGCGCGCGATTATACCTGATCACCAGCGCCCATGTGCTAAGCTCCGCGCTGGAAAAATCACGGGGGACGCCATGCCAGCCGCGCCTAAACTCGAGTTCTTCTACGACTGTTCCAGCCCCTGGAGCTACTTTGCTTTCACACGCATTATCCCCATGGCGGAGCAATACGGCCTGTCGATCGTGTGGCGACCGATTCTGGTCGGGGGCGTGTTCAATGCGGTCAACCAGGAGCTGTACGCGGCAAGGGAAGCCATGTTCAGCCAGCAGAACAATCCTCGCGTGGCCTATTACCTCAAAGATCTCAACGATTGGGCCAGACTGTGCAACGTAACAGCGATTATGCCTGCAGGGCACCCGATCAGTGCCGTCAAGGCCATGCGCGGGGCTATTTTCGCCGACGATCAGGGCGTGTTGGTCCCGTACTCACGCAACACCTTTGCCACCTACTGGGGCGGCGGCAGCGCCGACATCTCCAGCGACGCGGTGTTGCGTGACATCTGTCGGCAGACCGGCCTGCCAGAGGATGCGTTTTTTTCTGCCATCGCGGAGCAATCGTACAAAGACCGCTTGCGCGCCAACACTGACGCATTGATTGCGCGCGGGGGCTACGGTTCACCCACCGTGTTCATCAATGACGACGACATGTACTTTGGCAATGATCGCCTGCCGCTGGTGTTTGCTGCAATTGAGCGCCTGCAAGGCCGCGCCTGATTCGACAGCACCGCCCGGGAACGCGCCCTGCACTGCATCCGGTGCTAAACTGTGCCATCACCTTGCCAAGCTGCGGTGCAAACCAGTGATCGCCATGCCCATAAAACACTACCTGCCCCACCTCGCACGGCTCCTCGCCGCCCTGTTACTGCTCGCCGCCGTTGCCGTGTACGCCGCTGATGAGAGCAGCGCCGAAGACGCGCCGGGCAAGCCGCCTGTTCAGGTTGAGCCAACGACCTCAGCCAGGGCTCTGCTGGAAAACGAAAAAATAGCGGACGAACTTGCCCAACAGCGCAGCCTCGGCGGCGCCCCTGAGCAAGCCCTAGAAAGCGGGCGTACGCCGCTGGCGACGATCCTGGCGCTGCGCCAGGCGTTTGCCGCCAAGGATTATGAATCGGCCGCAACGTATCTCGATATGCGGTATATCGACACCGACCTGGAAGGCAACACCCCCGCACAGCTGGCGCGCGCACTGACCTACATGGTTGCGCAACAACTGGTGCTGGATATCAGCAGCCTCAGCGACGACCCACAAGGCCACCAGCAGGATGGCCTGCCGCCCTATCGCGACCTGTTGGCCACTGTTGCACTGAGCGACGGTGAAGTCCCTATCTACCTGCAACGGGTGCCCGATGGCAGCGGCGGCTACATGTGGAAGATATCCAACGCCAGCGTTGAACAGATTCCGCGCATGTGGGAGGAACTGGGCTTCCACCCCCTGGCGCGCAAGCTTTTCCAGGTGCTTCCGGATTTTAGCTTCCTTGGGCTGCTCAACTGGCAGGTGCTGGGCATCATCCTGGCAGTCGTTGCCGGGTGGGTGGCATCTACCCTGTTCACCTGGGCTGCGAATCGCCTGGTTCAGCATATTCCCAATATCTTCCCGCAGGGCATCGAGCATTTCTTCCGGCGCCCGCTGCGCGTCTTCCTGTTTATCATCATCACCGTGGGACTCATCCAGCATCTTGGCCTGTCCCTGAAGATGCGCATCATGCTCAATTCAAGCGGCCTCGATTACCTGGCGTACACGATTTTGTTGCTGGGTTTTATCTCACTGGTCAGGGACTACAACATTCGCCGCCTGCAGGCCCTGGGGCAGAACAACTTTGCCGCGCTGCTACGGCCAATGACCGCGATGCTGAAGGTCGTGCTGGTAACTATCGTGGCGCTGGTGTGGGCCGCCAACGCCGGTTATAACATCTCCACACTGTTGGCGGGGCTTGGCGTGGGCAGTGTCGCGGTGGCACTTGCCGCCCAGAAAACGTTGGAGAACCTGATTGGAGCCATTACGCTCTACGCCGCGAGGCCCGTGTCGCCCGGCGACGTCTGCCGCTTTGGCAACCTGACGGGCACGGTAGAGGAGATCGGCCTGCGCTCGACCACGATACGCACACTGGATCGCACGCTGGTGCACGTACCCAACGCGATTTTTTCTTCGGCCGAGATAGAAAACTACAGCGCCAGGGATCGCATTCGTTTTTTTCGCAACACCCACCTGCTTGCACAGAGTCCCGACCAGCTCCGTGTCGTGTTAGCCAACATTCGCCAGACGCTGTATTCACACCCCATGGTGTATCCAGACACCGTGAGCGTTCGCCTGGAAGACATCAACGACGTGGCGGCAAAGCTGCGCCTGGACGCCGGCATTCGCACCACCCACTTTCAGGAATTCCTGGCGGTCGCAGAAGACCTGAACCTGCGCTTCATCCAGATTGTCCTGGACGCGGGAGCGAGCATTTGCGGCCCCGGACAGCTGCGCATTGTGCGCGATGGCCAACCGCACGATGGCGACAACGCCTATATACGTGACATGCTTGCCCTGTGGAAAGAACAGGACAGCAAGCCCTTTCCGGATTTCTCTGACCAACAAATCGAAGCGATGAGCGGCAGTCTCGATTATCCGCCCAAATAGGCCTAATGGCGGGCGCATCGCGGCCTCATTGCACCCAATGACACACAGCAACACACCTAACGCCCGCGCAAAAAAAAGGGCAAGCGTGGCTTGCCCCTGTATTGTGTTTTTTTAGCCCGGCGCCATAAACAGGAGCCGGTGCCCCCGCAAGGCGCTGGAGCGCTAGAGCACTAGAGCGCTTCCGCGTTCTCAGAGAGGTACTGCGCCACGCCTGCCGGGGATGCATCCATACCGCGGTCACCCTTGTTCCAGCCCGCCGGGCAGACTTCACCGTGTTCATCGGTGAACTGCAGCGCCTCTACCAGGCGAATCAGTTCATCGATGTTGCGGCCCAGCGGCAGGTCATTGATCAGCTGGGCGCGCACGGTGCCCTCAGGGTCAATCAAAAACGCGCCGCGAAATGCTACGCCACCGGCACTCTCTACATCATAACCACGGCAGATATCGTGGTTGACGTCTGCCGCCATGGTGTACGTCACTGGCCCGATACCGCCCTCGTTCACCGGGGTATTGCGCCAGGCGTTGTGCGTGAACTGCGAGTCGATGGACACAGCGACGACCTCAACACCCAGCTCCCGAAATTTGTCCATGCGCTTGTCCAGCGCGATCAGCTCAGAGGGGCAGACAAAGGTAAAGTCCAGCGGGTAGAAAAAGACCAGGCCGTACTTTCCGGCCATCGCCTCGGAACGCTTGTAGGAATCAACAATCTCGCCGGTACCCAGTACCGCGGCAACATCAAAATCTGGTGCAGGCTTACCAACTAAAACGCCCATGGAAACTCTCCCGTTAAGTTAAATTAATGTCAGCAAATAAATGCAACTCGCCAAGCGTGACATGCTCAAGCTCGCCAGTTTATAAAGACTGTTATTGCCAGCCAAGTTAATTGTCTGAATCAATCCGATAGATACCGGCTATGACAAGCAGCTACGAGGCCGCCTGTTCAGAGCCGGTGCTGGCGGCAGCGGCGCTCTTGATCAATGGTTCCAACTCACCGCTTTCAAACATTTCAGTCACGATGTCACAGCCACCGATAAGTTCGCCAGCGACCCACAGCTGCGGAAACGTCGGCCAGTTCGCGTACTGTGGCAAGTGCGTTCGAATGTCAGGATTGGCAAGAATATCCACATAGGCAAAGCGCTCGCCACACGCCATCAGCGCCTGCACCGTGCGCGCGGAAAACCCGCACTGGGGCTGGTTCGGTGAACCCTTCATATAAAGAAGGATGGGGTTGTTGTCGATCTGCTCTTTGATGGTGTCGTTGATGTCCATAACTATCGTCCATTTGCCACACGGCTTACATCCGCTATTTTTACCCGAGGAAGCATCAGACCCCTCGCCCAGATTAATACCCGACCATTCTACTCTATTATTCGGAAAAAGTGGGAATTCGTCGCCTCTCAATTGCCAATCCCTGCCGACAAGTCTATATTTGGCAATTCCGAGGCAGCCACAGCTGCCTTTTTGCGTTTTTGGGAGAGGCACAACATGTCCGCGCTGATGCAGACCTACGCCCGCCTGCCCGTGACCTTCAGTCACGGTGAGGGCGTCTACCTGTTCGATCAGGACGGCAGGCGCTACCTCGACGGCATTTGTGGGCTGGGGGTGAACGGACTGGGCCATGCGCACCCGGCGGTGACCCGCGCCATCAGGGCACAGGCCGACAAGCTCGTCCATACCTCTAACCTGTATCGCATTGAGGCCCAGGAGCAACTCGGCGCGCGCCTCACGGCGCTAGCCGGCATGGAGACCTGCTTTTTTGGCAACTCCGGCGCAGAAGCCAACGAGGCCGCCATCAAGATCGCGAGGCTGCACGGGCACGCCCGCCAGATCAAGAAGCCTGCCATTGTAGTGCTTGAAGGCGCCTTCCATGGGCGCACGCTGGCAACCCTGTCTGCGACCGGCAATCGCAAGATCCAGGCCGGCTTTGAGCCACTGGTCGCCGGGTTCATTCGCGCGCCCGTTAACGACATCGAAGCACTGCGCCAGATTGCCGCGAATAATCCCGACGTGGTGGCGTTTCTGGCAGAACCCATCCAGGGCGAAGGGGGTATCTATCCACTGGACGCCGACTACCTGGCCGCGGTGCGCCAGCTCTGTGACCAGCAGAACTGGCTGCTCATGCTCGATGAAGTGCAGTCTGGCAATGGCCGTAGTGGCGACTACTTCGCCTACCAGGGCATGGACGTACAACCTGACGTCGTAGCAACGGCCAAGGGCCTGGGCAACGGCGTACCCATCGGCGCGTGCATGGCGCGCGGTGCAGCCGCCAGCCTGATGGGCGCAGGGCAGCACGGCACCACCTACGGCGGCAACCCGCTGGTGTGCGCCACGGCGCTGGCAGTCATCGACACGATCACTGAGCAGCAGCTGTGCGCCAACGCAAGGACCATGGGCGACCTCATCCGCACTACCGTGATGGCCGATTCCGCTGCGGCCGCACGCATCGTGGACTGCCGCGGCAAGGGCCTGATGATCGGCTTCCAACTCGACCAGGACTGCGGCCAGCTCACTGCACAGGCACTCGCGGCCGGACTGCTGATCAATGTCACCGCGGGCAGCACCATCAGGCTGCTGCCGCCGCTGATTATCGATGAAGCGCAGGCGCTGGCACTGGCCAACGGCGTCGCGCGGTTGATCGCCGACCTCAACTGAATTCCGGTTCAGCCTAATGACCTTATAAAGGACAGAACGATGTCGAAGACCCGACACTTTCTAACCCTGTTGGATTTCAGCAGTTCCGAACTGCGCCAGATCATTGATCGCGCCATCGAGCTCAAGCGCGCCCGACAAACAGGTACCGAACAGCGCCGGTTCAAGGGTAAAGTCCTCGGCATGATTTTCGAGAAGTCCTCGACACGCACCCGCGTATCTTTTGAGGCCGGCATGGCGCAACTGGGCGGCCACGCAATGTTCCTGTCACCCAGCAGCACACAACTGGGCAGGGGAGAGCCGATAAAAGACAGCGCACGCGTTATCTCTTCCATGGTTGATATCGTGATGATTCGCACCTTTGGTCACGATGTTGTCGAGGAGTTTGCGCGTTTTTCCCGTGTCCCCGTCATCAACGCGCTCAGCGACGACTACCATCCCTGCCAACTCCTTGCCGATATGCAAACATGGGTCGAACATCGCGGCAGCATCAGCGGTCGCTCCGTGTGCTGGGTCGGCGATGGCAACAATATGTGCCAGTCCTACATCAACGCGGCACGGCAATTTGACTTCGAATTGCGCATCGCTTGCCCGCCGGGCTTTGAGCCGCGCGACGACTTGCTCGCGGCCAATGCCGATCGCGTCCGCATCGAGCACGACCCGCTGGAAGCTGCGCGCGGCGCGGACCTGCTGGTCACCGATGTCTGGGCCTCGATGGGGCAGGAAGCCGAGCAGAAAGCACGCGCCAGGGCGTTTGCCCAGTACCAGGTCAACGCCGAACTACTGGCGGTGGCCGCCAGCGATGCCCTTTACATGCATTGCTTGCCCGCCCACCGTGGCGAGGAAATCAGCGCCGAGCTCATGGATGCCCCGGACACAGTCATCTGGGACGAGGCCGAAAACCGGTTACATGCACAAAAAGCCTTGCTCGAAGCCCTGCTGGAAAGCGCTGCCGGATAACCCGGCAGCGCCCATTGCGACGCTCTCTCCGGATCCGTCCACCGGGTATAGTTCCGGCAGGAATATCGGCCCTGCTTTTTATAAAAAATAAATCGAAGAAGCTGCCGGCAAGCGCCAGACAGGAGCCCCGCGGTACTCGCTCAAGCGAATACAGGGCCTGTCAGGTTAGTAGGTACAGACCCATGCGGGTTTCAACACGTTATCCACAGAATAAACCCAGCCTCATGCTATTGCATTGCGCCCTATAGCGCATTATCTTGTATTTGCGTGAGGCATAAACCCCAACATATAGGGTGTGGTGTTGGGGTTAGCGGTGCAAAAATGATCTATAGAATCTGACTGTACCGCAAAATCGGGGTTTTCCCTCCTAAAGTTGCCCTCTGGACGCACATCAGTGTATCTCAGCGGCACGGCGGACGCCGCCAGAGGCACAAGGCAACCAGCGGCAAGGCGACCGGCGGCAAAAAGTGCTTCGCACTCGATCCACCAGGATGTAACCAGTGGTATTCCAGAACAATAAGGCCAAGAGCCAGCACTTCGGAGAAGACATGCAAACAGAGACCAATCCCGGCGGTAGCCCTGCCGAAGCGACCTCCCCAGCCCCAGAAAACACCGTCAGCGGCAGCATCGCCGCGACAGCACCTGGACAACTTCGCGTCATTAAACGCAACGGCAATGTCGTTTCTTTTGACGACAGCAAAATTAGCGTAGCAATTACCAAGGCATTCCTGGCGGTAGAGGGCGGCACGGCTGCAGCTTCGAGCCGCATCCATGAAACCGTCGCCAAGCTTACCGAGCAGGTCTCGGCCATATTCAAGCGTCGCATGCCCTCGGGTGGCACGATCCATATCGAAGACATCCAGGACCAGGTCGAACTGGCACTGATGCGCTCTGGCGAGCACAAGATAGCGCGCGACTACGTTATCTATCGCGAAGAGCAGTCGCGCAAGCGCGCCGCGAAGTCTTCCTTGTCACAGGAAACACAGGCCGCAGCCAGCCACATCCATGTGGTTCAGGCGGACGGCACGCGCACCGCACTGGACCTGGAGCGCCTGCACACCATCGTCAGCGAAGCCTGCACCGATCTCACCGATGTTCGCGAGAACGACATTCTCGATGCAGCGCTGAAAAACCTTTACGACGGGGTGACCGCGGATGAACTCTCAACATCACTGGTGATTACCGCGCGCACCATGATTGAGAAGGAACCCAACTACACCTACGTCGCCGCTCGCCTGTTGTGCGACACCCTGCGCGCAGAAGCACTGAGCTTTCTTGGCGTTGCAGACAGCGCAACACAGCATGAAATGGGCGCACTTTACGCCAGGGCACTGCCTGCTTACATCGCCAAGGGGGTGGAACTGGAACTGCTTGCACCCGGCCTGCTGGACTACGACCTGGAATTGCTCGGAGCAGCACTGTTACCAGAGCGCGACCTGCAGTTTACCTACCTGGGTCTGCAGACACTGTACGACCGCTACTTCATTCACTCGAACGACACCCGCATCGAACTGCCGCAGGTTTTCTTTATGCGCGTAGCGATGGGCCTGGCTGCCGAGGAAGACGACAAAAATGCCCGGGCGATAGAGTTTTACCAGTTGCTCTCTTCCTTTGACTACATGAGCTCTACACCGACACTGTTCAATGCCGGCACACTGCGCCCGCAACTGTCCTCCTGCTACCTGACCACCGTGCCAGATGACCTGCATGGCATTTATGGCGCAATACAGGACAACGCGATGCTGTCCAAATTTGCCGGCGGCCTGGGTAACGACTGGACCCCGGTACGTGCACTGGGTGCCTATATCAAGGGTACCAATGGCAAGTCCCAGGGCGTTGTACCGTTCCTCAAGGTTGTCAACGACACCGCCGTGGCCGTCAATCAGGGCGGCAAGCGTAAGGGCGCAGTCTGTGCCTACCTGGAAACCTGGCACATGGACATCGAAGAGTTCATTGAGCTGCGCAAAAACACCGGTGATGACCGACGTCGCACCCACGACATGAACACGGCCAACTGGATTCCCGATTTGTTCATGAAACGCGTTTTTGATGGCGGCGACTGGACCCTCTTCTCACCCAATGACACGCCAGACCTGCACGATCTGTACGGCAAGGCATTCGAAGAGCGCTATACCCAGTACGAGGCCATGACCAGAAGCGGCGAACTGAAGCTGTTCAAAACCGTTAAAGCCGAAAACCTGTGGCGCAAGATGCTGGGCATGCTGTTCGAAACCGGACACCCCTGGATGACGTTCAAGGATCCTTGCAACCTGCGCTCACCGCAGCAGCACGTTGGTGTGGTGCACTCATCCAACCTGTGTACGGAAATCACGCTCAATACCAGCGCCGATGAAATCGCCGTGTGCAACCTGGGCTCCGTGAACCTGCCCCAACACATCACCGATGGCAGCCTCGACCTGGAAAAACTGCAAAAAACGGTACGTACCGCGGTGCGCATGCTCGATAACGTCATCGACATCAACTACTACTCGGTACCGCAGGCGGAGCGTTCCAATATGCGCCATCGCCCGGTCGGTCTGGGCCTCATGGGCTTCCAGGACGCTCTGTACAAGCAGCATATCGCCTACTCTTCCGATGCAGCGGTGGAGTTCGCCGATCGCTCGATGGAGGCCATCAGCTACTATGCGATCCAGGCCTCCAGTGAGCTCGCTGCCGAGCGCGGTGCCTATTCCTCGTATGAAGGCTCGCTTTGGTCGCAGGGTATCTTCCCCATCGATTCCCTCGATAAACTGACCCAGGAGCGCGGCGAACAGTACATACAGGTTGACCGCAGCCAGACTCTGGACTGGCCGGCGCTGCGCGAGGTTGTCAAAAGCAACGGTATGCGCAATTCCAATGTGATGGCGATTGCACCCACGGCAACCATTGCCAATATCACCGGGGTGTCGCAGTCCATTGAGCCGACCTACCAGAACCTGTACGTGAAATCGAATCTCTCCGGAGAGTTCACCGTGGTCAACCCCTATCTGGTGAATGATCTCAAGGCCCGCGGCCTCTGGGACGGCGTGATGGTCAATGACCTGAAGTATTACGATGGCAGCGTGCAATCGATAGACCGCGTACCCAGCGACATCAAGGCAGTGTACGCCACTGCCTTTGAAGTGGAGCCGCGCTGGTTGGTTGAGTCTGCCAGTCGCCGACAGAAGTGGATTGACCAGGCACAGTCACTCAACCTGTACATCAATGCCGCCAGCGGCAAAAAGCTCGACATTACCTACCGCATGGCGTGGTACAGCGGTCTGAAGACCACCTACTACCTGCGCTCATTGGCCGCCACCGGTACCGAAAAGTCGACGATAGAATCAGGCACACTCAATGCGGTGTCCAACAGCTCGGGGGCGCCGCAGCCGGCACCGGTACCCGAGGCCTGTTCTCTGGATGATCCCGATTGTGAGGCCTGCCAGTAGGCGGGCCATTATTGATACGTTGCACACGATAACCAGAAACAACATAGCCAAGCAGGGGAAGAAGTAGATGTTAAGTTGGGAAGATTACGATCTGGAAGAAACCACACCCGTAGCCGCAAAAGTGGCGGCAGCCAGCGCCGCTGCTGCCAAACCTGAGCCGGAAATGCCCGAAATGGCAGCAGCCGCACCCGCCCTGGAGCCAGCCGTACCTGTGACGCCAGCGGCAGAAGAGATTGATCCGGCAGTGATTGCCGAAGTGTCCAACAATATCGCCAAGGCCGTGGAAAGCGTGGAACAGATGGATGTTACCGCAGGCCTTGAAGAGCTGGAAATGGGCGCGGACCGCGTATCGGTCGACGAAAAGGCAATGATCAACTGCCGCGCCGATCTCAACCAGCTGGTGCCGTTCAAATATGACTGGGCCTGGCAGAAGTACCTGGATGGCTGTGCCAATCACTGGATGCCCCAGGAAATCAACATGACGGCGGACGTCGCCACATGGAAAAACCCTGAAGGCCTGACAGACGACGAGCGCCGCATCGTCATGCGCAACCTGGGCTATTTTTCAACCGCAGATTCGCTCGTAGCCAATAACCTGGTGCTTGCCCTGTACCGCCTGATCACCAACCCGGAGTGTCGCCAGTACCTGTTGCGCCAGGCGTTTGAGGAAGCGATTCATACCCACGCCTATCAGTACTGCATTGAATCGCTGGGCATGGACGAAGGCGAAGTGTTCAACATGTACCGCGAAATTCCATCGGTTGCCAAGAAAGCCGCCTGGAGTCTCAGCCATACTCACTCGCTGTCTGACCCCACGTTCAAAACGGGCACACCCGAGACTGACCAGGAGCTGCTGCGCAACCTGATCGGCTTTTACGCGGTGACTGAAGGTATTTTCTTTTACTGCGGATTTACCCAGATACTCTCAATGGGCCGCCGCAACAAAATGACAGGCGTGGCAGAGCAGTTCCAGTACATCTTGCGTGATGAGTCAATGCACCTGAACTTTGGCATTGATGTGATCAACCAGATCAAATTGGAAAACCCGCATCTGTGGACCGCTGAATTCCAGCAGGAGGTCATCCTGATGATTCTTGCGGGCACGCAGCTGGAAATAGAATATGCGCGCGACACCATGCCCCGTGGCGTGCTGGGCATGAATGCAAACATGATGGAAGAGTACCTGCACTTCATCGCCAACCGTCGCCTGTCGCAGCTGGGATTACCCGAACAGTATCCTGGAGCGCAGAATCCGTTCCCCTGGATGTCCGAGATTATGGATCTTCGCAAAGAGAAAAACTTCTTTGAGACCAGAGTCATAGAGTACCAGACGGGCGGCGCTCTGAGCTGGGATTAGCACCGCGTGCACGCATCGGCGTCGCCGGTGCGTGCTGTTAACACAAAAAACAAAAACGGTTACTACCGAGGAATCTGACATGGCCGACAGCGAGAAGAATCCCTCCGAGACCGAAACCATCATGATGGCGCTGGACCAGATCAGCCAGACCATAGAAGTCATGACCAGCGTGGTCGGCCGGCTGCGCAATTACGTTGAACGACAGGGCACTGCCACGGCGGAAAAAAACAAGGACGTATCAGCAGAACTGCACAACGATCGCATTTTGCACTAGACAGGGGCAGCCCTGATGGCACGTCAATTAATGACTGCCTGAATCACTGAAACAAGGTGGTATTCAACCCACTCGCTCCACACCGGACGGTAGGAGTTAATATGAACAATAAGAAGCCGAGTGATCTTCAAACCGAACGACGACACAGCAACGGCATCGTACACGGATGGCTCATGTGGTACCTGCGACGCTCACAGCGTCACGCAAAAAGGTCCACAGCTGGTGAGCTAGCCATCACCCCCGGCAGCAGTTAGCGGGGCTGTCGGACAGGCCTGGCCCTGCTGCTTCAGGCCAGGTTACGGGCAACGACATCGGGAGAGCCCTCTTCCGACAGCATTTTTGACACGCCGTAAAACTTCTCACGCCTTCCATTTCCTCTGCATAGTGCCGGCTGGCGCAGTGGAGCGCATCTGCCTCTGGCAGGTGCCAAGTGCCAAGTGCCATAACCACTACACCATCAACCCGCCGAGTATGGCAAACTGGGCCGCCAGTGAAGTGGCCGAGCCAACACCATGACTACCGCATTGACCATGATCCGGGTGATCCCCACGACAAACGCAATACGACCACCTATAGCGCATTCATGGTCGATTAGCATTCTGCTTGCACTGGCGATGATGCTAGCAAGCGCAGCGCCAGGCGCACTGGCGTCACAGACGTGGCTGGTAGGCCCCGAGCGCAAACTGAAAACACCCAGCGCGGCGGCGCAGGTGGCGGCGCACGGCGACACCGTTGAAATTGATGCGGCGACTTACGTCAACGACTACGCTGTCTGGCATCAGGACAACCTGACCCTGCGCGGCGCAGGTGGCATGGCGCGGCTGCACTCAAACGGGCTCATTCCCAACGGCAAGGGCATCTGGATCATCAATGGCAACAATACCGTTATCGAAAACCTGGCGTTTTCCGGGGCCGCCGTACAGGCAACCAACGGGGCGGGAATCCGTCACCAGGGCGGCGACCTGACCCTGCGCAACACCTATTTTCATCACAATGAGTTTTCCGTGCTCACTGGGCCCAACCCCAAGGCCAACATCGCAGTCTTCGATTCACGATTCTGGCATCAGCAACGACCCGCACGCTTCAGCCACGGCATTTACATCGGTACCGTCGGCAGCTTTACCATCAGTGGCAGCCACTTCCAGGGTACGGACCAGGGTCACCAGATAAAGAGCCGCGCCCTGGAGAACCGCATTCTGTACAACCGCATCGAAGATGGCGATTCTGGCAATTCCAGCCGACTGATTGACCTGCCAAACTGTGGCTTCAGTATCATCATGGGCAACGACATGCACCAGGGCAGTTACACCAGCAACACCGATGCCATAGGCTATGGCGCCGAACTATGCCCCGGGCGGGACGAACGCCAACGTACGCTCTACGTCATCAATAACACGTTGATCAACGAGGCCCCCGCTGCAACCCTGGCCCGCAACCATCACGGCAGCCATGTCATCATGCTCAACAACCTGATCTACGGCCGCGGGCAATTCCTGGCCGGCAAGGGAAGTGTCAAGGGCAACCTGCGGCTGCCGCTGCAGACGCTCAGGGCCGGCCCGGAAAACACCATGCGCTCCTGGCGGCCGGGGCCCGGATCAGCCGCCATTGATGCCGCCGCCGCGCCACCTGCTGATGATCAGGCGCTGGTCCCAAACCGTGAGTTCCTGGCGCCCACAGGCACTACCCCTCGCCGCCGCGCAGGCCCCCTGGACATTGGCGCAAGAGAGTATGCTGGCGAAGGGGTCCGGGGCGAGGATTAACTGACAGGCGCTTGCCTGGGGACGTCCGGTGTCATGGGTGGTGTTGCGCTGCAGACGGGGCTAATCGTCGTTGAGCAGCTTGTCGACATCGGCAAGGCTTTGCAGCAGTGCTTCCAGAGGCAGGCCGGAGCCCTGAAAATACTCTTCGGCCATGGGCGTGATGCCACAACGCGAAGGCAGCGGCTCGCCAGCCTCGAGCAGCTGGTACATCGTCGGCAGGAACACAAACTGCAGCCATTGCGGCAAGGACAGCGTATCAATGCAAAATGGCTCAGTGGATGCCAGTGCCTCAGCAGCTGGCGGTGAGCGCTCCCAATGTCCCAACTGACGCAAATGGGCCTCGATATCGATCAGTACTGCAGCAATTTCTATTGGCTTGTTCACAACAATGCCCTGATGTTCATGAGTGGCATACCGCTGCGCGCGATGCTGCCGCCAGCCCCGAGTCTAAAACGCCTGCGCCTGCGATGGTGCGCCATGGACTACTTTGCAATCTCGTCGAGCATGTAATCCACCGCCTGCCTAATCTCTTCGTCAGTACAGTTTTCGCAGAAACCCCTGGCCGGCATGTTACCGATACCCTCCAATGCACTGGCGTAAAGCGCTTCGCGGCCCTTGGCAACGCGCGCTGACCAAGCCTTGGCATCCCGCAGCGCGGGAACATCCGTGGTGCCGGACTGGTGGCAGGTGACACACGCTATGTTGTAGATCTGCCGGCCATCACGCACCTTGCCCCCCAATAATGCAGGATCCCGCGACAGTCGCAGTACCCTGCCGCCGTTTTGCACAAGAAAGTAAATTGAACCGTCGGCCGCCACTTTGATATCGCGAACGCGCCCACGCACTTCCTGCAAGATTTGCCGTTCAGATTTGACACTGCCCTCAACGACATCCAGTTTGCTCACCGCGCTGCTTTTCATCGCACCGACGAGAAGGTCGCCGTCCCACTCGCCAAACATGTCACCGCGATACACTGCAATGGGCGAGATCGCCAGTGACGGCAAGTAGTAAAACAGGGGCTGAACCATACCCGCCATTGCCGAGCCACGACCAATCAGCTCGGTGGAGTAGTTCGCCCCATAGGTAATCACCGGCCAGCCGTAGTTCCCGCCCGCGTCGATCCTGTTGACCTCGTCACCACCCATCGGGCCATGCTCCGTCTCATACATGATCGATGACACAGCATCGTAGTGCAGGCCCTGGGGGTTTCTCACGCCCATTGCATAGATGCGGCTATCGATCATCAACTTCGGGTTATAGGGGTTGGCAACGCCGATGAACGGGTTGTCAGGCGGCACAGACCCATCGTCCTGCAGGCGCAAGATCTTGCCAGTTAATGCGCCTGGATTCTGCGACTGATCGCGACGTGACCTGTCTCCGGTGGCGACATACAACAAGCCCTGCCGATCAAACTCCAGCGCACCCCCGAAGTTCGACGGGGACTTTCCAAAGGGCTCCGCCACAAGCAACTGTTGTACCTCGGTGATGCTGGCGCCATCAAACCTGGCGCGACTTACGGCCAGCGCGCGCAGCTTGCTGTCTTGCGGGTCTTCCACCGCGTGTGAGAAATAGATCAGGCCATTGCGGCTGAACTGCGGGTGCAGGGCCACATCCAACAGGCCGATTTGCTGCGTGCCAGCAGCAGACGCCAGCGTTGGAATCGTGCCTGCCACCTCTGAGACCGCCCCGGTTGTAACATCCAGCACCTTGAACTGACCGGCGAATTCGGTGATCAGTAGCTGCGTGTCAGAGACAAACTCGAAAGCCCAGGGGAAGGCGAGCCCGGCGTACACCTCGTCCAACACCGCATCACGAACGTTAACCTCGGCGACCGATTGCAGATCGCCAAAATACGGCGCCGGTTGGCCTGGGCCCCGCGGCACCACTACTGACTTTACTTCCCTGGCCGCTGTGCGCAGGGTATCACCGCGATACTCCATGACGAGCATTCCGGCAAAAAAAGCTGCCGCCGCCAACAACAATGAAACAACCACCACAATCGGGGTTCGTGCAACAGGCATCAGGACTCCAGGGCCAGTTCTCTACGGTAAGGAGGCAGGGACTCCAGGATCGCCCTGCCATAGCGTTTGGTAATAATCCGTCGATCCATCAAGGTAACACGACCTGAATCCTGCTCAGTGCGCAGCAGCCGGCCACTCGCCTGCACCAGCCGCAGCGCAGCGTCCGGAACGCTGATTTCCATGAAGGCGTTTCTGCCTTGGGATTCAAACCACTCCGCCAGCGCCGCCTCCAGCGGGCTGTCGGGCACCGCAAAAGGAATTTTTGCGATCACCACATGGCGGCAATAGTCGCCAGGCAAATCAACGCCCTCCGCAAAACTGGCAAGGCCAAAAATAATACTGCCACGGCCCGCGTCGATTGCCTCCCGGTGCAGGCGCAAGATTTCCTGCTTGCTGTGGTCGCCCTGCATCAGCACAGACGACCGGAACATATCGTCGAGGCCGTTGTACACATCGAGCATCTGCCGACGCGATGAGAACAGCACGAGGCTGCCCTCCTGCGGACGGATAATCTCGGGCAACTGAGCAATCAACGCCGCAGTGTGGGCCTGCGCATCACCGGGCTCACAATCCATCGCGGGCACCACAAAACTGGCATTGTCATAATTGAACGGACTGGCCACAACCTTGTACGCGCCATCGCGCGGCGCACCGGAGTGCAGGATAAAACGCTCAAAGGACCCCAGTGCAGTAATCGTCGCTGAAGTAACAACAACGCCGGCCGCACGTGACCACAGGCAATCCTGCAAGATATCTGCCGCCAATACCGGGCTGCAGCGCAGTTCAAATCCAAACTGCCCGTTACTGTTGAGCAGCGTGATCCAGCGCGCCTTGAGCGGCTGCTCTCCTTCACCGCTGCCTGCATACTCACGCCACAGCGCGAGCACGCCCTCAGCACGCCCTACCATGCCACCGATAGCGATGTGCCAGGTTTCCAGTGTCGGCTTGTCCATGCCGGCAAACTCTTCCTGCATGGCCTCTTCCAGCAAAGTCGTGAGGGTAGTGAAGCGACGGCACAGCGTATCAAACAAGGCGACCAGTGATGTGGCAATGGGTTGCAGTTGAGCTGGCACACGGCCGTGGGAAAAGCGCAGCTGCTGATCTTCCCGGCGATCATCCTGCTCGAGGTTTTCAAACAAGGCAGCAACACACTGTTCAGCAACCTGCAATGCGGCCTCGGCGTCGTCCAGTTCCGCCGGCAAACGTTCAAGTTGGCGACCGGCATCGGCGATACCGGCAAGCACCGGGGCCGCCTGGGCCAGGGATTTTCTGGTGTCCTGCAACCAGCTGACGGTGGTGTGCAGGCGGCAGAAGCTGGAAAAATGCGACAGGGCCTTGTCAGACAGGTGATGGCCCTCGTCAAAGATATAGATGCTGTCTTCCGGTGCAGACAGTATGGCGCCACCCCCCAGAGCCAGGTCTGACAATACAAGATCGTGGTTGGTGACAATGATGTCTGCATTTTGCAGTTCATCCCGCGCTCGATAAAAGCTGCACTGGCTGATATTCGGACAGCGGCGTCCAGAGCATTGACTGTGGTCGGTAGTCACGTTGTACCAGGCTTGCTCGGGAATACTCTGGCTCCAGTTGTCGCGATCACCGTCCCACTCGCCACGGCCCAAAGCGTTGATCATCTCCAGGTAAAGCGGGCCGGCAGGCTCCGCGTTCGTGCCAAAGCTGGCATCGTCCGGATACAGCGCCAGCAGGCTTTCGGCCTCCGGGCCCTCGGCGATCAGGCGGTCCAGTTTGGACAGGCACACATAGCGCCGGCGGCCCTTGGCCAGGGCATAGGTGAACTCCAGCCCGCTGCTGGTGCGAATATCCGGCAGATCCTTGTTGATGAACTGTTCCTGCAGCGCAATGGTCGCCGTGGCAACCACCAGTCGCTTGTCCAGCGCCTTGGCAATGGGAATGGCCGCCACGGCATAGGCGATGGTTTTCCCGGTGCCGGTGCCGGCCTCGATGACGCAAACAGCGGGTTCTTGAGGCGGGGCGTCGCCAGGGGCGGGTATTCGCGCAAGGGTGTTGGCGATTTCCGCGATCATCTGGCGCTGGCCCCAGCGCGGCACCAGCGACTTGCTCTGGATAATCGCGTTGTAAGCCGCCCTGATCTCTTCTTTCTGCGCGTCTTTAAGCAAGTGTTTGGGCCGATTGGATGGCGGCGAGTTTACTGATCAGCGCATTGGCGTACATCTTCAGTGCGAAGGGGCGATGAGGCTCGGGTAGCGCGGCAATGCGCGCAAGAAACTCATCCCTGCTACAGGCGCCGTCTGCCACCGTCAGGCCCGCTGGCAATTCTGCCGTACCGGACAGTTCTTCATAGGCAAAAAGGTTGGTCGGGTGCAGCCGGTAGGCGCTGATAATCTGCCGGTCAATTTCAGCGGCCACTTCATCGGCGCTCTCGAAGTCCTGTACCAGCGGCGATCCGAACGCCACGTGCACGCGGCCCTTGTTGCCCGAGATACCCCTGGCGATAGAGGCGACATCCTCCTGCGCGCCTTTTTCGTAGGTGCCGGTTGCAGCGAGCTGACAGAGCTCGTTGGCCTTTAGGGCATCACAGGGATCCAGCTCATAAGCAATCGCAACGGGCACGATATGCAGCTCGCGCATGTGCTCGGCAAAGGTTTGCGTGCGCTTGTCGCGGCTCATTGACAGCATCTTGATGATCACCGGCTCCGTACGATCGCGGCCGTCTTTTGCGCGCCCTTCACGTTGTGCAAGCCAAACATGGGAATGCTCTGCCGTGATCGAATGCCGGATGTAATTCGACAGCTGTTTGGAGGCCGCCAGTAACTCACGCGGCCCGTTGACGGAGCGCTTGACAATAAAGCTCTTGTTCAGGCGCATCAGGTCTGACACCCAGGGCTTGGTAAGCAGATTGTCCCCGATTGCGATCCTGACGGTGCCGCGACCGCTCTGGTGCAGCGCGTAATTGGTGAAGGCCGGGTCCATGGCGATGTCGCGATGATTACTGATAAACAGGTATGCCTGCTGCGGATCCAGGTGCTCCACGCCCGACACCGAGAAGCCGGCCGTGGAGCGCTCAATCATGCGATCCATGTAGCCTTTTATCACCTGCTGCATGCTGGCGATATCAGTGACATCGCGCACTTCCCGGCGCAACAGGGTGCGCACCACCGGACGACTGAGCGCTGCGGCAACCGAGCCCAGCTTGCCCAGCCGATAGGACGCAAGCGCATCCAGAAACTCGGTATTGTCCAGCAAAGCGGACAACACGGCTGCCACCTCTTCATCCCGGTAAGGTCGAATATCGGCAAACGGATCAGTCAAGGGGGTGTCCTGGAATAGAAAGCGCCAAACGATACCCAAAATAGCGCAGCGAGTCATCCGCCGAAAGCGTTCAGCGCTGACTTGGGCAACGCTTTCTGCTAACCTTGCGCCGCACTTTTCGACCGGTATGACGGAGTACCTAATGGACGCCACTTCAGCAACGCTTATCACCTTTGGCATCGCCGCCCTCGCAGGGAGCTGGATACTCCTGCTCATCGTGTCATGGAAGGAAGATCTCACGTGGGGGCTCTGTACCCTGTTCCTGCCGCCGCTGTCCTATCTCTATAGCCTGGGCCGGTTCGACAAAGCCGGCGAGGCTATCTGGCTGGCCGTTGGAGGCTGGATACTCATACTGCTTGCCTAGATAAAAAGCAAAATGTTACCAAACGAAGCATTAACTTTCTGTAATGCGGCCCGTGCCGGCCTGCCGCCAGCCTCCTCTTAATTTAATAAAATCAGTTAGTTATTGGTATCGCAGGCGTCGCAATGGCGTCCTGTTACTAATTTTCTCAATCCAGCAAGACAAAAAGTAACTGAACCGCAGCGCCCACCGGTGCGTATAATCCTTCGCGACCTGCCTGGGCAACACCTTTGCCCTGCAGGCCCCCTGACGACTTAGCCTCTGCCACGGCACAATGACGGCAACGAACAAGTGCTCAGGGATTAACGGCCAAGCCATAGCGAAGACCTTCATAGGGGAACCCAATGAACACATTGAAATCTGCAGCAGTTGCTGCTTTGGTAACTTTTTCAGCCGGCAGTTTTGCTGCCAAGCCCACCAGCATCGTTTTCAGCGCCAACGGCGAGAAAGAAGACGGTACCGCCTACTCTACCTACATGGTCAAATGTTCAAACGGCCAGAAAGAAGAACTGACCGCCTGGGACAACCGCCGCAAATGGTGTGTGGGGAATGCTGAAAGCCAGGACTGCCAGAAGAAACAAATCAAGGCCGCCAAAGCCGCCTGCAAGTAACGCTCTGGCATCGGGCCTGCACGCCAGGCCCGGTCACTACGGCCGCGGGTAGACCGTGGGCACGCGTCCTGTCACCCGGCACTGCCCTTCAACAGTACGCGTATGTTTCAAGGTTCAGGCCGCGGTCCGTCACGCCTGCGCCTGGCGCAGGTAGCGACCTCTCAATTCTGCCACTTCCGGTGCGCCCACACCCAGCGCCTCGGCCAGGTACACGTCAATACTGGCGTACTGTTCGTCGATCGCCATGAACGCTCGCGCCAGATAATCTTCATGGACCTCCAGCATGGGCAACACGGCCTCAGCAGCCATGTGCTCCATCTGGTACTTTGCCTTCAGGCGATCGATTTGCTCTTGCGGGTCAAAAAACCGTGAGGTCAGCATGTAATCGCTCATCACGACCTCCCTGGGCACACCCAGGGCCAGCAGCACCAGCGCAACCGCAAAACCCGTGCGATCCTTGCCTGCGGCACAGTGCACTAGGAAACGGGCGTCGCTCTGTTCGAGAATTTCTTTAAACATCCGCGCGTACGTGGGGGCCTGCGCCTGGGCAAAATCACGGTTGATTTCCAACATGAAATCGAACATCGCCTGGCGGTCGCCGACCATGCCCTCTGCCTCTTCAAAAAAGCGCGAATTGCTCCCTGGAATAATGGGCAGGCTCACGATTCGCGGCGGCTTCTCGGCCGGCAGTAGTGACGGTTCTGTCTGCTGCTCTTCTTCGCGGCGAAAGTCACAGATGATATCCAGGCCCAGCGACGCAACCAGCGCGACATCCTGTTCGCTCAACGAGGCAAGCTGGCCGGAGCGATAAAGGTAGCCCCATTGGACAGTCTTGCCATCGACCGTGCGGTAGCCGCCAAAATCGCGGAAGTTCGGCGTGCCCTGCAACGGCAAACGTCGCTCCTGCGCCAGCACTTGCGTGCCGTACTGGTCGCGCACCACAAAGGCATGACGCCTGTGGCCTGGCAAGCCGGACAGTTTGGCAGCGCCCAGGTGTGGTAAATAGTTGGCGCTGAATGTTTCACCATGGGCATGCTCGACGCGCACTTCCACGTCGGGCTCGGTAGTGCGCCATTCGACATGGTACTGGCCATCGGCTTCCTGCCATACGTGGACTGCATCGGGGATCAACATCGTAGAACTACCTCGGAACCACCTGGGCACGATAGTCGCGCGACGCGCTAACTGCCCTTATATTCGAAGACTGCCTTGAGCAGGGTTTTTATCAGCGCCAGCTGTTTTTCCAGCGCTTCCTCGCTGAAAGGGTCCTGGCCGAGCAGATCCCGGTACATGGGCGCCATCGTGACATAGGACATCACCAGATTGTTAAAGGCCATCACCGCCCAGGGCTGCAGGCCGGTATTCTCAAACAGCGAAATACTCTGCCCCTCGATTTCTGCCCTCGGTTCGAACATCGGACGAAACAGGCGATCGATCAGGGCATTCGTATGCGGACCGCCCGAGAGTGCCGCATGTTGCAGCAGGCGAGCGAGGTTGGGATTGGCGTGGTGCTGCCGCACTATGGTCTCCAGCCAGAAGATAATGCGCTCATTCGTGACCTGACCACCCTCCAACTCCGACAGTGGCGCAGAAAAATCCGCCAGCAGCCGCTCCAGCACCGCCTCGTACAGCGCTTCCTTGTTCTTGAAATGGTTATAGAGGCTGGGCGAGCGAATACCCACGCGGTCCGCCACTTCACCCAGTGAGGTTGCGCTATAGCCTTTCTCTGCGAACAAGTCCTCAGCCGCGTCAAGAATACGCTCAGCGGTACTGGGTGCCTGTTCTGCGGAAACGGCCTGACTATCCATGAATAAAGGTTGCCATTAAACGGGGTGACTGGCTCACCGTTGCAAGCAGCGCCTGGCGCCACTGGCGGTGAACCGTTGGAAACAACTAATAGCCATTAGTATACATCAGTGCCACGAAGGCCGACCAGCCAGCCGCTGGTTGACAACACGGGGGTCCTTGTGAATAATCGCCCATCCAAATTTTCACCCCCTATTGAGGTATTTACTGTGGCGAACTCCCCACAAGCAAAGAAACGCGCCAGGCAAACAGTTAAGCGCCGCGAGCACAATGCCAGCCAACGTTCGCTGGTGCGCACCGTCATCAAGAAAATTCACGCAGCCCTCGAGGGCGGCGATGCCGAAGCGGCAAAAACAGCCTACGCCAATGCCGTACCGGTCATCGACCGCATGGCCGACAAGGGCATCATCCACAAGAACAAGGCTGCGCGACATAAAAGCCGCCTGAATGCCCAGGTCAAGGCGCTTTCTGCCTGAACCTGAAAGCGTCAGACACAACCCAAAAAGGCCGACTAAACAGTCGGCCTTTTTTGTGGGTGGCATAATCACTGCCTGGATGCGCTCTCTGCCAGGGCGGCACTACTGCATCCGGGTCGGCACTCTCAGCAGCAGCCGGCGGCCTTGGCCTCGTGCTCCTGGTGCTTCTTGGCAAACTCTTCCAACATGTTCTGCTCATAGGACTGCGCTTCCTGGGTGTCCAGAGGGCGCTCCATTGCCGACCAGTCAATATCGCCATCGGTCGCCATATTCTCGAACTCCAGAATACCCAGCTGCTCAAATTTGGGGCGCACTGTGTCTGTCAGCAAACCAATGCGGTTGAGGTTGGGTATCACGCGCTGGAACAGGAGGTTGCGGAATGTCGACATCACGAAGCCTTCCAGCACCTTCTGCCGTGCTTCTTCCACGTCCCAGCCAAAGTGGCGGAACACGTCGGTGGCTACCAGGCGCTCGCGACTAATCGCACAGGCCTCATACGCAAACTGCGCGCGCTCTTCGCGCTCTTCGTCAGTCAGCGTTTTCACGAACTCTTCAAGATAGTTCACACCAAACGTCACATGGCGCGCCTCGTCACGGGTAACGAGGTAGACCACGTCCTTCAAAACGGGATCAGGTGTAGTCTCTCGCGTAGTGGCAAACGCCGACAGTGCCAGGCCCTCGATCACGATCTGCATACCAATAAATTTCATGTCCCAGCGCGGGTCAGTCAGGATTTTGTCAATGATGCTCTTCAGGTGCGTATTGATGGGATACATCATGCCAATGCGCTGTTGCAGGTACTTGTTGAACACTTCGACATGGCGCGCTTCATCGAATGTCTGGGAGCCGGCATACAGCTTGGCGCTCAGGGTCGGTGCGCAGGAACACAGCTGGGAGGCCACCAACAGCGCGCCCTGCTCGCCGTGCAGAAATTGCGACAGACTCCAGGCATTCATATGCAGCCAGAACTCATCCTTGGTTTTTTCGTCCATGGCCAGGTACGGCTCATAATCGTGCAGGTTCATCATTTCAGGCGCGCGCGTTTCCTCGGGCCAGGGGCGATCCCAGTCGATGTCCACTTCCGGATCCCAGTTCAGCTGCTTACCCAGGTCATAAAGCTTCTTGATGCGGTCATCCTGGATGGTGTAGTCCCAATTGTAGGAGCCGGTCAGCGGTGTCTGAAAAATTTCCGCGATGTGGTCCACGTGCTCACTGGTGAGCAGGTCGTCCAGGTCCGGACCTGTTTTAGGGTAGTCCGCGCCCGCAAAATTCTGGATCTTGCGAGGGGTGTCTTCTTTCCATTCGATCTTCATGATGGCAACTCCGGTTAGCTGACGGGTTTGGTAACGATTGGCGACTATGCGACCTGACTGCAACAGCAACAAGGTAAAGTCTTGTCAATTTGTAGTCATTTGTGGCCAAATAGGACGATGCCACATCCGAGCACGCCAGCGCAGTACATACTGATCCTGATCGACATGATGGAAGAGCGTGGCTGCAAGCGAGAAGACTTGCTGGCAGACACCAGCCTCGCGGCCTCTGGCATCGATGCTATTGGTGCCCGCATAAGGGACGCGGACTTTCGCCAGCTCGTTGCCAATGCAATGGCGCTCAGTGGCGACCCGGCCCTTGGCCTGCAACTCGGCTTGCGCCTGCACCTGAGCGCGCACGCCGTGCTGGGCCAGGCGTTTATTACCTGCCGCGATCTCGGACAGGTCGTCGACCTGCTGCTTAAATACTATCACCTGCTGTCCTCTGGCCTGCACCTTGAGTATGAGGTCATCGATGACAACTGTGTACTGTCGGTGATCGCTACACCGGGCGAGATCAACATCGAGTTTGGTTTCGAATTGCTCTATGGCGCGTTCATCAATACCGTGCGCGGTATGCTCAATATTCCCGACCTGGGTGTGAGAATGGAACTGCCCTACCCCAAGCCGCACTATGCCGACATCTACTACGAGGTGCTGGGGCAGGATATTCACTTCAACTGCCTGCGCGGCCGTATTATCTTTGACAAGGAATGGCTGGGCACCCGCCTGCCCTCTTCCAACCCGGCCTTGCGCCGCCTGTATGAAGCCGAGTGCGCGCGCCTGCTGAAGGATCTTGCGAGCGAGGATTCCATCGCCGAGCGCACCCTGAAGCTGCTGCGCAAACTTGAGGGTCAGTACCCCCAAATGCCGCAGGTGGCAAATATGCTCAATATGAGTCCGCGCACCTACCGGCGCAGGCTGGACGACGAAGGCCACGCGTTCCAGAAGCTGCTGGACCAGGTGCGTGCCGAGCACGCTACACGCTACCTGAAAAACACGCGCCTGCCCCTTTCAACCATCGCCTATATGATTGGCTTTAGCGACGCCTCCAACTTTCGTCGCGCATTCATCAAGTGGACGGGGGTGTCGCCCACCCAGGTTCGCGATGACTAAAGCACTCACCGTATATGCCGGTCGCGAGGCAGCGCGCAGGATCGAGCGTGAGGGCTGGTCACCAACGCTGTTCGACCGGCTTGTCGGCGCCTCCGGCGGTGCCAAGTGGTTCATTCTGGGCCACCTTGACCGGCTGCTCTTTGGCGACTTTTTGCAACGCTCGGACAAACCACTGGATGTGCTGGGTTCGTCCATCGGCACATGGCGGCATGCCTGCCTGGCGCAGGATGACCCGGTCGACGCCATCGACAGGCTGGAGGCGGGCTATCTTTACCAGAGCTACAGCAGTGCCCGGCCCACACCGGCAGAAGTCAGCCAGGTCAGCCGCGCCATTTTGCAGGACGTGCTGGGCCCCAACGGTGCGGCACAGATCGCCAACCACCCCCGCATTCGCAGCCATATTGTCACGGCCAGGGGGCGCGGCCCTGCCGGAGCACGCTCCAACACCCTGCTCGGCACGGCCATGGGCACGGCGGCGCTGGGCAACATTGCCAGCCGCCGGCTGCTGGCGCTGCACTTTCAACGGGTTGTCTTCCACAGCGGGCCACGACCGGACACAGGGCTGCATTTCACCGACTTTGACACACGTTACAGTCAGCTCTCGGCTGCCAACACTGCCCAGGCTCTGCACGCCAGCGGGTCCATCCCGTTTGTGCTGACCGGCGAGCGCGATATCCCTGGAGCGCCTGGTGGGCAGTACTGGGACGGCGGCATCATCGACTACCATTTCGATATCGCGCAGATGGACAGCGCGGGCTTGCTGCTCTATCCACACTTCAGCGCAGACATCGTGCCCGGCTGGTTCGACAAGTTTTTGCCCTGGCGTAAAACGTCACTGGCCACGCTGGACAAGCTCGTGCTGCTGTGCCCCAGTGCCCAGTTCATCGCCAGCCTGCCACATGCCAAGATTCCCGATCGTTCGGATTTTAAGACGATGGCAGTTCAGGACAGGCAGCACTACTGGCAAACCTGCATCGATCGCAGCCGCGCGCTGGCCGAGGAGTTCCACGAACTCTTGCAGTCCAGCGACCCGCTCGCCGGGGTTTGTGTGTTGCCCTGATGGTCGGAAGTGGTTCGAATGGGTCAGACGTCAGCGCTGGCTGAACTGCCCGCCGGCAACCGCGCAAGCCTCGCCGCAGAACTCCTGCACCATCATCTGCTGCATTAATGGCGCGTCCTCGCTGTAGGCGACGGTACGGCGCCCATCCGGCATATCGATCACGGCCACGGCGCGCCACGGGTCCATGCCTTGAAACAAGACGGTATAGCCCGCAATGACGCCATCGCCCTCATACTGCGCGGTCACTTCCCGGACATCGGTAATGGCACGCACCTCCTCGGTGACGTCGGCAAACGCCCAGGGCCTGGCAGGTGCCTGTGTTGACCAGAGCCCGCAGGCCTGCTTGGTCATCAAACCGCTGACTGTGGTCACCAGCCCCGTCTCGCCAGGGCTTTCACGCAACAGCTGCGCCATTTTCACGGTCGCCTGAAAGACAAAGTTGTTCAGGGGCCCGCCGCCAAAGGTCATGGCACCGGTCACGCTGATGTCGCCACTTCCGGTGAGGCCAAACTCCTCCTGTTGCACGCGCACGGCATAGGGGAAACAGGAATACAGCTCTTTCAGGCGCACCTCGTTAAAGTCAACACCTGCCAGTTCCATCGCCTTGGCTCCCGCCAGACGAAACCCCTCGCTGGCCGCAAGGTCCCCACGGCTGGACATCAACGACATGAAATTGGATTCCGTGGACGCCAGCGGAAACACCCACTGCGCACGGTCAATACCCCATTGCTGCGCCTTCTCGGCAGAGCACAGGATCAGGCCAGCAGCCTGGTCTACCGTCCACTGGCTGTTGTGCAATTTGGTGTAGGGGAAAGCGAGCATACGATTACCGGCAGAGTGCTCACGAATGAACTCGGCCGAAACCGCTTCTTCTGCCCAGGCATCCGGGTTCTGCGCGGCAATTTCACTGTAGCGCGCGTACATCGCCGCCATCTGGTCACGATGCTCATCAATGGTCAATCCCTGCTTGTAACGCAAGGCGCTATCCATAATGGCGTAATAGCCCACGGGCATACCCAGCCCGGTATTGGACTCAACCTCGGACATCATCTCTGCTGCGGGCTGCAGCAGGACATCAGGCGCAACCCCCTCCTGCACCGTGGCAGACGCCGCTTCGCCTGCCCGCGCGGCACACTGTTCACGATAGCGCGCCTCACCACCGGCAATCAGCAGCACACTTGCCTCGCCCCTGGCGATACGCTCGCAGGCACGATCGACCAGGCTCTGCTGCAAGATGCCGAAATCCGCCAGCAGGGTGGTTGCCGCTGTGGCGCCCAGCTTTTCGGCAAGAAGGCGAGCCGGATCACTGTAGGCCCACAGACTGTTGGGCACCATTATTTCATCTGCCTGAGCCAGTAGTTCCGGCGCGCCGGCATCGGCGGCTGCGTTGCGCAGCGCCTGCTCCATCAAGGCAATGGGCTCCAGCGCCTGTGTGTGATCCGCCAGCTTCTGCTGCACGGCCGCCACGCCGACCAGCACCGGTGTGTTGGGAGGACACTCAGCCATTGATGAACTCTCCCGCGTACCAGTTCAGCTGCTGGATTTTTTCCTCCAGCGATACATCGGGCTCCATCTCGTAGACGTTGCGGAAACCGATCACCACATCGGTGACACCTATACTCTCCAGCTCGTCGATCCCGGCCTTGCTGAAGGCATCCTTGCCGGTTGTGAAAACACGGAATTCACCCTCTGCAGTGCCGAACTCTTCACGCAGCTGCTGGATGCGCTTGATGTAGGCCGTCAGTTCCTGCATGTCGGCACCAGCGCACATCCAGCCATCGCCAAGACGCGCCGCGCGTTTCAGCGCCGGTTCTGTATGCCCCCCGATGAGCAGTGCCGTGGGGGCCGTGGGCACCGGGTTCATCTTGGCCGCAGGCATGGACAGAACTTCGCCGTCATAGCCAAAGTAATCGCCGCTTTCCAGGCCACGCAAAATAGCGATCTGTTCATCAAACCGCTTGCCGCGCTTTTCCCAGGGCACGCCACACACCGCGAAATCCTCTTCCCAGGGGCTGATGCCAATACCGAAGTCAAAGCGATTACCCGAGAGCGCCTGAATGCCCTGCACCTGTTTCGCGACAATCGGCGCCTGGCGTACCGCCAGCTTATACACAAAGGTCGCAAACCGTATGTTTGTGGTGACGGCGGCCATCGCCGTTACGGCGATCAATGATTCAATGAACGGCACACTTTCGAGGAATTCGCGGCTGCCATCACTGTTATACGGATACTTTGAACTGGCCTGCTGGGGGTAGCAGATGCTGTCGGGAACGGTAATGCCATCAAACCCCGCCTTTTCAGCAGCTTGCGCCAGGGGCAGGTAGTGCCCGGCATCGCTCATTCCAACTTGATAACTAAACCTCATGGTTTGCTCCTGGCCGGCTGTCCCGGCTGCGCTGGGAATCGTTCAAAGGGCGTAATGTAGCGGCAAACGCCCGGCAGGTCTGGCACGGGCGGGAATTTTAGGTTGCTGGCCTCAAATAATGAACTCCTGTGCGAGGCAGCGGTATACTGGCCCGTTCCAGCGCACCATCCAATGACCAACCGCGCCCGAACCACACCCAAATCAGACAAACACCGAGACGGCATGACCAATACCCTGACACCTGCAACGGCCACAGAGAGTGACAGCGCCCGGCGATTCCTCTTTGAAGAAGCAGATATTCGCGGCGAAAGCGTACGCCTGACACACAGCTACCGCGAGATCCTCACACTTCATCAGTATGCGCCGGGCGTCGCCCGGCTGCTGGGTGAGTTTCTGGCGGCCAGCGTGCTGCTCAGTTCGACGCTGAAGTTTGCGGGCAAGCTCATTCTGCAGGCGCGCTCGGACGGACAGGTACCGTTATTGATGGCAGAGTGCAGTGACCAACTCCACATCCGCGGAATCGCCCGGGGAGCCGAGCAGGCCACCGGGCTGGAGAACAGCCTGCTGCTGGCCGACGGCCAACTGGTCATTACCATCGATCCGGACGACGGCCAGCGTTATCAGGGCATTGTTATGCTCGAGGAGGAGTCCCTGGCGGCTAGTATCGACAGCTACTTCGCGAGCTCCGAGCAACTGGGCACCCGCCTATGGCTGGCGGCAGACGGGGAACAGGCCGGCGGTATACTGCTGCAACAACTGCCGGCCCAACTGCAGGCAGCACCGTCCGTGCGCCGCGCGCAGTGGGAGCACGCGTGCACCCTGGCCGCCACCACGCGGCCGGAAGAACTGCTCAGCCTGGCGCCCACCGAGCTGCTGAGGCGGCTGTACCATGAAGACAAGGTCAGCGTATTCGAGGCGCGCACAGTGCAATTTGCCTGCACCTGCTCACGCGAGCGCACCCTGGGGGCGCTGCTATCCCTGGGGAACGAGGAGATCATCTCCCTGCTAAGGGAGATGGGGGTCATCACCATGGACTGCGAGTTCTGCAACATGCAGTACCACTTTGACGAAAACGACCTGGAGAGCGTGCTTGGGGGCGGCGAGTCCAAAACGTTACACTGATCACAGCTTCCCCGAAATTCGCCCCGCTTATGGTCATTATAATTCACAACAGCCCCCAATTATTGCGATAATGCGCCCCCCAAAACGCCCAACAAAGCCTTCGCGCGCCGCAGCGCCGTAACGCTCAAATAACGACAGGATACGCAATGACGGTAGATATCCAGACTGCCCAGGAACACACCGACCTGGCGCCCGCCAAACTCATCGAAGAATCCCTGCAGCGCAAAGAGGGCATTCTCTCGGACACCGGTGCCCTGCTGGTTACCACCGGCGAGCGCACTGGCCGCTCTCCCGCTGACCGCTTTGTCGTCAAGGAACCCAGCACCGAAGACAGCATTGACTGGGGCAGCGTCAATCGCCCCTTCGATAGCGACAAGTTCGACGCCCTGTGGGATCGCGTCGAGGCCTATGCCGCCGGACGCGACCGTTTCGTCTCACACCTGCATGTGGGCGAGCACAGCGACCACTACATCCCGGTAAAAGTGACTACCGAAACTGCCTGGCAGGCACTGTTCGGACGCAACATGTTCATCCGCCCAGGCAACTACAACAGTGGTCGCAAACCGGAATGGAATATTCTCAATGTCGCAAGCTTTGTGTGCGAGCCGGAACGCGATGGCACCAATTCAGACGGCGTTGTCATTATCAACTTTGCCCAACGCAAAGTCCTGCTGGCCGGCATGCGCTATGCCGGCGAGATGAAAAAATCCATGTTCTCCGTGCAGAACTTCCTGCTGCCTGAAAAAGATGTCATGCCCATGCACTGCAGCGCCAACGTCGGCGAAGAAGGCGACACCACGCTATTCTTCGGCTTGTCAGGCACCGGCAAGACCACACTGTCGGCAGACCCGGGTCGCTTCCTCATCGGCGACGACGAGCACGGCTGGGCAAAGGGGTCTGTCTTCAACCTCGAAGGCGGTTGCTACGCAAAAACAATCGACCTGAGCCAGAAAAACGAACCGGTTATCTGGGACGCCATCCGCTTTGGTGCAATCATCGAAAACGTGGTGCTTGATGACAACCGACACGCCGACTACACCGACACCAGCCTGACTGAAAACGGTCGCTGCTGCTATCCGCTGGAACACGTCGAGAAGCGCACAGAGACCAACAACGGCGGAGAGCCCAAGTGCGTTATTTTCCTGACCTGTGACGTATCGGGCGTATTGCCCCCTGTCTCTATCCTCACCAAGGAGGCCGCTGCCTACCACTTTTTGTCAGGGTACACCGCACGGGTGGGGTCGACAGAACTGGGCGCAGAAGCGGGTATCAACCCCACGTTCTCAACCTGCTTTGGCGCGCCCTTCATGCCGCGTCCTGCGCGTGACTATGCAGAACTGTTAATGAAGCGCATCGAGGATTTCGACAGCCAGGTGTATCTGGTCAATACCGGATGGGCCGGGGGTTCAGGCGCTCCTGGCGGCAGCGGGTCACGCTTCCCCATCCCGGTCACCCGCGCCGTTGTGCACGCCTGCCAGACCGGCGCCCTGCTCAACACAGCTACTCAACACCTGGATATTCTCAACCTGGATTTTCCCACCGAGATACCCGGAGTGGACGCCAGATACGTGGACCCACGCGCCGGTTGGGGTGACGAAGCCGCCTACGATGATCAGGCCAGCAAGCTCGCCGCGCTGTTTGCCGAGAACATCAAGAACTTTGAAGTCTCCGATGCAATTATCGCGGCAGGCCCCAGGGCGGGGTAATAACACATCCTGTGCACTACGCCGAAAGCCCGCTATGCGGGCTTTTTTTGTGGGGAAAGAAACCACCTGCACGTTGCCCGCAGCCACCGTTGCCAGACGGCCACAGGTCTGCCCGCAGGCTTTACCGGTGCGCGCTCATGCCAGCTTGTGGCGGACACCTGGGCAAACCACCTTAGGGGCAGCAAACACACAACTGACACACAACCACCACGCAACTACTGCTCAACTACTGCTCAACTACTGCTCAAAAACGACGCAACTACGATTCAACTACGATTCAACTACGATTCAACTACGATTCAACGACGATGCAAAACAACTTACAGCCCGTCAATGACATCCGGCAGCGCCTGACGCCGATGAAACACACGCAACGCAACCTGCTCACCGAGCAAGTACAGGCAAGGCACAAGAATCAGGGTGACACCCGTTGCCAGCAACACACCAAAGGCCAGGGATATCACCATGGGAATCATGAACTGCGCCTGAATGCTGGTTTCAAACATGATCGGCAACAGGCCCACGAAGGTAGTCAGCGAGGTAAGAATGATGGGGCGAAACCGGTCTTCCCCCCCCTGCAACAGGGCCTCGATCACCCCGTGCCCGGTAGCCCGCAGCTGGTTGATCCGATCAATCAGAACCAGGTTGTCATTGACCACAACACCTGCCGCGGCAATCACCCCCAGTAGCGAAAACATACTGATCTGCCAGCCCAGCAAGGCGTGGCCGAAAATCGCCCCCATCACCCCGAAAGGCACCGCAGTCAGCACCAGAAGCGGCTGAAAGTACGAGCGAAATGGAATCGCCATCAGGGCGTACACTATCAGCATTGCAAGCCCCATATAGGTCAGCATGGCAGTCAGGAACTCGCTTTCTTCCTGGAGCTCACCATCCAGTTTGAGAGTCAAACCAGGGAAACGCTGCTGCAGTTCCGGCAGGTGCTTGTTGACCACTTCGTTGACCACCGCGCGGGGGTCAGCCACTCCGCGCGCCGCATCAGCAGTCATCGTGAGTGTGCGCTTGCGATCAAGCCGTTCGATCGTGACGTAGCCCGGCTGGTACTGCACCTGGGCCACCGTATCGAAGGGCACCTCGGCACCACTGGGCGCACGCACGCGCAGCTCGTCGAGGTTATCTACCGACACGCGCTCGCCTTCCGGGTAGCGCACCATCACGCGTACATCTTCCTTGGTGCGCGGAATACGCTGCGCTTCTGCGCCATAAAATGCCTGGCGCACCTGGCGGGCCAGATCGGCCAGGGTAATGGACAGGTTTTCAGCCGCGGGCTTGAGACCCAGTTCGATCTCCTCGCGCGGTGACTGCAGGGAGTCGTTGATGTTGAACACCCCCGGGTAGGCTTGCAGGATATCGCGCAATTCTATGGCCACCTGCCGCAGATCCTCCAGGGAGGCCGAGGAAAACACCAGCGTGATTGGGCTGCCCATCTCGTTAAAGGTGTAATCCATCTGGAAATCTTCCACCGGGCCGACGTCGCCGATAGCCTCACGCCAACGCTCTGTAAGCTCTGCGATATCGACTGCCGAAGAGCGCGCTTCAATCCAGGCCTTGACTTCGTTCTCACGCGCGGAAGAAAACACATGGCCGACTGCCTCTTCTTCGCCTGCAAACCGAGGATCCTCGTTGTACTGCTGCTTGATTCGCAGCGCCGCGTCCTCAACCTGACGCAACACGCGCAGGGAATCGGCATAGGGGCCACCCTCGGGCAAAGTGATCTCAGCTTCGGTGTAATCTGCTGTCACGGCGGGGAAGAACGCCGAACGCAGCCAGCCACCCCCGTACAGCGCCAGGCTGAACATCAGCGCTACGAAGAACAGCGCAGCGACCACTGCATTGGCCTGCAGGCAGCGCGCCAGGAAGGGACGGTAAATTTCCCTGGCGCAGCGCACCATTTGTCGCGCCACCGTTTGCCGGTACTCCTCCAGTTGGCGCAGCACGGCGAAACGACTGGGCCGCATAGGACGCATGTGGGCAAGGTGCGCGGGAAGTATCCACAGGCATTCAATCAGTGAAAAGGTCAGGGCAATAATCACCACAACCGGCAGCGGAATGGACGCTGACGCCATCTCACCCGGTAAAAACAGCATCGGCGCGACAAAGATCATGGTGGAAATCACCGCATACATCACCGGCTTCATCACGGCGCGTGTACCCATAACCGCACCCTTGGCGCCGGTCTCTCCCGCCGCTTGATGTGCGTGCACCGATTCACCCACGATAATCGCGTCATCGACAACGATGCCCAGAATGAGCAGGAAGGCCATCATCGACACCATGTTCAGGCTGATACCGGTGAACGGCAGCACAAAAAACGTGCCCAGGAAAGCCACTGCGATCCCTGCACAGACCCACAGGGCCAGCAACGGCCGCAAAAAGATCATGAGCAGGATAAACACCAGAACCAATCCACCGATGCCATTGGTTACCAGCGTATCGGTGCGCTCGCGAAACGGCTCGGCGGAATCACGCCAGAACTCGATGACAACACCCGGTGGCAGCGTGGCGCGGGTATTCTCCACCCACCGGGCGACCGATTCACTGGTCGCCAGGGTATCGGGGCTGGACGTCACAAAGACACTGAGGTTATGCACCGGCAGGCCATTGAGCCGCGAGCGCACATCCACGTCCTCAAAACCGTCGGTGATGGTGGCGACATCACCCAGTACCAACTGGGCACCGTCGCGCGTACTCACCAGGGGGATACGTTCGAAATCCAGCTGGTTATAGGCCTGGCCGCGAGTCTGGAGCTGGATATCACCCTGGCTCGTTTTAATCGCGCCTGCGGGCAGATTCAGGGAGGAGCCGCGAATGGCGGCCACAACATCGTTTAATGTCAGCCCATATTGGCGCAGCGTCAACTCCGACACTTCCACTGCCACTTCATAGGGCCGTGGGCTGCCCAGTTCCACTACTGCAACATGAGGTTGCGCCGCAAGGTCATCGCGCAGGCGTTCACCCAGCTCCTTCAACTCACGTTCACCGATATCACCGGCAACGCTTACCATCGCCATGAAGTGTCGATGCGCCAACTCCGTGATCACCGGTCGTTCTGCATCGGCGGGGAATGTGGAAATCGCATCGACGCGGGTTTTGACTTCGGCGGTCAGGCGCTGCACGTCATAACCCGATTCCGCTTCGACCAACACGGTACCCAGACCCTGGCGCGCCGTTGAGCGGATCTCCTTCACGCCATTCAGGTCGTGCACGGCCTCCTCGATGCGCTTACAGATTTGTTGCTCGACCTCACCAGGGCCGGCTCCGGGATAAGGCATGGATACACTGACGAGGTTCAGCTCAAAGTCGGGGAAGTATTTTTTATCCAGTGATGGAATCCCCAGGGCGCCACCGACGATGAACAGCACCATCAACAGGTTGGCGGCAATGGGGTTATCGACGAACCAGCGAATCGCGCCGCCCATGGCTCAGCCCCTCCAACCGGTCAAAACGGTGGTCACCAAGAGCACTCTATGGACTCCCCGCAAGTTCTGGGCTGTTCCGGACCACAACCTGCATACCCGCCGTCAGGGCCGCAGAATGACCAGTGACCACGCGGTCTGATGGCGACAAACCCTGTACCCACACGGTCTGGGCATTGCTGTCCAGCACGTGAACTTCCTTGCGCTGCGTGCGATCAACGGCGTTCACAACCAGTACACTGCGATCACTGCGCAGCGCGCTGCGCGGCAACTCCACCACGTCCGGTATGGCCCGCCCGCTGATCGTGGCGCTTACAAATAAACCCGGTGCCAGCGGAGGGCGGCCCTCCTGGGAATCACGTGCAAATGGCTTGTGCACCTCGGCTACGGCATAGACCACTCGGCTGCTTTCATCGATACTGGCATCCGTGCGCACAATCTGGCCCTGCCATTCCCACAGGCGATTAGCAAAGCGTGCCTGGATCACTACCGGCACACCCGAAAAGTCCGCCGCCTCGGTGTCGTCATAGGTCAATGGCAGATCCAGTAACGCCACCTGGCGGCCGGTCAGCGGCAGGCGGATTTCTACCGCGTCGGTGGCATAAACCGTTGCCAGGTGCGTGCCGGCAGATACAAACTGCCCGGCGTCGACGTGCTTTTCGCTGATTCGCCCATTGAACGGCACGGAGATCGACGTGCGCTGCAGGTCCAGCCGCGCTGCCTGCAAATCTGCCTCAGCAGCGCGCAAGGCGGCCTCAGCTGCGGCGATCTGGGGTTCACGCAGGAACAACGCATTGGCTTGCGCGGTGCCAAGATCGCGCCACTCGCGCCTGGCCTGCAGGGCGCGGCCCTTTTCTTCGGCCAGCACTTGCCGCGATGCCGCCACCTGGGATTCTGCGCGCGCAATCTGCAGGCGATAGTCGACATCCTCGACCTTGATCAATTCCTGGTCGGCAGAGAAGAAACTACCCTGGGAAAAACCGTCTGACACACTCTGTACGCGACCGCTCACCTGACTCATCAGGCGCACCTGGCGCAGGGGGCGCACCGTTCCCTGGGTCACCACCGACAGCGAGCGCTCGACCGGCGCCGCGACGACGACATCCACCGACGGCATGGGTGCCACGTCAATTTCTTCCGGTGCGGGCTCGGGTTTGCCAACGAGCACGCCATAGGCCGCAGCACCGCCTATGATCAGTACAAGCAGCGCCCAAATGCCATTGCGAGCACCGGATAAGGCCATTGTGTGTTACCTCTGTAGCGACAGGCGCGTCAGTTTATCCCGCGCGCACTATCCAGTCTAAGGCTTTGGGGTATTTAAGCCAGTTCCCCATAAAACAGACCACTGTCGGCGCTATCCGTTCGACGGGCATTCTGGCACCTGCCCGACACAGACACAGACACAGTCACAGACACAGACACAGGGTTGGCGCCTGAGCAGAGCCCGAAAAAAAACGGTGCAGAGGCAAAATTTCGCAGTTTATTAGTATGTTTATTCTAATAAATGTCCCTAATCTGGTCTCATCTGGTGAACAAACACCAAGACATTCAAGGAGAGCAATCATGGCCGAACAAGCAAAGAAGAAAGCTGCACCCAAACGCAAGCCTGCTGCAAAGCGCAAGCCTGCCCCCAAGCGTAAGCCCGCTGCAAAGCGCGCTGCACCGAAGAAGGCTGCACCGCAAAAAGCGGCAGAAGACTTCGCCTCGCGTGCGCAGGAAACCAGCCGCAATGTCTTTCTGGCAGGCCTGGGTTTCTATGGCAAAGCCTTCGATCAGGCGCAGAGCCGCATCGACGCGCTGCAATCTGATATGGAAACTCGTCGCAAGCAGGCAGACAAGCTCTACAAGGAGCTGGTAAAGCGCGGTAAAAAAGTCGAGCAGGACGCCAAGAAGTCGATGAATGAACTTGACCTCCAGAAGCAGCTGGAAAGCCTGACTGACCGCAAGAAGCTCGAAGCCCAGCTTGAGAAAGCAAAGGCACGCTTTGAGGAACTCAAAGGCTCTGTCAGCCTGAAAAGCGCTGCCTAAACACCCACATCCATCCAGGACCACTTATCCCTGCATGGGGAGTTTCCAGGGCCACACACGTGGCCCTTTTTTTTGCCCGGTGTTTGCTGCGCAATGGCCACAAACTTTAGTCCCCACATAGGAAATAATTACTCATAATTCTCTGCCGCGACCGCTACACTTCAACCAGCGGCAGACGCTGGACCAAGCCATCAGGAACAGCCCCGCACCACGAGTATTCGAATAATTGCGGGTCGGCCAATCCGATCACGCGCGCTGAGCACAGACCACGCCCTGACAGTTACCGGTCTCCTCAGCACCCCGGGGAGCCAGAGCATGCGATTCACGGATAGAACCAGTATCGTTCTGACACTGTGTGCCATCACGGTGCTGTTAACGACCTTGTTGATCGCCGCGCAGTACGAGTACTCCCGCGAGGTACAGCATGCCAGCAAGGCGGCGCAAAACATGGCGAATTCAGACACCTTGTTGAAACTCGCTGTGTACAAAAACAACCGCCCTTTCATTCGCCAGTTTCTCGCCTCAGTACTGGAACTGCCAGAAACCGCCAGCAGTGGCATGTACGACCGCAGCGGCAAGCTGATCGCGCACAAGGGCACCGCAAAAACCATCGAGGAGTCCCCGCCGTTTCCACTGCAGACGCTGCGCGGCGAGAGTGCGGTTACTGAAACCTCCCTGCGCTATCTTTCTGCAAGCGGTGAAGAGATTGACCCAAACCTGTTTGCCCGGCTTTTTGGCAGCGCCACCCTGCACCTGACCGCACCCATTACCACCTCACTGAAACTCACGCCCCAGGAGTACAGCGACGCAGAGTTTCTGTTGCGCAACTACACGCCAGAAAATGAAAGTAGCCGCTGGGTCGTGGGCTACCTGCACGTTGAGCTGGACCGGAAACAGCTCGTTAACAACACGCTGCCAGCAGTGCTCTACCTGCTGACGTTCTTCATGATCATCGCACTGCTGGCCGGTTGGGGCCTGTTTCTCAACAACCGGAAAATCATGGTGCCGGTACGTGAGCTGCAACGCGTCAGTGACGATCTGGCGCGCGGGCTTCCGGCGAGCGAACTCAACATTTCCGATAACAGTGAACTTGCCAGCACCGCGCGCACCTTCAACGCCATTATCAAGGATGCACAGCGTGCCCGGGAGGAGGCCGAGCTGGATCGCAAGCTGCTCAGCCGTAAAGTCGAAGAAAGCACCTCCAGGCTGTCGCAGCAGGACGATCAGCTGAATCAGGCTGCCAGGGAAATCAGCGAAGCAAAGGACAAGTTGCAGCGACTGGTCAATTACGACGGGCTCACCTCTCTTCCCAACCGCACACTGTTCCAGGAAATCCTACAAACGCTATTGCGTTCTGGCGAGCGCGCCGGCAAACCACTGGCGCTGCTATATTTGAACCTGAATGAGTTTCGCCGCATCAACGAAAGCTTCGGCTACTCCACCGGTGACCTGGTGCTGCGCGAGATGAGCAAAAGAATGGTCGGCTGCCTGCGGCGCAATGACGTCGTGTCACACGACGTTGATACCGACCTGCGCGCCGGGGTGGCACGCATGGGCGGTGATGAATTCGCCATTATTCTCGACCAGATCGACCGCCCCGCTTCCGCAGGAGACGTCGCACAGCGACTCATCGAATGCATCGTTGCGCCCATCCATGTAGACAACAAGGAAATCGTGCTGTCGCCCTCGATCGGTATTGCTGTCGCTCCTGAAACCAATGCTCAGATGGAAATGCTCATTCGCCAGGCGGGTATTGCCATGAAGGCCGTACCCGCCTCCCGCCAGGGCGCCTACCTGTTTTACAGTGACGACCTCGAACAGGGCAGTCAGGATCAGTTCCAACTGGAAGGTGAGTTACGCAGTGCGATAGAGAACGAGGAGCTCGCCCTGTACTTCCAGCCACAGGTCGACAGCATCGATGGCTCAGTCATCTCGGCAGAAGTTTTGCTGCGCTGGGATCACCCCCAGCAGGGCAAGATTCCGCCGACAACGTTTATCCCCATGGCCCGCCAGCTGGGGCTCATGCAACAGATCAGCGGCTGGACTATTCGCGAGGCATGTCGCAACCTGCAGGAGTTTCGCGCCAGTGGCATCGAAATGGCGCGTGTTGCGATAAACATCTCGGCCGACGAGCTGGGTAAGACGCTGGCGGACGATGTACGCTCGGCTCTGGCTGCAACAGACTTGAGCGCTGAGTCGCTGGAGCTGGGCTTGTCTGAGATTGTCCTCATGGACGAAGAAAGTGAGGAAGCCCGAACCCTGCGCACACTCAGCTCGATGGGTGTACACCTTTCATTGGACAACTTCGGCATCAGCGCGACTCCACTGAGCCACCTGGGTCATTGTCCACTCAACGCACTGCGCATCGACCGTGACATTGTGCACCACTGCGACAGTAACAAGCGCAATGCCATGCTGGTCAAGACAATTATTGCTATCGCTGACAGTCTCGGCCTGCGCATCGTTGCCGAGGGTGTCGAGACCGAAGCCGAATTCAGCTTTCTTGTGGGCGCGGGCGCCCGAGCTCTGCAGGGCTATCTGTTCAGCGAACCCGTCCCGGCTGATCGCCTCAAGGAGCAGCTGAAAATCCCATGGCCCTACATGGGCATCATTCAGAACATCAAGCTGGCCGAACGCGCGGCGCGTCAGGCCGACGCAGACCGGCGGTGATCCAAGGCATCACCTGCACCTGACCCCGGCAGTAACACCCCGAAGAACGACCTGAACCACCACCGGGCAACGCCGGCTAACCTTACCCAAGGCAGCGCGCACCAAAGGCGCGGTTGTTCCCACTAGCGACAGTGCCTGCACACCACGGTGCCCCGACGGCCAGCGAGCGGCATTTTGCACGCCGTTCTGCTTTAATAGCCCCAAGCGGCGGTACTCGACCCCTACCCCTACCTAAGGACGGCCAACAGATGAGCGACGACAAGAGCAAGGTGACTGACAAGGCAAGCGAGATTGCCAGGAATATCTGGCTGGCCGGGGTAGGCGCTTACGGCAAAGCCGTCGAGGATGCCCAGGACCGCATCGAGAAGGCAATGGAGCCGCCGAAACTGTTCAAGGATCTGGTAAAGGCCGGTAGTGCACTGGAGGAAGACGCGCGCACCGCACTCGAGACAACCGCCCAGGCACGACAATCTGTGGAAGAGCGGATCAGCAAAGTGCGTGAAAACTTCCAGATGCAACGACCAGCGCGCATCGAAGACATCGCAGCGCTGGAGCGCAAGGTTGAGCAATTGGCAAGGCAGGTAACCGCGCTGACGCGGGCGCTCACCGAGCAGGGTTTGGCGGTCAAACCCGAGCGCAAGGCACCGGCGAAAAAGAAAGCAGCGGCAAAGAAGCCCGCCGCCCGCAAAAAACCGGCAACCGCGAAGAAGAGCAGCTCCAGGCAGAGCGGCACGAAAAGTGCCGGGAGCAAAGCCCGGGTAGCCAGCAAAATCGCCGGCAGTGCGAAAAGCAGCACGGCGGGCAAAACGTCGGCCGGCACGGGTGCGAAACGCAAGCAAGCCGCAGCTACCGGGCGTAAATCTGCCAAACGACCCGTCGCCAAAACATCCAGCGCCGCGCGCCAGTCAACCCGTAAGCCCGCCGCGGCCAAGAGCCCCAGACGCAGGCCAACGGCCACGAGCAAAAACCGCGCCTGATTGCAGCGGCCATGAAAACACGCGACCGCATACTGCACGTCAGCCTGGCGCTGTTTAACGATGAGGGCGAGGCCGAAACTACCACGATCGATATCGCCAATGAACTGGATATCAGTCCGGGCAACCTGTACTACCACTTCAAAGGCAAGGACCAGATTATCGCGGAGCTGTTCCAACAGTATGAGCACGCCATCGTAACCACACTGAGCGCGCCCATTACCGAACCTCTGGGAGCAAAGAACGGCGCGACGGAGGACAACTGGTTCTACCTCTACGTTTTGCTTGAGGAGATGTACCAGTACCGCTTCCTGTACCTCAACCTGGACAATCTCCTGCAGCGTTACCCGGATATTCGCCGTGGCTTCAAGCGCATCATGCAACTCAAACGCGCCGCCATGTACGCTATTTGCAGAACCTTACTGGAGCGGGAGGTGATTGCCGCGCGCGATCATCAGCTGTTGGGACTGGCCGAAAACATGACACTCAACCTGACTTTCTGGTTCAACTACCAGGAACTGGTGGACGACCGCCGGCCACCAGAGCTGGTCATTCACCAGGGTGTGCTGCAATTGCTGACCATGGTGGCGCCCTACCTGGGCGACAGTGAGCTGAGCTTTTTCCGGGAATGCGAGGGCATCTACGCCAGCATGCTGGCCAACCTGCCCGCAAGGGAATAATGAGCGGCCCGCGCCGCAGTTGTTCACGTCATCAGTCGCTGCAGGAGTATCACGTCATCACTGATGAATTCGCATGCCGCGCCCTGCTGTCGTGCCCACCAGGACCAGGTCTGCCGACTGAAGAAGCACACGTGCGTCGGATCGCGAATGTAGTGCCATTGGGCAAACGCCTCGCGGTTGAGCACCAGCTTGGTCATCACCGCCAGATAGCCTTTGTGCCGTAACATTCCCCACAACCTGGCCAGTTCACGTGCCGGCTGGCTCAAATGTTCAACTACCTCGGATGCACAGATAAAGTCGTAGCGGCGCGCAAACACATCGGCATTGCGTGCGTAGTAGGCATCAAAGGTGTCTACCGTGTAACCGGCTTCGCGGAGCATTGCGGCGAGCACAGCCACCGGGCCGCAGCCAAAATCAAGGCCGCTTGCCGGCGGCGCCACGCGCTCAAACAGCGGGGCAGCCAGCCTGCCGAGAAAAGCACGGTAGGCAGCATCCCCAAAGCTGTTTTCGTGCAGGTCATACTGTGCTTTTTCTGCCGCGTGACACAGGTGCCAGTGTGTGGGCACAAACACCAGGCAACACCTGGAACACCGCAGGTACTGGCGATGTTTGTCCTCATGATAAGCGTGGGTATCGTTTCCACTGCACAATGGGCAGTGTGTTTCGCGCAGCATCTGCTATTATTTTCCCCCTGATAATTTTCAGCTCATTAAGGAGCCTAGCATGACCATCCAAGTTGGCGACAAAATTCCCGCATGCACCCTCAAGACCATGGGAGAAAAAGGCCCAACAGACATCACAACCGCAGACATCTTTGACGGTAAAAAAGTCGTTCTTTTTGCGGTGCCTGGCGCGTTCACACCGGGCTGCAGCCTGACCCACCTGCCCGGCTATGTCGTCAATGCCGACAAGATCAAGGCCGCTGGTGTCGACACGATAGTCTGCATGTCGGTCAATGACGCGTTTGTCATGGGCGCCTGGGGCAAAGACCAGAACGCCGATGAAATTCTCATGCTCGCTGATGGCAACGCTGAGTTCACCGCAGCACTGGGTCTGGAACTCGATGGCACCGGCTTCGGCATGGGCAAGCGCAGCCAGCGCTTCGCGCTCATTGCCCAGGATGGTGTGGTGTCACATCTCAATGTAGAGCCTGGGGCGGGCGTGGATGTCAGCTCAGCCGAAACCATCATGGCCCTGCTCTAGGGCCTGCTGCTGCACCAATACTCCTGCGCGTGGTTTGAACGCGCCCCTGCCGTGACGCGCTCGTGGCAGGCGGCCGCCCTGCGCGGCGATTCCGCGCGGCGATTCCGCGCGGCGATTCCGCGCGGCGATTCCGCGCGGCAGTTCTGCGCAGCAATTCTGCGCAGCCATCAGGTGAGCGTGATGTAACACACTACACTGATCACTCCTGCACCCAGCAGGTTTAGCATAAAGCCCTCTCGCGCCATGCGGGAGGTGGTGATCAGGCCGCTACTATAGACCACGGTGTTCGGCGCTGTTGCCACCGGTAGCATAAACGCGCAACTGGCGCTCATGGCGGCAGGAACCATTATCACTTCAGGGGGAATACCGGCGGCCAGCCCCGCTGCAGCCAGTATGGGCATCAACAGGGTGGTACTGGCGGTGTTGGACGTTGTTTCCGTCATAAACGTGACCGCCAGGCAAATCAGCAGGATCAACACATACAGCGGCATATCGGAAAGGCTCGCCAGCGCCTCGCCCATGACGGCGCTCAGGCCGGAGTTGACGAATCCCTTTGCCAGGCAGATACCACCCGCAAACAGCAGCAACACGCCCCAGGGTATGCTACTGGCTTTCTCCCAGTTGAGTAGCCGGCCACCCTTGCCATTGGGTACGACAAACATCAACACCACCGCCAGCAATGCGACCGATGCATCATTTGCCCAGGGCACGCCCAACCAGGTCTTCCAACCGCCGAAAGGCTCGCTGCGGGTAATCCATGCCAGGGCTGTCAATGCAAACACCATCATCACACGCCGCTCATCGGTGCGCCACTGACCGACTTCGGGCAGGGCAACGCGCAGGGTGCCGTGCAGGTTACGCGTGAGCATAAACGCCATGGCCGGCACCATGATTACCACAACAGGTAGTGCCCAGAGCATCCACTGCGTAAAGCTGATGCTATTGCCGGTCGTCTCCTGATACACCTGCATGAAAATCAGGTTCGGCGGCGTCCCTATAGGTGTGCCCATGCCACCAACGCTGGCGGCATACGCAACACCCAGTAGCAAAGGCACTGCGACCCGCTCCTTGTCTTCGACCGCATCCAGCACTGCCAACGCCACGGGCAGCAACATCAGGGTAGTCGCAGTGTTGGATATCCACATGCTCAACACCGCTGCAGCGACCATAAAGCCCAACACCAGGCGCCGCCCGCTATGCGCGCCAAACATGCGCACCATGGTCAGCGCCAGGCGCCGGTGTGCGCCGGAATGCTCCATAGCTTTTGACAAAAGAAAGCCACCAAGCAGCAGAAGAATCAGCGGAGAGCCGTAAGCCTGGCCAGTCTCGGCGGGCGTTAATACACCCAACAACGGCAACAGGGCCAGCGGCAGTAGCGACGTGACGGGAATGGGCACCGGCTCAAACACCCACCACAGGATGCACACCACCGCAATGCCGGCAACAATGGCCATGTCGGTGTTGTAGCCGCTGGCGCTGATCAGCGCTGCAAGCGCGAGACCGGCTAATGGTCCCAACCATAATGCCCAAGTTTGCATACTGGTGTTTGTCCGCGTGTGATGAGGCCCCGGCGCATCGCTGCGCTGAAGTGACATCCTGAATCACTGGCTCACCGCTGTAAAGTCTGCGCTGGGAACTGGCCAGCACAGCAGCTACACTGAACGGCATGGGCCCACCACATACCACACGCCTGATTGATGGCTTCGGACGCCAGGTCGATTACATCCGCCTGTCAGTGACAGATCGCTGCGACTTTCGCTGCGTCTACTGCATGGCAGAAGACATGACCTTCGCCCCAAAACCGAACGTACTGTCGCTGGAAGAGCTGCACGCTATCGGCGCCGCTTTCGTACAGTTGGGCGTCAGGAAAATCCGCCTCACCGGCGGCGAACCGCTGATACGTAACAATGTTATGTCACTGGTTCGTCGGCTTGGGCAGATGGAGGGGCTGGACGAACTTGCCCTGACCACCAATGGCTCCCAACTACAACGCCTCGCCCCGGAGCTGCGCAACGCCGGCGTGAACAGCCTGAACATCAGCCTGGATAGCCTCAATCCGAGAAAATTTCGTTCACTGACCCGCCACGGCAATCTCGACCAGGTCATTGCCGGCATTGATGCGGCGGTAGCAGCCGGGTTTCCGCGCATTCGTCTCAATGCAGTAATTCTAAAGGGCAGGAACGATGACGAAGTGCTTGACCTGGTGGAGTTTGCGCGGCAACGCGGTATCGATATCGCGTTCATCGAAGAAATGCCGCTGGGCATCATCGACGAACACGACCGCGCCCTGAGCTTCTGCAGCAGCGCTGAGCTCAAGCAGCTTATCATGCGCCAGTACAGCCTCGGCGACCAGAGCGACCCGGAAGGCACCGCTGGCCCGGCGCGCTACTGCCATATCAAGGGCAGCGGCGATCAACGCGGCACGCGCGTGGGTTTTATTTCACCGCATAGTCATAACTTTTGTCACCTGTGCAATCGCGTCAGGGTAACGGTAGAGGGCAGGCTGCTGCTGTGCCTTGGTAACGAGCATTCGGTCGACTTGCGCGCCGTGCTGCGCGCACCGCACTCCACCCACCAACACCTGCTGGACGCCATTACATCAGCCATGTCCAACAAGCCCGAGAAGCACTATTTCGACCTGTCTGATGAACCGCAAATTGTGCGATTTATGAACACCACTGGAGGTTAGCCCCGGTTGTACCCCGGCGCGGGCAATCGCGTACAATAACTGCCCCGAACCTGAGGCAACCTCGTGCAATCACTAGACTTCCCGCAGCTCGCATCCGTCGAGGCCATCGAACAAGGCTTCGAAGAACACGGCTACATCTGCAGCCGCAAAATCGCAACTGCCGTATTCCTGGCGTTCAAGCTGCGCAAACCGGTTCTGGTTGAAGGCCCACCCGGTGTCGGCAAAACAGAGCTGGCAAAGACCACCGCCATGCTGCTCGATACACCGCTGATCCGTCTGCAGTGTTACGAGGGCCTGGACGAAGCAAAAGCACTTTACGAGTGGAAGTATGGCAAACAGCTGCTGTACACCCAGGTGCTCAAGGAGAAACTGGGCGACCTCCTGCAGGGTACCACCGGTCTTGCCGAATCCGTGGAACGACTGCACCAGTTTGGCGACATCTTCTATTCGGAGGATTTTCTCGAACCACGCCCCTTGCTCAAAGCCATGCAGCAGGACAACGGCGCGATTTTACTGATTGATGAGGTCGACAAGTCCGATTACGAGTTTGAATCGCTGTTGCTTGAAATTCTCTCAGACTACCAGGTATCCATACCCGAGATAGGCACCATAAAGGCCCGGACATCACCGATGGTGTTCCTGACCAGCAACAATACCCGCGACATTTCCGACGCGCTGAAACGCCGCTGCCTGCATCTTTACATTCCCTTTCCCAGCGTCGAACTGGAAGAACGTATCATTCGCAGCAGGGTACCGGATGTCGACGAAAACCTGCGTCACCAGTTAGTAGAGTTCGTGCACAGCCTGCGCCAGCTGGACCTGAAAAAGTCGCCGGCCATCTCTGAAACCATCGACTGGGCCCGCAGCCTGTTGCTACTGCATGCGCAGAGCCTGGACACCGAACTGGTACGCAGCACATTGAACGTGTTGCTGAAGTTTGAGGAAGATATAGAAACGACTGACGGTGAACTTCGCTCACTGCTGCGTCCTGCCGCGGCGCACAACGACCAGGGCACATAACGGCCTCTCGCCGCAGCCATGCAAGCCAACCTTGTCAACTTTATACAGATGCTCAGGACCCACGATGTGAGGGTTTCTCCCGCGGAGTCGCTGGATGCCATTGACGTTGCCAAGGCACTGGGCTACGCCGACCGCAACCTGTTGCGTGATGGCCTTGCCATGACACTGGCGAAAACGCCGGAAGAAGAGGCCATATTTCTGCAGTGTTTCGATCGCTACTTCAGCCAGGGTTTGTCTGACTTTACCGATGCTGCGCAACACTCCGGGGAAAGCGCAGAAGACTCATCCACAGAGAGCGACGCCACTGAACAGACCGCAGGGCAACAGCCCGAGGCCGGCGATGACGCCGCGCAGGAAACACTACAGGCCGCGGCCGACAGCAGCCCAGCACTGGCTGAACTGCTGCAGGGCGAACTGATGCGTAACCTGATGAGCAACAACCGCAACGAACTGACCATGGCCATGAACAGGGCCGCAGACCAGGCAGGACTGCAAAACATACAGATGTTTACCCAGCGCGGGCAATACACGCGCCGCATTCTGGATGCCATGGGTGAGGAGTCTATTCGCACAGCAGTGATCGAACTGGAGCAAATGGACAACCCGGCACTGCCACTAGTGCAGCGCTACCGCGATATCCTCAGGGAACAGGTGCGCGATTATGTACAGCGAGAGTATCTGCTGCAGGCCGAGGGTCGGTCACAGCAGTTCATGGAAGATATACTCAGCAGAACGCGCCTGAACAACATCGAGCACATGTACCTGCACAAGGTTCAGGAGCTCATTCGAAAGATGGCGAAAAAGCTGGCCAGTCGCCATGCTCACAAACGCCGCAATGTTAAACGCGGGCAACTCAACATGCCAAAGACGCTGCGCAGGGGTATACCCAATGACGGCGTGATGTTCGAAACGTATTGGCGTCATGTACGCAAGGAAAAACCACAGATTCTTGCAGTTTGTGATGTCAGCGGCTCGGTTGCCGCCTATGCGAAGTTCCTGCTTCTGTTTCTCTACAGCCTGCAGGACGTACTTCCGAAAGTGCGCAGTTTCGCTTTCTCTAACCACCTTGGTGAAGTCAGCCGTTATTTCGACGACTATCCTGTTGATGAGGCCATCGAAAAAGTGAACTGGACGTTTGGCGGCGCTACAGATTATGGCAATAGTTTGCTTGATTTCAGCAAGCTCGCGCTTGACGACATCAACAGCAATACTACTGTTATTATCCTTGGGGATGCGCGCAACAATAATGGCGACGCCAGGCTCGATATTTTACAAAGCCTGTACACCCGTGCACGGCAGGTCATCTGGCTAAATCCAGAATCCAGGCGCTCATGGGGAACTGGAGATTCGGAAATGTTACGCTATCAAAGTGCCTGTCATTTTACAGCCGAATGCAATAACCTAAAGCAGCTCGAACGCATCGTTGACCAGCTGCTGAAGAGTACTCGCTAGAATGGCTTATCATTGCCCGGATTGTAGCTACCATGGCCACCAAAGAGGCGCTGCAGGAAATTGCCCCGCCTGCGGTTCTTTCAGTATCAGTGCCGGCCAAAGTAACGACGAAGACAAGCCTGCCCCTTCCAGGTGGCGACTCTATCTTGTCGTCGCACTGTGGGGCTGCCTGCTAGGTCTGATTATCAGGAAGCTAGTAACCTGAAACTCGCTGCTGAACATTTTCCTATCTCCTGCTCACTGCGTAAGCAGCTGGAAGGGGATATCGCCAAAGGCTCCCGCAAAGGCAATGACCCAGTCATGCCTGTGGAGGATCTTTTGGAGTACCTGAAAAAACCCGCTGACCTGGATTTAACGCCCTACGCAGATTTACTCAACCAGACTGAAGCGATGGGCGATCCAGCGCTGCCCTCCTGGGAGCACACAGTCATTCTGCGCTGGTTCGGCGAAGCCTGGCATTTTTACGAACAGCGCTTTCCGCTCGAAGAGCCTCTCAAGTCCAGTATCCGTCGGTTGAAGCCGCTGGCCGCCACCTTTGCGATTGTCGATCCGGATTTTATGCAACCGGACGTCCACCCACTGCATCAACTGCTCGACGGCATCCAGGAACGCGCCGTTGGTTGGCAGGCAAGCCTGGGAAGAGCCGGTGCAAACCTCGAACGCCAGATATCCACGGCCATTGATGATGCACTGCGCTGGTTTGACGACAAGGACACAGACTTATCAGAAATCTGTTCAGAGTTCCTGCAAGCGGCGGAACGCGATATTGACCGAGCGCAAAGAATGTCGCAGCGTGTTATCGACACTGAGCTTGGCAAGCAGAAAACCGCCAACGCCAAACGCACTGCCGCCGAAATGATCAACACGCTGTTGCAAAAGCACGACGCACCGACCGAGCTGGGCAGCTTCATCAAGGGCCCGTGGTATGAAAGTGCGCAGCTGCTCCTGCTGAAGTTTGGCGAGGGCTCTGATGAATGGCGCAAGATGTGCCGCACTACCGAGATTCTACTGGACTCCATGCGTAGTCTTGAGGGGGTTGAGGAGGATCGTCGCCAGCATGTGTTTTCAGTGGTTACCAAACTCCCCAAAGAGATGCGCCGCTGGTTGCTAAGCCTGCACCATGACACCGGCGCCGTTAACGACGCCCTGGATTCCATCGAGTCGTTGCACGTTCGGCTTTTGAAGAACGAAGACATCACCTATACCCGGCATGCGCCCATCCCCACCGTCGTGCGCGATTCCGTGGATGCAGACTCTCCCCTGATCAAAGCCATGAGTCCCTTGCGTGAGTCGCAATGGTTCGCTATCCGGAACTTCAAGGGCAGCACCATACGCGTGCAGTTGGTGCTGAAGAACGAGGCCGCTCAACGCATGGTTTTTACCAACATGGCCGGCATTGCGGTTGCTCATTACAGCTTTGAAGAGTTCGACCAGATCATGGGCAAGAAGAACGTCACGGCCTTGCCCGCAAAAGGTGGCTTCAGCCTGTGCCTGACGCTCGCTTCGGGTATTGATACCACGGAGAAACTCAACGCACTCTACGCAACCATCGCCGGTGTTGATCCTGTTCCGCAGGTCGAGGACGGCGCCGAACCTCCCGCAGATGCAGAACAACCGCGACAATCGCCGGGTGACAACACAAGCGGCCTTGCCGGCACGGCAGCACCTGCCGGCGACACTGCAGCGTCGTCAGGCTCGGAAGGTGCTGCGGAAACAGGAGAGGAGCTTACTGCCGAGTTTCTCGACGCCATGCTCAGCGCCGACCCACCCGATGAACCGGAGCCGGGCCCTGCTGAGAAAACACCTGAGGCTCCAGCAGCGTCCGCTTCCAGCGCAGCAGCGCCTCGCCAGGACGATACACACAAGGCGCCACCTGCTGCCTCAGTAGACAATGAGCAGCAGGATGGCTGGCTTACTGATATGGCCGCAGAAGAGGCTCCCGCCTCCAGCAGCGAAGATTTCCTGGGCGACCTTGATGCACCCACCGAGGTCGATGACCCGCTCGATTTCCTGTTTGAAGACAGCACCGCCCAACCTGTTGATGACACATCCGGAGACAGTACAGAGGGCACCTACTTTGGCACGGCCGGCGACGAGAAAGCCGTTCGCTCAGAACCTGAGCCTGAAGCTGACAGCGCCCGACCATCGACGGCCGATACCTCGGACGCAGATGCTTCACAGGCCAGGACGACCACAGCAGCAACCGGCCGGGGCGACAGCGAGGCCAGGGTAGAGACCGTTGCAGATATTGGCTACTTTGGCGCGGTGCAATCGGATAACGACAGGGCTGGTGGCTCCGAGCAATTCCTCGGCGAGGAACAGCCCGCCAAGCCGTCCAGCACAGCGCCCGCGTCTGGTGCCACCGCCCCACCCCACCTGGACCTGCCCATGGGTGTTTGGCTGGGCTTTCACGACGGTGAAATGCCCATGATGGCCAAACTCGCGGTACATGACCCCTCGTCAGACATTTACATTTTTGTGAATCGAAACGGCATCAAACTGCGTGAGCTATCGGGCGCAGACCTTGACCAACTGCTGCAGGATGGCATGGCCGAAGTCCTGCAAACCCGCTCTAACTGAAACCTGGCCGATAAACGCCCCGGGGCGAGCGCGACTGCTGTGAGCCCTGCAACCGCCCAGGCGGAACCTGCTGCGCGTGCGCACAACCCGCAGCGACTACGCGGCCGCGCAGGCGCGAACAGGAGGGCTCAGGCGTAAGGGCTGGCGTCGTCCTCGTCACCCATGCCCTCAAGGCTCAGGCCCATAGATGAGCCGCTGTTTTCAGAAGCGAACTTGATCTTCAGGCGCACGTTATTAGCAGAATCTGCATTGCGCAGCGCTTCTTCCTCGGTAATCAGGCCTTCCTGGAAGAGGTCAAAAAGGGCGGAGTCGAAGGCTTTCATGCCGATGTTTTCCGACTTTGACATCACTTCCTTGATACCGTCTATATCACCGCGCAGGATCAGGTCCTGCACGATCGGCGTACCCAACAACACCTCTATCGCGGCACAGCGCTTACCATCAACGGTCGGCACCAGTCGCTGGGACACTATGCACTGCATGTTCAGCGACAAATCCATTAACAACTGGGCGCGCCTGTCCTCGGGGAAAAAGTTGATAATCCGATCCAGCGCCTGGTTGGCGTTATTGGCGTGCAGGGTCGAGATACACAGGTGCCCGGTTTCGGCAAAGGCAATGGCATGCTCCATGGTTTCACGGTCGCGGATCTCGCCGATCAGGATAACATCCGGCGCCTGGCGCAAGGTGTTCTTCAGCGCATTGTGCCAACTGCGGGTGTCTACCCCGACCTCGCGCTGGTTGACGATCGACTTCTTGTGACTGTGCACATATTCAACCGGATCCTCGATCGTAACAATATGACCGCTGCTGTTGCTGTTGCGGTAGTCGATCAGTGCTGCCAGCGAGGTGGACTTACCCGACCCTGTCGCACCCACAAACAGTACCAGGCCGCGTTTGCGCATGACGATGTCGGTCAGGGTTTGTGGCAGGCGTAAATCCTGCCAGTTGGGAATATCGGCAACAATGTTACGTGCCACAATGCCCACTTCATTGCGCTGCAGGAAGATGTTGATGCGAAAGCGCCCGTAGCCGGATACCGAGATGGCGAGGTTCATTTCCAGCTCTTTCTCGAATTCCGCGCGCTGGGTCTCGTCCATGATTTCGTAGGCGATTTCCTTGATTTCACCTGGCTGCAACAGGCCGCTGGCGATGGGCTTGAGTTGCCCTTCGAACTTGGCACAGGGCGGCGCGCCCGTACTGAGGTAAAGATCAGAGCCGTTCTCTGCGGACAGAATCTTCAACCATTCTACTATTCTCAACAGCACATCCCCCGTGATTGTCGGCCTCTACTTTAGCAGTTTGCGCTGTTTGAACAAGGGCCTGCCACTCGGCACCGCCAGGCTAATCGCTAGCGTGGCCAGAGCCGCAATCGTATACTGTGCGGCCGCAAGCAGCCCGAACAAGAGGCCATGTATGGACAACACGCGCCCCACCCCATTGGTCGAAGACATCGAGGGCACGCGCCGCAAGCTCGAGGGCTGGCTCTCTGAGCACCGGGGACACCACGTCAGCATACCCACGCTGGATATTCCCGAATCTACCGGTATGTCCAACGTTACGCTGCTGTTTGACCTGCACTGGGAGGACGGTGGCGAAGACCACCGGGAGCCCATTGTCGCCAGGCTGCAGCCAGAGATCGAGCGCCCGGTCTTTCCCAGCTATGACCTGAGTGAACAGTATGAAGTGATGCAGGCAATTGCCCGGCACAGTGATATCCCCGTGCCGGAGCTGCGCGGGCTGGAGACAGACCGCTCACTACTGGGCGTGCAGTTCTATTTTATGAAGCGCACCGAAGGACGCATCCCCACGGATATCCCGCCCTACAATATGGATGGCTGGATGATGCACGACACCACGCTGGAACAGCGCGCCGGGCTGTGGTCTGCCGCCGTTGATGTCATGGGCAAGTACCACCAGCTCGATTACAAAACCCTGGGATTTGAGAAGCTGCACCAACCGGGCAAGACCCCGCTGCAGCAACAGCTCGACTACTGGCAGCACTACCATGACTGGGCGCTGGAAGGCGAGCAGCATGTCATTTGCCAGCGCGCGCTGGACTGGCTCTACGCCAATCAACCGCACAACGAGCCAACCGTGCTGTGTTGGGGTGATTCGCGACTGGGCAACATTATTTTCAATGAAGCCCTGGACGGCGTGGCAGCAGTGCTGGACTGGGAAATGGCCGTGCTGGGCAATCCCGAACAGGACCTGGCCTGGTTTATCTACCTCGACTCCACCTTTGCCGATGGCCTGGGTATGCCGCGCCTGGAAGGCTTACCCAGCTATGAACAAACCATCGCGCAGTGGCAAGCGGCTTCGGGATACCGCGCAGACAATTACGACTACTACATGGTGTTCGCGGGCATGCGTTACGGCCTGATACTCTCGCGCATCATGCTGGCCACCGGACAGGGCGAACAGTTGCAGGGTAACTTTGCGGTTCAACTGCTCGACCGCCACCTGGAACGCGTCGGCGCCTGAAAGGGCAGGCCCGCGCCAGTTCCGCGTGACTGTACTCGCCAAATCGCGCCCTATACACTGACGCCCGTCACCAACCATCACGCGGGCCCATAGGCAGAAGCGTTTGCCTCTGCCGACTCACTACAAGGAGCTTTTTTTGTCGTCCCAACTGCAGAAATCACTGCAAGCGCTGGCGGATTCCAATGCCCTGCACACGCTTGGCACCATCAATCGCGGCATCGAGAAAGAAAGCCTGCGCATCACCGGCGAAGGCAAACTGGCGCAAACGCCGCACCCGCATGCCCTGGGCGCAGCACTGACCCACGGGTCGATCACCACGGATTACTCCGAAGCGCTACTGGAATTTATCACGCCCGTCAGCACCAGCATTGCACAGAGCATAGAAACACTGGAAGACATTCACAGCTTCGTGTATCAGTCACTGGATGACGAGATGCTGTGGTGCACCAGCATGCCCTGCATCGTCTCGGGCGACGCGGGTATTCCAGTGGCGCGCTATGGCAGTTCCAATGTGGCGCGCATGAAAACCGTTTACCGCTATGGTCTGGGGCACCGCTACGGTCGCCTGATGCAGGCGATAGCCGGCATTCATTACAACTGGTCCATGCCCGACACCTTCTGGCAAAGCGCCTGGGAAAGTGCCGGCAAGCCCGGCACCCGTCAGGATTACATTACCGAACGCTACCTCGGGCTTATTCGCAACTTTCGCCGGCTGTCCTGGCTACTGATCTACCTGTTCGGCGCCTCGCCTGCGGTTTGCTCCTCATTTCTCAAGGGGCGTGAAAACCACGGCCTGCAATCATTCGACGCCAGTGGCCGCAGCCTCTACATGCCTTATGGTACAGCGCTGCGCATGGGTGACCTGGGCTACAACAGTGACGCACAGAAGGGCCTCAATATCTGCTACAACTCGCTGGCAAACTATGTAGAGACCCTGCGCAGCGCGATCTTGCAGCCGCACGCAGCGTATGCGGACATCCCCAGCGGCGAGAACGGCGACTACCAGCAGCTCAGCCACAGTTTGCTGCAGATTGAGAACGAATTTTACAGCCCTATCAGGCCCAAACGGGTTGCCAGATCCGGAGAGACCGCCCTGAGCGCCCTCGTACGTGGTGGCATCGAATATGTCGAGGTGCGCTGCGTGGATGTCAGTCCTTTCTCTGCCGTGGGCCTGGACGACGCACAAATACGCTTTATCGACACTTTCCTGCTGTACTGCCTGCTCGAAGACAGCCCACTGTGTACCGACGAGCAGCAGACTGAAGTATCGGCCAACCTCGGCCTGATCGTTAACCGCGGTCGAGAGCCGGGGCTGCAACTGTCACGCGATGGCAGCGCCGTCGCAAGGGATGACTGGGCCATGCAACTGCTCGACGCCATGCAGCCTGTGGCAGCACTCTTTGACGAGGCCGAAGGGCACGCTTTACACGGCGCGGCATTGCAGGCCCAACGCAGCAAGGTTGAGGATCCCGAACTCACGCCCTCGGCACGTATTCTGCGCGAGATGCGCGAACAGGACCTGCCTTTCATGCGCCTGGCAATGGCCTACAGTGAACGTTGGGCGTCATACTTCAAGGCCCGCGAGTTGCCAGCTGAGCGCTACCGCGTTTTTACGCAGCAAACCCTGGATTCCCACGCCAGACAGTTGGACATCGAAGCCGCCGACACACAGAGCTTTGAGGACTACCTGCAGTCCTACTTCGACCAGTATCGCGACCTGCGGGTAGCCGTTGGGTGAACTTTCTCGCTCACTTCCACCTGGCGTGGCCCGACGAAGGGCTGGTAGCCGGTGGATTGGAGGGTGACTACTATAAGGGGCCCCTGCGCAACGACATTCACGCCGATATCGCGCGCGGTGTGCAACTGCACCGCGCCATTGACGCGTACACGGACGCGCATCCTGCGCTCTTGCGGCTGCGCCGCCAGATGCCCCCGCCGCTGCGCCGCTTCGCCGGTATATTGATTGACCTGAGCTTCGATCACTTTCTTTGCGTGCACTGGTCGCAGTTTTCTCAAGAGCGTGCCGATAGCTTTAATCGCGATGTCTATGCCATATTGCAGCGCAGGCAGTACCACATCAGCGATGGCGCCCGACAGATGATGCAGCGCATCATCGATCACGACCTTCTGGCACTCTACCGGCAATGGCATACCGTGGGTCGTTCGGCGCAGCGTATCGGTGAGCGCTTCCAACGCGACAACCCGTTTAACGACATTGAAACAGCACTGGCACCGCTGCAAACATCCATCGAGCAGGCGTTTCTTGAGTTTTATCCGGACTTGCAGGTCTTCAGCGAACGAAAACGCCAGACGTTGCTCTAAGAGGGCGGGCCCCTTCGAGTGGAAATTGGCGCCACACTTGCACACAATACGCCCTGATAGGCAGCAGGTGCGCATAAGGAAACACCCATGATCGCTTCACTGACATTTCGCCAGGTCTTCCTGGGTTTATTTTTGCTGGCGGCGATCAGCATGTCCTTTGCGCGCTTCTACCTTGAGGCATATCTCGGGCTGGCCGCCTGTCCGCTGTGTATGACACAGCGCCTGTTCGTAGTGCTATGGGGAGGCGTCGCCGTGCTGGCCGTACTGCATAATCCCACTGGCTGGGGTCGCACCGTGTACTGTGCCCTGTGCGGACTCGCCGCCTATGTTGGCGCTCTGGTGGCTGCCCGGCACGTCTGGCTGCAAAACCTGCCGGAGGACCAGGTGCCTGCCTGCGGCCCACCGCTGGACTACCTGCTAGAGAACTTTCCACTGCAGGACGCGATCAACACCATGCTGATGGGCGATGGCAACTGTGCCGAAACACTCTGGACAGTCCTTGGACTGAGCATTCCAGAGCAAACACTGCTGCTATTTTGCGTGGCGATGCTGACCTGTGCCTGGCAGAGCTCGCGCAATTAAACAGACATTGCACCCTGTCGACATCGACCCTATCAACATCGACTCTACCCACATCGACTCTATTGCTACGTATGCATGGCAGCCATATAGTATTAGGTATAAACCCTCCAACCAGGTTTGCCCATGTGCAGCGCAGTCAGTGATCCCCAGAAGCAGTTTCATGCCGTAGACGCGCTCCTTACCCGTTGGCTAAAAGAACGCCGCCAGCTACTGGGCTGCTACACCGAGTTGGCCGTCACACTGGACACCCAAATCGATACCCAGGTGCTAAAAAAGAAGCAACAGGTGCTTTGCGAACTGCTGGTGGACTACGTTTCAGCCGGTCACTTTGAGGTGTATCACGAACTGATCGAAGAGGCAGAGAGTTTCGGCGACGGCAGCAGTGCCATTGCCAGGGAACTGATTCCCTCTATTGGCGATACCACTGAAGTCATACTGGCTTATGAAGAAAAGTATGCCGGCGATTGCGGGCAGACTGAAGGCATCAGACGGGATTTGTCGGCGCTGGGGGAAATGCTGGAGTCGAGGTTTGTTCTCGAAGACCAGTTAATCGCCGGTTTGCATGCGAGGCACAGACGCCAGATTGAACACCTGGCGCCTGCAGATCGGTAACTCTCACGCAACCACCAGTGCCCGCAAGGCCTGCAAGGGAGCAGGCTTATTCGTCGCCGCTCGCGGCCGCTTCCTGACTGGGTATTGCCAGCAGCTCGACCTCAAACACCAGCGCGGCGTTAGGGCCAATGACCTGACCCGCACCACCGGCACCATAGGCCAGCTCGGACGGGATCGCCAACAGATACTTGGAGCCGACGTTCATGAGCTGCAGAGCCTCGGTCCAACCTGGAATGACCTGCCCTACGCCAAACTCTACTGGTTCTCCGCGGCTGTAAGACGAATCAAATTCCGTGCCGTCGACCGTTGTGCCACGGTAATGCACGCGCACTGTATCGGCCGGGCCGGGCTTGGCGCCCTCACCCTGCTCAAGTACCTCATACTGCAGGCCGGATTCAGTGACAACCACACCCTCGCGCGCGGCGTTTTCTTCCAGGAACGCTGCCGAAGCCACCAGGTTGGCCTCACCCAGTTCAGCTTGTGCCGCTTGTTGCTCTGCTATCATCTTTTCCTGGAAGGCCTGCATTTCGGTCTGCATTTCAGCCTGCGTGATCATCGGCTCGCTGCCATTGAGGGCGTCTTCCACCCCTTTGAGGAACGCGGCGTTATCCAGCGGGAAATTCTCTGACGCCATGCGCTGGCCTATGCCATACGCCAGGCCGTAACTGAGCCGCTTGCCAGAGTCATCCAGCGTGACTGTCGGGGCTTGTGCATCAGCTGCGGATTGTGCATCTGCCGGCGGTTGCTGATTACAAGCCTGCAACGAAAGCAGACCGGCGAGTGCGAAGGGAACTGCGTACTTCTTCATATCGTCATCCATATTATGGGAGTTGAACGTGCGGTGGGCCCACATGTTACTACCCGCCCTCCCAAGGTGCTACCCCGAGTTGACGCGCTCACACAGCAGCGCCAGCTGCTCCAGTAGCGGTGCCAGATTCTCATCGGCAAGGGCTGTGCCGGTGGCCACCAGGGCCAGGTTGCTACGCAATGCGCCGGCGCCAGCTGGCAACGCCTGCGCCGCACTGAAACAGGTGTACATCTGGTCCTGCTGCTGCCGCTCAGCCTGCAACTCCAGCGCCTTTATGGCGCTGCGCAAGTCTTTGGCCGGCGCGACCGCACGCCACTGTTGCCGCAGCTGACGTAGCGGTTGCACGACCTGCATGCGCCAGCGTGTCGTCAAACTGTCTACCTCAGCCAGATGCGCGGGCGTCAACACCAGGTTACGCTGTGCCAGCCAACAGGCATAAAGTACCAGGTTCACGTCCAGGCCAAAGTCATCCTGCAGTTGCAGGCACACCGTGGCAACACCCTCCCGGTCATAAAGGCTCACGCTGTAGTCCCAGAAAGGGTTGCAGGGCTGCGGGTTCATCGGGCTAACCATACAGGGCCAATAAGACACACTCCAGTGCGTTGCGGCGCAGTGACCCGTGCCAAACCACCGCCTGCCGCCAGCGGCAGATGCGTGAACAGAAACACTGCTGGCAAAGGACAGCTGCACACCGAACCCTTCCCACACACCCGCCGGGAGATCTCAGCGACCTTCGGACTGACTGACCCAGCATGACAATGTACTGTAGCTGCACACTCTATTCGGCGCTAGAATCCCACGCCTTATGATCATTCTGCGCGACATCTCGCTGCGCCGCGGCACCAAGCTGCTGCTTGAAGGCGTCAATATCACCATACAGCCAGGCCAGCGACTGGCATTGATCGGCGCCAATGGCAGCGGTAAAAGCAGCCTGTTCGCTTTGCTGCTGGGAGAGCTCTCGGCAGATCAGGGCGTCATCGAGGGCATCGGCAACATGCAGCTGGCCCACATGGCGCAGGAAGTCGCCGCCTCTGCGCTACCGGCGCGGGATTTCGTCTGGCGTGGCGACGCGCAACTGGCCGCGCTACGCGATCAACTCCGTGCACTGGAAGACGCCGGCGACTTCGCCAGGGCCGCAGCCGTTCACCAGCAGTTGGAAGAGATTGACGGCTACAGTGCCGAGCGTCGCGCCGCAATGCTTCTGCAAGGCCTGGGCTTTGCCGACGAGCAACACGAAAGACCCGTCAGCGAATTCTCCGGGGGTTGGCGCATACGACTCAACCTGGCACGCGCGCTGATGACGCCCTCAGACCTGCTGCTACTTGATGAGCCGACCAACCACCTCGATCTGGATGCAACGCTGTGGCTGCAGCAATGGCTCACACAATATAGCGGGACGCTGGTCATGATCTCGCATGACCGGGACTTTATCGACGCAACCTGCACGCGCATATTGCACATCGCCCAGCGTCAGCTGTCGGCCTACGTGGGCAACTACTCAGAGTTTGAGCGGCAGCGTGCAGAGCGCATGGCAGCGCAGCAGGCCAGCTACGACAAGCAGCAGCGCCGCATCGCAGAGATCGACAGTTTTGTCGCCCGCTTTCGCTACAAGGCAACCAAGGCCAGGCAGGCCCAGAGCCGTCTGAAAGAGCTGGAACGCATGCAGGCATTGGAGCCAGCACACGCCGATTCGCCTTTTGACTTCGCGTTTCCACCACCGGAAAAATCCAGCGATCCGTTACTCAAGCTTGAAGACGCCACCCTGGGCTATGGCCAAAGCAGCATACTGCACAAGGTCAGTCTGGATCTTCGCCCGGGCAGTCGCTACGGGCTGCTGGGGCGCAACGGCGCGGGCAAATCTACGCTACTCAAGAGCCTGATCGGCGAGCTTCCCCTGTTGCAGGGCAAACGCATCATCGGTGAACACGTACACATCGGCTACTTCGACCAGCAACAGCTGGAGGCACTGGATTTACATGCCAGCCCGGCGCTGCATATCCAGAGGTTGAGCCCGCAGGCACGCGAGCAGGACGTGCTCAATTTCCTGGGTGGTTTCAATTTTCGTGGTGACGGGGCAACCGCCCCGATAGCACCGCTCTCCGGTGGTGAGAAAGCACGCCTGGCACTGGCAATGGTGGTGTGGCAGCGACCCAACCTGCTGGTACTGGATGAGCCTACCAACCACCTGGATCTTGAGATGCGCCACGCGATGGAAATCGCCTTGCAGCGCTATGAGGGTGCCCTTGTGCTGGTGAGCCACGACCGGCACATGCTGCGCAACTCTGTCGAGGAACTGCTGCTGGTGCACGAGGGTGTAGTGGAGGACTATCGGGAAGATTTGTCGGGCTACGAGCGCTGGCTGCTGAGCCGCTATGCCAGCAGCAAACCCGGCACACCTCCTGGCGACAACCCCGCTGCCAACAATAAAAAGCAGCAACGCCAGGATGCCGCCGCGGCACGGGAGAAACTACGTCCCTTGCGCCACTCGTTACAGCAGGCCGAAAAAGAAATGGCACACGTGGAGTCGGCGCTGGCAGAAATACAGGCAGCGTTGCAAGACACCGGCATCTACAGCGGCGAGCGCAAGGCGGAGTTGGCCGCGTTGCTGCAACGCGAAGGCGCGCTCAAAGCGAATGCCGCAGCACTCGAAGACCAATGGCTGGACATACAGCAACAGCTTGAAGAGGCAACGGCACTCGACTAGGACAGTCGGCGCCTAGCGCCCGCGCGCCGTCCAGCTAATGGCATTGAGCACCAGCGTGCGCATGTTTACGTTGTCCCAGTTGGCATGAAAATGCCCGCCGGTGAAACCAAAACCGCGCCCGCCGTCGGGACGACGGTAAGCCCAGGCCACCACTTGCGGCATTCCTGCCGCCACCATTTTGCGCACTTCGGGATTACCACTGTGCGGGCCATCACTGCGCTCCATCGTTTGCGCTGGGGGAACTGCACGCAACATCGGCAGCACCCCGTTCATACCCGGTTGAAAGCGCATGTTGAAGTACCACTCATCGAGCAATGAGAAGCGCTCGACGTTGCGCGTCACCGGATGCGCGGGCAACTCGTTAAATTCAGCCCGCCAGTGCGGGTTGACCGACCAGTGGGTTTCAAAGTATCCACCGATCGCGCGCATCAGCAAGGCGGAGCTACGGCTTTCTGCGGGGACTTCCACTGCATAGTGCAACGCCACCACGCCGACACCACGATCAAGCAGCGCTTCGAATTCATCGAGGTGCTTGTTGATCATGTGCCTTCTGCCGCCATCGGCATACAACACGATGGTATCGACATCGGCAAACACCGATGTATCCACCGGCCACCCACCGTAAACCACGGTGATGTCGTAGTCCGGGTGTGCTTCATGCAGGGCCTGGGCCAGCAGCTCCGACCCGGCGCGATGTTCATGCGCCTTTGGGCCGTGGCTGTCTCTACCGGCAACAAAAACAATATGCGCAACGGGCTCTGCCCCACGCGCGCTGTAACTGGCGATCTGCTCGCCCTGTTGGCTACAGGCGGCCAGCAGGGTAGTTGCAAGCAGCATAGGCAGGACGAGCATCCACGAGACAGCTTTGTGGGTCATTGGACTTCCTGTGGCCTGGCCAGTTTTAACTTCTGCGCACGGCTCAAGGACTTGATCTGTGCCTCGCGTTGCTGCGCGGCACTGCGGTCGGCCGCCGCCTCGTGCCACAGCAGGCATACCGGCCTGCGGCTTTTGGTATAGCGAGATCCGCCGACAATCTCGCCATTGTGTTGGCGCAGGCGCCGCCCAACATCGCGCGTCACGCCGGTATACAGGCTGCTATCGGCACACTGCAAAATATACACCTGCCATGTGTCAGCCACTTGTCAGGCCAGCGCCAGCACTTCCCTGACGCAGGCGCCGATCCCGGAGTACGCCTCACTGACCTTGCCGGCAAGCATGTACGCCGGCGTTGTTACCATCTTGCGCTCGCGGTCGACCCTGGCCTCCGTGACCGGGCACTGCAGATGCTTGCCGCCCATCGCCTCGATGGCCTGGGCCGTTTCGGCGTCATCGCCGATGGTACATTGCGTACCGTCACCGCAGATGGCCGCAGCCATGACCGGCGCAATACAGATCAGGCCGATCGGTTTACCCGCTTCGTGAAAAGCCCTGGCCGCAGCGAGAAAGCCCGGGAGCACCTGCATCTGCGTGCCATCTGTCGCAAAGTTGCACAGATTCTTGGCCGCACCAAAGCCCCCGGGCACCACAAGCGCATCAAAATTGTCTGCGTTGAGTTCACTCAGCGGCAGGATATTGCCGCGCGCGATACGCGCCGCCTCCACCAGAACATTGCGTGCTTCACCCTCGGCAACCTCACCCGTAAGATGATTGATGACATGCAACTGCTGTACGTCCGGCGCAAAAATCTGATAGTGCGCACCTTGCTGTTCCAGGCAGAGCAGGGTCAGTACCGCCTCATTGACCTCCGCTCCGTCATAAACTCCACACCCCGACAACACGACAGCGACCTGTGACATTCTGTTACCTCCTGTTTTCTGTTGTGCACACCATTATCGCCGCGTTGCAGGGCATGGCAACACCTCAGCTGCGGCGCCAGCTGTGGTAACGCTCTACCCAGCGTAGCAGCGCTTCGGGCTTGCGCGCCTTGCGCCACTCTCCGGCGACAAACTTGTTGGCTTCATTGAGCGTGGGATACACGTGGATCGTGCCCAGTATTTTGTTCAATCCGATACCGTGCTTCATGGCCAACACAAATTCGCCCAGCAACTCTGCGGCATGATACCCAACTATAGTCACCCCCAGGATACGATCGCCCCTGGGCGGCGTCAGGACTTTCACAAAACCTTTCGCCTCGCCATCGGCAATTGCGCGATCCAGGTCAGACAGGTCATAGCGCGTGACCGCATAGGGAATGTCCTGCGCCTGCGCTTCTTCCTCGCTAAGGCCCACGCGCGCAACCTCCGGGTCAGTGAACGTTGCCCAGGGCACCACCGAATAGTCCACCCGGAAGCTGCGCAAGTGGCCAAACAGGGCATTCACCGTGGCATACCATGCCTGATGACTGGCCATGTGGGTAAATACGTAAGGCCCGGCAACGTCACCACAGGCGGCAATGGACGGCACACGCGTCGCCAGGTAGTCATCGACTTCTATCGTTCCACTGGCGGTGATTCCGATACCCAGCTCCTCAAGACCCAGATTCTCCACATTGGGGCTGCGGCCAACGGCAACAAGCACCCGGTCGAACTGCAGCGTCACCTCGGTATCGCCACTGCGGCACACGCAGGCCTGCCCATCGTCATTGCGAAAAAACCTTGTGGGCTCGGAATTCAGCAGCACCGCGATACCGCGCTCGCCAAAGGACTGCAGCAGCAGTTCCCCCACTTCTGCGTCCTCACGCGGCAGCAAGCGTGAACCGCGCGTGAGCACCGTGACCTCGCTGCCAAGGCCGGCAAACGCCTGGGCCAGTTCGCAGCCGATGGGGCCACCACCGAGCACCAGCAGGCGACGCGGCTGCTCCCGAATATCCCAGAGTGTGTCGGAAGTCAGGTAGTCCAGGCTGTCCAGGCCCGCAATGGGCGGGATGCGGGGTCGCGCGCCGGTCGCAACAATAATATGCCGCGCAGACAGTGTCTTGCCGTTGACCTCTACCTCCCACGGCGACATGATGCGGGCATCCCCCTGCACACAGTTCACGCCCAGTTCGGTAAAGCGCTCCACCGAATCATGCGGCTCTATTGTTTTGACAATATCCTGCACGCGCTCCATCACCCTGCGAAAATCTACCTCTACCGACATGCCGGCGAGGCCAAACTCATCAGCGCGACGAGCATACTGCGCCACCCGCGCTGTGCGGATCAGAGCCTTGCTGGGCACACAACCGGTGTTGAGGCAGTCCCCGCCCATGCGGTGACGCTCAATCAGGGTCACTCTGGATTTAACGGTTGCCGCAATCAGGGACGCCACCAGACCGGCGGAGCCTGCACCGATAACGATCAGATTATTGTCGAAGCTTGCCGGGCGCCGGTACTGTGCCAGCAACCGCCGCGACTGGGCCCTGGCCAGCAGCCAGCGTGCAATAAAGGGAAACACCGCCAACAACACGAAAGACAACACAAGCGGCAGCGTCAGGATGCCCGATGCGGACTCCAGCTGGCCGAGCTGTGTACCGGCATTCACATACACGGCAGTCGCCGGCAACATACCCAGTTGCGATACCCAGTAGAAGGGCCAGGCGCGGATAGGCAGCAATCCCATCAGCAGATTAATGACAAAAAAGGGAAACAGCGGAACCAGACGCAGCGAGAACAGGTAAAAGGCACCGTCCTTCGCGAACCCCGCGTTGACCGTGCCCAGTTGCCGGGAAAAACGCGCCTGCACCCAGTCGCGCAGCAGCGTGCGCGACACCAGGAATGCCAGCGTTGCACCGATGCTGCTGGCAAAGGACACCAAAAAAAGCGCGTACCAAAAACCGAACAGCGCCCCGCCAGCCAGGGTCATGACCGCCGCACCAGGAATGGAAAGCGCTGCTACCGCTACATACCCTGCAAAGTAAAGCACGCCGGCCAGCAGCGGGTTGGCGGTATACCACTGACGCAAATCGCCGATACTTTGCTGCAACACTGAAAACTGCAGGTAGGCGGCAACGTCAAAATACAGGGCCAGCGACAACGCCAGCAGCAATACTGCAATAATTGAAATCTGTTTCGTCGTCAAAATCGGGGCCGCCTTGGTCACGTTGTTCTGCATTATGGACCGCGCCTGAATCTGCGCGGGGCGTTGTCTGTCGAACCACCACTGTACCGAAAAGTTCAGCGTGCACTATATCTTTACGTCATATCGCCATACCGAAATACTCTAGAGCTGTGGTTGTTCCTGCGAGTTGCGATGGTATGATGCCCCGTCAAATCAAGCGGCACCCCAGCACAACCTTCGGCGACCACCTGTGTCGCCAGCACTACGGGAGATTCACCATGTCAGACAACATAGTACACGTCACTGATTCAACTTTTGACTCGGAAGTTCTTAACTCGGATATCCCGGTACTCGTCGACTTCTGGGCAGAGTGGTGCGGACCATGCAAAATGATCGCGCCGGTCCTGGATGAATTGGCCAGCGAGTACGATGGCAAGCTCAAGATCTGTAAAGTCGATGTCGATGCCAACCCGGATATCCCACCCAAATTTGGTATTCGTGGCATACCCACATTGATCGTGTTCAAAGGTGGCAACGCCGAAGCGACCAAGGTTGGGGCGCTGTCAAAAACACAGCTTTCCGAGTTCATCGAAGAAGTTATCTAGCCCTGCTGCCCGTGCACAACACACGGGCATGACGGCACCGGCACCCTCCTGAACACCTTCAGCCGGACCGTCAACTCAGCGGGGCCCCGACGGGCGCCGCTGCCGACGGGCGCCGCTGCCCTCGCACGAACGTTTACAGGCGGACCCAGGCCCGCGGGAAGCCACCAAAAACCATCACAACCAGTGAGAAAAACCTGTAGACGGCCCTGTTGGGGCGTGCTACCTTTCTCTCGTCGTTTGCTCTTGAGCGGCCCCTGACGTAACCCGTCTGCAAAGCGCTATAAAAAACGCAAAGCAGAAAAAACCAAAGCCCCATAACCTGATTTTGATCATACCCGCGCTGGCATCTCCAGTCGGTACTCACGTTTAAATTCAACTTCCTCCTCCTTCGAATAACGCCTGTATAGCTATATCCTATGAATCTTACCGACCTCAAAACGAAATCTACCCAAGAACTCATCGACATCGCCAAAGAAATGGGCCTGGACAACATGGCCCGTTCACGCAAGCAGGACATCATTTTCGCGGTGCTCAAACGCCACGCAAAAAGTGGTGAAGATATCTACGGCGATGGCGTGCTCGAAATACTCCAGGATGGATTTGGCTTCCTGCGCTCATCGGACAGCTCCTATCTCGCAGGGCCAGACGACATCTACGTCTCGCCCAGCCAGATTCGGCGTTTCAATCTGCGTACCGGTGATACCATCGCGGGCAAAATCCGCCCACCCAAGGACAGCGAGCGCTACTTCGCACTGCTCAAGGTCGATGAAGTCAACTTCAGCAAGCCGGAGCAGTCGAAAAGCAAAATACTGTTTGAGAACCTCACCCCGCTATTCCCGGACGAGCGCCTCACACTGGAGCAGGGCAACGGCAGCACAGAGGATTTGACCGGCAGGATCATCGATCTGTGTTCACCGATCGGCAAGGGCCAGCGCGGATTGCTGGTGGCACCACCCAAAGCCGGTAAAACCATCATGATGCAGAACATCGCCCAGGCAATCATTACCAACAATCCCGAATGCGACATCATCGTCCTGCTGATTGATGAACGTCCCGAAGAGGTAACCGAGATGCAACGCTCGGTGGGTGTGCGCGGGGCCGAGGTCGTAGCGTCCACCTTTGACGAGCCACCGGCACGCCACGTGCAGGTCGCCGACATGGTCATCGAAAAAGCCAAGCGCCTGGTAGAGCACAAGCGCGACGTGGTCATCCTGCTGGATTCCATCACACGCCTGGCCCGCGCCTACAACACCGTTATACCAAGCTCCGGCAAGGTACTGACCGGCGGCGTGGACGCCCACGCGCTGGAACGACCCAAGCGTTTCTTTGGCGCGGCGCGCAACATCGAGGAAGGCGGCAGCCTGTCGATCATCGCCACCGCGTTGATCGATACCGGCTCCAAGATGGACGAGGTCATCTACGAGGAATTCAAGGGCACCGGTAACATGGAACTGCACCTGGATCGTAAAATTGCCGAGAAGCGCGTGTATCCTGCCATTAACATCCGGCGCTCGGGCACGCGTCGCGAAGAACTGCTCACCGCTGACGATGAACTGCAGCGCATGTGGATTCTGCGCAAACTGCTGCACGGCATGGAAGACCTGCCCGCCATTGAGTTCCTGACTGACAAGCTCAAGGAAACCAAGACCAACGAAGAGTTCTTCAAATCCATGAAGCGAAAATAGCAGCGCGACCCGCGACAGCAAAAGTCGCGCAGCGCAGGCAACAGCTGCAGCACGCACAGCACGCCCCGGCGCGGCCGGGCCATCCCTCGCTGGCACCTCACTCAGTGCGCATGCCTTGTGCCGTCGCGCAACCTGCGCAGGCCGCAGACTCAGGCAACGCCTGAACCATCAGCGATTTTTTTGCGCGTTCACGCGACGGGGGCAACCGTCATCAGGATAGTCAGCGCCCTCGTCACAGGCCTGTTCAGACCTGTACTGCGCGCCAGCCGGGTCACGATTGCACGCGGTATGTACACAGTGTACTGTCCAAACTTCCCCGTAAAGACGCGCATCACTGATGAAATATGCTGACCTGAGAGACTTTATCGCACTGCTGGAGCAGCGCGGCGATCTGGTTCGAATCAAGGCTGAAGTTGACCCCAACCTGGAGATGACAGAAATCGCCGACCGCACCTTACGCGGCGGGGGGCCGGCGCTGCTGTTCGAAAACCCCAAAGGCTATGACATGCCCGTACTGGCCAACCTGTTTGGCACAGAACAGCGAGTTGCCATGGGCATGGGCGCTGACAGTATTGAAGCGCTGCGCGAGATCGGCGAGTTGCTGGCCTACCTGCGCCAGCCAGATCCGCCCAGGGGCGTAAAAGAGCTATGGGACAAGGCCCCCGTACTTAAGCAGGTGCTGAATATGGCGCCAAAAGTCGTGCGCAGGGCGGCCTGCCAACAACACGTTATCAGCGCAGAGAACGTCGACCTCTATCGCATGCCGATACAGACCTGCTGGCCCGAAGACGCCGGGCCACTGGTGACATGGCCGCTGGTGATTACCCGCGGGCCGAACAAAGAGCGACTGAATCTCGGTATCTACCGGATGCAGCTCATAGGCAGGAACAAACTGATCATGCGTTGGCTGTCGCACCGCGGCGGCGCACTGGATTTTCGCGAATGGCAGTTAAAGCATCCGGGGGAACGCTATCCCGTGGCTATCGCACTGGGCGCCGATCCCGCCACGACACTGGGCGCAGTCACCCCCGTGCCTGACCCTATCTCGGAATTTGCCTTCGCCGGACTACTGCGCGGCGCAAAAACGGAACTGGCAGAATGCGTCACGCCGCTGTGCAAAGCGCACGGGCTGCAGGTGCCGGCCAGCGCGGAAATCATCATGGAGGGCTACCTTGAGCCAGGCGAAATGGCTGACGAAGGCCCCTTTGGCGATCACACCGGCTATTACAACGAGATTGACCGCTTCCCGGTGTTTACCGTAGAGGCCATCACCCATCGCGACGATCCCATCTACCACAGCACGTACACGGGCCGGCCACCCGACGAGCCGGCCATACTGGGTGTGGCGCTGAACGAGGTCTTCGTGCCCATACTAAAAAAGCAGTTCCCGGAAATCGTCGATTTCTACCTGCCACCGGAAGGCTGCTCATACCGCGTTGCAGTGGTCACCATGCGCAAGGAATACCCTGGGCATGCCAAGCGCGTAATGCTGGGCATCTGGTCCTTTCTGCGCCAGTTCATGTATACCAAGTTTGTGATCGTCACCGACGACGACGTCGACGCGCGTGACTGGAAGGACGTTATCTGGGCCATGACAACCCGCATGGACCCCCGCCGCGATTGCGTTTTCGTCGACAACACGCCCATCGACTATCTGGACTTCGCGTCACCGGTGTCCGGCCTCGGGTCCAAGGTAGGTTTCGATGCTACCAACAAGTGGCCCGGTGAAACCGACCGGGAATGGGGGCGCCCGATTCAAATGACGCAGGCGGTAAAAGAGCGGGTCGATGCGCTGTGGGACGAGCTGGGCATCACGCTCGAGCAGCGCTAGCGACGGCCGACGCGCCGCTGCTCAATGCTGGAAAATGCTGGAAAATGCACTGGACGCACAGCGTACGTACCAATGGCCTCGACCGGGCCGGGCAAAGGCCGGTGCCCACGCCCGTTATGCCTCGCTGCTGTTTTCCAGTATCAGGTGGCCGGAGGGCGTTCTGTCGGGCAGGGGCAATTCAGGCAGGGCCGGCGTGCTCGCCGCAAGCCCTTCACGGTAGTAAGCCGCGGCCACCTTGGGTTCTCCAAGGGCGACCAGCAAGCGCCCCAGCTCAGCACAGACCTCCGCCGAGGGATCAATGCGATAGCTGCTTTCAAAATAGTCTCGCGCCTTACCCCACAAGCTGTCACGCAGGCACAGCCGCCCAAGACATAACAGCAGTTGCGCGTCTTCCGGGTGATCGGGCAGCCAACGCTCGGCCTTGCTCAATCGAGCCGAGGCGTTGCCACCCTCCAGCAGGCCCAGCTGTCGCACCAGTAGCGGATCCCAGTGACGCTTGAGTGCACGCAGTATCGACTTCTCGGCCGCCTCCTGGTCGCCCAGCGCCAGCTCACGGTTGACATAAAGCTGCAGCATTTTCGCGTCCTGCTTTTGCTGACTGGCCAGGCCCTGCCAGACACTGTGCAGTTCCGTTGCGGTGGCGGCTGACTGCAGCCGTTGCTGCTGTACCTTCAGCTCCAGCGCCTGCGCGGCTGCCGTCGTGGTTTGCTTGTGTTTTAACAACTCTGGCTGCAGCGCCAGCAACTTTTCAAGATCGCCGGTTCCCTCATAGGCCCGCTGCAAGAGCTGCAATACATAGGGGTGTTTGGCCACGTTCGCAGAGGCATCTTCAAGCACAGCGATGGCGTGTTCATAATCGCCCGCCTGCAGTTTGTGCTCGGCGCGCACGATTTCAACGGCAATGGCCGCCTCGGGCTCTGCATCGCTGGCTGCCTGTAAATATTCTGCCGCGCTCTCGGGCTCATCCAGGTGCACACTCGCACGCGCGGCCAGCACGTAGTTCATCAGGGGCATGTCGTTATGCTGCACACCGCGCAACAGCTGGCGGCGCGCGCGCAGCCAGTTGCCCTCGATGTAGTTGATCAATCCACGCGTACTGCTCTGGTGAGACTGGTGCGCACGACGACTATCCAGCCAACTGACAAAAGAGCGCTTGCCGCCCAGCAGACGATAGATCAGGCGCAGCAACTGGTAGAACAGCCAAAGCCCAAGGGCGAGTGCCAGCAGGCCCAACCACAGGCTGGATTCCAATGTGTAGTTGCCATAGGTCACCAGCACATAGCCCGGGTCTGTCTCGATCAGGGCGATCAGGCCAACGCCCACGAGCAGCGCAAACAGGCAATAGGCGAACAGTCTACGCATGCTTATTCTCCGCTCGCCTCTTGGTCGTCGAGCCGCTGCTCAACCGCCGCATCCAGCGCGCGCAGGGAACGCGAGATGTCCGGCATGGTGACGGCAATCTGCATACTGGCCAGTTCAACCAGCTCCCTGCTCATGGCCGAAGCGGCGACCTCGTCGGAATCCTGGAACTGTGCGACCCACTTCTGGGCTCGCTCAAGGCTTTCCCGATACAGGGGCTGGTTGCCAGACAACAAAGCCACCTGTGCCTGCTCCATCAGCATGCGCAGATTTTGCCGTACCAGGCTCTCCCATTGTGGGTCCATCAGGGCCTGCATGGGCACATCGCGACGCCGGATGACGATGTAATCTGACAGTTTGCGCAGTGCGGCCTCATACCCCTGGCGAAGGCGGTCCTGCCAGCCCTCGGCGGGCGCGGGCGCTGCCAGCGCATCGCCCTCGGGCATGGCAAAGATCACCAGTTCGTCGGCCTGCTCAATGAGTGCGGACAGGCGCAGGTAGATACCCTGGGTATCGATCGTTGGTACCGCTCGCACGGCAGCAAGATCGGCCGCCACAGCGGCGCGCACCTGATGCAGGCCAATGTCGTCAAGCTCACGCAGAACGCCGTCGGCGCTGTTGAGCAGCGCACGGGCAGCCACGGTGTCTCCCGCCATGATCAGGCGCTGGTTTGCCAGCCGCAAAAGATACTCCGCCTCTGCCAGCAACCAGCTGCCGCGATCGTTGGCGCGCAGGGCGCCCAACTCGGCACGCTGTTCCGCCATTTGGCTTTCCATATCGAGCAAAGCCTGGGACAGTCGCTCGGATTCACCTTGCAGCGTGCTGCGCATATCCTGCAGCCCGCCAGACAACTGGCGATTCAGGTTGCTCTCCAGCAAAACCAGGGCCTGGTCATCCTTACCCAGTGAATTTTCCAGGCGATCAAGGCGCGCGCTCAGCGCGTCTCTTTCCTGTTCAACCTGGGGCAGCAACCATGCGGCCAGGCCGGCCATACCCAGCACCAGTAACAGCGCCAGCCAGGCGACAAGGGAAAAAGACCTGCGCGGGGGCGGCGCTGCCGCAGCGGGCTGTTGCTCAACGGCGGAGCTGATTACAGCATCCTGGTCGGCGTCTGCCTGTGTTTGCTCCGGGTCGTCTGGCTTGTCATTCTGCTTGTCTTGCTGATCACTCACTTACCGGTCTCCAGGGCAGGTTGTACACGTCTCCAGTGCGCGAATCATTGCAGCGTCTGAGGCGTTTTCCGCGATGGTGATATGTTTGCAGCCCAAGCTGCGCGCGATGTCTGCAACTCGCGTTGAGGGCACTATTATAGCGATAGCGCTTAAGGTAGTGGTTTCCGCAGGGCTAAGCAACTCTGCGAAATTTACAATTCCCTCGCCGCTGCTGAACATGGCGATGTCGACACCCCACTGTGCCAGATGACGCGCAAGGACACCCGCAGGCAGTGACGGACAGCCGCGCTGATAACACACCAATTCATCGACCGTGGCGCCGCGCGCCTGCAGTTCACTGCGCAAGGCCCCGCGACCACCCTCACCTTTTACAATCAGAACACGCTCACCCTGCACGGACGCCAGGCCGTTCAGGGCCAGCAGGCCCTCGCTGGTCATCTGTGACGGCGGAAACTGCACATCCAGCCCATAGCCGGCCAGCAGCGCGGCAGTTGCTCCGCCCACTGCGTACCAGTTCAGACCCACCGGCAGCTGTGGCCAATAGTCCTCGATATGACCCATGCCGAACGCTACCGCGTTGGCACTGACGAATATGACATGCTGGTAATTGTCGAGCGCCAGCAGCCGCGCACGCTGCTCCGGTGGCAGTGGCTCCACGGGCTTTAACACCAACATGGGCTGGTGACAGCTGCGGTAGCCTGCATCCACAAGCTGTTCACACAAACGCTGCGCCGCGAGGCCTTCAGGCCGGGTGACCAACACCATTGGGGCAGTGTTACTGGCCATACACCTGAGCCAGGATGGCCGCCGCACCCTGGTCCATTAAGGCCTGGGCCACTTGTTCACCCAGCACTTCGGCATCGGCAGCAGGTGCGGTGGCTTCAGCGCGCAAGATCAGCGAGCCATCAGGCTTGCCAACCAGCCCGCGCAGGCGCAGCGTGTCGCTGTGCGGCTGCACGTACTCAGCAAAGCAGGCAATGGGCACCTGGCAGCCGCCCTGCAGCGCCTTGTTCATCGCCCGCTCGGCACTCACCCGGCGCGCGGTTGCCTCGTGATGCAGGGGTTGCAACAGTTCGCGTGTTCGCTCGTCACCCACGCGCAGTTCCACACCCACCGCGCCCTGTCCCCCGGCAGGCAGGGATTCGCCGGTTGGAATCTGCTGCCGAATCCGCGCGGCCATACCCAGCCGAATCAGGCCCGCGCTGGCAAGAATGATGGCATCGTACTCGCCCTCATCCAGTTTGCGCAGGCGCGTGTTGACGTTGCCGCGCAGGAATTCGACAACAAGATCAGGCCGCCGGGCGCGCAACTGGCACTCCCGGCGCAAGCTCGATGTGCCCACCACACTTGCGGGGGGCAAGGCAGCAAGGCTTTCGTACTGATGGCTGACGAAGGCATCGGTGGGGTCTTCACGCTCACAGATCGGGCCCAGGCACAGCCCCGGCGGAAACTCCATGGGAACATCCTTCATGGAATGCACGGCAATATCCGCGCGCCCCTCCAGCAAGGCTGTTTCGAGCTCTTTGACAAACAGCCCCTTGCCGCCCACCTTGGCCAATGGCACATCCAGCAGCTGGTCGCCGCGCGAAGTCATCCCCAGTAACTGCACGTCCAGGCCGGGGTGCATACTGATCAGGGCGTCGCGCACATAATGCGCCTGCCACAGGGCCAGCGGGCTTTCTCGGGTTGCAATGGTGATTTGGCGCGTCATAAGGAATTCCAGAACAATGCGCCATGATACCAGCGTGATCCAGGTACAGCGACCGTGCTACCGTGACTTGAGGCGCCGCTTGACGTCTTTCAGATGACGCCGGCTTACCTTCGGGCACAGGTCCAGGCCCTCCAGGTGCACCGTCCAGGTGCCGTTGCCATCGCGCGATAAGTTGGCGATGTACTGCAACGCCACCAGGGCATTGCGATGCACGCGGACAAACGTGCGCTCCAGCTCTGCTTCAAGCTCCTTCAGGCTGTCTGGAATCACCAGGCTGCTATCAGCGCAGTAAGCGGTGACGTACTTGTCTTCAGCCATAAAACAGCGCACGTCAGCCAGCGCGACGGATTCCATGCCGCGATGGGACTGGCTGGTGATGTAGAGCCGCTCGGCTGCGGTGCCGCCCTCGGCCTCTTCCTTGAGTTGCGCAAGCTGGATGCGATTGACGCGTCCCGCCTTTTGCAGGGCGCGTTCGAGATCGCCCTGCCTGACCGGTTTGAGTAAGTAGGCAGCAACCTGGTGTTGCAGCGCTTCAAGGGCATGATCGTTATAGGCAGTACAAAACACGATCGCCGGGGGGTTGTCCATCTCGCCGATGGCGCCGGCGACCTCAATGCCATCCATGCCCGGCATACGGATATCAAGCAAGAGCAGGTCGGGCGAGTCACTGGCGACCAGCGCGACTGCCTGACGGCCATCTTCTGCCATCAGGCAGTCTGCATCGGGCCGCAAACGTCGCAGCAACCTGTGCAGGCGCTCGCGGGCCAGGGGCTCATCGTCAACGATCAGCACTTTCACCGCGCAGCCTCCAGGGGATAGCTCAACATCGCGCAAAAAGAATGCTCACCCGGTGTAATTTGCAGCTCACCCTCCTCGCCGTACAGCGCGGCCATCCGCGCCTTGATGTTTGCCAGCGCTATCTGGTGCCCGGAGCTCGACGCTGCCTGCGCATGTACGGGGTTCTCCACGCGCGCGACCAGCCTGTTGCCTGTGGTAGAAATGACTAGCTGCACGGTTCCACCTTCGGGAATACGCGACACTCCGTGGTAAATGGCATTCTCCACCAGCGGCTGCAACAGCAGACTGGGCATCGGCAGCTCACGTACCGCGTCGTCGACCTGCCAGCTGACAGTCAGGCGCTCTCCCAGGCGCAATTGCTCGATGCCCAGATAGAGCTCACACAGGCGCAGTTCATCGTCTACGGTGGTCGCTCCGCGCTCTTCCTGCAAGCTGGCACGAAACAATTCAGCAAGATCCTCGACGGCTTTCTCCGCCGCCTCCGGACGCGATTCGATCAGGCTGGCAATACTGTTGAGGGTATTGAACAGGAAGTGCGGCCGGATCCGGTCGCGCAGTGAATCCAGGCGCGACTGCAGCTCCTGCTGTTCGCGCAAGCGCAGCTGCTGTTGCAGGTAGAAGTAGCGTAATACAACGCAGGCGACCACGCAGGCCACCAGCGTATTTCGCAGCAACTGCCAACTGGAGACAGGCTCCTGGGCGGGAATCGCCATGTACTGAAAGAAAAACGTGCTGCCAATGGTAACCAGCGCAACCACCATCAGACAGCTCAGGGTTGCCATCGGCAGGCTGAGTACGCTCAGGGGTTTACGCAACTGGCACAGTAACGCGGCACTGAGCAGAACAACAAACTGCACCGAAAACGAACCCACCGCCAGCAACTGCCAGTTCACGGCAGGCAAACCACTGCGCAATAACACGTGCACCAGCACCAGCACTTCTGCCAGCAGGATCATCACCAGCACAGAATAGGGTGCACACAGGTCGGGGATGAAAAAGTCCCGCTGCTGTGCTTCGCGTGTGCCCTGCCCGGTTGCCGCCTTCATCACTGCGCCCCTGCGGTGGTTGCTGATATACTTGCACCCTTGGCAGGCATCGACAAGGCCAAACAATCACAGTTAGCGCATCAGCAAACACCACCTTGGGCACCTACTTCCGGGAACACAGCGGCCATGAGTAAACAGCAGGACACCAGCACCTTATGGGGCGGACGATTCACCGAGGCAACCGACGCATTCGTACAGCGTTTCACAGCATCAGTGGATTTCGACCAGCGCATGGCAGGGGAAGACATCGCCGGTTCCCTGGCACACGCGCGCATGCTGTTAAGTATTGGCGTTCTGAACAGTGATGAACTGGACGCCATCGAGCAGGGCCTGAAGCAAGTGCTCGCTGAAATAGAAGCAGGGGAATTTGCCTGGTCTATCGAGCGCGAAGACGTGCATATGAACATCGAAGCGCGCCTCACGGAAATTATCGGCAGCACCGGCAAGAAGCTGCACACCGGCCGCTCGCGAAACGACCAGGTCGCCACCGATATTCGCCTGCACCTGCGCGCGGCAATCGACGTGATCGCGGGCGAACTGACACGCCTGCAGCAGGGCCTGATCGCACTGGCAGCAGAACACACCGATACCATCATGCCAGGCTTCACGCATTTGCAGACGGCGCAGCCCGTGGTCTTCGGCCACCATTTGCTGGCCTGGAATGAAATGCTCGAACGCGACCACGGCAGGCTGATGGATTGCCGCGCCCGGCTGAACCATTCACCGCTGGGCGCTGCGGCACTGGCCGGCACCACCTACCCCATCGATCGCCACCTGACGGCGCAGGCGCTGGGCTTTGACGCGCCCACGGTAAACTCACTTGATTCGGTGTCGGATCGCGACTTTGCCATTGAGTTCTGCGCGTTTGCAGCGCTGCTGATGACCCACCTGTCGCGCATGTCGGAAGAGCTGGTGCTGTGGACTTCCGCACAGTTTGATTTTGTCACGCTGCCAGATCGATTCTGCACGGGCTCCTCCATCATGCCGCAAAAGAAAAACCCGGACGTGCCGGAACTGGTCCGCGGCAAGGTTGGCCGGGTGAACGGCCATCTCGTTGCGCTGTTGACGCTCATGAAAAGCCAGCCGCTGGCCTACAACAAAGACAACCAGGAAGACAAGGAGCCCTTGTTTGATACCATCGACACCGTGCTGGATTCCCTGCGCGCTTTTGCCGACATGATCCCCGCGGTGCAGCCGAACAAGGCACAAATGCGCGAGGCAGCGCGACGCGGTTTTTCTACCGCCACCGACCTCGCAGATTACCTGGTTGGACGCGGGCTGCCGTTTCGCGATGCGCATGAGGTCGTGGGCAAAGCCGTGGGCCACGGCGTTGAACACAACATCGATCTTGCGGATATGGATCTTGCCACCTTGCAGGGCTTTTGCCAGGACATCGGCGAAGATGTTTACAACGTGCTGACGCTGGAAGGGTCGGTTGCTGCCCGCGACCACCTCGGGGGCACGGCGCCGCGCCAGGTAGCGCAGGCCGCCAGGACAGCGGCGCTGCTACTGGAAAAGCGCCGCTAGGCAGACGCGCATCACTGCATACAAGCGCGACTCGCGTGCCGCGCAGGTGCTACCCATCCTTGCCCGGCACAAACCTGACGCTGGCCTGGAACGTTACATCAGGCGCGGTTTCCACCTGTATATCCTCAACAATACTAACATCTACCTGCCACCGCGGTGACACATACCAGCGACCACCAAAGCTCAGCAGAAAGGCGTCATCTCCCGTGGCCGTCAGGCTGCTGTCGAGGGGCGCGGCATGCGCATCGACCTGTGCCAGCAAAGACCATTGCTGCGCCACACGCCAGTCAACGGAGAGCCCGGCAAACCACAGCTCGGTTTCCTGGGTGTCGCCCAGCAGGTCGCTGTCGCCAGCATGCAGGTAGCCCACCTGCCCGTGCCAGGACAGCGGCAGATCACTGAGATGATCACCAGACATACGCAGTGCAAGAAAAACATCATCAGCACCACTGCCGGTAAACTCCTCCTCGTCGCCACTGCCAAACTTGTAGCCAACGACAACTGTGGCCGCCGCGTCCTCATCGCGATAGAACGCATGACTGACAGAGAGCGACACATCACCCACACCGGAGCTGCTTTCCAACAGGCCATAACTGCCGTCGGCAGACGCGTAGCGGTAGTCCAGCAGATCTCGCGGTACAGCTTCACGGCCACCATCGGCCATGCCCCAGAAGTCATGCCAGTTATCAATGGGCTTATCCAGGTGGCCACCAGAGTGGTCTATCCAGGGCACTTCAACGTGCATATCCCAGTTTTCGGCGAGGCCAACGCGCAGATCCAGAGCCATCCGCAGGGTTTCGCCATCGAGATTGACGAACTCGCGTGCACTGGCGTCATTCACAAAATGACTGGCAATGCTGCTGTGTACCGCCAGCTCAAGAGCGCCGGCTGGCACCGTGATGGCATTGCGCTGCGACGGCAAACCGATAAGCCCGGTTATCGGGCTGAGGTTTTTCACATACAGTGGCTCACTGGCAAGCGTCGGCACTGCGCCCGCGATCAAGGGGCCGACGAGCGCCAGCATTAACGCAGCCGGGGCGGTCTTGCCATACCCGCGCTGCCGGAGCGGCCTATACCCAGTCAAAATCGACACCTCCCTGCTCGCGAATCTGGTCAGTCACGAACGGGCGAAACAACTGGCCGTCCCGGGTGCCACACCAATCGGACTGCGCCGGGTCATATTCAAAGTGAAACCCCCCGCTGCGGGCGGCCAGCCAGAGCTGTCGCGTTGGCGGCTGGCGTGAAAACACCATAGTGGTGCCATTTTCGAATTCTACGGTGAGCACGCCGCCGGATGTTTCGTAGTCGATGTCACCGTCTACTTCATCCAGTGCCATCTCCAGGTCCTGGAATGTCTGGTCAACCAGGGTGTTAAAGTCAGCTTCATTCATTTGAGTGCTTCTTTATATGTGCATAATTCAATAATAAGGTCTGTTCGCACCGCTTACTAGCGAACGGTATAATTCGCCACTGTTTCCGCAGGTGTCCCGATGTCCAATAACCCTACATTTTTTCTGTTACTGCTGTGCGTCCTGACTTTTTCAGGTTGCGGACAGATGGGCCCGCTGTATTTGCCCAGCGAAACGCCTGTCACCCCTGCGTCGGCGCCAGCACAGGAGACACCGCGCGAGGCTGCGCCGGACGAACCCGCAGAGCAACCTGATCCACGCCATCGACCGGATACCTGAGGCCGCTGCTACCCATGAACTTTTTCAGTTTTCGCAATGGCAGCCTGTATGCAGAGGATGTTGCCGTTGCCACCATCGGGCAAACCTACGGCACACCGTGTTATGTCTACTCGCGTGCGGCCCTGGAATCGGCCTACCTGGAATATGTCACCGCCCTCGAGGGTTGTGACCACCTGGTTTGTTACGCGGTCAAAGCCAACTCCAACCTCGCGGTGCTCGATACCCTGGCACGACTGGGCGCAGGCTTTGACATCGTTTCTGTTGGCGAACTGGAGCGCGTGCTTGCCGCAGGTGGTGATCCGGCCAGGACTGTGTTCTCAGGCGTCAGCAAGACACCGGCAGAGATGGCGCGCGCGCTCGAAATCGGCATAGCATGCTTCAACGTCGAATCCGCCGCCGAACTGGAAGTGCTCAACACGGTGGCTAGCGCCGCCAACCGCAGGGCGCCGGTATCGGTACGCGTCAATCCGGATGTCGACGCCGGCACGCATCCCTATATTTCCACCGGCCTGAAGGAAAACAAATTCGGCGTTGATGTCGATGAGGCACTCGCCGTGTACCAGCGCGCAGCGCAGCTATCGCACATTGATATTGTTGGGCTGGATTGCCATATCGGCTCCCAGCTCACTGACATCAGCCCCTACATGGACACCTTGCAGCGCCTGCTCGCACTCATCGACACATTGTCCAGCGCTGGTATTAACATCCAGCACCTGGACCTCGGCGGCGGCCTGGGCGTGCGCTACCGCGAGGAAGAACCGCCTGCCATCGCGGAGTTTATCGCCGCTGTGCGAGCGCAGTTGGGTGATCGTGCATTGAAACTCATGTTCGAGCCCGGTCGCTCCATTGCCGCAAACGCCGGCATACTGGTCACGCAGGTTGAATACCTCAAACCCACCGCCGAACGCAATTTCGCCCTGGTAGATGCAGGCATGAACGACATGATCCGCCCGGCGCTGTACCAGGCCTGGATGGACATACAAGCCGTTACGCCTTCCGAAACAGGCAGGCGCGCGCGCTGGGATATCGTCGGGCCGGTTTGCGAGACAGGTGATTTCCTGGGCAAGGACCGTGAACTGTGCCTTGCCCCCGGCGACCTGTTAGCCGTATTTGGCAGTGGCGCCTACGGCTTTGTCATGAGTTCCAACTACAACACGCGCGGCCGCGCCGCAGAGGTCATGGTGGACGGCGAGCAGATGTACCTGGTGCGGGAACGCGAGAGCTTTGCCGATATGGTCCGCGGTGAATCGCGCCTGCCAGACACGCCTGCAGCAACACGGCAAACAGGCTAGTCATGCTGCTTAACTTCACCAAAATGCACGGTGCCGGCAACGACTTTGTGGTACTTGACCTGATCAGCCAACACTACCGGCTACGCGAGCGCGATGTACGCAAGATTGCAGACCGGCATTTCGGTATTGGCTGTGACCAGCTGCTGGTGGTTGAGGCGCCGCGTAATCCGGAAGTGGATTTTCGCTATCGCATTTTTAACGCCGACGGTGCTGAAGTCGAGCAGTGTGGCAATGGCGCACGTTGCTTTGCGCGCTTCGTACGCGACAAGAAACTCACCAACAAGCGCAATATCAAGGTCGAAACCATGGGCGGGGTGCTGGACTTGCGCGTGCGCAATCGCAGCGACGTGCAAGTCAATATGGGCGTACCCCGCCTGCAGCCGGACGAAATCCCGTTCATTGCAGAGCAGCAAGCCGACCACTACACGCTCACCGCAGAGGGCCAGCAGTACAGTATCGGCGCCGTCTCCATGGGCAACCCGCATTGCGTACTGCGCGTGAAGGATGTCGACACAGCGCCAGTGGAAACACTGGGGCCACTGCTTGAAGCACACGAGGCATTTCCCAGGCGCAGTAATGCAGGGTTCATGCAGGTGGTTTCTGATAAACACATCAAGCTGCGCGTGTTCGAGCGCGGCGTGGGCGAAACGCTGGCCTGTGGCTCCGGCGCCTGTGCAGCCGTTGTTTATGGCAACCTGCGTGGCTGGCTGCGAGAAACCGTGACAGTTGAGCTGCCCGGCGGTAAGCTATCCATCAATTGGGCAGGTACCGGAAAGCCAGTGCTGATGACAGGGCCCACCGCAGTGGTGTTCGAAGGTACGATAAAAATTTAAAACAATAACGACAGTAGCAAGACCGGAAAACATCAGTCGCTGCGCAGTATCACGCCGTCGCAATACTGCGCAGCACTGGGGCTCGCCAAAGAGCAACACTACAACAGGGGAGGTAGTGGGTATGTCAGCCAGCAACAAACAGGCCAGTGCAGTACAAGTCGCAACCGGTGAACTGGGCGATGAGCAGGTGCGCGAGTTTCTCAAAGCCAACCAGGATTTCCTGCAGCGCCATCCCGATATGCTCGACTACCTGCATATTTCGCACGCTTCAGGCAGCGCTATCTCGTTGGTTGAAAAACAGGTCAGCGTGTTGCGTGAACGCAACATCGATATGCGGCACCGCCTCAGCACTCTGACAGGGAATGCCCGCGACAATGACAAACTGTACGAACGGACACGCTCGCTGGTACTGAAGCTGATCGAGTCCGAGTCTGCTGAGGCACTTTGCAGCGTGTTCCTGTCTGGCATGAAAAACGACTTCGGCGTCGATCACGCCTGTATGATTTTGTATGCACAGGACAACACGGACGCCACTTACCGCTGCACCAGCCTGGAACACGCGCAGGCAGAAATCGGCGCACTCATCAAGGGCAAGAAAGCCGTTTGCGGCACCCTGCGTGCCGAGGAGCTCAAGTTCCTCTTTCCCGAGGGTGGTGAAGTCGGCTCTGCAGCACTGATGCCACTGGACAACGGCGAACCGCTTGGCCTTATCGCGGTGGGCAGTTCCGACGCACACCGCTACAGCAGTAACGTCGGCACCGTGTTCCTGTCGCACATTGCTGATGTGATTGTTCGACTGCTTCCACGGATGACCGCCACAGGATAACCGCGCATGGCCGCCACCCCGTTGCACCAGTCGGCCGATGACTTTATCGATTACCTGCGCGATGTGCGCAGGCTCTCACCACACACGCTGAGCAACTACCGGCGCGACCTGTGCAGTCTGCAAGGCTTCCTGGCTGACCGCGACATTGACGACGCAGAGTCTGTAAACGAAGCGGATATTCGCGGCTGGGTCAGCCAGTTACATCGCCAGGGGCTTGCTGGCAGCAGCATACAGCGCAGCCTCTCGGCGGCACGCTCCTTCTTCAATCACCTGGGCCGCCGCGGTGGCGCACCACGCAACCCTGCGGCCAGTGTGCAGGCGCCGCGCCGGCCACGCCAGCTGCCCAAAACACTCGATGCCGACCAGGTCGACAAGTACCTGAAGTTTGACAGCCAATCCGCCGTTGCGCTGCGTGACAAGGCCATGGCGGAGCTGTTTTATTCCTCAGGTCTGCGCCTGGCCGAGCTGGCTGCGGTGAACATAGAGGACATCGACACTCACTCGCAACTGCTGAGGGTTACCGGCAAGGGCAATAAGACCCGCACCGTGCCCGTTGGCAAAGTTGCGCTGCAGGCGATTGCACAATGGCTGGCAGCGCGCAAAACAGCGCTGGGTGATAACGCCATCATCGACGATATCAAGAACAGCAGCAACAACGCGCTGTTTACCAGCGCACAGGGCAAGCGCATCAGCGCGCGCAGCATCCAGGCGCGACTGAAGCTGCAGGGGCGCAAATCCGGTATGCACCAGGACATACACCCGCATATGCTGCGCCACTCCTTTGCCAGCCACATGCTGGAATCCTCCGGTGACTTGCGCGCGGTACAGGAGATGCTCGGGCACGCCAATATATCGACCACACAGATCTACACGCACCTGGATTTTCAGCACCTGGCCAAGGTTTATGACGCCGCACATCCGCGCGCCAAGCGACGCAAGGGCGACAGCTAAAGCAATGGTCCGCGTCATTACGTTTGATCTGGACAACACGCTGTGGGACGTGGAACCGGCGCTGTTGCGTGCCGAAGAAGCACAGGCCCAGTGGCTGCGTGAGCACCGGCCGCGGGCAATGGCGTTGCTTGACGACGCCGCCCTTCTGGCGTTCAAGAAAGACGTCTGGCAGCGCCACCCCGAACTTGCCCACAACATGACGCAGATGCGCAAGCAAACCCTGTTCGAGTTACAGACTGCCGCCGGCTATTCGGAGTTGGATGCGCGCAACGGCGCAGAGCAGGCCTTCGCGGTTTTTTTGCAGCAACGCCACCAGGTAGAACTGTATGCCGAGGCACTGGACATTGTCGCCGAGCTGGCGCAGGACTATACGCTGGGCGCACTTACCAACGGCAATGCAGACATTTACAAGACCGCAGCCGGGCCTTACTTCGAGTTTGCCTACCTGGCCGAAGAAGTCGGTGCCAGCAAACCGCACCCGGCGCTGTTTGAGGCGGCACTACAGGCTACCGGAGCCGATCCGCATCGCATCGTGCATGTGGGTGATGACCCCCACCACGATATCGGCGGCGCGAAAGCGATGGGGCTGAAGACGGTCTGGATGAACGGACGCAATAAACCTTGGCCGGGTGGCGCACGGGCCGATTATGAAGTCACCAACCTGCGCGACTTGCCCGCAGCGATACGGGCACTGGCCAGGGACACGTGACCCTATTGCCGTTAAAAAACGCAGCTCGTTCTGGCCCCAATCAACATGAGGTAAGCGCTGCGCCAGCATCGCAGTTGTGCCTGCTGGCATAAGCCCGGGGCTACCCGGGTTACGCTCCGGGTTCTAGTGTTTGAGGATTTCTTTCTTGGCTTTGTTGTACTCTTTTTCGTTGATGACGCCTTTGTCATAGGCCTCTTTGAGATCGATTAACTGCTGACCCTGGGTCTCAGTGGTCTCTATGGTGGTCTTGGTGCTGCTGCCACCACACGCGGTCAGGCTCAGGGCCATTGTCACTACCGCTGCTGCTGCAAGTGTCTGTTTCATCATTGTCTTTGAATCTCCGTGTCATCCCGGTGCGGGATAGCGATTGGGTAAGCGTTGCATGTGGACCCAGGGCCTTTGCATCCACCGCTTTATTATGGGCGAAAAAAAAGGGGGCCGAAAGGCCCCCAAAAACGCATCGCAAAATGCGCCCGCAAGTTACATTACCTAGCGTCCGCTGCCACTGGCACCCACAAACTCGGGGTAGGCTTCCATGCCGCATTCTGACTGGTCCACACCTTCGTACTCGTCCTGCTCGCTGACGCGTATTCCGATGACGGCCTTGAGAATGCCCCACACAATCAGGCTGGTACCAAACACCCAGACAAAGATGGTGACTGCGCCGATCAACTGCCCGCTGAAGGAAGAACCGTCGTTCGTGACCGGCACCAGCAGCAGGCCCAGCAGACCGACTACACCGTGCACCGAGATCGCACCCACCGGGTCGTCGATCTTGATTTTGTCCAGGCCAACGATAGAGAACACCACCAGCACACCGCCTGCCGCGCCAAACAGCGTCGCCTGTAGGGCGGTGGGTGTAGAGGGCTCTGCTGTGATCGCCACCAGGCCAGCCAGCGCGCCGTTCAGCGCCATGGTGAGGTCAGCTTTGCCGAACATGAAGCGCGCTACCAGCATGGCGGCAATCAGGCCGCCGGCTGCGGCGGCGTTGGTGTTCATGAACACCACTGCCACGGCGTTGGCGCTTTCAACGCTTGCGGTGGCAAGTACCGAGCCGCCGTTGAAGCCAAACCAGCCCATCCACAGAATGAACGTACCGAGTGTTGCCAGCGGCAGGTTCGCACCTGGAATGGGGCGAATCGAGCCGTCTGCACCGTATTTGCCTTTACGAGCACCCAGCAGGATCACGCCGGCAAGTGCGGCTGAGGCGCCAGCCATGTGCACAATGCCAGAGCCCGCGAAGTCAGAGAAGCCCAGGTCGCCCAGCGTGTACATACCAAACACCGGGTTGCCGCCCCAGGTCCAGGACCCTTCCATGGGGTAGATGAAGCCTGTCATCACAACGGCGAAGGCCAGGAAAGCCCAGAGCTTCATACGTTCAGCGACCGCACCAGAGACGATAGACATCGCCGTCGCCACGAACACCACCTGGAAGAAGAAGTCCGCCGATGGTGCATAGGTGGCAGGCTCTTCCGCTCCGGTCACACCGTCACCGGTGATGGTGGAGAGCATAATGTCACCACCGTACATAATTGCGTATCCACACACCATGTACATGGTACAGGCCACGGCATACAACGAGACATTCTTCAGAAGAATCTCGGTGGTATTTTTAGAACGGACAAGACCGGCTTCCAACATTGCGAAGCCGGCGGCCATCCACATCACCAGCGCTCCGCATATCAGGAAGTAGAATGTGTCCAGGGCGTACTGCAGTTGAAAAATATTGTCTTCCATTGGTTTACTCTCTCTACTGTCGCTACATAAATTTCGGGCAAAACTGTCCCGTGAGCCTCACGCTAGACTCTGGTTAAAAGGTTGGTTTTAGAGAATCAGGCGGAGCTAAACAGGTGTCAGATTGCGTCCTCTCCTGTCTCACCCGTGCGTATACGGATGACCTGCTCCAGGGCGGAGACAAACACTTTGCCATCACCAATTTTGCCGGTATTCGCGGCGCTGGTGATTGCTTCTATGGTCTGGTCGACCACAGCTTCAGCAACGGCAACTTCAATCTTTACCTTTGGCAGAAAATCGACAACATATTCAGCGCCTCGATAAAGTTCAGTGTGTCCCTTCTGACGACCAAAGCCTTTTACTTCGGTCACCGTGATGCCTTGTACACCGATCTCTGACAATGCTTCACGCACGTCGTCTAACTTGAATGGCTTAACAATGGCCGTAATGAGTTTCATTGGATTCCTCCTGGTTGTGAGCCGGCCCTGACCAGGGCCGGCCCAATACTTCGACCTGACTTATAGGCTCTTGGCGATAGTGAAGACTGCTGTATCGTCTGCCCAGTCTGTGCCGAAGACGTCGTCTTCATCGAGGTCGGTACCTACCCACGCCAACGAGAAGTCGACGCCGGACCACGAGTACGTTACGCCCACTGAATAATCAAAGTAAACATCTTCATCCGAAGACAGGAAGCCGCCGTTCTCTTCCAGCATGTTGTAGCCAACGTGCAGGTCTACGGTCAGTGAATCCATCAGGCCGAAGCTGTAGTCGCCTGCGATGTACCAGAATTCATCAGTGCCCGCGTAGTAGTCATCGGAGTAGGTCAGGCCCAGGGACAGGTCTTTCCAGGAAGTGCCGATGTAGAACTCCTGATAGTCGCCCTCGGAGTCACCATCATCACCGGGGTAGTCATAGTAGAAGTAGGCAACGTCGATACCAAAGTCAGTATCACCGATGTTGCCAGCCCAGCCAGCGTAGTAGTCCAGCTCGAGGCTGCCGAGGCTGCCATCGTCATCAAAATCGACAGACGAGCCCCACGTGCCAATGTAAAAACCTGATTCAAAGCCAACATCGAAGCCACCCTGTACCGCAATATCTTCATCCGACTGGGAAATACCGCGGAAGCGATAATCCGACGTCAGAGCGATATTACCGCTGACTTCAACTTCCGCCTGTGCGGGAGCAGCAGTGAAGCCAGCAGTTAGGGCTGTCGCAATCGCGACGGGAAGCAATTTTTTGTTCAACATTGTGTTTTCTCCTTGAGGGTTTACGAATTCGCAGTGTGTGTCCTTCAGGAAGCCCCTTGGACACTTCACTGACAAACTCAGCGTTAGTGCCCCTGTATTGCAGTACCTGTGCCAAAGGCTAAAAAAATAATAAAATTTAATGAGTTACAAAATCTGAGCGGGTACAGGCTGACCTTCTCTCCCTAAATCGGCACAAATCTGGTGCACCATCATGGTGCCATGCACCATGATGGGACGCGTTCGTGCACTGTGCGTGCACCCTTAAATGCTCTAGACTCGCAGCGATTGTGGGCATCCTTCATTTACCCCTTCTATACAGCAGGCATTCGACATGGCCCTTAAACCACCCCCGCCACCCTGGGAAGTGTTACAACAGCTCGGTGAATCTGTGGGCGGCAGCGCGATGCGTGGCGAAATCGACAAAAACCTGCGCGCACTGGCGCAATCAGCCCTGGCACGACTGGACGTGGTGAGCCGCGATGAATTTGACGCACAAACGGAAATACTGCGCCGCACCCGCGCCAAGGTTGTTGCGCTGGAGGCCGAACTGGAGGAACTGTCCAGGGCACTGGAGGCGAGCCGCAATACCGACGCCTGACGCCGCCTGGCGCCCCCTGTAACGAACACCCCACCCATCCCGACGCTCAAGGACGAGCCATGGATCTTTCTGTTGTACTGTCCCGTGCACTGACGGGCATCGATGCCCCGCTGGTGCGGGTTGAAACCCACCTGTCCAATGGGCTGCCCGCTTTTAATATTGTTGGCCTGCCCGAAACCACAGTTCGCGAGAGCAAGGATCGCGTGCGCTGTGCCATTATCAATTCCTACTTCGAGTTCCCGGACCGGCGCATCACGATCAACCTCGCCCCGGCCGACCTGCCCAAGGAAGGGGGTCGCTTTGACCTGCCCATCGCCCTGGGCATTCTCACCGCCTCCGGACAGATCCCACAGGATCGCCTGCTTGCCCACGAGTTCCTGGGCGAATTGGCCCTTGATGGCGCGATCCGCGCCGTACCGGGGTGTGTTGCGGCGGCGGTTGCAGCCTCAGATGCGCAGCGCGCACTGGTGATGGATAGCGACAACGCAGCCACCGCTGCCCTGGTGCCCGGCAGCCGCATTCTCGGCGCGGCAGATCTGCTGACGCTGGCCGCTCATCTCAACGGCGCCGTCACCCTTGCACCCACGCAACCGCTGGCACCCAAAACACAACGTGACTACCCGGACCTGGGCGAGGTGATCGGCCAGGAAGCCGCCCGCCGCGCCCTGGAAATCGCAGCCAGCGGTGGCCACAGCCTGCTTTTTACCGGGCCTCCTGGAACCGGCAAAACCCTGCTGGCCAGTCGACTGCCAGGCATACTGCCGGACCTGCAAGCGGGCGAGGCGCTGCAAGTGCTGGCCATTCGCGACATCCAGCGCAACGCGGGGCAAATCCCCGCCCTTTTTGAACGCCCTTTTCGCAACCCGCATCACAGCGCGAGCCCCGCTGCGCTGGCCGGCGGCGGCAGCCGGCCACAGCCCGGCGAAATATCACTTGCCCATGGTGGCGTACTGTTTCTGGACGAGCTGCCTGAATTCAGCCGCCACTGCCTTGAGATGCTGCGAGAACCACTCGAGTCCGGGGAAATCACCCTGTCGCGCGCCCGCTACAAGGCTACCTATCCCGCACGTTTCCAGCTGGTTGCCGCTATGAACCCCTGTCCCTGCGGGTTCCTGGGTGACCCCGAGAAAGCCTGCCGCTGCAGCCCCGATCAGATCCAGCGCTATCACGGCCGCATCTCGGGGCCGTTTCTGGATCGCATCGACCTGCATGTGCCGGTTGTGCGCCTGCCCACAGGCCGGCTGCTCCAGACAGACGGCGGCGGCGAGTCCAGCAGTGTGGTACGCGCTCGCGTTGCTGCAACCATTGATCGTCAGCTGCAACGCCAGGGCTGCACTAACGCCCGGCTCAAGCCAGAGCAGCTCATACTGCGCTGCGCCATGCCATCGCGGGAGAGGCAGTTTCTGGAACACGCTGCGGAGCGCATGCATCTCTCAGGGCGCAGTGTGCACCGGGTGCTGAAGGTCGCGCGCACCATCGCCGACATGGCACAGGCCAAGTGCGTCGATGGCGGGCATATTCGCGAAGCACTGGCTTATCGGGCGCCAGTCTAGCGCCGGGCAGCACTGGCCCGCATTCCTGACATGAGCGGCAAATCGTAAAATTACCGTTCTGGCATGTTAATTACTCGGAATATTTACTTCAGTTATATCTGTGAATGACGGTTAAATTGGGGCAACTCCGTTGTTTGAACCGAGCCTGAGTTATGGTGACACCCTTCAGCGAAAAACGCCGGCATGAGCGCATTGCCATCGCCAAAGCCATTTATCTCGAGGTGGTACCGCGCGGGGTCAGCAGAAATCGGCAAAGCGCCGTTATGAAGTGCGAAGCGGTCGACGTGTCGGTGAAGGGGTTGAGATTGTTGGTGCCCAGTGAGATCCAGCCAGGCAGCCTCCTCAATATCGCCGTTCCCGAGGAGGGCTGGATCGAGAATCTCGAACTCGAAGGCGAGGCGCGCTGGGTACAAAAGGCCGATACTCGCGAGGGCTACTGGCTGGGCCTGGAACTGCGCGATACCCACCGCGAGAATATGGAAAAGTGGTTCAAAATCGTCAGTTTGCTCGGCAAGGGCGAGGACTGAACCGCCAGCGCCGGATCGGCCATCAGGCGCAGGGCACTTACCGTTAACGTCGGCTACAGAAAAAAGTACCGCAACAAAGTACCGCAACAAAAAACCGCAACTACGCCCCACAGCGCGCCCTGGCCACGGCATACAGCGCGAAGATATAACTCCAGCAGCAATCAGTGACCGCTCCCCATAACTGAAACCCTGTCCCGGCCGGCAGGTCGTTCTGCATTGCCGCCCCCAAACCGGCCCTGCATGTCAGAATTTTTAACAACTGCACATGTCCCGGTTCTGTCTAAATGACTCTATCTATCTGTAATTATTAGGGTTTTAGGCCCGTGGCACGATATCTGCTCCACTCCCATACAATCAGAAATACGCGCTTTTAAACGGAGAAAGCATCATGACAGCCCCAAGGATGATCAAAACTGGCCTTGCCAGCCTCGTAACCTGCCTCAGCCTGGGCGCCACCACTGCCAAGGCTGATCTTATCGATGGCATCGTTGATATCTGGACAGTCGGCGTCTCTGCCGAATTCGTCTGTAGCACGGCGCAGTTTTCGCCAGGTACCGCCAACACCGCATGTGCCCCTTCGGCCATGTCCTGGGGTGAGCCTGCACTGGCAGATCGCAGCGGCCTGTCCATCACCAACCTGCCCCCCGCGCTGGTAACAACCAACGGTGGGCTGCAAGCCAACACCGCTGTAACGCACAACAACCAACCTGTTACAGGCAACTCCCTGGACAGCGTGACCTTGCGTTCAACACTGACACTGACCCCTTTCGACCCGCTGGGTGGACTGGGTTTGCCACCCGCCTCAGTTGACTTCCTGATCGACTTCGAAGAAACCGATAACGGCGCCAACCCCTGCGCCAACGGTGAAGCGAACGACCAGGGCGTTAACATCAACGGCTGTGCCGACATCTTCGTTCTCGACCAGACTGCCCTGAACTTCCCGTTCCTTTACGACCTGGACGGCGCGGGCGGCCCGCTGGAAGCTCGTGAGTACTTCATCAGCTTCTTCGAGTTGACCAACGGCCTGAACCCGCTGGCAGCAGCGGCGTGTGCGGCAGCTGGCGCGACCACCGACCCCTGCTTCGGCTTCCTGACCCCGGAAAGCCAGAGCACCACGTTCCAGTTTGCTTCGCTGATCACCACTGAGCCGGTTGTGTTTGAAACACCCGCGCCAGCATCGATCGCGCTGTTCGGCCTGGCCCTGACTGCACTGGGCTGGTCCAACCGTCGCAAGCGCAAAATTTAAACCCCAGGCACCTCTGACGAGACCCGCCCTTGTGGCGGGTTTTTTTATGCCTGACAATACCTCCCGATCGTCAACACGCTACCGTCAATACACTCATACGCACGTTGCACAAGCATTGCACAGAACTCTGGTTCTGCACGATACCAACCCGCAGCACTCTTATGAGCAACAGGAGTCAGCCATGAGCCAATGTCCGTTTACCAATCTGCTGGACCCAGACACCTACGCCGCAGGCATGCCCTACAACAAGCTGAGCGAGATTCGCCAGGCGGGCCCCGTGGTAAAACTGGACGACCCGATCACCGGCGTGCCGTACTGGGCAGTGACGCAGATTGCGGAGATGGATTTCGTCTCCAAGAACCCCAAGCTGTTCTCATCCGCTGAGCGCTCTGCCTTTCCAATGGAATACGACCAGGACATGGTCGAAAACATCCACCGCCTGAGCATCATCAACATGGACCCGCCTCAGCACCAGCGGGTGCGCCGCATTGTACGCAACGCCTTCACACCCAAGCGCGTGGAGTCCTATGCACCGGCGTTTCGCGAGCATGCACGACGCATCGTGGATGCCGTAGCCAGCAAAGGTGAATGTGAGTTCGTTGAAGAGGTGGCCGCAGAGTTGCCCTTGATCGCCATTCTCGAGCTGCTCGGCGTGCCAATGGAGGATCGCAAGAAGTTCTTCGACTGGACCAACACCATGATCTTCGCCGACGACCCGGACATGGCCATCTCGATCGAAGAGGGCCAACTGGCCTCGCTGGAAGTGATTCAATACGCCATGGCACTGGCAGCAAAACACCGCGAGGAACCGATGGATAACATTACCGGTGCGCTGCTGGACGGCAAGCTCGACGGTGCGCCGATCAGCGAGGAAATGTTCGGCTGGATGTTCATCCTTATACTGGTCGGTGGCAACGAGTCCACGCGCACGGTAACCGCACAGGGCATGCGCCTGTTAATGGAAAACCCCGATCAGTTGCAGTACCTGGTCGACAACCCCGACAAGATCGGCGGCGCCTGCGAAGAAATACTGCGTTACAACACCGCTTTCATCTCAATGCGTCGCACCGCCATGGAAGACTGCGAACTGGGCGGCCAGCAAATAAAGAAAGGCGACAAGGTCTTGCTGCACTACCACGCGGCCAACCACGACGAGAACATCTTTGGCGAAGACGCCATGACCTTCGACGTGACCCGCGCCGAACGCATGCCTGACCTCTACAACCAGCTGCGTTCGTTCGGTATCGGCCAGCATTTTTGCATTGGCTCCCACCTGGCACGACTTGAACTGAACATCATGATGGAAGAAGTGATTCCAAGATTGCGCAACCCGCGCTTCAAGGATGACCCAAAGTACGTGCGTTCCTTCTTTGTCAATGCCATGAAGGAAATGAACATCACCTTCGATCCGGAAGTCACAGACGCCAACGCGGCCTGAAACTCCTGACGAGGGTCCCTATGGGCACTGCTACCTGTCCATAGCGCCCTCGCCGCTACCCGGGTGGGCAATGCACTAGGCAAACACCTCGCCTTTTGCAGCCATATCTACCAGCAGTTGTGGTGGCCTGAATACCTCCCCGTACTTCTGCGCCAGCTCAGTGGCTCGATCCACAAACGCCTGCACGCCATAGGCATTGACGCACTGGAAGACACCGCCGGTGTGCGGCGGAAAGCCAATACCCATGATCGAACCGATGTTGCCATCGCCGACGCTGGTCATCACGCCATCTTCCATAATGCGCACTGCCTCCAGCACCTGTGGAAACAACAGGCGATCCTTAACGTCCTCGAAGGGTATGTCGATGTAACCATTGGCGGCAAACAGGTCTTTCAGGCCTGGCCACGTACTGACTTTCTTGCCGTGCTCATCGTAATCGTAGAATCCCTCGCCACGGGCCTGCCCCAGCCGCTTTGCCTGCTCGACCATGATGCGAATAACCTCGGCCTCCGGGCCCGGGTTCCACTCCTGCCCGGCTGCCTCCGCATCGGCCTTGCGCTGCTGCGCACCGTGATAGGCCGTTTCCAGTGAGATACTATCAAGTGTCTCAAGGGGCCCCATGGGTGAGCCGTTGAACCGGGCGGCGTTTTCGATCAGCGCAGGATTCACGCCTTCGGCGAGCATCATCTGGCCCTGCGTAATCGTTTGTCCGATCACGCGCGTGGTAAAAAATCCGGGCGCGTCTTTCACCACGATGGGCTTTTTACCCAACTGCTGCGCCAGATCGAAAGCGCGCGCCAGCGTTTCATCAGACGTTTTCTCGCCGGTGATAATCTCTACCAGTGGCATGCGCTCGGCTGGAGAAAAAAAGTGCATCCCGATAAAGTTTTCCGGGCGCACCGAGGCCTGGGCCAGTTCGGTTATCGGCAGCGCAGAAGTATTGCTGGCAAACACTGCCGAGTCTGCCAGCACCGCTTCTGTTTCGCGGGTGACGGTGGCCTTGATGTCGCGATCCTCGAACACCGCTTCGATAACCAGGTCGCAATCGGCAAGGTCCTGGAGACTGGCCGTGGGATGTATCCGCGCAAGAATGTCTTTTGCCGCGGCTGCATCAATACTGCGGCTCTTGTCACAGGCAGAGGCGGCGTAGGCCTTGCCCTTGTCGGCATTTTCCTGTGACAAGTCCTTGAGCACGACCTCGATACCAAACTTCGCGGCATTGAACGCGATACCCGCACCCATCACGCCAGCACCCAGGATGCCGAGTTTTTTCACCGCGGTCTTTTCGATGCCATCGGGCCTTGATGCCCCGGCATCCATAGCGTTCATCTGTACGAAGAAGGTCGTCATCATGTTGCGCGCCACCTGGTCCAGCAACAGTCGCTGAAAGTAACGCGCCTCGATTTTATGTGCCGTATCGTAGTCAACCCGGGCGGTATCGATAACCGCCGCCATGATGACCTGCTGGGCGGGCATGTTGCCCCAGGTTTGCGTCATCACGTTCACAGGGCCGAAGTAGGTCAGCCCCTGCGTGGCAGGGTCCGAAGGGTCACCCCCGGGAATGCGGTAATCGGGTTCCTCCCAGGGTTGCCTGGCCTGCGGGTTCGCCTTGATCCAGGCCTTGGCTTGTTCTGCCATCTCGTCTTCGCTCGCCGCCAACCCATGGATGAGGCCTTTTTCCAGTGCCTTGGCGGCGTTGAGCTGCTTGCCCTGTGAGATCAAACCCACGGCGTCCTGCATGCCGAGCAAACGTACCAGGCGCACCACGCCGCCCGCGCCAGGCATCAGGCCAAGCATGGCCTCGGGCAAACCCACTTTCACTCGGGGGCTGTCCAGTGCGATACGGTGATGGCAGGCCAGGGCAATTTCATAGCCGCCGCCCAAAGCCGGCCCATTGATACCCACGACTACCGGTACGCCCAGTGCTTCCAGTCGGCGCAGCGGGGCCTTCGCCTCGATGATTCCGCGCAGCATCTCGGCACGCTCTTCGTCATCCGGATCCAGGTTCATCTCCAGCATCATGGTGATATCACCACCGGCAAAAAACTGGCCGGGCTTGCCACTGCGCACGTACACACCCGTGATCTCGCTGCGCATGGCTTCCAGATCGTCCAGCGCCCTGGGCATCGCCTCGGCGTACTCATCACCCATCACGTTCACTTCTTTGCCGGGCTGGTCAAAAATCAGCTCTACGATGCCGTCGGCGTCTTTTTCCAATCGGATATAGCTCATTTGCTGTACTCCCACTCTCTCTGCCTGCTGCCTGTGCCTGCGCAGCGTTCGTATCTTCCTAGACGCGCTCGATGATGGTGGCGATGCCTATGCCTCCACCGGCACACAGGGTGACCAGGGCGGTATTGAGATCCCTTCGTTCCAGTTCGTCCAGCACACAGCCCAGAATCATGGCGCCGGTAGCGCCAATGGGGTGGCCCATCGCAATCGCTCCACCGTTCACATTGATCCTGGCGTCATCGATATCCATCAACTTCTGGTAGCGCAACACAACCGAAGCGAACGCCTCGTTGAGCTCGAAAAGGTCAATGTCGTCTTTCGTCATGCCCGCCTGCGCCAGCGCCTTCTGTGAAGCCGGTGCGGGTCCCGCCAGCATGATGGTCGGCTCGGTGCCGGTGAGTGCGCAGGTCACGATGCGCGCCCGGGGCTTCAGACCCTGGTCGGCACCGGCCTGTTGGTTACCCAACAGCACCAGCGAAGCGCCGTCGACCACGCCCGAGGAATTGCCCGGCGTGTGAATACATTCCACTTTTTCAACCTGCGGGTATTTGAATTTGAGAAAATCACCGTGGCCGTAATCGTTGAACATCGCAAAAGAAGGAGTGAGCTTTGCCAGACCCTCAGTGGTGGTCGGGCGAATCAACTCATCGTGATCGAGAACCGTCACGCCATTGAGGTCTTTGACAGGCACCAGTGATCTGGCGAAGTAACCGTTGTCACGCGCATGCGCCGCGCGCGCCTGCGATTGCGCAGCGTAGCGATCGACATCTTCGCGGGTGAAGCCGTCCAGCGTTGCCATCAGGTCGGCACCCAGACCCTGTGAAATGCCGTAGCTTTTCATCGCTACCCAGGCATCGCCGGCGGCGGCGCCGGAAGCACCAATACCCAGGCGCGACATGCTCTCCACCCCCCCGGCCACACCCATGGATTCCATGCCGGACATGATCTTCATGGCCACGGTATTCACTGCATCCAACCCACCGGCACAGTAGCGGTGTAGTTGCGCACCTACCGTCACATCGTCCCAGCTAGAGTACACAAGGGCGGTCTTGGCAATATTCTGGCCCTGCTCATTAACCGGCTCACCCGTGGCGCAGATGAAATCATTGACCTGGGTGGTGTCCAGCGCGTGCCGGGATTTCATTTCTTCGAGCAGGTTGGTCACCAGGTCAATCGGTTTGACCTCGTACAGGCCACCACCGGGTTTACCCTTGCCGCGCGGGGTGCGGATAGCGTCATAGATAAAGGCGTCGTTACTCATGCAAGTACCTCAGATGGTTTAACAGCGCGCGTACATCACCGGTTTGCCGAAACTCGACAGGGCGGCCCACGCCTGGAGCGGCCTGCAAACATACCCGAAAAGGGAGTATCGACAAGGACTTAACAGGAATTTTGGGGGGCTGTATGGGCTGTTGAACTAGCCCTCAGAACGTGGCTTTACACCAGATCGCTGCCGGCAACCGCCAGGGCAGTGACGGCCAGGGGCGGAATCCTTTCGATAACGGCCGCTGCTCCAGCGCTGTGCACAGCACAGCCGGGCAATGACCCCGCAAAGCGGTTGTATGAAGCGCCCAAAGGCCGCAGAATCTCCCCCCGATTTGCCTTTCAGGAGCGTCATGAGTACCGACAAGGAAACCATCGATGCGCTCAATGCACACGCGCCGCGCTTTATCGCACTGCTCGGCGGCCGCATTGTCTCGGTCGATAAAAAACAGCGCACGTGCAGGTTCGAGTTCAACATTGGCACCGACTTCTGCCATTCCGTCGATATTGTGCAGGGCGGTTTTGTCACGGCAATGCTTGATGCAGCAATGAGCCACGCGATGTTCGCGGAATCCGGGGCGCATCTGCAGAGCGTCTCTTCGCTGGAGATCAAAACCAGTTTTCTGGAGCCCACGCGCGCGGGCAAACTGACGGTGATCGGAAAAGTGATGAAATCCAGTTACAAGACCGCCTTCCTCGAGGGGCACATTTACAATGCTGATGGCGCACTGACAGCCACCGCCAGTTCAGTTGCAAAGCTGGTGAGGCCCAAGTAGGCGGTGAACCAGCTCAACCCCCGACAACGCGAAGCCGTGCGGTATATTGATGGCCCCATGCTGGTACTGGCCGGGGCAGGCAGCGGTAAAACCAGTGTTATCACCCGCAAGATCGCCTACCTGGTGGGGGAGTGCGGCCTGGACGCCTCAACTGTTACGGCTGTCACCTTCACCAACAAGGCAGCGCGTGAAATGAAAGAGCGCGTAGCCCGACTGGTATCGGCAGAGGCGGCCGAAAAACTCACCGTCAGCACGTTTCACCAGCTAGGGCTAAAAATCATCCGCGCCGAGCTCAAGGCGCTGGGCCTGAAGCCCGGCTTCTCCATTTTTGATGCAGAAGATACGCGCACGCTGATTCGCGATCTGTTGATACAGGAACACGGTGCCGACGGCGATCAGGCAAGCGTTATTGCGCAGCGCATTTCGAGCTGGAAGAATGATCGCGTGATCGCACAGGAGGCGGTTGCAGCGGCCACAAGTCCTGCAGATATGCTCTGTGCGCAGGCGTACCTGCGCTACCAGCGCGCGCTATCCGCGTACAACGCACTGGATTTTGACGATCTGATACTGCGGCCTACCCTGCTGTTTGATCACTCTCCAGAAACCCTGCAGAAGTGGCGTAATCGCATTCATCACCTGCTTGTTGACGAATACCAGGACACCAACTCCAGCCAATATCTGCTGGTGAAGCAACTGGTGGGTGAGCACGGTCGCTTTACGGTTGTGGGGGACGATGACCAATCGATCTATGCCTGGCGCGGCGCGCGGCCGGAAAACCTCGTACAGCTACAGCAGGATTATCCCGGGCTGAAGATCGTCAAGCTTGAGCAAAACTACCGATCAACCGCTCGCATTCTGAAAGCTGCCAACACGCTGATCGCCAACAATGCGCACGTGTTCGAAAAGTCACTGTGGAGTGAACTGGGGTACGGGGATCCGCTGCGCGTCATCCGCTGTGCCGATGAGCATGACGAAGCGCAGCAGGTGGTCGCTGAAATTATTGACCACAAGCTGCGCAAGAAAACCCGTTACGGCGATTATGCAGTTCTTTATCGCGGCAACCACCAGTCGCGACTCATCGAGCTTGCACTGCAGCAGCAACAGGTGCCCTACCACCTCAGCGGCGGCACCTCGTTTTTTGCCCGTAACGAAGTCAAGGACATCATGTCTTACCTGCGCTTGCTGCTGAACGAAAACGACGACAACGCCTTCCTGCGCATCGCCAATATTCCGCGACGCAAACTTGGCACCTCAACGCTCGAAGCACTGGGAACATTCGCAACGGCCAATAACTGCAGCCTGAGCAGCGCCTGCTTGCGCATCACAGGCAGTGACGTGCCCGAAGCCGGGCTCAAGCGGCTACGCGAGTTTCGCCAGTGGATGGACGACTGCAGGCGACACTGCAACAACGAACACGGCGTATCTGGAATTCGCAGAATGCTTCGCGAGATGGACTACGCAGGCTGGCTGGACCAGATCAGCTCCAGCGAGGACGTCGCGCAGCGACGTATGGCGAACGTGGACTTCCTGGTTGATGGGCTGCAGCGCATTATGGCGACAGACGAGGTTGCGCTCGACGAGGCGATCTCACGCATGGTATTGCGCGACTTGCTGGAACAGCAGGATGAAGAAGAGAAAGGCCCTGACAGCGTACAACTGATGACGCTGCATGCCTCCAAGGGCCTGGAGTTTCCGCATGTGTATATCATTGGCATGGAAGAAAAACTGCTGCCGCACCGCGTCAGCATTGATGAGGGCAGCATCGAGGAGGAGCGCCGCCTGGCCTATGTGGGCATTACCCGCGCACAACGCACGCTGGCCATGACGATGGCGATCAAACGCAGCCAGTTTGGCGAAACGATCAACTGCGAGGCCAGCCGGTTTATCGACGAATTACCTCAGGACGACCTGCGCTTTCACGGCGGGGCAGATGAGGCGAGCGAAGACAGCGCCGAGCGCGCGAAAGAAACCCTGGCTGGGCTGAAGGCGCTGTTCAACTGATCGCAGGCGCCTGATACACGGCGGGTTCGGATTGATTCAACAAAGGCATTGCGTCATCTATACTGCCGCCTATGACTCATCAACACAGTGCAGCGCGCATGCGGCTGCTCGCTTTCCATGCACCATAAATCCCCGGGGGCGCACCATGCCGGCGGCAATACGCGCGGCCGGCGGCGTGTGTACCTTGCGCCAGGCTCAGCGCCCTCAGCCGGCCGCATGATGGACGCTTACCCTTGAGCCGCACTGCCGCTTGTTTTGCGTCACTGCCTGGCATCCTGCTCTTGTTGTATTGCAGCATCAGCCGTGCGAATGACCACTTGCCCATGGACTGCACGTCTGGCATTGCACGGCACGCCGAGTGGGCAACGCCAGTCATTCGCGCGGCAAGTCATGACTGGTTCTCACAACTGTTAAGCCCTGCAGCGCCGCTGGCGCCCAGCGCGGGCGAGGTCTATGGCGAGCACCGCTATGAGCATAAGCTCTCCAACGGCTGGGTTTTTTCTGTCACTGCGCAGGCGCAGGGCTATAGCGTGCGCCTGTACGACCGGCCAGGCGGTGTTGACCTGAGCCAGGTCAATCCGCCGCTGTCTGCTGCCGTACCCAATACGCGCGACATTTTTGGCTGGCACTTTCGTAACGCAGACAACACCGCTGCCAACGATGGCTCAGTCAATGCACCACAGCAGCTTCGGCCCTTCGAGTTTGCCCTGTCCGCCGCAGAGGTTGCGCGCAGCCAGAACAGCGCAGGCACAGCAACCGCCACAGAAAACGCGGGCCGGGGCTGGGTGTGGGTAGAGGAGCTGGGGCTGACCCAACTCGAGCAGGGCGAGCGTGCGCGGGCTAACTACCTGAAGTTTTACGCCTGCGTGTCCTGGCCGCGCGTGCCGACCGAAGATGACGCGCACGACACACGTGCTCATCACACCGGCTACACGCCTGAGGAAGCAGAGATTTTTGGCGCCTGCGGACTCGACCTGCAACGCTGGCAGCCCAACGCACTGGTGTTACCGCGACACCTGGGTGCAGATTTCGACGGCGACGGCGCACACGATGAAGTCATCCAGGTCGCGCGTGCCAGCGGCGAGCGCAACATCGCAATGTGCCGAGCAGGCACCTGGTTGCAGTTGCTGGCAGAGCTGGACACAGACCCGGATTTTCAGCACACCATAAACGCCATGGAGCGCTGGCAGGTCGTGCCGCCTGATTTCGCAGCGCCGGGCAGTCCGGGGGGAAACACCGTTTGGCCGGAAGCTGACGGTGATGTGCTGGTACTGGAGCGCATCGAGAAATCGATGTACCTCGTCTACAGGCAACGCGGCGTGTTCAAGGTGGCGCAAGTCTATCGGCTGGTAGCGTCATAGCGCCTGCCGCGGTCAGTATGTCCTGCACGCGCTGCATGGAGTCGCGCCGCGCGCGCGGTGACCACACCCGCGCCAGCGTGAGAAAGACGGTGCGAATGTCCAGCCAGAGCCGCCACTGTTGCACATAGCGCAGCTGCACTTGCGCCTTGACCGGCAACAACACTTGCAGGTAGTCCTGCTCCGCATTGGGCCGGCCGGCGAGCACGGCGTCCTCGGCGAAAAACAGTACCGATGCCGGGTCGGTCACGCCCGGTCGCACAGACCACAGCGCATCGCGCGTGGACGCATCGAGCGCATCGGCGTGACGTTGCACAATGGGACGCGGCCCCACCAGGCTCATATCGCCCCTCAGCAAGTTGTACAGCTGGGGCAGTTCATCCAGGCGCGTACGCCGCAGCGGCAGTCCGATGCGGGTGATACGCGCATCGTCTTCCGGTGCAATGCTCCGTTGGTGAGCGGTGCCAATGTGCAGGGTACGAAACTTGTACAGGGCAAATGGCTTGCCGTGACGCCCCAGGCGCTGCTCGCGGTAGATCACCGGGCCGCCGCTGCACACCCACACTGCCAGTGCCAACCCCAGCAGCAACGGCGCCAGTAGGAACAGGCCTGCCAGTGCCGCGCCGATATCCATGGCGCGCTTGAGTGCGTACTGCCAGGCTGGTGCAGCCTCTATTATTTGCAGGTCAGGCGTGACCAAGCAGGATTCCCGCGGTGATGCCCGCTGACAACAACACAAACGCCAGCAGGGCCAGTGGCTGCGCCGGCTTGTGCCGGTGGAAAGTCTGCGGGTCCTGCCAGATCCAACGTACTGCTATTGCAGCAGGAAGTGCGCCAGCAAAGCCGAGAAACGCATAGTGGTGAAGAGCGCCTGCGGCAATCGCCGCGGCCAGTAGCAGTAGCGCGCCCCCATAAATGAATGGAAGTACGCGGCTGGCACGGTGCTTGCCCAGTCGCACGACAAGGTTGTTCTTGCCGACGCTGCGATCTGCTTCGTAATCCGGAAATTCATTGGCCCAGAGAAAGGCCGTGGTGAACAGGCCCAGGGGCACTGAAGCCCAGATCACATCCATGCTGTAGTGATGCGTGAGCAAGGCATAAGTGGCCATGGCGATCAGCGGGCCATAACACAACACCACATCAAGCTCGCCCAGGCCGCGATAGGCCAGCTGCAGCGGCGGGCCGTGGTAGGACCAGCCCAGTACCAGTGCAAAGCTACCCAGCCAGAACAGCGAAAGTTCACGCACAAACACAATCAAGGCACCCAGCGCGAGGCCCGCCAGCCCAAACAGCAAGGCAATGGCCCAGGTTTGCCGGCGCGTGAGAATGTTGTCCACCAGCACCCGTTTGCCACCGGAAAAATCCGTGCGATCCTCGGGTTTGACGGCCAGGTCGGTGCCGGAGTCATAGTCGTACACATCGCCCCAGGCGTTCTTGGCCACTTCCATACAGAACATGGCAAGCCCCAACACCGCAAACCACCACCAGGAAAAACTGCCGTCCCGCGCCGCCAGCGCGCCACCGATCGCCATGGAGGCCGCAGAAGTGATACTGATTTTAGGGTCGGCCAACCGCCAAAAGCCTTCGCTGAATTGTCTTTGCATGGGCTGCCCGCTGTGGATGAAACACGCCTGCCTACAGTTTAGCCCATTGGCACTTGCCGGTGAAAAGCACGCGCAGGCGCCCTACCCTGCTGCGTCAATCGTGTACCGGCGACTCTGGGGAGCGCCCGCAACTGCGGGCCAGACAAGACTAGCGCATGACGCCGAGCAACGCCGCAACCACGCTGTCGTACGCGGGTTTCGCGCGCAGCTGGTCATCAAACAGCAACGGCCGATTGGGCGCGCTGGCCTGGGTCAGCTCGAAGCTGTCCAGCCAGGTGTTGGCGTCATCCAGCCCCCAAACGGTAATGCCGCTGCACAGGGGCACCGCAAGACAGGCGTTGAATACGTCTGCGTAGGCGCCTGCCTGGGCAGCCAGTGGGTCAGGTTCTGCATTAAACAAAGGCAGTGGAATGTCCAGTTCGGTAATTTCCACTTTGAGCCCCATGGCCGCGATGCGCTGCAGTTGTTCCTGCAGCAGGCCCGCATCCGGTGGCTGGAAGAAAAAGTGCCCCTGCAAGCCCAGGCCGTGCAGCGGTGCACCCCGGTCGAGTACGCGCTGTGCCAGGGCTAACAAAGCGTCGAACTTGGTCGGCACAAATTCGGTAAACGTCTCGTTGATATACAGCTCTGCCGATGGATCTGCCGCGTGTGCGTGCAGCAGTGCCAGGTCAATGTACTGTTCACCCAGCAGCTGCGAGAATACATTGTCAGTGTCAAGGTCGGCACCGACAATCGACAGCGGCTCGTTGATAACATCCCACTGCGCAACCTGCCCGGCGTAGCGACCGACCACCGTATCGATGTGATTCGCCATCAGCTCCCGCAGCCGGCCTGCCCGGTCACTGGCCTGGCCGAGTTCCGCCTCCAGCCAGCCGGGAAGCCCATTGAGCCTGTGCCAGAACAACGTGTGACCACGCACGCGCTGCCCATTGGCCAGGGCCGCATTGACCAGCTGGTCTGCCGGACCAAACTCGTAGCGACCAGGAGCAGGCGCAAGGCTCGCCCACTTCATCGCGTTTTCCGCCGTCACGGAGGTAAACTCGCGCACGGCAGACCTGCGTTGTTCAGAGGCGGTCTCGGCTACGGCGCTAACGTTAAGCGCCACACCCACTTGCAGGCCCGCCTGCCGCGCAGCGCCGTTGAGCCCCACGGGGCCCAGGCTTTGGGCATCAGGGCCATCGGAACACGCCGCCAACCCCAGCAGAGCAAACGCCATGCCGGTGCAAACAACGACACGGCGCGCCTTGTTAAGGGTTAGCGGGAGCAACCAGCGCTTCCTTGACTTTATCCATGTCCACGGCTTCTGCGGCTTTGTCTTTATCCACAGCGTCATAGGCTTTTTGGTAATCAACATCGCCGTCTTTTACCGCGTCGGTCAACTGTTCTACATCAACGGATTCCTGCGCTTTTTCCGTGTCTACCGCTTCAACCAGTTTGCCAACATCCTGCGCCAGCGCATTGGCGCCGGCCATGCACAAAACCAGTCCAAGCGCCGTGGTGAATACTTTCATGGGTTATTCCTTCTTCATTGGGTGATGTTACGAATGGGGCACCGCCGAGCACGACCCGCGCAAGAGGCGGCGGATACGGCAGTGCCAGATGATAGCGTAGCAGCAAATGCCTGCCTTGCCCGCAAGATTGCCAAAAGACGCTTTCCACTGCCAGTTTGCGATTGCCCCAGGCTGGCGCGTTTCAGGAACACGGACGATTGCATGTCGGCAAATGCCTGGCGGGCGGCTTGTGGGCCACCACCGGCTTTCGAGGCGGCTCAAACCGGCAGGCATAAAAAAAGCCGCAGCGCCCGGCGCTACGGCTTTCTGCACCAGTACTTGTCCAGCTACTGGCTGTTTTCCACCATGTGGTCTACGGCAGCCTTGATCTCCTCATCAGAGCAGCTCATGCAGCCGCCCTTGGCGATCATGCCGGTACCGGGCACGCCTTCTATCCCGGCCACGTAAAGTACATCCATGCCCTGGGCGATGCGATCACCCCAGGCGGCGGTATCGCCCACCAGCGGAGCGCCACCCGCACCGGTCGCATGGCAGGCCATGCATGCGGCGTTGTACACGTCTTCACCACTGCGCGCCACAGCACCGGCAACAGCACCGGCTGGCCCGCCGCAGCTGGCATCACCTTGCAGGCAGGACTCCCCTACCGGCTTGATGCGCGCTTCGATGTCAGCGCGCTGGGCATCGGTCAGATCCAGGGCGTAGACACTGGCTGCCAGCAATGCGGCCGCGATGGCGACCAGAGCAGAAACTTTACGAATCATGATTACTACCTCTTTTCCTGAAGGCGCGCATTATAGCTACTAATACGCCCACATAAAACTCGCCCTGGCACGGCTTTGCACAAGCGCCTAGTATTGCTGATCAACCTGCTTTACGGCATGTTTGCAGACCACCTTGAAACCCGCCAAAGGACACCTCACCCCTATGAAGCTCTACACCTACGATCCGGCCCCGAACCCGCAGCGACTCGCCCACTTCCTGAAATTCAAGGGCCTGCAGATTGACACGCAGCAGGTCGATCTGGCTACCGCAGAACAGTTGACCCCCGAGCACCTGGCCGTCAATCCCAGCGGCACCGTTCCCGCACTGGTGCTCGATGACGGCACCACGCTATCAGCCGTGATCGGTATCGTGACGTATCTGGACGCACTGCACCCTGAAAAACCCATGCTGGGCAGCACACCGCTGGAAAAGGCCCAGATCATGAGCTGGTGCCATAACCTGTTTAACGGCCTGACCACCGCCATCGCCAGTGTTTTTCGCAATCGCAGCCCGGGTTTTGCCGACCGCGCGCTGCCCGGACCACTGAACGTACCGCAGATTCCGGCGATGGTGGAGCGCGGCCAGATGCAGATTGACTACTACCTGCCCGAAATCAATGCGCACCTTGCCGACCATACGTGGCTGGCGGGCGACAACTTCAGCTTTGCCGATATTGACCTGTACACCACCATCGGCTTCCTGGGCTGGATCAAGCGTGAAATACCCCAGGATTGCCCTCACCTGCTGGCCTGGTTTGAGCGCGCCCGGGCACAGCTTGCGTAACCGGATTACCCGACAGCAGCCTCGCTCCGTGCACCGGCAGCGGGCATACCATCAACGCGCACCGCGCATGGTGGTACGCGGCGTGAAGGCGCTGGGCTGGTGCCTGATGGCGTGCCTGCTGTCGGCCTGCGGCGGTGCTTCACAAGACGCCGCCTTCGAGGATTACCTCGACCGACTGGCCAGACCCCTTGGCGTGGATGTACCCCCGCGCAACCAGACCACCTACCCGCGCTCGCCGCGCGCTGGCAAGCTCAGACTCACACTGGAGAGCGACGCTATCGATGCGCTGGATTTTCTTGCGCTGTCGGGCTGCGAGCTGCAGGTCACTATCGGCAAGCGCAACAGCAGCCTGGGCAAACTGGCCCGCGCCTCGCAGCGCTTGCTGCTGGAGCTCGAGTATTTGAGGCTGGCACCGGCCTGCGTTGCGTCACTGCGGGCCCAGGAACGCACCACGCTCGCCGCAGCGCTGGAGTCCGCGTGGCGGCAAAAACGCGAGCAAGTGCCCGCCCTCATCTACAACGCCACCCTGGCCAGTGCCGAATATCGCGCCTTCTGGAGTGCACAGCGCGTAGCGGCAGACTTTCCCACCGTGGGCAGCCATGTCTCACTGGCGGCACTGACTGCCATCAACGAAATGGCGCGGCGCTGGCTGGCAGGTGATTACCGCGCCGATGATCAACAGTTCGAGATCTACCTCGGCGAAGTCGCCGGCGGTAGCGGTGGGGCTGTGCTGCGCTCACTGGTGCATCAGCAGGACTGGCTCGATGCCGCCAATCGCCTACTGGAAGCACGCATGGCCCTGGGCCCATTGTGCAGCGCAAGCACACGCCATGCCGCCGCCGACATTCTGCCGAACGTGATTCGCAAATACTTTATTGAAGGCATACAGCCGCGCGCGGCGATCATGGAGCGGCAGCGCTTTGAACTGGTGTCACACATTCATGCACTGGAGCAACAACTCGACCCCGTACTTCCGCCGTTATACACACAGTGGCGCGCTGCAAGGGACAGCGCGCTGGACGTTGCAGCGGGAGCGCCGCGCCTGCATGTGGAGTACCTGAAGGAGATTCAGGCACCCTGTGCAAGCCAGGCCATCAACCGGTGACGGGGTTGCGGCACCCGCTATCACGATCACTGCGTATCGGGCCGGCGCCCTGTGCGTCACCGGGCAGGGCCGGAGTAAACGTCCGCGTTACGGTCCTGCGCTGCATTCAGAACGTTGCAGCCCACTGCTGCACCAGGTCGCGCACCGCATCAAACGTTGCCTTGCCTTCCACAAACGTGCCCACCTCGCCCTGGCGGGCCAGTATCCCGAACACCTGCTGTTGAAAATCGATAAAGGGGTAGCCGCCGAACGCACCGGCGCTGGAGTACCGCTCTGCTTCGCTACAGTTGTAGACAGGTTGTGCGCACTCCAGCCAGACCCCCATACCGTAGTGCCAGTCTTCACCCAGACTGGCCTGTGATGCCGAGAATCCAATCGTTGCATCGACCAGCTGGTCGGTGAACATCGCTTCGCGCGATGCCTGCGACAGTACATCGCCCTGAACCAGGGCGCGTAAGAAGCCCAGGTACTCCTGGCCGGTCCAGTTCATCCCACCCGCCAGGCGCGGGTTGCGCAGGCTGGGAAAGTCATAGGACGCACCCGCAAACAGGTTGGTTGTGTTCCTGAACAGGTCAAAGACCTGATCCCAGGACTCCAACGCCAGTGCCTCTATGGTCATCAGACCCGCCACCTGCATGTGCATGGGGCCGTAAAAAAACACGCTGCCTGCAGGGGAGGTGAAATCGTCGTTGGCATTGAGCACTGCCAGTTGCTCCACACAGTCACGCAGGGTGATCAATGGATTGCTGATGCACTCTGGCGCCTCCACCAGGCCCGAGGTAAAAGCCAGCAGTTGCTGCAGCGTGATATCCGCCAGTGGGCCTTCGGTAGGCCAGAATGACAGGTAGTCCTGCGGGTGGTCCGCCAGGCTCAGCATTCCCGCATCGACCTGCTGCAGAATCACCGCAGCCGTTACCCATTTGGCGGTAGAGGCCGAATCATAGCGCGTCTGCAGGCTGGAACCGGGAACGCTATGCACAAACCCCGCGCCACTGAAGGACTCCAGCGCAAGTGTAACCGGGGTGCTGGAGTCGTGGGCATCCAGCACATCGCGAATATCCTGCTCAATCACCGCCCGTGCGGCCTGCGCTGTTGCTTCGCGTTGTGCAGCGTCTTCACTTGCCGTTGACGGTGGCACCTGCGCGGCGTCATTCGAACCTCCGCCACAGGCAGGCAAGGCCAGACATAACAGAACAGTCACCAGTACAGGCAAAGCGGACAAGACGCAGAGCACGCGATAGACAACGTTGTGCAAGCCGTGTGAACACCCGCCGGTGTTGTGCATGACAGTTTTCATGAGCGCTTCCTCTGGGCGATGCAAAACGGGAGATTGCAGTGTAGGCAGAACCGGCGCGTGACGGACGTCAACAATTGTTAAGAAGATGCGCGGGAACGTAATGTTGGCGAATCAGCCGCGTTGCCTCTGACAGTACGATGCCGCACAGGGAACGCACTGCAGCGGCTTACCCGGCAGGTGCCATATCAGTGCACGCGACGCACCTATGCACCATAAAGAGTCGTGCTGCGTCCGCCTGCGCATCGCCAGGCGGCCGCAAAGCCTGACAGCGCGCGGTTTCAGCACCCATAGCCCGGCGTTGGCATGGTCATTGCAAACCCTTGGATGTACCCGAGAGATGCGGAGTTCGACCAACTAATTCAATAGAGAACTAGGGTTCCGATCCACCACAGCTGTGGTTGATGCCTGGTCCGAGAGTTCTCGACCTTTCTAAAAGGTTACACGGAGGGATAAAAGCCCGGGAGACACGACTTTGTAAGTCATGGGTACTCCGATCCATAAACCAATGAGAGGTTCGACATGTACAAACTAGCGAGCATTGTGCTTCTTCTGGCGCTGTCTTTTCCCGCCGCCGCTGCTGACAAATTCAAAATCTGCTGGTCAATCTACGTAGGCTGGATGCCCTGGGCGCTGGCCGACAACTCAGGCATCGTGAAAAAATGGGCTGACAAATACGACATCGAGATCGAAGTCGTACAGATCAACGACTATATCGAATCGATCAACCAGTACACCGCCGGCGCCTTCGATGCCTGCACCATGACCAACATGGATGCGCTGACCATCCCCGCCGCGGGCGGCGTGGACAGCACGGCACTGATCATCGGCGACTTCTCCAACGGCAATGATGGCATCGTCCTCAAGGGCACCGACAACCTCAAGGACATCAAGGGCCAGAACGTCAACCTGGTGGAGTTGAGCGTGTCGCACTACCTGTTGGCGCGTGCGCTGGAGTCGGTAGACATGACCGAGGCGGATGTGAAAGTCGTCAATACGTCCGATGCCGACATGGTTGCGGTGTACGGTACCGATGACGTGACCTCTGTCGTTACGTGGAACCCGCTGCTCAGCGAGATCACTGCCATGCCCAACAGCTACCAGGTGTTTGACTCTGCCGACATTCCCGGAGAAGTCATCGACATCTTGCTGATCAATACCGAAACACTGGCAGCCAACCCTGCACTGGGCAAGGCACTGGTAGGCGCCTGGTATGAAACGATGGCGCTGATGGAAGGCGATAGCCCCGAAGCCATTGCCGCGCGCACCTTCCTGGCTGAAGCCTCGGGCACAGATCTTGCCGGGTACGATGCGCAGCTGGACTCCACCGAGATGTTTTATACCCCGCAGCAGGCGCTGGAATTAAACAATTCCAAGACACTGATGGAAACCATGGAAAGCGTTGCTGAATTCTCATTCAAGCATGGCCTGCTTGGCGACGGCGCTCCCGATGCCGGATTCATCGGCATAGAAACCCCGACGGGTGTATTTGGCAGCCCGGACAACATCAAGCTGCGCTTTGACCCAACGTATATGCAGCACGCCGCAGACGGCAAGTTGTAAAACCCAGGCCCAGCCTACCCAGAGACCACCATGAAAAGACTGATCAATGCGGCACCCTCACGGGTGTCCGCCATGGCCTTGGGCATCCTGCCATTTGTGCTGCTACTCATCATCTACTCGATGGGTTCCGATGCGCGGCTGGAGGTTAACCCCAACGACAAGCTGCTGCCGAGCTTTGCGCAAATGGGAGATGCCATCCAGCGCATGGCCTTCGAACCCAGCAAGCGCACCGGTGAGTACCTGTTCTGGCAGGACACTCTGAGCAGCCTCACACGGCTGGGCATGGGCATGCTGATCGCCGCCAGCCTCGGGCTGGTGATTGGACTGAGCACCGGCGCACTGCCATTGGCCAGGGCCGGTTTCTCGCCGCTGGTGACAGTTATCTCTCTGGTGCCGCCACTGGCATTGTTGCCGATTCTGTTCATCGTGTTCGGCCTGGGTGAGGTCTCCAAGGTGGCATTGATTGCCATTGGCATAACGCCGGCCATTGCGCGCGAGATACAGCGCCGCACGGAAGAAATTCCCAGTGAGCAGATCGTCAAGGCGCAGACACTGGGCGCTAACACCGCGCAGATCTTCAGCCGTGTTCTGCTGCCACAGTTGCTGCCGCGACTGATTGATTCGGTACGGCTTACCATGGGCTCAGGGTGGTTGTTCCTGATTTCTGCCGAGGCCATCGCCTCTACCGACGGGCTGGGCTATCGCATCTTCCTGGTGCGACGCTACATGTCGATGGATGTGATTCTTCCCTACGTTTTCTGGATCACGCTGCTGGCCTTCCTGCTGGACCTGTTACTGCGCCTTGCCAACAAGCGCCTGTTCCCTTGGTACCAGTGATGCGGCCAATCGCGGCGAGGACCGAACAATGATTGCAATTGACAACGTCAACAAGACCTATGGCGACAATGTGGTGCTGGAGCGCGTATCGGCCAGCGTCCAGGAAGGCGAGTTTGTCACACTGGTGGGTGCATCCGGCTGCGGCAAAAGTACCTTCCTGAAAATGTTACTGGGCACGGAAGTGCCCAGCTCCGGCAGTCTGTTACTGGACGGCGAACCGATTCCCAACGAGCCCGATTCCAGTCGCGGCATCGTCTTTCAGCAGTACTCGGTATTTCCACACATGACGGTACTGGCCAATGTGCTGGCGGCGCGCGGCTTTTTGCAACCGGGTATCACCGGTCGCCTGTGGGGCAAGAAACGCGCACAGGCCCTGGGCGATGCCAAGGCCTTGCTACTCGAGGTGGGCCTTGAGCATGCCCTGAACAAGTATCCGCATGAACTGTCCGGCGGTATGCGCCAGCGCCTAGCGATTGCCCAGGCACTGCTGGACCAGCCGCGTATTCTCTTACTGGACGAACCCTTCGGCGCCCTGGACCCGGGTATCCGCGCAGACATGCACAAGCTGGTACTGCGCCTGTGGAAGCAACACAGGTTAACGGTCTTTATGGTCACGCACGATCTGCAGGAAGCGTTCCACCTGGGCACGCGGCTGTGGGTATTCGACAAAATCAGGCACGACCCCGATGCGCCACAGGCCTGGGGCGCCACCATCACCTATGACCTGAGCGTGACGGAAGTTGGCGTGGATGAGTACCAGAAGATGCAGGAAGATCTCGGTCAGCCCATCCCGCCCTTCTCACTGGTTTCCTGATATCCGGACAAGACGATGAGTTCCTATATACAGACGCCACACTACACAACCACGTTGCCGCCAAATAGCCACTGGTCCTTGCGCGCCAGGCGCGGCACGTACCTGCGAATCACAGATATCGCAGGCGATGGCAACCTCGGTATGTTGTTGTACAACCCGCAGTGCCTGCTGGAACGCTACAACGCACCCGACACCCTCAAATGCCAACACACCTTCAAACTGACAGCCGGACACTGCCTGTACTCCGACATGGGGCGCATTTTTGCGTCCATCGTTGAAGACTCACTGGGCTGGCACGAAACCGTTTGCGGTAACCTGCGTGCCGAGCAGGTTGCCCAGCGCTGGGGGGCGCGCAACTACCAGCGGGATCGCAATCAATGGCAGCAAAACGGTCACGATGCCTTTCTTGTCGAACTGGCCAAGTACGGGCTGACCGAGCGCGACATGGCGGCAAACATCAACTGGTTCAGCAAAGTCTGCGCCAGCGGGGAGGACGGCAGTATCGCGCGCGCCAGTGGACACAGCCAACCCGGCGACTCTGTGCTGCTGCGCTTTGACATGGACACGCTCGTCATCATGCACAGCTGTCCGCACCCGCACGACCACTGTGCAGAGTATCCGCTGCATGAGTTCAGTATCGAAATGGGTACGGCACTTCCCGTGGCGGAAGACGACCCGTGTAAAAACCATTGCCAGGAAAACCAGCGTGGCTTTGCCAACAACGCCCTGTACAACCTTGGCCATGAAACCACAGCCTTGGCAGGCGATGACAACAGGAGCGCGGGATGATTACCGACAGTCCACGCGACATCCTCCAGGCAACGCACCGCTGCACAGTCGATGCAGGGGACTACTACCTGGGCCATCTTGAACAGGGGCAGGTCATGCGCATTATTGACCTTGAAGGCAACCAGGCCGCTGACACGCTGTTCTACAGCGCCAGGGATACCGCCGAGCGCTACAGCGCTTGCGACACCATCAGTCAGCAAGGCAAGGTCTACCTGGGCAGCGGGTCGGTGCTGCAATCGAATCGCAACAACGCCATGCTGCGCATAGTGGCCGATACCTGCGGGCGTCACGACACGCTTGGCGGCGCCTGTGCTACCGAGAGCAACACAGTGCGTTACGACCTGGAGAAGCGCTGCATGCACGCCTGCCGCGACAGCTGGATGCTCGCCATCAACGAACATCCCGAGTTCAACCTGTCCAAGCGCGACATCACGCACAACATCAATTTTTTTATGAATGTTCCGGTTACCCAGGAGGGTGGGCTCACCTTCGAGGACGGCATATCGGCACCGGGAAAATACGTTGAGCTGCAGGCACTCATGGACGTTGTGGTGTTGATCTCCAACTGTCCGCAGCTCAACAACCCTTGCAACGGCTACAACCCGACACCCATAGAACTTGTCATATGGAATAAATGAACACACACACTTCAGCGGACGGCCGCTGTCGTAATGAGTACGGGACGACCCGTTAACGACGATTCAATGTTCGAAAAGATTTTGATCGCCAACAGAGGTGCCATCGCCGTGCGCATGGCACGTACGCTCAGGAAGATGGGCATCGCCTGCGTTGCCGTGTACGCCGACAGTGACGCCGAGAGCCTGCACCTGCGCTGTGCGGACGAGGCCATTTGCCTCGGTGAGGGCGGCGCCACTGACACGTACCTGAACCAGGAAAAAATTCTTGAGATTGCGCGCGCCACCGGTGCGCAGGCCATACTGCCAGGCTATGGCTTCCTCAGTGAAAACGCCGACTTTGCGCGACGCTGTGAAGCTAGCGGCCTGGCGTTCATTGGGCCTACCGCCGAGCAGATAGACGCCTTCGGCCTGAAACACACCGCGCGCGAGATCGCCCAGAGTGCGAACGTACCCCTGCTGACCGGCTCGGGCTTGCTGGCGAGCGTGGAAGAGGCGCGCCACAAGGCGCGGGACGTAGGCTACCCGGTCATGCTCAAGAGCACCGCCGGCGGTGGTGGCATTGGTATGCAACTGTGTCATGACGAAGCCGAGCTCAGTGACGCCTTCGAATCAGTGAAACGGCTGGGATCGAATAACTTCTCGAACGACGGCATCTTCCTTGAGAAGTTCATTGCACGGGCACGTCACATCGAAGTGCAGGTCTTTGGCAATGGCGCCGGTGAGGTTGTTGCGATTGGCGAGCGTGACTGCTCGGCGCAACGGCGCAACCAGAAGGTCATTGAAGAATGTCCTGCGCCGCACCTTGGCGATGCCCTGCGCCAGCAACTCTTTAGCACTGCCGAGTCACTGTGCGCAAAAATAGACTATCGCAGCGTGGGCACCGTGGAATACATCGTGGACGCCGACACGCAGGAATTTTACTTCCTGGAAGTCAACACGCGCCTGCAGGTTGAGCACGGCGTGACGGAAGAGGTGTACGGCCTCGACCTGGTGGAATGGATGATCAGGCTGGCTGCCGGTGATGAGTCGCTGTGCAGCCCCGCAGGGCTGCGCGAGGCACGCCGCAGGCTGACACCCAACGGTCATGCCATTCAGGTTCGGCTGTATGCGGAAGACCCTTACCTGAACTTCCAGCCCAGTTCAGACTTACTCAGCCAGGTTCAGTTTGCGCAACTGGAAGACTGTCGTATTGATCACTGGATCGAGTCCGGATTAACCATATCGCCGTTCTTTGACCCCATGCTGGCAAAAATCATTGCCCACGCCGACAGTCGTGCGGCCGCACTGGCGCGTTTACGCCAGGCGCTGCAGTCAACGCGCCTTTATGGCTGCGCCACCAACCTGGATTACCTACTGACATTGAGTCGTGACCCTGCCGTGGTGCAGGGCAAAGTCACCACCCGCTACCTGAATGACGTTGCGTTTCAACCTTGCCGCATCGACGTCATGAGCGCGGGCATGCTGACGACGATTCAGGATCTACCCGGACGGGCGGGATACTGGCACGTTGGTGTCCCGCCCTCCGGCCCCTTTGATCGCTACTCGTTCGCCCTGGGTAACGCCTTACTGGACAACGCGCCTGACGCGGCAGGCCTGGAGATCACACTGCAGGGTCCCACGCTGACGTTCAGCAGCCACAGCCAGATTGTCATCACCGGTGCCGCGATTGAAGCAGACCTGGACGGCAACGCCATACCGGGCTGGGCGGTCGTGGATGTGCGCGCCGGACAAACACTGCGCATAGGCGGCGTTGCCGAACAAGGTGCCCGCAGCTATCTGCTGCTACGCGGTGGTATTCAGTGCCCGAGCTATCTTGAGTCACGCAGCACGTTCACACTGGGACAGTTTGGTGGGCACAATGGCCGCGCCCTGCGCGCTGGTGATGTGCTCGACCTTGACGCCAGCGTGCAGCCATGCCCGCCGGCATCGGCCATACCCGAAGCGCTGCGCCCGACTATCGACAACCTTTGGCAACTGCGCGTTATCTATGGGCCACACGGCGCACCTGACTTTTTCACCCATGAAGACATCGCGCAGTTCTTCGACAGCCAATGGGAAGTGCATTACAACTCAAGCCGCACCGGTATTCGCCTGATCGGTCCAAAACCCGAATGGGCACGCGTTGATGGCGGCGAGGCCGGTTTGCATCCCTCCAACATTCACGACAACGCCTATGCCTTCGGTACGGTGGACTTCACCGGTGACATGCCTGTTATCCTCGGGCCAGACGGCCCCTCCCTCGGCGGCTTCGTTTGCCCTGCCACCGTAATACAGGCAGACCTGTGGAAGCTGGGCCAGCTGCGCGCCGGCGACAAGATCGAGTTTGTACCTGTTGACCACAACACCGCCGTAAAACTGTACGCCGGCCAAAAAGCCCAGATCGAATCGCTGCAGCTACAGCCTGTGCACTGGCAACCCCGCGACATCACATCGCCGGTACTGGCCCGGCTCAATGCCAGTGACGTGGGTGACGACGTGGTCTACCGCTGCGCCGGCGACCAGTTTCTCCTGGTTGAATACGGTGAGCAGGTACTGGATATTGCCTTGCGCTTTCGCGTGCATGCGCTGATGCAGTATCTGCACAACAGAAAGTTTGCGGGCGTGCTGGAACTGACGCCGGGTATTCGGTCACTGCAGGTGCACTATGACCCGCACCAGCTGCCGCTGCAGCAGCTTCTGGACCACCTGATCGATGCCGAGCACGCACTGCATGCGCAGCTCGATGAACTGGCGGTGCCCTCACGTATTGTGCACATTCCCCTGTCCTGGGACGACGACGCGTGCAAGGAAGCCATCGTCAAGTACGACCAGTCCGTACGGGCCAACGCGCCCTGGGCACCGAGCAACCTCGAGTTTATTCGGCGCATCAATGGCATAGCAAGCATCGATGCCGTCAAGTCCATTGTTTTCAACGCCTCCTACCTGGTGATGGGACTGGGTGATGTGTACCTGGGCGCACCCGTGGCAACGCCGATGGATCCAAGGCATCGCCTGGTGACCACCAAGTACAATCCCGCACGCACCTGGACGGCAGAAAATTCCGTTGGCATCGGTGGCGCCTATCTGTGCGTGTACGGCATGGAGGGCCCTGGAGGCTACCAGTTCATCGGCAGAACCTTGCAGATGTGGAATCGTTATCGCACTACGCCTGAATTCTCACAACCCTGGCTACTACGCTTCTTTGACCAGATACGTTTTTACGAAGTCAGCCAGGAAGAATTGCTCACCATACGGCGGCAGTTCCCCCTGGGGCAGTACCCACTCAAGATCGAACAGACGACGTTCTCGCTGACCGATTACGAGGAACATCTGGCGCGCAATCACAGCAGTATCGAAGCCTTTACCCGGCAGCGTCAGCTGGCGTTTCAGGAGGAACTGGCACGCTGGCATGCGGATGGCCAGTTCAATTTTGCAACCAGCAAAGAAGACGAGACGCAGCAGGCCATCACTTTGCTTGCCTGCGAGCACGCCGTAGAGAGCACGGTGTCAGGCAGTGTGTGGCAACTGCTGGTAGAGGCGGGCGAACAGGTGACACAGGGCCAAACCCTGCTGGTCATGGAGTCAATGAAAATGGAGATTGCGATCACTGCAAACCACGCCGGCACCGTCAGTAAACTGCTGGTGAACCAGGGCAGCCAGGTTCGGGCCGGACAAACGCTGGCGCTGATCACCGATACGTCCTGAGAAAATCGCCTTATGTGGGGGACGCGTTGTGCAAGCGCTGGCCCGAGCAGATCGGACGTGAAGGACGCGAGCGACGCTGGAACAGCAACGCAGCAAAAGCAGTGCACAGCCAACGCAAAAACAACACAAAGACCCTGCAAAGACAGGCGAGAGAAACAAGACCAGGGTCATGACGTCAATCATCAACCATTTTTCAACCAACACAACGAACACTGATACCGACATGAACACAAGCGTGCACACCCACGGGGTTACCGACCAAAAAACCGATATGAACATCGCCATGAATAGAGACATGAGCATTAGCGGGCTGCACAAGGCCTACCGCGAAGGCAGCATCACACCAGCACAGGTGCTGGCAGCCATTCGCCGACAGGCCGCTGCCTGCGAGCAGCACAATATCTGGATTTACCTGTTGTCTGAATCCGAGCAGGCTGCATACCTGGCAGGGCTCGAGGCTCTTTCACCTGACACCGCGCCCTTGTGGGGCATACCCTTTGCCATCAAGGACAATATCCACCTGGCCGGCATACCGACCACGGCCGGCTGCGAGGCGTTTACGCAATGCCCTGACGAACATGCCAGGGTTGTGGCGCGGCTAATCGAAGCCGGTGCAATTCCAGTAGGCAAAACCAATCTTGACCAGTTTGCGACGGGACTCAACGGCACGCGCTCTCCCTATGGCGCCTGCAAAAACAGCTTTAACCCGGAATACATCAGTGGTGGATCCAGCTCCGGATCTGCGGTGGCCGTTGCCCTGGGGCTGGCGAGCTTCAGCCTGGGCACTGATACGGCGGGCTCCGGTCGTGTACCAGCGGGTCTGAATAATCTGGTTGGCACCAAACCCACTCTGGGGTTGTTGTCGTCTACCGGATTGATTCCTGCCTGTCGCAGCCTGGATACCATCAGCATTTTTACCTACAACGCCGACGATGCGAACCGTGTGCTGGGCGTCGCTGAAGGTTTTGATGCAGACGATGCCTACAGCCGTGCCAACACCTTTGACAACAGTGCGCGTCACTACGGCGCCGCAGAGTCTCGATTGACCCTGGCCGTGATCGCTGAAGAGCAGCTGGCATTTTTTGGTGACCAGGCATACCAGCGCGCCTACGAAAGCACACTCACAACGCTACATCACGCGGGTTTCACACTACGCGAAATCGATTACGCACCGTTTCTGGAAGCCGCGCGATTGCTCTATGAGGGGCCCTGGGTCAGCGAGCGTTACCTCTCGGCCCTGCCTCTGGTGAAAGACCATCCGGACGCTATTTTTCCTGTCGTGCGCGGCATCATCGAGCAGGGAGCAACGCCCACAGCGACGGCGTTGTTCGAGGCGCAATACGCATTGAAAAGCCTGCATCGACAATGCAGGCAATTGCTTGAAGATTGCGATGCCCTGCTCACTCCCACCGCCGGCCGCCACTACACCATCGAAGAAATGCTGGATAACCCCGTTGAGTACAATTCCGCCCTGGGCTACTACACCAACTTCATGAACCTGCTGGATTTTGCCGCAGTGTCGGTACCGACCCAGATCACCGGGCCGGGCCTGCCCTTTGGCGTGACGCTGGTGGGTGAGCATTTTACTGATCGCAAGTTGTTGTCTATTGCCAATCGTATGCAGCAGATATTTCCGCTGCCCATGGGCGCGACCGGACGACAGCAGCCGTGCCTGTCGCGCGACGGCGTGCAGTTCAGCGACCGTATCGAGGTGGTCGTTTGCGGTGCGCATCTGAAGAGCCAGCCCCTGAACTGGCAGCTCACCGAACGTGGTGCAGAGTTTGTCAGTCGCACAACGACCGCACCGGCCTACCGCTTCTACGCTCTGGCAGACGGCAAACGGCCAGGCCTTGTGCGCGACGAAGCCAGGGGGACGGCAGTTAGCGTGGAGGTCTGGTCCATGCCCCGTAAAAACTTCGGCAGCTTTGTCGCAGGCATTCCTGCTCCGCTGGGTATCGGCAAGGTTGAACTGGCCGATGGACGCTGGATATGCGGGTTTATCTGCGAGCAGTACGCCATCGAGCATGCCACCGACATCACGCAACTGGGAGACTGGCGCGCCTGGTTGAAGCAGTCCGACGCCTGAGCCACCGCAGGCGCGTGGCAATGCCAAGCGCTTAATGGTGTACTGACTTTGAAAACGCCAGATACGCCAGCGGACCTATGGACCCCAGAAATAGTGTTGCCCCAACCCAGGGCCAGGGATTACGACCATTGGCCCTGGCATCCGGTATCAACCAACTCAGCACCAAAACAAGTGCCACTACGAGATCCAGTAACACCTGCCACCCTCCGGCATTCTGCATTTGATAGGTAAAAAGCCCCACATAGCCCACCTGCGTTAGTGCGTACACTGTGAAGGCCACAAAGGGCACCAGCAGCGTGATGGCGAGTGATTTTCTGTTCATGTTAGTATTCTCCCTGTTTGAGCCAGGTGCCATCATTGCCGCTGCACTGCGCAGTGACAATAACGTCAGATGTTATTGAATTGCCACCGCAGGCGTGGCAACAATAAGGCCCGACGTCAGCAAGACCTAGTCATCATGCAGCAGCCCATAGCAGACAATTTCCAATCCGCATGCCGCCACTGGCGCCGACTGCGCAAGCTGTCGCAACTTGACCTGGCACTGGCTGCAAATGTTTCCCAGCGTCATATTAGCTGGCTGGAAACAGGGCGCAGCCAGCCCAGTCGTGACATGGTCATTCGTCTCGCCGAGGCGCTGGCGATTCCGCTGCGTGAACGCAATGTACTGCTGCAGTGTGCAGGATTCGCTGCAATTTACCGGGAAACGGCACTGCAAGATCCGCAAATGACTCCGGTGCTGAGCGCACTCAAGCAGGTGCTGCACCACCACGACCCACTACCTGCCGTGGTGGTTGATCGCATGTGGAACATCACCATGCGCAACTCGGCAGCTGAACTGATGCTCGCACTGAGTCCACATGGCCAGCACCTGCAGGCCCAGGAGGCGCAGCACAACCACATGATCAACCTGCTGGAGCTCACGCTTCACCCGCATGGTCTGCGCCGCCACATCACGAACTGGGAGCAGGCGGCAACCGCCCTCATTCGCCGCCTGCAAACGGAAGCACTGGCCTCGGGCGACCCAGCGCAAATGGCACGCTTCCAGGCGCTGCAGACATTGGCAGGGGCTGTTGATTCACCGGATATGCTAGGCGCCGGACTGCTGCCGGTACTGCCCATGGAAATGGACATAGACGGAGTCGCACTGAAACTGTTCTCCGTGATCTCCACCTTCGGCACGCCACAGGACATCACCACCGACGAGCTGCGCATTGAAGCTTTCTACCCAGCCGATGACGCGACCGCAGCGTTTTTTACCGCCAGCGCAGCGTGATCCTGTGGGAAAGGAACGCTTTTCACCAAGACAAAACGGAGCGCTATCGTAAGCTTCAAGATGCATTAGAAACGCTCGCATTCCACTAGTTCGCAATTTGATAACTGCGGCTAGTTGTTGTTCGCTTGCCTCTCGAGGCGGGATTCCATCAGATAGAGCGTTCGGTGTGTAGCCTCGATAGCAATCTTCTCGTGAATGCGAAAACTCCGCTCAAAGGCACTCTCAAAGCCTGTTTCGTTGTACTCAGAAAATATATCGGTTCGCGCAGACATGAGGCGTTCGGTTTGACTGTCGTCCTTAGGGACGAACTCAATGATCAACCAGCGGCACCGTTCTGCAAAAAAAATCGCCACCTCATCGAGAGGCAAATTGTTACTGATCGCAAGATGGTGAATTAGAGCTAGCGCGAGGATTACATCGGCGCCACATCTGTCTGCAAAACTCATTCGCTCGCTGTTTGCCCAGCCGACTGCGGGCGAAGGCGTAGTCAGATCAAGCTCAAGTGGCAGTATGTTCTTGGGTCCGTGCTGCGTGAGGTGTCTGTAGTTTGAATCAACAGCGTTTGCATCGACGTCCTGCGAAACTACGTATGCACCATATTTTGCAGCGACACGACTGTAGTGCCCATTGTTTGATCCAAGATCCTGAATTAATCGAATCGTTCCAGTCACCTTGCCAAGGAATGTTTCAAGAAGTTCTGCCTTATGGCTTGCGGCGCGCGATGAGTAGTTGGTCCGGTCATAGTAGTTTTTCCACTCGGTATCAAATGATGCAGGGTGTTGTTTTCTCACCGCGGCCTCCAGAGATTCCAGAAGAGCAAGTAGATGTGCTTTCGGGAGGATGCCAACATTTTTGCGAGCTTTTGAAGACTTGTCCGCGCTGTGATCTGCGTAATGCGCCTGCGCTCTGGCATGAAGGTGTAGGTGAGATAGCAACGAGTAGTGAAGCCATGTTTTTCCAGGAAGGAGCTTGCTGGCCAGATCCAGTGGTATGCCATCAATGTACGCCAGAGCTAGTTTCCTCAAGCGGTGCTCTTTATGGGCGGCGACCGCAAGTGGGGCAAGAAAATGCTGGCAGAACTGCCTGTATGCAACCCAGGGCTTACCATCTTGGTATCGCTCGAAAGAAAGCGTGTCGATAAAAATGGGACTGCAGCCGTCGAACTGTACATTAAAAGCTGACGCATCTTTCAAACTGTAGCCATACTGCAGCGCCATGCGTTGCACGGAGAGCGTTAGAAGTGCCGCATCCTTGAGTTGCTGGAAGCTCCACTCATACGGATAGCTAATGTATGGCAATTCGCGCGGCTGTAGGATACAACCTGATCCAGTTCTACCACGAGGATCTTGTACTTCGATGTGCTCAATGAGCCACTGTTTGTCTACTAAACACTGATACAAGCCGCAATCTACGAAACCCCGGTACTCCGCCTCTGCCTTTTCGTTCACCTGCCGATAGAGAATATTATCAAAAACAAAGACATACCCTGCTGGGTCGCGAAAGGAGGAGGCGTCCGCGCCTGAGGGGAATCTGTTAAGCCGGGTCAATCGGGTGCTTCCTCCGAGCGCTGTTTCGAGTTCTCTGCCTCGTCTTCGGGGTTTTCCTTACTTCGACCAAAGAAGCGTAGCAGACGGTACCAGTAATGCTTTAGTGTTACGGCAGCCAAGGCTACGGCTGCCACCACTCCCTGTATCAGCATGCTGCCGGTGCCAGGATCAAGGTAGGCCTGGCCGGTGGAAGGGAGCAACAAAATCAACAGAACAATCAGGTGAGAAGTTATCATAGAGGCAAGACTCGAAGTGAGTGCAGGCAGTTTGGGCAGCGTTGATTCTAACCGCTTACTGATTGGTCGTATATGCCACGGGGACCTGCAAGGCCATGCAAACCGGGGTGCGGAAATTATTGAGAACTTGGATCAGGGTTAGACGCCTGCCTTGTCAAGCTGCCTCTGGGCGCACCCAGCCCTGATGCCCTATCCAAACCAAATGCAAACGTTGGATAGGCGGAAGCAGCATCAGGACTGGTTGTCACCGCAACTCAATATAGACGCACAGCGCCTCTGGACGACATATCACTGGTGTCGTATACCTCAATTACAGACTTACTGTCGCTGGCGCAATCCTCTCCAATGAAGGCGACAAACACTTCCTCTACCTGACTGTTAGCGTAGCTTCTGGTTACAGCGCATATTTCCCCATCGACGGCGACAGCCAGCGGTCGATATTGCAAACTCTTCTCGACGCTCACTAGTGAACCAGTAAGTGCCCAGGGCGCCCCGTTAGCCGCTTTGCGTGTGTCCAATGATACAGTAGGGGTAACGCCAGAATGGCGCGCCATTGGTAGCGCTGTTGTGGGTTGGCCGATAAGTGCATTGTTTGGCCCCATGCGGTATAAGCGGTCATTCGAACCACCCTCCCCAAACCACCTTAGCTTGGTATGCAGTAGATCTTCATACTCACGAAGCTCGCTCTCAGGGATATGTCTTACTTGCGCGCGAGATCTTCTACTCTGCAAGTGAACGGTGCGATGTGCTTTCGGTTGTGCTGACGTGTCCAAAGCGGATAATCCATCAACTTTCCATGGCAAGTCGATGTGCAAGAGGTCTGCAATGGTCGGAAGGATATCGACAGTTTCTACAACCCGGTCACTGATTTTGCCTTCGCGCTGCCCAGGGGCCTTGACAAAAAGCGGTACTCGCAGAATATCTGCCATATTCTTTTCGGTGATCGGTCGCCTGCTGTCTTGAGTGCGAAAGCTAACACCATGATCAGATGTAACAACGATAAGGGCATCATCAAAAATCCCTTGTTTTTCCAACCTGTTAATCAAATCGCCCAGAAGGGTATCTACGTAACCAAGTTGCAATAGATGGCGCTGATACCCCTGTTTGACCGGCCAATGATGAATGCCCCACCATTCACCCTTTACACCGGGCACACCGTATAACCCTTTTGCCTGTAATGTGTATTCATTGCCGTTGGGAAGGTATTGCCATGGTAAATGTGGCAGTAGCACGTGTAAGAAATAGAAACCCGGATCATCGCGAGAATGTATTGCGTCAACGAAAGTGTTGAACCACCCAACGCGCGAGTTCCAAAGCTTGTTCAGGCGTCGGGATCGTTGCTCCGAGGGCGTCAGGTGCTGATTGGCAAAGTTCCGCCAGCCTTGCGTAATATCGGGAAGCTGCCCTCGCATACCCTCAGGTACGACAATGTGTGCGTAAACAACGGCGAGATCCTGAAACAGCAATGTCAAGCGCGTGCCAGACAGCTCATGTCGCGGACAGAGCTTCAGCGGACAAACACGGGTATAGGTTTCGTAGACGTGCATGTCATAGCTCCCACCAAGTAAAGTGAATACGCTGCGTTCCACTTCACCTCGGTGTTTCGAGCTACTAGGGTAAGTCCCAGTCATGATAGCGGGAATTGCACCGGCGACGGTATCATCCGAAACAGTGGTTGCATTACGAAACCACCATGCGCGATTCGCCAAGCGAGCAAAATTGGGATACCGCTGGTTATCAATGTTACGTGCTTGGTCCAGCAAGGAAGAAAGCGGCAGTTCATCCAGCACCAGCATTACCACTGGGGCGGTGGCGTCAACCTGATCGAGCACAAGGGCGTTGCGCTCGGGAAAAAGCTGCGCATTAACAGAGGGGCTTAGGACGAAAATTGCAGGGAACAGGAGGACTGTGACAACAAGCACACTAAGAATAGACTGCACTAACCTGAATTTTAGTAACAATACGCAAAACAATACGGCCAAGCATCCAGCGCTAGTCAGTGCCAGCCAGGCTGACTGATTGAACAGATCGTTTACAAGCGGAAGAAAGCATAGCGTGAACAAAGTAACTATCAAAACACAGTAAACGACTTCCTGTACCCGTCTTCCGAATACTCTGGCCAATGCAGTCAGAAGTATGAGCAGTGCTGGAATACCCAGAGAGAGTACCCCGATCATTAGAATGAGGTCTGGCCGCTCAGTGTGGTGAGCGGTGAAAAACTCTGGCGCACCGGCTAGCAAATGATAGAGCGGCTGCGCCAATGCAAATGAGCAAAGCGCAAACAGATGTATCGCGCGCTGACTAAATGTCATTTTCTCGACTGAAAGCATACTGGGAATCACGCTGAAGATTTTGGAACTATGCTAGCAAAGTCCGTTGATACTAGCTGTACTGTCGATCACAGTTCCTGGTTAGACTTTGCTGCCCAATACGCTACTATTTTCTACGCTAGAAACTGAAGCATTGACACTGGTTGAACAGGTGAGAATGCATCTTTGCACGCCACCTTAGGCACAAAAAAGGGGCCGATAGCCCCTTTAGTTCACTCTGACATCTATGCAAACCGGCGCCTAGCCGACAAACGACACCGACGGTTTGGCAACGCCACCTGACTCTTCACCCTTGAGATAGGCCATCATGGTGTCCGCATCTGACACCTCGAAGGGGTCTACCGGGCAGTTGTCGCCGAATTCCGGCTCGACGAACATTTTCTCGATGTGGCCATCGTCAACCAGCATCGAATAACGCCAGGAACGCATGCCAAAGCCGAGGTTGGATTTGTCGACCAGCATACCCATCTTGCGGGTGAACTCACCCGAGCCGTCCGGCAGCAGGAAAATGTTCTTGTTGCCGACGTGCTTGCCCCACTGGAACATCACGAACGCGTCGTTGACAGAAACACAGATGATTTCGTCGATCCCCTGGGCGCGAAACTCCTCATACAGCTCGTCATAACGCGGCAGGTGATTCGAAGAGCAGGTGGGGGTGAAAGCGCCGGGCAGCGAAAACACCACCACTCGCTTGCCGCCGAACAGGTCGGCGGTTGATTTGTCTTCCCAGCGGTAGGGATTGTCGCCCTCTACGGACTCATCGCGAACGCGGGTTTTGAAAACAACTTCAGGTACTGTGTCTCTCATTGCTTGGTGCCTCCATACATTGGGAATTGGGTCAGGAACAGGACTATCCTAGCCCAGGCGTCTTGATAACTAAAATTAAACATAAGTATTGATATGATTGCATTTTGCAATTAGCGTCGGCGCGCTATTGTGCCGTCGCCTCAACCCAGTTGCCATGAAAGCCGTACGGCACGCGTTGCGGTAGCTGGACACGGGCGATCGGACCCGCTGTGAAATCCTGAGCCGCCAGAATGACAACTTCACTGACGTGACTGGCGCTGTCATAGACGTAGGACATCAGCCAGCCGTCGTCCTCGCTTGCCGCGCTTGAGCGCGGCACGAATACCGCCTCCATGAAATTGCGCGACGGGCCTTCATCGTACACTTCCTTGCGGCCTTCCTGCAGGTCGTGCTTGATAAGGCCACCAAAGGCGAAGCCTTCTTCCACCATAACGCTGTAGCCATAGCGGTGCTGCGCCCCGGTGAGGCGTTCGTCTATGCGCGGAAACTCCTGACCCTGGTCATCCAGGCGCTGCTCACTGACGCGTGGCTGTCGCGGATCGATGGTCCAGCGGTCCAGCGTGGCGATGCCTTCATTGGGGCCATGCTTGTCCGTTGCAAACATGCGCGGATGGCGCACCACATCCAGCACCACGCGGCCCTGCGCATCCTCAAAACCATTCATGGGATGAAACACATAACAGGGGTCAACCTCATGCCAGGTGATATCCGCCGCTCTTCCGGCGCGCGGCAGCAACCCTACCCGGGCTCCGTAGTCATCGCTCCAGCGATAGGGAAACGGCTCTCCAGCGACAGCGGCTTCCATGTTCATCAACACTGGCAGGTCCAGCACGATGAAATAGTTGGGCGTTATCATGCAGTCATGCACCATGGGCTGGCCCGGCAGGGGAATGTTTTCCGCACGCGTCACCACACCTTCGCGGGACACAACCACATGTTGCACATAGTCCCAGAAGGGTGAATAAACGGCGCTATGAACTTCACCTGTCGCCGGATCGAGATGCGGGTGCGCAGACAAGCCGCCCGGCAGGGTGCCGCCAAAGTTGGTACGCGCAACCGTGTTGAGATCGGCATCCAGAACGACAGGAAGATTACCGCCCTCCACCAACGCCAAACGCTGCCCCGCATGATAAACAATATTGGTGTTGGCAACGCCGTTACCCAGTTGTAGCGGGTTGGTCGGGCCCGGTACCGGCGCGCCGCCGCGCGCGGCGACCAGTTCATCGTCCATCACGAAACGGCTGCGATACCAATCGGCACGACCCTCTCGTAACTGCACGCCATGCACCATGCCATTGCCCAGAAACCAGTGGTGGCTGGCCGGGTCCGCGGCAATGGGATTGGGGCCGATACGCAACAACTGACCGTTGAGCTCAGCGGGAATCTGGCCGGTCACCGCGAGCTGCGTTACCGACACTTCTTCTTCAATCGGGGCAAAATTGCCGCTGAGATAAGGATTGTTCATGGCTTGTTCTCTACCAAGTGCGGCAACTGCCGTGGGCTACCGGAAGCTGCCATCGATGAAGGTGCTGCGTCAGCCTGGCCCGGGAAAGATAAACTTGGCGGTCACGCGGAAGGTGTTTTCTGGAACAATGCGGCTGTCTTCCAGGTTGTATTCGTATTCACCGCTGATCTGCACCGGCAGTTCACCGAAACGCACCAGCTTGACCAGCTTGAGCCCAATGGGCAGGCTCGCCCAGCGGTTGTTTTCCCAGTCGTAGGTCACAGACATTTCTGACGTTCCCAGTGCCCAGCCATTGCCAAGCGACTTGTTGAAAATGGGCTGGAAAACACTCACGTTGACGTCTTCGCGGCCCTGTTCGGCATCAAGACTGAAAATGTTCTGGTTGAACACGCCCAGTAACATGCCGGGAAACTGCGACACGAAACCAAAGGCAGGGCCCAGACCCCAGTTCTCGGCGCCGCGTTTCTCGCCACCGGTAGGCAAAAGCCCAACCGCGCCAACGCCCCAGCGGCCCCAGTCCTGGTCGAAGGTCACAAGATCAAAGACGGTCATGTCTGCGATGCCGCTGCTGCCCGACGGGCTATCGGTCACATACGGCGCAGTCACGCGAAAGATATGGTTTTGCTCAGCCAGCGTGAAGGGCACCGCCGAGCGCAATACCACCGAGTTCGCCTCTTCACCGCTGAGGTTGTGATAGTCGGCGGTGTACCAGTCTGCCACCTGTACGTTCATGAGGCTGGCCGTTGGATCGTTTGCAGCCTGCTCCAGCGCCTGTTCCTGGGCGAACGTCACTGCTGACAGCAAACCCAGTTGCGCCACCAGCAGCGCTTGTATCGTCTTCATACCGGTCATCCTTTATGTCACGCTCGAAAAGATTGCAGCCCTTCTACCGCGCTTCAGACTGCCGGCCCTTCGCTGCGGCCTGAAAGAAGTGGCGCGGTGCAACTGCGCCAGGTGGGTATCGTGCCCTGCTACTTCTGTCCTGCTACTTGTGCTCTGCGGCTTATGCCCTGCAAGTTCGGCAAGCACCATCGCATTAGCGACGGCGCATACCGGAGCCGCGCATGCCGCCACCCATTGCACTACCACGCTGACGCGCGTTGAATTCGCGATTCATACGCTGGTGATTCACCTGTGGGCGCGCCGGCATTCTTGAACGATCTACCTGTTTGGTCTGGGGGCGGTCGAAATCGCGCATCTTGTCTGCGGCCCCGGTGGACGGCTTGCTATCGCGCAATTGACCCTGGCGCTCGACATCCGCAGCCTTTTCCCAGTTCCTGTTCTGGCGCACTTCCCAGTCATCGCCGTTACGCCGCGCCACCTGGCCCTGCTTGTCTGCAAACAGGTCGTTCTTGCGATCCTTGCTCGGTCGGGCATTCCTGAGGTTTTCTCGCGCCAACGCCGGGTCGGACACGCGGTCGCGGTTTCTGGCGTTGTTGTAGAGATTCGTACGGCTGTTGTCACGCTTGATCGATGTCAAATCGTTGCGACGATTGCCGATGTTCACGTTATTGCCGATATTGATATCGCCCGTATTGATATTGATATCGTTGTGTCGGTAACCGCCGCCATACCAGCCGCCACAGCACCCCGGTCGGCCATAGTAGCCACCGCCCCAGGATACGCCCACGCGCAGGAACGGCCCGCCCCAGCTCACGCCAAAGTTCCAGCCCGTCCAGGGGTTGTAGCCCACGTGAAAACCCCAGGTCGGCGTGCGCGGATAGTAATAGCCGCCACCCCAATACGGCGGGTAATACCAACCGGTGCCATAGACCGGCACGCCGTAATACGGAAAAGACCACATATAACCCGGGGTATACCCTACGTAGACCACCTCAGGGGAAGAGTCGTAAATGTGCACATACGTCGTGTTGTACACCGGCGAGCTGGGCGGTATCTCGGCAATCTTGTCACTGGGGATCGTGTCTGCAACGACCCAGGGGCCAGTGGCCGACTTGGCCGTGAACCAGACACCTTCATCAACCGCATAGAAACTGTCGTCTATCCGCAGGACCTGCGCGGCCGTATTCACTGCATAGGCAACGTCGGTACCTTTGATGGCCTCGAACTTCGGCGTGCCGTCATAGTCCACTGTGAGCGAGGCCTCTGAACGCTTGATGGCTGCCGTTTGGGGGATGGCCGCGTCGGCCATGGCTTCCTCCGCCTCCGGCGTGCCGGAAACCGATGAGCGCACTCCGCCAATGTCAGATGCCGGCGGGATAGCGGCAAAGGCTTCGGGGAGTTTGTCGCTGCGTACGAACATCCAGGGGCCGGCCTCGTTTTTGGAGCGATACCAGCGGCCAGACAATTGAATGTACATATTGCCCGTGGCCAGGTCACGCAGCCAGGGCGTCTCGGTATTGTCTACATACAGCAGGTTGCCGCCTTCCAGTGACACCCAATTGGGTTTGCCCTGTGACACCACCAGCTCGGTGGGCTCCGTCGCAACCACGACTTTGGGGATAGCCGTCGGCACAGGATCGTCAGACTTGGGAATCATCGCCACCAGTTCCGAGGGCGGCTGGGTCGTATGTGCAAACGGGCCCTGTGCATCCCCAGCCACGTACCACAAACTGCCTGAGGTCAGGTACACCTTGCCGCCGCGCTTGCTTCGCGCAACCGCCAGGGGTGTGTTGAGAGCACGTTCATAGTCGGTGTTGTCTATGGGGCTGAAACGCGGCTTGCCGTCGTACATCAACAGAATGGCCAGCTCCTGCTCGAAGCGAATAACGGGGGGGTCGTTGTTCAGGTCGTCCAGGCTTTGGCGCGCCTTGTCTGATACCGCCAGCGATGCCTTCAGTGCAGACAGGCTGATGGTCAGCTCGCTGTTCTGCAGCGCCTCGTCCACAAACTGTTGAAAACGCTGCTCGCCGGTGTCCTTGGAATCCGGCCAGGTTGCGCGGGTGACCTTGATATTGCGAATCATCGCGATGTCTTGCGCGCGGTCGGTCTCGATAGTGGAAGACAACCAGACCGCGCCGAATATCGGATCGCTGCCGTCGTTCATTTCTATCGACATGGCCGCGCGCGCGATCAGCGTATTGCCGTTGAGTTCATCAGGCTGCGGCTGGTAAATGATGACAGTGCCGTTCTCGCCAGACAGCTCCTGGGGCCATTCAACCGCTGCCGCCAGTGGCGACTGCAGGCAGCCCATGCATACCAGGGCCATAACAAACAGCCAGTACATTGCCGGTGAATGCAGTAGTGATCTCTTCATAGTATTGCTCGCGTCATGATTAACAGTGGCTGGTTCTTATTGCCGCAGGGCATCAACAACCGCTACCGCGCACCCAAGGCCAGGTGCGCAGCGACGCGAAATGGCAAGCATGCAAGGCGGCAGGCCCATCCCTAGCATCTACTGGACGCCATTAGCATAGTGGCTCAGGCGATGGTTGGCCAGCCTCGGCTGAGCCACCCTCCAAGCCAGATGACTGTGCTGGCCAGTCGCACGGACGCAGATGACTGGCCCGGCCAACGGGTGCGGGCCGGGCGCACTTCTACCCGGTTTACAGTGCTGCGGTTTTGGCCTATACGTAATGTAGGCGTGGGCGACACCGGAGCGCGATGGACAGCGCACCGCCGCCGGGGATGATGCAGGCCTGTGGCCAGGTGGGGCACACGCGGGCGCATTCTCCCCAGGTACTGAGGTCAGGTGCTGCGGGTACTTCAGGTACTAAAGCCAGGTAGTGAAGCCATACACTACAACCAGATACTACGGGGGGTGCTGGAACAGCTACTACCGCAGGTACAGCCGGTACTACGGGGGGTGCTGGAACAGCTACTACCGCAGGTACAGCCGGTACTACGGAGGGTGCTGGAACAGCTGCTACAGCAGGTACAGCAGGTACAGCAGGTACAGCAGGTACAGCAGGTACTACAGGACGTAACACTATGCGCAGAATAACGGTAACGCGGTTTCGGTTGCTCACCTTTGTCACGCTCATCACCAGTCTGGCAGCCGTCACCGCAGGCATGTCCGCCAACGCCCGGTCGGAAGCGGCTGACACTATTTATCTCGGCGGTGACATTGTCACCATGAACCCCTCGCAGCCATCGGCGGAAGCGCTGGCGGTGAAAGACGGGCGCGTGCTGGCTGTTGGCACCGACGCGGGCATGAAAAAGCACTATAAACACGCTGTCACACGCATTGTTGACTTACAGGGCAAGACTCTGCTGCCGGGGTTTCTGGACGCGCACAGCCACTACGTGCAGGCATTGACACTGCCCAACCAGGTCAACGTGTATGCCCCACCGGCGGGGCCCGGCAAGGATGTAGACAGCATCGTGGCGCTGCTGCGTGAATTTCGCGACAGCCGTGACATCCCGCCTGGCGAACTGATCCAGGCCTACGGCTATGACGATACCGTCATGCCCAACGGCCGGCTGCTCAATCGCGACGACCTGGACAAGGCACTACCCGACAACCCGGTGATCGTCAGCCATGTTTCCATGCACGGTGCGGTGTTCAACTCGGCAGCGCTGCGGCGTTTCAACCTATCAGCGGCCACGCCAACGCCCGAAGGGGGCGTTATCGTGCGCGAGCCAGGCACCAATGAGCCCTACGGCCTGATCATGGAAACCGCCTACCTGCCCGTGTTTGCGCAACTACCCAAGCCTGAGGCTGCGGCTCTCAATGCGCTGTCGACTGCCACACAACGCATCTACGCTGCCAACGGCTACACCACCGTGCACGACGGTGCAACGCACGCCAGCGAGCTGGCGATCATGCAGGACGCTGCCGCCAGCGGCGCCAACATCATTGACATTATTGCCTATCCTTTCATTACCGAACTTGATGCAATACTGCAGCGCAACCCCGCTGCTACCTGGGGCATCTATAACCAGCGTCTGAAAATTGGCGGCGTCAAAATCACCATCGACGGTTCCCCGCAGGGAAGAACGGCCTACTTCTCTACGCCCTATCTCACCGGTGGCCCCGGCGGTCAACAGGACTGGCGCGGCGAACTGACCTTCCCCCAGGGCGCCATCAATCAAATGGTAAAACGTGTCTATGACCTGGGCGTACCACTGAATCTGCACGCCAATGGCGATGCCGCCATCGACAGCTTTCTCAGTGCCCACGAAACTGCAGCAGGTGCAGCCACCGGGCAAGACCGCAACATCACACTGATTCACTCGCAGTTTGTGCGCCCCGACCAGTTAGACAAATTCGTGCAATACAAGGTGCAGCCCTCGCTGTACACATTGCATACTTTTTACTTCGCCGATGCACACATCGCCAACCGAGGCGCGGAGCAGGCGGCTTACATGAGCCCGATGCGCGATGCCATCGATCGCGAGCTGTACCCGACCAACCACACCGATTACGTCGTCGCGCCGCTGGACCCAATGTTCATGCTGTGGTCGGCCGTTAACCGCGTGTCACGCAGCGGCCAGGTGGTCGGCCCCGCGCAGCGCGTGACACCGTGGGAGGGCCTTGCGGCGATGACCATCAACGTCGCCAGGCAATATGACGAACTGGCCTCGAAGGGCTCGCTCGAGGCAGGCAAGCTGGCGGATATGGTCGTGCTGGATCGCAACCCGCTAAAAATTGACCCGCAAGAGATCAAGGACATACAGGTGCTGGCGACGCTCAAGGAAGGAGTGGTGATCTATCCGCAGGGCGAGAGCCGCTACTAAGGGGGCTGAGCGACGCGTTTACACCTGCTCCACCCTGCGCTTGCCATAGCGGGTGTACACAAACGGCCCCGGGGTTTCGGGCCCGCAATCCTGCTCCAGGCGCTGCTGCACCTGGGTTAATACCGCTCGGGTAATATGCGGCAACTGCTGCATGTAGCGGGCCTTATCCAGCGTTATCCAGTGCAGGTCAAGCAACTCTCCCGACCCCTGGGGACGCTCATGCACATCGCCCTGTATGTGTTGTGCATCGACCATAAAGAAACGCGCATCAAAACGGCGATTGCGATACGGCGGTGTGATAGCCCGTGCAACATAGTGCAGCACATCCAGGCGCGGGTTTATGTCGTAGCGCAAAAACTCCGACCACGCCGCCGAGCGCGTGCGCAGGGTGGGGGTGTCTGGCTCGCCCACGATCAGGCCTGTCTCTTCAAAGGTTTCGCGAATGGCGGCCAACGCCAGCGCGCGCGCCTTGGCCGCACTGCAGCCCTGTGTAAGCCGGTTGAGCACTTGTGGATGCAGGTCATGGGGCGGCCTGATACGGCTATCGGCAGCATCGACCTTGCCGCCGGGAAAAACAAACTTGTTGGGCATGAACTTGTGCTGGGCTGAGCGCTGGCCCAACAGCACGCGCGGCTCACGGCCATCGCTGCGCACGATAATCAGCGTCGCTGCGTCCTTGGGTCGTACGGCGCGGCCCTGGTGTCGCAACTCTGCAGCACTGACATAGTTGGGGTCGTGCTGGCCGGTCTCTTTCATTTCTATTCCCTTGTTCTGCAGACGCCTGGCGGGCCTATTCTGGCGCAGGTGAAAAAAGGTGCAACCCTTTGCATGTGACCAAGGCTTAAACTACCCTAACGCTTCCCGAGGCGCACCGCCATCACCGTGCGCGATGACCCCAGCCAATACACCAAGAAACTCGCCATGCTGTTCAACTCTCCCGAGTTCCTTTTTGTTTTTCTGCCGCTGGTGCTGGGGGTTTATCACCTGCTCAATCGGCGTGAGGGACGCAGCGCACTCTACTGGCTGATTGCTGCATCGCTGTTTTTCTACGGCTGGTGGAACCCGGCGTTCCTGTTGCTTATTGGCGCATCCATTACGATCAACTTCCTGTTTGGCGCTGCCATACGCGACACCGTCGGGCGCCAGCGCAAACTGCTTCTGATAACAGGAATTGCGGCAAACCTGGCCTGTATCGGTTACTTCAAGTACACCGGCTTTATCCTGGGCAACCTCAACGCGCTGATGAACCTGAACCTCAACGCCGGAAGTATCGTGTTACCACTGGCTATTTCTTTTTTTACGTTTCAGCAAATCGCCTTCCTCGTAGACGCCTATCGCAACGCGGTAAAAGAAAACGATTTTGCCCGCTACGGTTTGTTTGTCGTGTTCTTTCCGCAGTTGATTGCAGGCCCTATTGTTCACCACCGTGAGATGATGCCGCAGTTCGGGCATCAGCTTGCAGGCAGCGCTATCGCCCGTAATATCAATATCGGGATCACTGTATTTGCCATTGGGCTCTTCAAGAAAGTCGTGCTTGCTGACACCCTTGCGCTGGTGGCAGATCCGGCCTTCGCCATGGCACAGGCCCAACAGGGGCTGTCGTTCCTCGACGCCTGGTCCGGCGCACTGGCGTATACCTTTCAGCTGTACTTTGATTTTTCCGGCTACAGCGACATGGCCGTGGGTATTGCCATTATGTTTGGCATTCGCCTGCCGCTGAACTTCTACTCGCCCTACAAGGCGCGCAGCATTATCGATTTCTGGCGGCGCTGGCATATGACGCTGTCACGCTTTCTTAAAGACTACGTTTACATACCGCTGGGTGGCAATCGCAAAGGCAGGTACCGTCGCCATATCAACCTGATGATCACCATGTTGCTGGGCGGCATCTGGCACGGCGCCGGTTGGCCATTTGTGGTGTGGGGCGCGTTGCACGGAATTTTTCTGGTCATCAACCATGCGTGGCGCAACCTGATGGGCCGGACGACAAATGAAGCCCTGCGACAATTGAACCGACTGATCGCGCTACCCCTCACTTTTGTTTGTGTGGTGGTGGCCTGGGTGTTCTTCCGCGCACCCACAATGGAGGCAGCGCAGTTTATGCTCGCTGCCATGCTGCCCCGTCCCGATACTTTTGCCGCTGGCCTTTCGTGGTCCAAAAGCCTTGTCAGCGCACTGCAGGATCACCCGCTAACGCTGCTCATCGAACCACTGAGCCACAATCCGGCGCACACCACGGCAGCCGTGGTGCTGGTGTTTTCCGCCCTGGTGGCATTGCTGATGCCCAATACAGTGAATCTGCTGGGCACATCTCACCCGGCCCTGTCGGCAACCGTGCCCGAGCAACAGAACAACCGCTTGCGCTCGCTGCAGTGGCAGCCCAGCCTGCCATGGGCCGTGTGCGTCGCCGTGTTGCTGTTTGCCTGTGCCCTATTCTCGACGGGCCTGTCGCCCTTCCTCTATTTCCAGTTCTGACGATGCTGAAGAACTATACTGTCAGGGTTCTTCTTATTCTGCTCATGCTGGCAGCGGGCGTCGCAACGTTTACCTATCGGGTTGACCCGTACCGCGCGTTTCACCTTGATGCGGTTACAACCCGCAGTGATCTTATTCACTACCTGCGCACCATCCGGCCTTACCAGCTCAAGCAGGCGCCTGCACAAGCGCTGATTCTGGGCAGCTCGCGCGCTGCGCGCATCCGGCCAGAGCAGGCGTCAACCGAAGGGTTGCCCGGCTACAATGCCGCATTGCCGGGAATGACGACAACAGAAGCACTGGCACACCTGCAGCACACCATTCACTATGCAGATGTCCAACGCGTAGTGATTACGCTGGACTACACTTCTTTCTTGCAATCTACCGCACTGTTCCAGTTTGGATTCACGCCAGGGCGGCTGGCGAGCAAAACAGACCATGGCTGGCTTGAACCGTCGTGGCCACAGGTTGTCGGTGACTGGCACACCCTGCTGCTTTCGGGCACAGCGGTGGCCAATGCCATCAACCTGAGCCGCGGAGCACAACGCAAACAGCTCGTGCTGCATCGCGATGGCACCTGGGAGATGCTGCCCTCAACAGTGAAGTTCACGCGCCAGCAGAAGTTTCTTCGCATCGCCAGGCAGTACCACGGATTGTCCGGGGCGCCTGTTGGCGACGCACACACGGCCGCCTTTGCCGAACTGGTGCGCTACTGCCATGAAGCCGGGATTGATGCGCGGTTTGCCATTGCACCTGAGCACTTTCTGGCCCTTGTAGCCTATGAGCGCGCCGGCGCACTTGAAGCTTATTTCGATTGGCACAGGTCCCTTGCCGGTATTGTGCACGACACCGCGCAGGCCGCTGCCGCCCCGCAGCCATTTCCGCTGATTGGCCTGCACTTTCTGGTCGATGCGGCCGAGCCGATTGAAACACACTCTGCGACCGTTGATTTTGTGGATGCAGTGCACACGACTTACAGCGCAGGCAACAGAATAGGACAAACGCTGCTGGCACCGGGTATCGATACCACATGGCAGCTCACACCGGCATCTGTTGAGGCCTACCTGCGCGCCCTGCAGCAAGCACTGCAACGCTACAAATCGCAGAACCCGGCGCTGCTCAAGGCGCTGGATGACAGGCTGGCGTCAGGTGATCGCCGCTGACGGCAGTGTTACACGGGTTTCTTCGCAACCTAGTGCACCACTGCCTGTTTGTGCGATGACGATGGCGCCAGCGCAGACCGCGGGCGCGAGTGCCTGTCAGGCCTGCAGGAATTTCGACGGGTCAGGCGCAATGGTGGTGCGGTGCAAAATGCGATCGTAACCCTCGTAGCCACCAAAAGCGCGGTGCAACACACTGCGGTTATCCCACATCACCAGCATATCGGGCTGCCATTGGTGGATGTACTGAAACTCCTCGCGTGTCTGCCATTCATACAGTTCAAACAGTAACTCAAAGGCCTCTGCTTCTTCCAAACCCTCGATGCCACAAATGTAGCCAACGCAGCCGAGCAAGGTATCGCGCTGGTTTTCAGGGTGGCGCAATATCAGTGGGTGCGCTCGCACATCCCTGGCCTCTTCAGAGAACCTGATCTTCATGCTGCGGTCCGCCTCGGTTTCCTTGTCGCCATACATGCCATCTGGCGCGTAGGCCGCAGCCGCAGAGTGCAGGGCGATTTTGTGTTGCAAGCGGTCGCGCAGCGACTGCGGCATGTGTGCCAGGGCCATCTGCTGGTTGATAAAACCGGTGTTGCCGCCGACCGGCGGAATCACCAGGCTGTACAACAAGGTGCCAACGGGCGGGTGCTCGAGAAAACTCCAGTCTGAGTGCCAGTTCTCGGCGAACAGTGGCGCCTTTTCATTGGCAAGGCGGGTCAGCGCCACCACGTGATCATTACCGTCAATCGTGCCGAAGAACGGCTCCTGCCCCAGCGCGCCAAAGTAGCGGGTAATGCGCACCAGGTCATCGTCGTTTAACTGCTGCTGCTCGAAGGCGATCACGTGGTGCTGCATCCAGGCAGCGCGAATGGCGTGTATGGTCCGGGCGTCGAGCTCGGCTGACAGGTCAACGCCGGTAATCAGCGCGCCGCAAGCCTGGCCGCTGGGCTGGACATCTATCCTTGCTGTGTTTTTAGACTCGGTCTGCATCGCGTCACCTTGCACCGCAGCGTCGCTACGGGTATCCCACGTGAGGGATTATCATAGCAAGCCCCGGCAGTGAGCAACATCACTGTGACGCGCAAGCCCTGCCGGCAAACCACGGGCCACGCGATGGACCGCAAACCGGCGGGTTTGTATTTCCCGCGCGTTACACTATGCTGTGAGCCGCCTTGCGCCGTCATATTGACGTACCACGTTTTGCCGGCAATTCGTTTCACTGCGATTCCACAATCGCTGTTTTTTTGATTTTCTGTAAAGGGGACACATCCAATGATCGCATGGTCAGAACAACAACTGATGATCAGGACAATGATGCGCGATTTCGTCGAGAAAGAGATCGTACCGATCATCGACGACCTCGAATACAACGGTGTGCCACCCTACGACGTACTACGCAAACTGTTCACCACCTTCGGCATGGACGAACTCGCCGGCAGCAACTTTGACAAGCAAATAGCCCGCGAAGAATCCCGGGCGTCAGGTGCAAGCGCTGAAGACAGCAACACGGAAAAACCGGCCACTGGCACTGCCACTGAAGAAGCCATGGATGCCGTCGCTATGGGGCTGATACCCATTATCGAAATCAGCCGCCACTGCCAGGGTCTGATCACCGCCATGGGCGTGTCCGTTGGACTGACCGCGGGTGCGATCATGTCCAAGGGCTCACTGGCGCAGAAGAAAAAGTACGCGCGCGACCTGCTAACGCTGAACAAGGTCGGCGCATGGGCAATTACCGAGCCCAACTCCGGCTCGGATGCCTTTGGCGCCATGAAAGCCACGGCGCGGCGCGATGGCAAGGGGGGCTACATTCTCAACGGCAATAAAACCTTCATCACCAACGGCCCCTTCGCTGACACCATCGTATTTATCTGTCGGCTGGAAGAAGACGGCGTGGAGGCGCGCGACAGAAAAATCGTGTCATTCATTCTCGACAGCGGCATGGAAGGGCTGGAGCAAAGTGCGCCCTTCAAGAAAATGGGGATCGGCTCATCACCGACCGGCGAGCTGTTCCTGTCGGACGTTCACGCCGGCCCTGAGCGCCTGATGGGCGAGTCCGAGGACGGCTACGGACGCTCTGGTGCCAAGACCACTTTCAGCGCCGAACGCTCCGGCGTTGCCTGTATGGCGCTGGGGCTGGTGGAGCGTGCCCTCGAGCTAAGCCTTGAGTACGCGCAAACTCGCGTACAGTTCGGTGAGCCTATTGGCAACTATCAGTTGATACAGCTGAAACTGGCAAAGATGGAAGTGGCGCGCCTGAACCTGGAAAACCTCGTCTTTCGCTTTATCGAAACGCGCGCCGCCGGCAAGGACTTCTCGCTGTCTGAAGCCTCCGCGATGAAACTCTACGCGGCACAATCGGCGATGGAAGTCGCCACCGAGGCAGTACAGATTTTCGGCGGCGCCGGGTATATGCGTGCAACGCGTGTCGAGCAGTTGATGCGCGATGCCAAGATCCTGCAGATCTATGCCGGCACCGACGAAATGCAGATCGTCGCTATTGCCAGGGATCTACTGGCGAACGCTTGACGCACAGAGTGATCGGCAAGCTGGCACTTTCAGCAACCACCCCAAAGAAGGAGCGATACCATGGCCAAACGACTACTCACCCTGCTTGCAGGCTGCATACTGGTCGGCGCCTGCCAGGGCACACCGGAAGTACAAACGGGTGAAGACGCCGAGGTTATCGGCAACAACCTGCACCGGGTAGACAACTCGCGTGCCGCGAAATCCTATGTTAATCCGGACGTCGACTTCAGCCAGTACAACCAGGTGCTACTGCCACCGCTGGTGCTCAACGACGTCACCATTATCCAGCCGACGCGCAGCAACGGCCGACCAGGTAACACACGCTGGGAACTGACCGAAGACGACAAGGCCATGTTGCAGGAAGCCTTTCGCAAGGCGATGACGCAAAAAATTGGCGAAAACGGCGGTTACGCTGTGGTCACCTCGCCCGGACGCGGTGTGATCGCAGTGATTGCCAAACTGCTCACCCTGGCACCCAGCGCTGCCAAGGACGATATGAGCAGCCGCGCGACAGGGCGCTCACGGGTGTTCACAGAGGGCGCTGGAACGGCGACCATCGAAATTGCCTTCGTCGATGCGCAATCCGGCGAGGTCCTGGCCGTTGCGGTAGATGGTAAGTCTGGTCAATCCACCTGGGGCATTAATAACAGCGTCACCAACCGGGCTGACATACAGCGCATGTTCAACGCCTGGGCGGCGCAGATACGCAGCAGCCTCGATAATCTTCGTGCACGGCAATGAGTTCGGGCCGGGCTGACGCCCGGCCAGTCATCGGTTACCGCTTGTTTCGCCGCGCAATCAGAGACCGAAACTCACCCCGCCATTGACGCGCCAGACCTGGCCATTGACCCATTCGCCGTCGTCCGAAAACAGGAAGGCAACCGCACCGGCGATATCTTCGGCCGCACCGTGGCGCGTACTGCGTGCCCCCTTGAGCATCCAGTCTTTCATTTCCTGCGGCATATTGGCATCCAGTTGTTCAGTGAGCACAAAACCCGGCGAGACCACATTGCAACGAATGCCCTGGGTACCCCACTTGGACGCAATGTGCCGACACAGCGAATTCACGGCGGCCTTTGAGGCCGCGTAGGCGGGTCTTTCGGGCTCACCCACCGCGTGCGCATCCGACGAGGTGAGCACGATGGCGCCGCTGCTTGCCGCCAGCATGTGCGGCAGCGCTGCCTTGATCAGCAGCGCCGTTCCCACCACATTAACGCGCAGGGTGTCGTCCCAGATCTGCGCCGAGTTTTGCAGCACGTCAGCGTCCTGCATGATGACGCCAAGATTGGCGACGTTGGCGAACAAGCCGTGCAGCCCGTCGAAGTGCTGCGCTGCCTGCTCAACCAGCGCGTTGATAGACACTTCACTGGCCTGGTCGTAGTGCCAGGCCACCACATCGGCCCCTCCTGCCACAAGCTCCGCAGCCAGTTCGAGCGCGCCACTGTGATTGAGATCGCCAATGCCCACACGCGCACCGTGCTCAGCAAGGCGCCTCACCGTTGCGGCGCCAATACCGGTGGCACCGCCACAAACAAGCACACTCTTGCCCTGAAAATTCTTCACGCTGCTACTCCAACCGCTGTTTTGTTATGCTGCGAGTGGAGCAAAGAACGTATAAAAAATCCACCGCCTGCGACAGAAGCATCGCGCCAGGCCAACATACCAACCGCAAGGATCATTACGCAATGCCGCTACTTCGTTCTATCTTGCGCAGCATTACCGCACTCCTGCGCACGCTGTTTTTACTCGTCATCGTCGTAGCGATACTGGTCGCGGTGCGCGCCTGCGCTCCTGAGCAGGTCGATGACAGCGAACGCGTTGCCGCCAAGCGGGATTACCTCGCCCGAATCCAGACGCTTGCCCCGGGTATCGTCCATCGACCCAATATTGTTTTTGTGCTCTACGATGACCTGGGCTATGGCGATCTTGGCTATGGCGCGCGTGATTCGCGCATGATCGCCACCCCAAGCATTGATGCACTGGCCAGCGATGGCGTTGTGCTCAGCGATTTTCATTCGCCTGCCCCGGTCTGCACCCCGGCGCGGGCGGGCTACCTCACAGGCCGCCTGGCACCGCGTGCAGGTTTACCCAATGTGGTTTTCCCCACGGGCAGTCGCAAGGAATTTTTCTTCCATACACTGTCCGGCGGCGGCAACAAGCGCCTGCCTGCCGAAGAAATTACGCTGGCTGACTTGCTCAGGGCTGCCGGCTACGCCACGGGCATGGTCGGCAAGTGGCACCTGGGAGATCGCAGCCCGTCGCTGCCCAACGACATGGGCTTTGACAGCTACTATGGCGCGCTCTACAGCAACGACATGGAGCCCTTCGCTTTTTACAGGAACCGCGAAATCGCAGTGCCCGCTCCCGTCGACCAGACCCTGATGACACAGCGCTACACCGAGGCTGCCGTCACTTTCATTCGCGAGCAGGCAGGCCAGCCTTTCTTTCTCTACTTTGCGCACAACTTCCCGCATGACCCGCTGTCTGTGCGCGCTGAGCGCAGCGGGCGTTCAGCAGCCGGGTTGTTTGGCGATGTTATCGAAGAGATCGACGAGTCCATTGGTACCCTGGTCGAGACGCTGCGCGAGACCGGCCAGTTAGAAAACACCCTGTTTATCATCACATCCGACAACGGCCCGTGGTACCTCGGCGACGCGGGTAACCAGCGCGGACGCAAGGGCAACACCTTTGAGGGCGGAACGCGGGTGCCGTTTATCGCACATTGGCCACAGCGCATCGCCGCCGGCCGCACAGAACACGCCATGGCCATGGGCACTGACCTTTTACCCACCGTACTTGAGCTGCTGGAGTTACCGCCACCGGATGACCGTATACTCGATGGCAAAAGTATTCTGTCGGTGCTGACGGTGGGTGGGGCAACGCCGCATGACTATCTCTACTACTACGATGGCCAGACGTTGTTCGCCGCACGCGACCAGCGTTTCAAGTATCGCGGCGCAGCCGGTGTGTTCTACAGCACAGACCAGATGCCGTTTGGTGCGGCAGTGCCACAAAAGGAATGGTTGTTTGATCTTGCCGGCGATGCGCGCGAGTCTTACGACACCTCCACACGCTACCCACAGGATCTGCAGCGCCTGCGCGCCGCCTTCGAAGCCAAACGCGCCTCGATGGCAGACAACCCGCGCGGCTGGAAGTAGCCGCGCAAGCAATGATGGGTCAGGCTGGCTTGGCGCTGCGCGCGGCGTAATCTTCGGTGTACTGGCGGAACTTGCGAAACATGCGGCGATTGAACCAGCGCATCACCGGGAGCGTGAGAAACATAATGCGGTTGGAAAAGCCGCGTGTTTCCATCGCCATGTGCCATTGGACTTTACAGGTGCCGTCACCGAGATCTTCAACGCGATAGTCTTCGAGGAATTTTTCGGTGGCGTCCTTGCTTGCACCCAAAAAGGTAAAGGCCATGCGCTTGCCCGGCTCCCAGGCAATGAACTCCTCATAGCCAATCAAACCGCCCATCATGTGCACACTGCGGGTGGTGCCTACGCCATAGGGTTTGGGCGAGGTCCACTCAACCTTTTCAATCGGCATTGCCCAGACCGTCCACGCGTGGGCGTCTTCAAATACCTCGAAAATCTGTTCGGGCGTGGCACGCACGATTTCCTCGGCGACAAACACGTTGCTGGTCTGCTCCAGAAACTCCAGTCCTACCGGCGTACATTCGAAATAGTCAGTCATGCTCTGCCCTCACGGAATAGGGTAATACGGTTTACTTCCCGGGATACGCCGCCTTGCGCGCATTGAAGTCGGCTACGGCCGCTGCCATCGCTTGCGCATCGTACGGGCGCAGGCCGCTCAGCAACATGCGCTTGCAGCCACGGCCGACAACTTCGCCGCTATCGGTGAGCTGAAAGCCCAGCCTGGCCGCACCGCGCTTGCCATCAACCACCAACTCGTTGTGATCACTTTCGAGCATGGGCGCTGCGATGTCCAGCCTGTCCAGGTCAATGGTCATGCTCTGGTAAATCACCATTGGCCGGGTGGGATGGATCATGACCTGCTGCTGTTCCATCAATGGCTGGAGGATATGGGGGAATGTGTGCCCGGAAAACTCCACATAGCTGCGCGTGAGGTTCTGGATCAATGCCTCGGCAACAGAGCATTCACCGCTGCGCTTTACCTTGAGGTAGTCGCGGCCCTGCGCATCGAGCAGCGCAAACTCATCTGCCGGCGGCGGCAGCAAAAGTTCAACCCCATCGACCACCATACCGGAAAACACAAACTCCATATGCTGGCTGACACCATAGCGGGCCAGCACAATGGCGAACAGCAAATCGCCGGGAATACAGAATCGTTTGGCATCGGCATCATGCAGGGGGTTGAAATCACCCGCCAGCGACTTGGCGAACGCACTGCCCTGCTCACGCGTAAACGACAGCGTGTTGTCATTCTGGGAAAAATACTTTTCGATCAACATACTGGTGATTTCTGGATCCCTTGATGCGCCCGTGCGCAGGGGCCCGCGGTGGGCCGGTTCGCCGTGCGCGTGTTCATCATTCACTTTTTATGTGCCAACGCCGCTGGCCGCTCCCGGAGCACAATGCACGGACTGCCCAAGCCGCGACCGACCGTGCGCAGTGTAACAGGAGTCACTTAGCAACGCTGCAAATGACTGGCGGCGAGTGGCGCCGGCAGTGGCGCGCGCACGCCCGGCCATGTTGCGCTTTGCCCCACCTGCGCCTCGCGAAACAGGCTGACGCGCGGCGCCACATCGGGTGCACCGAGCCAGCACAGGGCCAGACGGTACGCGGACAGGGGCTCGTAGAGTGCGTAATGCGCGGTATCGGGGTGCGCCGTGTCAGGGTGCGAGCCCTCACAGGCGCGCAGCGTCCAGGCCGGTGCCTGCTGGCCGCTCGGGACAAAGCTGAAGCAGCGCCTGGATAACTGCGGAGGCAGCGCCTCGCCACGCGCTTTGACCGCGGCCTCTTTCAACACCCACAAGTCATAGAAGCGCCCTGCGCGCTGCTCGACCGGCAGACCTTGCAGGGCCTGAACCTCCCGCGGGCTGAAAAAGCGCCGTGCCAGCTTCATTTCGTCCTGTCGCGTCACCGTGGTTTGCAGATCGACGCCCAGCGGGGCACTGGCCGCCACCGCCAGCACGCGCCAGTCTCCGCTGTGGCTGAGATTAAACTGCAGCGCCGGGCGTGCTGGCGTCGTCCGGCATAACGCCGGCTTGCCGTGCGCACCGCGCTCAAACGCGATTGACTGTGCGCCGCCCGCCCCGTAGCGTCCCAGTACACGGCGCTTGTACTGATCAGAATCCAGTGCGCTGTCGTGCCTGGCCAGCCACAGGTGCACATCCTGCTGTTCAAGGGTTATCTGTTCCAATGCGTGAATCTGCCTGCCTGTTTACGGTAAAAGTACCGAAATACCACCAGAGCTTACGCTTGCCAATGTCACTGCTACGCTTGAGCATAGACTTCGCCGCCCTTGCCGCGCATCAACGAAAACGGCGCGACCCCAGTGTTTACGCGGCTTTGGCGCAAGGTAGCACGGCCAGCGTGCCGTTCTTTATTGAATTTTCACATCGTGGGATTTTTTGCAGCCGGCCAGTGTCTGTACAGGTACCGGCCCGTGATACGTGCCGAAAATGTTAGACTACCTGCACCAGAGGTCGCCAGCAAAAACAGTCACTGCCTCAACGCCAACCCTCAAAACGGTTTTTATTTCGATGATCCATAAACGCCGCCAACAAAGCCTCAAGCACAGCCTGCTTTGTCTCGGGTTGCTTCTTGCCAGCACCGCTGCCCTTGCCGCCGACAATGCGGCGCTGTTGCCTTCATGGCAAACGCTGGAGTTTGAGGAAAAGGCCTTCTGGGCCGTGGCCAACTCACGACTGGAACTGCTGGTCGACAGTGAAGATGACAGCAACGGCATCTTCGTAATCAACAGCTCCGTGCCGGGTAATTCCGAGCAAATCACCATCAACCTGGACATCGAAACCGGACAACTGCTCACACGCGAGCGGCTCAGTCAGGGCAAGAAGGACCGCCGCTTCAAATCCTACGACTACCGGCCCGACATGGTCGTGCGTGAGCGCCGCGAACCCATGGCGCAGAGCAGCCCCCAACCGGACAGCTGGGAAGTGACCAGCGAAACCAGAATCCGCTATCCCGAGATGGCCGCGCAGAGCGTGATCACGGATCCCTACCTGCTCGTACTGCTGGCCGGACGCCTGCAGGCACAGAGCTCGGGTGCTTCAATGGAGGTGATGGTCAACACAGACCAGAACTTTTATCGCGTGTCCCTCACCCGCGGCAATGGCATTCCCGTTGAAACCAACTATCAACGCGCCGACGGCACCATCGTAGCGCAGCTCGTTGACACCGTGGGCGTGGTGTTGCGCGCGGAGCCCGCCGGCACCCTGCTGGACCAGGAAGATTTCTCGTTCATGGGCCTGCAGGGTGACATCATCTTGTTGTACGACGAACAATCTGACTTGCCGCTGCAAATCCGCGGTGAGGCACCGCGCGTTGGATCCACAGAGATCAATCTCAAGTCGGTGGGGCTAAGGTCGCAAAACAGTGGAGGCTAACGCCGACACCGTCGGCATGATCAGCAATCCCGCAAGCGGTCATAACCGAAGCCAGTTCCAGGCGCTAAAGCAACGCATCGACCGCTGCACTCCCATCCACCACGTCATCACCGCAAGCGCACAGGACATCGACAGCGCCCTACAGACACTGGCGGCGAAGAACATCTCCGTATTGGCCATCAACGGGGGTGATGGCACCAGCTCCGCCATTCTCGGCCGCCTGCTGGAAACCAGGCCATTTGCACAACTGCCGAAGATCGCGCTCCTGCCGGGCGGCACCGCGAACATGAACGCCGGTGACGTGGGCATCAAGGGGTCCTTGAAAAAAGCCGTCGAGGTCTTTTGCCACTGGGCCGAGCAGCCTGCATCGGGCAGCGCAACTACGCAGCAACGGCGCCTGCTACGCGTACAGCTCGCCGACGGCCAGGTACAGCACAGCATGTTCCTGGGTGGCGGCGCCATCATTCACGGCACGGAGTACGCGCATCGGGAAATCCACTCGCGCGGATTACGTGACGACTTCAGCCTGATTCTGGGCACTGTGCGCACCGTGTGGGGTGTGGTGCGCGACGATCCACAGTTCAACCGACATATCAGTATCGAACTGCGCCTGGACGACTCCGAAGTACAGCACTTCGACACACTGATTCTCGCTGTGAGCACATTGCAGCGCCTGTCTTTTGGTATGCGCCCCTTCTGGAGCGACGCCGCCGGTGCTATTCGCCTGACGTTAATGGAACAGGGTTGCAGCAAGTTCGGACGCACGTTCACGTCCATCATTCGCGGGCGACCGAACAACAATGCCAAGGCGTCAAGCGGCTATCACAGCCACAATGCCGACCGCATCGAATTGACCCTGTCCGGCCCGCTGAACCTGGACGGCGAAATCCTGCAATGCGACGGCCGCGTGTGTATTACCGCCACGCAGCCGCTGGAGTTCCTGCAGCTATGATGCCCTACCCCTTGGTCACCGGGCCAGATCCGCAAACCGATGCCACGCTGGCAGCCCTGCTGGACGCACTGTATGCGCGCCACAACCAGGCTATCTGCTGCACGCTGGTCTATGGCTCGTGTCTGCGCAGCGGCAACATCTACGACGGCCTGCTCGACCTCTACCTGATTTGCGATGACTACCGCACCGCCTATGGCCCCGGCCTGCTGGCGGGCGCCAACTGGCTGATGCCGCCCAACGTATTCTACGCGCAGCAGACGGCGCCGCTTACAGAGCCACCTGCACAAGTGCATACAGAACGATCAGAACGGGATACAGAACCCCATGCACAGCGCCACGCTGGGCAAAGCGCTGAAACCGGTGGTGGTGCACAGGGCACGAACGCGCAAACGCTGCGCGCCAAGGTCACGGTGATCTCCCTGCGGGACTTCGAACGCGGTTGCTCGTCGGCCTGGTTCGAATCTTACATCTGGGGGCGCTTCGCCCAACCCACGCTGATTCTCAATCCGCGCAGCGACCTGCTGCGCAAGCGCATCGAACGTGCTCTGTACCAGGCAGCCAATACGCTGCTGCACAATGCACTGCCGGTGCTGCCGCAGCAGGGCAGCATTACGTCACTGTGGGAGCGTGCTTTGGGTCTAAGCTACGCCACTGAGCTGCGCACCGAGCGCAGTGGCCGTGCCGCCGAACTGGCCGATGCCGCCGCAACTTTCTATGTGCAAATGACAGCGCAGCTAGCCAGCCGGCTGGGCCACGGCTTTGCGCTCAGCGCCGATGGCCAGGCCTACGTCAGCGCGCCGTCGGCGCTGGCCACGCGCCGCGCCGGGCTCGCCTGGGGCCTGCGCCGCGGCCAGGGGAAGCTGCTGTCGATCACACGCCTGGTCAAGGCGCTGTTTACCTTCGAGGGCGGGCTGGACTACATCGCATGGAAGCTCACCCGGCATTCCGGGCAACAAATCACCATTCCCGACAACGTGCGTCGCGCGCCCCTGATCCACCTGTGGGGTTTTTTCTGGGGGCTGTATCGCCAGGGCATCTTCAAGTAGTTCGAGCCACCTGTGCACTGCCGACGCCCGCTCACATGGCCGCACGCGCCACGGTAGATCGCAATATTCACGCTTATACCAAGCCCGCGAAAATGGAAAAAAACTCCATGTTCCTATATAGTTACGGCCATTCTGAGCAACCCGCAGCGCCTCCCATATTGCTATGAAAGCCAGCGTATTTATCCAGACCAACCACAAGCAAATCACCGGAGCGATCGTTGCCGAGCACGCTCTGCGCCGGTATTCACAAAACAACGACAAGTTTGATGTTGTGCTGATGGACACGCGCGACTACCCCTTTTTCGCCGAGCGCGAAGGGCAGGAGTACCTGCGTGACGGGGTCAAGCGCACCTGGCTCAACGACGACTTGCAGTCATTTACGCCAACCCGCTTTATGCCGCCCAAGCTGATGGGTTACGAAGGTCGCGCCGTTGTCATCGACCCGGACATCTTCGCCACTACTGATATCTGGGAACTGCTCAGCCGCGATATGCAGGGCAAGGCCATCATGTGCCGCATGCGGTCCGGCCCCAAGGGCCTGGTCGACAAGTGCATGGCGTCCAGCGTGATGCTGCTTGAATGCAACCGGCTGACTCACTGGGATGCCGAGGCGAAATTCCAGGCGATGTTTGATTTTACCCAGGACTACCAGCCCTGGATCTGCCTGAAAGAGGAAGACCGCGACAGCATCGGTTTCTTCGAAGCAGAGTGGAACGATTTCGACAAGTTCACCGCCGCCACCAAGATGCTGCACACCACACGCCGCAAAACACAACCGTGGAAGACCGGCCTGCCCACCGACTGGCGCCCGGCGGAACGCTTCCGCCTGTTTCCACCCGCCGCCTGGGTGATGCGCGCCCGGCGCAAGCTGTTTGGCGAGTACGCGTTCCTGGGGAACTACAAACAGCATCCCGACCAGAACCAGGAAGATTTCTTCTTCGGCCTGCTCAAGGAATGCGTCAATGAAGGCAAGATCTCTGAAGACTTCCTGCGTGCCGAGATGAAGCAAAACCACGTGCGCCATGACGCCTTTGCAATTCTCGACAAAACCGCTGACCTGCCGCCGGCGCCACAGCACCCGCTCAGCGCTGTATCAGAAGCTGCCTGAGCGCGACAGCCGAACGCGTCAGTTCCGCGGCCGCGTCATTCCCCGCGCTGGCCATCGGGGCCGCCTCCCAGTCGTGCAGTACTGACTTTTCCTCCAGCCAGCGCGCGCGCCCGGACGCCACCAGTGCACCCTGTATGCGGCCGATATCCCTGCGCATGCGCTGCGGCCCAAAGGCCATGGCCGCCCGAAAACTCAGGGGCTTGTAGCGCCAGGCGTGCGGCAACTGCCACCAGGGCGTCGCACCGTCGCCCGGATCAAAGATAAACAACCCACGGCCGGTGTCTGCGGCCTCTGCCAGCATGGACATGGATTCGCCGGTGACGATAAACACGTCTGCCAGGGCGAGCATGCCCTGGTAGGGGTTGTCCTGAGTCTGCGCACAGCGGTGCACAAAATGCGGCGCCGCAACGTGCGCCTGCAGCGCCGATACTGCATCGGCGGGCGTGCGTGGGCTGTCTGTCACCAACAGGGAGCCGCCGCTGGCCCCGGCCAGTTGACTGGCAAGAACACCCAGCCGCGCACCCTTGCCAGGGGTGAGGACGTAGCGGCCGCTATCGCCACCTACCAGCACTGCAATCCACGGCCTGGGCAGGTGTTGCCAGCGGGGTTGCCAGTGCGCGGCGGCCGCGGCGCGCTGCTCGGGCTGTACGCTGTGCAGAGGCAGGGTATTGTGCAGGATGTTGGCCTGCTGCGGCAGGAAGTACTGCGGTGTGGTGACGATCAAATCCCAGCAATCCAGCGGCGCCCAGGGTCTCCCAAGGTGCACCAGCCGCGTCGTGCCACCGGCCTGCTGCTGTATCCAGCGCGCCACCGGTTCATTGCGCCGCCCGGCCGTAATCACCAGATCTGGCCAGGGTGCGGCCAGGGGGCTGGACTCAGCCGTATCTATCCCCGCCAGGGTGACCTGCAGCGCCAGATGGGTGAGCAGCTCCCAGGGCCGCGCAACGATGTGTTTCTCCTCAATCACCACGTCCAAGAGGGCCCCCAGTGCGGTGGCCAGGGCCCGCACTTGCGTGTTGTCGCCGGCTTTTTTGCCCAGCAGGCACCATACGGTGCTCGGATTGTCAGGCAAAGGCCCTCTCCTGCTTGTTCATGTTCCCGCCTGTGCTCGTTGCTTCACTGTTGTCGGCGCTTGAGGCCGGGAGCGCCCCGCCCTCGCCGGCCTGCACGCGTCGTGGCGAACGCGCTCACCCTGCCCGAGGCCCGCAGGCTCGAAAAATTGCCAAAGCCTGGCGTTTATGCAAGACCCCACGAGCGTTAAACTATCCCACAACTCTTTGGCGAGAAGAACGGTTTTGAAACCCACTGTATTCATACATACCAATCACAAGCAAATGCTGGGCGCGCTTATCAGCCAATATTCGCTGAAAAAGCGTTCGGCCAATGCGGACAAATTCGATGTAAAGCTGATCCAGCCGCAGGATTTCCCCTGTATGGCCGAACACGAGGGGAAGAACTTCCTGCGTGATGGCGACACCCGCCCGTGGCTCAACGATGACCTGCAATCCTTCACACCACTGCGTTTCGCACCACCCCAGCTCATGGGATATGCAGGCCGCGCGGTCGTTATGGATCCGGATATTTTCGCCGTGGCAGACATCTGGGAGCTGCTTGAGCGCGACATGCAAGGCGCGGCGATCATGTGCCGGCCCAAGTCTGGCCGCAAAGGCCGCAAGGGGGCCTACGCCAGCAGCGTGATGCTGCTGGACTGCGCCAGGCTCACCCACTGGCGGTTTGAGGAAGACTTTGCGGGCATGTTCCAGCCCGCCAGGCACGACTACATGGACTGGATCTCGCTCAAGCGCGAAGACCCTGCCACCATTGGCCTGTTTGAGAACGAATGGAATGATTTCGACAACCTGACCGACAATACCAAGCTGCTGCACAACACCAAGCGCAAGACGCAGCCCTGGAAGACCGGACTGGCCATCGATTACCGCCCCGCTGACACCTTCCAGCTGTTCCCACCGCGACACTGGTTCCGCCGCGGTCGACGCGCCCTGTTTGGCGACTACAAGTTTGCCGGCACCTACGCGCAGCACCCCGACCCCAGGCAGGAAGCATTCTTCTTTAACCTGGTCAGGGACGCACTGGCCGACGGCGAGATTACCACGGCAATGCTCAAGGATGAGATAGAAATGGGCCACCTGCGCCCCGATGCACTACACCTGATTGATCGCGCTGCCTAGGTAGCGCCCGGCCGCCGCAGCGGCGCCAGGCCGCCCGCGCAAACAGGGGGTCACCCATGAACAACGTGCGGCGCCCGATCACTGACTTTGATCAACGCAAGAGCCTGGTTCGGCAGCAGAATCTGCAGTAATCACACGTATTTGAAATACGCATCCAGCGTATCGCGCAATCGCGCATCAATCAGCGCAACCTCTTCATCACTGAAGTAATCGCGGTAGCCGCCCACTTTCGCGCGGCGCACTTTGTAGCTGTCCGGGTTGTCTTTATCGCGCGGCATCATGCGCCCCCCGGCAAGACGGAACTGTGCCTGGCTCTCCATTTTTTTCATATTCTCAAAGGAGGAATACTCGACGGCGGCAGCCACCTGCTCGTCGGTCGCACTCACCCCCATAAAGTCGAGCATGCCCCGCAGTTGACCCGGGGAATCGGCGCGCAGGTCTTCATAGCGCACCAGGTGAAAACGCTCGACGTTGTCCACTTCGCGTGCCCACACGTTCATGTACTGGATAACCTCCAGCATGCCGCCGCCTATATCGCTCATCACGAAATCAAAAATACTGACGTCGTCCTCGCGCGAGGGGTAGTTGTTCAGGGCAACCTTGTTGTCCTTCAAACGGAACTTCCACTGAAAAAACTGCGATACCGCCACGTCACGCGGGTCGCGCACCAGCAGAATCACGGGTTTGTCATAAAAGGGTTTTTTGGAGTCGGGTTCGCCGGTGTAGTCCTTGATGTAGTTGTCATGGGTGAAAAAGGTCTTGGGGACGGCAGGTTCCATATTATGAAAATTGTCGAAGCTGAGGATCGCGTTCTCTGGCAGGTCGTGTTTTATGCGAAACAAGTGCGACACCATGACCCGCAACCAGGTGCGGCCACTCTTGCCAAAGGACACAAACACAACGTCGGCACTGCGCAGTTTCTTGTACTGCTCCAGGCCGCGCAGTTTGCGCTCGGCGAGCAGCACTTCGGCCTGCGGGCGATTGCGCATGCGCCAGTGCAGAATTTTGCGCGACAGCTTCTTCGCGCCGGTATGGGCACCATGCCGGAGGGTCTGCAGCCAGTGCTTCATGAGGACTTACCGCTGCTGTGGGGTTGCGCATAGCCGAAGATCGGGTCCAGCGACTGCATCATTGCATCCAGCTCATTGCACTGTTCGTCGGTGAAATAATCGCGAAAGCCACCCACCTTGGCCTTGCGCACCTTGAATGACTGCGGGTTGTCCTTGTCTGCCGCCTTGACGCGCGCACCCGAACCCTTGAAGAAGCTGTCCTGCTCCATTTTTTTCATGTTCTCGTAGGCGGCAAATTCAACCGCCTCGGCCACCTGCTGTTCGCTGATGTCCGTACCGGTGAACGCAAAAATGCGGCGCAATACCTCGGCCGGATCGCTGCGCATGTCTTCGTAACGCACCACCAGTACGTCTTGCAGTTCAGGTATGGCCCGCGCCCATCCGTTGAAATAATCGATAATACGCGGTACGCCGGCTTCCTTGTCGAGCACAAAATCCCAGGTGGTGATATCCGCGCCGTGGGGAGGGTAGTCGTTAATGAATTTCTTGTTGGGGCGCATACGGAACTGCCACTGGAAAAACTGTGACACCGCCACGTCTCGCGGGTCCCGCACCAGCAACACAATACGCTTGCCCTTGAAGTGGCTTTTCGACTGGGCATTGCCGGTGTAGTCGCGCAGGTAGTTGTTGTGCGTAAAAAACACGGCGGGTAATTCGGGGTGCACTGCCTTGAGATTGTCAAAATCGAGCAGCTCGCTGGCTGGCAGGTTCGCCTTTAGCGTATAGGCACGCGATAACATCACACGCAACCAGGTACGACCGGACTTGCCCCAGCTCATCAGGACCCAGTCGCTGCGCTGCAGCTTCTTGAACTCCTCACGACCGCGCAGCCAGCGCTCGATCTTCTTGCGCCGCTGCGGCGGGAGCCAGAACACCAGCACCATGATGATATGGCGTAGCGCGATGCGAGCCTTGTCCGCTGTGCTCCCAAAAGCAGCCATTGGCGCTAAACCCCCGGAATATAAGGAAATAGCGGCGCATTCTATCGTAATTCAGCAGTGCTGGCAGCGGTGATTTAGCGCACTATTAACACCGCAGGAGCCAACCTGCGGCTATGCTCCGCCCGTCGTGATCCGTAAAATACCGCCATGGCACTGATTAATCTTGAAGCACTGCGCAGTGCGCAGTTGCACACTGACCCCTTCGACTACCTGGTCGCCCCGGGCTTCATCAGCCCCGAGGTTCTGGCGCGCGTGAATGCGGACTACCCCGCGATCGAGACTGCCGCAAATCATGCGCTTGAAAACCTCAGCTTTGGCCCCGCTTTTGCCGAACTCATGGAAGACATACGCGGTGAAGATGTCGCGCAGACCCTCGGTGAGTTTTTCGATATGGAACTGGCCTCACTGCCCACTACCGTTACGGTACGCAAGTTCTGCGAGCGCACGGACGGCAACATCCACACCGACCACAAGAGCAAGGTGATTACTGTACTGGTGTACTTCAATGAGCAATGGGAACACGAAGAAGGCCAGTTGCGGCTGCTGCGCTCCAGCTCAGACATTGAAGACTATGCGGCACAGGTACCGCCGCTGGGGGGCACGCTGCTGGCCTTTCGCCGCACCGACCACTCCTGGCACGGCCACACGCGCTTTGTGGGTGAGCGGCGCATGGTACAGCTGAACTACCTTGACCAGAGCCCGATTGCAGTTGCCGCACAAAGGATCAGCCGCTTCGGCACGCACTTCATGAAAAACGTGCTGGGAATGCGTTAAGTCCCCGGCACTACAGCCATGCACTGCACCACGCATCCCAGTGACGCAAGACTGCAGCGAGGAAAAATAATGAAGCCCTGCCGATACGGTCTTGTCCTGCTTAGCCTGAGCCTTGCCCTGTGGGGCTGTTCTGACGCAGCCAATAACGACAGCAGTGCCGCAATGGCCAGGCCTGCAGAACTGGTTGTTCACTTCCCTGCGCCGCGAGCGCGTTACCTGCTCGATTCGATTTCTGTGCATGGCGTGGTGCAAGGCGCAAATCCGGAGCGCGTTGCCATCAGCGTTGACGGCGGTGCCGGGCCCGTTGCCGCAACCCTGGATAGCGACGGACGCTGGATCGCACGGGATGTTGCACTACCGAAAGGCGCACCCAGTACTGACATTACCCTCACCGCCACCGACAACCGGGGCTGGCACATTGAGCGGAGCATCAGCACACTTGAGCGTGCAACGGCACCGGCACAGCCCATTGGCCTTGCTCGCAGAGTTGCAGGTGCGGGTTTCATACTGGGGTTTCGCAACGCCCTGCACGAATATGATGGCAGCGGCGCACTGCTGCACAGACACACCATCACGGGGCCGCCCCTGGGACAACAGAGCGCGCTTCGTACCTGGAATGCCACAGGCGAGGTTGTTGCCCTGGCCGTGAACAGTCAGGGGCGCTGCAGCATTGTTGCCTACGCGGTAGCTGCCGGCAGTGAGCGCATATTGCTCCAGCCAGACCAGCAGGACCCGCAGGGCCGCGAGCGCTCAGGATGCAATGGCATACAGTACGCGCTGCAGGGCGAGCATTTGTACCTGGCTGATTTTTTCCAGCGAACTTTCTCCCTGATTTCAAGCAGCGCTAGCGTAGAGGCACAATTAGCGCTGGACGCAAGTCTGGTTGCGCCGGGCGTGTTGCTGGCCGACGCCGGACACGGCGCTGCCCTGGCGTTTGTTGAAGTGAACGACACCGATAGCAGCAGACCCGCGGGGGCCACTACGGTGAGCTTTCTGGAGCCCACGCAGGGCGGGGTTGTCGATGTGTTTGTCGGACGAGAACGCCCGCTATTCGACGACCTTCCGCCCCTGGCTGCAGCCAACGACAACCTTATCCTGTACTGGAGCAACGCCAGCGCAGTTGTCTTTGACCGCGTCAATCGCGAAGAGCGCCTGGTACCACCACAGGGCCTGATACCCACGGAACTGATCGACGTCAGTGCCACGGCAGACTCCGGCTTTTACCTGCTGGACGCGCGCGGCGGCGTGTACCGCTTTGACCCCTCCAGCGGCAACATCCGCAGCATCTACCAGGCCGACGCCTACCAACTGCCGCAAATCCTGTTGACCGACAAGAGCACAGCCGACGGTTCTGTATTGCTGTACACAGCGCATATGCAGGAAAAACTGCTATCGGTGCCACTGTTCAACCGGGCAACCAATCTCATGAGTTCATGGCTTAATCTGGCGGCATTCAACCTCGAAACCCTGGAAGGCCGGCAAATCGTTGCAAGCTCCAACGCGGCCAACGGCCTGGGGCCATCGACAGCTCTGCGCGACAGCGCCCAATCTATCGAGCCTGCACCCGATGGCAGCCTGCAACACATTGATCACAGGACTGGTGCGCGCACTGCACTGGATTTTCCCGATAGGACGTGGCTGGCGCGCAATGGCGGGTGGCAGGAACGCAATGCAGCGGTGATCGATCCGCAAGGCCGATTCATCGTTATCAAATCGCGCGGCGGTATTTTTGAATTCTCACTTTCCAGCGGCACGCTGGTGCGCAGTATGGGCTACTCGGGTTTGAGTGACCCGGCGATCAACTATCGTGTAATAGCGCGAGGCGCTGGTGAGAATGCCAATGTGTACCTTGTTGATCAGCCACTGACAGCGATTTATCGCGTCGATTTTGCAGCGCGCCAGGTGCTGGAGGTCAGCGGGCCTGAACGCGGTGCGGGCCCGCTACTGGATGGCGCCACATTCAATCCGGTGATGAGCTGGTCCACCGCCACGGACTCCACATTCGTAGTGGCCACAGAGTCCGACGCGGTTTTACACGTGGATCTAGTCTCCGGGGATCGCACAAACGTGTTTTCAATGCGCGCCGTGCCCGGTACCCCAGGGGGCGCCGCGACAAGTGTCAGCAGCCTTCGATTTCTACCTGAACGCAACGCCCTGCTGGCCTTCGGCGACCATCGCCTGCACTATCTGGACCTGCTCACCCGCACGGCGCTGCATCTTCCCCTGAGCCCGGTGGACTAGTTCACCGCGCTGCGGGCAGTGCAGCGGAACACTAGTTGAACAACGCCTCAATGCGCTTTACCACAACACCCACATCATCGGGCAGCTCACCCGCAGGCGGGCGGAAGGGTTGTCCGGACCACACTGCAAGACCCCGCTCGACCAGCAGGCGATGGAAGGCGCGAAAATCGCGCGTGGCGCTGAGCACTTTGAAGTAATCGAGGTAGAACACGCCGCGCGCCAACCGATGACGCCAACGGTCGGCGGCCGATTCCAGCCTGGGATTGAACAACCAGCTGGCCAGCGAGCGACGCTGCTGATCCACAGCGCCCAGCGGGCCGCCCGGTAGCGGGAAAATGGCCAGCGGCTTACGCAGGTAAATCACCTCAACCATCATGGAGACGCTGTCCGCGGTGACGATAAAACCGTCAGCACTGCCAAGCAGAGCGCGATAGGGGTTATCTTCCGCGTCTGCGGACCATTCGAAATACACCGCCTCTGTGGGCAACTCATTGCGCAACACCTCCAGTACTTGTGGCGTCGTGCGCCTGCTCGTGGTGATGTAGGGCGTACCGCCGAGCTCGTCTACCACCCAGCGCGCGGTGGCCACCAGTTGATGCGCCACCTGGCGGTTCATCACAAATGGATTCGTCTCGCCGCCCACCAGCATGGCGATCAAGGGTTTACGCAGGGTGGCAAAGCGACCGGCAAAGGCGGCGGCTTCACTGGCAACATCCTCGGCGCTGATGCGCATCAGGGGCAGCGTCGTCGGCTGAAAATTGTGTAGCGGCGGCATCTGGTTCTCGGCGCTGGCGACCACCAGCGAAAAATCCAGCATGTGCCCCGAGGGTTTGCCCACCAGGACAATCCGGGTGCGATTGCCGGACTGCTGGCGAATCCACAGCGCGACCATCGAGGGGCGTCGGCCAATGGTGATAATCAGCTCGGGCCAGGGCGCTTCGAGCGGGTCGGATTCTGCCAGGTCAAGATGGTCCAAGCTGGGGCGGAACTTCGGCTTGCCAAGCACCCACTGCGGTTGCATGTGCACATACTTGTGCTCAACCGGCCACGGCAGGGCGTCGACGATGGTCTCCACCTGGCCGTTGTCGCCCCGCTTGTCACTGAGGATAACCCAGGTGCGCGGCGCGGCCACTCTCAGGACTCCAGGCAGTAACCCAGGGCGGGGTCGATATTGTCCCGCACCAGGGCTTCGAGCTCCGCCACCTGGTATTCGTCGAAATCCTCGCGGTAGCCGCCGACCTTGCCGCGCCTGACCTTGTAGGTACTGGGATCACCGGCGTTGACCAGCTTCATACCGCCCTGGCTGAAGGTGCCTTTGGTTTCGAGCTTCTGCAGGTTGTCGAAAGCGCCCCACTCGACCGCCGCGCGCACTTCGTCTTCGGTAAAGTTCTCGCCCATGTGCTGGATAATTCGGTGCAGTGTCGCCACCGGTTCAGCGCGCAGATCCTCGTAGCGCGAGAGCATACCGCGCGGCAGGTCGGCAATATTGCGTGCCCAGGTGTTCTGGTATTCGATCAACGCGGGCAGGCCGATATCGGAGTGGCGCACAAACTCCCACATCTGCACCGTGTGCCGGTCAATGGGGTTATCCACCCAGTGGTTGATCAGCTCCTGCTTGGCGCGTGACTGGCGCTTGGTGAACTGATGGTACCAGGACACCGCAATATCAATCGGGTTGCGCGCCAGAAACAACACCGGCTTGTGGCGCAGGGGGTTATCTGCCGCGCCGGCCGCCAGTAGTTTGCCCACTTCACCCTCATAGCTGTAATAGCCGTTGGTGGCCGCCAGGCGCGGGATCTCGGGGATCTTGCGCGCGAATTCATCGGTGTTGATCAGTTTGGATTCGGGCAGGTCGTAGCGGATCTGGTACAGCCGCGAAATCATCGCCTTGAGCCAGGTGTTGCCACTCTTGGGGTGGCCAATAATCAAAAAGCTGGCCTTGTGGGCCTTGGACAGTTCCAGTTTCGCCAGGTGCTTGCGACGCACCGCCACACGGGTTTTTGCGGGCAGGGGCTGTGTGGGGATAAGAATCAGCGCTTTTTTAACGCCATCACTGAGGTTAAACATGCAGAGTCTGCTCGCCGGCCAGGAAGGGCACCACGCCCACGCAGGGGGTGACGCGAATATCTGCGCCACAATGCAGGCGCGCTCGGCGAGCAATTATGCGACAAGCCCGATGTGAATAACAGCGCACCGTAATGGTACTACTGCGCAGATTGCACCCTGCCCGGCGCGGCAAGAGCCCCGGGGCTTCATGTACAATAACCGTTGAACGCAAAGAGACCCCGCGCTTGATCATCGACCGCCACATCAGCCTTGAAATACTACGCCCGTTCGTCGCCGGGCTGGGTTTGCTGGTGCTCGTCTACATCGGCTTTTCCGCGGCGCGACACCTGTCAATGGCCGCTGCCGGGCAGATGGACATGCTCACCGCCTTCAAGCTCATTGGCCTGAGCACCCTGATCACCCTGGAAATCCTGCTGCCCTCTGCGTTTTTCTTTTCCATTTTATCGGCCATCGGCCGCCTCTACCGCGACTCGGAAATGAGCGCGTTCTATGCCGCCGGCGTGAGCCGGGCACGCATTCTGGAGGCCGTGCTGAAACTGGCGCTGGTCGTGGCGCTGATTACCGGCCTGATCTCTATCATGGGCCGACCCTGGGCCTTCAGGACCAGCTACGCGCTGGAATCCCAGGCCGAGGCGCAGTTTGACCTTAAAAAAATGGCCGCCGGGGAGTTCCTCAACATGGGCGGTTCCGACTACACGTTTATCGCCAAGGACCTCGACCTGGAGCAGGGCCTGCATCGCGGCGTGTTCCTGCAAAAGGAGCACGATCGCGAAAACCGCACCGAGATCATTGTCGCCGAGGCCGCGGCGATGCCCACACTGAACCCCGGGCAGGGCCTGCAGGCAACGTTTTATAATGGTTACCACTACCTGATCGACAACGCCGCGCGGCGCGACGTCACGCTGGAATTCAAGGAACTGGTGATCCGCCTGGCCAACCAGGAGGCGCAGGAAAAATACCGGCGCAAGGCGGAGACCACGTTTGTACTTTCGGATTCGGACGATCCGAAAGACATCGCCGAATACCAGTGGCGCATCTCAACCCCGCTGGCGACGGTGCTGCTGGCGCTCTTTGCTGTGCCACTGGCGCGTTCGGCGCCGCGTGAATCGCGTTTTCGCAATTTCTCGATTGCCATCGCGGCCTACATTGCTCTGTTCAGCATGGTCAGCGTGCTGCGCTCGCTGCTGGAACAAGACAGGCTGGGCGCGTTTCCGGGGCTCTGGATCGCCTATGCTGTTCAGGCCCTGTTGTTGCTGCTGCTCGTGTCGATGCCCAAGCTGCGGGCCCTGCGGAGGCGCACATGATCCTGGCGCGCTACATCGCGGGCAATCTGGTCAAGGGCTGGCTATTGGCCTTTGTGGTGCTGGCATCGATCTTCGGCCTGCTGGGATTTATCGAAGAACTGGATCGCATCCACCGCGATTACACCGCCCTGGACGCTGCACGCTATACCGTTTTCGTGCTGCCCAACCAGCTCGTCGGCCTTGCCCCGGTGATCGCGCTGCTGGGCAGCATCATTGCGCTGGCCAACCTTGATCGCTTTAACGAGTTGACGGTAATCAGTTGCACCGGATTCAGTCGCAGCCAGCTGCTGCGCGCTGTTCTCCTGCCGACGCTCGCCCTGATGCTGGCGCTGTGGGTGTGCATGGAGTTTTTAACACCCCAACTGCAGCAGCGCGCCGAACAAGACAAGGTCCGGCTGCGCCACGGCGATCACGCCTGGATTCCCGGCGGCGGCCTGTGGTCAACCACGGGGCAGCGCTACATCCACATCGGGCGCCTGTCGCGCGACACGGTGCCCGGTGCGATCAGCCTGTTCGAATTCGACCAGGACAACCAGCTGCAACGCACGCTGCGCGCCGAAAGCGCCACCATCGGCGACGACCGCACCTGGCGTTTCGAGAACGTGCAGGAGAAAACACGCCTGGGCGACGAACTGCAAAATCGCCGGCACGACGAGCTGCAAGTCGCCAACCTCTGGGCCCGGCAGGAGCTCTCAACCCTGTCCTTCCGGCAAGACACCATGAATCTGTCTGTGCTGTATGCCTATACCAACTACCTGCGCAGTACCTCGCAACCGGTGGAACGGCACCTGCACACCCTCTGGCAACGCCTCATGCTGCCCTTCACGGTGCTCGCCATGGTGTTGATGGCGACAGCCGTCAGTGCCAGCATCACCGCGGGCCGCGACCGCAGTTTCGGTCTCAGTATCGGCATCGGTGCCGTGCTGGGCATTGTATTTTACCTGGCGTCACAGATTATCTTTGCCCTTGGCCAGTTGCTGGGCTGGAGCATACCGCTGGTCGCTGCGCTACCGGCCGCACTCATCTTAGCCTGTGCGCTGCTGCTGATGCGCCGGATGCGGTGGTAACGGCAGTGATGCAAACCTCCGCAGACACAAACGCAGCCGTGCGGCAGCCGTTGTGCCTGGCGGCAGTTTTCTGCGCCGCTGAGGTCTTGCCTTCTGCCCCGAGCCAGCGGCGCCTGTTGCCGTTCGCCGGTACACCACTGCCACCTACCGTTACTGCCAATCGCACGGGCCGACAGGGAGCATTGCTATGGGATTAATGGCGAACTTTTTCCGCGCCTACCCGTGGCAGACAACGCTGATGCTGATAGCGCTGATCCTGTCGGGTATGGCCGAGGGAATCGGCCTGTCTGCCCTCTTGCCCCTGCTCAACGTCGCGCTGGGTGAAGAGGCCGTGCAGATGATTCCCGGCGGCAGTGTTGACCAGTCGCAGTTCGAGGCCACGGTACTGGCCACCCTGGAGCGGCTGTCCATCGCGCCTACGCTGGGCAATATGTTGCTCATTGTGCTGGGCGGCATCTTTTTTAAATGCGTCTTCCTGCTGCTGGCCCAGCGCCAGGTCGGCTACACCGCCGCACGCGTCACACAGGACCTGCGCCTACAGATGCTGCGCGCCATATTGCGCAGCAAGTGGGAGTACTTCCTGCATCAGCCGGTGGGTCGGCTCACCAACTCACTGGCCACGGAGGCACAGCGCTCCTCCGACGCTTTCATTAACGGCTCACAGGCCATCACCTACCTGATTACCGCGCTGGTCTACGGCGGCGTCGCGTTTGCACTGTCCTGGAAGGCCTCGCTGGTCGCCATTGGCGCCGGTGTCATCGTCATTGGCCTGTCGCACTTCCTGGTCAAAATGACGCGCAAGGCCGGTCGGCGGCAAACGCGGCTGATGACCTCGCTGATGTCCAATCTTACCGACACCCTGCAGTCGGTTAAACCGGTCAAGGCGATGGCGCGCGAGGAACTGGCCGACCAGGTGCTGGCGCACGACACGCGCCTGCTGAACAAGGCACAGCGCAAGATGGTGCTGTCGGGCGCTCTGCTCGATTCCGCCCAGGAGCTGATGTTCACTGCATTTATCTGCCTGGGCGTCTACGTAGCCATGGAAATCTACGACATGGGCCTGCCGGTGGTGGGCGTACTGGTGGTGGGCCTTGGTCAGGCATTCTCCTACTTTGGCAAGGTGCAGAAGCAGTACCAGAAGATGGCGCAGGGCGAGAGCGCATACTGGGCCCTGCTGGCGGCGATTGAGCAGGCAGAATCGAAAGAGGAAGATTTCGACGGCGGCAGCGCGCCCACCTTCGACCAGGGGCTGAGCTTTTGCGATGTGCATTTCAACTACGACGACAGGCACCCGGTGTTCAGCGGCCTCAACCTGGAGATCGAAGCCGGTGCACTGACCACACTGGTCGGCCCCTCGGGCTCGGGGAAAACCACGATCATCGACCTTGCCATTGGCCTGCTCCAGCCGCAGCAGGGCAGCGTTGCGCTGGATGGCGTGTCACTGACAGACATCGACATCAAGGCCTGGCGACGCATGATTGGTTACGTGCCGCAGGACACCACATTGCTGCACGACAGCATCCTGCACAACGTGACCCTGGGCGACCCGGACATCAGCGCCAGCCAGGCGCAGGAGGCACTGCAGGCCGCCGGTGCCTGGGAGTTTGTCGCGAAGCTGGACGAGGGCATGGCAACCATCGTTGGCGAGCGCGGCGGCAAGTTGTCCGGCGGCCAGCGCCAGCGCATCGTGATCGCCCGTGCACTGGTCAATCAGCCGCGCCTGCTCATCCTCGATGAAGCAACCAGCGCGCTGGACCGCGACAGTGAAGAGGCAGTGCGCCAGACAATGGAAAGGCTCAAGGGCCAGCTGACGATTCTGTCGATCTCGCACAACCGGGCGATGGTCAAGGCCGCCGATCGTGTCTACGAGCTGTCTGCTGCAGGGGCAGAGCTGCTGGATGCGCAGGCGCGCTCGGATTTTTCAAAATAGGGCTTTGACCGCCGCTACTGCACGCTGCAGGTCTGTCTCACGACTGATGCGTGCCGTCACCAGGACTTCATCCAGCCACACCGCGCTACCGGACTCGCGCAACTGCTCGTGCACGCGCGTGATGTCCCGGGACAGCGGCTGCCACAACCAGCGCAGCATGAACGCATAGAGGCTGCCACCAAGGCGAAAATCACGCGGCGCATCCATGTAGTTGGCGCGCATGCCGCCAAGGTCAAACATCTGCACGGGCTTGCCCGTGGCGCAGGCCTCCGACAGCATGGCAATGCTGTCACCGGTAACAATCAGCCGGTCAGCCCAGGCCAGGATGCCCAGGTAAGGGTTGCGTGTGGCGTCGGCCTGCCACGGGTAAAAATAATGCGGGACGTCAATCGCCTCAGACAAAGCCCTTGCCGCCTCTGGCCTGGTGCGTGAGCTGGTGCTTACCAACAGCGAGCCGCCACGGGCCCGGGCCATCTGCGAGGCCTCTTTGCCGAGCCGGCTGGCCGCCTTTGGCCCGAAGGTAAAGGGGCCGCTGTCACCCCCGGTGATCACAGCAAAATGTGGACGCGGCAGGTCGGCGAAGGCGTCTGCCCATTCCTCCCTGGCTACCGCCAGCCGCTCGGGCGTTACGCTGTGCAGGGTGAACAGGTTTTGCAGCACGTTCGGCGCCTCGGGCACCCGATACTGGGGCGTGGTGATCACCAGGTCGAAAGTTTCCAGCGCCGCCCAGGGTCGGCCGATGTGGACGTAGCGCGTGCGCCCGCCCGACTGCTGGCGAATCCAGCGACACACCGGCTCATTGCGCACGCCGCAGCTGATGACGAGGTCCGGCCATGGCGGTGCCAGTTGCTGTGCCGATGCGCGGGTGATGCCGGCCAGGCTGTCCCACCCGAAAAGATGCGGCCAGAAGACGGCCTTGCGGTACTCGAGCACCCTGGTTTCGCTGCGCCAATCCGGCGCCTGCGTCAGGGCGTCTACCAGTGCTCGCACCTGTCCACGCTCGCCTGCGCGGTAGGCGTCTATCAACCAAATCACTGGCATTGCCGGGGTTCCGTGGGTATAGTTCGAGCCTCCGCAATCTACTGACTTAGCCGAGCGCGCGCAAGCGCGAGCCCGCGATGACCGACTACCCGGACACCCTCTCTTTTATCTATGGCGCCGTCGAGGAAGCCAACAAGAATGGCGTAGCGCTGGAGGAATCCACCGCACTGGTTGCCGACATCGGCCTGAGCTCCCTGGAAGTCATGGAACTGATCGAAAAGATCGAGGATCACTTTGATATCTCGATCCCGCTGAACATCCTGCCAGACGTCAATACCATCGGTGATCTGGCGGAGAAAGTTCAGGAACTCAATCCCTAGGCTGCGTTCCTACCCCTTGTTGCATATCGCCCAGCTCCAGCCGGGCAATTGGGTAATAGTGCGTACAAGCCCCAAAACAGGCGCTACTCCCCGCTATAATGTGCCCCGACATTCACCGCTGTGAGCAGGCATCGACCCATGTTGTTTGACAAATTTCAGGAAATGGCCGGCTTTCAGGCCAATCTGGCTGACCGCGAGGTCAAACCCTTCGGTGCCGTTACCGAGCAGATTCTGTCGGCGACGACCGGGATCGTAGAGGGCAAGGAAGTCATTCTTGCCGGTACCAACAACTACCTGGGCCTGTCCTACGACGAGCGCTGCATCGCTGCGGCCGAAACCGCCCTGCGGCGCTGGGGCACCGGCACCACCGGCTCGCGGCTGGCCAACGGCTCTTTTGCAGAGCACGAGGCACTGGAGCGCGAGATCGCCGATTTTTACGGGCTCAACCACGCGATAGTCTTTTCCACCGGCTTTTCCGCCACCATGGGCATGTGCGCCACCCTGGCCGGCCCCGGCGACACCATCCTGCTCGACGCCGACTCCCACGCCAGCATCTACGCTGGCGTCAACCTCAGCGGTGCCAATATCCTGCGCTTCAAGCACAACAACCCCGATGACCTGGCCAAACGACTGCGGCGCCTGGGAGACGACACAAAGCGCACGCTGATTATCGCCGAGGGCATCTATTCCATGTACGGCGACATCGCGCCGCTGCAGGAGATTGCCGCAGTGAAGCGCGAGTACGGTGGCTACCTGTTCCTGGACGAGGCCCACTCCATGGGTTGTCTGGGGGCCAGCGGTCGCGGCGCGGCACAGGCGGCCGGGGTCGAGGACGACATCGATTTTTACGCGGGCACTTTTAGCAAGAGCCTGGGTTCCATTGGCGGGTTTTGTGTGTCCAGGCATGCCGAGCTGGAAGCGATTCGTTTTTGCATTCGTGCCTACATTTTCACTGCCTCATCATCGCCCTCGGTCATCGCCTCCACGCGCGAGGCGCTGCGCATCATTCGCGCCGAACCGGAACGCCAGGACAAACTGTGGAGTAACGCTCACCGGCTCTACGATGGGCTCAAGGCACTCGGCCTGCCGGTCGGCCCGGCAGCCAGCCCGGTGATCGCGGTAGAGATGGCTGATCACTCGGCCACTATCGACTGCTGGAAGGCGCTGTTTGACGGTGGCGTCTACGTCAACCTGGTGGTACCGCCGGCATCGCCCTCCACCAACTACCTGCTGCGCAACAGCGTGAGCGCGGCGCACACTACCGAGCAGATCGACACCATCATCAGAGCCTATGCGGCACTGGTAGACGCGGGCCTGGCCAAGACCGAACAGGCCGCCTGATGGAAAAAATCATCATCACCGGCAATGGCCCACTCAGCGGCGAAGTGCGTGTTGCCGGTGCAAAAAACGCGGCACTGCCGATTATTGCTGCAGGGCTGCTCAGCGCCGAACCACTGACCATCAGCAACGTGCCTGCCGTGCGCGATATCAGCACGGCGCTGGAGCTCATGACCATGCTCGGTGCAAAGGTCGAGCGCAGCGGCACCGATTTGACCATTACCAGCGCCAACATTTCATCGCTCCATGTGCCCTATGAAATGGTCAAGACCATGCGCGGCTCCATACTGATGCTGGGGCCCCTGCTGGCGCGCTTTGGCGAGGCCGATGTGTCCCTGCCCGGCGGCTGCGCCATCGGCACGCGGCCGGTGAATGAGCACATCACCGGGCTCGAGGCGATGGGCGCTGAGATCGACATTGAAGGCGGCTACATCAAGGCCAAGGCGAAACGACTGCGCGGCGCCCACTACACCTTTGACGTACCTTCAGTGACAGCCACTGAAAACCTGCTCATGGCGGCGACCCTCGCCCAGGGTACAACCATATTGGAAAACTGCGCACTGGAACCCGAGATCGGGGACCTGGCGTTATTGCTGACACAGATGGGCGCGCGCATCAGCGGTGCAGGCACCAGCACCATCAGAATTGAAGGCGTTGACGCACTGGGGGCCGCTACACACCAGGTGCCACCCGACCGCATTGAAACCGGCACCTTCCTGGTGGCCGCCGCCGTCACGCGCGGCGACATAACGGTTACCGGGACCAACCCGGACTTTCTGCAGCACGTGCTGGGCAAGCTGGAACAGGCCGGAGCGCGTCTTGAGACCGGGCCAGACTGGATCAAGCTGAACATGGCTAACCGCCAGCCGCGTGCGGTCAACATCACCACCGCACCCTATCCGGCGTTTCCGACCGATATGCAGGCGCAGTTCATGGCGCTAAACGCGCTGGCACAGGGTTCTGCCACGGTGGTGGAAAACATTTTCGAGAACCGTTTCATGCACGTGGCCGAATTACAGCGCATGGGGGCGGATATCGAGCTGCAAGGCCACACCGCCATCGTGCGCGGCCTCGAGCGCTTGCAGGGAGCGCCCGTCATGGCCACCGACCTGCGCGCCTCAGCGTGCCTGATCATCGCGGCCCTGGCAGCCAATGGCCAGACCACCATCGATCGCGTCTACCACCTCGACCGCGGCTACGCCAACATCGATACCAAGCTGGCCGCACTGGGTGCGGTGATAAGTCGCATCTAGGCCGCCCGGCCCAGTGCTACCATTGAACCATGGCAGAACATTTTGCACAGCTTTCGGACCCGCACCTGACGTCACTGGAGTCGGTGCAGGCGCGCGACCTGATCAACAAGCGCGCACTGGGCTATTTATCGTGGCGGCGTCGGCGCCGGCATGAACACAGTCCGCAGGTGCTTGCTGCCCTGCAGGACGACCTCGCCAGCAACGCGCCGGGCAACCAGCCCCTGGCGCAGTTGTTGGTCACCGGCGATCTCACCCACATCGGCCTGCCCGACGAGTTCCAGCAGGCCAGGGCATGGCTTGAGGGCCTGGGCAAGCCCACCGATATTGCCCTGGTGCCGGGTAACCACGATGCCTGTGTCAGTGCCCCCTGGGACAGCACCTTTGCCCTGTGGCGCCCATATATGGCCGCAGACGGCGACAGCGGCGCAGCTGCGGACCCTATCGAGTTTCCCACCCTGCGGGTGCGCGGCGGCATCGCTTTTCTGGGCGTATCCACCGGCGTACCCAAGGCACCGCTCATGGCTACCGGAACAGCGGGAACGGCGCAGATCAAGCGCTTGCGCGAGCTGCTGCTTGCGACAAAAAAGCGAGGGCTTTTCCGCGTGGTCTACCTGCACCACTGCCCGGCCAGGGGCAGGGAAAAATGGCGTAAGCGCCTGACCGACGCGGCATTGTTCCAGGACATGCTCGAGGTCAACGGGGCCGAACTGGTGGTCCACGGCCACGGCCACAGGCGCCACTACACCCAGTTGTCGACCCGCGACGGCGCAACCCCGGTCATTGCTGTGCCCTCGGCTTCTGCGCTGGCCCTGCACGGCGCCGACATGGCGCAGTACAATGTCTTCAGCGTGCAACGGGTAGACAAGGGCTGGAAGCTCGACGTTAACGCCAGGGTCTATGAGCCCGCCAGCGGCGCGTTCCTGCCCGATGAGAGTTGTTCCATAGAATTGCTGCGCCAGCACGCCGGCGACTGAAGGCCGATCAGGCGTCTTCCGCCGCGGCCTTTTCCAGCGCGCCCTTCACCAGCACCAGGTCGGCAATGGAGTCGACGTCGATCGCCGCGTTGGCATAAGGCAGGATCACCGCGCGAATGCGCAGGCCCAGCCGCTTGCTCAGCTTGGCCAGGGCCTCCTCCAGCGACAACAGGCCCAGGCGGTAGCGGATGACCGCCCACCAGCCCAGCAGGCCGATCACGACCAGCGGCTTTTTGCGCTCCTGCTCGATACGGCGCCAGAACTTGGCTGCGCGCCGACCTTCCGGCGTGATGAAGGCGAACAGGTTGCAGCCGCAGAAGTCACCGTCGCTAAAGTGCAGCACGGTTTTCCTGATGCCGGGGTAGGTCTCGGCAATCAGGGCGTAGGGCGCCAGTCCAACCGCAACGTCCACGTCGTCGGCCAGGCTCTGGCGGCCAAAGGCATCGACAATTTCCGGCGTGAGCAGCGGGTGATCGGCGGTAGTGAGCAGCACGGAATCCTCCGGCTGCAGGCCCTGCATGGCGGCGTAAGCGCTGGAACTGGGGCTTTCACCCGGCGCGCTCCAGTGAATCTCGCCGCTGTCTATCCACTGCTGGAGTTCTGCATCCGTGGCGACCTCGCTGGCCTCAGGCCCGGCCAGCCTGATCTGTCCGACAACGCGCGATGCACGCAGGGAGTTGAGCACACGCTTGACCATAGGCGTGCCGTCAAGGTCGATCATGGCCTTGCTGCCTGCCGAGGTATGGTTGATCAATGAGTCGGCCTTGGTGCGGTCTCCCGCCAGGACGATGGCCTTGAGTTGATGTGTTTCCGGATCCAGCTGCACAGTCTTAAAGGTCTTTTTGATACATGCGGTAGCGTTTATACGCGTGCCCGCCAATGGTTTCAATGATATTACGCATACCGTCGTTATCCTCGAGAATCCAGCCCATTTCTACATCGCGCACACCGCGCCTGATCATGCCCTGACGCACCGCATCGATCACCATGAACGCCAGGGTTGGCCCCATGCGCGAATGCTGGAACGACTGCCTCACGCCCATCAGGGGCACACGCGCCGATTGCGGGTGACGCACTTTCAGGCGCCACAACAGCTTCAACCAGCCAAAGGGCAGCAGTCGCCCGCCAAGATCGCGGGCCGCCTCGTTGAGATTGGGCAGGGCCACAATGAACGCCACCGGCTCGCCCTCGTACTCGGCGATCTGTATATAGTCGCCCGGCATCAGTTTGGTCAGTGTGGCGACCGTGTCAGCCCATTCTGCCTCGGCCAGGGGGACAAAGCCCCAATTGTTTTGCCAGGCATCATTGAAGATGTCGCGCATGACCGCTGCATCGGCCGCCAGGTCGGCGCGGCGCAAGGGCCGCACGCTGACTTTGTTCGAGGCTCGCTGCGCCAGCTTTTGCATCACACGCGGCGCTTCAAAATCAGGCTGTATCTGGTAGGCGAGCAAATCCTTTACCCCGACATAGCCCTGCGCCTCAACCGCGGCGCCATACCAGGGCCTGCCGTGACCCATCAGCACATAAGGCGGTGTCGAAAACCCCTCCACCAGCAGGCCGACTTCCTCGTTCACGTGCAGGTTGAACGGGCCGATTACGCGGGTCATGCCAGCCTCCCGTAACCACGCCTCGGCAGCGGCGAACAGCGCGGCCCAGACCGCCGGGTCGTCCTGCGCCTCTACCATGCCGAAATAACCGGCATTGTCGTTGTGCTGGGCGAGGTGGAGCTGGTCAATCTGGGCGCTGATACGCCCGACCGGCTCCCGGCCACGATAGGCCACCCAGGTGCGCAGGCGGGCATGTTCCAGAAAGTGGTTTTTGGGCGACAGCTGCTCGCGCTTCATGAAGGCCAGCGGGGCAATCCAGGCCGGGTCGGAGGCATAGACGCGCCCGGGCAGTGCCAGGAAGTCTTCCAGCGCCTGCCCCCCGGCAGCGACTTCGACGCGAAGGGCTGCGTCCTGCTTGCTATTCATTCTGGCTGTGGTTCCCGCGCGGCCCAGGGCAAGCACCGCAGTATACAGCCCCTGCGGATCGAGAATAAGGCCCGGCGCGCACAACGCCGCCCGGGTCGCAACGGGGCAATCGCGCGCGCCCGCACCTCACCGATGACGCCGCTGACGGGGGGACGCCTGCGCGCCCACCGGCGGTGTCCGGGCCCCGCGCAAGGTGCTCGCCGGGGCGTCGCAAGCGGGCGGCCCGGGGGGGTTCACAACGGCTGTTTCAGCCCTGCTGCCAGCGCGTTCAGCTTGGGCACTATTGCACCTCGCAATGGTGTAATTCTTATCAGAAAATCCCTGTCAAAAATAACAAACCGGGCTGCCCGCAAGGGCCCTGAAAAGGGCTGGAAGCCGCGCCATTGCTGGCTTTTGACTGGCACAGGCCGGGTAACATTCACACGCCCTATTCCCGCCATTCCAGGGCGTTCACAAGGTAGCCATTGGTATTATTACCTATAAGTCCAGACCCCTAAAATGCTAGGATGCTCGCCAGTCAGGTAGTCGTTTTTTCGTGCCTGAGCGCAGGGTGCAACCATGTACAAATCACCGTACAAGAAAGCAACGAGTTGGCCCGCAAAATCAAGTAGGGATGCACTGTTTTTTGGATTCACCGCCAGCCAAGCGGGCGCGTGAACCGCGGATAGTTTCAGCTACATCCATGTCGGCGGATACAGTCGCCCAGAATTTGAGGACGGTTCCTTGTCAAACGAAACTCTACCAGAAACGCTACTGCAGGCTACGCCAACCGGTCATTCGCTGGCGTTTCGTGCTGCTGATTTTGCCACCCTGACCGATGCCCTCGACTATGCGGCACAAGGCAATACAGGTTCCAACTTCTACACCGGCCGGGGCGCGATCTATGCCAGCCTCACCTATGGCGAATTGCGCGAGCAGGCCATCAAGCTTGCGCACCAGCTGCTCGGCCTTGGCGTGCAGCGCGGCGATCGCGTGGCGCTGGTGGCAGAAACCAACCCTGACTTCATCCGTTTTTTCTACGCCTGCCAGTACGCGGGCCTGATTCCCGTTGCCTTGCCGGCGTCGGTCAAGGTCGGCGCGCACCAGGCCTACGTGGCACAGCTCAAGCGCCTGCTCGAAGCCTCTGATGCCGTCATCGGCGTGGCCTGTGAAGGCTATCTGCCCTTCCTGCAGGAGGCCAGCGAAGCACTGGCCATGCGTATGGTCGACGCCCCCGAGGCGTTTTATCAACTGCCCGCTGACGAACGCCCGTTAACACCGCCACAGCCTGACGACATTTCCTACATCCAATACACCTCCGGCAGCACGCGCTTCCCACGCGGTGTGGTTATCAAGCACGAAACCGCAATGGCCAATTTGCAGGCGATCATCTCGCACGGTCTGCAGATGAACAGCAAAGATCGCATGATGTCCTGGCTGCCGTTCTATCACGACATGGGGCTGGTGGGCTTCGTACTGGTGCCCATGGCGGCCCAGGTATCGATCGATTACCTCGACACGCGCGAATTTGCGCTGCGCCCACGCCAGTGGCTAAGCCTGATGACCTCCACCCGGGCAACCATTTCTTTTGCGCCCTCGTTTGGTTACGAGCTGTGCGCACGCCGCGTGCGCCCCGCAGATGTGGCCAGCTATGACCTGAGCAACTGGCGCGTCGCCGGCATCGGTGCCGAGATGATCCGCCCACAAACCCTGGAGCACTTTGCACAAATGATGGAGCCGGCCGGTTTTGATCGGCGCGCCTTCCTGGCCTGTTACGGCATGGCCGAGTGCACCCTGGGTATTAGTTTCTCGCCGCTGTGGACGGGCTTTACGACCCACCACATTGATGCGGACCACCTGTCTGATCACCACAAGGCGGTGCTGCTTGACGAGCATGAAACCCACGGCCGTGGTCGCCACTTTGTGAACTGCGGCGTACCGCTGCCCAGCTTTGAAGTTGAAATTCGCGATGACGGCAAAGTCCTGGAAGACTGGCAAACCGGTGTGATTCACCTGCGTGGCCCCAGCGTGATGTCCGGCTACTTCAATCTGCCCGAAGAAACCAGCCACGCGCTCAGTGAAGACGGCTGGCTCAATACAGGTGACATTGGCTACATGGTTGACGGTGTGCTGACTATCACCGGTCGCAAGAAAGACCTGATCATCATTCACGGTCGCAACATCTGGCCACAGGATCTGGAGCACGTGGCAGAAACCCAGCCGGAAGTACGCTCTGGTGATGCCGTTGCTTTCTCCGCGCCCGATGCCAATGGCGAAGAGATGTGCGTGCTCATGGTGCAGTGTCGCGAGCGCGATCCCCAGGTGCGCACCGCACTGGTACGGCGCCTGACCGCACTGGTACGCATGGAAATGGGCCTGGATTGCTACGTACACCTGGTACCCAACCGGTCGCTGCCGCGCACTTCGTCCGGCAAGCTGTCACGGGCCAAGGCGCGCCTCGATTTCATCAACGCGCACAACGTTGAGCAACTCAGCGCTGCCGCTGAAGAAGTCCGCCTGCGGGTGGCCTCAGCCTGAGCGGCGCCCAGCTCACCACGCCAGCACCCCTGAAGCCCGGCGACACCCTTGCGGTAACCGGGGCCACCGGGTTCATCGGCACCAACCTCTGCCAAACACTCGCTCGCCGCGGCTATCGCGCGCGCGCACTGGTGCGAGACACCCGTAAGTGCGCGCACCTTGCGGCGCTGGGCGTCGAGCTCATCGAGGGTGACCTCAACAACAGCGCTGCGTTACAGCAGCTGGCCACAGGCTGCACAACCGTCGTGCATGGCGCCGGCGCAGTGCGCGGAAATTCACAGGCAGACTTCGATGCAATCAATGTCGATGGCACGGCACACCTGCTGGAGGCGCTGGATCAACTCACTGCGCCCCCGCAGCTGATTCACCTGTCGTCGCTCGCCGCGCGCGAGCCCGCGCTGTCGTATTACGCCGCCAGCAAGCGGCGCGGCGAGGAACTGCTGCGCAACTACCCGCACTTGCAATGGGTAGCACTGCGTCCCCCGGCCGTGTACGGGCCCGGTGATACCGAGATGCTGCCGATTTTTCGCACCATGAAGATGGGTTTTGCCACCGTACCTGGCACCCCCGACGCACGGCTGTCACTGCTGCACGTGGACGACCTCGTGACAGCCATTCTGTGCTGCGCAGGGGCCGCTGATGCGCAGCACCGGGTATTTGAGCTCGGTGATGGCCATGAGCACGGTTACAGCTGGGTCGAAATCGCCGCCATCGCGGGGCAGGTATTCGACCGCCACGTGAAGCTCTGGCAGGTACCACGCGCGCTGCTCGATACAGTGGCCCGCCTGAACAGCCTGTTGGCCTCCATCACCGGGCGGGCGCCCATGCTTACGCCACCCAAACTGCGCGAGCTGCGCCATCCAGACTGGGTAACCAGCACGCAGGCCTTCTCAGCAGCGACCGGCTGGGTACCCACCATCACGCTAGGCACCGGCCTGCAGGCGCTGCAGCTGTAACACCGGCGCACGGTAATCGCCGCCGGACGCACTTCAAGTGCTACTTGAAGCTGCGCTGCATAAACCCTGATATAGGCACTATGACCAAGAAATGGCCTGCCCTGGAGCGCTATAATAGCGGGTTGTTGCTACCCACTTCAGGCAGGCAGGGTCCTCGTGGCGGAATTCATACTTGGCAGTCCATTACGCGGCTTCGCACGGCGGCATGAGCGTGTGCGCAAGCTGCTGTGGCGCCTGGATTTCGCACTGTTGTGGCTGATCGAAAAGCTCCTGCTGGCACTGCCGGTGGATACGGCCTCCCGGATGGGCGAGCTGATCGGCAGGTTGATTGGTCCGATCATGCGCAAGAAAAGCGCGATATTCCGGCGCAACTTCGCCATTGCATTCCCGGAGCTGGACGACGCCGCCCTGGACACCCTGGTACGCAATGCCTGGGGCCGCGCGGGACGCGTGCTGGGCGAGTATCCGCACCTGCACACTTTTTTTGCAGACCCGGGGCGCGTGCAAATCGAAATCAAGGCGCCGGCCGCCGTCTTTGCCGACCCGGGGAACGCCTGTGTGATGGTTTCTGCGCACCTGGGCAACTGGGAGATTATCGGCTCGGCGCTGGCCAAGCTGGGCATTCCCAATACCAGCCTGTATTCCCCACCGAGCAATCCGCTGCTGGACAAGATGCTGCAGGATTCCCGCACAGCGCTGAACTGCCATCTCATCCCGCGCGATAACAGCGCCCGCACCCTGATGCGCGCGCTGCACCGGGGCCGCAGCGTGGGTGCGATTATGGATCGACGCATCGACGAGGGTCACCCGGTGCGCTTTTTCGGCCAGCACAAGCTCAGCACCCTGATGCCAGCCAAGCTGGCGCTGAAGTTCAATGCCGAGTTACTGCCGGTCGAGGTGCAGCGCCTGCACGGTGCACACTACAAGGTGATCTTTCACCCGCCGGTACAGCCTGCGCCCTCGCTCACTGACGAAACCGAGCGGGCCATTGATATGACGCAACAGATTCACGACCATTTTGAAGCCTGGATTCGTGACAATCCCCAGGACTGGTTTTGCTCAAAACGCATGTGGCCCAAGGTCAAAACCGGTAAGATAGAACCGCTGAAGGAGAACGGCCATGACGCCGACATCAATTCGTATGCAGCCTGACACCGAACATCAATCCATCCGCCTGTTTGAGAACGACCTGCTCGAGCGTCTCTCTCACGTGCACCCCATTACCCCACTGCTGGTGTGGGCACCGATTGCTGCCTGGCTGTTCTACCGCGCGCTGGCCGTCTATGCGCTGGATGCAGCGGCCGTTGCGGCCGTGGCCGTGGCCGGCATGTTCGTCTGGACGCTCAGTGAGTATTGCCTGCATCGCTACCTGTTTCACTTCCCGGCCAAGAGCAAGTTCGGCAAGTGGCTGGTGTTTCTGTTTCACGGCAACCATCACGAAGACCCGAAAGACAAGACGCGACTGGTGATGCCCCCGGCCGGCGCCATTCCGATCATGGCCGTGCTGTACCTGCTGTTCGGGCTGGTCATTCCACAGCCATGGATTCAACCTTTCTGCGCGGGCTTTATTGTCGGTTACCTGATCTACGATTACATACATTACTCCACGCATCACTTCCCGATGCGCAACCGCGTGGCAAAGTACCTCAAGCACTACCACCTCAAGCACCACTATTCGGGCGATGGCGGCCGCTATGGCGTCAGCTCCCCGCTATGGGATCGCGTATTTCGCACTGATCCCGAGCGGTAAACCGTGTTGCTCGCAACGGTGCAGGCGCACTGACGCCCATGCCAGAGTTCTATCTTGTACCGAAAGAGCTGGCACACAAGGTGCCACTGCTGGCCAGGGTGGCACATCGTGTCGAGGCCTTCATTTTTCGCTCGATGTTTTCGCTGGTGCGGCACCTGCGCCTGGAAACGGCGCTGAGGATTTCCGGCAAACTGTTTTATTTCATGGGCCGCTTCTCGAACAAGAAAGCCAAGGCGCTGGCGAACCTGAAGATTGCCTTTCCCGACAAGAGCGAGCAGTGGTACGAAGAAACAGCGCGCGAAATTTTCCGCAGCCTGGGCTATGCCGCCGTCGAGTTGATCAAGCTTGACCAGATCTGGGAAGAGCGCGAGCAGCGCATCGAGTACGTACTGGAGCCCGGCGCCCAGCGCCACATGGAAAACGGCGGCGCAACGGTGTTCATGACGGCCCACCTGGGTGCCTGGCAGGTTGCACCGCTGATTACCCGCGAATACAACTTCCCAATCAACATTATCTATGCGCCCGAATCCAACCCGGCCATGAACGAGGTCATGCAGAACCTGCGCACGGCCATCGGTGACAAGCTGATCGCGGCGACTGCGGGCCCGCGGCCGATCATGAAAGCGCTGAACAGGGGTGAAAGCCTGGTCATGGCGGTAGACACCCGGCCCGACACCGGCAAGCTCGTGCCCTTTTTCGGCAAAGACGCCCTGGCCAACACCAGCGTTATCGGATTGGGGCTGCGCAGCAAGGCGGCACTGGTGATAGCGCGCGCCGACCGCTTGCCGCAAGGCCGCTATCGCATCACCATGCTCGACCCGATTGAGGCTCCTGACCGGGAAGCCGACGTCAAGGAACAGTCGATAGAAATCACTCGAATCATTCACGGCCATTTTGAACAGTGGATCAGGCAATACCCGCAGCAGTGGATTTGCCTCAAGCGCCGCTGGCCCAAAGCACACAAACTCTAGCCATCACTGCACTGCGAAACAGCCCATGAACGCCTTTTACCTCAACAGCGTGCCGGCGACACTGACTATCTGGCTGATGGCCTCGATACTGGTATTGCCGATGCCGGCTGATAGCCTGCTGGGGCTGGCGCTGTTTGGCGTGATCTTTACCCGACTCTACCGCCAATGGCCTTTTTCCCTCGACACGCGATCCCTGCCATGGCTTTGCGCCACACTGCTAGTGGGGTATCTGGTGTGCTCGGTTGCCTGGTCGCCATTCTGGGATTGGCAAGACATCGTGCAGGTCGGCCTGCGCGGCCTGCTGGTCATGGCGTTCATCGCCGCTATCGCTGATGCACAGGCAGCACCGCAAGAGTTTTTGCTGGCGTTGTCACGCTGCCTGGCGGTTGCGGTGCTCATCGCTGTCGTCGCCAGCATCGCTCTGTGGTGGTATTGGCCGCCCGACGATGGCCGGCTCGAGGGTCTGTTCCGACTCAACAACGCCGGTAAGTTTGGCCGCACGCTGGCGGTCATTCTGCCTATTACGATGGCCGGCGCACTGCACGACCCGGGGCGCTGGCGCCTGGTGCATACAGCTGCCTGCGTCGCCACGGTGATTGCACTGGTCATGACCGATACCCGTTCGGCATGGCTTGGCGCCACCGTGGGGTTCATCGCCTTTGCGGTGGCAACATGGCAGCCACAGCCACGGGCATTCATGGTAACGCTCAGCGTCATCGGCCTGCTGCTACTGACCGTGTTGCTGGTGATTGTTTTTCACCCCAACCCAGACATCACGCGCGCGCTGCTGCCACGCGCTGACAGCTTCCGGCTCCTGATCTGGAGCGCGCACATCGACGCCATACGGCAAGGCTCCGTGCTGTTCGGGCAGGGCTTTCTTGCCGAGCTGATCGTACCCAGTGCAGAGACCACGCATCGTGGCGCCCACAGCATGTACCTGTCGACCTTGATGCAAGGCGGTGTGATTGCGTTAGGACTCTTTCTACTGGTGATTGCGGGCACGGCTGTGCGCGTTATCGGCCGTCTGCAGATGCCCCTGGCGCGCTGCGCCGTTGCGGTGCTGCTCGCGGGCATCGTGACCTTTGTTTTTGACGGCGACCGCCTGATCGATAAGTTGAACCTGGTGTGGATTGCGCTGTGGCTGCCGCTGGCCGTTGCTGTAACACGCTGGTTGCCGAGCGGGCACACGGCAGGCACGCAACACTAGGACGTTTTGACAAACACCGCGTTAAACGGTGAAGACGCCGCCGCACCCAACTGCTCGAGCTCCTTCGCGCCACGGGCAGACAAGTGCTTGTGATCCATAGTGTAGCCGTACTCCTGCAGGAAGGCGAAAATCCCCTCCTCCAGTTGCGGGTCCACTTCAATCTGCATGGAGCGCACCGTTGCACGCTCCAGCAGCTCGGTCATGCCACGCAGAATGTTCAGCTCGTTGCCGTCGACATCGATCTTCACCATGTCAGGTGCCGCCATCACGCCGGTGTTGATTAACTCATCAACGCGCACGGCATATTTTTTTTCAGTCACCGCCGCCATGCTTTGTTCAAAGGTCGGGCTGCTTGCAAGCTGCGAACCGGAGCTTCCCTCGACCAGGTCGTGATAGGTGAAATCGATCCAGTGTGACGCAGAATCCAGCGCAACATTCAGCGGTACCACGCGCGAACCCATAGCATTGAGGCGAACGGTTTCAAGCAGCGTGGCAAAGTTGCCTGCATGGGGCTCTACGGCAAACACCTTGCCCTGCCCCAGGCGCGCTGCGGCAAACGCGGTATAGATTCCTACATTGGCGCCAATATCCAGCACGGTATCGTCTGCCCTGAGGTTTTCATGCAGCCACTTGATGGTACCGGGCTCCTTGATGCCCATTTTCCGCGCGCGTTTGACAATGCGCCGGCTGCGTGCGGGAAACTGATAGCGCAGCTCGGCGCGCAGCGGGTCCGCCACTTCAACAAACCCGCCACCTGAAGGAAGTATGCGCTGTAATGCGTTAAGAACCATGAGGCTTGTCCCGTTTAAAGTTGTTCAGCGCACTATGGCCAAGCAAGCGGAGAGAGATCCACATACGGATACGCTTCGGTGCCACGGCGGGCGTTCTCTACATAGCGAATGTTGAATCCCGCCCTGCGCTGCGGCGTGTCGTTGGGTGAACTGCCGTGCAAGAGCCACGAATGAAAAACCAGAAACTCGCCGCGCTTCATCACCAGGGGAATCGCTTGCGCCACTTCCTCTTCGGTTAGCGCGCCCGTCTCGAGCAGGTTGGCATGAAAGTTCATGCGATAGTCGCCGTAAAGTGTGGTGTGTGTGCCGGGCAGTATGCACAGCGGGCCGGAATCCGGGCCCACGTCATCCAGCGCCAGCCAGACGGTGTAGGTGGGCACCGGGTTGTCCTGTGCATCGTAGCCACCGTTCTTGCTACCCACATCCTGGTGCCAGGGCACGATGGCGTGTTTGGGTTGCGTCTGCGCCGTAAAACCCACTTTCGTATGAATGCGTGTCTTGAAGATCGACAGGTCATCGCTACCGACCAATGCCGCCACGCGCTCGGTGATCGAAGGATGCGTGCACAGGCGGAAGAACTGTGGGTCCTTCAGGTGAACATCCTTGCGTTCTTTCACGGGTACAAATACCGACTCAAGGCCTTCGATATCGGAAGCGAAGGGCCCTGCGTAACCGAGCGTTCTGAACTGCTCAACCTGCGCCGCATCGACATCCGCAGCATAAGTGTGCTGCGACTGCGCCGCCGCTGCCCTGGGAATGGTGCCCAGGTTTTTCCAGCGCTGCGGGTGATCCCAGAACGCATCGCGCCCGCCATAAAACTCCTCCAGGGCACCGTCCATCAATTGTGCCGTGCGCACCGCCACCTGCAGATGGTCGCGATTGTCGCCCTGCGTGCCGGCACTGTGGGCAATCGCTTCGAACAAGCCCAGGTGCGTATTGGCAGGTTTGGCAAACTGCCAGCGCTGTTTCTTTAACGGCCAGTACTTGTTGCGTAGCTTTTTACGCGTGCGATTGAACCAGGAGCCCTTCCAGGTATTTTGCAGCGTCTGGTCAACTTCCAGTATCACAGCGCCGGATTGCTTCAGGGCGGAGCAGCGAATGCGGCCGTGGAAACCCTCCAGTACCAGCTCATCGGCTTTGTCGATCGCGGCAAAATTCCAGCTTGCATGCCCGTGCACGCTATTGCCGTCCTGGGCACGACCGTGAAAATGCAGCGCACTGAAGTGCTCGGTAACATCCAGGGGCACCAGGTTTTGCGCATCGCCGCTGACAAACTCCAGCGGTCCACAAAACAAGTCGATCAGGTCGAGCACGTGGCCGGCAAGATCGTAAAAGCGACCACCACCGGAACGCGCAGGGTCAGCGCGCCAGTTGTCGCCCTCGGCCCGCCGTTCCCTGAATTCATAACGCACCGCAACCAGCGGGCCGATAGCGCCCTCCTGCAACAGTGCCTTCACCTTCTGGAACTTGTCCTGGTAGCGTCGGTAATAGGATGCATAGCCGGGCACTTGCGCCGCCTCACACAGCGCGGCGATCGCACCGGTTTCAGCCGCACAGCGCCCCGCCGGTTTCTCGATCAGCACACCCTTGCCGGCAGCGACGGCCATCCGGGCATAGTGCAGGTGAAGATCGGGCGGCGTGGCGATGTACACCATATCCACATCCGGATGTGCCACTACTTCCTGTGCATCCGTGGTGGTATGGGGTACGGCGTACTTTTGCGCAAAGCGTTGCAATTTTTCTTCATCGTTACGCATGGCACTGACGATTGACTGTCCATTGGCGGCGACAATGCCCGCTGCGGCCTTGCGCTCTACCACGTCGCCACAGCCAATAATTCCCCAACGTAGGCGCGACACGGGCGCGGCAGACGCTGCGGGTGTCGCAGTTTCGGTGTCTGGGGACGCTGTCGCAGATGCCGCCGGCGGGGTCTCGTTCATCGTCATAAGGATCTCTTGTTCATCTCCAGCGGTGGCTACTGCATGTGCCAGGGGCTGCCCAATACCGCCAGGGCAGGCAAGTATTTGCCAGGCGCGAGCACGCGCCGCTAAAAAACCGTCTGCTGTCCCGGCTCTGGTGCAGGCTCGCCCTTGAGCATACCGGCAATTCGCTTGCGCAGTTTTTTGATTGGCCTGGCCTTCTCATAGCGCACAATAAACACCTTGCGATAGGAGTCCTGCGGACAATCCAGTGCCTTCACGGCGTGCCAGGACTTTTGCCCGCGGCCAAAAATCAGGCTGTGATTCTCTCCGATAACCGCTTCTGTGCAGTTATAAAACTGCTCCACCGGCGGGCTGGTATCGCGCTTGAACTCGCCGTGGTCATCCAGAATCAGGGTCTGGCCGCCCCATTCAGCACGCCAGTCCTGTTCAGTGTTCATGTAAAAAATCTGCGTGCCCACTTTGCGGCGCGAGTCCACGTGCGGCGACACCGAAGCGCCCCTGGGCGTGTAGTGCCACTGGAAACTGAACTTGACGTTGTTGACTTCAAACAGGCGGCGCACAAAATCGCGATAGGTGTCGCTGCACAGTTCATCGATGAACGCGCGCCAGTGAGGGCTGATGTCCAGGTCAGGACAGTACTCGAGCATGTAACGGTCGTGAGAGGTCTGGCCAAACTTGCGCTCGTAGCCGAAGGTTGGGGTGAACTGCTCCAGCGGTGGCATCTCTTCGATTAACCGGGGCAGCATGTCCGGCAGTATCATGCCCACCGGGTTGAGCCACGGGTATGGCTGGGCGTCGCGAAAACTATTCACGTCAATCGCATTCATCAGTTCGGTGTTCAGGTATTGCACCGCTGCGCCCTTCGTCTACTGCGTTACACGTCGAACAAAAAAATCGGGAGACCGCGCAGGAGCGGCCAGCGCCACCTGTAGCTTACGCAGGCCATACGCGGCCGCCCCTGACCCCGGCGCAAGTATACCGCCTGCCCGTTGCGCAATACAGGCCGGGTAATGCAGCAGATTGCCGGTTCAGTGACCGCCTACCAGCGAAAACAGGGCGCCGGAGGGGCGCGACAGGCCCGCGCGGCGTCTCGCTGACAGCAGCGCCGCGCCACTGATACGTGCGGTTCTTAAATCGCCAAAAGGTGACCCCAACCCGCTGTTGACGATCAATGCCACGGATAATTCGCTTTGTGGATCGGCCCAGGCGCCCGAGCCGCCAAACCCGAAGTGGCCAAAGCCCTGCTGCGGTATGCCCCGCAGGGTGAAGACGCCATGGTAGCCAAGGCGCCAGCGCATATCGAAGGGGATAACCGAAAGTTTGCCCGTGGCCGCCTGCGGCTGCGTGGCCTGGGCGAGCGTATCTTGTGAGAGCAATCGAACACCACCCAGCTCGCCACCATTGGCCAGCACCGCGTACAACTTGGCCAGTGAGCGCGCCGTAAACAGCCCATTGGCCGCAGGTATCGCGGCGCGCAGGCATTCCGGCGAATCAAACTCAAACTCGCTAACCCCGTTGGGCGCCAGCGCATCGAAAATACTGGACAGGTCAGAGTCCACTCCCAGCCGGCGCAGACCGGCCGACAGACCACTCAAGCCTCGCTGCAGGCCACTGCCAAAGGAGGTTCTGCTCAGGCGGCGCGTGGCATCGGGAAACAGCAACTGGGCGGCGCGCGGCAACTCGCTGTTGGGCGCGCCAATGAAGAGCCCGTCCAGGCCCAGGGGGACCGCGAGGTCTTTTTTCACCAGTTGGGAAAACTTCTTCCCGGTGACACGCTGCAAAATCTCGCCCACCAGAAACCCGTAGGTCAGCCCGTGGTAACCGGTGCGTTCGCCCGGCGTATGTATGGGCTTGCTCTGCTCTATGACCTTCACCATGTGCTCCCAGTCCATCATCCGGTCGATGTGGTCAATCATCTGGCGAATGTGGTACAGGCCACTTTGGTGCGACAACACCTGGCGCACGGTGATCGCCGCCTTGCCATTGGCGGCAAACTCAGGCCAGTAATGCGCGACTTTTTCATCGTAGTCGATCAACCCTCTGTCGGCGTAGATGTGCAGCAACGTCGAGGCAACGCCCTTGGTGGTGGAGAAGCTTGGCGCCATGGTGTCGCGCGACCACGGCTTGTTGTCTTCATCGGCATAGCCTCCCCACAGGTCCACCACGCATTGGCCGCGGTGATACACGCATACCGCAGCGCCGCCGGGATAGTCGTTCAACTGTTGCCTCAGGGTGTGTTCAACGGCGCCAAATGCCGGGTGTGACATACCATCAATGTGCACCTTGCGCGCACGCAGAGCCTTGATCGTCATGCATTGCCCTCAATTATCATTATTGTTGGGGCCGCCGAAACGCGCTGTCCCGACCCCCTGATCGAAACATAACACAGGACTGCGCGCGGTATCGAACCAGGGCATCGGCTTGAGGGCGCTATCTGAACAGGCCGCGGGCGGGTGCGGCAAAAGCCATGCCGAAGCGGGCAAAACATCCGCAGGTCCCGTATCATGAGAGGCGACTGGCAACCGCTGGGTTGCCTGCGTCGAGCCCCTAACTGAGGAACTCACCATGGTGCGCATTCTGTCTATTATTGCTGGTCTGGTACTGGTCGTTGTTATTGCGGCGGTTGTCCTGGTGCCGATGTTTGTCGACCAGGACAAGGTCATCGCCCTTGCCGCAGACACACTCAGGGAAGAGACAGGAGCAACGCTGGAGGTCAACGGCGAACTGGACATCACCGTATTCCCGGTACTGGGAGTGAGCTTCACACAGGCGACGATCACCATGCCGAACAAGACCGCGCCCGACCTCGAGCTTGGCTCGGCAAACATCGGCGTACAGTTCATGCCATTGCTGCGTGGCCAGGTGCAGGTCAACAGCATTGAGGTAGACGGGGTTACCGCGCGACTGGAATCGGCGCCGGATACCACGCGCATCGATACCGGCACACTTAGCGACGCCGAGTTGGAAGCCTACTACGCCAAGCGCCGCCAAGCCCAGCAGGCGGCGCAGGACGCCGTCGGCGCGGAGGCGGCGCTGGCGGTGCCGCTGGCGCTGTCGGTCGCCCGGCTGTCTATCAGCAATACCCGCATTGAAACGCTCGACACCGCGACCGGGCAAACCAGCGTTATGGAACTGCTCAGCCTGGCAGCGCGAGATCTCAACCTCGAAAACCGTCCTATTCCGCTGTCTGCAACGGTGCGTATACCCGGCCAGGCGCCGATCAGCATCGTCGCCGATGGCCAGGTCCAGGTGGACCAGGACGCAGAGCAGGCGCGCTTCAATGAGCTGGCGGTAACGATCACCGGCGCCACGGCAGCGCCGCTGGAACTGAGCCTGTCCGGCCGCTATGACCTGCAGAGACAGGCGGCCGATGCTGATATCCAGATTAGCGCGGGCGAGGTCCAGGGCGCGGGCACGCTGCGCTATGCCAGTTTTGAAAGCCCGCAGATCGATGCCAATCTGCGCATGAACCTGTTTGACCCGGTGCTGTTCGCGCTGGCGGGGCCCGAGGCAGCACAAACCGAAAGCACCGACATGCCGGCGGAAGCGCCAACCGGCGACGAGCCGCTGCCGCTGGACGCACTGCGCGCCATCGACACACGCGCCAGCCTTGTCATCGACACCGCGCGCTTTGACCAACACGACATCAACGATCTAACCGTCAAGCTGCGCGCCAAAGAGGGCGTTGTGACATTAAGCGAGCTGTCGGGCACCGTGCACGGCGGGCAGTTGCTGGCCAGCGCCACGCTCAATGGTCGGCTGAGTACCGCCACCGTAGAGACCCAGGGTGCGGTGACCGCGCTGGACCTCAATACCGCACTGAGCGCAGCAGGCGTACCCGACAGGGTGACCGGCAACGCAACCGTGCAGTGGCAACTCACCGGCAGCGGCAAAACCGCCAATGCGCTGACGGGCTCCCTGGCGGGGCCCATCGAGCTCAATACACAGGATGTGACGCTCAAGGGCACCAGCGTAGAGAAGCTCGTCTGTCAGGCAGTCGCATTGACCAACCAGGAGAAACTCACCTCGACGTTTGCGCCGGATACACCGTTCACCCATGTTTCTGCCAGTATTGCCCTCAAGGACGGGGTGGCCGCCCTGCAGCCCCTGCGGGCCGAGCTGCCCAACATCAGCCTGTCGGGCAGCGGCACCTTCGACCTGCTCAAGCAAGACCTCAACACCACGTTCAAGGCGCGCCTGTCGCCGGGCCTTGAGGAACTCGACAGCGCCTGCCGCGTGAGCAAACGCGTCAGTGCGATAGATTTTCCCGTGGCCTGTCGGGGCAATCTGGCCCAGCCCGCTGGCAACCTGTGCGCGATCGACACCGAGGCGATCATCCGTGACATGGCCGTCAACGAGGGCCGCAAGAAAGTCGAGAAAGAAGCCGGCAAGCTGCTCAACAAGTTTTTTGGCAAGGAGTAACCGCCCGCGACGACCGATTCTTTAGCGGGCTGTTCGGTTACGTTCTTTGGCCGCGTGTTTGGTCGCCAGCCGCCGGGCCGGGGCGCACTCGAGCCTGTCTGTGCCGGGGCCTGGCGCTCGCGCCTAGTTCAGCACCCGGTAACCGCGGCCAGACAAACAGCGCTTTACGACCTGCACCTTATCGCGCTCACCCTCATTCACACCTTTGGCACCCCCGGTCACGGCACCGGCGCCAGCACCCCGTGCAGCGCCATCAGCGCCGCCGAAGATTGCACCCACCGCACCGCCAATCACGGCGCCCGAGGCTGCGCTGCGCGTTGCCTTCTGCTGCGTTTGTACGCCGTCAGCATAGGTGCGACATTCAGCCAGGTCGTCAGCGTAGGCCGTCATGTTCACGCCCTTGGTATCAATGATGATTTCATCGGTGGTGGTGCAGGCGGCCAGGGCCAGCAGCACCGTGCCTGTCATTATCGGTTTGAACATTAACCGCCTCCATAAGCTGTGCGCCTTGCCAGCAGGCATTGCGCCTGCGCAAAAACACCATCTGCGAATACGTGCATACTATTTAACTGCCACAAAAAAGGGAAATATCCACCCGGGCGGCGCAGATGAAAGCGTGCCTATGAGCTACAATCCATTCATCTTACAACCCCTTCGGGAGCCCTAAACATGCGCCAGCTAACCGGCCTGGACGCCTCTTTCCTCTACCTGGAAACGCCCAACGCACCGATGCACATATCGGGCCTGTCCATCTACGACCAGTCTACCGCGCCCAATGGCACCGTGCGTTTCAAGGAGATCATCGAGAACACCCACCAGCGTGTTCTGGGCTTGCCCGTAATGACGCAAAAACTGGTCGAGGTGCCACTGGGCCTGGATCACCCCTATTGGGTGACCGACGGCGCCTTCGACCCGGAGTTTCACATTCGTCACATCGCGCTGCCCAAACCCGGTGACTGGCGTCAGCTGTGCATTCTCATTTCCCGCCTGCATTCGCGCCCGCTGGACCGGGATCGTCCCCTGTGGGAAATGTATATCATTGAAGGCCTGGACAACGTAGAAGGCTTGCCCAAGGGCTGTTTTGCGATGTTCTCCAAGACTCATCATGCCGCCATAGACGGCACATCAGGCATTGAGATGATTGCCGCCATCCATGACCTGTCGCCGGATTACACACGCAACCACGGCAGCGCGACGATCAACGTCGATTCCACGCCCTCCAGGCTCGAGCTGCTGCTGCGTTCGCAAATCAACAACATACGCAAGCCGTTCAACTTCATCAGCGTGGCGCGCAACACCGTGCCGGGCATGGCCAAGGCGGTTGCGGGCATTCGCCAGGGCAAGCTCAGCCGCGTGAAAGACATCCCGCGCACGCGTTTCAATGGCAAGGTCTCGCCGCACCGCGTGTTCAACGCCATCGAAGTGCCACTGGAGGACGTCAAGCAGATCAAGAACGCGATTGCAGGCGCCACCGTCAATGACGCGGCCATCACTATCGTCGGCGGCGCGCTGCGCAAGTACCTGGAAGGCCATGGCGAATTACCCGCGGAGTCGCTGGCGGCTATGGCACCGGTCAATGTGCGCTCTGACAAGGACTCCACCGGCGGCAACATCGTATCCACCATGACGGTGCAGGTGCGCAGCGATATTGCCGACCCAATGGAGCGCCTGCAGGCGGTCAGGGAAGGCACCAGCAAGGCCAAGGAGCTGACCAACGCCATTGGCGCCAAGGCCATGACTGACTACTCGCAGTTTATTCCCTCGATGCTCACCGCAGAAGCCGCACGGCTCGCCAGCCGCTGGGGTCTGCTCAATCGCATGAGCCCGCAGTTCAACTGCGTGATTACCAATGTTCCAGGGCCACCCATCCCGCTTTACAACACGGGCGCCAGAATGGTCGCCAACTACGGCACCGGGCCGGTATTTGACGGCCTGGGGCTGTTCCATGTGATCAGCAGTTACTGCGGCGCATTTGTGGTCAGTGCCACCAGCTGTCGCGTGATGATGCCCGACCCGGATTTCTACAAGGCCTGCCTCATGGCGAGCTTCGAGGAGCTGCGCGATGCGGCGCAGAAACCCAGGCGCAAGAAAAAATCCGCCCGCGCATAAACCGGCAGTGCCCCGCGCAGCGCCCGCGAACACAGCTGCGGAAACACCGGTTACCGGGCCGTCGCGCGCAACGGCCAGGCGCCCGGCCCGCCGGGCCTGCACCGCACGGCCACCAGAACCCGCAACGATCCAGAGAGAGCCAGCATGAGCAACACAACCTGGGAGTATCTGCAGCTTGAACGCGCAGGACGCGTGCTTGAAGTCAGTTTTCGATCCGGCAACAAAGTCAACAGCCTGAACACCGCGCTGATGCGGGAACTCACCGCTCTGGCGCAGGAACTGCAATTCGACAGCGAGCTGAGTGCGATCATATTGAGCGGCACACAGGACATGTTCACCGCCGGTATGGACCTCAACGAAGCCAGGGATGCACAGGCGCAGGCGCTCACCCTGGCGCAACGCCGCCAGCAGGTCAAAGTAGGCCCGCAGATGTGTGCTGCCTGGGAGGCCCTGGAACAGGTCACCATCGCCGCCATTGAGGGCTGGTGTATCGGCGGTGGCGCTGCGCTGGCAGTGGCCTGCGACTGGCGCGTGGCAGCTGATGACGCGCGTTTTTATGTGCCCGAACTGAAACTGGGCATGAACATGAGCTGGCAGAGCATACCGCGATTCAACCAGCTCATCGGCCCGGCAAAAACCAAGGAGTTACTGATACTGGCGGAGCCTGTCGACATGGCCACGGCCGAGCGCTGGGGCCTGGTGGATCATCTCACGCTGCCGGGCCACGCGCTGCACAGGGCCCGCGCGCTGGCCGACAAGGTGGCCGCCATGCCTCCGGTGCCGGTACGCATGGCCAAACGTGGCGTCACCGAACACGCCGCGGCCCTGGGCGCAGCCACCAGCTTTATGGACGGCGATCAGTTCCTGCTGGCGCAAGGCGCCGAAGACGCACTGGAGGGCGCGCTGGCATTCTTCGAAAAACGCGACCCGCACTTTACCGGCAACTAGACACCCCTATCGCTACCGGGCAGCCAGCCGGAAGCCCCACTGTGCAGGCGCGCACCCCAGCCCTGGCGATTTCCAGCCGGAGTCTGGTGGGCTACAGGCCAGGGTCTGACAGGCACTGCCAAGGCGGCACCCGACATCAGGGCGGCACCAGCTGTTCAACGCGATAGCCCTTGTGCCTGAGCATTTGCAACACGCCGTCTTCACCGGCCAGGTGCGCTACGCCAACGAGCAAAAGTTCAACCTCAGGCGTGACCAGCATGCGTTCGATCTGCGGCAGCCAGTTGTGATTGCGCTCTACCAGCAGCGTTGCATACACCGCGGGGAAGACCTCGCGCATGGGCTGCACAGTGTGCTCGTCAAGCGCCGCCATATCGCCAGAGCGCCAGCTGGCCACCATACTGTCGACCATGGGCTCGACGTTTTCCATGTCATCCAGCGTGTAGCGCAAAAAATCATCTTCATAGCCCTCACCCATGCTCGCCACATAGGCCAGGTGTTCGTCAAGGCTCTCCAGCCAGCCAATGGACTTGCCCGCAAGCAAACCCTGCCGGTAGTAGTGCTCATCAACGCCGGCCTCACCGAGCCCCAACCGCTGCAACTCCAGTACAGAGATCACCATTGCCACCATGGCCGGCTTGATCTGGTTGAAGGCCCGTACATCCATACCTGTCGCGGCAAGATACCTACGCAGCGCCTCGTAGGTCTGCGCACTGAGGCTTGCTTGCAGCGTGGTGCCGGCGGGCAACATCACCATCGACTGCAGGCGCGCCTGCACCTGCGCAGAGTCCAGTGCGCCGATGTCCGTCTCGAAGACGAGCGTGTCCGCAGCGGCAAACGCCACATCAAAGGGCACGGGCAGCGGATAGTCCCGGGCACTTAACAGGTGCAGTGTGCCACCCATGTACAGCTGGTTGTCGCCCTTGCTCACCAGCCACACAGAAGAGGACGACTGCGCCTGCGCCATACTCGATGGCAACGGCCAGGCCAGCAGGGTCATCACCAGCAGCAGGCGCATCGCGAGAGGCCTTGTCATGGCCTGGGCTGCGCGTTGATACGGTTTAACAAACACACTAATCACCTTGCTTTTCGTTGGTATCGGCCGAGGCACAGAATCTGCCGCGTGAATAGCGTGTGTCGCTATTCCCAGGCGCCCATACTGCCGCCAGAGGCAGCCGCATTGCAAATGGCGAGGCTGCCGTCATTGCGCTGTGATAATGTGCGCACTCTCCACAAACACTGAAGGAGCCCCTGTATGGCTTACAACACACTGCGCTACGAAGTCGCCGACCAGATCCTGACACTGACCCTCAATCGCCCGGACCACCTCAACGCATTTACCGTGGAAATGGCCCATGAGCTCATCGATGCGTTCGAGCGTGCCAGCGACGACGACACCGTCAGTGCCATTGTTGTCACCGGCGAGGGCCGGGCGTTCTGTGCAGGCATGGATTTATCCGGCGAAGGCAATGTCTTCGGGCTCGATGAGTCACTGACGCCGACCATGGATGACCTCGAGCAGCGCCTCGACGACCCGGCGATTATCGCCGGCGTTCGTGATACCGGCGGTCGCGTTACCCTGGCCATCTACGAATGCAAGAAACCGGTGATTGCCGCGATCAACGGCGCGGCGGTAGGTATTGGTGCAACCATGACCTGCGCCATGGACATTCGCCTGGCCTCAGAACATGCCCGCATCGGCTTTGTCTTTAACAAAATCGGCATTACGCCAGAAGCGTGCTGTACCTGGTTTCTACCACGCATCGTGGGCATCTCGCAGGCACTTGAGTGGGTCTACAGTGCCGAGGTCATGCGTGCCCAGGACGCCCTCGCCGGTGGCTTTGTAAAGGCAGTCGTGCCCCATGAAGAACTGCTCGAGGAAGCCTACAAGATCGCCCGCAGGATCGCCCAGCACAGCCAGGTGAGCATCGCACTGACGCGGCAGATGATGTATCGCAATGCGGCCCAGCCCGATCCGCTGGAAGCGCATAAAGTGGACTCACTGAGCATGTTTTACGCCAGTATCACCAGCGGTAAGGAAGGCGTTGCGTCCTTCCTGGAAAAGCGTGCGCCGGTGTTCGACAGCAAGGCGTCAACCGACATGCCCCCCTTCTACCCCTGGTGGAAGTAAGCCGCGGCGGCCCTGGCCGCAACGCTACCGGCGGCCCTGCCTTTCCCCCGCCGAGGCTGTGCCAGGTGGGCGCTCGCCATGGCGCAATCCGTCATGCGTATGGCGCCCTATCCCATGTGGCGCGATCGAGCAATGCGTACCATAATTTTCCTTCGGTAAACCGATTCGGGAAGTAGCGATGAGTGAGCAGGTTTTGCGCATTGGCGGCGCCAGTGGTTTCTGGGGTGATGCTGCGCGCGCAACCCCGCAGTTGTTGAACGTCCCTGGGCTGGATTACATCGTCTACGACTACCTGGCCGAGATCACCCTGTCGATCATGGCGCGCGCCCGCGCCAAGGATGCCACCAAAGGTTACGCCACCGATTTTGTCAGCGCCGCCATGAAGCCCAATCTGGCATTGCTTGCGCAGCGCGGCATCAAGGTCATCTCCAATGCCGGAGGCGTGAACCCGCAAGCCTGCGTTGCGGCGCTGCGTCAGGAAATTGCCGACCAGGGCCTTGCTTTGAAGGTTGCATGCATCAGCGGGGATGACCTGCTGGCCGCCGGAAAACGGTTGGCCGAGTCCGGCATTGCGGAGATGTTCAACGGCACGCCCTTCCCCGATGCCGAACAACTGCTCAGCATTAACGCCTACCTGGGCGCATTTCCTGTCGCCGAGGCACTCCGCCTGGGCGCGGACATCGTCGTCACCGGGCGCGGCGTGGACAGCGCCGTGACCCTGGGCGCCTGCATCCACGCCTTCGGCTGGAGCCGCGAGGACTACGACCAGCTCGCCATGGGGTCCCTGGCGGGCCATATTCTGGAATGTGGGCCGCAGGCAACCGGCGGCAACTTCACCGACTGGGAAACCGTCCAGGGCCTGGAAGACATCGGCTACCCGGTTGCAGAAATCAGCGCTGATGGCAGTTTCGTCTGCACCAAACCCGACCACACCGGCGGGCTTGTCTCAACAGCCACGGTCGCTGAGCAGATGCTCTATGAAATTGGCGACCCACAGGCCTACATGCTGCCCGATGTGATCTGTGATTTTTCCACGGCCCGTTTTGAGCAGCTTGGGGAAAACCGCGTGCGGGTCATTGGGGCGACCGGCCGCCCTGCGCCAGACACCTACAAGGTCAGCGCCACCTACCTGGATGAGTTTCGCGGCGGTACCTACCTGAGTTTCTACGGCATCGATGCTGACAAAAAAGCACGCGCGCTCTGCGCCGCCGTGTTCCAGGCGGCGCGCAACACTCTCTGCGCCCTGGGGCTGGCAGACTACAGTGAAACCAGCGTGGAGATCATGGGCACGGAGTGTCAGTACGGTGCGTTCAGCGAGGTTCAAGGCAGCCGCGAAGTCGTGGCCAAAATTGCCGCAAAGCACCCCGACGCAGCGGGTATCGGGATTCTTCTCAAAGAAGCGGTGGGATTGGGATTGGCAACCCCTCCTGGCTTGTCGGGGTTTGCCGGGAGTCGGCCCAGCCCATCGCCGGTGGTGCGCCTGTTTTCTTTCACCTTGCCCAAAGCCGAGGTGGATGTGTGCATTGAACTGGATAACACAACAACGCCATGCGCCCAGACCCAGGGGCAGGCCTTCGACGCCGCTACGCTCATCCGCCCGCAGGTACCGGCAGCGGACAGTCGCGAAGACCTGGTCAAGGTAGCGCTGGTCAAGCTCGCCTGGGGGCGTAGCGGCGACAAGGGCAACAAAGCCAACATCGGCATTATTGCGCGCAGGGCAGAGTACCTGCCGTATATCTGGGAGCACCTGACCGAGCGTGTGGTGACCGAGCGCTTCGCCCATTTTCTGGAGAATGCCCAGGCAGAAAGCGTTGAGCGCTTCCTGCTACCAGGCTGCAACGCCATTAACTTTCTGCTGCACGATGTGTTGGGCGGTGGCGGTGTCGCCAGTATCCGCAATGACCCCCAGGGCAAGGGTTATGCGCAACTCCTGTTATCCTGCCCGATCGGTATTCCCGCCTCGCTTGCAGAGAAAATCCTATGACAGTATTCAACTCCAGGGTTAAAACCTCCTCGGAAGGATTCATCAAAAACCGCACCGAGATGCTGGCACTGGTCGACAAGCTGCAGGCGCTCAACGCCCGCGGCGCGGCGATCTCCGAAAAACGCAAACCGCGCTTCGAGGCGCGCGGCCAGCTCACGCCGCGTGAGCGCCTGGCACGCCTGCTCGACCCGGGCATGCCCTTCCTCACCGTGGGCAATCTTGCCGGTTACCTGGTTGATACCACCGAGGAAGAAAAATCCATTCCCGGCTCCACCGTGATCACCGGCATCGGCTTCATCGCTGGCGTGCGCTGCATGATCGTAGTGGACGACAGCGGCATCGCCGCCGGCACGCTGACCTCGGGAACCGGCTATCGCGTGACCCGTTGTGAAGAAATCGCGCTGCAGCAAAAGCTGCCGTTTGTGCACCTGGTTGAAAGCGGCGGCGGTGACCTCATCAACTACACGGTGCAGAGTTTCACCAAGGGCGGGGAACTGTTCGGCAATCTCGCCAAACTCAGCAAGGCGGGCATCCCGGTGATCTCCATCCTGCACGGATCATCCACTGCAGGTGGTGCCTACATGCCTGGCCTGAGCGACTATGTGATCGCCGTAAAAGGCAACGGCAAGGCGTTTCTGGCGGGGCCGCCGTTATTGCGCGCCGCCACCGGCGAAATCGCAACCGAGCAGGAACTGGGCGGAGCGGAAATGCACGCCAGTGTGTCGGGCCTTGCCGAATACCTGACCGAGAACGATGGCCAGGCCGTACAGGTCTGTCGCGAGCTGGTGCAGCGCCTGCACTGGAACAAGGATTGCGCGAGGCCGCGTCGCGGCAGCTTCGCCGCCCCGCTGTACGACCCCGACGAACTGGCCGGTGTGATCCCCTGCGACTACCGCACGCCCTATGACATGCGCGAGCTGGTAGCGCGCGTGGTCGACGGCTCTGACTTTATGGACTTCAAGGCACGCTATGGGCCGGCAACGGTTTGCCTGCAGGCTGAAATTTTCGGTATGCCCTGCGGCATTCTCGGCAACAACGGGCCGATTGACCCGGCCGGCGCTACCAAGGCTACCCAGTTCCTGCAACTGTGCGATCAGGCCAACATTCCCGTGATCTTCCTGCAGAACACCACCGGTTACATCGTTGGAACGCAATCGGAACGGGCCGGCATGATTAAACACGGCTCCAAGATGATCCAGGCCGTGACCAATCTCGAAGTACCGCGTCTCACACTGATGACAGGCGCCAGTTTTGGAGCGGGCAACTACGGCATGTGTGGCCGGCACTTCGACCCGGACTTTCTATTCACGCTACCCAATGCCGCCACCGGCGTGATGGGCGGTGAACAGGCAGCCAAAACCATGTCGATGGTGGCGCGCGGCAAGGCGCAGGCGAGCGGCCAGGACGTTAACGAGGAGGCGCTGGCCCAGCAGGAGGCGTATCTCACGCACTTGTTTGACAGCCAGTCCAGCGCTTTCTACACCTCTGGCCATATGATGGACGACGGCATGATCGATCCGCGCCACACACGACAGACATTGGGATTTTTACTGGAAACGGTGTGGGAGACACGACACCGTACAGTGCGCGAGAACAGCTTCGGCATCGCCAGGATGTAAGCGCCGCGGCGTCGCGTAGCGCAATGTTCAGCCTGCGCGCACGACAACCTGCGCACACTATCGGCGCTGCAACCACGACACAGAAAGAGCGTCTGTAGCGGCATCACAGGCACAACATTAAACAGGCGACGGAGAAACACCTATGACAGCCCTGCCCGACACCCGCGATCTATTGCTTGAACCTGCCGGCAGTGTGCTCACCATCTGGCTGAATCGACCACAGGCAAAAAACGCACTATCGGCAGAGATGGTAGATGAGTTGCATGCCGTGCTCGATGCCGCACGCGATGACCCGCAACTGCGCACGCTGATCATACGCGGCAAAGGTGGCGTATTTTGCGCAGGGGGTGACATCAAGGGTTTTAAATCTGGCCTGCAGGATGCACCGCCCGATGCAGCCGACGTCGCCAGGGGCAACCGCGAGTTTGGCGACCTGATGATCAAACTCAACGAGCAACCACAAACCGTGATCATGCTTGTGGAGGGCGCTGCCATTGGCGGCGGCCTGGGCCTGGCCTGCATCGGCGATGTCACTATCGTGACACGCACGGCCAGGTTTCGCCTGTCAGAAACCAGCCTCGGTATACCGCCAGCGCAGATCGCGCCTTTTGTTACCGAGCGCGTGGGCCTGACGCAGGCGCGCCGGCTGATGCTGACCGGCGCACGCTTTACCGGTGAAGAAGCGGTGCGCCTGGGCATCGGCCACCTGCTGGCCGAGGATGCCGATGCCATGAATGCACAGTGCGCCGCGGTACTCGAGCAAATAGCCCTGTGCGCTCCCGGCGCGAACCGGGTCACCAAATCCATTATGTTTGAGGGCACACGCCGGCCGCGCGCAGAAGCACTGGATTACGCCGCGCGCGGTTTCGCGCAGTGCATGCTTTCTGACGAGGGGCGAGAAGGCGTGGCCGCCTTCGTTGAAAAACGCAAAGCCGCGTGGGCCAATGACTAGCAAGGGAAGAACAGCATGAGCCAATTCACCCGTGTACTGGTGGCCAACCGTGGCGAGATTGCCTGCCGCATTATTCGCAGCGCCAAAGCGCAGGGCTACACAACCATCGCCGTATACTCTGACGCCGACGCCGGTGCAGTGCATGTGCAGGCGGCCGACGACGCCGTCTGCATAGGGCCGGGGCCGGTGAATGAGTCGTACCTGGTGATCGACAACATCCTCGCGGCGGCGCGCAGCAGTGGCGCGCAGGCCATACATCCGGGCTACGGCTTTCTCAGCGAGAACGCTGACTTTGCCATCGCCTGTGACAGCGCCGGAATCACCTTCATCGGCCCAAGCCCTGAGGCCATTCGTGTGATGGGCAACAAGGCCGAAGCCAAACGCCGCATGATCAAGGCAGGCGTACCCTGCGTACCAGGGTATGAAGGCGAAGACCAAAGCGATGAAACATTGCTGGCGGAGGCTACGGGCATTGGGCTGCCGTTAATGGTAAAGGCCGCAGCCGGTGGCGGTGGGCGCGGCATGCGCCTGGTGCACGAACAGGCTGAGTTGGCCAATGCCATTGCACTGGCGCGGGCGGAAGCGCAAAGCGCCTTTGGCAGTTCCGAACTGATCCTCGAAAAAGCGATTGTTCGCCCGCGCCATGTGGAAGTACAGGTCTTTGCCGACAGTCAGGGCAATACGATCCACCTGGGCGAGCGCGACTGCTCGGTACAGCGGCGCCACCAGAAAGTCATTGAAGAGGCGCCCTGCCCGATCATGACAGCGGACCTGCGCGAAGCGATGGGTGCCGCGGCCGTGGCTGCGGCCGAAAGCATCCACTACTGCGGTGCGGGTACCGTTGAATTTTTACTGGATGAGTCCGGCGAATTTTACTTCCTGGAAATGAACACGCGCTTGCAGGTGGAACACCCGGTGACAGAAATGATCACTGGCCTGGACCTGGTCGCGCTACAACTGCAAGTCGCACAGGGGCACAGTCTCGGCCTGCAGCAACAGGACATTGTGCTGCAAGGTCACGCCATCGAAGCGCGCCTGTACACCGAAGACACCACCCAGGGCTTCCTGCCCACGGCGGGGCCGGTAGATTTGTGGTCGCCCGCAGCCGGCCCGGGCATACGCGTGGATGCCGGCATTGGCACAGGCCAGGCGGTGTCGCCGTACTACGACCCGATGGTCGCGAAGATCATCGCCAGCGGCCCAACGCGCGAAGTGGCTCGCCTGCGCCTGATCGAGGCACTCAACGACACCGTACTGTTTGGCACTCGACACAACCGCGATTTTCTCATTGCCTGCTTGCAGAAACAGACCTTCGCAGACGGCCAGGCGACAACCGCCTTTATCGACGAAGAGTTTACGCCCGATGAACTGGCTGGCACTACCCCCTCCTTTGCCGACAGCGCGGTCGCTTCCGTGATCGAAGCGGCGCTCGAGCACAGCACGGCCTACAGCAACAGCGTTGTGGTTGCCCCGGAGCTGCGCGACTGGGCCAGTGCCGGTGCGCTGGTCACACGCAAGCAATATGTTCACGGGGACACCTGTCATGACCTTGGCATTACGCCTATGGGCAACATGACTTACACGGTATCAGACCAGGAACACAGCGTTACCGTCGCGCTACATGCCATGGAAGACACCAGCGCCCGTGTCAGCGTCGATGGGCGGCAGTGCGCCGTGCGCTTTTTGCTCGCCGAACCGGGCAAACTCCACCTGGCTGTCGAAGGTCGCGCTGCACACTATTGCGACATGATCCGCCTCGACGGCCAGGTGGACGCCGCCGCCGGCGGTGGCAACGCGGTGGCGCCGATGCACGGCCTGCTGATGGAAGTGCGCGTCTCTGCAGGCGATGTTGTGAGCCAGGGGCAGACCCTCGCCGTTCTGGAAGCGATGAAGATGCACCATGAGATTACCGCTGCCGCGGCCGGCACTGTTATCGCGGTCATTGCAGAAGCGGGCAGCCAGGTTGCCGCTGACGACTTGCTGATCGAGATCGCGGTGCCAGAACAGGGCGAGAGCGACAGCGGGTGATGCGCCAGCCGCTGCCATGACCCGCTACCTTGTGGTTAACCTGCGGCCCGGTTGCACCGCCCTGTAGCGCGCCGCAGGCCTGCAGATGACCTTGATGCGGTCAGTTCACGTAGTTTTTACGCACACCTGATCACAACTAATCACAACTGATCACACCTAATCACAACTACCACGTACGCACTGACCCCGGCGTCAGGCCGCGCGCAACAGGCGGCCCAAACGCTCCTTGCCCAGTGCCGGCGTGAAGTCGCCCGCCTCCCACACCGGCTCACCGTTGATCAGCACGCAGCTGACCACGCCGTCCGAGCGGTTGAGCATCTGGTGGTGCTCAAACAGTTCGCGGTGCACGAACTGACGGTTGTCGTTGCTGTCCCAGGCGGCGAGAGCCTCGGGATCAATCAGCACCATGTCTGCCTGCGCACCAATGTCGAGCCTGCCAACGTCCAGGCCAAAAAACTCGGCGGGCTCGCGCGTGAGGCGGCTGACCATTTTGCCCACGGTCTCCAGGCCTTTTCGCTGGGCATGTTTCAGGGACATCAGGTTAGCGTCAAAAAACGCCATGTTGGTGATGTGCGCGCCGGAATCATTAAAGCCGGGCATCGCATCCTTGTGCAGCAGTAGCTCAAGCGTGGTGTCGGCATTGAGATTGCCCACGTCGACCCAGAAGCGAAAGCCCTTGTCGTAGCGGCGCATCAGGTGCAGCATCAGGTCGGCGTCATCGCGCAGGGGTTTTGGAAAGCTCTCCAGCGCCTCGCGCTCCGCATCAGAGCGCGCAGCATTGCTGGCACCGGCCTGAAAGCGCAGCACGCGTTCAAACAGCGCCTGTAGTGTTTCACCTTCCCAGTCGGCCACCGGTGCACCGTCGAATACCATCAGCTTGAGTTCACGCACCACGAGGTTGTCGGGAAAGCCCAGCTTTGTCCGCAGGTGCGCAAGATTGCGACCGGTACGGCCATGCATCCAGTCTTTGCGGAAGCGCTCGACGAAGGCCGGGTCGTTGAGCAATGCCATGCGGCCCTCAACATCATCGTACTCCTTGGCGATGAGCTCGGCGGTGGAGTCGAGTTCCTCATACAGAGGCGACACAATGCCGTCCGACCAGATGCGGAAATTGGTGCCCAGCGCCTGGAAGTGGATATTGCCCTTGAAGAGTTTGGTGTTGAGCAACGTGGCCAGGCCAAGGAAGCTCTTGTGCGCGCCGGGCATCAGCACAAACTCCAGTACCGACAGCGCGCTGGTTTTCAGTGTTTTGCCAAACAGGCGGCCGCTGGTCAGCATAAAATAGAGCATCGCCTTGATGCGCTTTTCAATGATCGGCGTGGTCTGCCACACGCGATCGCGGTTGCGCACAATGCGCAGCAAGCGCTTGAGTTCACCAAAGCTCGCAAACTGCGTTGGAATGCGCTTTTCCGTGTTGGGCGCATTGGACAAATAGTGGAAGGGCAGACCGTCGGTGCTCATGCCGAGGTAGCCCTGGTCCATCGCCTCTGACAGCAGTTGCTCCATGCGCTGCAGCTCTGCCTCGGTCGGCTCGCGCGTGACGCTGTTTTCCAGGCCCATGGCTTCAACGCGCAACATGGAGTGCGGCAGGAATGCCGCCACGTTTGGGCCCAGGGGCACGTTGTCGAAGTGATCCAGGTATTCGGTTGGGTTGCTCCAGGTCACCGCTTCAACGCACTTGTTCAATACCGGCTTGGGAATATTCTCGACGCGGGTAAAACAATCCACGATGGGGTTTTGCCCGTTCTCCTGCTGCTTGCCAAAGCTGGTCCCCAGGCTGCAGTTACCCACCAGCACCGTGGTGGTGCCGTGGCGCACAACTTCAGGCAGTCCCGGCTCCAGATCGACTTCCAGATCGAGGTGGGTGTGAATGTCCAGCAAGCCCGGCATCAGCCATTGCCCGGTCGCATCGATGACCCGGTCTGCCGGCGTGCGCGGCAGGTTTTGCCCGCGCGCCACAACCTTGCCGGCCTTTACCGCAACGTCCTGTTCCTGGGGCGCACCGCCACTGCCGTCAAATACCAGTGCGTTTTGAATCAGTATATCCCACGTTTTTCTCGACATGTTCTGTACCTCGTTTGCTGACGCCTTCTACTTGCGCAAGACCCTACATTCTACGGTGTCAATCACGCGTGCAGGCCGGCGCCCATGGTATCGAAAGCCGGCGGTATGTTCTATGCTCTGTCGCACTGCGTAGCATGCGCGAACAGGAACAGATCATTGCCAGCCCCCACTTTTGACAACAGCTACGCCCGCCTGTCGGACAAATTCTATACACGCCAGCCTCCCACGCCGGTGGACCGCCCCGGCAGCATTCGCATCAACCGCGAACTAGCCGGCTATCTGGGCGTGGACGCGCAGTGGCTGGCCAGCGATGAGGGCACCGCCACGGTGGCCGGCAACCACGTTCCGGCGGGGGCAGAACCGCTTGCAGCAGTGTACGCCGGCCACCAGTTCGGCAGCTACAATCCGCAGCTCGGTGACGGGCGCGCTGTGCTGCTCGGAGAAGTGCTGGCCGGCGATGGACGCCGTTTCGATATTCAGCTAAAGGGCTCCGGCCCTACGCCCTACTCACGCGGGGGCGACGGACGCTCGGCCCTGGGGCCGGTGGTACGCGAGTACATCGTCAGTGAGGCCATGGCCGCACTCCAGGTACCCACCACGCGCGCACTGGCGGCCGTTACCACCGGTGAACGCGTCGCGCGCGAGACACTGCTGCCCGGCGGCGTGCTGGCACGCGTTGCCAGCAGCCATATTCGTGTTGGCACCGTGGAATACTTTGCCGCCAGGGGTGAGACAGACGCGCTGCATGAACTGGCCAACCATGTGATTGTACGCCACTTTCCCGAGTGCGCAGACTCCGACAACCCGACCCTGCACATGCTGCAGGCGATCATTGGCCGCCAGGCCGAGCTCATTGCCCGCTGGCAACTGCTGGGCTTCATCCACGGCGTGATGAATACCGACAACATGCTGCTGTGCGGCGAGACCGTCGACTACGGCCCCTGCGCTTTCATGGATGCCTTCAACCCCGCGCAGGTGTACAGCTCAATCGACCACGCCGGGCGCTACGCCTACCGCAACCAGCCCGGTATGGGCCACTGGAACCTGTCGCGCCTGGCACAATCGCTGCTGCCGCTGCTGGACGACAACCAGGAGCGCGCCATCGAGCAGGCGCAGGCGGCCATCAATGGCTTTCCCGCACTGTTTCTTGACGCCCACAGCCGCGGGCTCGCACAGAAACTCGGCCTTGCTGCACTGACCGACGATGACACCGCACTGGTAGAAGACCTGTTTGCCACCATGGCAAGCCAGCACCTGGATTTCACGCTGACCTTTGCACAACTGACGGACCTGGCCGAAGACGACACCAGCAACGACAGACTCAGTGACGACTACCCCGTACCACCAGCACTAGAGCCGTGGCTGGCGCGCTGGCGCGCGCGCCTGCAAACGGACTCACTGACTCCGGGGGATCGCGTGCGACGCATGCGCCAGGCCAACCCGGTGTTCATCGCACGCAATCACCAGGTCGAAGCGGCAATCGTGGCGGCGTACCAGGGCGATTTTGCCCCCTTTCACGCACTGGTCGATCTGCTTGAGGCGCCATTGACCTACCGCGCCGAGCTGGCGTCTTACGCCGCGCCGCCGCAACCGGAAGAAATCGTTCAGCAAACCTTTTGTGGCACTTAACGCCGCAGCGTGCAAAGCGCCGGCGACGAAGGGCGGGTGCCTGTGCGGGCACAGCATGGGCCCGGGCAACCGGCGTTCAATCGTTCCACACAAAGCGATAGGTGGCAGACCTGAGCTTGTAGGCAAGCACATGCGCCCCGGGCGCAGCTTCACCCGGCGTAACTTCACCCGACGTAACTTCACCCGGCATAACTTCACCGGGCGCGGGTGGCACATCATGCGCCAGCGTCACCTGGACACCCTGCGCACGCACTGACGCATCCAGGGCGATCACCAACTCGGCGCTCCGCAGGTCCAGCGTGTCGGACACACCGCCGTAACTGACGTGGGTCTGGCTGTACCCCTGGCCGTAAACCCCTTCCAGCGAGAGCACCAGGGCATCAGGCCCCGCAGCCGCGTGCGTCAGGGGAGGGATAAACCGGATCGCGGTGTTTGCGCCGATCGACCACACGCCGGTGTCCTCTGCGCCGCGCCAGCCCGAGCTGGGCTCGTCCGTGATCAGTTCAAGGTTGCGACCGGTCAGCAAACCACCCGACCAGTGTGCCACCGCAGGCTGCTCCAGCGCTGCATGCAGCGCCCGGGTGAACGCCGTATCAAGATTGGCACCCGCACCCTGGCGGGGTGCGGGCAGGTCAAAATCGTCGCTCTGTGCGGGCATGTTGCCTGGGCTGAATTCGGCGAAGAACGCGCGATTGCTGTCTCTGAAGTGGTCGGCGATCGCCTGCCGCGCAGGCCCCTCAAGAAACGCCGAACCGCTGGAGCCGCTCGCTGCAGTGGCCGCCATGAGTGCGCGCGACAACCTGGCCAGCCGCACATAGCTCACCCCCGACACCTTGGCAATGGCCAGCACCAGCGCAGCGCGGCTGTCCAGGCTCTCGTTGATTACGCCGGTCTCATGGGCAAACTCCGCGTCCTGTTCCAGGCCGAGCCAGTTGAGAAAATCCAGCACGCTGTCGCCACCTGCCAGAAGCTGGCGACTGAAAACGCGCACGCCAATCTGCAGCCCACCGTGAAAGTTCGCTCTCCAACGCTGGAATACCGCATGAAAATCCAGGTACGGCGGCAAGCTGGCCGGAAGCTCGCCCGGCCCGAGGTGTTCCAGCAGCGGGCCAATGGCAAAGCGTTTCGCGCGCTGCAAGGTCAGTGATTCATACAGTGATACCTGGTCGCGAACGTACGCTAACAGCTGCACCGCGTGCCCCTCGAGCGCATGGCTCAGTTCGCGGATATCTTGCTCGCCGAGCAGGGCAAAGCCCTCCCAGGACAACAGCGCAGCGCGATAACCCGCCGCTTCACACGCGGCCAACTCCTCGCGCAGCGACTGCCGGGTTGCGGCAAAGTGGCGGCGCTGGGTGTCATCGAGCGGCGCATTGCGGGATTGTTCTGCGGCCAACAGGAAGCAGTGGCCAAGCCCTGCGGAATAGCCGGCCTGTACAACATAGAGGCCGCGCTTTGCCAGCCAGCCCTGGTTGGCAAAGATATGGGACTGTATGGCCGTGGACCCGGTTTTGGGATAACCGATATGCAAAAATACGTTCATGTGCATCCAGTAGTGGTACGCGGTGCCAACCCGGCGACCCTGCGGTTGCGAACGGCACAAGGCTGTTGAGCGCATACTCACTGAAAAAACGCCGAAAGTCTAACGACAGCGGCAGCCCCGAGGGCGACGGCACGCAGCCCGCACAGCCTGCATTGCGCCGCGCGGGAAGAACACACCACCTCACAACCTGGCGGCAATCTGCAATACCAACGCAGCCGATTGTGCAGGTAAGCAATTTGTAACGAAGGCGCCCTTGCGGGCTGTCATATCCGGTGACAAGCGCTACACTGGAAGTAATCCGACAACGGCGGATCAACCCCATGACCACAACTCAACACTACACAACACAGGAGATCAGTAATGGCGGGATGCTATGAACTGAAAAAAGCCAAGAACGGTGAGTTCTTTTTCAATCTGCTGGCGGCCAACGGCCAGAACATCCTCAAGAGCGAGATGTACAGCTCACGAGCAGCGGCCGAGAACGGTATTGCCTCGGTGCAATCCAACTGCACTGAAGATGGCCAGTATGAGTGCAAGGAATCTTCCAATGGCAAAGCGTACTTCGTCCTCAAGGCGAAAAACCACCAGGTGATCGGGCAAAGCCAGATGTACGAATCAGACTCTGGCTGCCAGAACGGCATCGAGTCGTGCAAAACCAACGGCACGAGCACTACCATCAAGGACCTCACCGCCGACTAGCACACCCGGGCGCGGCCTGCCTCGCAGCGGGCCGCGCCCCTGGCGCCCCTGGCCTCTTTACCGTCCGCTCTTTTACGGTTAACTCACCCCCCACCGCCCGTTTGCCGCCGACCAATGGTTACGGCACGGCAACTTCTGGGGCGCCGCGCGGCCCCGCTGGGCGACGCCGATCTCGTCGCGACGACTGCAAACCAGTATACTTGCGCACTCCATGCACTGACTGCAGATTTGCGAGCCCCGCACCTTGAGTATCAACTTCTTTGGTAAAACCCTTTCCGGCCCCCTGACGGTGCCTTCCGGTATCGTGACGACGGCCACACCGATCATCCAGTATTTTTTCGACCACATTCCCCAGGTGGGCGTGCTCACCACCAAAAGCATTGGCATGGCGCCTCGCGAGGGTAACCGCGAGCCGGTGCTCAGCCAGTATGCCCCCGGTTGTTTCGTCAACGCGGTGGGGCTGACCAACCCGGGCGCGGAGCGCTCCCTGGAACTGCTCGGCCAGCTGAACATACCCAGCGACCGCTTCCTGCTGACGTCAGTCTTTGGCGGCAGTGTAGCCGAGTTTGTCGAGGTCGCCAGGCTACTGGCGCCGGTCTCGGACGGTATTGAGTTGAACCTGTCCTGCCCGCATGCCAAAGGCTACGGTATGGCCATGGGCCAGGACCCGGACCTCGTGCACGAGATCACTGCCGCGGTAAAAGCGGTGGTGGATATCCCCGTGATCCCCAAGCTGACTCCCAACACGCCGGACATCGCCACGATCGCCAAAGCCGCCATTGCCGGCGGTGCCGACGGCCTATGTGCCATCAATACCGTAGGGCCGGGTTACACCTCGGCCCACGGCCACGCGGTATTGAGCAACGGGGAAGGCGGGATTTCAGGTAAAGGCGTGCTACCCACCGGCCTGAAGTGCGTGCGCGATATCGCCGCTGTCACCGACTGCCCCATCATCGGCTGTGGCGGCGTAAGCAGCGCAGACGATGTGCGCGCCTACATGAACGCCGGCGCAACCGTTGTGGGCGTGGGCTCTTCACTGGTTGGATTGACGACCGACGAGACCGCGGCCTACTTCAAAACACTGCACCAGGACCTTCAGGGCAACACCAACCGTGCGGAATCACACATCCGCTATGACATCGACATGCAATTCCGCCCGGTCACGCTGGTCAAGAACGAGAAGGTCTGCGCAGACATCACGCTGCTGACCTTTGACCGCAAGGTCAACATACAGCCCGGCGAGTTTATTTTTCTCTGGGTACCGGGGCTCGGTGAGAAGCCCTTCTCTGCCCTCACGGACGACCCGTTCACCCTGGTGGCCATCGACGTCGGCGAGTTCACCCATGCCCTGCTTGACCTGCCGGTGGGCACCGAGGCCTACGTGCGCGGTCCGCATGGCATTCCGGTGGCACCCGGCGAGGATCAAAAAATCATCGCCGTGGCCGGTGGTACCGGTTTGGCAGCGGTCTACCAGGTGGCCCGCGATTTCGGCAACGCAGACATCTTCGTTGGCGCGCGCAGCGCCGATCGCCTTTACTACCATGATGAATGCCACGCCGTGGCCACCGTGCACGTGGCCACCGACGACGGCAGCGAAGGCTTCAACGGGCGCGTGACCGAATTGCTGCGCGAGCGACTGCAGGCAATGACGGCCGAGGAACGGCAGGCGCTGGTCTTTTATAACTGCGGCCCCGCGCCCATGGTACACGCGGCAGAGGCCGTGCAGCGCGAGTACTGCTCGCCGCAGCAGATCTTCAGCGCGATAGACTACCTCACCAAGTGCGGCGTGGGCTTGTGCGGCGCCTGCGCGGCGCCCGATGGCCGCCGACTCTGCGTTGACGGGCCGTTTTTGCAAGCACACTGACAACACACGGGTTACCGGGCAAAAGCCGGGGCAGCCAGCGATGTGCTGCACACCTGCACCGGACCGGGCATACGCCGAACTGGCAGATTCACGGGGGCTGATGCAATGCTGACGATCGATTACTACACGGACGTGCTGTGCGTCTGGGCCTGGATCGCAGAGCCGCGCGTGCAGGAACTGCAAAAACAGTTTGGCAGCGACATTCGCATCGTCGATCGCTACATCGACGTGTTTGGCAACACCGCGCACAAACTGCAACAGCAGTGGAGCCAGCGTGGCGGCCAACCAGCCTTCGCCGAGCACGTACAGGAAGCAGTTCAAGGCCATGAGAGCGCGCCGGTCAACCCTGACAACTGGGTAACCAACACCCCCACTACCTCTGCCAGTGCGCACCTGCACATCAAGGCTGTCGCGTTGACCATGGGGGTAGCGGCGGCCCGGAATTTCACGCGGGCGCTGCGCGAGGCCTTTTTTATCGATGGCCGCGATATCAGCCACGCACACACCCTTGCAGGGCTGATCGAATCATGTGACCTGGACAGCGCCGCTGTTAACGCAGCCCTGCACGACGGTAGCGCCATGGCCGCACTGATGAGCGATTACCAGGCCGCCCGTAGCCTGCACCTGCGCGGCAGCCCGTCCTACGTGATGAACAATGAACGGCAGATTCTTTACGGTAACGTGGGCTACCGCGTGCTCAGTGCGAACGTTGAAGAACTGCTGCGCGAGGTGCCCCACGAAGCGAGCTGGTGCTAGTCGCGCTTCGGCTCATTCTATTCATGGCTGGTATCCCGTCGCTGCACACCTAGCGGCGGCGAAACGCCGTATTGCCTGGCAGCCCCATGCGGCGCGCTGCCTGCACTGCCGGATGGCCGGGCACGGCAAGGCGATCCAGCCACCTGCCCGCACGGCACAACAGGCGATGCTCACGCGCGCTCAGGACCTCAGTGCCCGGCAAGCCCAGGCGCTGCTGCACAGGCGCAGGCAGCAAGCTGATTGCTGCGCGTATGCACGGGCCCTGCAACCAGCGCAAGGGCCAGGGCAGCGCCGGCGTGGACCACATGATATCGAGAAACTCGGTGACAATTGCATGGTCGCGCAGCAGTGGCAACATGGCCGCAAACAGCGCCTGTTGTTCTGCCTCACTGACGGGCGCACCGGTTGCGCCATAGAGCTGCGCAGCAGGCTGCGACTCGCGGTAAAACTGGTCGCGCTCTGCCTGCGACAACGGCTGCACAAACTCATGGTAGGCGCGCAGAAAACCAAATGACGCGGTGGCCTGCACCCAGTTCATCAACTCGGGCTGCAGCGCCTGGTAGCCTTGCCCCTCGGGCGTAACGCCGCTGACCTGAGCGTGCATGCGGGTGATGCCGGCAATCATCGCTTCGGCAACGCTGCGCGGACCATACACCGTCACCATCGCTGCAAGTCCGGTACGCTGCATACGCGCCAACGGCTCGCTGCGAAAATTGCTGTGTTCCCAGACGCCGGTGCGCACCCGGGGCTCGGCCAACTCCAGCAGCACCGCGGTGATACCGCCAATAAACAGTGAGATGGGATTTTTAAACACGCGCCACGACACAGAATCCGCCGCTGCCAGGGCCGGTTCGCCTGCCGGCGCGGAAAAATCCACGACCGGCAAACCTGCCTTCTTGCCAAGGGTGCGCTGCACCAGCCCAGACACTGTGTTAGTCATGCCACACTGCCCGGTTCACACGCGCCAGTCATCTTGATGCCCTTTTCATCAGAACCGGTAAGTCAACGTCGCACCATAGGTACGCGCCTTGCCCGGCAAGCGTACCCACGTGTTGGCGTTCTGGGTAACCGCCAGCCAGTAGTATTCATCGGTGAGATTGGAACCCCACAGGTTGATATCCCAGCTGGCATCCAGCGCGTAGATACCGATACCGCCGTTGAGCACACCAAAGGCGTCTACGCGGGCTTCGGCGCTGTCTTCCAGGTCCCCGGCGGAATCCGTCTGGTAGCGACCGTTCAGGTTGATACTCAGGCCCAGGCTCTGGGTGAGCGGGCGGTTGTACAGCAGCGTCAGGGTGCCGGACACTTCCGGGCTGTACAAAAACTTCGCCCCGTCGTAGTCGGCCGGCTGGCCCAGCGAATCGATGCCGATGTAATCCTGGATCTCCGTGTGCAGTAACGTTGCCGCGGCGATCGCTGTGAAGTGCTCGGTGATGCCCCAGGTCAGCTCGGTATCCAGGCCATAGGCTTCCGACTTGGGTACATTGGCCAGCCGTGCAAGAATCGTAAAAATAGGATCACGAAAAAACACCGCCAGTTGTTTGTCGTCGTAGTCGTAATAAAACACTGACGCGTTCCACTGCATGCGTTGTTGCAGCAGTGTCGCCTTCACACCCAGCTCGTAGGCCAATAACTCTTCCTGGCCCACCGGTGCATTCTGGGTGGAAATATTCGCCGCGTTAACGGGCGTATTGCCGGCCTTGGCGCCCTGTGACACCGAACCATAGAGCAGCGTGTCTGGGTCGACAAACCAGTCCAGCTCAAGGCGCCAGGCGATATTGTCTTCGTTGGTTTGCGACTCCACCAGGCCGTAGGTGATGGTCTCGGGGTCAAAGGTATTGCACTCGCCCTGCTCGATCTCATCCACCAGTGCGCCGTACTCCGCCAGGAACAGCGCGCGGTTGGTCACGTTCACATTGGGCAGCATGTTGCCGTTGAAATCCCGTGAGCAACCGCCGTAATCCTGCGAATCTTCGGTATAGCGCAGCCCCGCGGTGAGCGAGAGGTCTTCCATCAGCTCCTGCGTGGCACTGGCAAACACGCTCCAGGATTCTACGTCCATGTGCGCCTCGTCACGGAACGTACGAAACGCCTGCGTCGCCTCTTCAACGGTGTAGCCGCCCGCGTTAAAGGGCGAGTCCAGCAGCGGCACCGTGAAGGCACGGATCAGGCCGACATTGGCATTTTGCCCCAGCAGCGTGCGGTTGGAATCGAGGATGTCGTCTTTGGCGTAGTAGGCCCCCAGCAGCCATTGGGTGTCGTTCCACTCACCTTCCAGGCGCAATTCCTGCGAGAGGCTCTCTATGCTGCCGTCCAAATCCTGCACCAGAAGCTCATAGGGTGCCCCGCCAAAATCGACCAGCGCCTTACGCTCGAGGTCCTGGTAGCCGGTCAGGGCATTCAGGCGCATGCCGTTATCGAACTCGTAGTTGATGGCGAGCTTCAACGCGTGCAGCTCGCTGTCTTCGGCCAGGTCACCCCCCAGCCCCAGCCCGGTGCCGATATCAGCGCTGCGCTGCGCGCGCGGTGCCCAATCGGCCTCGTTGTTATTGCGCGGCGCGTTCTGTTCAATGTAATCCAACAGGCCGGGCGCGTTGAAGGCGCTGTCGGCGGTCGAGGCGCTCAGCCCGGTGGCCTGCGAGGCCAGCGTGTCAGACTGGTTTAGCCACCCGTTGTACGACACATCAATGGCTAACTGCGGCGTAGGCGCAAAGGCCAGCGCAGCGCGCAAGCCGTACTTGTGCACCTCACCCTGCGTGTCGCTGGAACTGTTGGATTTTTGCCAGCCTTCGCCGCTGTCTTCAGTGCGCAGTGCAAGCCGCCCGGAGAGTTGATCCGTCAACGGCCCGCTGACCATACCTTCGAAGTTGGTGGTTTCAAAGTTGCCCAGCTCCATGCGGGCCATACCTTCAAACGCATCGGCGGGCTTGTTGGTGACAAGGTTAATCAACCCGGCCGTGGTGTTGCGCCCGAACAGTGTGCCCTGGGGGCCTTTCAATACCTCCACGCGCTGCATGTCGAACACGGGGCCAGAGTTCATAATCGGGTACGGGTAGGCCACTTCGTCGATGTACGTTCCCACTGTGGAGGTCGCCGACATATTCACCGTGTTGAAGCCGATACCCCGCAGGGTATACGTGGGCACACCCTGGTAGCTCTGGGCCACGGTAAAACTGGGCACCAGTGCGGTGAGGTCCGACACGCTGTCGATACGCAGGCGCTCCAGTTGTTCGCCGGTATAGGCCTGCACGTCCAGGCCGACATCGTTGGCGGTTTGTTCCATACGGCGCGCGGTGACGATCACCATTTCCAGGGGCTTGACCTGCTCGGCGGACGATTCCGCCGCGCCTGACGACAACGGCAGCAGGGCCAGCAGTACCGGCACCACACAAGCTGTCGCACTTGTCGCCACGCCTGTTCGAGCCACGGCAAGCCGCCCGGTGTTTGCCGTACCCATCCCTGCCGTATTCATCGTGGCGTTGAGGCTGGCACCGTCGTCGTTCTGCGTCGTCATATTATTATCCTCTATTGACGTTGCTGCAGCGGTTGCGTGCGCCGATGCCATCGTCGAAGGCCGCCCGCTACTCGAAAGGCACCCCGCATGACACTGCGCGACTATTCCCTAGTAAAGTCATGTCCGGGCCATAAGTCCAGCGAGGTCTGATTGGCGTCGCAACTAGTTAAACCAGCTACCGGCTTCAATGCAGTGGCCTGAGCCGGGCGAGGCGCAGCAGCACGCACCTTGGTACGCTATACACCCAGGCAGCCATTGGACGCACACGCCATGACCACACAGCCATCGCCTTTTGATCCGCTGACCATCGGCCCACTGACGCTGCGCAACCGCTTCATCAAATCAGGCGCCAACGAGGCCATGTCGCTGCAAGGTCGGCCTACCAAGGCGCTGGTACAACACCACCGCACGCTGGCCGAGGGTGGCATTGGTATGACGACGGTGGCCTACATGGCCGTGGCACCGGAAGGACGCACACTGGCCAACCAGATCTGGATGAACCCCGAGTACCTGCCAGACCTGCAGGCATTGACGCGCGCAGTGCACAACAGCGGCGCCGCAATCTCTGCGCAGATCACCCATGGCGGCTCCTTCGTGACCGGCCTCAAGGTCAAGGGCCGTTTGATCAGCGCCTCCTCCGGTTTTAATCCCGCAGGCTCGCTCAAGGGCAACTTCCTGCAGCGCGCCATGAACGAGGGCGACATGACATGCGTGATCGATCAGTTTGTCGCAGCGGCGCAACTGGCACGGGACTCCGGCTTTGACGCGGTAGAACTGCACATGGGCCACGGCTACTTGCTCAACCAGTTCTTGTCGCCGCTCAATAACAAGCGCAAAGACGCATACGGTGGCAGCGCCGAGAACCGCGTGCGCTTTCCCGCCCGGGTGCTGGCAGCGGTAAAAGCCGCCGTGGGCGATACCACGGCCGTCCTGGCAAAAATCAACGTGGCCGACGGCGTCAGCAAAGGCGCCAAGGTAGAGGATGCCATCGTCACGGCTAGGGCACTGGAAGCCGCCGGCGCCGATATGCTCGTGCTCAGCGGCGGGCGCAATGTGGAATCCACCTGGTTTATGTTCGGCAGCCGCATGAATCGCGAAGAAGTCAGCAAGATTCTCAAACAGCAGGGCGAACGCCTGGCGGCATTTGCGATGAAGGCGGCCGCGTCCAGCGAACCGGACATTACCTTCAAGGAAATGTACTTCCTGGACTACTCGCGAAAAATACGCGCAGCCGTCAACCTGCCGCTGGCCTACCTGGGTGGCGTAAAATCCCTGGCCAACGCAGAACAGGCGATGAGCGAAGGCTTCAACGCTATCGTACTGGCCAGGGCGCTGCTGCATGACCCGGACCTGGTGAACAAATTGCGCAGCGGCGAAATGACAGAATCCGGCTGCGACAACTGCAACGGCTGCGTGGCCTACATTTATCACCCGGCGGGCACGCGCTGCGTGTGGAAGCCGCCGAACGATTTGGCGTTGAATCAGGTGTTTGCTTCGGCGGAGTAAACAGGCGGGTCTTTCGGTTTTCTCACCGGAACAGCGCTGTTGTGACCCCCTGCGGGGCGCCTGCGCTGCGGATCGTGCGCGACTTCGAGTCTAAAACGCGCCTGCAAGCGCGTTTAGTCGAACGCCAGTTCTCGCTAGCGTAACCCCACCAACCAAAAAACCCCCGCGGTGCGGGGGCTTGTTGTTTGGTAGGACTACCCAGATTCGAACTGGGGACCTCTACCATGTCAAGGTAGCGCTCTAACCAACTGAGCTATAGTCCTAAAAGGGACGCCGATTATAGGTGCCCTCCCCGTTTAGCTCAACTGTCGAATGGGAAAGAATACCAGCCTGCCAAGCGCAGGGGCGAAGCCTGCCTGGCCCTGGGTGGGCGCGGGGGGTAATTGCGCGGCCTGGGGTGATCTTTTTTACCAGTCCCACGTGAACCGCTGGGACATTGATCCGCGCCGAAACACGCGTACAGTGTGATTCGAGCTGCCCTGGAGCCGGCTGTGCCCAACAGGTGCACGCCGTTGTCGTGCCAGCGCTGGGCAGTCGCCAGCACTCAAGCCGTGGAGAACCCCGTGAAAGTCAGTGGCATGTTGACCCAGGACCTGGAAATGGTGCCGCTGGCCGTGGCCGAGCTGGAGCGCCGCGGGTTTGACGCGGCCTTCTCGGCAGAGATCAACAATGACCCGTTCTTCCCACTGTTACTGGCCGCAGAACACAGTGAGCGCATCCAGCTGACCACATCGATCAGCGTGGCTTTCGCGCGCAACCCCATGACCACCGCCACCCTGGCCTGGGATTTAAACCAGTATTCCCGCGGCAGGTTTGCCATTGGCCTGGGTTCACAGATCAAGCCCCATATCACGCGGCGTTTCTCGATGCCGTGGTCACAGCCGGCGGCGCGCATGCGCGAGTTCATTGCCGCAATGCGCGCAATCTGGCACTGCTGGGAAAGCGGTGAGACGCTGGCCTTTCAGGGCGAGTTTTACCGCCACGACCTGATGACCCCCATGTTCGTACCCGCCAGGCGCGACTTTGGCGCCCCCGGTGTGACGCTTGCAGCGGTCGGCCCGCTGATGACAGAAACTGCCGCAGAAGTGGCCGACGGCATGATTGCACACGGTTTCAGCACCGCGCGCTACCTGCGCGAAGTCACCCTGCCCGCTGTTGAAAAAGGTCTACAGAAATCCAACAGACAGCGCGAGGATTTCACCATCAGTGCACCGGTGATGGTCGTTGCCGGTAAAGATGAGCAGGCTTTCGCCGCCTCGAAGCAGGCCGTGCAGCACCAGCTCGCGTTCTACAGCTCCACACCCGCCTACAAGGGCGTGCTGGAGTTGCATGGCTGGGGCGACCTGCAGGCAGAAGCGCACCGACTCACGCGCGAAAACCGCTGGGATGAGCTAGGCGCCCTGATCAGCGACGACATCCTCGACACATTTGCGATCGTCGCCCAGAACATTGAAGATGTTCCAAAGTTACTCAGCGCCCGCTATGCCGGGCTGGTCGATACCTGGATGTGCACAGTAGAAACAGGAGACACCGATTTGCAACAGCAGCTGGTCAGCGCCGTACAGGCGGCCTGAGCGGTCAACAAAAACGGGATGCATCACCACCCACACCACAATAAACAGAACGCGGCGCACACGGCGCCCCCAGGCAACGCGTAAAGGACAGCACACCATGAACATAGAGTTAACCCCCGAACAGCGGGCACTGCAGCAGGAAGTGCGTGACTACATGAAAACGGTCATGACGCCTGAACTGCTGGAAGAGATGAAAAACGACGAGCTCAAGGAAGGCGGCGGCCCCGAGTTTCGCAAGCAGTACGCGCGCATGGGCGCGGACGGGTGGATCGGCCTGTCGTGGTCAAAAGAGCTCGGCGGTAAAGAGATGTCGCACGTCGAGCAATACATTTTCACCGACGAGGTCGTGCGTTCGGGCTTTGCCTACCCGTTTCTCACCACGGAATCCGTGACACCGGTGATTGCAGCCAACGCCAACGCGGAGGTCCGCGAAGAGGTGGTCGGCGGCGTCAAGCAGGGCAAGGTGGTTATTGCCATTGGCTACTCAGAACCCAGCGCAGGTACTGACCTTGCCAGCCTGAAGACCAAAGCGGTGAAAGACGGCGACCACTGGATCATCAACGGGCAAAAAATGTGGACCAGCCTTGCCAACTACGCCGATTACGTGTGGCTGGCCGCGCGTACCGACCCCGACGAAAGCAAAAAACACAAGGGCTTGACGATGTTCCTGGTGCCCACCGATTACGAGGGCTTTTCGGTCACGCCGGTGCACACGCTGGGCGTGCGCACCAACGCCACTTTCTACAATGACATCCGCCTGCCCGACAAATACCGCGTCAGCGAGGTCAACGGCGGCTGGAAGCTCATCATGGGGCAGCTCAATGTCGAACGCCTGTCCCTCTTCACCCACGGCCAGGTGGATTCACTGTACGTCGACACCTGCAAATGGGCAGCAGAAACCGACGCGCCCGGCGGCGGTAAGGTGATTGAACAACCCTGGGTGCAGCACAACCTCGCCAAGGTCAAGAGCGGGCTCGAGGTGGTTAAACTGATTTGCTGGAAGCAGGCCTGGGCAATGGATCAGGGTCCGCTGGACATGGCCGCAGCCTCCACGGCGAAGGTCTACAGCAGCGAGTTTTTCGTTGAGCTGTATCGCATGTTGCTGGAGGTGCTCGGCGGAGCCGGCGTGATTGCCGCACATTCCCCCGGCGCGGTGCTCAAGGGCCGCATTGAATTTCGCTGGCGCGTGGGTTCGATTCTTACCTTTGGCGGCGGCGCCAATGAAATACAGCGCGACATCATTGCGATGGCGGGCTTGTGGATGCCACGCACTCGCTAGCCCTTACCGATTAATGGTCGCTGCTCCACCAACAGCGAGCGCGCCACTGCAGCGGCCTGTCGATGCCAGCCACTGCACACGTTACGGAGAAGAACAGCATGGATTTTACAGTTTCGGAAGAACTACACAGCGTGCAGCAATTAGCGGCACAGATACTCGGCGATTTCACCGATGTCGATACGCTAAAGCGCATAGAGTCGCAGGCAGAGCGTTTTGACCCTGAACTCTGGAAAGCACTGGCAGAAGCAGGCCTGCTCGGGCTGGACATACCCGAGGCGCACGGCGGCATGGGCATGGGCTTTTACAGCCTGACCACCCTGTGCGAGGAAGTCGGCCGCACGGTTGCGCCTGCACCGGTGATCGCCGTACTGGTCGGCGCAGCGGGCACGCTGCAGCGCTTTGGCAACGCCGCCCAGAAAGACCAGTGGTTACCGGGCATCGCCAACGGTTCGCACCTGCTTACCAGTGCGCTGGAAGAGTACGGCAATGACGACCCGACACAGCCAACCACTACCGCGCAATCCATGGAAGGGGGCTACGCCATCAGCGGCCACAAGTTTGGTGTGGAAAACGCCTGTAGCGCTGCCCGCATCCTGGTGGCGGCCAGTACCGACGATGGCGTCATCATTGCGCTGGTTGACCCTAAAGCCGCCGGCGTTACCCTGACGGCGCAACAGGTCACCAGCGGTGAGACACGCTCCGAGCTCGCACTTGAAAATGTACAGGTACCTGCCGAGGACGTCGTTGCTACCGGTGCAGAAGCACGCACCGCCATCGCCTGGGCAAGCCAGGCCACCCGCACCGCGATGTCGGCCATGGCCGTTGGCCTGTGCGACAAAATGATGCGCATTACCGGCGCTTACACTACCGAGCGTGAGCAGTTCGACCGCGCCATCGCTACCTTCCAGGCGGTCAGCCATCGCGTTGCAGACTGCTACATTGACGTTGAGTGCCTGCGGCTGGTGACGCAGCAGGCCGCCTCGTTAATCGACCAGGGCCGCCCGGCGGCCGACGCCGTGACCATGGCGAAAATCTGGTGCGGCGATGTTACCCACCGTGTCAGCCAGGCCTCGCAGCACTGCCATGGCGGCACCGGGGTTGATCGCGATTACCCGCTGTTTCGCTATTGCCTGATGGCGCGCCAGATTGAGCTGTCCTGCGGCAACACCGCACAACTGACGGGCCAGCTGGGACAATCCATCGCGCAGGAATATCTGGCCGCGGCTGGCTAGAAGGCCGCGTCCAGCCAGCGCGAGGGAAAGTAACTGCGGCACTCGCGCAGCACTGCCTCACCCTCTTGCCGGTTGCCGTAGTGGCGATGCACGCCCACCGCGATGTCGCAGGCGCGCTTGTTCCACGGCTGCACCTGGCGCACCTTTTGAGCGTAGCGCAGGGCCGCGCGTAAATCCTTGGCATGCACTGCCGCCACCGATTGGGTGAGGTCACGCCAGGGCGTCTGCGGGGGGTCTGTGAGGTTTGGCGGTAACTGCACATCGGTGCGCACCAGCAGCCAGGCGTCAGCGTCCTGGTACAGGCCGCGCCAGCGCCCACTGTCAAACATTTCTTGCAGTTTCGCAGCGCCGGCAGCGCGCTGGTTCGGCCACAGCATGAATTCTGCACCGGTAGCTTCCACCCGAGCCAGCCAATCGGGGCTGGAGCGCAGCACCGCAACATAGTTCAGGTAGGTCGGTGCATCGTAGAGGGTATCCGCGCGCCCATCGATATACACTTTGAAGTCGCCGTCTGTGCGCCAGTGCAGGTAGCCGCCCCAGTTATAGTAGGCAAACACCTTGCCCTGCAGTTCATTGCGTACCACAAAGTTCACCAGGTCTACGGGATAGCTGAACTCGGCAATCAGGAAGTGAAAGGCAGGCCTGGCCTGCAACGGGTACGGAAACTGGCGCCACAGGGCAAACCACAGCACGGCAAAGGCCAGCACAACGTGCACAACCCGGCCCTGCACCTGTTTCAGCAACAGCCCCACCAGCGGCGCCATCAGCACGGCCAGCGAGATCGCAAAAATTGGAATAAACCTGCGGCTGGTTAACGCCATGGCCAGCGTGAGTGCGGTAAGGCAAAGCCCCTCCCAGGGGACGCTGACTTTTTTTCGCACCCACGGCAGCGCGTACAACGCAGCGGCCAACGGCAACCACTGGAAATAGAAAAACAACGGCGAGCGAATACCGCCGGGTTTATGCGGCGGATGCCATTCACCCAGGCTGCGAAATGGCGAGGTTTCATCGAAAGCGTACTTCAGCGGGTAAAGAAAGGTGCCAAGGCCGGAAGGATTGAGAATTGCGGCGGCAGCACAGGCAATGCCCACCAACAGAGCCGCCCTGAAGTTACTGAGGTTGAAATCACGCCAGGGAAAAATCAGGATGGCCAGGGCCATCAGGCCGAAAAAGAAACCGCCATGCAGGTTCACCCACAGCACAAACAACGGTGCCAGCAGCCACACATTGGCGCGGCGCCCCAGCAACAGGTAGAGCAACAGGCAGAAATTCAGCAAGGTATACAGGTGCGGCCGCACATCAATGAACGGCGCGGCGATAGCGGCCGCACTGCCGGCGCAGAGCACCGCCGCCAGGTGGCTGCCACTGGTGCGCGCCAACGCCAGCTGCAGCAGTGTGAAAGTGGCGATCACCACCAGCCACTTCCAATAGACCAGCGCCTCCAGCCCAAACAGTGACACCCAACCGTAGTAAACGAGGTCCGCCAGCCACTCGTGATTAAGCCAGTCACTGCCATGTTCGGTGAAGGACCAGTCATCCACCATCCACACCGTGCCCGTCTGCAACAGCTCACGCCCGGCCGCCACGTGCCACCACATGTCGGAGCCAGCCATTTCGGTGTAGCCGAAGGACAGATACAGAATCGGTGCGCCCACCATGAGCGCCCACAGGGCCAGCTTGTCGTAATCCGCCGCGCGCGTCATACAGCAGCGGCGCAATACAAGGGGTAGTTACTGGACAATTTTAAAGATCCGCAGATCGCCAACGAAGAGCTGCACGTTGCCATACACGCTGCGGTGGAACAACAGTTCAGGCATAAAGCTGTGCACGGGCAGTGTCAGCAGCGGCTGCAGCAGCGGGTGTTGCCCGGCGATTGCCGTTCGATAAAACGCGGCGTAGGCCGGGGTTGTTTTTACCAGGCGAGCCGGCTCGTGAACAAACGGCCCATTGAGTTCACTGGCAAAGGCGGTGTCGTACCAGCTTTCGCTCAATACCAGGTAGTCGCCCTGGCGCAGCGCTGGCGCATCACCGGCGGCGTACTCGGGGTGAAACAGGTGGTAGCGCCCGGGCGGAGGATTGACATAAAAGCTGCTGAACACCGCCGCGTCAGGATGCTGCGCCGACCACTGGCGCAAGGCGATGCGCGGGTCCTGGTGGTAATCCACGACCACGTCCACCGCAAGCAGCGCAGGCCAGAGCAGAAAGAGCGCCAGCAGCCCCCGCCGGGTGTGCCCGGCGAGCGCACAAAAACCCCAGGCGGACAATATCGCCGCGACCGGCAACAACGGCAGGTAGTGGCGGTAATAGGTGATGGGCGACACGAATACCATAAACAGCGCGAACGCCAGCAGCGGCAGCAGGCAACACCAGGCACGGACAGCGCCCTGGCCACGCAGCAATAAACGCACGCCGTGAATCAGGCACAGACAAGCGGGGATGCCCAGGCTGACCAACAGGTACAGCGGCAGATTCAGGAAGTTGCGCGGCCACTTGTGCCAGCCAATCGCTGCGTAGCCGGTGCCAAAACGCCCCTCGGCGCTGCCCATCGTGAAGCGCTCGATCACATCTACCTGCCCCAGGGCATAAATCAGCGGCGGCACCAGCAGCCACACCACCGCCATCGGCCGCTTGATCCGGCCCCAGGGCACCAGCGCATACCACAGCGCAAACACCACGTAGGCACCTTGCGCACGGAACTCCAGGTTGCTCATCAGGCCAAAGAGCGCCGCCGCGCCGAGCACCATAAGCACCCGATGCTGGAGCGTCAGGCCATGGCTGAGGTAATGCCAGGCACGCGCAGGCAAGAGGGCCAGGTAAGCCAGCAGCGCAAACACCCAGTACTTGGTCCACACCGCAAGCACCGCCAGCGGCACACTCGCCGCCAGACGCAGCCTGCTGCCGCGTGTGACCGCAACAGCCAGCACGGTGAGAAAAAGGTAAATGAAAAATGTGGAAGGTGCATCGACCGTACCGCTGAACGATTCGCCGATGTGCACACCGCTGAGCGCAAGCAGCGCAGCGGCCGTCCACCCCACGGCGGGCGCCCCTGGTACCAGCAAGAACCCCAGCACCGCGGTTAGCACCACGGTCAATGCCCCTGCCACCGCCGCGTAGCTGCGCGCCACCCTGATATGCGCAGGGCTGTGGCAATAGGCTTTTACGGCGCGCTCATTACCCAGGATGCCCGCAGGCGGCGCGTGACCCAACAGCGTGGCAAGCGCAATGGTCTGGTGGCCAACAAAGGGCGTGTAGTCAAAACCGTGAAGGGCGGCGCGACAGGAGCCGGCCTCATCGAAGTTGACCAGCGTGAAGCTACCGGGGTGATCCCAGTGCCAGCCCACCTGCTGGGCACTGTAGCCACGCGGCAGCAGGGCCACCAGGAAGAGCAGGATCAGCCAGGCCACTGTGCGTGGGCGCCGAAGTGCGGTGATAGCGTCGTTCATGCAAAGCCCGGCAAGGGAGCGTTACCGACAGTATCTACGTGGCTACGCGGGAAATAAACCCGCCAGGCCTGTCAGGCGTAGCCGTTTTCCCGAAACCAGGCGATAGAATCCTTCACCGCCGTTTCAATCGGCGTTTGCGGCAGGCCCAGCTCTGCAATGGCTTTGCTTGGGTCCACGTAACCATGTTGCAGCACATACATGGTGTTCTTGTAGGTGGTAACAGGGGCCTTGCCGGTGATTTTTGACCACAGCTCCGCCATTTTCGCAACGCGCAGCATCACCTTGCCCGAGACCTCGCGTGTGGCTACACCCTCAACCCCGGCGATCCGGCCAACCAGCGTCAGGAATTCCTTGTTAGTCATGTTGCCTTCCTTGTTGGCCAGAATATAGGACTCACCAATGCGGCCTTTCTCCATCGCCAGCACATGCCCCGCAGCGACGTCGCGCACATCCACAGGGCAGACGCCGCCGTCCCAGAAGTTTTTCATCTGACCCTGCAAGGTGCGGATGATCATGGTGCCCGTCGGTGTCGGCGCGCGATCACCCGGGCCAAATGGCAGGCCCGGCATCACCATGGTCACCGGCAGGCCATCACTGACCATACCCTTGACCAGTTGATGGCTGATGAACTTGGAGAGGATGTACTCGCTTGCCCAGGGCCAGGCATTGAACGCGGTGTCTTCATTGGACGGCTGCCCGTTGCCCACAATACCGATCGCCGCAACACTGCTGGTATACACGATCTTCTCAATGCCCTCGGCGAGCGCCGCCTGCATGATGCCGCGGGTGCCGTCGACGTTGATCTTGTAGTGCAGGTCCGGATCCTTGGTCCAGATAGCGAACATCGCGGCCAGGTGGTAGAGCTGCTCCACGCCGCGCACCGCAGCCTTGAGCGAATCCTCATCCAGGAGATTGCCTTCCACGAACTCTACGTCCATGCCGTTCAGCGGGGAACGGTCTTCACCGGGCATCACCATCACCCGCACCTGGTCGCCTTTTTCAAGACACAGTCGGGTGACATGGTTGCCAATAAATCCGGTGGCGCCTGTTATTAGTACTTTGCTCACGGAACTCTTCTCCTGATGCTGTGATCGAACGGTGTGCCATTGCAATGCTGGGGTGCACACGCGAAGGCTGCACTGCCACGGTTGCGCCGCGTCTGTCGCTGCGAGTATTGTGGCCGGCACTTGCGGCAATTGTAGCGCGTACAGGGGTCAATCAGGCGTCAACTGGTTTACCATGGTGCGCCGATTGATCCTAACACCGGCCAGTGCCGACTTGCCATGCCTGAACGGTCGCTGCATATTCAACGCATCACCCCCGGCGTCAGAACATCCCACAAGGAGATCCAAGCAATGAACAAGCTCTACACCGCGATAGCGACCTCACTACTGCTACTGTGCAGCAGCGCCCTGGTCAGCGCCGATACGCACAACGCCCAACTGCAGGCCGTTATTGACAGTCGCAGTGAAGAAGATCGCAGCCGTGATGCTGCGCGCCACCCTGGCGAAACCCTCGCATTCTTCCAGGTAAAACCGGGCATGACCGTTGCCGAGGGCTTGCCCGGCAGGGGCTGGTACACCACGATTCTGGCCAACTACCTCGGCAGCGAAGGCACGCTCTACGGCGTGAACTATGCCGAGCGTATGTGGCCGATGTTCGGTTGGGATGACGAGCTGGTTGCCTCGCGGGTTGCATTGACTGCGCAGTTTCCGCAGATGGTCGCCTCGCTCACAGACAACGGCATCAAGGCACAGGGCTTTACGTTTGAATCGGTCCCCGAAGACGTGGTCGGCACCGTGGACCGCGTGCTGTTGATTCGTGCATTACACAATCTCAACCGTTTTGAAAAAGACGGCGCAACTGCCAGCAAAGCGCTGCAATCAGTGCATGAAATGCTCAAACCCGATGGCCTGGTCGGCGTGGTGCAGCACCGTGCGCCTGAGTCCGCAAGCGATGCCAGTGCCAGTGGTCATCGCGGCTACCTGAAACAGTCCGCCGTTATTGCACTGTTTGAAAAAGCCGGCTTTGAGCTGGTCCAGAGCAGCGAGATCAACGCCAATCCCAAAGACATGCCGGGTGAAGACGCTATCGTATGGCGCCTGGCGCCGACGCTGCGCGGCACACAAGAGACCGCAACGGAACGCGCCGCTATCGGCGAATCAGACCGCATGACCCTGTTGTTCCGCAAGCAGTAAGCCTGGCCACTGATGCGGCAGGCGCCGCGTCAACTCACGCGCCCTGCAGGTAGGGCGCGGTCATTTCCTCGGAGACCGCCCACAGACGCTGCGCCATCGGCACATCAAATATATGGTGATCACCGCTCACGTTGACCGGATTGCAGTCTTCAAAATACGCGCCGCTGACACCCTTGATGGCCGGATGGGTTGCCACATACACCTGCGTCGCCGCACCCTGGGCGGGTGATTTGGCGATGACGCCACCGAACAGGTCAAAGGCAGAACGCAGCCAGCCCGGCGCGGTGCGCGCGATGTTGGTTTTGACCAGGCCGGGATGAATCACATTGGAAGTTACCCCTGTGCCTTGCAGGCGCCGCGACAGCTCCAGAGAAAACAGCGCGTTGGCAAGTTTGGAACGGCCATAGGCCTGCTGCGCGTCAAACACCCCCTCGCCGCGCAGGTTGTCGAAGTCGATGCCTTGCGCGGGCGCACCGGTATACGCAGAGCGGCTGCCTACATGCACAATGCGCGCACTGCCAGCAGCACGTAACGCGGGCAACAGGTGGTTGATCAACACAAAGTGGCCAAGGTGATTCACAACAAACATCTTCTCAATGCCGTTGACCAGTTCCAACTCACCGAAGGTGTTAATGCCCGCGTTGCAGATCACCACATTGGGCAGCAGGTTCTGCGCCTGCAATTGCGCCGCGCAATCCACTGCCGATTGAAAGCTGGACAGCTCCAGCGCTACCGGGGTGGCCTTGCCCTCGACACTGGCGCAGGCCTGGGCTGCTTTTTCCAGCGTGCGACCGGTGCCAATCACGTGAGCGCCACGCAGGGCCAGCACGCGCAGCGTTTCGTAACCCAGGCCGGAGTTGCAGCCCGTCACCAGCACGGTTTGTCCGGCCAGGTCCATGCCTGCGGTGACCTCTTCGGCGGTTGATTCAGCGCCGAACGGCCCGTTGGGCAGGCTCGTGTCTACAGTCACTGTGGGTCCGTCAGTGCCACAGCCCGCGACCAGTGGTGTAGCGGCCGCCACGGCCGATAGTTGCAACATGCGTCTGCGACCCAGGTCCATTGTTGTTCTCTCCAGCGGTAATCAGGGAGCGCTAGTTTAGCCGCCCCTGACGGTAGCGGATACGCCTGCATTATTCGTTTTTAGAATATCGTATTATAATAAAATATCATGCAGTTATTTCTTGAGTAATCGCCAAGGCTCCCTATACTGGATTTGTGGCGGTTATTGGGTGACTCCAATTTTGAGGGCAACCGTCACTTTAAAGGGAAAGCTGACAGACATTTGTCAGAGGTGTTTGTCGCCAGGGGACGTTTTTCGGTTTGCGGGCCGAAACTTGGTTTCTGGGCAGAATTTGAAAGAGCTTTTACCCTATACAGCGCCGTCGCTACCTGCCTTGCGACGGCGCTTTTTTATGCCTGCAATTTACCCGAAGCGGCCCTGCCCGGCACTGCCTGCGCTTGCATCCCCTGATGATTTGTCCATTATTAGGCGCGGGAGCTGGCCAGCTGAAACCAATAATGTTCACGTTCCGGGGATGACACATTGCATGTAGCCGTATTGGGCGGAGGGTCCTGGGGCACGACTGTCGCTGCGCTGGTCTGTCGCAAAGCCAACGTTCAGCTGTGGGCCCGCAACGCCGACACCGTTGCCCAGATCAACACACAGCACACCAACACCACCTACCTGCCCGATGCACAACTGCCGGACAAACTCGTCGCCAGCACAGACCTGGGCGCGGTGGTGCGCGGCGCCGATGTCGTCATTATGGGCATTCCCTCGCAATATTTTCGCGCGGTGCTGAACGACATCAAACCGCTGCTGCTTCCCGACACCCCTGTCATCAGCCTCAGCAAAGGGCTGGAAGCCGACACCCTTCTGCGCATGACCGAAATCATTGCACAGGTACTGCCCGAGCACCCGGCCGGCGTAATGACCGGCCCTAATCTGGCGCGCGAAGTCATGGCGGGTAAGGCCGCGGCCAGTGTGATTGCCATGGCTGACGCCTCTCGCATACCACCGTTACAGGCCGCTATCGGCAGCGGGCTGTTTCGCGTTTACTCCAATACCGACGTCATCGGTTGCGAACTCGGCGGAGTCCTCAAAAACATTATTGCGATTGCCGTAGGCATGGGCGATGGCCGCGGCGCCGGGGATAACACTCGCGCAGCCCTCATTACCCGCGGGCTGGCGGAAGTCACGCGCCTGGGCGTGGCGATGGGCGGCAAGCCTGAAACTTTCGCGGGGCTGGCCGGCATGGGCGACATGATCGCGACTTGCACCAGCCCACAGAGCCGCAATCACCATGTTGGCGTGGAACTGGGCAAGGGCCGCAAGCCGGCCGATGTTCTTGGTGAGATGGTCATGGTAGCCGAGGGCGCACGCAGCGCACCGGCCGTGATGGCACTGGCCGAACAGTACGGTGTCGAGATGCCCATCGCGGCGGAGGTTCACCGTGTACTGTCCGGCAAATCCAATGCGAGCAAGGCCTTCCGGGGGCTGTTGCGTGTGGTTGCGGGCGCGGAATCCGAGCCGGGATAATGCCGTTTCGCGGTGTGGAGCTTTACCGGATTGTCAGGCAGAATAAAGATTCCAGGCTGGGGCCGGGTGAGTTCTGGCCGCACAGTCCGTGCGACAAAAACAGATCCACGAATACAAATACAACGACAAATACAACGACAAATACAACGACAAATACAACGACAATAAAACCATCCAGGGGACGGGGTGACATGAAACGTACGAGGGGCCTGGCTTTTGTGCTGGCGCTGGTCGTGGTCAACATGATCGGGGCAACGCACGCTTTCGAACCAAAATTTGTCGGGCTGCAGGGCAACCCAGACCTGCGCTCTGCCTCTGTGCTGGTGCTCGACGCCAACGGCAATACCATCTACGGAAAAGATGTCGACAGCGTCAGGCCGATTGCGTCTATTACCAAACTGATGACGGCAATGGTCATCCTCGACGCCGATATCAGCCTGGACGAGCACATCACCATTACCCGGGCCGACCGCGACACAGTACGCATGACGGGCTCCAGGCTGGACTACGGCGCCACACTGACGCGGCGCGAGCTGATACTGCTGGCCGTGATGTCTTCAGAAAACCGCGCAGCCGCCGCATTAGGGCGCACTTATCCTGGCGGCATGCCTGCGTTCATCGAGGCGATGAACAACAAGGCCCGTGAACTGAATATGCCAAACAGCCGCTTTGCTGACCCTGCGGGCCTGAAATCTGAAAACGTCTCTACTGCATCTGACCTTGCCAGGATGCTCGCTGCCGCCGAGCACTACCCCTTGATCGCCCAGGCCAGCACCACCACACGCATGGAAGTACGCCCCTGGAAAAACCGCGGCCCGCTGGCCTACGGCAATACCAACCGGCTACTGAAGAATGAGAAATGGGACATCGAGTTGAGCAAGACCGGCTACATCAACGAAGCCGGCCGCTGCCTGGTGATGCAGGCGAACATAGACGGTGAGGATGTGTCCATCGTGCTGTTAAACTCGTTCGGTAAGCTCACCCCCTTCGGGGATTCCAACCGGTTACGCAAATGGATGCTCGGCAGCAGCTAAGCGCGCTGCAAGCAAAGGTCATCATGATGAAACGCCACTTAGCCCTCCTCTTCGCGTGCACACTGGCGCCGGCGGGCGTTACGTTGGCCCAGCCAGCGGAGCAGTCTGAGCCCTACGATATACAGGTGTACTTCGGCGCCCTGAAACTTGACGACCAAACGGCGCAGTGGAGCGAGATCTCCGACCCAGCGGTTGAGGTCGACTTTGACACGCTACCTGTTTTTGGCATTGAAAGTGAATACGTGCTGCATGAGGGCTGGGTGCATGTTGGCCTCAATCCTGGTGGCAGCATCGCGTGGCAGAATGACGGCACCCGCTTTGCCGGCAGCATTGGTAGTGGCGGCGGCAACCTGGTGGTTGAGCTGGATAACTCCATGTTTCTTGCCGAGGTGCACCTGGGCGGTTTTGTGCGCGGGCGCCTGCACGAAAAAATCACGACCTACGCCGCGGCCGGCCCGATGTTCCTGTACGGCTCACATGAAGTTGAAGACCAAACCATCAGCGGCGGCGCAAGCGCCCCGGCACTGTCGCAGGACAGCGCCTCTGATTTCAACATGGGGTACTACGCGCGCGCGGGGATCGACTTCGAGATTCGACGCAGCCAGCACCTTGGCTTTGGCCTGCGCTACTACTCGGTAGAAATGGATTTCGACGACACCATCGGCAACATCGACCTGGAAGGCCCGCAATGGGTATTCAGCTTCCGACAGCAGCTGTAACGCCTGTTGCCTGCGGCACCGCCGGGTGATCGGCGGCTGATCGCGCGGCTGTTCGCGCGGCCGCGTCAAACCAGCATATCGCTTCACGCCCGTCTACCCATCCAGCCTATCCAGCCCGGACTGGCTAACCCGGCCCTGCACTAACAGGGCTACAGGCCCGACCCACCAATCATCAGCGCAGGCTTGCTCGCGCGGAAGGCGCACATGCCCGCGCAGGCTGCCTACCAGGTGTAACCGATTCTCAGGCTGTAGGTCTCATCCAGGTCGTCAACATTTTCTACCGCGCCGGAATCGTACTCCCACAGCACCTCGGCAGCCGCCTCTATGTTCCACAGCAGTGGGAAGGCCAGGCCGAAGGTGGAATCGATAATAATGTCACCGGTTTGATCCAGGTTCCAAACGCCGCGCTGGTCAAAGTACAGCCTGGAATCACCGCCCAGATAATTGCTGCCCACCTTCAGGCGCCACGTCGCCGCGCCGTATTCCTGATCATCGGCAACAATAAAATCTTCGTTGGTGTATGCAAAGCCCGCTTCTGCCTCCAGCGACAACAATGGCCTGTCATAGAACTTGCGACCAATGTGCGGGCCAATAACGTAGCGCAGATCAATGTCCGCGAACTCGTCGTGCTCGGCGCTACCTGAAATACCTGTGTACCAGGGGTCCACCAGAAAATAGTCATACTTGAGTCGCGCAATCCAGTTGTCGGCCGTGCGCAGGCCGTTGGTCTCGTCCGATTCACCGCGCCAATCGATCGAGTAGCGATCGCGCGTGCTGACCCACTGGGTTTCCAGTTTGTAATCGAGCTCGTCGTTTTGCGTATTGCCGCGTTCGAGTTTGAGTGCAAAATTTGCCAGACCCGTCCAGTTGTAGCCGTCACCCAGTTCCCACGGCGCGGGGTTCATCACCTTGAGCTGATCCAGGGCAATCACGTCGCCATCTGCTGCACTGGTGACCAACGCGGCATCCTCAATGGTTAACGGCTCAACCTCTACCACGCGTTCGTCCTGCAACAGCAGCGTGGCATTTTCTTTTGCGCTCAGAGACTCCACCTTATCCAGGGGGATACTCAGGTCGCCGGCAAACTCGGTGCTGATGGTGACAACACCATCACGCACGCCCTTCACTTCACCCAGCACGCGCGAACCGTCTTTCAGGACGATTTCATCGCGCGGGGCTTGGGCTGCGGCAGCTTGCTCTGCCGCTTCCTGTGCCACGCCAGGCATGGCCAGTGACATACCCAGGCCCATTGCGCCCACGTAATGTAAAAGCTGTGATTTCATTGCTGCATCCTTACTGCTTTTTTATTGGTGAATTTTGATCGTTGTATTTTCGATCAGGGGTTTAAACTACCAGCGCAGGGTAACGCCCGCTGCTGGCCCGGCCTTGGTGCCATCAAATCCAAACTCGTCCGAGTTCAGGTAGTCCAGATACAAATAGCGCGCACCGATAAAAGCGGCACCCCAATCACTGAAGCGGTAATCAAACATCAAGGAGGCGTTGAAGGCGGTATTATCCGTGCCGCCATAGCCCAGGTCACCGCGTGCGCGCAAGGTCCAGCGGTCGCTGAGGCTGTGCGCCACCCGCAGCCCGGCAAACATATGCCACCAGTCATCGCCACCGCGAACGGCAGTGACACGCTCCTGCTCCGGCAGCGTCAGCGTCAACGTCCCTTTCAACTCCTGGTCAATATAGCGTGCGCCGCCGAGAAATTCCCAACGCGTGGCCTGCGTCTCACTGATTGCCCAGGTGGCGCCCACTTCGCTGATCAACTCTTCAAAATCGACGTCAACATTGGCTTGGGCAAGCTCACCCGTGGCCTCTGCGCTCGGCTCCAGGTCGGAGAACATATACTGGGCAAACAGCGTTGCCTTGCCCCGGCGCGCCTCGACATGGAACGTCAATGCACCTTCGAGGTTGGTCAGAATGTCGTCCTTGAAATCCAGATCCAGTTCAGAGGTATTACCGCGCAGGGTTGAGTCCCCGTTAACGCTCTGCGCCCAGAGGAACAACGGCGAGAGCGCAAATTCCCATTCCTGGCCGGCCTCGCTCGCGCTGGCCGCCTGCGGCAGCGCCAGCAGCGCGGTCGTACAGACAGCCACCCGAAAACACCCGTTTGTTAAGCGCATGACATTCTCCAGAAGCCACGCCCGGCCACTGCCTGCATCGAGGCAACACCACCCGGCGGGGGTTAACGCCGACTGGCACCGCACCGAGTCCCGATGCCATGCCGTCCGCAAGCGCCCAAGCGGCGCCGTAAAGGGGGCGTAGACTAATTGCCCGACACCACCAGCGTCAAGCCGCAGCCTTGCCGGCAACCGGCTGATCCTTGACCGCCAGCCCTGCGCCTGAAACACTGCCACTGTTTTATTCAGGGGGCCCATGATGATCACCCGTCGCAAGATTCTACAGATTCCGGCTGTAACGCTGGCACTGCCCTCGATGGGCTTGCTGGCCGCTGATCCGACACCCGACGCGCCTGCCCTGGACGCCCGACCAATACCCAGCACCGGGGAGTTGATTCCCGCCGTTGGCATGGGCACATCCCGCACTTTCAACACCGACGCCAACAGCACTGCGCTGCAGAATCTTACGGCCGTGATGCGCGCGTTCAGCGCAGGGCAAGGCACTGTGATTGACTCCTCGCCCATGTACGGCCAGGCGGAGGAGCGCGTTGGCGATGTATTGCGCAGCCTCACCCCGCGACCGGCGATTTTTGCAGCCACCAAGGTCTGGACCGAGGGCAAGGCAGAGGGTATTGCGCAGATGGAAACCTCGGCAAAGCGCATGGGCGTGGAGCGCTTCGATCTTATCGCGGTGCACAATCTCAAAGACTGGAAAACACAGCTACAGACCCTCAAGGAATGGAAAGCGGCGGGCAAGGTACGCTACATCGGCATTACGACCTCACATGGGCGTGCACACGACGAGTTCCTGCAGATCATGCAGAGCGAGCCGCTGGACTTTGTGCAGTTCAGCTACAACATCCAGGACAGGTTTGCCGAGCAACGCCTGTTCCCCACCGCCCGCGACCGGGGCATTGCGGTGATGGTCAACAGGCCATTCCAGCGCGGGGAGCTGTTCAGCAAGGTCAAGGGAAAGCCAGTGCCGGAGTTCGCGCGCGAGTTCAACTGTCATACCTGGGGCCAGTTTTTCCTCAAGTTTGCGCTGTCTGAGCCCGGTGCCACCTGTGTTATCCCGGCAAGCTCGAAAGTCGAACACATGATAGACAACATGGGCGCCAACTTTGGTCGCATGCCGACTACAGTAGAACGCATAAAAATGGTAAGAGCGGCACTGAAGAGTTTCTAATATGAGTAACAACAACGTTCCATTCATACGTAAGCTGCTGATGTACGCCTGCGATATCCAGCCACAGGAAACACGCGTCACACTGGCATCTTTCACCCTCGTCATGATGATGATGGGCTCCTATTACATTCTCAAACCCGTGCGCGACGCGATGGCCTCCGACTGGACCGATGCCGAGGTCAGCTGGCTGTGGACGGCCACCTTCTTCTTCAGCTTCATCGCCGTGTCCCTCTACGGGATCGCCATTAGCCGCGTGCGTTTCAAACGGCTCGTTCCTGCGGTCTACGGGTTTTTTGCGCTGAGTTTCGTACTGTTCTACCTGGGCACACAGTGGGTGGCTGAGCGCACCTCACTGGACAAGAGCTTCTACGTCTGGATCAGTCTGTTCAGCCTGTTCCACATCTCGGTGTTCTGGAGCTTCATGGCAGACACGTTCTCCAGGCCCCAATCCATGCGTCTGTTCGCGTTCATCGGCGCCGGCGCCAGTATCGGCGGTCTGCTGGGGCCCGCTATTGCCACTTTCCTGGCTGGCGACCTGGGCACCGATAACCTCATGCTGATTGCCTCGGCAATGATGGTGTTGGCGCTGCCGCTGGTGAGCTGGGTGCAGCATCTCAAACTCACTGACCTCAACAATGCAGGCGTCAAGGCCGACGCTCGCGACCTCCAGTACATCGGCGGTAATCCGCTGGCGGGGTTTAACGACTTTATCAAGAGCCCCTACCTGCTCGGAATCGGATTGTTCATCTTCCTGTACACCTCGATCAGTTCCTTCGTCTACTTCGAGCTGAAGAACCTGCTCGAAGTGTATGAGCAGGAAACACGCGCGCAAATCTGGGCAGGCATGGACCTGGCCGTCAATTCGCTTACCATTGTCATTGCCGCGTTCGCCACAGGGCGAATCGCCAAGCGCTTCGGACTGGCCATCACGCTGTCTTCCGTGCCCGTGATCGTCGGTGCGGGCATGCTGATCCTTTCTGCGCTGCCCATGGTGGCAGTAGTGGTTGCGTTGCAGGTGGTAAGACGCGCGGGCAACTTTGCCATTTCGCGGCCGGCGCGCGAAATGCTGTTCACCGCCGTCGACAGGGAGACCCGTTTCAAGGCCAAGCCGGTGATCGATATTGTGATTTATCGCGGCGGCGACATGCTCAATGCATGGGCATTTACCCTGCTGACGCAGGGCCTGGGGCTTGGGCTGGCCGCCGTTGCCGCTGTAGGCGCCGGCATCGCTCTGCTCTGGGCTGCAACCGGCTGGTACCTGGGCAAGCACTTTCACAGCCTGGAACCTGAACCCGCAGGCGCGGCAGCACAGGCGACAAGTTGAATAGTTAAGCCAAGGCTCGCTGCGTTCGCGTATTGGGCGGCGGAAACACACGCATTGGCAGCACTGAGACTATACTCGCGGCAATGGTTGTTAACGAAGGTACAGCAGCATGGCAAAAACTGTAGATTACGAACTGGGCCCCAACACGTTTCCGCGCGGGTGGTTTGTGGTTGCCGAAAGCTCCGAACTCGACAAAGGCCCTATGGCCGTGAGCTACTTCGGACAGGATTTTGCGCTCTATCGAGGCGAGAGCGGACGCCCGGTCATGCTCGACGCCTACTGCGCCCACATGGGTACGCACCTGACCGCCAGCACCAGTGCCATGATCGTCAAGAATGGCGAGCAGATAGAAGGCGACTCCATTCGCTGCCCCTACCACGGCTGGCGCTACAATGCTGAGGGTGATGTCGACGACATCCCCTACCACGATGGCCCCTGTCCCAAATCTGCCTCGATCCGCTCTTATCCGGTGGTCGACAACATGGGCTGCATCATGGCCTGGTACGACCCGGAAGGCCGCGAGCCCGACTACCCCGCCCCGTTCCTGCCCGAATGGGACGACCCGCAGTGGGTACGCTGGGAACTGGACCACCTCGGTGAGTTGCACATCCACCCACAGGAAATTCTCGACAACATGGCCGACGTGCGCCACCTCGGCCCCACCCACGGCGCGCCCAGCGAGTACTTCGAGAACGAATTCAAGGATCACCTGTGCATACAGCGCCAGGGTGGCCCAATGCAGCTTTACCAGACGTATCTTTACACCACGACCTGGTACACCGGTCCGGGGATACTCCTGTCCAAGCAGGTGTTTGGCGATAACGTTATCTATGAGCTGATCGCCAACACGCCGGTGGAAGATGGCGTGTCAAAATGCTTCCACGGCTGCCTGTATAAAGGCAGCGCTGCTACTGCCACGGAGGAAGACGTCGCTGCTGCGAAGCAGGCGCAGGCTGGCGCGCTCGAAGCCTTCGGTGCCGATTTTAACGTGTGGGCGAACAAGCGTCCGGCGCTGAAAATCATGCAGCTCAAAACAGACGGCCCCTTCAAGATCAACCGCAAATGGTATTCGCAGTTCTACGCGACACCCGAGCAGGCCGCCGAGATACGCAAAGAAGTCAACGGCGTGGTGGGCACACAAGGCATGGCATCGCCCGCCGATGCCAACCACAGCATCGACGAAGGCCTGCCCCTGTAACGCTGCGCTGACCAGTACGGATTTACCTGCATGAGAAGACCAACCAGCACACTGTTTATTACGCTGCTAGGTGCGCTGCTCACTGCCTGTGCTACAAGCCCAACAGGCCGTTCGCAATTAATGCTGATCTCTCCGGAATCAGCCATCGTCGAATCGCAAAAGGCCTATATCAGCACCGTGGATGAGCTGGGCAAGGAAAACAAACTCGTCAACGACCCTGTATTGGCAGACAGGGTGTCGCGCATCACCGGGCGATTGGTCAGCGTGGCGATTGAGCAGTATCCCAATACCGCCGACTGGCAGTGGAGCGTTGCCATCATCGACGACCCGAAAACAGTCAATGCCTGGTGCATGGCGGGCGGGCGTATGGCGGTCTACACCGGCCTTTTCGAGAAACTGCAGCTGACGGATGACGAGTTTGCACACATCATGGGGCATGAAATCTCCCATGCGCTGGCCAATCACACCGCCGAGCGCATGTCGCGGGCAATGGCCACCAGCCTGGGCGTGGTTGCGGTTGGCGTGTTGTCAGACAAGCCGCTGGCCACCATGGCCGGGGCTGGCGTCGCCGCAAAACTGGCACTGGAACTGCCCAACAGCCGCACCGCAGAAGCCGAAGCCGATCAACTGGGTATGAACATCGCCGTCACCGCGGGCTACAAACCCGAAGCGGCTGTTACCCTGTGGCAAAAAATGGGCGCGCAAAGCGGTGGCTCTCAGCCCCCTGAATTCATGAGCACGCACCCGGCACCGGCCAACCGTGAAACCGCCCTGGGCAACATGATTCCGCAGGCACGCAAGCTCAATCCTTCCGGCAAAAAAGCGCCGGTGCATCCGATCATCATCGAAACCTGATCGGCTTTTATTGTGGATTGGCGCGTATTCCTTACTGTCTTCGGCGCGGTCTTCATCGCCGAACTGGGTGACAAGACCCAGCTCGCAACCATGCTCTTTGCCGCCGACAAGGACGTCAGCCCGTGGACGGTGTTCCTGGCCGCTTCAGCCGCGTTGATTGTAGCCTCGGCCATCGGCGTTGTGGCCGGCTCGTTGTTGTCGCAGTACATCGACGAAAAGTACCTGCACTACGTGGCCGGCATCGGGTTTATCGTCATCGGTGTGTATACGCTGTACCGGGCATAACGCGCTGCTGCCGCGCCTTACGCGAACTGCAGCGTAAGCCGCCGGGCGCGTCCGTGCCCGGCACCATTCTCAGCTGTAACCCAGGTCCTCGCCGCGCGCCCAGGAGGCGTGAAAGCCAAAAGGCACACGTTGCGGCATGTGCACCCGAGCGACAGGGCCCTGTGCGATGTCGGTTGCATCAAACACCAGGGTCTGCGAGTTCCAGTCGCGCGTATCGGTCACCAGGGTGATCACGTAGCCGTCATCTTCCGCACTGCTGCGATCCGCGCCGCGCCGGGGTGCAAATACCGCCTCACTGCCGTAAACGCCGGTGCCGTAGTCCCACTGCGTTGACTGCCCGCTGTCGTTGTCGTATTTCACCAGCCCCGTAAAGCGCAGCGTATGGCCACCCTCATGCAGCAACGGTATGCGCTGGTGATAGGAATACCGGCTTTTCACACCGTGGAAGAGGGGGTTGGACTTGTTGAATTCGGTATTGAGGTCATCGATATCGCCTTCGCGCACCTCGCCTGTTTTCAGATTGAATCGCCAGCGGTAGGCGTTTGCCTCCAGGCGCATGTAGGCCAGCATCGATGCCAGCTCGCCTTCTCCCTCACGCACGTCGGGCATGGGGTTTGTCGAGCGGCAGCCGTCCATCACCACCCAGTCGCCGGCTTCCCAGCAGTTGGTCACATGCAGGATGTAGCAAGGCTCGCACTCAAACCAGCGCACATCGGCGCTCTGCCCGCGTCGTGGAATGATGCCAAAGCGTGTGGGAATGTCGCGGTGAAACGTCAGCACACGGTATTTGTGGCGTCGCAGTACTTCAAGATCGTGGAAGAACGGTAAATCGTGCAACACCGCATAGTTTGTCGTGAAGCCAATATCATGCGGCAGCCGCGCGCCGGGTAAATCGATGTGGGCCTGATGCACGAGCATGCCCTGGGCATCCGCGACACCATAGGTCATGTAGGGCGGCTCATCGCCGTAATCAAAAAACAGCAGCTCACCTGACGCCCAATCAACCTTGGAATGCGCAGACATGCGCAGCTGCTCGCGCCCGGGCAATGCAAAGTGGCCCTTGGTTTCCAGCGTGTGGCTGTCCAGCCGATACGGGTGGCCGGCGTTGTACCACAGTGTCATGACGTCACCGGCGTAACTGAAAACATCGGTATTTGAGGTGTCCTTGATGCCAAACTCCGACACCGAGTAATCAAAGGGGCCCATCACGCCGGGCGATACCGAGCGACCATCTTCGCGCTCTTTTTGCAGGGCTGCGGTTTGCACGTAGCGATTGCGATAACTCACAACCCCTTCGCGAAAGTAGACCGCGTGCACCATGCCGTCACCATCAAAGGGATGGTAACGGTTAGCCGACTCAAACACGGGGTTGGGACCATTGCGGAAATAGGCGCCCTGCAGGTCGGCTGGAATTTCGCCTTCAACGGTCAACGCCGTTGCACTGAGCTCGTCAAGGATAGGGGCGTACGCACCGTGCAGATAAGGGTTGTCATGTTTGTAGATCCACTGCGGTGCGTCATCAAACTGCGCCACGCCGCCCAGGCAGCGCTCTGTCGTGGGGTATTGCCCTGGTGCTTTTTCTGCTGATCCCATTGTCTGCTTCCTGTTTTTCGTTGGGCTGTCGGTGGGCACCGTGAGCACACCGGTGCGGGCCCCCTTGCCAAACGGCCAGCGCGGCCCTGACACGACAACGAAGCGTCACCTGCATTGTAGCGGTGGCGCGTGTTTACACAAGCCGCCGCGTGGCCCGCCGCAACACTATAAAAACGTGCACGAAACCCTCACACACGCTCAATCAACAGCGCACTGCCAGAGCCGCCAGCGCCACTGGCAGCGACCAGTCCAAGCCGCTGGTCGCGCCGCTCAAGTTCGTCCAGTAGCGTGATGGTAAGCATCGCACCGGTGGCGCCCATGGGGTGTCCCAGTGCGATCACCCCACCGTTGACGTTCATTTTGTCGGCGGGAATATGCAACTCGCGCTGTGCCTTGACCATTGTGGCGGCGAAGGCCTCGTGGATCTCGAACAGGTCTATGGCGTCCACCGTGAGGTGTTGCTCGCTCATCAGTTGGGAGGTGGCGGCAATACAGCCGCTCAGCACTTGCAGTGGCTCGTCTGCCGCCGTCGTGGCAGCGCTGATTCGGGCGCGCGGCGGCCTGCCAAGTACGCGGCCGAACTCTTTTGATCCGACAAGCAACAGCGCCGCGCCATCGGCCATGGCCGGTGAATTACCCGCTGTGTGAATATGCTCGATGCGCTCAAGATGCGGGTAGGCCGCCAGCTGTTGCGCATCGGCACCGCTGGCACCGAGGTCGGCAAATGCCGGATTCATCGCCTTGAGCGATTCCAGGCTGGTCTGCGGGCGCACGCATTCGTCAGCTTCAACCGCGCTGCCCCGCATGGGGTTGATCACCGGCACAAGCGATCGAAAATAACCGGCATTGATCGCATTGGCGGCGCGCTGCTGACTTTGCCAGGCGACGTGGTCAGCCTGTTCACGCGTCACGCCGCACAGAGTTGCAATAAGATCGGCTCCCGAGCCCATCAGCAGCATCTGGCAGCGCGCCGCATAGGCCGGGTCAGAAAACACACTGGCCTGGTCCGACAGCATCGGCGCGCGCGACATCATTTCAACGCCGCCCGCGACCACTGCCGTTGCCTGGCCAGCGCCGACCTTCAGGGCGGCGATGTTAATGGCATCGATGCTGGACGAACAAAAACGATTCACCGTGAGGCCGCTGACCTGATGCGGCCAGCCGGCATACAGTGCCGAGGTCCTGGCGATGTTGCCCGCCTGCTCCGCGTGCTGCGTGACGCACCCAAGGATCACGTCAGCCACGACACCAGGATCCAGCCCCGTGCGCGTTACCAGGGCATCGTAGAGGTGCCCGAGCAGCGCGTGCGGCGTCAGGTCATGCAGCGCACCTCCGGCTTTTGCGCGGCCGCGTACGCTGCGCACCGCATCAAAAATATAGGCATGCTCCAACTGCATCAGGCGCCTGCGGGGCGGGCTCTGCCGGCCGCGCCCACGCCAACGACGAAACTGACGCAGGTCGTGGTGCTGCCACCCACATTGAAGGTCATCATGTTTTCGGCGCGTGCTAGCTGGTAACCACCGGCTCGCGATGTGACTTGCCGCGCGCAGTCGAGCACCATCCGCACGCCGGTGGCACCCACAGGGTGTCCCAGGCCAATCAGCCCGCCGCTGGGATTCACGGGGAAGTCACCGTCGCGGGTGATGCGGCCGTCTTCAATCGCCTGCCAACTCTGGCCTGGTGGCGTGAGCCCCGCGTGATCAATCGCCATGTACTCAGTCATCGAAAAGCAATCATGGGTTTCCAGTCCGTCCAGTTCTGCCGGCGCTGCAAACCCGGCGCGCTGCGCCGCCTCCAGCAGGGTTGCCTGCGCATGCGGAAAGACCAGCGGGGCGTCTGCGCTCAGTGCCAGCTTCTGGTCCAGCAGGATGGGGGCTGAACGATGACCCCAACCCTTGATACGAGCGATGTCCTGCAGTTTCAGGCCGTGCCGGGCAGCGTGTTCGCGCGCGGCCTTTTCGCTGGCGAGAATCACGCAGGCCGCACCATCGGTGATCTGGCCGCAATCCTGCTTGCGCACACGGCCTTCGATCACCGGGTTGAGCGCGTCGTCACAGCTGAATGCGCCCTCGGCAAAACGCCAATCGCGTGTTTGTGCGCGGTGGTTGTCGCGCGCGTTGGCGAAGTTCAGTTCGGCGATGCGGTTCAGGTGCTCGGCGCGTATGCCGTAACGACGATCGTATTCCTGTGTCAGCCGGTCAAACATATGGGGCCAGGGGAAATCACACTCCTCGGGCCGCGCCTCATGGCCCCACCAGGCCGCAGACCCAAGGTACTCTGCGCCGGTTTTGCCATCCACATTGCGCATTAACTCCAGGCCCAGTACCGCCGCAACATCATAATGCCCCGCTTCGATATCGCGCATCGCCGCCAGAATGGCAATAGAGCCGGAGGCACAGGCCGCCTCGTGGCGCGACGTGGGTATGCTTGCAAGCTCCGGGTACACCTGGCCAAAAAAACCGCCGATCAACCCCTGCCGGGTAAACAACTCGCCCACGAAATTACCCACGTGCCCGACTTCAATCTGGGCAGGGTCTATTGCCGCGTTAGCCACGGCTTCTTCGAGCGTCTGGGCAAACATGTCGTAGATTTCCAGGCCCTCGCGGGCCCAGTTGCGGGCAAAGTCGGTCTGGCTGCCACCGAGAATATAGATATCGGGATGGTGCATCGTGCACTCCTTATTGCTCTGGCTGGACGCTCAACGGCATGACGACGACAACTCGCACAGTGATTACAGTCGGTTCCAATCACGCAACACTGTCCGCAACGTCGCAGGCGATACCTGCCGAATGTAGCGCGAATCAAAGCGCGCTGCCATGGGTGATGGGCAGGCGCCGCTGGAGAGCGCCGCGCCGCACGCTACAAAAACCCGCACACTGGCTGGTTTAGCAAACTGCCACGGGCAGCAAGATGCATTATGATTGCTCACGCTGCGCATTGCCTGGCTCCATGACGCCGCCCACGCACGGCAGCAGTAGCACAGCCATGCCTTGGTGCCTCTACCCATGGGTCACTACCGCAGGGTCAGAGAGAACAATAAACACAGGCACTAGCAACACCCCTTATACGACAAGGACTACCGTAATGAGCGAACGTCAGGTACTGAACAAGAAGAACATGGGCATCAACAGCGGCTTGCCCCTGCAGGCCAGCGAGGGTGGCATCGATGAGCTACGCCGTGACATCCAGCGCTTGATGGACATCGAAGCCATCAAGCAGCTCAAGCACGCCTATTTTCGCTGCGTTGATACTGCCAACCTCGAAGAGCTGGCAACGTTGTTTCATGACGAGGTTTGCGTGCGCTTCAAGGGCGGCGGCTACGAATGGAACCTTGATAGCAAACAGGAATACGTGGACAACATCGGCATGGCCTTCAGCAAGGAGGCAATCGGCCAGCACAATGCACACCACCCGGAGATTCAGATCATCAGCGAAACCGAGGCCACCGGCATCTGGTACCTGGCCGACAATATGTGGATCCTCAACCACAACGCGCTCACTACCGGTACCGCCCTTTACTGGGATCGCTACCTGAAGGTTGATGGCAAATGGCTCATCAAGGACACCAACTACGAGCGCATCTATGAGATCAATCGCTCAGTGGATGACCGCCCACACCTGAGTTCACACTACCTGGGCGTACACGGCGCGGACGCCAGTTTCTAGCACCATCGCCGAGCCATCACTGCCCCATCGCGGCGCCCACGGTGGTCAGGTCGGCAAAATCAGGCGAGGTACTCGCGCAGCCGCTCGTCGGCCTCGTCGCCAAAGAGAATTTCGCAGGCCTCGCGCAGTCCGGGCGCGTCGGCGATCACTTCCTTGCGCACGACCTGCTCAATCTTCGAACGCCGTCGCATAAAGTCCTCAAGCTTGACGATCATCTCCCGGCGCGCGGCGAGTTCGATCTCGCAGCGCGTGTACTCCGCGTTTTCGATGAGCAGCTCGACGCAGCTTTTGTCTTCACGGATACGTTCGAGCAAACCAAACGCGCTTTCACCGTAGCGCCGCCAGAAGCGCTCCGACAACGGCTCGGATGACGACGCCGCGGTCAGCGCATCGAGCTGCATCAGTTTCGCCTGTAACATAAACTCCGCGCGCAAATCTGCTCCGGGCTCGCCGTACCAGAGATTGTCTTTCTCCGGCACTGCAACGCCCAGTCGCTCAACCCACTGGGCGATTTCATCGCCCACGTTCAGGCAGTCGGTCAACTTGCCGCCAAAAATACTGACGTGCCGGGTTGCCTCGTTCACCTCCACTACGTGCTTGCGCGACAGCTGCACCCAATCGGCGTCTGAGCCCTCACCCTTGACCGCCAGCGGCCGCACACCCACGCGCTCTGCGATAACATCGGCCTGGGTGAGCGGTGGATCGAGGTCTGTCATGGCGTTGACGTTGTCGAGCACGAACTGGCGGTCTGCATCAGTCACAGAGACCGCCGGGCTGTCCTCCTGCGTATCGGTGGTGCCGATACAGGTTTTCGGGCCCATGGGAATCATGAAGAAGAGCCGGCCATCGCTGGCAAAAAACGCCAGCACGCGCTTGTTATCGGTCACACGATCCACAATCAGGTGGATGCCCTTGGAAAACAAATGGCGGTAACGGGTGTGCTGCGCAACGCGCGCATTGTACGCATCGACCTCGGGCCCACAGGCATTGATCACCACCTTGGAAGAGATGCTAAACGTGTCGCCGCTGACAACATCACGCGCCTGCGTCAACCAACGCTTTCCGTCGTGATGACTGGCGACAGACTCTACATAGTTCGCCGCAATGCCACCGTAATTGAGGCTCTTGCGGACGAAGTTGAAAACGAACCGCGCGTCGTTGTCGTAGAGGTAGCAGTCCGAATACTCCAGCCCACCAGAGGCATTACGCGTATCGATAACCGGCTCAGTGCGCTCAATGGCGGCTGGCGGCAAGTAGCGTGGCGCGCGCGTTTCAAAGCGACCGATCACCCAGTACAGCAAGCTGCCCAGGTACACAAAGAATGGCCAGAAGCGAAAGCCTTTCTGAATGGTCGTCAAAAAGCGCACTTCCTTGACCGTGGAAGGGTAGGCGTGCATCAAGCGGTTGCGCGACTTGCACAGCTTGTTCACCAGCAGCAGTTCGCCGCTTTCGAGGTACTTGATGCCGCCCCAGGCCAGGTTGGAAGAGTTGGAGCTGACGCCACCGGCGAAATCGCCTTTATCGATCAGTGCCACGCGTACACCGCGCCCGGCCAACGATGCGGCAGACACCGCACCATTAATGCCGCCGCCGACAATGAGCACATCGAAATCATCGCTGCGCAGCTTCTCGACATTGCTCGTGCGCAAAGTCATGCTACTACTTCTCCAGAAAAACAGCCCTATGGCCCGCTGTGACTAACCCCGGAGCCTGTTAGACCCTCTGACACCTGTTAGCAAACCCAACCTGAAACCGGTTATACGACCCAGAAGCCTAGGACAAACCCCAGAAACGTTGGCACAGCTGGATAAAATTCACTGCGCTACCGCTCATTGAACGGCCCGCACGGTAGTACAGTCCTACCTCTTTGTCGATGCGCCCGAAAGACACATCGTCCATGATACGAAATGTTGCACAGGTTGGGTGTTCGTCGAGGAGCTTGCGGTCCACAAAGGCCACTCCCATGCCCTCGTTCACCATATGGATGCGCAGCGACAGGCTGCTGACTTCCCACACGGTGCTGAACTTGTCCCGGATACGCTGGATTGAGGGGCGCAGGTCCGGATTGTCCAGCGCCGAGGTAATCAGCGGCGTCAGTTTCAGGGCGCGCTCGTCACCGTCGATCATATCCAGGTAGCGCGGATGCCGCGGACTCACCACCAGATGCCGCGAATCGCTGTACAGGGGCACGGTCGCAAACTGGCCCATGTCGCGCTGGAAGGGACCAAAGCCCATTTCTACCTGTCCCGAAAGCACCGCAGAAATAATGCTGCGCGCGGGCATCTCAGCGACCTTCAACCGGGTATGCGGGTTCTCGCGGCAGTAGCTGCTGATCAGTTGCGGCGCAAAGAAGCGGTTGATGGACGCGCTGAGTGCCAGATTCAGGGTCTCGTGTCTGCCGCGCTTGAGCTGGGCGATATCCTCGAGGGTTTGCTGTTCCTCGCGCAGCACGTCTACCGCATGCTGGAACAGGCGCTTGCCGACATCCGTCAGCTGCAGGTCCTTGCCGCGCTGCACCAGGGCAGCGTCCACTTTGGCCTCCAGGCCGGCTATCGCCTGGCTCACCGCCGACTGACTGATATGCAGGGACTCAGCCGCCCGTTTGAACCCGCCTTCTTCGATCACCGCCCTGAGTGCGCGGAGTTCACTGTTCTCCAGCCGCATATAAGACCCTCTTATATAGCGATAAGTATAATTAACCTGCCTAATGGCGAGTGGGGTGTATACTGTGAAAAATTACCAAATTGTACAGGGGGAACCGGTAATGTCCGAGTCAGCACCCATTCGTTCCGATGACCTTGACGGCGTGATCGTCGGGGAAACAGCCATTTCCGACGTGCAGGGCCAGACGGGCCTGCTGAGCTATCGTGGTTTTGCGATCACTGAACTGGTCGATGTGCCCTACCTTCACGTTGTGTGGATGGTGCTCTTTGGCGAATGGCCAGACGAGCAACAAAAGAGCAAGCTAAAGCAGTTCATGGTGCGTCATACCAAGCTCAACCACGCCGAAATTGACCTGCTGCAACAGGTCGGTCGCGACCTGCACCCCATGCTGATGCTGCAGGGCATGGTGCCACTGCTGCAGATCCCTGACGACAGAATGCTGGGGGTGGATGACGACGCCGAGCACGGCCTGTTCATCGCCGCCAAGATCACCGGCCTGATCGCCGCACATTATCGCCTGAGTCAGAGCAAGGTGATCATGACACCGGTGCCGGGCAAACTGTTTCACGAGAACTTCCTGCAAATGTTCCATGGCACGCTCCCCACGCCAGAGCAGCGGCACATGCTCGATGCCGCGCAAATTCTTCAAATGGAGCACAGCTTTAACGCCGGCACCTTCGCCGGACGCGTCTGCGCCAGCACGCTGGCGCCCATACAGTCGAGCATTTCTGCGTCTATCGGTACTCTCTTTGGCAAACTGCACGGCGGCGCCGACCAGGCCGCACTGGAGATGGCCATGGAGATAGGCAGCCCCGACAAAGCCGATGCCTACGTCAAGGAGTGTCTGGCGAACAAAGTCAAAATCATGGGCATGGGGCACCGCGAGTACAAAACCGTTGATCCGCGCGCAAAAATACTCAAGCCCATGGCCGTAGAGCTATGCCAGGATGAAGAAAGCAAACGCCTGCTGGCCACACTGATAGCGGTAGAAGAAGCCTGCCAGAGAGAGTTTGGCGCCAAGGGCAAGGAAATCTGGGCAAACGTGGAGTTCTACAAGGGCGCCGTTTTTCATAGCCTGGGCATTCCGACACATTTCTTCACCGCAATGTTTGCCATGGCTCGCGTGTACGGCTACGTGGCGCACTACCTCGAGTTCAAGAAGAACAGCCGCCTGATCCGGCCACGCGCCGAGTACGTCGGTCATCCCGCTGGCTCACGGGATCGCACGGCAGCCTAGTTCCCGGTACCGCGGCCCGCTTTTGAAGGCGCACCTCATACGGGGTGCGCCTTTTTCATGTGTCGCTGCAACCGCCAGTCGCCCGGCACCCGCGCACTGTGCAACCGCCGCGCACCCGAGGCATCACTAACCCACCCCGCGGCGTTGCATACCACGTCATGCGCGCGTATAAGCAATCAGGTGCATCTGATCGGGCAGGTAGGCCAGCCATGCTGAACGCATCCCAACCACGAATAGACACACTGCTGTACCGTTGTGCAGCCTTCCGTCTGCCGTTGCGCCCGCTGGCGCTGACGCTGCTGCTTATCACCGGCTGCACAGAACAGACCGCCAACCAGGCCCTTGGCACGCTGGAGCGTGACCGCATTATTCTCAAGGCCACCGCCGACGAGATTATTGTGGAAGAGCCGGTTCCCGAGGGCAGCAACGTCACTGCAGGCACAGTTCTGGTGAAGCTGGACGATCGGCAGCAGCAGGCCGTGGTCGCGCGCGCCAGGGCAGAAGTAGCGCGGGCGCGCGCAAGCCTGGAAGAACTGCGCAACGGTGCCCGCGCTGAAGATATTGCCGCGGCCTCGGCCCAGGTGAACGGGGCCAGGGCCGAACTGGTGGAGGCAACCGCGCAATACCAGCGCACGCTGGAACTGCGCCGGCAAAAACTGGCCGCACAGGCCAACCTGGATCGCGCGCTGGCCAAGCGCGATGCCGCCGAGGCGGCGCTGGCCTCGGCACGCGAAAACCTGTTGCGCCTGACCAACGGCACACGCCCTGAGCAACTCGACCAGGGTAAAGCACAGCTGGCAGCGGCGCAGGCGCAGCTCTCCCTTGAAGAGTTTCGCCTGTCTGAACTCACCGTAGTGGCCACGCGCGATGCGTATCTGGACAGCCTCCCCTGGAACGTTGGTGAACGGGTCTCGCGCGGCGCAACGCTGGCGGTGTTGCTGGCTGACACCAAACCCTATGCCCGCGTTTACGTCCCTGAACCCTGGCGCGCCAGCCTGCGCATTGGCGACAAACGCCCGGTCCGCATCGACGGCGTCGACAAAGCACTGACCGGCCAATTGCGCTGGATCGCCACCGACCCGGCCTTCACCCCCTATTACGCCCTCAATGCCAGTGATCGTGCGCGCCTGGTGTACCTGGCGGAATTCGACCTGGACAACGCCGACCAACTGCCCACCGGTGTGCCGGCGCAGGTGTTGTTGTCCGGTGACTGAGCTTGCCATCTGCACGCGCCAGCTCACGCGCCGTTTTGGCGACGCGACCGCCGTCGGCGGCGTCGATCTCAACATCGCTCGCGGGCAAATTTATGGCTTTCTCGGGCCAAACGGTTCGGGCAAAACCACCACGATTCGCATGCTGTGCGGACTGCTCACCCCTACCGAGGGCAGTGTCGACGTGTTGGGCATGCGCATCCCCGACGAAGCCGAGGCCCTGCGCCGGCGCATCGGTTACATGACGCAGAAATTCGCGCTGTACGATGATCTCACCGTTGAAGAGAACATGCGTTTTATCAGCAGGATTTTTGGCCTGGGCCGCGCACAAACAACTCAGCGCATCAACGAACTGCTCGAACATTACGACCTCGTAGCCATGCGCCGCAGGCGCGCCGCAGACATGAGCGGTGGTCAACGGCAACGACTCGCACTGGCCACCGCAACACTGCACCGGCCAGAGCTGTTGTTTCTGGACGAGCCCACCTCGGCGGTAGACCCCGAGAATCGGCGCGCGTTCTGGGAGAAGCTCTTTGATCTTGTAGACCAGGGCACCACCATTCTTGTGTCCACCCATTACATGGACGAAGCAGAACGCTGCCACGAACTGGCGATACTGAACCTGGGCCAGCTGTGCGCCCAGGGCAGCCCCGCCAGGCTAATGCATCAACTTGGCGGGCGTGTTGTGGAAGTACACGGCCCAAAGCTGCGCCAGGCCAAGGATGCGTTGCTGCAACTGCCCCAGGTGCAATCTGCGGCGCAACAGGGGCTGGCGCTGCGTGTGTTGCTGCGCGAGCCCTGCCAGGACGCGGCGACAATACTGGCAAGCGCGCTGCCCGGCGGTGAGCACAGCTTCGAAGAGGCGCGCGCCAGCCTCGAAGACGTTTTTGTCGCATCAACCGGCGACAACCCACACGCCGAGCGACACCAATGAGCGCCATCGCTCGCATTGGCGCGGTTGCTGACAAAGAGTTTCGACAGCTCTCGCGTGACCGCATTACCTTTGGCATGGTCGTCATGCTGCCGCTGATTTACCTGCTGCTATTTGGCTACGCCATCAACCCCATGGTGCGCGACCTGCCGATCGGGATTGTTGACCTTAGCGGCAGCGCGGCGGTACGCGCGATCACCGAACAGGTGCGCGTCACTCAGGTGGTAGACATTGTGGCGACCTACGCGACACCGGCAGAGGCAGAGGCGGCGCTGATCGCCGGCGAGGTGCGGGCGGTGCTGGTGTTCCCCCACAACCTCACGCAACGGCTGGCCAGTGGCGATGTGGTGGCACAGTGGATGGTCGATGGTTCTGACACCATGATTGGCAACGCACTGCTGGGCCTGCGTGAGATGCCCCTGCAACTGGAGGCAGGCGTGCCCGTGGGGGCTTACGGGCCGCGCAAGCCCAGCTTCGAGGTTGCCCTGTTTTTTAATCCCGAGCGCCGCTCGGCAGTCAATATTGTGCCGGGCCTGGCGGCAATCACCCTCACCATGACCATGATCCTGTTCACCTCGGTTGCCCTGGTTCGCGAGCGCGAGCACGGCAATCTCGAGCTGCTGATCACTACGCCCATACATCCACTGGAATTGATGATCGGCAAACTACTGCCCTACGTGCTCGCAGGACTCGTGCAATTGGTGATCATACTGGGCCTGGGCAGCGTGCTGTTCAGTGTCGCCTTCCAGGGCAGCCTGGTTCACCTGGGGGTAGTCACCGTGCTGTTCATTGTGGCCAATCTTGCGCTGGGCCTGCTGATTTCCACCATTGCGCAAACGCAAATGCAGGCCATGCAGCTGACTATTTTTGTCCTGCTGCCCTCAGTATTGCTCAGCGGCTTCATGTTCCCGTATGAAGCGATGCCAGTCGCTGCACAATACATCGCCGAGGTGTTGCCCGCCACACACTTCATGCGACTGATCAGGGGCGTTTTTCTGCGCGGCGCCGACTCCATGCAGCTCTTGCCGGACGTACTGTGGCTGGCTGCCTTTACCGCCATAATGCTGGCGATCGCCACACATCGATTCACCAAAACCCTGGACTGACCACCCGCGGCGCTGGCAGCAGGTCACGGGTTTGCGCTACAGTAGGTGCCCCGTCGTCATGCAGTAAAGAGCAAAACTTGGCCTTTCTTATCCGATCATTCTTCCTGGCTGTCAGTGCGCTGGTGCTGGCGTCTTGCGCCGCCGGTGAATCAAACGTCGAGAGTGGTAATCGCGAGGGCATCTTGCACTACGGCAATGGCGCCGAACCGCAGGGGCTGGACCCACACATTGTTACCGGCGTGCCTGAAAACCATATCGTCAGTGCCCTGTTTGAGGGTCTGACCAGCAAAAATCCCTACACACTTGAACCGGAACCGGGCGTTGCGCAGCGCTGGGAGATCAGCGACGACGGTCTCGTCTATATCTTTCACCTGAACCCCGAGGCGCGCTGGTCCAACGGTGACACGGTTGTCGCTGCAGATTTTGTCTGGTCATGGCAGCGTGCACTGAGCCCTGTTATGGGCAACCAGAATGCCTACATGCTATTCCCCGTGAAGAACGCCGAAGAGTACGCCACCGGCAAACTGGAGAATTTCAACGAGGTTGGCATTCGCGCCATCGATGCGCATACCTTGCGCATCGAGCTGAATGCCCCTACGCCCTTCTTCCTGCAGCTGCTTGACCACTACAGCACCTTTCCCGTGCACAGGCCCACACTGGAGAAGTTCGGCAAGGGTACCGATCGCTTCACACCGTGGACGCGCGTCGAAAACCTGGTCGGCAACGGGCCTTTTGTATTGACTGAGTGGAAACTCAACCGCCGCATCAAAGTGCAGCGCAGCCCAACGTACTGGGATCGCGACAAAGTACGACTCAATGGCGTGGTGTTCTATCCCACCGAGAACGTTGCCACCGAAGAGCGCATGTTCCGTGCCGGGCAGCTGCATTACACCGGTACGATCCCACTGGACAAAATCCCCGTTTACAAGGCCATGGAAAACTCGCCCTATGTCAACGCCCCCTACCTTGGCACCTACTACTACCTGCTCAACACCCAGGCTGCGCCGCTGGACGACGTGCGCGTGCGCAAGGCGCTGGCAAAATCCATCAACCGCAGGCAACTCATCGACAGCGTGATGCATGGCATCAACGAACCGGCCTACAGCATTACGCCCCCGGACACGCTCGGCTACTTCCCGCCCAAGCTGCTGGAGTACGATGTAGACCTGGCGCGACAGCTGCTGGCAGAGGCCGGGTATCCCAATGGCGAAGGCTGGCCCGGCCTGGAACTTCTATACAATACACATGAAGCGCATCGCAAGATCGCAGTCGCCCTGCAGCAAATGTGGAAAGACACGCTGAATATCGACATCACACTGGCCAACCAGGAATGGAAGGTGTACCTGCACACCGTTGACCAGATGAACTTCCAGATGGCGCGCCGGGGCTGGATTGGCGATTACGTTGACGCCAACAACTTTCTTGACCTCTTCCTCTGTGGCGGTGGCAATAACAGTACGGGGTTTTGCGACGCAGAGTTTGACGACATGGTGCAGCGACAGGCACCGCGCGCCACATCACGCGAGGAGCGTTACGCGATTTTCTACGCAGCAGAAACACGCCTCATGGAAGCGGTACCCATCATTCCCATTTATACCTATTCCAGCAATCACCTGATTCACCCCAGCGTCAAAGGCATGCCTTCGAACCTGATGGATTCACTGAATCTCAAATACGTCTGGCTTGAGGCGACTCCCTGATGTGGCGCTTTATTGGCATCCGCCTGTTGCAGGCTATCCCCGTGATCATTGCCGTGGTAACGGTCACCTTCTTCCTGGTGCGCGTTGCACCCGGAGGACCCTTCGACGGTGAAAAGGCCGTGATGCCCGAGGTCAAGGCCGCGCTGGAAGCACAGTACCGGCTGGATCAGCCCATGCTGCAACAATACGCCGCCTACATGGGCGACCTGGCGCGCGGTGACCTGGGCCCGTCATTCAAGTATCCCGGTCGCAGCGTTAACGAATTGATCGCTGCCGGTTTACCGGTCACGGCAGAGCTTGGATTGTATGCGCTACTGGTGGCGGTGATCATCGGCGGGCTGGCCGGTGTTATTGCGTCTCTCAAACCCAACACCGCGCAGGACTACATCCCCATGTCGGCCGCCATGATTGGCATCTGTATGCCGTCGTTCCTGCTTGGGCCCATTCTCTTGCTGGTTTTCGGCATTTATCTTGAATGGCTGCCGGTGTCGGGCTGGGGCGACATTCCCGGCGACAAGATTCTGCCTGCCATCACACTGGGCTCCACCTATGCGGCGTACATTGCCCGCCTGAGCCGCGCGGGTATGCTGGAGGTGTTGAACCAGGACTACATTCGCACGGCGCGCGCCAAGGGGCTGCCGGAGTGGCAGATTGTGGTAAAGCACGGGCTGCGAGGTGGCATGATTCCCGTGGTGGCTTTTCTTGGCCCCGCCTTTGCGGGCGTGCTTGCCGGGTCATTCGTGGTTGAGACTATTTTCCAGATCCCTGGCCTTGGACGCTTCTATGTGCAGGCCGCGTTCAACCGTGACTACACCATGATACTGGGCACCACCGTGTTTCTGTCGACGTTGATCGTACTGTTCAACCTGCTCTCGGATATCCTTGCAGCGTGGATGAATCCTCGCCTGCGCGCACAGTTTGGAAAGCGCTGATGAACGACCAGGCAATTAACATGATCGCACAGGCACCACCGGGCAGTTCACTGTGGCGGGATGCCTGGCATCGGCTCAAGCGCAATCGGCTTGCGCTGTTCGGTTTGGCGGTACTGTCGTTTTTTATCCTAATCGCACTACTGACGCCGTGGATTGCGCCCTATGGCTACGCCGACCAGAACCTGGACCTTGGCGCCTCGCCGCCCTCAGCGGAACACTGGCTGGGTACCGATGTTTTCGGGCGTGACCTGCTCACCCAGATCATGTACGGCGGGCGCATATCACTGGCCGTTGGTTTTGTAGCCACCAGCGTGGCGCTGCTCATCGGTGTCACCTGGGGCGCGATCGCGGGCTATGTGGGCGGGCGCGTGGATGCGGCCATGATGCGCATGGTCGACATTCTCTACGCCTTGCCCTTCATGATTTTCATTGTGCTGTTGATGGTGGTATTCGGACGCAACCTGATTTTGCTGTTTCTGGCTATCGGCGCCGTTGAGTGGCTGACCATGGCGCGCATTATGCGCAGCCAGGTACAAACACTGCGCCAGCAGGAGTTTGTGGAAGCGGCAATTTCGATTGGCCTGCCTGCCTCAACGATTGTACGGCGCCACCTGATTCCAAACGCGCTGGGGCCGATTATCGTTTACACCACACTGACGATTCCCAGCGTGATGTTACTCGAAGCGTTCCTGAGCTTTCTCGGGCTGGGTGTGCAGCCGCCGCAGACTTCCTGGGGGCTGCTCATTTCCTATGGTGCCGAAACCATGGAAGAGTACCCCTGGCTGCTGATATTCCCGGGGCTTGCGCTAACGCTGACGCTGTTTTCGCTGAACTTCCTTGGTGATGGACTGCGCGACGCGCTCGACGTGCGCGGCGCAGGAGATTAACGCCATGTTGCAGGTAGAGAACCTCAGCGTCAGCTTTCATACCCGCATGGGCTCCACCCAGGCCGTTGACAACGTCAGCTTCGGTGTTGAATCCGGCAAGATCACAGCGATCATAGGCGAGTCCGGTTCCGGCAAATCCGTTGCCTGCTACAGTTTACTGGGGCTGGTGCCCTGCCCGCCCGGACGCATCGACAGCGGCACAGCACTGTTCGAGGGGACCGACCTACTGGCGCTTTCCGAGCACGAACTGCGCGCCATTCGCGGTCGCGATATTGCGATGGTCTTCCAGGATCCGATGACCTGCCTGAACCCCTATATGACGATCGGCAAGCAGCTCATGGAGCCGCTGATGTATCACCAGGGCGTCAGCACCGCGCAGGCCAGAACTCGCGCGCTTGAGTTGATGCAAGAAGTCGGCATTCGCGATCCAGAATCAACCTTCGACAACTTTCCGCACCAGTTCTCAGGCGGTATGCGCCAGCGGGTAATGATTGCCATGGCCTTGATCAACCAGCCCAAGTTGCTCATTGCCGACGAACCTACCACCGCCCTGGACGTGACCATCCAGGCGCAGATACTGCAGCTGCTGGCCGACCTGCAAACGCGTCATGACATCGGCATTATTTTTATCAGTCACGATCTATCAGTGGTTGCTGATATCGCAGACGACATCATCGTAATGGAAAAAGGCCGCGTCGTTGAAAGCGGGAATCGCGACGCCATTTTTGAAACGCCCTCACACCCTTATACACAAAAGCTGCTGGCCGCCATTCCCACGGGCCACAAGGACTCCGCAGCGTCCACGGCAGATCCCTTGTTACGCGTTAACAATCTGTGCACCTGGTTTGGCGAAGGTGATAAAACCGTCAAAGCCGTGGATGACGTTTCGTTCAACATACTGCACGGCGAAGTGCTTGGCCTGGTCGGCGAATCCGGCAGCGGCAAGTCGACCATTGGACGTTCACTGCTGCGCCTTGTGCCGGCCACCTCTGGCACCATTACCTTCGACGACATCGAAGTGACGCAGTTGAGCGCAAGGCCAATGAAAGACCTGCGTCGGCGCATGCAAATCATTTTTCAGGACCCTTTTGCATCGCTCAACCCGCGCATGACGGTGCACGACACACTGGCAGAGCCTCTGCTGTTACACGGCATCGTGAATCGCAAAAATGTTAGCCAGGCAATTCTGAAGCTGATGGATGATGTCGGCCTGGCACGTGACGTGGCGCGCAAGTATCCCCATGAATTTTCAGGCGGACAGCGGCAGCGTATCGCCATTGGCAGGGCGCTCGCAACGCGCCCGGAGTTCGTGGTTGCGGATGAGCCGGTTTCTGCACTGGATGTCACAATACAGGCACAGATTCTGCAGCTCATGCTGGAACTGGGCAAAGAGTATGGATTGACCATGCTGTTTATTTCACATGACCTTGCCGTGGTCAGGGAAGTTGCTGATCGTATTCTCGTTTTGTACCAGGGAAAAATCGTGGAAGAAGCGCGCTCCGAAGCGCTGTTTACCGATGCCAAAGACGCTTACACACAGCGACTGCTGCAAGCCATACCAGGGCGTTCACTGCTAACAGGCATAAGCTGATTGTACAGGCGTGCCGGCGTCAGCCGCTGGGTCAGCAGCGATGTCTGCGGCGATGTCAGCGGCGATGTCAGAAAATACGTCGGGAACAAAGTCGCAACCCGTTCAGCCGGTGCGTGGTCGGCTGCGTCAGCCACCTCGCCAGCCAATACGCTGTGCGACGGTGTGGTTACCGGAACACTGTGTGAAAATTGATGCGGGGGTGAAGACGTGTACCTGTGTCAGGCCTGCTGAGACAGCAAGCCAGAGCCGACTTTGCGGATGTACACTTCCAGTTGTGTGTGCGCTTCCAGCGCGTCGCGAAAAGGGCCCACTTCCTTGCCTTCACGCGTATTAAAAAACCAGCCGGTGTCTTTCTGGTACATTCGTGTTGAGCGGGCTGTTGTCGATTTGTTGGTGTCGCTGCTTCTCATTTTATTATCCTGAACGGCTGTTAACGCTTCGCTCTATTTTTATAGAGCACATTGGCGCATTACCCAAATGGAAACTGTGAGTAAGTTCGCAAATCAACCGCATTTAGCCAGTCGCAGCGTGTAAACCGCGCCTGTCACGACTTGAGTTCTATCCATGTTGTCCTGGCGCTGGCATAGACCTCACCGCTGGCGCTGGCAACGGCAGTACCACCGTAGTGCTTTCTGCCGTCGTTACCCATCGGCCAGGCGTACACAACCAGTGTCTGGCCGGCGGCGACCGGTGCGAGCAACTGGCCTTCGAGCTGGCCGAGCACCGCGTGACGCATTTCACCGCGCAAGGCCGCGTAGTAGCCTGGACAATCCAGCGCGGACCACATGAACTCCGCACGGATATTGCCGTTGTCGTCGGCGAAGCTGGCATCTGGATGCCATACACAGGCCAGCAGATTCCAATCGTTGACGGGGCCGGGGTACAACTCCATGCCATCGTGCTGCGGCCGCTTGGTTCCACACACGAAACAGGTAGGAAACATGTGCGCATCGCGCGCGGGGTGACGCGCCATGGCGGCCGCCGCTTCCTCCACACCGGGAGCGGCCGGCACCTCCAGCGCCAGTTCAGTTGGCGCCGCACTTGCCACCAGCGTGCTGGCGTCACGCAATTCGACACGTCCGTCTGCAAAGGTGGCAACGGTCATCGGGGTATCCAGCGGTGGCGGTACGTGCAGTCGCACGCGTGCCGGCCCATCAATGAAGTTGGCCACCACACCACAGCTATAGCCACCATTGCCAGAGTCCGGAGGACCGTTAAACCGTGAAGGGATGTGTATCTGCGCAGCCATGGCAACAATTCCTTAACACTCGAAGCAGCAGTCTACCATGTGCGCGCGCTGTGCGGCCGCGCCAAGCGCCGCGGGCAAACACAAAAAACTACGCAACTGCGGCGCAGCTGGTGTGCTGCAGTTGCGGTGTGTTGTTGCCCGGCCCCAGGCGGACAGTTGGTGCAGATCATGCGGCAGACCCAGGCGCAGATGTGGCAAACAACCCGGTGCAATAGTGTCAGAATAAGTATCCATTTTTATACTGTTGAGATACACATTCGATAAAGACAGTATACGCTGTCTTATGCGATGAAAATGCCGCTGCGCAAGGCGATGGATACTTCGGGGCCGTGCGACGACAACGCCGTGCTGCACTGCATCAACAACACCTTTTACCGTATTTTCGGCCGCATCGCGCAGCAGAAGAACGAGCACCGCCACCACAACATACGATGCGAGAGAGCCCGTCATGAGCGATACCAATAGCTACAACAACAGCCACAACAACAGCCACAACAACAGCTATAACTTCGACCCCGAACTCGCCGCGGGACTGGAGTTTTTGCCAGAGGGAGGGCTGGACCTGACCAACCCCGAACAGACGCGCGCGGCCTTTCTGGACATGATCGGCCAGATGAATGCCGGGCTGGATAAAAGCGGCATCACTATGGAAGACCGCAACATACCCGGCCCGGATGGCGCGCCCGACGTGGCCATTCGCATCTACACACCGCAGGGCTTAAGCACCACCGTGCCCTGCATATTGCATATTCACGGCGGCGGCTTTGTAGTGGGCAACCTCGACAGCGAGCTGGGCTCATGCCTCACCCTTTGCCGCGCATTGGGTGTGGTTATCGTGTCAGTGGACTATCGCTTGTCTCCCGAAACACCCTACCCAGGGGGCCTGGAAGACTGCTATGCCGCCCTGCAATGGGTACACGACAACAGCGGCTCACTCAGCATCGACCCAACCCGAGTCGCCGTACTGGGCATGAGCGCTGGCGGCGGCCTCAGTGCCGCTACCAGTTTGCTGGCACGGGACAGGGGCGGCCCGCCGATATGTTTCCAGTACCTGGGCATTCCCGAAATCGACGACAGGCTCACCACACCGAGCATGCAGGCTTTTGTCGACACACCAATGTGGAATCGGCCCAATGCCGAAACAAGCTGGGACGCCTACCTCGGTGAGCACTACACACGCGGTGCCGACAACGTGCCCTATCTGGCTGCCCCCGCGCGCGCCGAGGACCTGACCGACTTGCCGCCGGCTTATGTCAGCACGATGGAGTTTGACCCTCTGCGCGATGAAGGCATTGAGTATGCCCTGCGGCTGCTGCAGGCAGGCGTTGCCACAGAATTACACAGCTTTGCTGGTACCTTTCACGGCTCCAGCCTGTTCACCCATGCGCAGGTCAGCCAGCGTGAGGCGCAGGAGCAACTCGCCGTGTTGCGCAGGGCGCTGCAACTGGACGCATAGAATTCAACACCTGCAACTGTACCACTGACATCATCTACTCATTTATTCCGGAGCCGCTATGACAACCGAAGTTTTGCACCAACCGCCCCTGATGCCGCACCTGCTGATCGAGGGCCTGAATCGTTATAACGACGAGCCCTGTCTCTTTCTTGGCGACAAAGTGGCCACCTATAAAGATGTGCGTGAAAGTACCAGCCAGATGGTGCAGGCACTGCAATCAAAGGGCCTTGGCGTGGGCAGCCGCGTGGCGATCATTTCTGCGAATCGCCCTGAGGTGCTGTCGAATATCGCCGCCATGCAGTTAACAGGCTGCATCGGCACACCACTCCACCCACTGGGCTCGCTGGATGATCATGCGTACGTTATTGAAGCCGCCGATATCGATACGCTGGTGTTTGATGCGGCCGTTTTCTCTGAAGTGGCCGCAGCACTCAAGGCGCGGATTCCGGCATTGAAGAACCTGCTCGGGTTTGGGCCCAACGACATCGGTGACGACTACATGGCCCTGGCGGCAACCTTCGAACCGAAACCACTGGTAGCGCCCGATATTGGCCCGAATGATATTGCCTCGGTCAACTTTACCGGGGGCACCACCGGCAAACCCAAAGGTGTTATGAGCCCGCATCGCGTGAGCGCCTACATGACGCAGATACAAATGGCCGAGTGGGAATTCCCACAGGAGGTGCGCATGCTTATGGCCACCCCGCTGTCTCATGCTGCGGCGGCTTTCTTTATTCCCGTGCTGCAAAAAGGCGGTGCGTTCTACGTGATGCAGGGCTTCAGCCCGGATGAGTTTTTTGACACGGTAAAACAACACAAGATTACCTGCACCATGCTGGTACCGGTCATGCTGTACTTTCTGCTGGACTCGCCGCGTGCAACCGACGGCAGCATGCAAAGTATGGAGACCATTTTCTACGGCGCATCACCCATGAGCCCGGCGCGCCTGCAAGAGGGCATCGAAAAGTGGGGGCAGATTTTCTATCAGTTCTTTGGTCAATCTGAATGCCCCATGGTGATTGCCAATATGCGTAAATCCGACCACGACCTCAGCAAGCCTGAGCGTTTGTCATCATGTGGAAGACCCTCACCCTGGGTACACGTTGCGCTGCTGGACCCGGATCACAACGAAGTCCCCCAGGGAGAGGCCGGCGAAATCTGTGTGCGCGGGCCGCTGGTGATGGGCGGCTATAAGGACATGCCGGAACAAACCGCTGAAGCCTTTGCCGGCGACTGGCTGCATACCGGTGACGTAGGCAAACTGGATGAAGACGGCTTTCTCTACATTGTTGATCGCACCAAGGACATGATCGTAACCGGCGGCTTTAACGTCTTCCCACGCGAAGTTGAAGACGTGATGACCACCCACGACGCCGTGGGCCAGGTGGTCGTAATTGGCGTGCCCGACGAGCAGTGGGGCGAGGCGGTTAAAGCCGTAGTGGTGCTCAAACCGGGTGTTGATCCCTCAGACGCGCTGGTTGCTGAACTACAGGGCCTGGTGAAAGAGGCCAAAGGCTCAGTGCAATCACCCAAGTCGATCGACTTTGTTGATGCGATTCCCCTAACGCCCGTTGGCAAGCCCGATAAAAAGGCAGTACGTGCAAGCTACTGGGAGGGTTCTGAGCGGGGCGTTGGCTAAACCCGCCCGCCTGCCCCTACCGAGGGTTTGATCAGCATGCCGTCATCTGGCGGCTTGCTGCTTGCTGCTTGCTGCTTGCTGCTTGCATAAAGATCAGCTACATCACCCACTTGACGCGATCCGAAGGCCACATTTCTTCCCCCAAACCTGACACCCACTGTGCGATATAAAACAGCCCCACCCCGGCCCTCACCAAAATAACTGTGGAGTGCCGCTCCTCCCGGTGTACGATAGTGTGCAAGACAGACAACTGGAAAGACGCGTGCACAACACCGATAGCGATCAAAAACACGAACACTACAAGGGGCTGGACTACCCCTGGAGCCGCACCTGGGGCCCGGAACCTGGCGACGCGTACCAGATCGCCGAGGGCGTTTACTGGGTACGTTTTGCGATGCCCATGTCGCTGGACCATATCAACCTGTGGCTGCTTGAGGATGATGACGGTTGGACGGTCGTTGATACCTGCCTGAACATGCCCAGCGCACGCGAGACCTGGGAAGCGCTGTTCGCCGGCGTCATGGGTAACAAACCGATCAAGCGCGTCATTTGTACGCACCTGCACCCCGACCACGTTGGCCTGGCCGGCTGGCTGACCGAACGCTTCGATTGCGAACTGTGGATGTCGCGGGAAGAATTCCTCATGTGCCGCGCCATGACGGCCGACACAGGCCGCCCCGCTCCGGATGTTGCCATTCGATTTTATCGTGCCGCTGGCTACGATGAAGAACAGCTTGAACGCTATCGACAAAAATTCGGCAACTTCGGACGCGCAATTTCACCGCTGCCGGATTGCTTTCGCCGACTGGTCGACCGCGAAACACTCACTATTGGTGACCGCTACTGGCAGGTGATTATCGGCAGCGGCCACTCGCCGGAACACGCCACGCTCTACTGCCCCGCCCTGAAGCTGCTGATCTCGGGAGACCAGGTGTTGCCGCGCATCACGCCAAACGTCAGTGTGTTCCCTACCGAACCGGAGGGCAATCCACTGGAAGAGTGGCTGCGCTCAAGCGCACGACTGCGGGAGATACTGCCCGATGACTTACTGGTGCTACCTGCACACGAAGCACCGTTTTACGGACTGCACGTGCGCATGACCCAACTTATAGAAAGCCACGAACAGGACCTGGACAGCCTGTTCCATTACCTGACGGAACCACGGCGCGCCGTTGATTGCTTTCCCGCGCTTTTCAACCGCGAAATCACCGGCGGTTCACTGGGCCTTGCCACGGGTGAAACCATGGCCCACCTCAACTGTTTGCTTTCGCAGCGCAGAATAGCGCGCGTAAAAGACGAGCACGGCGTTTACTGGTATACGCAGATAGCTGCAACTGCGGAGTATGATGACTAGCGCAGTAGCATGCAGCGTGACAACCGCATGCCGGCTGCGCAATCACTGCACAAGTTGAGCCTGCGTCAGGGGACCGAGGTAGAAGCGGAGACTTTTGGTGGGTACAGGTCTATGATTATTAAAGGGTTTGCATTGAGCGATTGCACGCGACAAGGGTATGCGTGAAGGTTTACTACAAACCAGTTGGCTTTTGTTCTACGGTTTTTAATGGCGTGAGCTATTAGGCAGTTGATACTAAAGACTTTTTCTGGAGGTGTGTTGATGTCCGCGCGTGCATACAAGTGACTATGGTCTCTCGTCAAGTATTTAGACCATTTCCGGGTCCCAATGCGTTCCGTTCCGAACCATTGTATTGAGAATAACTAGTTGCTTGCGCATGCAGGCAACGATAGCCAACTTCTTGGGTTTTCCTGCTGCCACCATCCGCTCGTACATCGGTTTGAGTTTGGGGTGGCACTGAATCGCTGAGAGC
>JANSYN010000011.1 GCA_024742415.1 Gammaproteobacteria bacterium
GGTTTGGTTTGGTTTGGTTTGGTTTGGTTTGGTTTGGCGCACCGGCCCCACGGCACGTGGGGTCACAGGTTCGAACGGCAAAGATACTCACCGGTGACCCCACGTGCCGCGCGGCCTTTATTGTTCAAGGGATTCCACGCCTTGCGCAGGCGGCTTGTATGCGCAGCACATCGGCGCGGATGCCACTCCCAACCGAGCCCGTTGCGCGGCCTGGTTCCAGAGCGAGTATCTTGGCCTTTCGAGCGCTGGAGCCAGGCCGCGTAACGGGCGGCTCGCCAGGACCTGGCGCCTGACACATAGCACCCTATCCCCGGCCCCGGCCCCGGCTCCAGCTCCCGGCACTCAACAACAATCCTTGATGGTAGAAATCAAATCCGCGCCACGCACGCGCAGCAACAGGGTTACGACGCTGGCTTCGCGTCAATGACTCAGCAGCTGCCTGATACACGCCGAGAGTGTCACCAGCCCTCGCTGAAGGGCCGGATCACCACGTCAAAGGTCCACGCCGATCTGGGCTGGTGCACAATGTGAAAGCATTCGGCGGCAATGTCTTGTGGTCGTGCAAAAAAATCGTTCGGGGCATCGGGCAGTGCCGCCCGCGTCCAGGGCACATCGATCGCCGCATCAATAGCTACATAGGCCACGTGTACCCCCTTTGGCCCAAGCTGGCGCGCTGCTGATTCCAGCAAAATGCGCTGGGCCGCCTTGGTGGGCGCGAAGCTGACAAAGTTTGGCCTTCCACGGTAGGCCGCCGTATTGCCCGTTGCCAAAATGGCGCCACTACCTGCTGCAACCATTGCTGGCGCAAACGCCTGCACCAGATGCAACAACGCCATGGTATTGACCTGAAAGTTCTTTTGCAGATCGGCAGGCTTGATGGAAAGCACATCGCCGACACCGCCGCGCACCGCATTATGGATAAGCACAGCAGGGTCACCCAGCAACTTGATCTGCTCGCACATCGCCAGCAGCGCTGCTTCGTCACACAGATCACAGATCATTATGCTGCCGTCGGGCACCTCTGACGCGAGCCTCTCGAGGCGCTCGCGGTCCCGGGCCACCATCACTATCCGGTAGTCATGTGCAAACTTGCGCACCAGCGCGCTACCGGTGCCGGGCCCCACGCCGGTGATTACGCACAGCGGCTTGCTCATAGTGTGCACCTGGCTTGCTCGGGTAACGGAGCCACGTTGTGCTGCGCCGGGTAGGGGCAGGCACTGTTGGCAGGCACTACTGCTGTTCCCCGTCCAGGCGCTCTACCCTGCCGGTATCACCATCAACACGCACATGATCGCCGGTGGCAAAGACCTTTGTGCCGCTGCGACTGTTGACTACGCAAGGCAAGCCGTACTCGCGTGCGATTACCGCGCCGTGCGAAACGGAACTGCCAAGGTCAGTCACCAGCCCGCCAATCAGGCTGAAATAAGGTGTCCAGCCTATATCGGTGATGGGGGTGATCAGAATCTCGCCGGGCTGCAGCTGTGCGGCCTCCTCCAGAGTATGCGCCACCCTGGCGATGCCCTGGGCGACTCCACGGGAGGCAGGCCGACCTACCAGCACTCCGTCGGTGTTACTGAGCACCTCGGGCTGCAGGGGTGCGGGAATGCCCACCGAGATTTCAGGAAACTCGAAACGCTGTTGATAATCCAGCGCCAGGCGGCGCTGCTGTGCCAGCTCGACATCAGCAGGTTGTGGATTGGGCACAATGCGCGCCAGCTCTGCAATACTGAAAAAATTGACCAGATCGGCGTCCGGTAGCGCGCCCTCCTGCTCCAACAGGCGGCCCAGATGCCGAAAGGCGATCTTGTAGCGATGCGCGACTTCGACCAGTTGCGATTTGGTGTGCTCGCGGCGGCGGATCGCATTGTGTGCCTTGGGCAGCACCCAGCGCAGCCCCCTGCTTAGCTTGTCCCAGTCTATCTGTGGTGCCTGATGAAGGCCCTGGCCGCCGCCGATGTGCCGGCCGCGCACAGCGGCGCGCATACTTTGAATCAGGGGCTGAGGGTCATCCACCCAGGCCGGGTCGCGCATACACAGTTCACGATAACCGCGATGCCCGTGTGCAGACATAAACGCACGGTACTGACTGCTGATCGGTGTGCAGCTTTCCAGCCATTGCTGTGCCGCGACGGGGTCAGCCTCGATGAATCGTTGCTGCACTTCAGGGTGCGCTGCCACTTCATCGACCAATGCATCCAGTTGTTCGAGCATCAGTGCACTCTCGACGCCAGTGGCGCCCGCGAGCAGCGCCACGGCTTCGGCCTGGTCTTCATTGCTGTTGTCGTAAGAGCCACCGGACACCATGCTCTCGACAATCGACGAGAGAAAACCAGAAAGAGCCGATGATTGAATATGCACGGCCATCGCATGTTCATAGAAATGCAAATGACCTTCAATTTCCTGCCACATCGCCAGGCTGGTGTCTTGCTCAGCAATTCTGAACTGCGCCAGTTCTTCGCCAAACTTTTCCACGACGGCCGGCGCGCGCAAAGCGTACCTGAGCAGCTTGCCCGTATTGATCACCTGCTTCCACAGTGGCTGGGGCGGGAATTCTTTCAGCTCGGGTACGATGCGGCCGCACAGCGTCTGTGCGGTTTGCTCGGCGTTGGAGCCCAGCACCGCCGATGACATCACCACGTTGCCGCTAAGGTTGAGGAACAGGTGGCCATAGGCCCATGCCGTAATCTGCCATTGGGGTTCGATCGCCTGCCGCGCGCCAACTTTCACCTGCATATCCTGCAGGCCATAGTCGATACACCAGCCGGTGAACGATCCGGTCAGGGGTGAAACAGCACCGGGCATCATTTCGCTGACATTGCTGATGGTCAGCACGTCGCCGGGTCGCGGCAGCACGGTGTCAAACTCATTGAGATCGGCCGGTAGCGTCGTGATGGGGCGCGCCTGCAGCCAGTGCAACACACCGTCCTGGTCTATGGCCCACTCCAGATCCAGTGGCTGCCCTTCGTGCTCGGCCGCTGCACGCGACTGCTCGGCAATCTGCTTGATCTGCCGGGCGGTCAACAGCGGGTTTTCGTGCACACACAGCTGCTTGATCACGGTACCGGACAAATCGACCTCGTAATGATCCGGCGTCGCCTCGCCGCTGACCAGCGCCTCGCCCAGGCCGGCAACGGCATCGATGACCAGCAGGTCACGGCGGGCACTGACCGGGTCGGCGGTAAAGACGACGCCCGCACAGCGCGCATCTACCATGCTCTGCACGACCACGTTCATTACACAGGACTGCCCTTCAAGGTTGTCCTGCAAATACTGCACGGCGCGCTCGCTGGCCGCTGAGGCCACGCATTCATTAATAGCTGCGCACACCGCATCGAAACCCCTCACGTTCAGAACGGTTTCATATTGGCCTGCAAAAGAGGCTTCGGCACCGTCTTCGCCCAGCGCAGAAGAGCGCACCGCCAATGCACTGGCCTTGAGCCCGGCGACCGCCTCGGCGAGCTGCTGTGGAAACGTATCAGCCTGCGCATTCTGGACCACAAAGGCCGGCGGTACGTCCAGGCCCATCGCGCGCAATCGCGCCAGTCCATAGGCCTTGCCACCAACGCTAGCGTCTTTGATGTCATCCAGTTGCAGTATCCGTGGTTGCACCGACTCAGCTGACCCCATGTGATCGAGCCCCCGCAGTGTGTGCTGTCATTGGCCTGGCGGCACAGACCGAATCGCTGATTGTTATTAGCGGTGCCTGCCGGTGCACCAAGGTAGGGTATGTCATAGGTTGTCCATCCACTGTGCCACTGCCTGGCCGATCTCCATCGGTGAATCCTCCTGAATGAAGTGCGCGCCTCTCACCGTCACTTCCTGCTGGTTGGGCCAGGTTCTGCAGTACTCGCGCTGTCGACCAACAAGAATAGAGCCCGGCTCGGCATTAATAAACAGCTTGGGTATAGCAATTGCGCCTTCGAGCCATTTTCCATAGCTTTCTACCAGCGCCACCATGTGCGCGGGCGTTCCGGCAATGGGAATCTGTCGTGGCCAGTTGAGCGTCGGCTGACGTTCATCCGGCGTCGCGAAGGGCGCACGATAGTGCTGCATCTCGTCTTCAGTCAGTCCGCGCAGTACGGCACTGGGCAATACACCCTCTACAAAAATATTCTTCTGCAAACACAGCTCTTCGCCCTTATCCGAGCGAAATGCCTTGAATATGCCGGCCTCGGGGGGCCAGTCTTCCCAGCCCAGTGGGCAGACAATCCCTTCCATATACGCGATACCGCGCAGCGCATTGGCATGTTGCTGCGCCCAGTAAAAGCCCAGGGCGCTGCCCCAGTCATGGATGACCAGCGTGACCTTGCGATCAGCACCGATTGCGCTCAACAGGCGTTCAAGGTAGTCATAGACCACCGCGAAGCTGTAGCGCTCCGGGCCATCGCTGGCCGGCAGCTTGTCGGAATCACCCTGGCCAATGAGATCTGGCGCTACAACACGCCCCTTGCACACAAGGTGTGGGATGACATTGCGCCACAGGTAAGACGACGTTGGATTGCCATGCAGCAGCACAATCGGGTCGCCCTCTCCTTCATCGACGTAGGCTACTTTGCGGCCATGTATCTCCTGGTAGTGCCTGGCATACGGCATATCGGCATGGATCATCGGTTTCTCCTTGCGGCTGGGGTTTGACGGGAAGCCAGGCTGCACGGCGCATTACCCGGCTGGCGGTGCAAATGTGGGCTATGCGGGTGAACATAGCAGATTTACAACCATTGAGTGCCACCACGCGCATTCCCGCTGCGCGCAGGCAGCGGCGGGGTTTGTCCGGCAGAGTCTTGCGCGATGCCCGCGGTCACGGCATTGTGGTGTCGCGCGATTGGCGCACACAACAGGGACGACGTAGCCATATGCGCAGCCTGACAGCACTCGAGAAATGGTCCTATGCAATAGGCAACATGCCCTATGCGGTCAAGGATGCCGCCTTCGTCAATTTCGTTATTTTCTACTACACCCAGGTGCAGGGCCTGTCAGGTTCGCTTGCGGGGTTGTCGGCTTTCATTGCATTGAGCTGGGATGCCATCAGTGACCCGATCGTCGGCAGTTGGTCAGATACCGTGCGCACGCGCTGGGGGCGTCGACATCCGCTGATTCTTCTGGGTGGCATTCCGTTTGCGCTAATGTTCCTGCTGGTTTTTTCTCCACCACAGGGCCTGGGGCAGTTCTCGATGTTTCTGTGGCTGACCGTAGTTGCCGTGCTCCTGCGCACGTTCCTGACGATCTACTTCATTCCCTATTCTGCGATGGGTGCAGAGCTCTCTACGGATTACGACGAACGCACCGTGATAGCCAAGGCCCGCGTTACTATGTCATGGATTGCCGGTATGGCGCTGCCTGCCATCGCGTTTACCGTTTTTTTCAAAAGCAGTGACATCAGCGACGGGCGGCTGATTGCAGAGAATTATCATGCCTATGGTGTGTTCTCTACGCTGGTTGCGGCCATCACGATTGTCGTTTGCGTCTGGGGCACGCGCACTATGATTGACCGCCTGCCGCAGTCCACCAGTAGCGTCTCCGGCTTGAGCCTGCGGCGTACGGTCGACGATTTCAAACTGGCGTTGACCAACCGCAACTTTCGTATGACCGTGGGCACTAATCTCGCCTTCGGCATGGCCTCCGGGGTTTATGTGACCCTGGCACTCTACATGGGCACCTACTTCTGGGAGTTCAGTTCAGACCAGCTTGCCGGCCTGGTGGTACCCATGGCGTTAGGCACGGTATTGGCGTTCTCGTTGGTCGCGCGCCTCGGGGCAAGGTTCGACAAGGCAACGCTCATGGCAGCGTGCAGCCTCGGCATCATGTTCAATGCCATCTGGTTCACGGGCCTGAGGCTGCTGGACTGGCTGCCCGAGAATGGGCACCCCGTGATTTACCCCCTGCAGATTCTAAACACAGTGCTTGGCGTGTTCACCATTGCCGGATTGCAGATGCTGGGTATTTCTTTACTGGCGGACATCCTCGACGAGCAGGAACTCAACACCGGCCTGCGACAGGAAGGCGTGTTTTTTGCCGCCAGCACGTTCGTACAGAAGGCAACAACGGGTGTAGGCGCACTGGTCGCAGGCGTGGTGGTTGATATGGCGGGCATTGCTGCCGGCAGCCAACCAGGAGAGGTTCCCGAGCGCACACTGCAATTGCTGGGATGGTTCTTTGTCAGCATTACCGGCGTGCTCGCATTTATTGCGTTTGTCTACGCAAGCAGGGTACGCCTGGGGCGCCAGGCGCATGCGCAGGTGCGCCAGCGCCTCAACGCCCAACAGGCAACAACAGCCGCAGCTGCCGTCAGCGAATCGCCACCGGGTTTATGATCATCTGCACGGCGCCGCGCACCTTGGCCTGCCCCAGCACGAACATGAATTCATACACGCCGTCCCTCACCAGCGGCCCCGTATTCATGGTTTCCAGCAGGTAGATACCAGACTCCTTCAACAGAATAACATGCCCCTGGAAAGGCCGAGCCGGATCAGGTGAAGGCAGCACGTCGACACCCCAGGTGTCCGCACCCACGGCAACGACATTCTTGCCGGCCAGGTAGCGGGCCACCTCCTCACTCTGGCCGGGCTCGCCCGAGGCCCAGGCCTGCGGGTCACTTTCCAGTTTGGCATCCGTCCAGCCGGTATGAAACAACACGACGTCTCCTTCGCGGATGGGCGTACCCTGCTTTTTCTCTACCGCCTGCACATCTTCCACCGTGAAGTACTCGCCCGCCTTCATATAGTCAACGCCCTTGTGGGCGGCCATGTCCAGCACTACACCGCGCGCAACTATCGGCGGTACATTGTGCGTGCCCAGATGCGTAAGACCAGTGAACTCCGCGATCTCCCGCGCCTCGAAGCAGTTGTAGTGCATACCCTGCGCATCGCCAATATGGCCGAGTCCGTCGAGCTGTGAGCCTATCCCGAACCAGCCAATGAAAACATCATCGTTATAGGTCGCGTTGGGAAAGGCAGGCTTGCCCTGTTGCTGGCCCGGCTGCACCACCTGCAGGCTCATTGAGCGCGGCGCAAAGGCCGGCGTATTGCTGTCTATCGTAATACCCAATGAATAGGTTCTACCGGTAGTAACCAGTGAGCTCGCTGCCAGTACGCTGGCAGGTGTAATGAGATTTGCGTTACCGATCTCATCACCTGCTCCCCAGCGCGATGGTTCACAGCGGCTATCGGCAACTGCGGGCAGGCTGAAAACGCCGAGTAACAACGCTAGTTGCAAGACAAGAATTTTCATACGTAGGTTCCTTTTTTAGCGTTACGTGGATCGCGGCCTGTTCCACGAACATGCATAGTGCCGCTCAGGCCGTTTGCGTGCTCCGCCAGTGCGCCAGGCCCTGCGCGTTCAGCGGTATGTCGAACTGCAACCAATCGCTTAACTGCTGCGCATCGGTAGAAGGCGTAAATGCCCGAATCGATTGCAATGCCAGCGCCGACAATCGCGCCTCAAGCTCGCCGTCGTCGGCGCAAGACTGCAGCGCAACATCACGATAAGCCTGCACTTGCTGCGCGAGCGCGCTGTTTTTGCTGGCACTGTATTCAATCATGCCATAGTGCGTGAGGTAGATACGCCGGGGGGCATAGCTGTGCAGAAGCTCAAGAGACCGCAAGTAGGCCTGCGGATCAAACTGCGTTGGCGTTGTAGAAGGCAGCAGGTAATCACCCTCTGGAAACCGAAACCACGGGTAGCAGATACCAAACATATCACCGGTAAACCAGCCATGGCTGTGCTCGTCCCATACGCAAAAATGGTGGCGGGCATGTCCTTCTGTATGGCGCAACAGCAGCGTGCGCTGACCAAAGCAAAGTGTGTACCCGTCGTCGGCCGCAACAACACGCTGCGCTTCGATCGGCATGACATCACCATACAGCGAGGCAAACAATTGCTCCCCGTACACGGCCTGCGAGGCCGCAACCAGCTGTTGCGGATCTATCATATGGCGCGCGCCGCGTGGATGTATCACCAGCTGCGCACGTGGGAACAGTGCCATCATGGCCCCGGCACCACCGGCGTGATCGAGATGCACGTGTGTCGGAATGATAAAGCGAATCTGTTCCGGTTGAATATCGCGCTGTGCAAGGCAAGCTAACAAGCCACCCACACTGTGATTAGTGCCGGTTTCAATCACCGCATATTCACCGGCCGATTCCAACAGGTAAAAGCACGCCATGCCCCACGACACGTACTGCGCATCGATGCAGGTAACGCCGTAACCGATCTCTTCAAACAGTGGAGTATTCACGCGACCATACTAGCAAAGCGCTGGCGCGAATGCGCGTTGGCCTGGTTGCCCGTCACCGTGGCCAGTCGGCACTAGCGGCGGATATTTGCCTGTACTTCCAGGGCGATGGGTTCGCCGACGCGCTGCGCTATCAACGCCTTGAGTTCGTCTACGTCCTTGGTTTCAAGAGCCTGCCCGGAACTCAGGGTGATCAGCAGCAGATGAGGGTCGCCCAGGCGAACATCCGCGCGACTGACATTCACACTCACGTCAGACAGCTGCACGGCGCCCATCGGCACATGTTCAATAATCCTGTCCCTGGCCACCAGGTGGGAAAACGACAGCGTCAGCGGCAGGCAGATAATCAGTGCGAGTACGAAGGTCACAATCAAACCGGGCTTGGCGCGACTGAAGGGCGCAAAGCCGAGCATCAGAAAGGTCAGGCTGGCTGCCAGTGCGATGCCAATCAGGTTGGTGACCAGCAGCAGCGAAGCACCCCAGGCCATGTGCCAGTCACCCCAGCCCAGGCCAATGCCGGCCACACTCAGCGGTGGCACCAGAGCAACCGCAATCGCAACACCTGCCAGGCTCTTGGCAATCTCTTCCCGGGAGTGGGCATAGGCGCCGGCGATGCCCGAGAGCACCGCAACAAACAGGTCCAGCAGCGTTGGCGACATGCGAGCTTTCATTTCGGCCGTTGGAATTTCCAGTGGCATGGCCCAGGCCAGCACAATGCCACATCCCAACCCCCAGGCAATGCCCTTAAGTAGCGTGCGTCCGGCCACATTCATCAAGGCGGCGTCCGAGCGCGCCAGCCCCATAGACAGTGAAATGATGGGCGACATTAACGGCGCCAGGATCATCGCGCCGATGATCACGGGAGCGGAATTGGCATACATCCCGCCCAGCGCCAGCAGCACACTCAATACCATCAAGACCTGATACGATGCAGACGATGCCGCATTCTCGCGCAGGGCAACAAAAAGCTCGCGGTATTCCTCCTCGGTGGCGTGGTTGAAAAGTGGCAGCGGCTTTTCGAGCAAGGGTTTGGCTGCGGAATCGACCGGCACGTGATTCAGGCGCACCGTTTCCTTGGCGTTCAGGGTGGTCAAGTCAGGCTGCAGCTTGAGTTCAGGCCCCGGCAGCAGTTTGATTTTGTCCTCCAGTATTTCGAATTCAATTTCGGTGGCGTGCACGGGCTTGCCATCGAGCAGGTACTCTGTGCCCTTTTGCGCTGTGATGCGCAGGCGATTCGTCTGGACAACGCTGAGAGAGGACGGCAGCCTGGAAAAACTCATCTTGCCCGGCATAAACAGGCGCAATAAAAACACCAGGTAACTCAGGATACTGCGCGGCGCCAGGGCGATCATCGACAAGCGCCCGTCGGCGATACCCATGTCATCGGCAAACGCGCGGTACATCAACTTGCTCTGGGTTTGGCCGGTGACCACGATACCCAGCGCCGCCATCGAGATCTCGCGCTCCTTGGCCGTCGTCAGTTTATAAGGACGCAGGGTGAGCGCACTGAGCCCGCGCAACGCGCCCTTGAGCATATCCAGGCCGGTTTGTGGTCGATTGATATCCTGCGGTCGCAGCGCCAGGACCCTGCCGATCACGACTGAATTGAACACCAGTTCGCCGTTGCATGTCATGGCATCGGCGGCAATCTCCGGGGCTGCAAGGTAGTGTTTGATCAGTTTGACCAAATCGCCGTGCGCGCCCAGCGCCGCACTGGAGCGGCGTGCCCGTGGATGGGGCAGCACGCCCACCGCCCAGCCCTTTTCCATTGCTAGCGGCGCGAGGTCGCGAACGCGCTCATCGCCTACGTAGGTCAGGACCCTGGCATCGGTATGGCAGTTGGCTCGCTCGCTCCAGGGTACCAGCGCGACCCCGTGTTGCGCACAACATGCTTCGACCAGCCCTGTATCCAGCTCAGTGTCGTAGATCAAATAGGCACTCGCGCCGCCGGGCGCCGCCGACTGGGTCTGGTCCATCACGCTGTTGCTTCCCTTAAGCTGGCAGGTTGACTCACTTTACCTGCCACGCGCTGAAACTGCGACACCTCAACCGGCGTTCGCAACCTGTCCGCCATCGAGTACGAGCGTTTGCCCGGTCATCCAGGCAGAGGCACGCGAACTGAGATAAATTGCCGTGCCCGCTGCATCGGCCTCATCGCCGATACGCCCGCGTGGAATCGCCTTTTCCAGGCCCAGGTCAGGTTCCAGTAAGTGGGCGGTCATCTTACTGGGAAAGAAACCCGGCGCGATGGCGTTTACGTTAATGTGTGAAGCTGCCAGCGCGGCGCCCAGGTGGTGCGTGAGGTGATGCACGGCAGCCTTGCTCGCCGAGTAAGCGTAGTTGTTCATGCCGGGATTGGTGATGCCGTTGATCGACCCAATATTAATGACACGACCCGGATCTTCCGGCGTAGCGGCGTTGCGCAACAGCGGCAGCAATTTTTGCGTGAGGAAGAACAGGGACTTGACGTTCAGGTTCATGGTTTTATCCCAGCCTGATTCGGGAAAGTCATCGATCTCTGCCCCCCAGGTAGCCCCGGCATTATTGACCAGGATCCCCAGCGTATCCTCACGCTCAGCAATGGCTTGCGCAAAAGTGGTCACACCGGCATGCGTCGACAGGTCAGAGGGTATGGCCTGGCACTCTCCCAGTTTCGATAACTCACTGGCGGTCTCTTGCAGTTCCGCCTCACGACGCGCGGTAATGTAAACCCGTGCTCCGTGCTGCACGAACCCGCTGGCGATCATTCTGCCAATTCCGCGTGAACCGCCGGTGACTACCGCCACCTTCCCCTTGATGCTGAATAAATTGTCCATCGTTACTCTCCGGTTTGTCTTGCAAGTGGTTATTGTTTAACTACGGGCTGGTTGATCGCGCGCTGGCGATACTCCGTTGGTGCACAGCCGCTCCATACCTTGAACGCGTTGGAGAACGATGCCTGGTCGGAATATCCCAGCAGCAGGGCTATCTCGGTAATAGCCAGGCGCGGATCGTCGAGATAGCGACGCGCCTGTTCCTGGCGCACATCCTGCAACATGCGCTTGAAGCTGACCCCATAACTGCTCAGGCGTCGCTGCAGTGTGCGACGCGACAGGTTGAGTTCATCGGCCAGCGTGTCAATGGTGAAGTCACCGCCCGGTAATGCCCTGCGAATGGCCGCGCGAATGTCGCGCAGAAAAGGATCGTCACCCTCCTCCTGTGTGACCACATTGGCCGGCCCAACCCAGAAATCGCTGGTCAACTCAAAGCCCAGGTCTACCAGCGGATAGCGCAGCACGTCGCGTGAAAAATACAGGCGGCTGGTGTCGCTGCCAAACTTCAGGTGGGAGCCAAAGGCGCGCTTCAGGGCGCGCGTATCATCAGGCGTTGAATAGGTGAATTCGGCGGCGCGCACCAGCACTGGCAAGGCACAGATCGCGTTGATGATTTCTACCGATGACATCAGCATCTCGTCGACCACCGGCCGCCAGTCGGCAATGCGTGGCTCCAGCGGGTGCCACTCGAGTGCGATCATGTCGCCCTGTGCCCGGATCAGCACCCGCCCCGTATCGCCACGCAGGCGAATAGTGCTGGGAATCACATTGAAGTACTCCTTCAGCGTGCGGCAGATGGTGGTCATATACAGGTGCAAATTGATACCGCTGAAGTACACGATGTGGCCCACGTAAAGGCCGAAATCAGGATCCGCAGCACGCTCCACGGCAAGCCTGTACAGGCTCAGGTAGCGATCCATGGGGATATGTTCGCTGCTGTCGCGCAGCAGGCCGGGGTTGATCCTGGCGTCGCGCAGCAATGCCGCCACATCGACCCCAAGGGCGCCTGCGGCCTGCACCACCGCCTGGGGCCCAAGCGCATAGACGATGCCGGCGCCGGGCGACATCAGTACGCCGGTGTCGCCGCTGCAAGGGCACGCAAAATGGTGCTGCGCGTTTCGGCAGGATCAATGACCGCGTCGATCTCAAGGTAGGCTGCTGCCTCTGAGGCCTTGCCGATCTCATACATGTGCGCGACCAGTTCATTGAACAGGGCCTCGCGCTCAGCCGGGTCGGTCTTTGCTTCCAGCTCCTTCTTGAACCCAAGCTGCACGGCACCCTCCAGACCCATACCGCCGAACTCACCAGTGGGCCAGGAAGCGGCGTAGACAGGCCGCGCGAAGCTGCCGCCCGTCATGGCCATGGCACCCAGGCCGTACCCCTTGCGCAGGAATATCGCGATCACGGGCACCGTCATTTGCGCCCCGGCAATAAACAGCGACGCCATCTTGCGCACCGCACCGGCTTCTTCACTGGCCGGGCCCACCATGAAGCCGGGCGTGTCGGTCAGCGACAGCACAGGCAGGCCCAGTGCATTACAGATCGTCAGAAAGCGCGCGGCCTTTTCTGCCGCCTCGCCATCCACTGCGCCGCCCAGCTGCTGGCAGTCATTTGCAACCAGCGCCATCGGCCTGCCCTCGATACGCAGGAACCCGGTGATAACAGAGCGGCCATGGATGCGCTGCAGTTCCAGGAATGACCCGCAATCAGCCAACGTTTCGATGACATCGCGCACTGGGTAGCCCCACCGTCTGTCCTGTGGCACCGCGTCGCGCAGCGGCTCCTGCGGTGCTACTTCCCAGGCCGACAGCGTTCCCTGGAAATAGGACAACAGCTGCCTGGCCAGCTGCGTCGCGTGGGCTTCGTCCTGCGCCACGATATCAATGACGCCATTTTTCTCCTGGGACTCGGCAGGGCCGATATCTGTAGGCTCAAACTTGCCCAGTCCGCCACCCTCGATCATCGCCGGGCCGGCCATGCCGATCCAGGACGAACGCGTCGCGATCCTGAAGTCTGCGCTGCCGAACAGGGCTGCGTTGCCGGCAAAGCAATAACCGTTATTCACCGCGATGCGCGGTACACGCCCGCTGAGCCCGGCCCAGGTGGCAAAAGAGTTAATGTTCAGGCCCGCAATTTGTGTGGTGACGTCGGTATCACCGGGGCGCCCACCACCGCCTTCGGTGTACATCACCAGTGGCAAGCGGTGCTCCCCGGCCAGTTCGCACATGCGGTCCAGCTTGCGGTGATGGAAAAAACCTTGTGTGCCCGCCAGTACGGCGTAGTCATTAACCACAACCGCCGCGCGTGCGCGACGCGCGCCGACACGGTCGGCATTGATAGTGCACGTTCCAGTGATGACCCCATCGGCAGCGGTACTGGACTGTAAATCGGCATAATCACGGCGATTGCGCTGTGCCGCTACGGCCAGTTGGCCGTATTCCTGGAAGGAATCGCGATCGACAAGATCGCTGAGGTTCTCGCGCGCGGTGCGGTAACCGCGCGCGTGGCGTTTGTCTCTCGCGGCCTCGCGCTGTTCGTCAAGGGTGCGATCCCGGCGCTCACGCCAGGCGATAAATTCAGGCCGCAGCTCTTCGTCCAAGACGGCTCTCCTAGTGTCGGGAAGTGACTACTATAGCGAAGTCAGTCGGCACGAGCATTGCGCGCTCAGGAAACCTGCCCCTTGCCGCGCTCCACCACCGCGCCGCGGCGCTCGGCGATCGCTTCTCCCGCCACGCGGCTATTGACGGGCGCCATCACGTTACGCTCCATCACCAGGCCCGCCCCCAGGTTCATTTCCAGGCCGTCGTTGACCATTTGCTTATAGACCCGAACAGTGTCTGGCACGCAGCCGGCAATATCCAGGGCAACTTTGCGACATTCGTCGAGCAGGTCATCCGGTGCGACCAGGCGACTCACCAGACCCCAGGCGTCGGCCTGCTCGGCACTGATGAAATTCCCGGTAAAATGCGCCTCGCGCGCACGGCTTGGGCCAATAATACGCGCCAGCTTCTGCGACAGGCCCCAGCCTGGTGCTAGCCCCACGCGCGCATGGGTATCGGCAAAGCGCGCCTGCGTCGATGCGATCAGGATATCGCCCATCAGTGCAAGCTCAAATCCACCGGTGGCGGCAACGCCATTCACAGCAACAATGATCGGCCGGTCGAAGCTGGCCATGGCCGCTACGATGTCGTGCTCACCGTGGATATCATAGAGGTTCAAGCCGGCATCGCTCTCGCCCATTGCCTTGAGGTCCAGCCCGGCACAAAAAGCCGAACCGGCGCCGATGAGCACCACGGCACGTATACTGCGCTCCGAGCGCAAGGCACGAAACGCTGCGCAGAGATCGGACAGCAACTGCGGAGACAGCGCATTGCGCGCCTCCGGACGATTCAACGTCAGTACCGCATACCCCTCGGCACGCTCGATCAACAGATGCTCCTGGCTCATTGGTTCGCTCCCTGATTGACGAAAGTGGTGCTGCGTTGCAGGCGGGCCTAGCGGCCCTTCCACTGCGGTGCGCGCTTCTGCATAAAGGCCGCTGCACCTTCTATTGCGTCCTCACTGCTGATACAGATGTGTTGCAGTTTGGCCTCCTGGGAAATCGTATCGCCCACAGACTGCTCGATCGCCTGGTTGACGGCCTGCTTGGCATAGCGCATGGACAACGGCGCCTTCCGGGCAATTTCCTCAGCCCAGGCCAGTGTGTCTTCCAACAGTGCCGCGGCAGGCACTACGCGATTGCACAACCCCCACTCGAGGCATTTCTGTGCGGCCAGCTTCTCACCGGTCACAATGACCTCGTAGGCGCGCTTGCGGCCAAGCGTGCGCACCAGGTGCCAGGTCGCACCGCCATCCGGCACCAGTCCGATGGCGGCAAACGCCTGGTAGATGAACGCGTTATCAGCCATCACGGTCAGGTCGCAGACCATGCCATAAGCACTTCCGATACCGGCGCAGGGGCCGTTAATGGCACTGATCCAGGGTTTGGGGGCCTCATGAATCTCCATCAGCGAAGGCTTGTACTCGCCGTTTAACTGATCTTCCACGCGAAAGACCTGCTGCGCGTCACCCGCTGGCAGCTCCGACAAATCGGCGCCGGCACTGAAAGCACGTCCGTTGCCCGTGAGTACGACCACACGTACGGCGTCATCGTCATTGACTTCGCGAACGGCCAGCAACATTTCCCTGCGCAGGGCAGTATTGAAGGCGTTAAGTGCGTCAGGGCGATTCATCCTGACGATTGCCACAGCCCCCTGACGTTCTACTTCAATTGTTTCGTAGCCACTCATTGCTTTGCTCCTGTAGCAGAGGTCTATGTAATCGCGCCGGATGTTTGCAGTTCACTGAGCTCCTGCTCGCTGAAGCCCATCGCTGCCAGCACATCGGCCGTATCCTGGCCGACGTCATGGCCACCGTGCTGCACTTGCGACGGCGTACGACTGAAGCGCGGAGCCGGTGCAGGCTGCGTCATGCCGTCCAGCTCAATGTAGCTGTTGCGCGCCACGTTCGCCGGGTGGCTGGGGGCTTCCATGAAGTTCAACACGGGTGCAAAACACACGTCAGTGCCTTCCATCAGGTCGCACCACTGTGCCTGCGTCCTGGTCAGAAAGACGGCGGTGAGCTTTTCTTTCAGCGCCGGCCACTTTTCCTGGTTGTTCTGGTCACCAAAGTCGGCTTCGGGCAACTCGGCGAGCTCCTTTAACAGCGCGTAGAACTGCGGCTCAATAGAGCCTATGGAAATGTACTTTCCGTCGGCACACTCATAGGTATCGTAAAAATGCGCGCCGCCGTCCAGCATATTGGATTCACGTTGCGTTTCGTCCCACAGGCCCATCGCCTGAAACCCGTAGAACATCCACATGAGCTGCGCCGCGCCGTCGACCATGGCCGCATCGATGACCTGCCCCTTACCGGAATTTGCCGTCTCCAGCAGCGCCGCCAGCACTCCCGTGACCAGAAGCATACCGCCGCCACCGAAATCGCCCACCAGGTTCAGTGGTGGCACCGGTTTCTGGCCCTTGCGCCCCATCGCAAACAGCGCGCCGGTAATCGAAATGTAATTGATATCGTGGCCGGCGGCCTGCGCCAGCGGCCCGTCCTGGCCCCAACCGGTCATGCGCGCAAAAATCAGCCGGGGATTACGCGCCAGGCATACATCGGGCCCGATGCCAAGTTTTTCGCAGACACCGGGACGAAACGGATCGATCACCACGTCAGCGTTCTCGATCATGCGCAAGAGGGTTTCCACGCCGGCGGGATCCTTGAGATTGATCGCCACTGACTTCTTGCCCCGGGAACTCACATCCTTCATCGCCATACCACCGGCACGATCAATGCGAATAACCTCTGCACCCATGTCAGCCAGCACCATGGCGCCCATGGGGGCCGGACCGATACCGGCCAGTTCTATTACGGTGTAACCATTCAATGGTCCCATACTGCTGCTCCTGAAATACGGTGCGCGCCGGGCACTGGCCCGGCGCGCTGTCGGTGACTGCCTTACTTGGGCTGCATACGGATGCCGCCATCCATACGGATACACTCGCCGTTGATGTAGTCGTTCTCCACCAGCTGCTGTGCAAGCTGTGCGATCTCGTCAGCCTTGCCCAGGCGCTTGGGATACAATACCTGGCTGGCCAGCGGCTGCAGGAACTCGGCGATTTCAGGGGTCATCTCTTCAGCACCGCCCATCATCAGGGGGGTTGCGATCAGGCCGGGCACGATGGTGTTGACGCGAATGCCCAGTACCGCAAGATCACGGGCAATCGGCAGGGTCATGCCGACCACGCCGCCCTTTGAGGCAGAGTATGCCGCCTGGCCGATCTGCCCTTCATAGGCAGCAATCGACGCGGTATTGATGATCACACCGCGTCCGCCATCGTCATTCAGGGGCTCGTTGTCGGCCATTTTTTCTGCGCACAGGCGCAGCACGTTGAACGTTCCTACGAGGTTGATCTGGATAATCATGTTGAAGGCATCGAGCGGGAACGGACCGTTCTTGCCCATGGTGCGCACCGCGTTGCCAGTGCCGGCAAAGTTGCAGCAGATATGGATAGCGCCGAACTTCTCCATGGTGGCCGCAATGCCGGCCTGCACAGATTCTTCACTGGTCACGTTCACGTTGCAGAAAATCACGTCATCGCCCAGTTCCGCGACCAGCTGATTGCCCTTCTCCTCGTTCATGTCGAAGATTGCCGCTTTACCGCCATTGGCAACAAAGCGTTTTACGGTAGCGCGGCCCAGGCCAGAGGCCCCACCGGTAATGACGGCGACTTTGTCTTTCAAATCCATGGTTATTCTCCTGTTAAAAGTACAGTGGATGATGCATGTTAACTGTTGGGTTAAAAGTTACGGGTGTTGAAGGGGACGTAATCCTCACCCAGGCAATCCCTGCTGATGATGATCTTCATCACCTCGGAGCTGCCCGCGTAAATCGTGGAAATTTTCGCGTCCGTATATTGCCTGCTGATCGGATACTCGTCCATATAACCGTGGCCGCCGTGCAACTGCAGGCCAACGTCCGCCACTTTTACCTGCAGCTCGCTGGTGACCAGCTTGGCCTTGGCGGCATCTACCGCGGTAAGCTGGCCACTGTTAAAGGCCTTGACGCAGCTATCGACATAATTCTGGGCAAAATCCAGCTCGGTGCGCAGTTCCGCCAGTTTGAACTGGGTATTCTGGAAAGCAGCCAGCGGCTTGCCAAAGGCTTTGCGCTCCTTGACGTAATCAGCGGCGAGATCCCAGGACAGTTGGGCGGCAGACAGGTACCCCGCGGCGCCAATAAGGCGCTCCTCGGCCAGGCCTTCCATGAGGTAATAAAAGCCCTTGTGGACCTCCCCCAGCACGTTCGCCTTGGGGACCTTCACATCATTAAAAAACAGCTCTGCGGTGTCCTGCGCCTTCAAGCCCATTTTCTTGAGGTTGCGGCCACGCTCAAACCCTTCCATGCCGCGCTCAACCAGGAACAGCGTCATGGCGTGCGGGTTGTTATCCGGGTCAGTCTTGGCTGCGACGATAACCACATCGGCGTTGATGCCGTTGGAGATAAACGTTTTTGACCCGTTGAGCACCCAGTAGTCGTCTTTCTCTACCGCATTGGCACGCATACCGGCCAGGTCACTGCCGGCATCGGGTTCGGTCATCGCAACGGCAAGAATGCTCTGGCCACTGACGCACTTGGGCAAAAAACGCGCACACTGCTCCTCACTACCAAAACGCGTGAAATACGGCCCCACCAGGCGACTGTGCAGGGTGTTGTACCAGTCACCGCAGCGCGCGTAGCCGGTCTCTTCAATGATGATCTGCTCAAAGCGAAAGTCATTGTCGCCCATGCCGCCGTACTTCTCATCCGGCCAGACCATGAGAAAGCCCTGCTCTCCCGCCTTGGCAAAGGCCGCACGGTCGACAATTCCGGCCTCACGCCAATCCTCCATATGTGGCACAATCTCCGCTGCGAGAAACTTGCGGTAAGCCTCGCGGAACATGGTTTGTTCTTCGGTGAATTCTCGTTGCAGCATGGGGACCTCCGTTAGACAGCGCAAACACGCGAATTTCGCGCGCATCAGTATGGTGACGCCCCAAAAACGCAACAATGACCGGCCCCGACAAATAAATTGACTGCAACTGACAGGCAACTGGCGGCGGAGTGACAACGACACAATGGACCTGATTACAACGCGTGACTGGACCATCATCTTCTTCGGGCTGATCTTTATGATCACCTGCGCCCATATGCTGGTGGTGTACGTGCTCAGCGGCTCGAGCATTCCCACGCCGGGGCTTGGCCTGTACACCGTGTACTTTATGGCGGTGCTGTTGGGCTGGATCGCCTACACGCTGAAGCAGGTCGCGGATATACCCATGACCGTGGACGTACCCTCGGTGGCCGCCATACTCAACGCATTCATCTTTTTTCTGGCAGCCAGCGAACGCGCCGGCAGCAGCGCCGGGCGGATTGTTCTTGGCGTGCTTTGCACCGCCGCCAGCCTGTGTGTGTTTTTCCTCCCCGCCCAGCAGATGTTTATGGTTCAGACGCTGGCGGCCACGGTGTTTTTCACCTGTGCAGGCATCGCCTGCCTGCGGCGCGGATTGCTCAAGGGCAATTCCGGGGACTATATCAGCACCTGCGCCGCACTGCTGATGCTCATTGGCATGCCCATCGCGCTTTACCAGCTAGCCGGTGCTGGCGACTACCAGGGCGCACAGGCTATTGCGTTTGGCACGCACAGCATTGCCTTCGTGCTGGTGGCAACCGGCTTCCTGGCCAGTGTCGCCATCGAGTACCAGCAGCAGCTCTCCAGCCTTGCCACGCAGGACCCGCTGACCCGCTTGCTCAATCGACGCGGCCTCGAACAGGCGCTGCAACTGTCGCTGGTGCAGGCCGCCCGGCAACAGCTGCCTTCGGCGGCGATCATGATTGATATCGACCAGTTCGGCGAAATCAATCGCAGCTTTGGCCCGGAATTAGGCGACCGCGTGATTCGTCGGGTGGCCGAGGTGCTGCAGCAGCTCAGCCGTGGTGGCGACGTGGTCGCCCGCACCGGTGGCGATGAATTCCTGCTAGTGCTTCCCCAGACCAACGCCGAGGGTGCCAGAATGCTGGCTGAGCGCATTCGTGAGCTCGTCGCTGAGCGACCTATGGTGATTGCGAACAATCGCGTTCCGGTCACCCTGAGCATGGGCGTGGCCAGCATTGTAGGCGCAGAAGGCCTGGACAAGCTCTCGCAGGATGCCGACCGCGCGATGGCCCTGGCCAAGCGCGCTGGCGGCAACCGCGTCGCGTCCGTTGAAAACCGACCCGTTCACCTGACCACCCAGGCCGCACAGGCACGACCACCGCAGGCGGGCGCAGCAACACACGATGCGTGATCTTTCCATTTCAGTGCATTTTGTGCGGGCAGCACTCAGGCACGCGGTGGCACAGGGCCTGGACCCGGCCACACTGCTGCGCGAGAACCGCATCCCCCCGCGCCTGCTGCGTGAAGACGGCGCGCGAATTTCCATCGAGCGCTATGCCGACCTGCAGGTAGCGACGATGCTGGCAATGGGCGACGAATCACTGGGCTACTCCCGACGCCGCCTGCCACCGGGATGCTGGGCCATGATGTGCCACGCGGTGATCGGCAGCGAGACCCTCGGCCAGGCCCTGCATCGCTATTGCCGTTTTTTCCAGTTGTTCGATTCTGATGTGGGCCCGGAGCTGTCTATCTGTCAGGACACGGCGCGCGTGCGTTTGAACACCGCGGGTAACAACAACGCGTTTGACCCTTTCCTGGTGGAGACCGCACTGTTCAACACACACCGCTTTGCCAGTTGGCTGGTGCAGGAGCACCTGCCCCTGCAAAGCGTCCAGCTGGCATTTGCGCCTGTCGCCGCTGCAGTCGATTACCGCCACATGTTCCTGGCAAACCCGGTTGAGTTTGAACAGCCGCATTCGCAGTTGATTTTTTCGTCCGCACTCATGGACAAACCGGTTGTACAGAACGAGGCGTCACTGCGCCACTTCCTGCGCCATCCGGTACTGATCATGCTCACACAGAACTACCAAAGCAGCAGTTGGACCAGTCGCGTGCGCCACATCGTCAGCCGCCGCCTGCTGGACATACCCGAACTCAATGATGTCGCGCAGGACCTGGAGATTCACCCGCAGACACTGCGTCGCCGCCTGTCCAGTGAAGGCACCACGTTCAAGGACATCAAAAACCAGGTCAGGCGCGACACCGCCCTGCATTTCCTGGGAAAGCATGGCCTGTCCATAGAGGAGATTGCGCACCGCTCGGGTTTTTCCGAGTCCAGCGCCTTTATTCGCGCCTTCAAGGGCTGGACTGGCGTTACGCCCTACAGCTATCGCAAGGGCCTGTAAGCCGGGGCCACCGCTGTGGCCTGCACCCGGTCAGTCCAGGCGCGCTATTCCTGTGCAGGCATTAGCGTTAAGCTATGTCACTGCTGAACGACGCCCGCACACCAGCCAAAGAACGCGCGCGGCAGCGGCAATGGAACAACGCTTACCGGAGCCGGCACCAGGGCGGCAAGCAGTTGCAAGCTGCAGCCCACGTGGCATAAGCGCAGCGCCACAGAGAGTTACTGCCGTTTGCACCCGGCGTGCTTTATGCTTTGCGCGGCAAACAGGAACGAATAACCTCAGCAACAAAGAACGCAGCACCCACGCTGCCCAAATGCTATCTACACGATCACAAAGGATCCGCCCGTGTTACTGCTCAAACGCCTGCTCATAGCCTGTATCGCACTCTACTACGGCGTGACGCTGCTAATCATTACGCCTGCACTCAATTTCCTGCCTGCCTGGTATGTTGAAAAGCACTACGAGCGCACGCTCGATACGGGCCTGGTGGTGCTCAACCCGTTCAAGCTGAGCCTGGACATCAGTCGCGCTGAACTGAGCGAAACCTCTGGCGAACCCTTCCTGAGTTTCGGTGATACCTCCATCAACCTGTCGCTGTCGAGCCTGTGGCAGCGCGGCTGGGTGCTGGACGAGCTGCGCATGCATGAGCTGGCGGTGACACTGGTTCGCCTCGATGAAACGCACTTTAATTTTTCCGATCTCTTGCCGGCACCAGCGCCCGAGCAGGAAGACGAGGCGCCAGCAGAGATTCCGGCAGTCACTCTGTCTTTGCTGGACTTTCAGGCCAATGAAATCACCTTGATCGACCAGTCACGCTCCAAGCCCTACCGGGGCCAATGGCGCGGCCTGGCGTTCACCGTGCATGACCTGTCCACCGTGTTTGAAGATGGCAAACCCTACAAGCTGGACGTCACCGGGCCGGACGGTGGCACGCTGGCCTGGCAGGGTCACATCTCCATCCCCAGAGGGCACAGCGATGGCACGCTGAAAATCGAAGGGCTGAGCCTGGTCGACCTGTGGCAACTGGCAGAACCCTGGGTTGAGTTTGAGGTGGCCAGTGGCAAGCTGGATGTCTCCGGCTCTTACGACGTGAAATGGGGCGAAGCCCTGTCCTACTCACTGGGCAATGGTGCTGTCAGTGTGCGCGCGCTGTCGGTCGTGCCCGGCGCCACTGCCGAACTAGGCGAGACCGGTGTGCAGCTTGACTTGCTGGCGCTCAATAACATCTCGGCGCTCAGTGAAACACGCCACGCTGCCGTGGCCAGTGTTGAAATTGACGGCTTCCGCGTCAAAGGCTGGAGCGAGGGCAGCAGCGCCAGCATTGTCACCATGTTGATGGGAGAGCAGCCCGATACCGCCGCAGACCCGGCGACCGACAACCCGCCCAGCGACGCGACGCAACCTGATCAAATGGCAACTGCCGAAGCCGCAGGCTCTGCACCTGAGCCGGGCGCCACGCCGGAAGATGCGGCAGCGTCACCCGCGGAGACTGCCCACGGCAACGCGCTAGCCCAGGAGCAGGATGCGGGGGCTGGCAGCAATGGCGATAGCGCAGCATCGCTGCCGTCCAACGACAGCCCGGCAGAATCAATGGAGCCGGCGCAAGACACCTCCGCGACTTCGCGGACCGAAGCAGACCGGGCGGCGCCGTCACCGAACAATCCGGCGGGCGCATTACCGATGGATGACGAGCAGTGGAGCGCTGCGGTCGGCCGCATCGCACTGCGCAACAGCGCGCTGCACTGGCGCTCGGAGTTCACCGACCCGCCGGCACTTGCGATCACGCCGATTGCCGCGACCGTCAGCGACTTGAACTGGCCGCTACGCGGTGTCAGCCCATTCACGCTCTCTGTCGTGGTCAACGACAGTACAAGCCTGGAACTCGATGGCAGTATTGATCCCGACATTGGCAACGGCACGGTGAACTATGCATTGCGTGACCTGCCGCTGCCGCTGTTTAATCCCAACCTGCCCCAGGCCCTGCACGCGAAAATCACCGATGGCACAGCAAGCGTAACAGGCAGCGCCACGGTCGAAGCGTTTGCGCCGGGCCAGGTGACGGCCGATGGCGCTATCAGGAATTTCGCCATCGAAATCCATGATACCGAAAACGTTCTCACCGGGTGGGACAGCGTGGCGCTTGCATCCCTGCGCGTGGACGTGCCCGCGCAAAGCGTAACGCTCGATGAGCTGCGCATCGACGGCTACCAGGGTCGGCTGCATATCTTCGAAGATGGCTCTATCAATGCTTCAAAGGTCTGGCGTGCTGAACTGGCAGACGCCGACAACGCCGATGAGACCGCGACTGAGAACACTGCGCCAGCAGCGGATGTCGCGCCCACTGAAGACGCCAGCACGGCAGCGGTTGCCAACAGCGACAATGCTGCGCCGTGGATGATTGACGTACGTTCGGTGATTCTGCACGAGAGCAAGATCGACTTCATGGATCAGTCGCTGCCGATCCCCTTTCGCACCATCATTGGTGATATCAACGGTGCCATCAAGAACCTCAACAGCGACGCTGCCATCGTCGCAGACGTAGACATCAAGGGCGCCGTTGACACCTACGCCCCGGTGGCCCTCACAGGCACCATGAACCCCTTGGCCGCCCCGATGTCACTGGACCTGAACCTGACCTTTGACGGTGTCGACATGGCCATGCTCAGCCCCTACTCCGCCACCTATGCCGGGTACCGGATCGATAGCGGCTTGCTCGACCTGGACCTGACCTATGCGCTCGAGAACGACGCGCTGAAAGGGATGAACAAGGTGCGCCTGGACAAGCTCAAACTAGGCGAGAAAATTGCAAGCGACAAGGCCATCGATGCACCATTGGAACTGGCGTTGGCAATCCTTACCGACGCCAACGGTGTCATTGACATGCAGGTGCCCGTCGCGGGCAATGTCGACGACCCCAGTTTCGCACTGGGGGGCGTGATCGCCAAGGCGTTCATTGGCCTGTTCACCAAGGTCATCACAGCGCCTTTTTCCATACTGGCAAGCCTCGTTGACAGCGAGGAGGACTTGCGCCAGTTGACGTTCCCGGTGGGCAGTGCACAGATCGACGAACCTACCGCGTTGAAACTTGACGATATCGCAAAGATCATGCAGCAGCGACCAAAAATCGACCTGGCGTTGACCGGCAGGGTCAACCCTGCGGCTGATCGCGATCGCTTGCAAAAGAACGCGCTGGATGTCCAGTTACTTGAAAGTGGGCTTTCCGCCCAGTCACTGGCGGCGCGCGATGAAGACTGGGAGCGTGCTATCAACGCCCGTTTTCGCGACAACGGCGGCGATCCGGATGACGAGACGCTGACCATACGTGACAAACAACTGCGCATCATCAAAACGCTGGAGGTCAGTGACGAACAGCTACAGGCGCTGGCACAGGCGCGCGCCGCTGCCGTAAAAACCTATCTGGTGACACAAGCGGCCATCGATGTTGAACGGGTCGTGATACGCAGCGGTGATATCAAGGACAAGGAACATCGCTACAACGGCGTGGAGCTGGATATTGATTAGGCGTTCAGCGCACCGCGGCAGGTTGGTAGACCAGCGTAGCGTGACAGAAGCGACACTGGTACTGTCCGCGCCGCCGCTGCACGCGATTATGCCGCGTTGAAGAAAGCGCATGCTCGCGACAGTCGCAGCGGTAGGCATGCGTGCGTTGGCGCCGCTGCGGCACGCCAGAAAGATCCATATCGAACGTCACCTCAGGGTCTGCGCCAAAGCTGCGCATGACCTCTTGCCACTGCCAGCCGTGCGGCTTGATGCGGCGATCACCGTACACCGCATGCACGATATAGTGCGCCACTTCATGCGGTACGGTGTCGCGCAGGTTGACCTCGAAGTACTTGGCAAATATCCAGGGATTGAAACGAATCTGGAGCCGCGCTCCCTCTATTTTGTACATCCCCGCCGTCGTACCACGCAGGTCAAAGCGCACGGGTATGCGTGCGAAATCACGGGCAAATAACTGCTCCGCCTGCACAATGAAAGACTCCGCACGCTCCAATACCTGCAATTGTTGCTGTGCGCCTATCGGTTCAATCACGCTCTTCGCTCGCCCTCATCCAGTGGAACCGCTGGCCGCGGCTGCTTGCGCCGAGGTTAATTATGCGGTGAGGTTGGTCACGGTATCAACAGTCACGGCAGGCCCTGCTACACTGTGGCAGGACAGTAGCGTCAGGGGCTCCCCTTCCGCAACGTGGGTACCGTGTCAGTTACGGCACATTTATTTGTGCGGACTGGCCATTGTTCACGGCAGGGCCAGACTCCAGACTTTGGCACGCGGTTAATTGCGACAAACCCTACTCAGGACTTTTACAATGAGTACCCAAGAACTCGACACCAGCGCACTGGGCCGCTACCTGGCCGAGCATATCAGTGGCCTGCAACTGCCCATCACGGCGGAAAAATTTCCCGGCGGACAATCAAACCCCACTTTCAAGCTCAGCGCCGGTGCGGATCACTACGTGCTGCGTCGCAAGCCGCCGGGCGAGTTACTTAAATCGGCGCATGCGGTAGACAGGGAATACCGCGTGATCAGCGCACTGCAAGACACTGAGGTGCCGGTGCCGGCCACCTATGTGCTGTGCGAAGACGACAGCGTCATCGGCTCAATGTTCTATGTAATGGAGTATAAAGAAGGCCGTATTCTGTGGGATCCACTGTTGCCAGAGGCCAGCGATAACCGCGAACGTGCAGCCATCTATGACGCCATGAATAAAACCATGGCGGCGCTGCACAATGTCGATGTCGACAAGGTCGGCCTGTCTGACTACGGCAAGCCGGGCAATTATTTCGAGCGCCAGCTGGCGCGCTGGTCAAAGCAGTACCGCGCCTCGGAAACCGAGCGCATAGACGACATGGAGTTGCTGATGCAATGGCTGGCGGCGCGCATGCCGGACGACGACGGCACCGTCACGCTGGTGCACGGGGATTACCGTCTGGACAACATGATGTTCCACCCCACCGAGCCACACGTGATTGCCCTGCTCGATTGGGAGTTATCGACACTGGGCCACCCACTGGCTGACCTGGCCAATCAGTGCATGGCCTGGATGCTGCCGCGCGATGGCCGCATTATGGGCCTGGCCGGCGTCAACCGGGATGACTATGGTATTCCCAGTGACGAGCAGTACATCGCACGCTATTGCGAACGCACCGGGCGCGAGCGCATCGACAACTGGAACTTCTACCTGACCTTCTCCCTGTTTCGGCTCGCCGCCATCATCCAGGGGATCGTCAAGCGTGCACAGATCGGCACCGCATCCAGCAGCGAGGCGCACTCCAGCACGGAAGGCGTGCGCGGCCTGGCGGCACTGGGCGCCGCACTGACGGACTAGCAGCGTGCACAGGCTACAGGCGCAGTGGTTTCTGGCAGGCAGCGCAAGCGCCGCAGCAACGCGATTGACCCACACACAGATCACTTAACCCCATCACCTAACCAAGAGGAATTCACAATGTCAGATGAAGTACTGGTAGACGTAGCGGACGGCATCATGACCGTTACCCTTAATCGCCCTGAAGCCAAGAATGCGGCGAACCGCGCGCTCGCCGAAGGCGTTGCAGCGGCGATGGACGAACTGGATAGCAACGATGCAATCCGGGTTGCGATTCTCACAGGGGCCGGCGGCACGTTTTGCTCCGGTATGGACCTCAAGGCCTTCGTCAGTGGTGAAACACCCTCCATTGAGGGCCGCGGATTTGCCGGCCTGACTGAGTCAACACCGCGCAAGCCGTTGATTGGTGCCGTCGAGGGCTACGCACTGGCCGGTGGCCTGGAACTGGCCATCTCCTGCGACTTGCTGGTCAGTGCCGATAATGCCAAATTCGGCATCCCTGAAGTCAAGCGCGGATTGGCCGCCGCAGCCGGCGGGTTGATGAAGCTGCCACGCCAGATTCCTTCTCGCATCGCCATGGAACTGGCGCTGACCGGTGACTTCATCGACGCCAACCGCGCGATGGAGCTGGGCCTGATCAACCAGGTGGTTCCTGCAGGCACAGCGCTGGACGCCGCCAAGGCGCTGGCGGCCAAAATCGTTGCCAATGGGCCGCTCGCCGTTGCGGTAAGCAAGCAGGTGGTACTGGAATCTGCCGACTGGGACAGCGACACCATGTGGCAAAAACAGCAGGAACTGGTCATGCCGGTCTTTGTCAGCGAAGACGCCATCGAGGGCGCTACCGCCTTTGCCGAGAAGCGGGCACCGAACTGGAAAGGCAAATAACGCCCCACCCGGCGCGACTCATACGCCACCTATTAAAGAATCAAGGAGAACACCATGTCAGAAGCCTGGATTATTGATCATTGCAGAACGCCACGCGGTATCGGCAAGAAAGGGAAAGGCTCCCTTGCAGACCAGCATCCGCAACACCTGGGCGCCACCGTACTAAAAGCCATCGCCGAGCGTAACAAGCTCAATACCGCCGAGGTCGATGACGTGATTTTTGGCACCAGTTCACAGCGCGGCCGCCAGTCGGGCGACCTCGCACGCATGGCGGCACTTGAGGCCGGCTATGATATTCGCTCCAGCGGCGTCACGCTGGATCGTTTTTGTGGCTCTGGTATCACCTCGGTGAACCTTGCCGCCATGAGCATTATGTCCGGCACCGAAGACCTGGTCATCGGCGGCGGCGCAGAGATGATGTCCGTGTATGGCGAAGAAGGCGCAGCAATGAACCCCTTCCTGGACAACGGCAACCTCGTTTTGCGTGACATGCACCCGCAGCCCCACCAGGGTGTATGCGCAGACGCTATCGCCACGATTGAGGGTATCGCGCGTGAAGACCTCGACGCACTCGCCCTGGTCTCCCAGCAACGCGCCGCCAATGCGATCGACAATGGCTACTTCAACAAAAGCCTGGTTCCCGTGTACTCCAGCGACGGATCACTCGCCCTGGATCACGAGGAATTCCCGCGCCCGCAGACCACCGCAGAGGGGCTGGCGGAACTGCAACCTTCCTTTGCGGCAATTGCGGATTACCCGCTGGATGAAGCCGGCACGACCTACCGCTCAATGGTGTTGAAAAAGTTTCCAGGGCTGGAGATTACGCATATGCACCACGCGGGGAACTCTTCCGGTGTGGTCGATGGTGCCGGCGCGGTTCTGCTGGCCTCACCCGAGTACGCCAGAGCCAATGGCCTGCAGCCACGGGCCCGTATTCGCGCCATGTGTAATATGGGCGACTGCCCTACCCTGATGCTGAATGCCCCCGTTCCGGCGGCCAGAAAAGTCCTGCAGAAAGCCGGCCTGACCATTGACGATATCGACCTGTTTGAAATCAACGAAGCCTTTGCTGTTGTGGCCGAGAAGTTTATCCGTGACCTCAACCTGGACCGTGATAAAGTCAACGTCAACGGCGGCGCAATGGCCCTGGGCCACCCGATTGGTGCTACCGGGTCGCTGCTGATCGGTACGGTATTGGACGAACTGGAGCGACGTGACCAGACCCTCGGCCTGATCACCATGTGTGCTGCAGGCGGTATGGCACCGGCGATCATTATCGAACGTCTCTAAATGCCCCTGTGGCGCGCAGGCGCGTCAGGGCCGGACGCCGCAGTAGCACGGCAACGTCTATTGCGGCGATTTCTTCAACCGGCATGGCCGTTTACAGGCTTCACTGACCCTCTTCACTTGTTGAACCTGTGGCTTGACCGTGCCTGCTGTACGTCATGAACAACCACGATGCTAGCTCGCCTTAAATGCGCTGCTTTTATCTATATCGCGGGACGCCTGCTCGCGATTGGGCGTTACGACGGCGCGCAAGCCTGCTTGGTGCGAGTGCTGAATAACGAACCTGAGTTGCCCCAGCGCCGGCGCGCTTATGCTGGACTGGCGCAAACCGAGTATCATCGCGCTCATTTTCTGAATGCCAGGCATTACGCACGGCTTTTTCTCGATTCGACTGCAGCAGACGATAGCGTCTTGCAAACCCAAACAGAAAAAGACCTGCTTGCAAAAGTCAACGCATACCATGAGGCCAGCCAGGAGCAGGCCATGCACCTCAGGCGTCGATAACCGCGGCACCTTTTTGGCCGCACCACTTTTCCGGAGACCGCACCATGTTCCCATTCAGCGAAACATCCCTGCGCTATCAGCAGCAACTGACTGCATTCATGAACGAGCATATCTATCCCAATGAGCAGGAGTATGCGCGGCAACTGCACGCGGCACCTCATCGCAATAGCTACCTGCCCATCATGGATGAACTCAAGCAGAAGGCGCGTGCCGCGGGCCTGTGGAACCTGTTCATACCGCCCGCGCTGGCAGAGTTTGCTGATCACGATGGCTTCAGTAATCTCGACTACGCGCCGATGGCCGAGATCATGGGGCGGGTTATCTGGTCGCCCGAGGTGTTCAACTGCAACGCACCGGACACCGGCAACATGGAGGTGTTCATGAAGTACGCCACGCGTGAACAACAGGCCGAATGGCTGACCCCGTTACTCAATGGCGAGATCCGCTCATCCTATGCCATGACGGAACCACAGGTGGCATCGTCCGATGCTACCAACATCGAATTGAGCATCGTCCGCGACGGCCAGGAGTGGGTGCTGAATGGGCGCAAGTGGTTTATCACCGGTGCCATGTATGAGCGCTGCAAAATCTTTATCGTGATGGGCAAATCCGACCCAAACAACCCGAACCGGCATCAGCAGCAAACCCAGGTACTGGTACCCAGGGACACCGCCGGCGTAGAGGTCGTGCGCCCACTGACCACGCTGGGCTATGACGATGCACCCATTGGCCATGCTGAACTGCGCTTTAACAATGTGCGCGTCCCGGCACAGAACGTTTTACTTGGCGAAGGCCGCGGCTTTGAGATTGCCCAGGGGCGCTTGGGCCCAGGGCGTATTCACCACTGCATGCGCCTGATCGGTTCTGCGCAGCGCGCCCTGGAGCTGACTTGCGCCCGCGTCGAGTCGCGTACCACCTTTGGGCGTACGCTGAGCCAGCACCAGTCCGTGCGTGAAGATATAGCGCGCAGCTTCTCGGAGATCGAGATGATGCGTCTACTGGTATTGAAAACCTGCGCGCGCATGGATGAAGTGGGTGCCAAGGAGGCCATGGACCTGATCGCAGCGAGCAAGACCAGCGTTCCGATCATGGCGCAAACCGTCATTGACCGCTGCATGCAGATGCATGGTGCCGGCGGCCTGACCGAAGACTACCCCATGGCCGAGGCCTTCAACTATGCGCGCTGGTGCCGCCAGGCAGATGGCCCGGACCAGGTGCACCTGATGTCACTGGGCAAGCAAATCATCAAGCGGTACGCATAGTACATTATGGATAGTACATTACGGATAGTACATTACGCATAGTACATCCGCAGGGCTCACGAGCCGGGCGCATCCTGCGCCCCCCGTTTGCACTGCTGCACGCCCGGACGCAACGCCCTCGGCAGCGGCTGCAAGGCCTTGCGCTGTACGTCTTCACCCATCGCCCGGGCAATCAGCGCCAGACGACGCTCGCTGTCCGGGTGGGTACTGGCAAACTCTACCCACAAAGCGGCATCCTGTGCGCTGTGCATCGACTGGAAAAACTCGTCAGCACCACCGACGTGGCCGTAGTGCTGGCGCAGAATCTGCAGGGCGCGCGCATCGGCGGCAAGTTCCATGTCACGACTGAAGCTCAGCAGTGCCAGCAGGCTACCGCTGTTGACCACACCACCGACTGCCGCGCTGTCACCGCCGCCCAGCAGCAATCCCATCACGAGCTGTAGCAACACACCTCGACTCAGCGCCTCCAGCGGGTGCCGAAGCTGTATATGCGCTATCTCGTGGGCAAGTACCATGGACAGGCCATTTTCGCTACTGACCTCCTGCAGGAGGGCATCCGTCACCATGACGTGACCGCCAAGGGTGGCAAAGGCATTGGGCGAGAGGCCTGGCATCAAGCGGAAAGTGTAAGCGTCCACCGGCACCGACTGCACACGATGGCGTCCGTCGATGGCCACCCCAAGACTGCTGTTCACCAGTGCACGGGCTAGATTCTCCAGGGTGGCCTGTGCGACGCGCTGTTCATCGCAGGACGCATCCCCCGCTGCTGATTCGAACTGTATAGAGGATTCAAATCGGGCGCTGATTGTCTGCTCCCAGTGAAACGGCACATACGGTGCAAACCACCTGACGGTGAAACTCAGCACAAAGACCAGCAGCACTATGCCCAGCAGCACCGCAGCCGTGAGCCATGCGAACTCGACCAGCGGGTTGTCCTGGCTGGCGTTGATGCCCTCGGGGATTCTGGGGTTCTGATCAGGCAGCATGCGCGCCAGGCCTGCGCCGTCAGCGGCGCGGGGTCAGGGCAGTACCGTAGGCCAGCACTTCAACGGAGCCAAGCCCCCTGCCGGCGGTTCCGGACACCCTGCTGGTTTCGAACTTCAGGTTGATCACTACCTCCGCACCAAGTTCGGCGGCAGCCGATTGCAGCCGTAGTATCGCCTCTCGCCGCGCGCGATCAAGCAGTGACTCGTAAGCGGTCAGGTTACCGCCTATCAGGCCGCGCAGGGCCGCCGCCACTGTCTTGAAGTAATCCACTGACACCACGACATTGCCACAGACCAGCGCCGCGTCATGACGCAGCAGGGATGGCGGCGGCAAACGCTGGCTGATCACAACAATGCGTCGCAGTTCATCCTCGCGCTCGCGGATGCTGCGGTAGTGCCTGCTCTCGGCGCTGCGCCCAAAAAAATAGCCCAGCGCGAGCAGTACAAGAAAAACCCCTAACTGGATCAGCACATCCACGAACGAGTCCCTCAGGTATCTTCGACGACCACAGCCGTACCGTAAGCGAGTATCTCGGAGGCGCCCGCCGCGATAGCCGAGGTCGAGAAGCGGACATTGATGACCGCGTTACCGCCGATGGCAGTAGCCTGTTCCTGCATGCGCTGCAACGCCTGCTCGCGCGATTCCTGCAAGAGTTCGGTGTAGCCGCCCAATTCGCCACCGAAGATGTTCTTGAAGCTTGCCATGATATCCCTGCCGGCGTGTTTTGCGCGCACTGTACTGCCTTGCACCAGGCCAAGGTGTTTCACGACGCGCTTGCCTGGCAGCACTTCGATGTTGGTAATCAGCATAGGGGCGCTCTCCGGGAAAATTGACGGGGTGTTGCTCTTTTCGGTGTACTTTTGTTCGGCGTGAGTGTGCCGCGTTATGGCTAACGCACCGTGCTGGCGGCAGTGGTCGGCAGTGCCACTAGCACGCAACTACCACATAACTACCTCATAACTACCTCATAACTACCTAATAACCACCACACAACTGCCTCACAACCACCACACACCCGAGCACAACTGCACACCACCAGAACGCAATGACCTGCACTGTACCATGCCACTACAGTAGATTAAGCGTTTCCGCGCCCGGCATCAGGTTCACGCTGGACACTGCGCAGCGCCCCGCGTAGCTGACCGCGCGCTGTCGATATCAGCGACAGCGCACACACTGCGTTTACTGCGTCCTGGCGCGATCGAGACCCTTGCGCAGCTGGCCCGCCCAATAGCGTAGCGCACGATCCGCATCTGCACGGTTAGTGACGCTGTTGGTCCACTCCAGCCGGCCTGTGTCAAAATCGCGGCGTTTGTCGATTACCCGTACCAACACCTCGCCAGTGGTGGCGTCGGCCATCTCCAGCGACAGTGTGGCCGCACCCGCGGAGGTGGTGTAGGTCCGGCTGATACCAGGGCTCATGGTGTCGGGAGCGTTGATATCGAGGTTAATAATGGACGGGCGCAGTACCAGGACGGACTCGCCGTCATCAAAGCTCTCGGCAATGGTATAGGCCGGCTCTTCAAGCAACGCTTCGCGGAAAAATTTGTCGCAGTGCTCCGCCAGGCTGTCCTTGATCTTGTCGACATCTTCCTGGGTAACGCGGCGTGTCAGGTCTATCCGATTGGTATTCTGGTCGCGCAGCCAGTTCTTGCGAAAGGCCACGGTGCACGGTTCAACACCCACTTCGTTATAGCCGGCAAGTGACACCCCGGGCTTGAGGTACACCTGGTCCAGCTGGGTACCGGGCTGCAGCTCGAGGCCGTCGTGCGAGATCTGTGGCGCCTGCGAGGCGCAGGCGGCCAGCAAAGTGCCCAGTGCAATACCGGCCGCAGTACGGGCCGCAGTACGGGCCAAAGTCTGCTGAATCTTCATGTGCGTCTCCTTCGGAATGGGCGCCGCAGCACCCGTTGCGGAGCCCCGATTATAGGCCTTGCCGCGCGCTGCAACCAGCCTACTTTGCGCGGCGCGGGCTTACCCCTGCACTGCCTACGCGGGGCGGCGCAAGGACTACGCCTGCGTCTTTGGCACTTTTTGGCCACGGGGGTGCACGTCGCGTACAAACGCCATAGAATGTGCAGGCATTGCGCCCCTTCGCGCGCTATTACACCACGCTACCAGAGGCCACACCTTGCGCGCTTACCTGTTTGTTCTGCTGCTACTGCTCGTTATCTTTGGTGGTATCGGAGGTTACCTCTACAACAAGTTTACAACGCTTGCGAACACGGATTTCACGCCCCCGCCGATAACCATCGCTGGTGGCACTGCACGCAACGCCGTGTGGCCAACGCGCCTGGAAGCAGTGGGTACGATTCGCGCCGCCAGGGGGGTTGAGCTAAGCGCCGAGACCGCCGGCGAGGTGATCTCCGTGCACGCACGCTCGGGCGAGCAGGTGCGCGCCAACCAATTGCTCGTGACACTAAACGACAGTGTCGAACAGGCCAGCCTCGAGCGCCAGGAGGCGAACCTTACCCTGGCCGAAATACTGCACAAGCGCGATGCCAGCCTGATCAGGCAGAACTCCATTCCGCAGAGCCAGTACGATCGCTCACGCGCGGACCTCGACAGCGCCATCGCACAACTGGCTGAAACCAGGGCACGCCTGGAAAATAAACGCATTGTTGCACCGTTTGCGGGAACAACAGGCATCATGCGTGTGAAAGTCGGCGACTATGTAGACACCGGCGCACCCATCACCACCTTGCAGGATCTGAGCGAGCTGGAGGTCGACTTCTCGGTCCCGGCGCGACATTATCCGAATCTTCGCCCTGGCCTTACCATTACCGTCACCACCGATGCCTTTCCCGACAAGACGTTTTCAGCCACGCTGGAGGCACTGGATGCCCGCGTGGATGCAGGAACGCGCAACCTTGCCCTGCGCGCCGTCCTGGCAGACACCCAGGGGCTGTTGCCAGGCATGTTTGCGCGACTTGTCATCGACCTGGACCAACCACAAAAAGTCGTTACCGTTCCGGAGACGGCGGTGTCCTATTCCATACACGGCGACACCGTCTGGGTGTTGCGCCAGGGCATTGGCGAGACAACCGCGCACCCGCGTGTGGTAGAGGCTGGCCAGTCGCGTGATGGGGAGGTCGCTATACTGTCCGGCCTGCGTGGCGGCGAGTGGATTGTCACCGTTGGCCAGAACAAACTGCATCGCGGCGCGCGTGTCATGCTCGACGACGACACGGACCTGTAAATGCGCGCCTTCACAGACGTTTTCATCCAGCGCCCCGTACTTGCCATTGTCATCAGCAGCCTGTTGCTGCTGCTCGGCAGCACTGCCCTGAGTCGCATCAATCTGCGCGAGTTCCCCGAACTTGAGCGCAGCGTCATTTATGTCGAGACCCTCTACCCGGGCGCCAGCGCACGTACCGTGCAGGGTTTTGTCACTACCCCTTTGCAGATATCCATCGCCGGTGCGCGCGGCGTTGAGTACATGACCTCCAGCAGCAACCCCGGCATCTCCGAGATCGAGGTCCACGTGCGCCTGGGCGAGGACAGCAGCGCGGTACTGTCTGAAGTGATCGCGAAGGTCAATGAAGCGCGCGGCGAACTGCCCCGCGATATCGAAGACCCGGTGGTCACCAACGCCAGCGGTGGCGATGCCATGATGTACCTGGCGTTCTACAGTGACCAGATGAGCCCCTACCAGATTACCGACTACCTGGCGCGCTCCGTGCAACCAGAGCTGGCCACGCTCGACGGCGTGGGCCGCGCCCGTATCTTTGGTCGCTACCTGGCGATGCGGGTCTGGCTCGACCCTGTGCGCATGGCCGCCTATGGCGTGACGGCCACAGACGTCAGCGCCGCCATCCAGCGCGACAACTTCGTTGCGACTTCCGGTTCCACTGAAGGCAACCTGGTGCAGGCCACGGTAGATGCGCGCACAGACATGCAAAGCCCCGCAGATTTCGAGAGCATGGTCATCCGCCAGATGGGCGAGGAAAGAGTCCGCCTGGGCGATGTTGCCACTGTTGAAATGTCCGCCGAGTCCACCCAGCTCAAAACGCTGTCCAGCGGGCGTGACGCGGTGTTTATGTCGATATCGCCAACGCCGGATGCCAATCCGCTGGAGGTCTCACGCAACGTGCATGCGGCACTGCCGAGAATCAACGCCACGTTGCCTGCCGACATGGAACTGCTGCTCGACTGGGACGGCAGCGTGGTCATCGACGAGGCGCTCAAGGAAGTCATCATCACCTTGATAGAGGCCTCCCTCATCGTGATCCTGGTGATTTTCCTGTTCCTGGGTTCACTGCGTGTCGTACTTATTCCGCTGGTGGCTATACCGCTGTCACTGATTGGCGTTGTTTTCCTGATCCTGCTGATGGGCTTTTCCCTCAACTTGCTGACCCTGCTCGCCATGGTCATCGCCATTGGCCTGGTCGTGGACGATGCCATTGTTGTTGTCGAGAACGTGCACCGACATATCGAGTTAGGCGCAACGCCGCGCGAGGCCGCCCTCAAAGGCGCGAGGGAAGTCGCAATGCCCGTGGTTGCAATGACGCTTACCCTGGCTGCGGTCTATGCGCCCATTGCGTTCATCGGAGGGCTGACCGGCGCCCTGTTCACCGAGTTCGCCCTGACACTGGCCGGTGCTGTACTGATTTCAGGCATCGTCGCGCTCACCCTTAGCCCGATGATGTGTTCGAAAGTACTCAGCGACCAGGCGCACCAGGGTCGCCTCGAAAACTGGCTGGATGCACGCTTTGAATGGCTGACCGCACGCTACCAGAGACTGCTGGGTAAATCCCTGTCGCACCGCGGCCCGGTGATACTGTTTGCGGCCGTCATCCTGGCCAGCCTGCCGCTGCTGTTTACCCTGACACAGCAGGAACTGGCCCCGGAGGAAGACTCCGGTGGCGTGTTTGTGACCGGTACCGCACCGCGTCATGCCAACCTTGAATACACCGATTACTTTCTCAACGAGGTCGTCGAAATCTGGAAAGGCATCCCGGAGTTTTCGCACTCATGGCAGGTGATCTTTCCCTCCACCAACTTCGGCGGGATCACACTACACCCATGGTCCGAGCGCGAACGCACGCAACAGGAAGTGCAGGTGGAGTTCCAGAAGAAACTCGGCGGTATTGCAGGCATGGAAGTGTTTTCCTTTGGCGTACCGCCGCTGCCCGGCTCCGATGCCGGCTTGCCCGTAAGCTTTGTGGTGGCCTCTACAGCGGATTACACCGAGGTCATGCGCGTCGGAGAGGCACTTCTGGCTGCCGCGCGTGAATCGGGGCTGTTTATTTTTGTCACGCAGACGCTGGATTTCGATCGCCCAGAGGTCGGGGTAAACATTGACCGTGAACGCGCGGCGCAGTTGGGTATCTCCATGCAGCAGATCGGCCAGACCCTGTCCGTGATGCTCGGTGAGGCCGAGATCAATCGCTTCAACCTGAAGGGCCGCTCCTACAAAGTCATCGCCCAGGCTGAACAGGGTTTCCGCCTGACCAAGGAAGAGCTCGAAAAGTACTACCTGCGCACGCAGAGCGACCAGCTGGTGCCCATGTCTACCGTCATCTCCCTGGACTCCAGCATTGAACCCAACGCGCTGACCCAATACCAGCAACTCAACAGCACCGTGATACAGGGCATTATGATGCCGCCCAACAGCCTGGGCACGGGCCTGGAGTTTCTGCGTAGCAAGCTGGCAGAGATTGCGCCTCGCGGAATCCGCGCGGGCTACACCGGCGCTTCCCAGCGTTTTATGCAGGAAAGCGCATCTTTCCCACTGCTGTTTACGCTGTCCATGATACTGATTTTCCTGGTACTGGCCGTGCAATTTAACAGCTTCCGCGATCCGCTGGTGGTACTCATCAGCGTTCCCCTTTCTATTTTCGGTGCGGTGGTGCCCATGGCGCTGGGCTTTGCAACGCTCAACATTTATACGCAGATCGGTTTGTTGACACTAATCGGACTGATCAGCAAGCACGGTATATTGATCGTTGAGTTTGCCAATAAACTCGCCCTGCAGGGTCTGCCACAGCGCGAGGCGGTGGTGCAGGCTGCCGCGCTGCGCCTGCGGCCGATTCTCATGACGACGTTTGCAACTGTGCTGGGCGTGTGGCCGCTGGTCATTGCCAGCGGTCCGGGCGCGAACAGCCGTTTCAGTATCGGCCTGATGATCACCTGCGGAATGCTGGTGGGAACCCTGTTTACGCTGTTTGTACTGCCGACGTTTTATCTACCGTTTAGCAAGCGTGGCAAGGCACAACAACACGCGGCTGAACCGCTGCAGGACGACAACACCAACGCGACGCTGCCGCCAGAAGCGCCCGCCAAACCGGCGTAACTCTCCGCTGCTGCGCAGTCACCCGCTGCGCGCGTTGTTACTTCACTGGTTTGTCTCGGCTATCACTGTATTGTTCTACCAATCGGCGCTTGTACAGCTTGCCGTTATCCATACGCGGCAGCTCCGGATGGAAGTCCAGCGAGCGAGGCATCTTGACGCTGGATATCTTCTCGCGCAGCCACTCCAGTATTTCAAAGGCTGTCTCGTCGGTCGCATCTGCCCAGTTCATTGGCTGCACCACCGCCTTTACCTGCTCACCAAACTCCTCATGGGGTATGCCAAAAACGGCGACATCGGCAATCTTGTCATGACCAATCAGGGCGTTTTCAATCTCTTGCGGATAGATATTGACGCCGCCACTGATGATCATGAAGTTTTTGCGATCGGTCAGGTACAGGAAACCGTCTTCATCCACGTAGCCAACGTCCCCGCAAGTTGCCCAGCCTTTGTCGTTGAAGGCCTCAGCAGTCTTGGTGGGTTCATCAAAGTACTCAAAGGTGGTTTGCGGGCCGCCAAAGTACACTGTGCCGATCTCGCCAGGGGGCAGTTCATTGCCATCGTCGTCCACGATATGCAGTTCACCGACCAGTGCAGGGCCCACCGAGCCCTTGTGGGTCAGCCAGCTTGCCGAATCAATCAGGGTAAAACCGATGCCCTCGCTGGCCGCGTAGTATTCAAAGATAATCTCACCCCACCACTGGATCATCTGGTCTTTCACATCCACCGGGCAGGGGGCCGCCGCATGCAACGCGACCTGCATTGAGCTCAGGTCGTAGGCTTCTCGCACCTCTTGCGGCAGCTTCAGCATGCGAATGAACATGATAGGCACCCACTGGCTGTGAGTAACGCGGTGCTCCTCGATCAACGCCAGCGATTGCTGTGCATCGAAGTGCTCCATCACAACAATGGTGCCGCCGTTGTAGGTCGTCATCAGGCAATAATGCAAGGGGGCGGCGTGGTACAGCGGCGCGGGCGATAGATAGACGGTCTCTTCGCCAAAGCCAAATACCGGGCCGATGGTTTGCGCGATCATCGGCGGCGTGTCGACGTCATGCGCAGGCGCTGCTACAAAAATCCCTTTGGGCTTGCCTGTCGTACCCGAGGAATACAACATCGGCTGTCCGTTGCCCTGGTCATCAATCGGGGTGTCGGGCTGGGCGTCGATCGCCTCTTCCCAGGATTCATAGCCCGGCTTGATGCCGCCGACCATATAAAAGTGCTGTACGGCGGTTTCGGTCTCGCGCAATTCCTGCGCCACCTTCGACAGTGCCAGCGAACCTATGAACAGCCTGGCCCCGCAGTTCTGCATGATGTAGGCGGTTTCTTCACGCGTCAGGTGCGTGCTTACCGGCGTATAAATCAGCCCTGCGCGCTGCGCTGCCCACACGATTTCGAGAAAATGCCGGTTGTTTTCCAGCATCAGGCCGATATGGTCCCCCGCCTGAAGCCCCAGGGAACGAAACAGCTGCGCGCCCTGGTTGGAGCGCTCATCCAGTTGTCTGAATGTCACAATCTCACCACTGGCGCCCATGATAAAGGCCGGCTTATGGGGATAGGTCTGGGCTGTGATACTGGGATGGGGCATCGGTTTTTCCTGCGGTCACCTGAAAGAGCTACAACTATAGATTGACCAGCAAAAAAGTACAGGCACGCGGGCAAAAACAGCGATTAACGGAAGCGCATGACACCCTGCTGCATGGTGGTGGCGACCAAACGGCCCTGACGTGTGTAGAAACTGCCGCGCGCAAGGCCACGTCCGGCGCCGATGCGCTCCGCTTCTACAATATGCAGCAGCCACTCATCCGCGCGAAACCCCTCATGGAACCACAGCGCGTGATCGAGACTGGCAACCTGAAAATCCTTGCCGGCGAAGTGACGACCGTGGGCAATCAGGCAAACGTCGATCAGGAAGGCATCCGACATGTAACTCAGCAAGGCCTCGTGCAGACCACGCTCATTGCCCACGGGGCCGGTGGTTTTCATCCATGCCTGCAGTATGGGTTCGCGGGGTACGGGGTTTTCCCAGTTGACCGGTTCAACCACCCGTATATCGAGGTCTTCGCCCGTGGTGATCATAAAGCTTTCATCCAGATTGCCCGCCTCCAGGCTCAGTTCACGCTCATTGGGCAATGACTCCGGGGGCGGCACGGCCGGCATGTCGGGCTGGTAGTCATCACCGCGCGAGGGCGCCTGGAACGACATGGAACTCACCAGTATTGGCTTGCCGTCCTGCAGGGCGACCACCCGTCGCGAACTGAAACTGAAACCATCGCGGGCGCGCTCTACCTCGAATTCAATGGGCTTGGACGGATTGCCGGCGCGCAGGAAGTAGGCATGCTGGGAGTGGATATCACGGCCATCCTCGACCGTTTCTGCCGCAGCACTCACGCACTGCGCCAGCACCTGCCCGCCATACACACGAAATGCACCGGGGTGCATGTTTTGCCCCGTAAAACGATCGGCGCCCAGTGCTGTTGGGCGAACCACCTTGATTAACTGGTCAAGCATACACACCAAACCCTTGCTAGCAGGTGCGCCATTATCCATATTTGCACGGCGCTGCCAATGCGTGATGCACTGCGCGCCGGCTCGCAGATTTGCTATGGTGTGGCTCTGGATTGCAACGGGACAGGACCATGACGCCCGCAGAACTGCGGCAACGCATTCGCACAGGCGAACACAGCGGCACGACTTCCGGACTCGCACCGGGATTCGTCCAATGCAACCTGGTCATCCTGCCAGCCCGCGCTGCGCAGGATTTCCATGAATTCTGCCGGCTTAACCCCAGGCCCTGCCCCCTGATTGCCGTGGGTGAGCCCGGTGACCCGGCCTTGCCCGCGCTGGGCGATATCGACCTGCGCTATGATCTGCCTGGCTACCGCGTATTCAGGCAGGGCGTGGTGACTGACGACGTCGCTGAAATCAGTGCGCTGTGGCGCAACGACCTGGTCAGTTTTGCCCTGGGCTGCTCCTTTTCATTTGAAGAGGCTTTACTCGATGATGGGCTGGAGGTGCGCAATATCAGCGAAGGGGTGAACGTTCCCATGTACCGTACCAACATTGACTGCTCGCCGGCAGGGCCATTTGCCGGGAAGTTGGTGGTCAGCATGCGCCCCTTCCCCATCGACCAGGTGGAGCGCGTGGTGGCAATCTGCTCGCGCTTTCCACAGGTGCACGGCGCGCCCATTCATGTGGGGGATGCGCACGAGATCGGCATCCACGACCTGCAGGAGCCGGATTTCGGCGATGCCGTAACCATCAACCCCTGTGAAGTGCCGCTGTTCTGGGCCTGTGGGGTTACCCCCCAGCTGGCACTGGAGGCAGCTCGCCTGCCACTGGCTATTACCCACCGCCCCGGCTGTATGCTGGTCACAGACATTACCAACGCCAGCCTGGCGGTGCGCTGATGCCAACACCCGCGACCGTTGCCGCCCCCGCCCGTGTGCCCTTGCGCCCACGGCGACTTGATGGTGACCGAACATGCACATTGACACTGCCCCCGTTGACGCAGGCCGGAGCGACGCATGCTGTTGAACTGTGACCTGGGCGAGAGTCATGGCGAGCGTCGCGTTGGCGACGATGCCGCGGTAATGCCGTACCTGGACCAGGCCAATATCGCCTGTGGGTTTCACGGCGGTGACCCGCTCACCATCAGCAATACGCTACGCCTTGCAATGCAGTACGGTGTGGCGATCGGCGCGCACCCCTCGTATCCGGACCGGGAAGGCTTCGGCAGGCGCAGCATGACGCTGGATGAAGACACTATGATTGCCACCCTGCATTACCAGATCAGTGCTCTGGACGGTATGGCCCGCTGCGCCGGGACAGCGCTGCAACACGTAAAGCCCCACGGGGCGCTCTACAACGACATGATGGCCAGTGAGGTGCTGCTGAATGTGATCATGCGGGCCATCGCTGCGTTTCCCACGCCGTTGCCGCTGATACTGCAAAGCACCCCGCGCTGGCGCGATCACCTTGCGCTGGCCGACCGCGTGGGCATTGCCGTGCAGTTTGAGGTGTTTGCCGATCGGCGCTACTTGTCCTCGGGCGCTTTGCTGCCCAGAAGCGAGGCCGGTGCCGTACTGAACGCCAACGAGGCGCTGCGGCAGGCGCGGCAATTACTGGACTCTCAACAGGTGACCTGCACCGACGGCAGCCTGCTGCACCTGCAGGCCGACACGCTGTGCATACATGGTGATCATGCCGAGGCCGCGCGCTGCGCAGCACAGATCCGATCACTGATGCAGGCGCGGTAGATGGACGTTCGCCTGCTATGTGTTGGCGCCGACGCCATCATGCTCTATGCACAGGCGCCACAGGGCGGTGCCGTCGCCTTTATCGGCGCACTGGCCGATAGCATCGAACGCGAGCTCGGTGGTGCACTTGTTGACCTGGTGCCGTCCTATACCTCACTGCTGGTGATCTACGATCCACTGCAGTCATCGCATACCGCGATGGCGCGGCAGTTGCGACAGCTTGCCCGCAATGCCGCAGTGGCCCAGGAGCACGCCGGCAAGACCGTGACGCTGCCCGTGTACTATGCTGCGGAGGCGGGGCAGGACATCGAGCGTCTGGCAGACAACGCCGGCCTGGGCGTCGACGAGGTCATCGCACTGCACAGTTCCCGCAAGTACCGTGTTTACGCCATCGGTTTTGCGCCAGGATTTGCCTACCTGGGTGACGTCGATGAACGCATTGCCTGCCCGCGACTGGCCACACCGCGGCTGCAGGTACCGCGCGGCAGCGTGGCAATTGCAGAGCGACAAACGGCAGTCTATCCCGCCGTTTCACCGGGCGGCTGGAATCTGCTCGGGCGCTGCCCGACAACCCTGTTCAATCCACACAGCAAACCTCACATGCCAGTTGCGGTAGGCGATAATGTCCGCTTTGAGCCCATTACCCGCACCGAGTTTCTGCGCATGGGGGGTGAGCTGGAATGAGCCTGCGGGTTGTTCGGCCGGGCGTGCTCAGCCTGCTGCAGGATGGCGGGCGACGCGGCGTACACCGACTTGGCCTGGCAACGGCGGGCGCACTGGACCACGAGGCGTACCTGTACTGCAACCGCCTGCTGCAAAACCCCGCGCACAGCACCGCCATCGAAATTACAGCCGGCGGCCTGCAGCTGCAGGCACAGGTTGACACCTTTATCTGCCTGACCGGCGCAGCGATGCCACTGAGCATCAATGATGCCGCCTGCGATGGCTGGACCGTACACAGGGTTTGCGCCGGCGACAGCATTCATGTCGACTATGCCGTCAGTGGTGCGCGCGCCTATCTGGGCGTTGCCGATGGTTTTGCCGTTACGCCGGTGTTTGGCAGTACCGCCACGGTCGTTCGTGAGGGCCTGGGAGGACTGACTGGCGCAGCACTGGCAGCAGGCGATGCTCTGCCCTGCCCTGCCATCACGCGCCGCCGGCGCCTGCAGCTGAGCGTCGCGGAGCGTCCCCGCTACCAGCGCCAGCTAACCGTGCGGGTTGTACCCGGGTACCAGCAAAAACACTTCAGCCGCATCGAGCAGCGCCGCTTTTTTGGTGCGCCCTTCGAGGTCAGCCCCCACAGTGATCGCATGGGCTATCGACTCATCGGGCCGCCCGTCGCCTGCGATATCACGGCCATACCTTCTGAGGGTATCTGTGCAGGAGCCATTCAGATTCCACCCGACGGACAGCCCATTGTGCTGCTGGCAGATCGCCAGACCATCGGCGGCTACCCCAAGATCGGTGCGGCGCTGGGTCTGGATACCGCGCGCATGGCCCAGCTCACTGCGGGCTGCGTTGTTCACTTTGCACCCATCACGCCGGCTACCGCGCGCCGGGCGCTGCAACTGGCACAACGCTTCACTTACCAGCGCCTACTGCAGGAGATACCCGCATGAATGAGCAACAGCTCAGCGAAGCGATTGAGCAACTGCTGGTGGAACGCAATCCGCGCAATATGCAGCTTGCGCGCACCGCCCTGCAACCTGGCTATTTCGTGCGCGCCGCTCGCATGCTGCGTGGCCTGGATGGCTGCGTCATTATCGGTACCGGCTTTCCCGTTACCGGCACGTTCGAAACAGACGGGCCGGTGGGCGCGATCATCCTCTACAACGCGCTACGGTCACTGGGCGCGCAACCGCTACTGGCCTGTGGGCCACCGCTGTCAGATGCCCTGTGTGACGACTTCAATGTACTGACACTCACCGCGCGCACCTACACGCACGCCCTGCAGGAGGCCACACGCATGCTCGCCGAACACGCACCGCAAGCGGTTATTGCCATAGAACGGCCCGGGCTTGCCGCCGATGGCCGCTACTACAATATGCGCGGCGTGGACATCAGCGAACGCTGCTACTACTTTGATCCGATCATGACGCAGGCGAGCTGCCCGACGATCGCAATAGGCGACGGCGGCAACGAATGCGGCATGGGTAACATCAGCGCCACGCTGGCAGGGCTGGACATCAACCCTTCCATTACGCCCTGTGATGAGTTGCTGGTCGCCGATGTTTCCAACTGGGGCGCCTACGGGCTGCTTGCGCTGCTCGGGCACTGGGCGCGCAGTGACCTGCTGGCCGGCATCACACCGGTAGAAATACTCAATTATCTGTTAATCCGTGGCAGCGTGGATGGCGTGACCGGCCAAAGCACACTCACCGAAGATGGCATTGAGGCTCGCGTCGGGCTGGACGTCATTCGCGCCCTGCGCGTGCTGGTAAATTCGCTGGAAGATTAAACTCACCCTCCCATTTTCCGTTACAATCGCTGCCATGAATACGGTGTACCTCAACGGCAGCTACCTACCCATGCACGAAGCGCGGATCTCCCCGATGGATCGCGGTTTCCTCTTTGGCGACGGCGTCTATGAAGTGATCCCTTCCTACGACGGCGCAATGGTGGGGTTTCGCCAACACATGCAGCGAATGCAGGGCGGACTGGACGCCATCGAGTTGCGCTATACACTGGATCTGGAGCAGTGGCGGATCATCATCGAGCAGCTCATTGCCCGCAACGGTGGCGGCAACCTGGGTATCTACATGCACATCAGCCGCGGCGCCGACACCCGCCGCCAGCACGCCTACCCCGAGGGCATTGCACCTACTGTTTTTGCCTTCGCCTATGCTATCGGGCCTTCGCCGCCGGCCGACAAATCACTGGCCAAAACCTACACTGCTGCTACCGCCGAAGACCTGCGGTGGAAGCGCTGCAATATCAAGACAACCGCTTTGCTGGGTAATGTCATGCATATGCAGCATGGCGTAGCGCGCGGAGATGGCGAGACCATTCTGTACAATGCCGCGCAGGAACTCACCGAAGCGGCCGCATGCAATGTCTATATCGTCAAGGCCGGCGTGGTGGCCACACCGCCGCTCGACCACCAGATCCTGCCCGGAGTCACCCGTCAGCTGCTGATGGAAATCTTGCGCACCCACAGCGCTATCCCTGTGCAGGAACGCATCATCACGCTGGCTGAGCTGTACGATGCTGATGAAGTCTGGCTGAGCAGTTCCAGCAAAGACATCGCACCGGTCCTCAAGATAGATGGCAGAACGATCGGCAACGGCGAGATCGGCGATGTCTGGCTCGCCGCGCAAACACTGTTCAGCCAGCACAAGTTTGACCTGTAGCGATTACTGACAGTGACTCGACCTACCCAGGCAACTATCAACCTGCAGGCGCTGCGACACAATACCGCCCACGCGCGCACCCTGGCAGGCACGGCGCGTCTGCTCGCCGTAGTCAAGGCCAACGCCTATGGACATGGCGCCGCTAAGGTGGCTGTGGCCATCGCAGAGCAGGTCGATGCATTTGGTGTTGCCTGTCTTGAAGAGGCGCTGCAGCTGCGAGCGGCAGGTATCACGCGGCCAATCCTTCTGATGGAAGGCGTATTCGAGGCACAAGAGCTGGACAACGCCGCGCGCGAGCAGTTGTGGCCAGCCATCACCAATGAGCAGCAGCTGGCCTGGCTTGAGCAGGCGCAGCTGTCGGCACCGTTACAGGTCTGGCTCAAGGTCAACACCGGCATGAACAGGCTTGGCATAGCACCTGCCCAGGTCACTGCTTTCCTGCAACGCATCTACGACTGCCCACAGGTGATCGACCACAGTGTCGCACCCGTGGTGGTGTTTACCCATCTATCGAGCGCTGACAACCTGCACAGCGATGCAACGCTGCAGCAGCTGAAACAGTTTGCTGAGCTGCCGCTGGCAAGCGCAGCGGTAGCACGCAGTGCCGCCAATTCCGGTGGTCTGCTGCAGTGGCCGGCCAGTCACTACGACTGGGTGCGGCCCGGCTACATGCTCTACGGCAACTCACCACTGGACGCTGCACACAGCAATACCGCGGCCCTCAAGCCCGTCATGACGTTAACCTCCCGGATTATTGCCCTGCGCAACATCGAAGCGGGTGAGGCCGTGGGCTATGGCGGCACCTTCGTGGCGCAGCGCCCCACTACGATCGCCTGCGTTGCCATCGGCTATGGCGACGGCTATCCGCGCCAGGCAGTGAATGGCACCCCCGTGCTGGTTAACGGCCAGCGCGCAGCCCTGGCTGGCAGGGTCTCCATGGACATGCTCATGATCGACGTTACCGATATCGCCAACGTGGCGCTGGGCACTCCCGTGGTGCTATGGGGCGATGGGCTTCCGGTCGATGAGGTGGCCCGCTACGCCGGCACCGTGGGCTATGAGCTCCTCACTCGCCTGCCAGCGCGACCCGCGCGCGTTGTGGTCGAAGACTAAGCAGTCACCGGCCTTGGCACCCTGACCAGGATACGCAACCGCATGCGCCCCGAAGACACCGACTGTTCCCTGCTGCATCACATCCTCGCACTGCAGGCAGGCCTGCGGCCAGATGCGCCGGCGCTGTGGTGGCAGGACACCCCCATCAGCTTTGCCCAACTGTACCGGCGCGTTAGCCAGTTGTCACACGCATTGGCAGGCATCGGTACCGCCGGCGACCGCATTGGCCTGCTGTCGTGGAACTGCCCCGAGTTTATCGAACTGATGTATGCCGTGCCCGCAGCGGGTCGTGTTCTGGTACCACTGAATGCGCGACTGGCGCCGGCCGAATGGGCCGACCAGCTGCAGCGCACAGACTGCCAGTGGCTCTTTGGCGATGCGGCCCTGCTGCAACGTCTGCGCGATGCTGATTGCCCCGCAGCAGCCGTGCGCATGATTCCCCTGGACAGCCACTACCACGACTGGCTGCAGGCAGCACAGCAGCGCACGCCGGCACCCGTAGACCCCGAGGACATTGCCTGGATACTGTTTACCTCCGGTTCAACAGGCAAGCCCAAAGGCGCGATGCTCAGCCATCGGGGGTTTATGGCAGGGCTGCGCTCGGCAGCCCACGCGCGTCCAGTTGCACCGGGTGATCGCTTTTATTATCCGTTCCCCCTGTTTCACGTCGCCGCTCACAATGTGCTCTTGCAGCATCGCTATGGCGCCTGCGTAGTACTGCCGCGCGGCTTCGATGCCGCCGAGACTATCCATGCCTGCCATCGACTGGGCGTGACCAGCATGTCGCTGGCCCCTACCATGCTTGCCATGCTGCTTGACCACCCCGATTTCAGCCCGGCGGTACTGTCGAGTGTGCGCAGCATCGGCTACGGCGCATCGGCCATGCCGGTGTCGCTGTTGCAGCGGCTGCTGAGCACTACCGACGTCGGCCTTTGCCAGAGCTACGGCATGACCGAACTTTGCGGCAGCGTGGCATTCCTGACCGCGCAGGATCACCAACTCGCACTGCAGAAAAGCGCACTACTGCAATCGGTAGGACACGTCCTGCCCACTGCCCGGGTGCGTCTTGTGGATGACAACGGCGCGGACTGCCCGCCAGGCGTTGCCGGTGAAATCACGGTGCAAGCTGCGCAACAGTTCAGTGGCTACTGGGGTGATGAAGCGGCCAGTGCACAGGCGCTGCGCGATGGCTGGCTGCACACGGGCGACATTGGTCGCTTTGACAGCGCCGGCTATCTCTACATCGTTGACCGCAAAAAGGACATGATTATCAGCGGTGGCGAAAACGTCGCATCACGGGAAGTAGAAGAAGTTTTACGCACTCACCCTGCCGTGCGCGACTGTGCCGTTATCGGCCTGCCGGATGCTCGCTGGGGTGAAACGGTGGCGGCGGTTATCGTCGCACAGGCGGCCACCGATAACGCCTCCCTTGAGAAGCACTGTCGCGCGCGGTTGGGTGCCTACAAAACACCGCGTCACTGGTTCCAGGCCTCTGCGTTACCACTTAACGCCGCGGGCAAGGTCGACAAACCCCTGCTCAGGCAACGCTACGCAACGCAGTGAAAGGCATTAACGGACTTGCATGCGCGAGCGCGTCATCGCAACCTGCCAAAGCAGCGCGGCGCGGCTCCAGGCCATGCTGGCCAGCCAAAGCCGCTAACGCTGATCCTGTGAATCAAGGAAGCTGGAGAATTCATCTTCATACATCCGAAACAGGACCAGCGCGATAGCGAAAACCAGCGGCCCATACACCAGGCCCATAAGACCAAAAACCTGCAGGCCGCCAATGAGCGAGAAGAACACCACTACCGTACTCATGCTGGCACCTTGCATGAACAGCGGGCGCAGGAAATTATCGATGGAGCCGACAACCACAGCGCCCCAGGTCGCCATAAAGAGCGCCCAGCCAAGCTCGCCCACCACCAGCAGGTAAAGTGCGGCGGGCACCCACACCAATGCCGTGCCCACAAACGGGATCAATGAGGTAAAGGCCATGACCGTGCCCCAGAACAATGCAGGAAACCCGGCCAACCACAGCGCAAAGCCGCCAACAAACCCCTGTGTAATGGCTGTGAGCAGAGACCCCAGCAAGGCCGACTTGCTGACCTGGCGTACCTCGCGAATGAGCACATCTTCCTGCGAGCGCGACAACGGCAACGCGTGGCGTAAAAACTCCAGCAGGCGATCGTGATCGCGCAGGACGAAAAACAGGACAAACAACAGCAGAACGAAATTCAGGAAAAAGCCCGTGACGCTGCCCAGCAGCGCTGTCGAGACCTCGGCAAACTTGCCGCCCAGCGAGCTGGCCAGCGACAGCGCCTTGGTCCGTATGTTCTCCAGCTCCATGGCACCTTCAGGCAGCAACTGCACCAGCAGCGCATGCACCTTGACCACCGCCGGTTGCGTCATGAATGCCTGCAGGTTTTCGGGCGTCGCCCATTCCCGGGCTTTTACGGAATAGGCTATACCCTGCTCCAGCACCGCCGCCATCAGTGCCATGCTGGGCAGGAGGATGAGCAGGGATAACGCCAGGCAGGAAAACAGCGCCGCGGCCGACTCGCGTCCGCGCAGCAAACGAATAACGCGATGATGCAGGGGGTGCGCCAGCATGCCAATCAGGATCGCCAGTACGATGGGCTCAAGGAACGGCTTGATCAGCGCATAGCAGGCGTACAACGCCAGCGCCAGGAAGACCAGTAACACGGCCCTGTTGGAAGCTGAACTGTTATTGCTCATTACGCGTTTCCCGGTCTGCGTACAGTGCGTACCAACATAGAGAAATCGACGCAAAAAGCAACGCTGCGGGCAGACACTGGCGTATTGCCCGGTTTGCCTACCGGCGCGCCACGCTGCTGCGCTAAGATGCTGATACAATTGCCACGCCCGGGGTGCTCGTTATGGCCACGGGTGGTAGGGGGTGCGCCGATAAGTGTAGATTTCAGCCATCAGGTTATTCACGGGAAGTTCGCAATGAAACGACTGCTAAGCCTGGCGAAAATGATCGCCTGGTCGCTACTGGCAATTCTGCTGTTACTTGCAGCAGCCGGTTTTTGGCTGCGCTATGAATTTGCCCGCGTCAGCAGCGAAACACTCGAGCCTTTTGACTGGCGCACCGTAGAGGTCGCATCGCTGTTCCCCGATCGCGAGGCAGCCGACTCCTGCGCAGAACAACACCCGCACAAACGCGCCTGGTTCGGCGCCTTGCATGTGCACACGGCTGCAAGCTATGACGCCACCTCTTTCGGTTCTACGGTTACGGCCGACCAGGCCTATGCGTTTGCCAGGGGTGAACCACTGGCCATCGCGCTGCGTGGCGATCCACCAGATTTCGAGGCGCCCACGGTGCGCATCAGCTCGCCGCTGGACTTTATGGCCGTGACCGATCATGCCGAATCGCTGGGCGAGGCGCAACTGTGCTATGACCCACGTGTCCATGCCTATGATGCCCTGGTGTGCAAGCTGTATCGCGGCGATGTCAGGCTTCCCGTCGAGGAGCGACTGCAACCCATCATGCGCCTGGTCAGCTTCGCCATTTTCGGCACACAACGATCCATGCGCATTTGCGGCGAGGACGGTTCGCGCTGTCGCCTGCGCGCTGCAAACGTCTGGAAAGACAGCCAGCGCAGCACGCAACAGTGGCAGGACGCCTCCGCGGCCTGCGAGTTCACGACCTTCCACGCCTATGAATACACGCTGGCCGAAGACTCCAGCAACCTGCATCGCAATGTGATCTTCAAAAACGACACGGTGCCGCAGAACCTGCTCAGTGCCAAGGAGGCGCCTACACCGCAGCAGTTATGGGAGTGGCTCGATGCAACCTGTATCGAAGGGAATCCCACTTGTGATGTGTTGGCGATACCCCACAACAGCAACTGGAGCTCGGGCAGGATGTGGTTTCCCTACAGCAACCTCGATCTGCCGCTTGCCGAACAACAGCGCCTGGCAACACTGCGCGCAAGGCTGGAACCGCTCGCCGAGATCAACCAGGTCAAGGGCGACTCGGAATGTCGCAACGGCATTGCCAGCGTCATCGGCGCGCCGGATGAGCACTGTGATTTTGAGAAGCTGCGCCCACCGCGCGAGGCAATCCAGGACTGCGGCGAATCCCAGGGGAGCCAGGGCATGCTGCTTTCGGGCTGTGTTTCGCGCTACAGCTATGTTCGCTACGCGCTGACCGCCGGACTTGCCGAACACGACAAGCTGGGCATCAATCCCTTCAAACTCGGCATCGTTGCTGCCACAGACACCCACAATGGCACGCCGGCTGCCGGCCTGGAAAGCACACCCACAGGCTCCCATGGCTATGACCGCACGCGAGAGAACCGCCTGCTGGGAGAAATAGATGTGCCGGGCAAGGTCGCCAAGGGCTCACCGGTGCGCTACAACCCCGGCGGCATCGCGGGCGTGTACGCGCATGAGAACAGCCGCGCCGCGCTGTTTGATGCCATGCGCAATCGCGAGACCTTTGGCACCAGCGGGCCGCGCATTACCCCGCGCTTCTTCGCCGGCTGGCAATTGCCCGAGGACATCTGCTCCCAGTCAGACTATCTCGCCACGGCGTATGAAAAAGGCGTACCCATGGGCAGGGACCTGAACGTACCACCGGCCAACTGGACAACCAGCCCGGTGTTTTTGGCCAGCGCCGCTGCAGATGCGCGCAACGGTAGTAACTTGCTGCAGCGCTTGCAGATCGTCAAGGGCTGGATCGACGCACACGGGCAGACACACCAGGCAGTTTATGATGTTGCCGGCGACCCCAACAACGGTGCCAGCGTAGATCCTGCCACCTGTGCCACCTCAGGACCGGGCTTCAGGCAACTGTGCACCACCTGGCGCGACCCCGACTTTGACCCGGCGACCGCCGCGGTGTACTACCTGCGCGTTCTGGAGAACCCCAGTTGCCGCTGGAGTGCCCACGATTGCCTGGCCATTGAACCCTCCCAACGCCCTGCCAGTTGCTCGGATGCAGATATTCCCTGGGCGATTCAGGAACGCGCGTGGACCTCACCGATCTGGTTCCATCCACAGTTCTAGGGCGTTTGCGCTGCGCTAAAGGCCCTGTTCGATATCGCGCAGGAACTCAACAAGTATCGCGTTCACCTGCTCCGAGGCTTCCAGTTGCACCATGTGGCCGGCACCCTTGATCATGCGCACCTGGCGCAGCTCCGGGAAAATGGCTCGCATCAGGCTGATCGGGTCATCGCCGTGAAATCCCTCAAGGTCGACATCGTTTTCACTGCCCAGAAAATAGGCCGGCACAGCACTGGTTACACCCTCAAAGGGCCGGCGCTGTTGCCATTTCAAGTCCATGGAGCGGTACCAGTTCAATCCCCCGGTAAAACCGCTGCGGCTGTACTCAGAAACGAAAAACTCAAGTTCAAGTTCCGACAGCCAGGGCCATGGCAGCGGTGGCGGCTCCGCCATAGCCTCAATATAGCCGGTGCCCGGAGGATGCTTGAAGCAGTCGAAGTAATTCCCTGAGCCACTGAGTGTGTGAAAAACTTTATGCAGGAAACGACGCGGCTGTGCGGCCAATTCCTGATCGGCACGGGGCGGTTCGCGGAAGTACTCAATGTGCAAAAAATGCTGCTCGCCCATGCGGCGGTATTCGGTCAGTGGCGACTCACCGGGATTGTGGGGCGCGGCCGGGTTTTCCAGGCCAATGATCGCAATGACCCGCTCAGGATGGCGCAGGGCAAAGTCGTAACTGGCAAACGCACCGAAATCCAGGCCGGCGAACACCGCACGCTCAATGCCTGTATGGTCAAGCAGACCCAACAGGTCTGCCGTGATGTGATCCACGTCATATGCCCCGGGATCCGTCGGGGCCTGTGTCTGGCCCATGCCGCGCATGTCCGGCGCTATGACACGATAGCCCGCGGCAGCCAGAGCGGTAATCTGGCGGTGCCAGCTAAACCACAAGTGCGGAAAACCATGGCACAGCACAATGGGCATGCCCCGGCCCTGCTCGACGTAGTGCACCTGGATGCCGTTGATCGTTGCATGATGATGTTGCCAGTCCACCGTTCGTCTCCCACAACCTGATGTGATAAGCCTAGCCTACCTCAGTCACTGGCGCTGGCCAGCGCGCGGGTACACACAGCACAACCGTCGCCGGGAAAATCATCAGCACACGCCAACAGTACACCCGCCCGGCAAAAAAAAGGGCCACTGATGCACAGTGACCCTTCGATTAACCCGCTGGCTGGTCGCGCGCGGCTGTATTACAAGTCGTAGCCGCGCTCGTCGTGCAGCACAAGATCCAGGCCCTGTGTTTCCTCTTCGTCATCAACGCGCAGCCCTACCAGCATGTCTACAATTTTCAGGATGACCCACGTGGCCACCGCAGTGTAGACAAAAGTAGAGATCACACCGGTGCCCTGAATGGCGAGTTGCCCGCCGATAGAGGTTGCTTCCCCTGTGAAACCATTACCGCTGAATATGCCCAGCTGTGTGGAGCAAAAAATACCCGCCATCAACGTGCCCAGAATCCCCCCAACGCCGTGTACCGGGAAAACATCCAGGCTATCGTCAATCTTGAGCTTCTGCTTGATGTAGTTGGTGGCGAAATAACATACCACGCCGGCCGTCAAACCGATTATGACCGCGCCGGCAGGGCCAACGGAGCCCGAGGCAGGCGTGATCGTGCCCAGGCCTGCCACCATTCCGGTGACAATACCCAGTACCGAGGGCTTGCCGTGGCGTATCCATTCCATGGCCATCCACGCCAGCGAACCACAGGCCGCGGAAAGGTGCGTGACCAGCATCGCCATTGCCGCGCTGTTGTCGGCGGCCACGGCAGAACCGGCATTAAAGCCGAACCAGCCGACCCACAACATGCCTGCGCCGGTGACGGTCATCGTCAGGTTATGCGGCGGCATAGGATGTGAACCAAAGCCACGACGCGGCCCCATCACCAGAGCGGCGACGACTGCTGCAACACCCGCAGTGATGTGCACAACGGTACCACCGGCAAAATCCTGCAAGCCCATTTCACCGAGCCAGCCGCCGCCCCACACCCAGTGGCAGATCGGTGCGTAAACAAAAATCAACCATATCGAGCTGAACAACAGCATTGCCGAGAAGCGCATGCGCTCGGCGAACCCGCCGACAATCAGGGCCGGTGTGATAATGGCGAAGGTCATCTGGAAGATCGCGAACAGGCTGGCGGGGATGCCGCCGTTCATGGAGTCCATGGTAATCGCGGCAAAAAAGACGTTGCCAAAGTCGCCGATAAACCTACCCTGCTCTACCCCGTCGCTGCCAAAGGCGATGGTATAGCCCACGGCGAACCAGAGCAGCGACATCAGGCAGGTGATCGCGAAACACTGCATCAACACCGACAACACATTCTTTACCCGAACCAGGCCAGCATAGAACAGCGACAGCCCGGGGATTGTCATAAACAGCACCAGGGCAGTGGCGGTCAATATCCAGGCGGTATCTGCGCCGTTAAGGTCATCGGCAAACGCCGAGCCTGAAGCGAACAGGGTAAACACGGCCAGCAGCGTAGTGGCGACACCACTTCCACGGCCAGTCAGCGCGGGCAGTGGCGCGTTAGAGTTACCCCTTGTTTTACCGGCAGATGCATGTGCGACTGCATTGCGATTGCGAATTAGCGTCATCATTAGAGCGCCTCCTGGCCAGTTTCACCCGTGCGGATGCGCACGCTTTGCTCCAGCGGAGCGACGAAAATTTTGCCGTCGCCGATTTTTCCAGTCGCCGCCGCTTTGCAGATCGCGTCAATGGCAGGGTCTACCTGCTCATCGGCAATGCCGATGGTGATCTTCACCTTGGGCTGGAATTCCACGACATATTCTGCACCACGGTAGAGCTCGGTATGGCCCTTCTGGCGGCCGTAGCCTTTCACTTCCTCCACTGTCATGCCCGAAATACCAATTTGGTGCAACGCTTCGCGAACATCATCAAGCTTGTGGGGCTTGATAATTGCAGTCATCAATTTCATGGGGGTTCCTCAAGAGTTACTGCCCGACGCTTTAGAATTAGAATAAGCCGCCAATTTGCTGGGCGATTTCTCCCCTCGGGCGAAACGGGAAAAACGGCATCGTGCCACAGCGTTTGGCAAAGGTTAACTACTTTGGCTGCCGCCGCAATAAAAAAGTGCAGCGCACCTGACCTGCGCGCCCAACATGCACCACAAGAGTGCCTGAACGCTTCGCTTGCGCGCTTGTGCACCAAATCCGCGCACGCCACGGCCATGCCAACCACGCATGCAAGAGTCGCCCCAATGTGGTATCAATACGCGCTTACTACCGCGGATCAACATTTATGAACAGTCCCAGCCTTGCACTTCTCACCGCAGTACTATTGTGCGCCACCGCCGGACCGGCAATGTCCACTAGCACCACCGACGACATCCCTTCACACACAACAGCGCAAGCGGCGACCGTGCCAGCCCAGGAACGGCCGCGCAATGTCATATTGCTCATTGGCGATGGCATGGATGAACAGCAAATCACCATTGCGCGCAACTACCTCAAGGGCGCCAGCGGTGAATTGGTGATGGATGGCATGCCACTGCGCAGTGCGGTGCAAATCCTGACCGTGGAGGACTCCACCGAGGGCCGGGCGGTTTACGTGGCGGACTCTGCCAACACTGCCACCAGCCTCGCCACTGGCGCGGTGACCAGTCGCGGTCGCATTGCGACCACTGCCGGCAGTGACGAGCGACTGACCACCATCGTCGAACTGGCAAGCGCCGCCGGCCTGCGCAGCGGCCTGGTCACAACCGCCAGCGTCACTGATGCCACAGCGGCGGCGTTTGCAGCGCATATCAATTTTCGCCTGTGTGAAAACCCGCAATCGATGGTCAACGTCAGCTATGGTGATATACCGCTGGGGGATTGCACGCAACACCTCAAGGCCAACGGCGGTAAGGGCTCGATCTCGGAGCAACTGGCAGAATCGACGCTGCATGTGCTGCTTGGCGGCGGCGAGAAGCACTTCGCACCAAACATTGAAGGCGGCGCTATCAGTGTTGCCGAACTGGCCCGCCGTAACGGTTTCACCCTTGTCGAAGACGAAGCGGCACTGTTAGCGGCCAAGCCTGATGCGCGACTGCTTGGCCTGTTCGCACCGAGCACACTCCCGGTGCGCCTGCAGGGTGAAAACGCGCGCGAGGCGGAAGCGCCCGATCCCAGCCTGCTCAATCATGTGCACCCCTATCTCGGCGACGTCACATTGCCCCAGCCGATGCGCTGTGAGCCCAACCCGGCATTCGCCACTGTACCGTCGTTAAAAACGATGACAGACGCGGCGCTGCGTCATTTATCGCTGGACAACAGCCGCGGGTTTTTCCTGATGGTGGAATCCGCCTCCATTGACAAGCAAGCCCACGAGCGTAAGCCCTGTGGCTCTATCGGCGAACTGGAGCAACTTGATGAGGCGCTTGCCAGTGCGCTGGCGTTTGCGCGCACTGCGCCGGACACGCTGATTCTGGTGACGGCTGATCATTCACAGGCCGCACAGCTCATTCCCTATCACAGCCTGTTTGCGGCTTACCCCATCCCCACCTATACACCGGGCAAACTCGCACGCATCATAACGCCGGAAGGCAGTCATATGTCGGTCAACTATGCGACCACAAATTTCATGATGGAAGAGCATACCGGCGCCGCGGTACCGCTCTTTAGCAATGCACAGGGCCAGGGGCGGGTTCCACCCTACCTGCGACAACCGGAACTGTTTGCGATCATGCGCGATTACCTGCGCCTGTAGCGGTAAGCGCACTCCTTCAGGCACTGCTGGCACTGCTGCCACTGCTACCACAAGCGGTGCCCGCGTACTGTTGTCGCACCGCCCTTCAGCGCGCGTCTGCCACCCTGCAACGTATACACGCCTGAAAGGCTGGGTTTAGAGGTTAACCCAGCTGTTGAGCGCGCGCAGCCGAAACACTATCCCGCCAAAATTCAGGATCACCGATTCAGGCAGAATCTCCTGAACTTCCACGCCGCGCGTTTGCCCGCCGACTTTCAGGCTGGCGCCGTTGAGAACCACGCTCGACTGCCCCTCCTGCACCGAATAGTCATGGCGCTGATACAAAATGGTGGGGATGTCGTCCTTGGTCTGCTGCGACAGGGTCGACAGAAAGGGTGCCGGGTGATCGACCAGCCGGGCCTCTTTAAGTTCTTCCCTGGCACGCATGAGCATCCGTTCGATGTCGACCGGGTCCTCACGTATCTGGGCGTTGGCGCCCGGCTCGACCGCGCCGCCGCCACCGGGCTGCGCCGACGCAGGTGCTGGCTCTGCGATCGATGCCGCCTGTGCCTGGTAGATAGCCGCGACCGCCGGGTCGACGGGCGACGCCTCCGCCGCACGGGTGCTCGTACCTCGAGCGTCAACCGGCGCCTGCCGGGGGGCGGCGGACACGCCGGCCGCAGGCGTTGCAGCTGCAACACCGGCCTGCGCTGCATGCGACGCAGACGCTGAACGGTCTGTACCACTGCTGCGTGGATCAAGGGGTTGCTGCGCTTCACCAACGGACACCGACGTGCCTGGATCGGCCCGCGTCACCGCGCCGGACTGCGCAGCCCTCCCGGCAACCTCGCCCGCGGCACTGGCCGCGACGGCGCGTTGCTGCAGTTCTGCAGTAACTGACATGAGCGCACTGCCAAGATTGTCAGACACCGCGGCAGCGGCATTGTCCTGTACCTGTGAGGGCGCGTCCGCGCCAGGTGTTGCAGGTTGCGTGGCAGGCGCAGGCACGGGTGCGCGCGCAACCAGCAGCCAGGCAATCACCAGCAACGCCACACCCAGTGCCGCCCAGGGCAGGTAACGCCGCAGGGTCGGCCGCTGCATCACGATGCCGGCATGCTCAGTGGCAATACCTGGAACGGGCTCGGACTCCTGCCGCGATCGGTTGAGTGCATCAAGTATCAGTGACACAGGCCGCTCCAAATTGGCGATAGATCGCATTGCCCGGTTTTCACTGCAGCACCCCTTGATTTGTGGAAGCCATCACACGCTCCCGCACGAGTGCGGGGTCAGGATCTATGCCCAGCGCTGCGTTGAGGGCCAACAAGGTCTGCGCCCCTACCACACCGTCGTCAACCAGTCCCTGCGCGCGCTGGAATAGCTTGACCCGTTGTTGCAAGGGGACATTGAACACACCGCGCGTCAACGGTTGCGACTGTCCGTCCAACTGCATAAAGAGCAAGGCCACAGAGGCCACCGCCAGGCCCTGCTGACCGAGCGCCAACGGCGCCTCAAAACCATCGGGAACCTGCCACAGAAAGCTGAAATTGCCGTCCCATAGCGGAGCCAGTTGTGCCAGGCCGATTTGCTGCAAACCCTGTCTGCCCCACACCCAGGCGCGCGCGCCTTCGATACCGAGCAGTACTGCGGCGGCAGAAAATCGCTGCGGCGTCACCAGCGACAAAGCCACTGGGCGATTGAGCAACGCCAGTTCGTCCCAGGTGGCAGCGCTGCGCGTTTCGCAGCGCAGACCGGCAAACACACCGGCCGGGCAAGGCTGATTGGGCGGCGTATCGGTGTAAATCGACCACAGGCGATCCGCCGCTTCGCCAGGCCCCAGTAAGTAGGTGGACGCCGCTGCAGCACCACCCTGCGCGGCGGGCATGCGCACAGGCCCACCGTCGGCAAGCGCCGCAGCGTCCAGCGCTGTCGACGGCGCGGGAATGCCGGCGGTTGGTGCGGCTACCGGCTGTCCGGTGTGCGCTGACTCAGCGACTACCTCAGTCGCCAGCGCAGTCGTGCCGGTGCTTGTCATTGTATTTGTGCCGGTAGACGTGGGCACGGTCTCAACGGCCGCGGGCCCGGGTGCGCCGCTGGACAGCAGCAGCCAACCGCCCACCGACACCAGGAGCAGCACCAGCGCCAGGCCGCCGATAATGGCCAGGGGAAAGCCCCACTGCGCGTGCGCATCTGCCTGGCTACCCAGCACCTCCTCCACTGCGGTCTGCAGCATTGCCCTGTCTGCGGCCAGTTTGTTGCGGCCATAGGCTCCCAATAGAATCCTATCGCACAGCACATTGATCACGCGCGGTATACCGCGCGTTGCCTGGTATACGCCTCTCACCACGTCCGGCGGAAATATCTCGCGCCCCATACTCATGCCGGCCACTTGCAGGCGATGCTGGATGTAGGCACCGGTCTCCTCAAAGTTCAGCGGCTCCAGGTTGTAACGCGCGGTAATGCGCTGGTTGAGCTGGCGCAATTCTGGCCGTGCGAGTTTTTCTGCCAGTTCCGGCTGGCCTATCAGAATGATCTGCAGCAGTTTTTCACTGTTGGTTTCCAGGTTGGTGAGCAGGCGAATTTGCTCCAGCACGTCGAAATCCAGATGCTGCGCCTCATCGATCAGCAACACAGTCTTGCGGCCGCGCTGATAGTTGTCCAGCAGGTAACGGTGCAGACTATCGGTGAGTGTCTTCAGGGTATGGTTGTTGCGCTCGTAGTCGATACCCAACTCATCGCACACTGTCGCCAGCAGTTCCATGGCATTGAGCGCCGGGTTCAGCACCATCGCAATGTCGGTGTCCTGCGGCAGCTGCTCCAGCAGGCAGCGATTGATCGTGGTCTTGCCGGTGCCCACCTCGCCCGTAAGGAGAATGAAACCGCCGCCGGCGCCCACACCGTAGAGCAAGTGGGCCAGCGCGTCGCGATGCCGCGCGCTCATAAACAGGTAGCGCGGGTTAACGGCGATTGAGAATGGGGCTTCATTCAAGCCAAAGTATTGATGGTACATGTGTGCGCGGGCACCCTGCCCCTGCCAAGATAACTGCGGGCATTATGCCCAAGCACCCGTATCAAAGCCATGCTCGTACCAAGAGATACTGTGCAAGTACGCGCCCTGCCGTACAATCAACCTTTTCAGGGAGAGAGGCCAATGCCAGCCAGTCCGCAGGCGGTACGCCATGCTATCGGTTTATCGCTACTGATGGTGCTGCTGGCAAGCACCGCCGTGGCCGCGACCAAATACGCCTCGGAACAGGCATCTACGGCGGCAATCGTCACGGTGCAATACCTGATCTGCTCCGTCCTGTGCCTGCCGCGCATTCGGCGCGCGGGCCTGCGCGAACTGGCCACGGACCATCTGGCACTACACCTGTTTCGGGGCGTTGCCGGGGTGCTGGGTTTCTACCTGTTTTATGCCTCAATCGAGAATATTCCCATGGTCGATGCCATGCTGCTGCGGCAGAGCGCGCCACTGCTGGTGCCACTCGTGCTCTGGCTGTGGCTGGGTGAAAAAGTCCCTCCACAGGCCTGGCTGCCACTGGGGATCGGTTTTGTCGGTATCGCGGTGATTCTGCGCCCTTCGCCGTCAGGGCTTAGCTGGTGGCACGCGGCGGGCCTGGCCTCGGCGGCGACACTGGCGATTTCGATGGTCGCGACGCGACTCCTGGCCAGCACCGAACCGACCTACCGCATACTGTTTTACTATTGTGTGCTATCGCTGGCCTGCGTCGCACCCTTCAGCATTGGCGACTACGCTAACATTTCCCTGCCCGGATGGGCTGCCATGATCTACATTGGCATCGCCATTTACTGGACGCTGGAACTCTACACCCGCGCCTATGGCATGGCGCCAACGGCAATCATCGCGCCGATTAACTACTTCGCGGTGGTACTGGCGGGCTTCTGGGGGTGGGTGTTCTGGGCACAGGTCCCTGACCTGTGGTCGCTGCTGGGCAGCCTCCTGGTAATCTCAGGTGGCCTGCTGACACTGGGTCTGGCGCGACATAGTGCACGCCGGGAATGAGGTCTGTCAGTTCAGCACGGCAGCGGTGTCAGGCTCTGCCGCTCGCGCAGTCGCACTGTTTTCGTAAATGGCACGACGTTCTGCGTTGTAATCCACACCCGTTTTACGCGTGTCGATCTGGCTGTTCCAGGCCTTGCGCTGTGGCGCCTTCACGTAGCGTTTGCCTGAGTCCAGGTTCGTGGGCTCAACCTTCACTTCCTCGACTTTCTCTACCACGTCACAGCCCTTATCGGTAAACGTGGTGTTTCCCGTGGCCTTGTCGACACACATATATACTCTGGCGTTGGCTGTCTGTGACAGACACACCACCAGGCAGATCAATAGCATCCGCATAACCCCATATCCCCCAATGTGCAAAAATTTGCGCTTTCGCCACTACCACTCTAGGCAGCCGCAAGGGGTAGAGCCATGAAAAACTGGACTTTTCGCCAGATAATTGGAAATGCAGATAAAATCCGCCAAACTTGCTGACAACTGTTCGCATTTTCGGAAAAACGACGCGCATCTCCTGACATGGAACTTGCTCTGCAGGGGCGCGGTCGAACGTTGGTCATCCACAAAAAGGAATCCCTGTGAAAGCCTACCCCCTGTGCATGGTGCTGATGGCACTGCTGTTTTCGTTCTCCCCGGCCCGGGCCCAGCCAGCGTCGGCCACGGCCGTTTTTGCCGGCGGCTGCTTCTGGTGTATCGAATCGGACTTCCAGGATCGCGATGGCGTGCTCGATGCGGTGTCAGGCTTTACCGGGGGTACCTTGAAAAACCCTACCTACAGCGGCAACCATGCAGGGCACTACGAAGCGGTGAAGATCACCTATGACCCACGGGTTATCAGCTACCAGGCGTTACTGGAGGCTTACTGGCGCAGTATTGACCCGTTCGACGCCGCCGGCCAGTTCTGTGACAAGGGGCCAAGCTATCGCGCGGCAATATTTGCCATCGACGCGCAGCAGAAACAGCTTGCTCAGGCCAGTAAAGAGAGGGTCATCGCGCGGTTCCCACAGCAAGCGGTCGTGACCGAGATACTGGATGCCACCGAGTTCTGGCCTGTCGAGGAGTATCACCAGGACTACTACCTGAAAAACCCGGTGCGCTACAAATACTATCGCTGGAGTTGCGGCCGCGATCAAAGACTCCGTGACATCTGGGGCGACCAGGCCAGCTAACCGGGCTCACCGGCGACCAACGCAAGGGGCGCAGCTCATGCACGTGTTTGTCAGCGGCGCCACCGGTTTTGTCGGCCTGCATACAGTGCTTGCCCTGCGCAAGGCCGGCCATCAGGTTCGCCTGGGCGTGCGCAACCGGCAGAAGATGACCGCACTGTACGCGGCGCATGGCGTCCCCATCGACGACTACAGCGTCGCCGACATTACCGATGCCGGCGCTCTAAAGCACGCCCTGCGCGGCGTAGACGCAGTCGTGCATACGGCGGCGCTGGTCAGCACCGACCCGGCACAAGCAAAGCGGATGCACGATACCAATGTCATCGGCACACGAAATGTGATGACACAGGCACTGCAGCAGGAGGTGGCGTCTATCGTTTACGTCTCCAGCGCCGCGGCCCTGTTCGACCCTGCCCTGGCAGCCATTGATGAATCCACTCCCATCGCCGCCGCCAGCTCCCCCTATGCGCGTTCAAAAATCGAGGCGGATCACTTTGTCCGCAACTTGATAGACCAGGGCGCAAACATTGCCATTACCTACCCAACCGGTGTGATGGGCCCCCAGGATCCGGCGCTCAGCGAGGGCAACCAGTCCTTACTCTTCATACTGAACAATTTTCACATCCACACCAGCAGTGGCCTGCAGATCATTGACGTGCGCGATCTTGCCGCGGCACAGGTCAGATTGCTCGAAGGCGCGCATCGCGGTGGATTCGTGATCGCGGGTCATTACTGCCCATGGCGGGAGTTTGGCGAATTGATCGAGCGGCTGAGCGCTCGCCGCCTGCTGAAATTGCCGATCCCGGGGCCACTGTTGCGCGGGATCGGCAGCGCCATTGACACGCTCAACAGCGTTTACGCTATCAACACGCCCATCACGCGCGAGGCGATGGAGTTTGCCACGCGCTGGGTGGTGTGTAACGACCAGAAAATCCGGGACACACTGAACATTGACTATCGCCCTCTGCAGGACACCGTGCGGGATACAACGCATTGGCTTGCGGCCACCGGGCATGTCAGCGCGCGCTGGGTTAGCGCGATGTCTGCAACGTCATGAGCACCCACTACAGCGCAGTCTCCCTCAGGATGCACCGCGCTTGTCCTGCAGGGCAGACAGCATGGCCTGGGCCTCATCGCACCAGGCCAGGAACTGCTCGCCCTGGCTGATACCCGCACGTAGCGCCAGGTACACGCCCTTGTGCCGGACGCCCAGTGCCGCGGTATCGGCATAGTGGCGCATGCGGATCTTTTCATAGAGGTATAGCATGCGCATGGTCTGCTGGCGCCGCTCGGCCACTTCAGCGGCCAAATGTTGCGAGTTTTCCTCGCTTAAGTTATACAACTTGATCAACAACTCGTCTTTGGCCGGCTGCATCTTGCTGCTTTCAAATACCCAGCTGGCCAGCGCGTCGCGACCAGACCTGGTCAGCCCGTAAACGATCTTGTTGGGCTTGCCGCTCTGGCTGACTTCACGCTTATTCAGCCATTGCTTGTCGGCCAGCTTGTGCAACTCCTGGTAAATCTGCTGATGAGAGGCACGCCAGAAAAACCCCAGGGAGGCTTCAAAGTCCTTCGCCAGTTCATAGCCGGAGAGATCGTTGTCGATCAGGGCGGTCATGATTGCATGTGCCAGTGCCATACCCTCACCTCCTTCTGCCGGTTGGACAACAGCGCGCTGCGCACTACCGCGGGCTGCAATGCCGCGGGCTGCAATGCCGCTCGCCGTTACGCCGTGTTGCTTCAGCATACCGCCAGCAGGCCGCATGACGCAAAGCGCGCCAACAAACCCAGCCGGCCGCTCCCTGACTTGACGGGCTGCCGCTCGCGAGCGCAGCGACACCTTCAGGGCAGGCGAATATTATGCACCAGTTCCCGCACCGAAGCCGGCGGCGCCGCAGTGATGCGCGATACCGACAGCGCAACGGCAAAGTTCACCACTGCCCCCACAGCGCCAAAGGCGTTGGGTTCAATCCCCAAGAACCAGTTCGCAGGCAATTCACCGAGAAATGCCGTGTCGGGCACAAACATAATGCCCTTGTGCTGAAAGACATAAAACAGGGTGACGCCAATTCCGCATAACATGCCGGCAACCGCGCCCTCGCGCGTTACACGGGCCGAAAAAATACCCAGCAGGAGCGCCGGAAAAATCGACGAAGCCGCCAGGCCAAAGGCCAGGGCCACGGTACCCGCCGCAAACCCCGGTGGATTCAACCCCAGGAACCCGGCACCGAGAATTGCCAGCGCCATGGCCATACGGCTGGCCAGCAGTTCCTGTCGCTCGGTGATGGTTGGCATTAACATGCCCTTGAGCAGGTCATGGGAGATCGCCGAGGCAATCGCCAGTAACAGCCCCGCAGCCGTTGACAGGGCGGCGGCCAGACCGCCTGCCGCAATCAGCGCGATCACCCAGTTGGGCAGGCCTGCAATCTCCGGATTGGCCAGCACGATGATGTCCTGGTCCACGGTGGACAGCTCATTGGTCGCGGCATCAGCAGCATACTGGATACGCCCATCACCGTTTTTGTCCTCAAAGGCCAGCAGGCCGGTTTTTTCCCAGTTGCGAAACCACTGCGGCCGCTCATCAATGGCCAGATACTCGCCGGGCCGTGGTTCCATAGTGGTCATCAGGTTCAGACGTGCCATGCCTGCCACAGCCGGGGCCGTGGTATACAGAATTGCAATGAACACCAGGGCCCAGCCCGCCGAAGAGCGGGCATCCTTGACGTTGGGTACGGTAAAAAAACGAATGATGACGTGCGGCAGACCGGCCGTGCCAATCATCAGCGACAGCGTAAATGCCACCATGTTGAGCCCGGAGAGGCGCACATCCGTTGTGTACTCCCTGAACCCGAGATCAGTCACTATCTCATCGAGGCGATCCAGAAGGTACGTATCGCTGCCGGCCAGCGTACTGCCAAGGCCCAGCTGCGGCAGCGGGTTGCCGGTCAACTGCAAACTGATAAAGATCGCCGGTATGGTATAGGCCGTAATCAGCACACAGTATTGCGCGATCTGCGTATAGGTAATGCCCTTCATACCGCCAAGTACCGCGTAGAAAAACACGATCACCATGCCCACATAGAGGCCGATATCGTAGTCCACTTCCAGAAAGCGCGAGAACGCGACACCAACGCCCTTCATCTGGCCGATCACGTAGGTGACAGAGCAGATAATCAGGCACAGCACAGCAACGGCGCGCGCCGTCTTCGAGTAGTAGCGATCACCAATAAACTCCGGTACCGTGAACTTGCCGTACTTGCGCAGGTACGGTGCGATCAGCAGCGCCAGAATGACGTAGCCGCCGGTCCACCCCATGAGAAAGACACTACCGCCGTAGCCCATAAAAGCGATGAGTCCGGCCATGGAAATAAACGACGCGGCAGACATCCAGTCCGCCGCCGTGGCCATACCGTTTTGTACCGGATGTATGCCCTTGTCGGCTACGTAGAACTCGCTGGTGGTGCCCGCGCGTGCCCAGAATGCGATTCCAAGGTACAGGGCGAAAGTGAGGCCCACCACGATGTAGGTCAGTGTTTGCAGTTCCATGGCTAACTGTCCACCGGCCTAGTCAGGACTATGCGCAACGTAACAGCAGCGCATCAGGAAGGTTGATCTGAGTCGTTGTCGGACTGGCCAAAGTCGCGGTCCAGCGCTGCCATGCGGCGAGCGTAATAAAAGACCAGCACCACAAACACGTAAATAGCGCCCTGCTGGGCGAACCAGAAGCCGAGTTTATAGCCGCCGATGCGAAACTGGTTGAGAAAGTCCACGAACAGGATGCCGCAGCCAAAGCTCACGACAAACCACACCGCGAGCAATTTGAGCATCAACAGGACGTTATGTCGCCAGTAGGCGGAATCTTTCGCGGCATTGGGATCTTGCATCGTTGTGACTTTCCTGAACGCGTTTTATTGTTTTCAACGGGCCTTGGGCTCATGCCCGTCGCGGCCATCGTTCGCTGCGTGCACCACGCACGAAACCCGCCCGTGTGACTGCCACTATAATCAGTATCGTCGCGCAATGGCAGTCATCGCTCGCGCAAACTCACCGGTGAGGTAAAGCCAAGGGACAATCCAGTGAAATCTGGCCCTTTCAGCCATAGGCATCCTGCGACAGTTCAGTAATCTGGTAAAAATCACCGTTCACGGCTAAGGCCGGCCCATTCACGGATCAGCCAAGGCATAATAACCTGAAAGTACACACATCGACCGCATCGATGCACGCCATAACAATACCAATGGAGCAACACTATGAACCATTCCCTGAAGCACCCCCAGACTATCGGCAAGACCGCCATCGCTCGCAAGACCGCATTGGCGGCAGCGCTTGGCATTTTCGCAGCCCCGACAATGGCGCAAATGGTGCTTGAAGAAGTGATCGTCACCGCGCAAAAACGTGCCGAGAGCGTGCAGGATGTCAACGCCACGGTGAACGTCGTCAGCGGTGAGAATATCGAGCGCTTCAATACCTTTGATTTCAGCGAGATCGAGTCGCAAACTGCCGGCCTGACGCTATCAAGCCCCAACGCTCGCAATAACACCATATCACTGCGCGGCGTTAGCGTTGACCCGGAGGCAGGCAATGCTGCAGCGGTTGATGTCTACTGGAACGATGCCATTGTGCGGGCAGATGTCGCCTTCACCCAACTGTACGACCTGGCCAGGATCGAAATCCTGCGCGGGCCACAGGGTACATTGCAGGGGCGCACCTCGCCGGCGGGTGCGATCAACATTATCACCCAGGGTGCGAGCCTGGACGAGCCCAGTGGTTACGTCAGCGTCTCGGCCAGCGACAACGCGGGCATTAACACCCAGGCTGCGTACGGCGCGCCACTGATCGAAGACACGCTGGCTGTGCGCGTCGCTGCAGTGTACGACACCAATGCAGGGCCCGACGTCGAGAACATCACCACTGGCCTTGACGATCAGGAGCTGGAGGCGAAATCCGCGCGTTTCAGCGCGCTGTGGGACATCATGGAGTCACTCAGCGCGCAACTTATCTATCAGTACCTGGATCAATCCAAGGACGACCCCAAGGGCCTGACCGGGGTAGACGCACTCAACCAGCGACCAAGCCTGCAGCCATCTGACAGAACGGCGCTGGCGCCCAGTAACGATACCGCTGATCTCGAATTTGATGTTGCCAACCTGATTGTAGACTGGGAGTTCATGGAGCACAGTGTCACCGGCATCATCGGCTACCAGGATTCGTTGAAAGAGGCGAAAACAGAAAACGACCGCGCCAATTCCATGGCCCTGCTGGAAACACCCATCCCTACCCCCACCTTCCAGACGTCCGCAACAGATACCGAGAGCATCTCCTACGAGTTGCGTATCGCATCGCCGGACAACGATTTCTGGGACTACATGATTGGGCTCTACTACCAGGACCAGAACACCAGCACCGAATTCGCGGCAAACTCGGTACGGCTCGAAAACCAGCTGGGTTTTCGTACCGTAGGGAACCTGCCCGTCAACCGTAACAACTACGCGATCTTCACCTTCAACAGCTTCACGCTGACAGATGACCTGGAACTCGAATTCGGTTTGCGCTGGACCAACTACGACAGCTTCGTCCGCGCCGATGTTTTCTTTGACCAGCTCAACTACCTGCCGCCAAGCCTTGAGCCTATTGCCGATGTTGTAGAAGCCGGCTTCGCCGCGAACTTTCCTATTATCGCTGTAGATAATGCGGACTCACAGGAAGATGCTGTTACCGGCTCCCTGACACTGCGCTGGGACTGGACCGACGAGATCGCGACTTACGTGTCCTACAACCGCGGTTATCGACCCGGCGGCATCTCGATCATCCCGTCGCCAAACGTCGAATTCCTGCCCAATGGCCAGGACGACATCATGTATTCTGAAGAAGAAAGTGACGCCTTCGAGATAGGCTTCAAGAGCCGTCTGCTGGACGGCCAGGCCACCCTGAACGGCGCGCTGTACTATCAGTCGTTTGACGGCTACCAGGGCTTCGTGCGCGGGGTTCAGGTGCTCAGCGATGACGGCGCTGCTGAAGATCTTCCCGGGGGCATTGTGTACAACGGCGACGCCAACATCTGGGGTGTTGAGCTGGAAGGCCAGATACTGCTGACGGAAACCTGGAGCGCCGGCAGCGCACTGTCCTATACCAAAGGCGAGTGGGACGGGGCCACACAACCCTGTAATGACCGCGCGCCAGGTGAAGTGATTGGAGAGTGTGATATCGATGGCCAGGCGCTGGGCGGAGAGCCGGAATGGTCCTTCTCAGTCAACTCCGAATACTACATCCCACTGGATTCGACCGAGGTGTATTTCCGCGGTCTGTTCAAGTACACCGACGACCGACTCAACATCGACGCATCCGCTGGCCTGGGTATCGTGGCAGCGGATTTCGAGGCGTATCAAACGCTGGATCTGTTCGCCGGCTGGCGCAGCGCTGACTACACCTGGGACGTTTCTGTCTGGGGCAAGAACGTGTTCGATGAAGACGAGGTGATTTTCCAGCAGGGGCCTGATTCCCTGGACGTTGCCATCAGCGATGGTTCCTATACACAGACCAACGTCCTGCGCGAACGCACGATCGGCATAACCGGCCGCTACAACTTCTAGCCCGGGCTATGTATTGAACCATTGAAAGTATTGAACCATTGAAAGTATTGAACCATTGAAAGTACTGAACCATTGAAAAAGGCGGCCATAGGCCGCCTTTTTTTATCGTGGGCCAGGCGTTGAACACGCGTTACAAATCGGGGATCAGCCTGGCAAACTCTTCGATCATCGGCATGACGATCTCGGGCTTGTCCCAGTTTTCCATTCCCACACCGATATTACAGCGGTGGATGCCCATGTCACGGTAGGACTTGAGCAAGTCACCTGTAACCGGCGCCATAACCACCAGCGTGATTTCAACATCATCAGGGTTGCGGCCAAAGTCACGCACCTGCTGGTAGAAGTCCGTCACGCCCTGCTGTACATCCGGCATGGCGACATCCACAGGCATCCAGCCATCTGCCCACTGTGCAGCGTGTCTTATGCCCAATGGCCCCATTGCGCCGAAGGTGACTGGCGGCCCGCCCAAACGTTGCGTTTTTGGCTCGAACCAAACCGGGTCAAAATCAATCAGTTCGCCGTGGAACTCAGGTTCCGCGTCCGTCAACAACACGCGCTGTGCCAGCACGGTTTCCTTCAACGCCAGATAGCGGCGCTGCCAGGGCAGGTTGGTCGCATTTTCGAACTCTTCCTGATTCCAGCCGACGCCACAGCCAATGATCACTCTACCCTGAGACAGCAGGTCGAGTGTGGCAATGGTTTTCGCCTGGGAAAAAAGTTCACGCTCCATCAGCAGTGCGATGCCGGTGCCCAGTTTCAGATCGGTGGTTACCGCGGCGGCAGCCATCAGGGAGACGTAAGGATCCATCATCTTTTTATAGGGCTCGGGGAGGTCTCCGCCGGGTGGATAGGGTGTTTTGCGGGACACGGGAATATGGCTGTGCTCGCCATACCACAAAGACTCAAAGCCCGCCTCTTCCAGTGTTTTTGCCAACTGGAGCGGAGACGGATCATCTACCGTATTCATGGAACTGAAGCCGAGATGCATGGCGATTGCCTCGTCACAAAGTAGGATTGTTCACGTTTGGCCAGGAACCGTGGCAGATGCGACGCTGCCTACTGACGCATTCCCACAGGGGCCTGATACCTGCCAAAACACTATCGTTATTAGCCCACACACACCAGCGCCGGACTCGACATGGCCTCAGGGGGTTTAGATTGATAGGCCAGCCAGCGCGCGCCAATGGCGGGTCGATTGCACCTGCCATTGGCTGGGGTCAGTCACGACGCCTGCGCTTGCCCGGACCGTCGCGCACGCACCGCGGCGGCCAGTTCCCGCAGTAAGGTCGCTGTCGCGGACCAGTCGATGCACGGGTCAGTAATGCTTTGACCATAGGTGAGTGGCTGGCCAGGAACCACATCCTGGCGGCCTTCAACAAGGTGGCTTTCCAGCATAACGCCGAAAATATCCTGGCTTCCACGCGCCACCTGGCTGGCGATGTCCCTGGCTACGTCAATCTGGCGCGCGGGAATCTTGCGGCTGTTGGCATGGCTGGCGTCAATCATGATGCGCGGATCCAACTGTGCGGCGCGCAGTAATGCGGCAGCATCCTCAACAGAAAACATATCGTAGTTACCGCGCTGGCCGCCACGCAGGATGAGGTGACAATCTTCATTACCCGCCGTTTGAAAAATGGCTGAACGCCCCTGCTTGGTCACTGAAAGAAAATGGTGTGGTTGCGATGCCGATTGTATCGCGTCCACGGCGACCTGCACGGCGCCGTTGGTCGCGTTCTTGAAGCCTACCGGGCATGACAAACCGGATGACAGCTCGCGATGCGTCTGGCTCTCGGTTGTGCGCGCTCCTATCGCGCCCCAGGCGACGAGGTCGGCGATGTACTGGGGGCTGATCAAGTCCAGATACTCTGTACCACTGGGCATGCCCATCTGTGCCAGGTCAAGCAAAAGGCTCCGCGCGAGGTGTAACCCCCTGTTAATGTCGAAGGTGTTGTTCAGGTCAGGGTCATTGATCAAACCCTTCCAGCCCACCGTTGTGCGCGGCTTCTCGAAATAGACGCGCATAATCACCAGCAGGTCGGCAGCCAACTCATCCGCCAGTGGTTTGAGCAAGCCTGCGTATTCGCGCGCCGATTGCGGATCATGGATGGAGCAAGGCCCCACGACTACCACCAGCCGGTCATCCTCACGTTTCAGCACGCGATGAATCCCCGAGCGCGCCGCAAGTATAGTGGCAGAGGCGGCATCGGTAATCGGGACATCCGCCACCAGTTCCTGCGGGGCAATCAGTTCATTGGTCGCCGCAATGCGTAGATCATCTGTTTGTACAGTCATGGAAACTTCCATTGTTACGTCAATTGGGCGACGGCTGACCTAAACCTTGCAGCATTACCGGCCACGGGCGCCCAAAAAAAACGGGGGCGAATATAGCATAGATGGGCGAAGCAGACTTAGCGGTCGTCGGGGTATTTTTGCCAGTGCTGGTCGAGCAGCCGGCCCACTGTATTGGGCACGACCAGGTGCGCCGCATACCAGGTGTGCAAACAGCGAATACGCTGAAAATCGGCAATACCGCCGATACCGCGTTCGGCAAACACCTCGGTGAATCCCAGTGATGAAATGGCCGCACGCATAGGCGCGCCGATGTAGCTGTCACGCAGTGCAATGTGCGCCGCATGATCCGTGTGCATTGCACGGATCAGCGCCGTGTCATCATCGATACGTTGTTGCAGATCGGCGATCAATCCGCGGGCCTCTGCCCTGTCGATACGCAGGCACAAGTCCGGATCGATCAGCCAGAACAGTGTGGGAAAAGGCTTGTTGTCGACCAGCGACGCAACGCGGATTACCGCAGGCAAGCCATTGCTGGATGTCACGGCTACTGCCTCAAGCCCGCGCGGCCTGCGGCCCAGCAAGCGCTGGACCTGCTCGATTGTCGCTTCACTGAGCGCCATCCTGGGATTCCCCGACACAAAAACCGGAATTCTACGCCATTTGACACAGACACGGCATCTCACTACAGTGCGCTGCGTACCAGGTGCCCACTACGCGCCGCAGCATTGCGCGTTGAGTGGGTTAAATGGGAAGTGTGGTAAGAACGTCTCCCGGACGATCCATCCCACCGCTGCCCCCGCAACGGTAAACGACGCTGTCGTGAGCCCGATACCTGCCTGGAACGTTGCAACGATGGAGCGGAGGGCTTCAATCACGGTTGCTCAATGCTGCGGCATTGCGTTCCCCTGTCCCCTCCCTCAATCGCCCACTGAGCTTGGCAATTGAGGAATCACAATGAAAAACCCCCTGAAAATAGGCACTATCGCAGTGCTTGGCAGTACCAGCGCCCTGGCGTTGGGTAACGACCTGGTGCGCGTACAGGACAGGCTGGAGGAGACCGTCGTCACCTCCTCGCGCGTGCCCATGCCACTGCGGCAGATCGGCACGTCAGTGTCACTTATCACTAAACCCGAGATCGAGCAGATGGGACTCAATTCCCTGTTCGATGTGCTGCGTACCCAGCCTGGTGTGGCCGTCAACAACCAGGGCGGTGCCGGCGGCATCACCTCCCTGCGCATCCGCGGGGAGGAAAGCTATCGCACACGCTTCTATCTCGATGGCATCGATATCTCTGACACGTCCTCCCCGCAGGTGAGCCCGCGCGTAGAACAGATCCTGAGTAACGGCGTGGAACGTGTAGAGATACTGCGTGGACCACAAGGCCTCATGTATGGCGCAGATGCAGGCGGCGTGGTGAACATTACCACCGTCGCAGCAGGTGACGGACTCAATGGTTCAGTGTCTGCAGAGACTGGTCGCTACGACTCACAACAGTACGCTGCGAATTTGAATGGCGGTAACGACACGGTCGACTTCAGCCTCTCTGCGGCAAACTACGCCAGCGATCAGTTCAATGCCCGCACCACCGACACCGACCTCATGGACGATGACGGTTATGAGAATACCACCCTGCATGGCCGCTTCGGCTGGAACGTCAGCGACGCGTTGCGACTGTCTGCCGTGCTGCGAGATGTTAAAGCAGACACCGACTATGACGGCTGCTTCACCGTCAGCGATTTCGCACCCAGTAACGCCTGCAATGACGAGTTCGAGCAACGGGCCTGGCGCATCGCTGCAAACTACACTCAGGCGCAGTTTTCACACGAACTTTTCTACACCAACAATGACATCAGCCGGGACAACTTCACGCAGGATGAACTGGCTTTCACGCTTGCCGGCGAGCTCGAACGTACCGGCTACCTGGGTAGCTTCAGCAATAGCGAGGCAATGCGACTGGTCTACGGCGTGGACCTACTCACTGAAACGCTGGACGACAGCAACGCCGAGGAGCGTGACCAGATCGGCTACTACGCGGAATACCAGGGTGAAGTGACCGACCAGATTTTTCTCACCGCCGGTGTACGCTACGACGACAACGACGACTTCGGCTCCACCACGACCTATCGCTTCAGTGGTGCCTACCTTATTCCCGTGGACGATGGGGAAGTAAAATTGCGCGCCACCTACGGCACGGGTTTTCGTGCACCGAGCCTGTTTGAGATCGGCAACAACGGCTTTGCATTTGTCGCGCCGCCGGAGCTGACCCAGGAGGAAACTGCAGGCTATGATCTTGCGCTAAGCTGGACAGATGGCAGCGCAATCTACGCCGAATTGGTGTACTTCAACCAACAGATCGACGACGAGATATTTTTCGACGACACCGACTCCGTCTATCTGCAAAAATCTGGCGAAACACAGTCTGAGGGTATCGAATTCTACACGCGCTGGGATATCACCAGCAGCATCGCGCTGGACGCCAACTATACCTTTACCGACTCGCAGGACATCGATGGGCAGCCCCGTGCCAGACGACCGGAGCATGTTTCCAACATCGGGCTACGCTGGCGCACACTGGGAGAGCGCCTGACCCTGGGCCTGCAGGGCAGGCTGTCGCGCGACTCAGTCGACATCGACGGCACCGCACTGGACGACTACGAGGTTCTGGACATCAATGCCAGCTTTGCAGTCAGCGAGGGGCTTGAGTTGTTCGGTCGCATCGAAAACGCGACCGACGAAGACTACGAAGAGGTTCCCACTTACAATGTCAGCGGAGCAGCGGGCCACGTTGGCCTGAGATACGCGTTCTGACCCGGAGGATGATCTATGAGTGACAGCCGTAAAGACGCCAGGCACAAGGCGGCGATGGAAAAGCAAAAAGAGAACGTTGATGCCGCGATACAGGCAGCCGACATTGAGCGCGGTGTTGCCGTGCTCCTTACTGGCAACGGCAAGGGTAAATCCAGCTCGGCTTTCGGCATGGTGATGCGCGCGCTGGGTTACGGGCAGAAAGTCGGTGTCGTCCAGTTCATCAAGGGCGAGCAGCTTTCCGGCGAAGAAATCTACCTGCGCGAGCACTGCCCGCAGGTAGAGTTTCACCAGATGGGCACCGGCTTTACCTGGGACACGCAGGATCGCTCGGCAGATATCGCCGCTGCCGTCGCAACGTGGGAAAAAGCCCGGCCCATGCTGCAAGACTCCGCGTTCGACCTGGTCATTCTGGACGAACTCACTTACATGATCGCCTACGATTACCTCGACGAGGCCGACATTATCGCGACTATAAACGCAAGGCCACAATCACAGAGTGTCGTTGTGACAGGGCGCGGTGGCGGCGCGGCGCTTCAGGCGATTATGGATACCGTATCGGAAATCAAGGACGTCAAACATGCGTACACTGCCGGCATCAAGGCGCGCAAAGGCGTTGACTTCTAGCCTGTCGGACGCCGTCACTTGCTACCAGGGAAGTAGTGCGCACGAGCTTTTGCCAGGTGCTCACACACACGCTGCGCCCCCTGCATGATGCGTGGGGTATGGCGTTGCAGAATGTCCGGCGCAACATAGTAAAGCTGCTCGTTCTTCACGGCCCTGAGCGCTGGCCACGCGCGCCAGTCATCGAGCCAGGGCGGTCGCGAGGCGTCCATACCACTGGCCAGGATTACATCCGGGTCCGCGCGCAATACCGCCTCCATGCTGATCCGCGAGACCAGCGGTATCGCGCCACCAAACACATTGTAGCCACCGCATAAACGCAGCACATCGGAGATAATATGTTGATCATTCAATGTCATCAGCGGCTCGTTCCAGAGCTGGTAGTACACGCCAAGCTGCTGTGCTGTACTGAATCGCTCGCGTAGCGACTGCAGTTGCTGCCGGTAATCGTGCGCGGCACGCTGCGCGCGACGCTCACGTCCGGTCAGCGTACCGAGGTTTTGCAATGACACTGCCACGGCGTCCAGGTCCGTGGTTTCTTCAGCAAAAACGCGAAGTCCGAGGCGCTCGAGTCGCGCGATGGTTTGTGCGCCGTTGCCACTTAACCAGGCAATTACCAGGTCTGGCTGCAACGCCAGTAGCGCTTCATAGTTGACCGTATCGAAGCTGCCTACGCGCGGTACCTGCGTCGCTGCCGTCGGGTAGTCACTGTAATTCACCGTACCGACCAGCAGATCCCCGGCGCCGGCGGCGTAGACAAGCTCAGTCAGGTGAGGCGCCAGGCTAACAATCCGTGCGGCCGGTTGTGGCAGGGTCAGCGTCACGGCGCGGGCGTCCTGCAGTTGTATCTGGGCCAGGCTTGCCGGTGCCAGCGCGATCAGCCACAGGCCCACCAACCCACAGCCCACGCGGTTGGATGTTGCGCTCAATGCAGCGCTGACAGTCCCGCCGATCGTCGCGCCAATCGTCCAGCGCAGCAAACCGCGCATCGCACGGCGACTCGCACTGCGGCGCTGCCCATGCGCAGGGCCCGTCATGCCTGCGCAGGGGTACGTCATGCAACCACCAGTGGCGCGCCGGTTGCGGGATGGGTGGCCAGGATAACGTCCACACCAAAAACGCGGCGTATGGTGTCGGGCGTGAGCACACTGGCGGGGTCTCCCGAGGCCTGTATGGTCGCGTCGGCCATCAGTACGATCTGGTCAGCACAGCGCGCCGCCAGGTTGAGATCGTGCAGCACCATCAGCACACCGACACCTTCCTGGGCCAGGCGCCGCACTATCACATTGGTCATGGCCTGGTGAGCAAGATCAAAAGAGGCTGTTGGCTCATCGAGTAACAGAAAGCGTTCACCGCGAGATTGCCCGGCATCGCGCTCACCACTGTCTGCATCGTCGCGCCAGATCTGCGTGAGCACCCTGGCCAACTGTACGCGTTGCTTTTCGCCGCCTGACAGATGCATGTAAGAGCGCCTGGCAAGGTTCAGCAAGTCGACACTATCCAGTGCGCGGCGCACAACCTCTCTGTCACGTGATGCGCCTGTCCTGTGGGGCGTGCGGCCAAGCATGACGACCTCCTCCACCGTAAAGGGAAAATTGAGGGTGGAATGCTGCGGCAGCATCGCCAGGGTTGTTGCACGCGCCCTGGAATCCCATTCGGCCAGCGGTTGCTCACCCATATGCACGGTGCCTCGATCCGGCTTCAGCGCACCGCTCATCACCCGCAGCAAGCTGGTTTTACCCGCACCATTGGGCCCGAGTATCGCTGTTACCTCTCCCGCCGGCACCGACAGTGAGACGTCGCGCAACAGGGTGACCTCGTCAATATGCAACTGCAGTTGCTGTGCAGCCAGCGCCACGATCAGGGTCCTCCCATCGTGCGCGAGCGCAGCAACAGGGCAAAGAAGAAGGGTGCACCCAACAGCGCGGTAAGAATACCGGCGGGTAGCTCTGCTGGCGCTATGACAAAACGCGCAACACCATCGGCAGCAATCAACAGAATCGCACCAGCGATTGCCGCACCTGGCACCAGATAGCGGTGGTCAGGGCCGATAAGCAGTCGCACGATATGTGGTACCACAAGGCCTACAAACGCAATGGTGCCAGACACCGCCACGCAAACGCCGATGGCAAACGCAGTCAACAGGATCAGGCGCCGCTTGACTGCCTCCACGTTGATCCCCAGGTGCCAGGCCTCGGATTCACCCAGTAGAAAAGCGTTCAGCGCTGCGGCATCGCGCCGCATGATCAACAGTAACAATGCGCAGGCCAGCGCGGCCAACCACACACGTGGCCAATTAGCCGCGTCCAGACTGCCCATCTGCCACAGGCTGATGCGGCGCAGCATCTCGTCATCGGCAACGTAACTGAACAGGCTGTTCAACGCTCCGGCCAGTGCACTGATGGCGATACCGGCCAGCAGCATCGTGGCGACCGACGTGCCACTACTGGAGGTCGCCAGCCGATACACCAGCAACACCGCAAAGAAACCGCCAACAAATGCGCCCAGTGCCACCAGCGACAAGCCTGCCCACTGCGTGCTTTGCAACAGTGAACCCGCGCCGAGCACGATCACCAGGCTGGCGCCAGCAGAGGCGCCACTGGACACCCCGATCAAGGACGGGTCCGCAAGCGGATTCCTGAACAGGCCCTGCATCGCCGTGCCGCATACCGCCAGCGCGGCGCCCACCAAACCACCCAATATAACGCGCGGCAAACGAATCGAACCGATAATGAGTTCATCCCGGGCGCCCTCGCCGCCCTGCAGCAGACTGCCCAGCGTCGCCAGCAACTGTGCGGGTGAAATGTGAACCGGGCCGAGCATCAGCCCTAAAAATGCGATCAGCGGCAAGAAAAAACCGAGCGCGAGCAACAGCGTGGTCGGCGCAATCAGGCGCATACTGGTCTTGCTCGGGTTGCGTTAATCGCGGGCTGCAATCGTGGGTGCCTGGTGCGTATCACGCCTGCCATGCTCGGCGTAATCAGGGCGACCGGGGGCCGTTGACCACGCGCTCGCGCTGTCATCACCGCTGGTGCGTTCGTTGACTGTCTTGCTGGCATTGAATACCGCACCCCATTAAGGCGAGCTACTGGCGCAGGACGGTACGGGGAAGTAAAGGAACGCAGCCGAGTGGGCTGGGCAACCTTACACGAAGCCCTCCGCTTCATCGTTGCTGTCATATCACCTGAGCAGGCTGGTATCGGACTATTAGCGCATGGCCACGAGAGACATTGGCCACAGAAAAACACTAACTACCGTTGCGGGGGCAGTGGTGGTATCCCGGGGGATCCACGCTTCCCATTTAGCCCTGTGGCCACTGCTCTACAAACACTGGACAAGGCACCTGACCGGTGCCACGACTCTAGACAGTCACCTGGGCAAAGTCAATTCGTGGCAATGGCGGCGGCCGTGCTTGCCTGACGTGTTGGCTCTGCTAAGCTCACTCCCTGCGATTAAGGGATCAGCGCGGCCATCGCGACATTCACCAACATGCAGAATCATCCGCAAACACCAGAAAAGGGACACCAGCATGAAACCAGAAACCATCGCCTTACACGTGGGTTACGACGGGGACCCGGCCACTAATGCCGCCACAACACCGATCTACCAAACCACGTCCTTCACATTTAACGATTCGCAACACGGCGCTGACCTGTTCAACCTGGCTGTTCCTGGCAACATCTACAGTCGCATCATGAACCCTACCAACGCCGTGCTGGAGGCACGACTGGCGGCGCTAGAGGGCGGCGTAGGTGCGCTCTGTGTCGGCTCAGGCATGGCCGCCATTCGCTATGCCATTGAAGCCATTGCCGAGGTCGGCTGTAACATCGTCAGCACCTCACAGCTCTACGGCGGCACCTATAACCTGTTTGCACATACTTTCCCACGCCAGGGCATAGAAACACGCTTTGCAGCGGCCGACGACTTCGACAAAGTCGCATCATTGATTGACGGCAACACGCGCGCACTGTTTTGCGAATCGATTGGCAACCCCGCCGGTAACGTTGTGGACATCAGGCGCTGGGCTGATATTGCCCATGCTGCCGGCGTGCCGCTGATCGTCGACAACACCGTTGCCACTCCCGTGCTCTGCCGCGTATTTGATCACGGCGCCGATATTGCCGTGCACTCGTTGACCAAATACATCGGTGGGCATGGCACTACCATAGGCGGGGCCATCATTGATTCAGGAGCGTTCGACTGGGCCGCCCATGCCGATCGTTTCAGCGTCATGACCACTCCGGACCCTTCCTACCACGGCGTCATCTATACCGAAGCGATGGGTGAAGCTGCCTACATTGGGCGCTGCCGCGTCGTACCGTTGCGCAACACCGGTGCCGCGCTGTCACCCAACAGCGCATTCCAGATTATGCAGGGTCTGGAAACGCTCAGCCTGCGTATGGAGCGGCACTGCGAAAACGCACTGCAAACCGCACAGCACCTTGCGCAACATGCCCAGGTCAAGTGGGTCAACTATGCTGGCCTGCAAGACAGCCCCTACAAAGACAGCTGCGAAAAGTTCTGTGGCGGCAAAGCGGCAGGCATTCTCAGCTTCGGTATCGAGGGCGGCATGGAAGCCGGTATGCGCTTCATTGATGCCCTGCAAATGATCCTGCGCCTGGTCAATATTGGCGATGCGAAATCACTCGCCTGCCATCCGGCCAGCACAACACACCGACAGCTGAATCCGCAGGAGCTGGCGTCTGCCGGTGTCAGCGATGAAATGGTCAGGCTCTCAATCGGCATTGAGCACATTGACGACATTCTCGCTGACATTGATCAGGCGCTGGAAGCCGCCCGCTAGAGCTTTCGCAACGCAAAAAAAAAGCCCGTCCAGGAGACGGGCTTTTTTGTGGGGTTATCAAACCCGCTGGGGCCTAGAACTTAAACGTGAACGACGTGCCTATCGTGCGGGGTCGATTGCGCACTGTCCTGTCGTAGCTCTCGATATTGAAGGCAAGCGCATCACTATAGCTGTAGATCGCTTCTTCGTCCGTCAGGTTATCCACGTACAGCAACCACTCCCAGTCGTCCTCGCTGCTGAAGCCGACACGCAGGTCGATGATGTCATACTGCGGTTTGGAATTGCCGCTGATTACACCAAAGCCGGTGACGTCGTCGTCAGCCTGGCCAACGAACTCCAGCGTTTCGTCGACGTAGTTCCAGTTGGCAACCACGAAGAACTCGCCTGTATCCACGGGAATCACGTAGTCGAGGTTAATGTTCGCACTGAACTCGGGTACATCCGGCAGGCGATCGCCCGCTGACACGCCCGCTGTAGGTACGTCTTCTTTCAACTCCGCATCGGTGTAGCTGCCGCTGATGCTCAGCGTCAGGTTCTCTGCGATCAGTGCCAGCAGTTCAACTTCCGCACCTTTGGATTCCGCTTCACCCAGGTTGGTGGTCAGGTCGACACCGCAATCACCGCTAAGCGTGATTTTTTGCTGAATGTCTTCCCATTCGATCAGGTAAAACGCGGTATTCAGGCGCAGGGAGTCATTGAGCTGGGCTTTCCAGCCGAACTCGTAGTTCACAACCTCGTCGCTTTCAAAGGCATCGGTTGAGTCTGTGACGCCAAGATTGTTGAGGTCATTGTTACAGGCAAATGCCACCGATTCAGCCGGGTCTTCACTGCGCGGCACTGTGCGGTTGAAGCCGCCAGGGCGCGTGCTGTTTGAGACTGTGCCATACATCTGGCTTTGCTCCTGGAACTGCCAGGTGGCAGTCAAACGGCCATGCAGTTCGTCATCACTGACGTTCTGGTTGATGATGTTGGCTGTGCTGCGATCACCACCTGTGAATGCCCAGCCCCAGTCTTCCTTGAACTGGGTGATTTCATAGTCAAGGTAGCGCGCGCCGGCCGTCACAGAGAACGTCTGCGTGATGTCGAAAGTCAGCTCACCAAAGCCCGCCAGTTCTTCATAGGTACGCTTGTCCTGCGTGTTGGCAAGGCCATTCGGGTTGATGTCTGCCGGGAAGCCGCGCTGCATACGGTAGCCAGCATCTGCCTCCGAGTCCTTATAGAACGCACCGACGACCCAGTGGAGGCGCTCGTTGTCATTCGAATTAATGCGAACTTCCAGGGTGGTGTCCTCAAGGGTTGCATTCTCATCGGCAAATACCGCTTCGGTCACGAGGCCGTTGTCGCCAGAGAAAATGTTGTCGTGCGCATCGGTAATGTCTTCAACATTCTCGAACTCACGGTCCAGGTAGGAGAGGCTCGCCAGCACATCGAAGCCGCTGAATGACTGGCCATAGGTCAAGTTACCCAGCAGAAACTCATCATCGTAAGGCTCGGGAGCATCAAAGCGACGGATTTGCTGAAACTCACTGTTGGGGCCATCGTAATTGGGCTTACCGTCCATTTCGGTTTTCTGGTAGTAAATCGAAGGCTGGATATAGGCTGTGTCGAACTCCTGTCGGTAAGTCGCGCGCACAGTGTTGGAGGTTTCGTTATTGACGCCTTTATCAAATGCCTCGCCAGTAGCGCGGTCAATACGATCCATGTATCCCTGGTTTTCCGTGGTGGAGCCAACAAGACGCAATGCACCGTTGTCACCGACGGCCAGGTTACCCATGGCGTTTGCACGGAAGTTCACACCGCCTTCCTTGGTGTCAGAGACGTCGATATTAGCGCTACCTTCGTTCTCACCAACAAGCGGTTTCGCCGTAATCAGACGCACTGTGCCGCCCATGGAGCTTGAGCCGTACAATGTGCCCTGTGGGCCACGCAGCACCTCGATGCGCTCCAGGTCGTAGAGCTTGGGGTCGATCACGGTTTGCTGGAAAGAGGTAGAAGAGCCTGAAGAGATGGTCTGAATGGGCATTTCATCCAGGTAAAAGCTGACGGTGGGCGCAAAGCCGGTTGCTGCTGACACGCCGCGAATGTTCAGCTTGGTGCGGCCCGGTCCGGCAGAGCGCAGCGACAGCGAAGGCACAGTCGTCGCCAGATCTGTAAAGTTCACCGCACCTGCCCGGGTGATGGCATCACCCGAAATCGCGGTGATTGCCATGGAAACGTCCTGCAGGGTTTCAGAACGTTTGGTCGCGGTGACCACCACTTCCTCGAGTTGCGCATAGGCCGTGATCGGCAGGGCCAGCATCGTGGCAACAGCCAATAGTGACTTTTGGAATTTCATTGGGGTTTCTCCTTGCGGGTTGTAAAGATAATCAAACTTTTTTGGGAATTATTTTTATGAGCGGAAGTCTAACGCGCCCCTCCGCCAGATGGTCGGACGCAAAGTGTTACTAATTCACACTTTTTGGGCTGGCGGGCGCCAGCCCGTGAGGAGGTTTTAGTAGGGCCGTTTCAGGAGCGCGGGAATGCCTTCAAACCCCTCTCCTTCGCGCTCCATTCGCGCGGCGATCTCCTGAAGAACGGGACCCAGGCGCGGCGTCACTTCCTGTGGCCGCAGTGGCTCTGCGCATGCGTTGCACGTCAGGGTGGCTTGTGTTCTGTGGCCACACGGCTGGTGCACATACTCCAGCGGGGCCCCTGCACCCTTGTCCATCCAGTCGTCGCCCCAGCGTGCCAGGCTCATCATCACCGGATACAGCCCCAGGCCCTTGCGGGTCAGTCGATACTCGTGTCGCAGCGGGCGCTCCTGGTAAGCCACTTTGGTCAACACACCGTTGTCAACCAGCTTGCCTAACCGCTCTGACAGCCTGTGGCGCGTCACTCCGAGGTTCTTCTGGAACTGGTCAAAGCGCCGCGTACCCAGGAAGGCGTCACGCAGTATCAGCATCGTCCAGCGCTCGCCGACGACCGACAGGGCGCGCGCCACGGAACAGGTTTGTTGATCGATATCATCCCAGCGCATTGGGGTACTCCAGACACTCAAGTGAAGCGTCGAAAATAGCATATTGTGGAAGCGATGAAACAGGGGTAAACCGTTCACTGATGCCACAACGGCAAAGGGGCAGCAATGCCACCCCTTGTTTGTGCACAACCAACCACACACGCTCGTTAGAAGTCGTAGGACACCCCCGCGTACCAAAACGCGCCATTGAAGCCAAACGGCGCAGAGCGGCGTGAATAGGTAAACACTCCCGGGCTGTCGACCAGCAACTCACCGCCGGGCGATGTTTCCAGTGTGCCGCCGCGGCTGTTGCCAATTTCGTTTTCATCCGGGTACTCATCGAAGATGTTATTGCCACCCAGGGTGAAGCCCAGGCCGCTGTCCAGCGTATAGCTCAACTTCAGGTCGGTGACATAGACGGCCCCGTAGGTCTGGCGGCCGCCATCTTCCACGGTGTATTCGCCAAAGCGATTGACCGCGAGGTTCACGTTGAAGTTGTCCAGGGTGAAGTTGCCAGTGAGATTGACCCGGTCCTCGGGCTGCCACTCTTCAATAATGGAGATATCCTGGCTGCTAAAGACTACCTCGGGATCGACACCGGACAGCCCGCCGGTAGTGAATATCTCAACCACTTCCGTCTCGGTGTGATTACCTGCCAGGGTGACATCCAGAAAACCGCCGAGCATTTCGATTCCGCCGTAGGTGACGACCAGGTCAACACCCTCTGTTTCGGTATCGGCGCCATTGAGGAAGAACTGCGCGGCTCCGGCACCGACAGCATCAAGCGCGCCCTGCAGATTACCGGTGGGGTCATCATCGCCGGTGAGCCGGTTACTGATGACAATGCGATCATCGATCTCGATATGATAGTAATCGAGGGTAACGCTCAGATTGCTGCCCGGCGTCCAGACCACACCTGCGCTGTAGTTATTGGATTCCTCTTCTTTCAATTCCGGAATGCCAATCGCCTTGGCAAGTGCGCTGTCATTGCGAAAAGTACCGATTTGCACGGGGATCTGCGGCCCGTCCGGATCATCGGGATTCTGCACAAACTGTGTGCCAATGTTGTTAAAAAACTGCTGTTGCATGGAAGGCGCCCGGAACCCGGTGCTTATTGCGCCGCGCAATCGCACGGTGTCGGTTATAGCCCAGTTGGCAGCGAGTTTGTAATTGGTGCTGTCGCCAAAGTCGCTGTAATCGTCATAGCGCAATGCCGCGCTGACCAACAGGTCAGGCGTTAACTGGTATTCACCATCTACGTACAGCGAGAACACGTCACGGTCTTCGTCTACTGCTGAGAGCGGCGCAATACCCGGGAAACCCTGAATGCCACCACCGGCATCCTGCGGATAAAGCGACATGCCGTTGACCGTATCGAAGTCTTCGTAGGCGTAAGGCTCACCGGGATCGATCCTGTACTCGTCAATCCTGTACTCGCCGCCGTAGGCAAATGCCAGATCACCGTACTGCTGGTTAAAGTCGACATTGAAGGTTTGCAGGCCCAACTCAAGATCGTAGGCGCTGGCCGATCTCGGAATCGTATCGCGGATTTCCTGGTCACTCAGCCCCTGGCCAAAATTCAGGAAATTCACAAAAGAGTAATTGATCGAGTTGCTGGTTTCGTACGCGATCGAGTTCTCACCAATCGTGTAGGACAAATCCATACCCAGGCCGCTGTCAAAATCCTTCTGGAAACCCAGGTTGAGCGAGAAGTCGTCAATCTGTGAATTGATCAGCGGCAGAAAACCATCGGGAATGACATTGTCGCCATCATCCAGGGCCGAGGAAGCACCCGAGGAAGGGTTGCGGTAAAACGCTGCCGATTCATTATCACGCTCTGAGTAGGTCGCAAAACCATAAAGCTCACCACCACCCACGTTATAGCCTGCATTAACCACAGCCGCTATCTGCTCGGAATCCGCATCGCCAATGCGAAACACGTCGCGATCAAAGCTCAGCTCGCGCGGATCGGCAATTTCGTCAATACCATTGCCGTCGCTATCGACACACCCGCCGTAAGCACAGGAGCCGGTGACACCCGCACGATCGGTAGCGCCACGATCACGGTAGTTCAGCGTTGCGTTGACAAAACCGTTACTGCCCAGGGCAAAGCCGCCGTTAAGGTCTAGATTGGTGGTCTCGCCATCGCCCTCGTCGTATTCGCCGTAATTCAGGTAAGCACGACCGCCCTCAGGCGCGTCCTGCAGCACCAGGTTAATCACACCGGCGATGGCGTCCGAGCCATATTGCGCCGCTGCACCATCGCGCAAGACTTCTATGCGCTTGAGGGCCGCCGCTGGTATCGCGTTCATATCCACGCCGGCAGTACCACGGCCCACCGAGGTGTTGATGTGAATGAGCGAGGCCTGGTGACGGCGCTTACCGTTTACCAGCACCAGTGTCTGGTCCGGGCCCAGGCCGCGCAGCGTCGCCGGGCGCAGGGCATCGGTACCGTCAGAAATACTGGAACTTGAGAAGTTGAACGAGGGCGCAATGCTCTGCAGCATGCGTCCCACTTCAGTTTGGCCAGTGGCTCCCAGTTGCTCGGAAGACAGCACATCCACCGGAACTGGAAGGTCCTCTGCGGAGCGTCCTGGCGCGCGCGTGCCCGTGACCACCACTTCTTCGAGCGCGGGCTCCTGGGCCTGGGCCAGGGGTACCTGCGAAGTTGTGGCAATCACCGCCGCCAGGGCGAGGTACACCGGCGAGCGTTTCAGCTGGGCTGTAATCTGTGGAGCGTCTGTTGTGGCGGGACACACGTGATCTAACGACGTCAAACTGAGCAGTTTCATCGGTGAAGCCTCCTGAACATTATTGTTATTTATCAGGCTGCTGGCAGATCCCGCTTCTGTTTCAGGGACTGCCTGAACCATCCTTGGACATCAGCACTTTGGGCTAACGTTTTCCACCCTAGCACGAATGGCAGCAGCGTCCCGTAGCTCAGCGCTAAAATGTAAATATTTAACAAAGTTGCGACTGCGTAAATCACAGATATAAAAAAGGGCGGATTTCTCCGCCCTTTTTTCGGGGACCGTTGGCCGGCCCTGTGTTACGGCTATCAGCCAAACTGGTTCATGGTGTTATCGCTACCGCCAGCCTTGAGGGCGGCATCACCGGCAAAATACTCTTTGTGGTCATCACCGATGTCGGAGCCCGCCATATTCTGGTGCTTCACGCAGGCAATGCCCTGGCGGATTTCCTTGCGCTGAACGCCAGCGACATAACCCAGCATACCCTGCTCACCAAAGTACTCCTTGGCCAGATTGTCGGTAGACAGTGCCGCTGTATGGTACGTCGGCAGCGTAATCAGGTGATGGAATATGCCTGCTTCTCGCGCTGCGTCTGCCTGGAAGGTTCGGATGCGGTTGTCAGCTTCCGTCGCCAGTTCAGACTCGTCGTAGTCCGCGCTCATCAAGGCATCACGGTCATAGCCGGACAAATCCTTGCCCTCTTCGAGCCATGCGTCAAAGACCTGCTGGCGGAAGTTCAGCGTCCAGTTGAAGGACGGGCTGTTGTTGTAGACCAGCTTGGCGTTGGGAATCACTTCACGGATGCGGTTAACCATCGCGCCGATCTGCCCTACGTGCGGCTTCTCGGTCTCGATCCACAGCAAGTCTGCACCGTTTTGCAGTGACGTGATGCAATCCAGTACACAACGGTCCTCGCCTGTGCCCTTGCGGAACTGGAACAGGTTGGACGGCAGGCGTCGGGGGCGCAGCAGTTTGCCGTCACGATTCAATACGACATCGCCATTGTTCATGTCGGCCAGGTCAACCTCTTCACAATCCAGGAAGCTGTTGTACTGATCACCGAGGTCGCCAGGGGTATGGGTGACAGCAATCTGCTTGGTCAGCCCTGCACCCAGTGAGTCGGTGCGCGCCACGATGACGCCATCTTCAACGCCCAGTTCCAGAAACGCATAACGCACGGCGCGTATCTTGGCCAGGAAGTCCTCGTGGGGCACTGTGACTTTACCGTCCTGGTGACCACACTGCTTTTCATCAGACACCTGGTTCTCGATCTGGATAGCGCAGGCGCCCGCTTCGATCATGCGCTTGGCCAACAGGTACGTGGCTTCGGCATTGCCAAACCCGGCATCGATGTCAGCGATAATTGGCACGATATGGGTCTGGAAATTGTCGATCTCATTCTGTACGGCTTTCTCTGCCACCTGGTCGCCTGCCGCGCGCGCCTCGTCCAACTCGCGAAACAGTCCGCCCAGCTCACGGGCATCCGCCTGGCGCAGGAAGGTGTAGAGTTCTTCAATCAGCCCCGATACGGCGGTTTTCTCGTGCATGGATTGATCGGGCAGCGGGCCAAACTCGCTGCGCAACGCAGCAATCATCCAGCCAGAGAGATACAGGTAACGCTTGTCTGTGTTGCCGAAATGCTTCTTGATTGCGATCAGCTTTTGTTGGCCAATAAAACCGTGCCAGCAGCCCAGAGACTGCGTGTACTGGCTGCTATCGGCATCGTAGTCGGCCATGTCCTTGCGCATGATGGCAGCCGTATAGCGGGCAATATCAAGGCCGGTTTGAAAACGGTTCTGCAGACGCATACGCGCTGCGGACTCGGGGCTGATTGCGTCCCAGGGGGCGCCATTGGCGTCGCGTAGCTTGGCGATCTCGGCGATCTCATTGTGATAATCAGACATGGTGTTAACCCTCACATTCGGTTGCTTGGTTGGCAACTGACCGGTGTGGCATGCAGATTGCCAGCGTCCAATCAATTTGCGCGTAGTGTAGTAACGCGCACCCCATAAATGAAATTAATAGGAAGTATGTTTGATATTCAAATGCTGAATTTACCGGCAGATCCTCCCCTGCATTGGCTGGCGCGGGACAGCAGAACGCGCAGGGCTTACGTGCTACGGCGACGCGCCATCATCAGATCGAGACCGCAGGTCGCAAGTCCCTTGATTGGTATTGTGTGCAAGATAGCGCTCGCGGCCGCGCCTGCGCTGGCACCGCGCACCGCCTGACGGGGGGCAAGAGCGCCGTCGCAAGCCGCCGGTCGCTGCCGCACGGCGAGCCGGGCGAGAACTAGCCCAGCACGGCGTGTTTTACGTCACGCTTGAGAATCTTGTTCGTTGCATTGCGCGGCAGCGGCTGCTCACTGACCACAAACCGTGCCGGCACCTTGAACCCGGCCAGCCGCTCGGCAGCAAATGCCGTCAGTTCGGATTCCGCTGCGGCCTGGCCGTCATGAAAGTGCACCACAGCAACGACCTCCTCGCCCAGGCGCTCATGGGGAGCCCCAATGACCGCCACTTCCTTCACCGCCGGGTGCTCCAGCAACTGGTTTTCAATCTCGATAGGATAGATGTTTTCACCGCCGCGAATGATCATGTCTTTGGCGCGATCAGCCAGGTAGAGAAAACCGGATTCGTCCAGGTAACCAATATCACCCGTTTTCAACCAGCCATCCACAATCTCCTGCGCGTTGGCCTCGGGACGATTCCAGTATTCTCGCACATTGCTGGGGCTGCGCACCCAGATCTCCCCCGTTGACCCCTGGGGGAGTGCCACGCCACTCTCATCGCAAATGCGAAATTGCACAATAGGGTGAGGAAAACCTGCCGATCCAGCCTTTTCATGAAATGCCTTGCCGGTCATCGAGGCGCCCTGGGCATTGGTTTCGGTCATCCCCCAACCGGTGCCGGAAAAGTTCTGTGGTAGCCGTTCATTGAGCAGCGCGGTGACACGCGGCGGCGTTGCGGCACCACCAATTCCGAGCGAAAACAGACTGCTCGTGTCGGCTTCGGGAAAACGCGGCGATTCCAGCAAATCGATAATCATTGCCGGCGCCGCGGCCACGGTGGTCACCCGCTCCTGCTCAATGTAGTCCAGTGCCCTGTCTACGTCCCACTTATACATCATGACGATGCGCCGCCCGCCGCGCAGGTTCATAAAGAACTGGGCGTGGCAGCCACTGACGTGAAACAACGGAACCGCGAGCAGGGCCGTGGGTTCAAAACCGCCGCCGAGCATGGCCCCGATCAGCTCACCGTTGGTCATGGCCGCAGCAATGGCAGAGCACTCCATGTTGAATATCGCCTGGCAGATGGCACGATGCGTCGAAGCCGCGCCCTTGGGCTTTCCGCTGGTACCGGAGGTGTACATGATCATCGCCAGGTCGTCTGTAGCGACCGCCGCCGGCTCGGGCGACTGCTGCTCGACCCCTTGCAGCAGGCGCGGCAAACCGTTGACGTCATCCGGGTCCTGCGGACGGGCGATCACCAGTTTCACATCCGCCAGTCGCGGCGCAATCCCGTCGTAACGCTGTTGGTCGCAAAACACCACGCTCGCGCCCGAATCGCGCACTATGTACTCAATATCAGCTGGCTGCCCCCAACTGTTGACCGGCACCACCACCGCGCCGATGGCTACCACCCCGATAAATGCGCAAAGCCACTCCGGGTAATTGCGCATGGCAATGGCTACCCGATCACCCTTCCCCACGCCCTGTTGCTGCAGCGCCGCGCCGATGGCCTGCGCACTGTCGAGTAACTGGTTAAAACGCCAGCGCTCTCCCTCGTACACAAGAAACTCCCGGTCGCCATGGTCGCGCGCCGCCATCAGCGCCTCATGCAACAATTGGGGGGCATGAACGTAATGTCGCCCCCGGTCCTCGTCACCGCCGAGTTCATAGGGCGCACCGGGTGCAGTCAGTTGGGAAATAGCCTGGGTGAATTCCTGCATCAGCGTCTGCGACATGGTGCGGTGACTCCTGTAATCGGGCGAGATGGAAAAAGCGTTAGTTTAGCGAGCTAACCTACAACTGGCATGGTCGTTTAACTTCAATATTGATTGATATCTTCGCTCATAAAAAACGCAAAGCGGCGCACGCCCTGGCGATGCCTGACAGCACGGGCATTACGCCTGTGTCACTGGCGGTGCGTTCATGGCGCTAAAAGTGTCAGCATTCTTTACAAAATCCCGCGCCCCTCGCCGTAACCCGTTGATTTTTATGGATGGCACGCAGATTGCAGTGTTTTTAGTCACGTGCACGGACCAGTCCGTAACAAACCAGCAAGAACAACAAAGGAAACGGGGATGTCATTACTCAACAGCTTGAAAACACTGGGCCTCACAGCCGGCCTGTTGCTTGGTGCCAGCGCCCAGGCGATGGTCATTGAAGATTTCGAAATTGGCAACTGTGACGACCAGGGCGCCTATCCTGCCGCGTGGACAGTGGCACAAGCGGGTGGCGACTTCGTCAATACTGCCGGAGCCCAGGCGGGCAACTGCGGTGTGATCGCTGATTCCGGCTGGTACTACCGGACGGATTTTTCAACGGGCGAGAACTCCATTCTTTCGGCCTGGTTCAGAACCGGTGAGGGCGACGGTCAACTGGCCAATGACGGCCGTTTCTACCTCGGTTTCGGCGCCGACGCCAGTGGTGCCAGCTCTTTCGTGGCCGCACCCAACACTGGTGATATACGCTTCCAGAACAATCCCGGTTATGGCTTCGACGAACTGAACTCAGTGGCGCAGGTGTTTGAAGCACAGAAATGGTACCGCCTGCAGGTTGTCTTCCTGCCAGGTGGCGACATCCTCGGTGGACTGTACGATTCCGACGGAACAACCTTGCTCAACTCGCTGGTGGCCTCGGGCGTAACCAACTCCGTGGGTGGTATTGCACTGCGCGGCTTTGAAGTGGCCTACGATACGGTTGAATTCCTCGCCGGTACGCCTCCGACGGACGTTCCCGTTCCTGCCACGCTGGCATTGTTCGGTATTGCCCTGACCGGCATGGGACTGTTTGCCCGAAAGCGCAGGCAGTAAGCTGGTCGCACTGGTGACTCACCCCTGGCAACAGGGGTGCATCAGAGCACAGAAAATTCCGCAGTAGCGCTCATACTCAAATCCCCCCGGGCATCCTCTGCCCACAACTGCATGATCTGCTCCGGACCCTTGTTGGCACACAGCCGCACGGGTGCTCCGTCCGTCAAGGGCTGCACGGCGCGAAACTCAAAAGACTTCAGTGGCGCCTCAACACCCTCACGCCGTAACAAATCCAGCAATAACGTGGCCGTCAACGGGCCCTGAACCACCAGGCCAGCATAGCCTTCCTGCTCTACTGCATAGCTGCGGTCGTAATGGATGCGATGACTGTTCAGGGTTAGCGCCGAGTATCGGAACAACAGCACCGGGTCAGGATAAACCAACCGCGACAACGTGGCTGGCCCACTTTCCGTGTGTCCGGTCGCGTGCGACGCAGCGGCCTGCTTGACGGGCGCTGCGCGAAACACGAGGTCCTGCTCTTCCTCAAGCAGGCAATCGTGATCGCGCATCACCGCATGATGCAGCGTGACAAAAACCAGCTCACCACTGCGACCCACCTTGTGTTCTATCGAGACAATAGTGGATATCCGTCGCAGGATATCGCCGACATACACAGGCGCGTGGAAACGCAGGCGACTGCCCGCCCACATGCGCCTTGGCGGCTCAATTGGCGGCAGAAAGTCACCGCGCTGTGGGTGCCCGTCAACAGCAATAGATGACGCCCGGGCAGGCTCAAGAAAATACAGCCAGTGCCAGCAGGCAGGCAGCGCAGACCCGACCGTTGCCAATGCGCGCGGGTAATCAAGGGCTGCCGAGAGGCCATTCACCGGTGCCTGGGTGACGCAGTCGTGCACCGTGTGTTGGCGCCCGACCCACGCGGCAAAAGGCGCTGGCGTGGAACTCATAAAGACGCGCTACCCGGCGGCGAGGAGCGCATCGTGCACGCGCATCGGCGATCCGGCAGCGGCACCCCGGACACTCTCAGGAACCGGCAACCGCCCCGGCTAGTCAGCGTCACGGGGGGGCATCTCCTGATCTGGGTCGGCGCCCGGTTCAACGCCAAACTCGGCGCGCAGCACCGCGTCGTGCTCTCCCACGGCCGGCACCGCACCCCAGCTACGCGGGCCTAGCGTGCTTTGCGCAGGGGCAGCCACTAGTTCTACCAACCCTGACGGGGTCGTGACGTCCTGGCGGCGCAACTGGGCATGGCGCTGCAGGTCAGCAACGCTGTTGACCGCCCCAAAACCAATCTGCGCAGCGCCCAGCCGCGCCGTCAGCTCATCGCGAGAGCAAGCCAGGAACACCGCGGCAATGCATCGGTCCAGCGCCACACGGTTTTCACAACGCCGCACATTGCTGTCGAAGCGTTCGTCGTTGGCAAGCCCAGGCTGCTGCAGCACGCCTTGGCAAAACGAGTGCCACTCGCGTTCATTCTGTACCGAGATCACCAACTGCTCCCCCGAAGCGCAGCGGTAGGCGCCGTAAGGGGCGATGGAGGGATGATTCAGGCCCACGCGCTGCGGCGCCCTGGCAGCATACTGTTGATGCAGTAGTGGCACTGTCATCCATTCGGCCAGCGCATCAAACAGGGAGACCGCAATACCCTGCCCTGCGCCGCTGCGCTGTCTTTCCAGCAGTGCCTCCAGCACGGCGGCATGGGCATACATGCCACAGGCGATATCGCAGATCGACACACCTACCCTGCCGGGTGCTTCGGGTGCGCCGGTGATCGAAGCGAGCCCTGTTTCACACTGCACCAGCAGGTCGTAGGCTTTCATTGTGCGATAGGGGCCCTGCTCGCCATAGCCGGAAATATCCACCGTGATAAGGCGCGGAAAACGCGCGCGTAAATCCGCACTGCGAAAGCCGGCACGGGCGGCGGCGCCAGGGGCAAGGTTCTGGATAAAAACGTCGGCATGCGCGAGGATGCGCTGCAGCAACTCAGCATCGCGCGCATCCTTGATATTCAGGCACAGCGATTCCTTGCCACGATTCAGCCATACGAAATAGGCGCTCTCGCCGTTGGCGACATGGTCGTAGTGGCGCGCAAAGTCGCCCTCGCTGCGTTCGACCTTGATGACGCGCGCGCCTGCGTCGGCAAGACGTGAACTACAGTAAGGTGCCGCCACAGCCTGCTCCAGGGCCACCACAACAAGGCCTTCCAACGGCAAGCTCATCAAAACGACCTTGGCATATCGAGTTCACGCGTTGCGATATGCGACAGAATGAGATTCGTAGAGATTGGAGCGACCTGGTACAACCGCGTCTCCCTGAACTTGCGCTCTACGTCGTACTCCACCGCAAACCCGTAACCGCCAAAGGTTTGAATGCAAGTATCGCCCGCCTGCCAGGAGGCCTCCGAGGCCAGCAGTTTGGCCATATTGGCCTCGGACCCAGCAGGCTTGCCCGCGTCGTACAGCGCGGCAGCTTCGCGCACCATCAGCGCCGCCGCCTGCGTTGCAATATGCGCCCTGGCAATCGGGAACTGAATCCCCTGGTTCTCGCCTATCGGCCGGTCAAACACACGACGCTCACTGGCGTAGCTCGACGCCTTTTCTACAAACCAGCGCGCATCGCCAATGCACTCTGCGGCGATAAGAATACGCTCGGCATTCATGCCGTCCATGATGCAGCGAAACCCCTGGCCTTCTGCGCCGATCAGGCTGCTTGCGGGAATGCGCAGGTCATCGAAACAGAGTTCGGTGGATGCGTGATTCATCATGGTATCGATGGGCTTTATGGTCAGGCCATTGCCAAGCGCCTGGCGCATATCGATCAGAAAAACCGACATTCCATCGGTGTGGCGCTTACCGGATTCACGCGTGGACGTACGCGCCAGCAGTACCATGAGGTCTGAGTGCTCGGTGCGCGAAATAAACACCTTGCGGCCGTTCACAACGTAGCTGTCGCCATCGCGGCGCGCCGTTGTGCGGATACGCGAGGTATCGGTGCCGCTGTCAGGCTCAGTGACAGCAAAGGCCTGCAGGCGCAGGTCACCGCGGGCGATCTGCGGCAGATATTCGGCAATTTGCGCGTCACTGCCATGCCGCAATAACGTTCCCATCGTATACATCTGGGCATGGCATGCCGCGCCATTGCCACCGCTGCGATGGATTTCTTCGAGTATGGCGCAGGCAGCGCCCAGTGGCAGGCCACTCCCGCCGAACTCTTCGGGAATAAGCACCGCCAGAAAACCCGCATCGGAAAGGGCCTGGACAAACGCCGTGGGGTAGGATTTGTCGCGATCACAATCACGCCAATAGCTGCCGCCAAACTCGGCACACAGGGCGGCAACCGCTGCTCGAATATCGGTAAATTCGTGCTCAGGAGGCATCGCGCTGCCCCGCTGCACAGGCACTGCCATGCGTGGCGAAAAGACCCTGTGAATGCTCTGGTGACCGCATCACAGGAACCAGGAACCGCCGTCCACCATGTGCGTCTGGCCGGTGACCAGGGCACTATGGTCCGAGGCCAGGTACACCACGGTACCAGTCACATCCGAGGGCTCAAGATTGCGCTTGATCAATTGTCCGGAGGCAATAACGCCCTTGGCTTTTTCAAACTTCTCGCCGAAAAACTCCTCGGTGCCTTCGGTCATTACGGCTGAGGGCGCCACCGCATTGACGCGGATGTTGTCACTGCCCAACTCGCGCGCCATGCCGCGCGTCATGCCGATCACGGCCGCTTTAGAGGCGACATAATCCAGCCCGTAGGGCAGCCCGAATACCGCCGCCAGTGAAGAAACATTGATGATAGATCCACCGCCGGCCTCGCGCATTGCCTGCACCACTGCCCTGCTGGCCAACCAGGTGCCCTTGACGTTGACATTCATGGCCGCGTCCCACTGTTTTTCGTCAAGGTGTTCAAAACGCGCGCCCTTGAGACCTGCATACAGTGCTGCATTGTTCACCAGAATATCGATCCTGCCGAAAGCTTCCAGCGCCGCGGCGGCCATAGCCACGCAACTGTCGGCATCGGCCACGTCTACCGTCGTGGCCACCGCCCTGCCCCCCTGCGCGGTAATCGCGGCAACGGTATCAGCGCCATCGTTGAGGTCTGCAACCAGTATCGCTGCGCCTTCCGCGGCGAGCGCCTCGGCATACGCGCGGCCGAGGCCACGTGCCGCGCCGGTGACGATGGCGACTTTATCCTGCAGTTGGGCCATGAGCATTTCCTTGCAAATTGAGCGCAGGCAACAGTAGCAAAATTTCGCTTCGGGTTTTAGTGCCTTGCGAGCCGGTCAAGCAGCCGTTGTGCGCACACCACCTCCCAGGCGCTTACCGGGAAACTTCCGCTGTGCACAGCCTGTCGCCCATGCGGCACCCTGGTGCGGTCAAGGTCTTGCGCTGGCGCAGCGCAGGCCATCGGTACAGTGCGAGCCGATCTCTGCGCTGCGGGCAGGCGGCAGCGACGGCGGGCAGTAGCGACAGCCCCACCCAGGAATGGCGCAGTGCTGCCGCGCCCCCGTGTTTTTGTGCGGCCTAGTTCTTCACCTGCAGCACATACCTGGCCACGGCGAGCCGGGTTTCTTCATCCAGGTAGTTCTGTGGCGGCATCTCGGGGTAGTCGTCGCGCTTCTTGGTGGGATTGGCAATGTACTCAGCCAGACCCTGCGGATTATCCATATACAGTGCCTGAATGATCTGTATCGGTGGACCAATCATCCGGCCGGTATACGTGTGGCAGCCAGCGCAAACGCCAAGGTAGGCGATCTTGCCACGATCCTCACCCTTGATAACACGCGGTGGAACCGGAGGCAGCAGGTAGTTGGCAATCTGCTTGGTATTGGTAAATTCGCAATCGCTGAAAGGCTTCAGCCCAACGGTCACATAGCGCTCACGGTTCAGGATACAGCTGTCCTTGGAAGGGCCGACGCGGACAATATCGGGATTGCCACGCTTCAGCTCCAGGAACATCAGCTTTTTGACGTCGTCGAGGGTGTCGTAGCCGTTGTTCGACATCAGGTTGTCGAGAATCTTAACGCGATCGGCGTTCGGATCTGATTCGGGATCAATCGTCACGTTCGCCGCATGGCCATGGTCCGTGATGAGAATACCGGCGGTTTTGTTGTCACGGATAATATTGCCCTCGATCACCACGTCGTCGGCGGCCATAACGAGAATTCCGGTGCCTGCCGGAATACCCGCTACCGTCGAGCCAGGTGCTGCAAAATTGGGGTGATTATTGGAGATGACAAAGTTGTTGCGGATGATCACATCGTAGGTCGTCTTGATCGGCAGCCCGGGCGTAATGAACGCCAGGATTCCGCCGGTGTTGTTATAGACACGATTGGCTTCAACAATAGCGTGACGGCTGTTTTCGATCTCGATGCCCGCTACGCTGTCGAACACGTCGTTATAGGCAACGTGGATGTTGTCACTCATGCCCACATAGATCGCCGCGTCTTCTATGCCGGAAATCACATTGTGCTCCACCACGCCGTTCTGGCCCAATTGCGGAAAGATGCCGTAGACACCGGTATCGATAATCACGTTGTTGCGGATTTCCCAATTGTTACCGGCCTGGCTCATGATGCCATTGCCCTTGTAGCGTGTGATCTTGAAATTCTCGACCACGACGTTATTGCCCGAGTACAGAATGGCGTCATTCAGCTTGCCCTCACCATCCAGTGTGGGTCGCTTGCCATCCTCGATAACGCCAATCAATCGTATGCCGTTCTTATCGATGTACACGGTTTCGTGATACGTGCCCGGCATCACCTTGATCGTGGTACCAGGCTCGGCCTTTTTGACGGCGTCCTGAATAGACTGACCCGATTTGACCGTGACCACCACGTCAGACATCGGCGGGCCCGCAACGAAGCGGTCGGCGCCGTCGAGCGTCAGCACATTGCCCTGGGCACTGAAACCGCCCGTATAGCTGATATCAGCGGTGGCCGACTGCATGCCAAGCAGGCTGCAGGCTGCAACCAGTGCCGCTATAAAAAAGGGGGATCTGAAACGGGTCATGAGGAATCTCCTGTTGCCGATGCTGTCGTTGCGATCGATGCCGGCGTGGGGCCTGATCTTGTGAGTGGTGGTGCTGTTGTTCTTGCTGTTTTTGCTGTTACTGTTACTGACGCTGATGCCGTCTTTGTCTTGATACCTGTCTCTACATCTGTCTTCGTCGTCAACATGCCTGACCTGGCGTTTGGTCCGGCTATCGCCCCTGCTTGAGACGCCTGCGGCGCTTGCTGCGCCTTGCCTATCGATTGCCCGGCCGCCGCCTGTGTTGCAGGGCCCGCTAGTGGGCTCAGGCCGGAGGGCAGCGCATCGGGAACCTGCGGCTTGAGACTTTCATCGGTGAGCGTACCGAGAAAATCAACCAGCCTGTCCAACTCATAATCGGTCAGCTCCGGTGAGCTGATATGCCAGTGCAGGAACAGGTCCTCACCTGCGGGCACGGCATGGCCACGGCCGCCGTTGTAAAAAGCGGCAGTGTCGCGCAGGTTACCAAACAACCCGGAGTGCATGTAGGGTGCAGTCAGCTCAATATTGCGCAATGTGGGGACTTTGAACCCACCACGCAGCTTCGGGGCATTGAAGGTCTTCTCGGCACCGGGGTCAAAGGGCAGGCCAGGCGGCTCAGGGGCACCGATGACCGCAATCTGCTGATTGGTAAACAGGGGCGGCGTGTGGCATTCCGCGCAGCGTGCTACGAACGATCGGAAAATATTCAGCCCCTCAATCTCCGGCGCTGACAGCGCAGCGTGATGCCCATGCGCATAGCGGTCATAGCGGCTATTGAGCGAGATAAGCGATGTCTGGAAAGCGGCAAGCGCTGTGTAGACATCTTCCAGACGGATGCCCTGGGTGCTGGACTCGGGAAACGCCTGCCTGAACAGTGCGCGATAAGCCGCGTTATCATTCAGGCGCTGCGCCAGTTGCACCGGTGTGTTGCCCATTTCTACCGGCGAAAAGAGCGGGCCCATCGCCTGCTGTTCCAAACTTTGCGCATGAGCGTCCCAGAAAAAACTGTTGAGAAATGCCACATTCCACAGGGTCGGCGCTGCCCTTGCTACCTGGGCACCACCGATCCCAACCGAGCGTGGCAGTCCGTCGCTGAAGCCGCGGTCGGGATCGTGACAACTCGCGCAGGAAACCGAGCCATCGCGCGACAGCAGCGGGTCAAAAAACAGGTAGCGCCCCAGGTCTATCTGTTGTGGTGTAAAACCATCGCGATGATCGGGCAGCGAGGTCATCGTGCCACCCAGGCCCTTGTCCTGCACCGAGGTATACATTTCATAGCGTGTACGCAGCTTGCACAGCCCTGAATCGAGCTTTTCAAAGCTGGGCGGGCAGTGCGTACGCAACACAAAGCGGGGGGGTTCAGCAGCGCCAACGACAGCGATATCAGCGGCGGTGGCGGCAACGCCAATGATCGACAGGCCGACCAGCAAAGCGCGATACAAAAACAACCGGTAATTGACCATCACTGCTGTGGCACGCTGCCCTTGCGGTGGATGAAGGCAATGACGTCTAACAGCGTTTTCTCGTCCGGCAGTGCGGAAGACATCATCTTCATCTGGCGGCCATAACGATCATCGGGGTGACTACCGCGAATACCTTTCTGGAAATTGGCCATCTGGCGCAGCAAATAGGACTGGTCCAGGGCACTCAGGGCCGGTGCGTTGAGAGCGGGATTACCCTGCGCCTGTGCCCCGTGACAGGCGCCACAGGACGCGTGGTAATAATTGCTGCCATTGCGCAGATCTGCGTCTGCCGCCGCAGTGACGGTTGGTGCCGGCATCGCCGACAAGTACTTCGCCATAGCCGGAATGTTGTCATCGCTGAGTGTCTGCGCCATGGCGGCCATCTGCATACCGTGCACATCTGCGCTATCAGCGCCGCGCACGCCTTGCTTGAAGTGCCACAGTTGGCGCTCGAGATAGGCGGCATCCTGGCCAGCCAACGCCGGGGCAGCGGTGACAGGATTGCCCTGCGCCTCGGAACCGTGGCAGTAGGCGCACGGCTTGAACAGCGACGCCATGCTGTCCTGTGCATGCCCCACACAGGACAGTGTCAGTGCGATAAAGAAACACACCATGCCAGGAAAAGGCCTCATTCTGCAGACTCCTTGCTCACGGGTAACGCGGGCACCACGGCGCGCGCAAATACTGTATTAAACCACACAAAGCTAATGGTCACTATCTTACAAATGCCTGTAACGCGGGCTATTATACTGGCTGATAACAATTCTAAATATCGTCTCGATCCAAGGACTACCCACAATGAAAGCTACCCCGTATCGCAAAAACCCGGCTGGCGCTGCCCTTCAGTGGGGCGCAACCGCCCTTTGCAGCATTATCAGCCTTGGTGGCACACAGGTCACTGCCCAGGAATCCACGTCGAACCAGAATCGCTACAGCGTGGCGCTGGAGGAAGTCCTGGTAACCGCGCAAAAACGTGAAGAGAGCCACATGTCAGTGCCCATCGCTGTGAACACCTTCACCTCGCAGGATATTATCAATACCGGTGCACTGAACATCGAGAATATCGATGATTTCATGCCCGGCGTTGAATTCGGCAGTACCACTTCAAACCAATCCACGCAGTTGAGTGTATCTATACGCGGCGTAGACAGCCCCAATATAAGCAGTGGTGGCGACCCATCGGTCGCGACCTTTTACGACGGCTCCTACATGCCGCGCGCAGTGACAACGATTCCATTTACTGATATAGAGCGTATTGAAGTCCTCAAGGGCCCGCAGGGTACGCTGTTCGGTCGCAATGCGACGGCCGGTGTGGTCAATATTATTCCGGTCAGACCCGAAGACGAATTCAACGGCTTCGTGCGCGCGCGCCTGGGCAACTACGACCTGGCGGACTTCGAGGGTATGGTGAACGTGCCCATCAACGACGCGTTCGCCGTGCGCGCCAATCTGTTCCATCACCAGCGAGGCGCCATTTTTAACAATATCGGTATCGGCGATGACCTGCGTGAAGAGAACTTCACGGCCGCGCGGCTCGTATTGCAGTACCAGCCTAACGTGGATACACGCATTCAACTGGCGGCGGACATGGAAGACCGCGACGAAAACACCAACTACTCCATTGGCGTGAGCAAGTATGCGGTCAGCACGGATCCGTTCAACAGTGACGTCGCCAACGATGTGATCGACCGCGACGAAAAGCGCGACATGTACGGGATTTCATTGCAAGGCGATCATACTATCAACGAGCAACTGTCGGTCTTTGGTATTGTCAGTTATCGGGATTGGGAGACATTCAACAAACAGGACGAGGACGGCACCGCCGAGCCGCGTCGCTACCTTGATACCAACAACATCGAGGATTCAGACATCTGGTACAGCGAGATCCGTTTCAATTTCACTGGCCACAAACTCGATGTCATCGTTGGTGGTAACTACTCGCAGGAAGAAGTGTACCAGCGTACCGATATCGGCCTGCTGGCAGACTCGTACATGCAGTTTGTCAGCCTCGACCTGCTGCCCGAGGTGGGCTTTCCGTCAGATCCCGACGTGCATGCCTGGGACCCGGATGTGCTGGGCAATGAAGACGATGACTTCTACCTTGCCGGGTCCGCCCTGGCTGGCGGGTTTTTCGATCCGCCCCTGCCGGGCATCGCCGTATTACCTCCGAGCTTCGCCGGCACCTATTTCACTGAAACAATGGATAACACCGGCGAGTTCATTAACTGGGGCATCTTCGCCGACGCCACCTACCAGTTGACCGATACCGTCCGCCTGATCGGGGGCTTGCGCTACAGCTATGACGATAAAGAGTATTCCTGGCAAACCTTTGAGCAAGACCTCGACTGGCCATTCGCACCGGCCCGCGTCGCTTATGATCCGGCGCAGGCTGGCGCCTCACCGCAGGAATTCTTCAACAAGTTCGAGGACGACGAAAGCTGGAATCAGGTAACCGGCCGTGCCGTTGCCGAGTGGGATTTCATGGACTCGGCAATGACCTATTTTTCCTACGCCACGGGCTATAAATCCGGCGGTTACGACGGGCAATCGTTCAGCGCCGTTCTGGCAGGACCCTTTGATAATGAAGAGATCACCAGCTACGAATGGGGCCTCAAAGGCGACTTCTTTGACGACACGGTGCGTATCGAATTCGCCGCGTTCTATCACGAGCTGGATAATCGCCAGAACACCGAAAGCGTCAAGGACGGACCTGATGACCCCACAGCGCAACCGCGCGTAGTCAGTGCCGACGAAGAAACCAACGGCTGGGAGATTATCGCCCACTGGCAAGTGCTGGACACCCTGCGTGTCTCCGGCCTGACCACACGGCGTGAGAGCGAGCGCGTACAACAACCGTTCTTCGATGCCCAGGGCGAGCCGGCCGGCGGCGTGAAGGAAAATCTCAAGGCGGATCTGGATTACACCCTGCGCCTGGACTGGACGCCAGGCATCCCGGTGGGCTTGCTGCTGGTACACGTCGACTACATTTTCAACGAAGCCGAAGATGATAGTGACGCAGTTATTTTTACCACGGGCGAGTGGTATTTCCAGGATAGGGAGCTGCTGAATGCGCGCATCGCATGGACCAATAACGAGCAGAACTTTGAGGTCGCACTCTGGGGCCGCAACCTGCTCGATAAGGAATACGCTGACAACCCCGGCGGCTTTGTGGCCGATACGCTTGGCGCTTACAAAACCAACGTCGAAGACCCGCTTACTTTTGGCGTAGACCTGCGTTACGCGTTCTAGACAACGCGTTCGCGCTGTTACATCACAAAGCCTGCCCTAAAGCGGCAGGCTTTTTTGCATGTTAGCCGCGATCACGCGCGCCGTGCGCTTGGCCTGCTCCGCCTTGGGTCCGGCAAAATTCTCATCAACAGTATCAACAAACAAACCCAGCCACTGCTCAAAATCCTCGGCAGTCAGCGTGCGCTTGCGGTGCAACTGGCGATGAATATTCATTGTATGTCGCTGGTAATCCTTCTCTGCGAGCAGCAACTTGCGCCAGTAGCGTTTGATATGTGGAAGGTGCACGTCCAGGTCGATCGCTGCGACATCAAGAAAAATTGGCGCCAGTTGCTCGTTCCTGAGCAATCTGGCGTAAAAAAGATCGACGAACGCGTCGACGTTTGCGGCGCTATCCATGTCTGGCCTGTTACCGCCCGTGGGCATTACTTCTTCCGGCTTTTCTTGTTCTTTTTCACGAAGGTCATCAACCGGCGTTTGCGCTGCACTTGCCTGTCGGTGAGTTTATTGCGCTTGTCCGCATAGGGATTTTCGCCGGTGCGGAATTCTATGCGTATCGGCGTTCCCACCAGCTTGAGCTCTCTGCGAAAGACCTTCTCGAGATAGCGTTGATAGCTGGTGGGCACTTTACCGGTCTGGTTACCGTGGATGACAATCAGTGGTGGACGTTGCCCACCGGCATGGGCGTAGCGCAGCTTGATTCGCCTGCCATTGATGAGCGGCGGGGGGTGATCGAACACGGCACCTTCGAGAATTTTTGTCAGTTCATTGGTGCTGAGCTTGCGCATGGCAGACTCATGACCGGCGATGACAGATTTGTACAGGTGTCCGACACCGGTTCCATGCAGTGCTGAAATGTAATGTGTGTCCGCGTAATCAGCAAAGCGCAGGCGTCGATCCAGTTCCACCTTGATCCAGTCACGCTGGTCTGATTCGATACCGTCCCACTTGTTGACGGCCAGCACCAGGCTCCTACCGGCATCAATACAATGACCAATGAGGTGCATGTCCTGGTCCACGATACCCTCGTGGGCATCCATTACCAGAATCACAACATGCGCGTCATCCACCGCCTTGAGGGTTTTTACGATAGAGAACTTCTCTACGACCAGACGGATATTTTTGCGACGGCGTACACCAGCGGTATCGATAAGCGTGTATTTGCGTCCGTCACGCTCAAAATCAATGTATATGCTGTCTCGCGTCGTTCCCGGCTCATCAAAAACCACCACCCGATCTTCCCCGAGCAAGCGATTAACCAGCGTCGACTTGCCCACGTTGGGACGGCCCACAATGGCGACACGAATGCTGTCGTAATCCAGGCCCCTGTGCCCGGCTGCCTCGCCATGCGGAAAATCCGCCAGCACGGCTTCAATCATCTGTCGAACACCGCGCCCCTGGCTCGATGCGATCGCGTGCATTGACTCTACACCCAGCGAATAAAAATCGCTGATTGCTATGCTTTCGTCCAGGCCATCGACCTTATTGACGATCAGATGAAACGCTTTGTTGCGCTGTCGCAGGTGCTGTGCGAGGGCCTCATCAGTTGCGTTGATGCCCTCCCTGGCGTCCACCATGAAGAGAATGGCGTCGGCCTCTTCGATGGCGGTCAGCGACTGTTGCGCCATCGGCGTATCAATACCCTGCTCGGTACCGGTAATACCACCGGTATCAATCACGACAAAAGAGCGGCCGTCAATTTCAGCGGTGCCATACTTGCGATCGCGCGTCAGCCCGGCAAAGTCGGCGACCAGTGCATCGCGCGTACGCGTAAGACGGTTAAAAAGAGTAGATTTGCCAACGTTGGGGCGCCCGACCAGGGCGATGACAGGTACCACGAATCACTTCTTCGGCTCGACGTCATAGGCGACAAGTTTGCCGCTATTGCCAAACACATACAGACGGCTGCCATCGCTGATCATATCGGCGCGCGCACCCTTGGAATCTACTTTCACACGACCAACGATTTCGCCATCGACCTGCGACAACAAATGCACATATCCTTCAAAATCGGCCACCGCAAGGTAACTGCTGACCGGAGTCGGCCGGGACAGCTCGCGATAGCCCAGATCACCCTGCGCCCAACGCAAGCCGGTTCCGTTGCGCTGGTAGGCGTAGACGGTGCCGTCTTCATCTGCCACATAGACATTACCAAAAGCGTGTGAAACGCCAGAGAAAGAGGACACATCCTGTTGCCAAACTTTACGGCCGCCAGCCAGGTCAATCGCAACCAGCCGGCCCTGGTAACTGGCGGCATACAGGTCGTTCCCCGCCATATCCATCGAGCCGTCGACATCAACGATACGCTCTATCTCAGACCGTCCCTGCGAAATCGCAACACGCACCTCCCACAGTACCGCGCCGGTGTCGATATCAAACGCCAGGACTTTGCCATTGGCAAAACCGGCATGCGCAACACCGTCACGCAAGATAGGTGTGCTTGTACCGCGAATGGTCAGTACAGGAACGTTGCTGTCGTAGGTCCACAGCAATTCGCCTGATGCAAAGTCCAGCCCCTGCAACTTGCCATCGTAGGTTTGTGCAACCACGACATTACCGTCACTCTGCGGTGCTGCCAGAATTTCGCCGCGCAACGCGGTAGACCATTCCACGTCACCCGAGGCGGCGTTGAGCTTTAACACCGAGCCTTCGCCGCTGCCAACAAACAGCGCATCTTCATACACGCCCACACCACCGGAGAGTGCCAGGTCAAGATTGGTCTTCCAGCGGCTCTTGCCCCTGTCGATATCGAGTGCAACCACGCGACCGTCAGCCGAGGCTGCATAAATAATGCCGTCCTGTATTGCCGGGCGGATCTTGTACAGACCCTTGCCCTGACCGTTTCCGACTCCGGTCGACCAGGCTTTCTTCAGTACCACGCTGGCGTTTATGTCCATCAGTTCAACAGGCGCGGTCAGGTCTTCGTCGTCATCTTCAAACCAGCCAGACACCGTGCTACAGGCACCAAGGCTGACTAAAAGAGCAAGCACAAGCGCGCGTCGCATTAGTATCAACATGGGGTTATTCTCCCTGCGCCGTATTGTCGACGGCTGGTGCGGCGCTAACTTCCCCGACTTCGGGCATCACCCTGACCGACTCGGCACCGGGTGTAACAGGAGACACGCTCTGCAGCTTTGCCTGCAGTGTGGGCAACTCGGTGCCTGCCAGCGAGGCAAATGCCTGTGCACCGGCATAGGCCAGGCGCGCGCCCTCTGCATCACCGGCCGCAAGCAGAATGTCACCCCGCGCCAGTGACCGAATGCCCTCGTAGGAATCGCCAATGGCATCCAGTATGGCCAATGCCTGCTCGGAATCTCCGGCCGAGGCCAACACTCGCGCCAGGCGTATCTGTGCGATCGTGCCTATGTCGCTGTTCTTATCAGCCTTGGCAACTACCCAGCGCAGCTCTTTCTCGGCGCCGGCCAGATCACCGGTCGTGACGGCAATACGCGCCAGGTGCAACGCAGCAAACTGGGCATACGTCGTGCTGGCATAATCGCTTTTGATATCCTGCGCCAACTGCTGCGCGGCCAGTATGCTGGCTTCATCGCCCCCCCCCATACTGCGCATGAATGCCTGGTATTTATCCGAGGCAGCCGCTGCTTCGTCAGCCTGAAAAGACTTCCAGCCCTGCCATCCGAACGCGGCCGCAAGGGCAATAACAATGCCGATGACGGTAGAGCGCCCGTTTTCGTCCCACCAGCGCCTGAGCGCCTCAACCTGTTCTTCTTCGGTACGATACTGTTCCACCCAACTGCCCTCTATTAGTCTGTGAGTGCCGCTGAACCGGACACAAAGTGCCCCAACTCAGACAGCGCAATCGTTTGCTGCCGCGCCTGCCCGCGCAATGCTTTTACTGTCACGGTTGCATTTGACACTTCATCCGTTCCCCAGATGAGCGCAATGCGGGCACCGCTCTTGTCCGCCTTTTTCATTTGGCTCCTGAAGCTGCCACCGCCGGCATGCACCACAATGGCAAGCTGCGGAAACTGGTCGCGCAATCGCTCCACCGTGACTAATGCCTGCTGCTGCGCCTCATCACCCGCCGCTACAACATACACGGAGGGTTCCTCCAACGCACTGCCAGCGCCTTGCTCCTGCAGCAACAGCACCAGGCGCTCCATACCCAGGGCAAAGCCTACGGCCGGCGTGGGCTTGCCGCCCAACTGCCCCACCAGGCTGTCGTAACGGCCACCCGCACACACAGTGCCCTGCGCACCCAGCCTGTCGGTGACCCACTCAAAGACGGTTTTGTTGTAATAATCCAGACCACGCACCAGGGAGCGATTAACCACATAGTCAATACCGACTGCGTCCAATAGCCTGCGTAAGTCGGCGAAATCTTGCGCCGACTCCGCATCGAGATACTGCTCCAGGCTCGGCGCATCACGCAAAATGCTCTGGGTTTTCTCGTTTTTGCTGTCGAGTATCCGCAGTGGATTGCTTTCCAGACGCCTTTGGCTGTCTTGGTCAAGCGCATCGCGATACTGCCCCAGGTAAGTCACCAGAGCATCGCGGTAGGCCGCTCGCGCGGCGGGGCTGCCAATCGAGTTGATCTGCAACTGCAGGCCTTCGTTGATGCCCAGCGCCTTCCACAGACGGTTACTGAGAACGATCATCTCGGCGTCGATATCGGGCGTTGCAATGCCGAAGACTTCCACCCCGATCTGGTGAAACTGGCGCTGCCGACCCTTCTGGGGACGCTCATGCCGGAACATCGGGCCGCCGTACCACAAGCGACGCGTCGCGTTAATCAGGCCCTCCTGGATGACAGCGCGCACACAGCCTGCGGTACCCTCGGGTCGCAGGGTGAGGCTATCGCCATTACGATCCTCAAAGGTATACATTTCTTTCTCGACGATATCGGTGACCTCACCGATAGATCGCTTGAACAGCGCCGTCTTCTCGAGAATGGGCATGCGAATTTCGCTATAGCCATAACTGGTGAGGGTGGCTGCGACGGTAGCTTCCACTGCACGCCACACCGGCGTGTCTGCTGGAAGGATATCGCCCATCCCTCGAATCGCTCTGATTTCGCTCACTATTTCTCCGCCGGTCGATGCTCGTTTAACCTGATGACCTGGTTATCAGGTTGGCGTCCTGCGCAGCGCGCTGTCGCTCGAGCTCGCTGGCCCGATCCCTGATCACCTTCTCGAGATGATCAATGAAATCCTCATTACTGACTTTGTGATCCGGCTCACCATCGATATAGATAAGATTGCTGGGTGACGCCCCCGTTAAGCCAACATCCGCTTCGCGCGCCTCGCCAGGCCCGTTGACAATGCAACCGATGACCGCCACATCCATGGGCGTGCGAATGTCTTCCAGCCGTTGCTCCAGGGCATTCATGGTGCCCACCACGTCAAAGTTCTGGCGTGAACAACTGGGGCAGGCAATAAAATTAATGCCGTTGGCGCGCAGGTGAAGACTCTTCAAAATATCGAACCCCACCTTTACTTCTTCAACAGGGTCTGCCGCCAGTGAGACCCGGATGGTATCGCCGATGCCGTCCATAAGCAGCATGCCCAGGCCGACCGCAGATTTCACCGTTCCACCGCGCAGCCCACCCGCTTCGGTTATGCCCAGATGCAGCGGCTGCTCGATTTGTTTCGCCAGCAGGCGATACGCCTCAACGGCCATGAACACCTCAGACGCCTTGACGCTCACCTTGAAATCCTGGTAGTCGAACTTATCCAGGATATCGACGTGACGCATCGCTGATTCCACCAGCGCTGCAGCAGTCGGCTCACCGTACTTGCGCTGCAAGTCTTTACCGAGGGAGCCCGCATTGACACCGATGCGCAGTGGAATGCCTTTGTCACGCGCGCTGTCAATAACCGCGCGGACCTTCTCGTCGCGACCAATGTTACCGGGGTTAATACGCAGGCAATCTACGCCGTACTCGGCCACCTTCAGGGCGATCTTGTGATCAAAATGTATATCTGCCACCAGCGGTACCGCCACCCGGGAACGGATTTCACGAAAGGCCTCGGCCGCATCCATCGTTGGCACAGACACGCGAACGATATCCGCACCGGCCTCGGCAATCGCAGATATCTGCGCCACGGTTGCGTTTACATCGCACGTGTCGGTATTGGTCATGCTCTGGACGCTGATAGGCGCATCGCCGCCGACAGCCACATTGCCAACAAAAATCTGCCGGGAGCGTCTGCGCTTTATCGGTGATTGCGTTCTCATAACTCACCTACCGTGGAGAAAAGATCTGCAAGATTATCTGACCTATTACTTCCGACTGCCGGGGACCATGCCAACGGTTCACCCGTTGCGCCCTGCCACCACCACAACAGCACCAGCAACAGGAGCAGCACCGTGAGGCCGACAATCACACCCACGCCCGTGCGTTGCAATTGCAGCGGTCGTGTCTCCACACGCCGTGGCCCAGCCAGATCGGCCGATTGTTCATCAAAAAGCCGTAGCACCTCAGCCTCATCGATCTCCAACAGGCGCGCATAGGACCTGACATAACCGCGCGCAAAGGCCGGGCTGCGCAGCGCCTGGTACTCGTCTCTTTCCAGGATGCCAACGTAGTCCGGCATAAAATTCAGGCGGTCGGCCGCCTCTCGCTCGCTCATGCCAATGGCCTCGCGCGCCGTCCTCAACACGGTACCCGCAGTGGTAAATGCATCCAACTGACGAAGTGCTTCGTCACTCACCATTTTGCGTCCGCTGAAAAGCCTCATACTCTGCAGAGGTCGGGAAAAGATTACTCAGTGCCAACTCATAGCTGGCCTCGGCATCCTTGTCACCGGTCTGCCGCGCAATTCGAATACCCAGCCACAGACCACGCGCCGACTGCTGACGCACGAGGCTGCGATAGGTCTCATAATACTTTTGTGCATTGGTGATATCGCCGGCCGCAAAGCGCAAATCTGCCAGCTCAAGCAGGGCGATGCGGTTGGTCCTGTCCATGGACAAGGCGCGCATAAACGCCTCTTCGGCGCCCTGGTCATTGAACAGCTTCAAGCGGCACAATCCCAGGTTAACAAAGGCCTGCGGCCGCGCCGAATACAGGGTATCGCGTACAACGCGCTCCAGTTGATCTTCTGCCTGTTTGTATCGTTCCTGGCTATACAGGAAAGCGGCATAGTTATTACGACAACGGGAGCAGTTGCGATCCAGGCTGACTGACTGGCTGAAGTTCTCTTCGGCCAGCTCAAGTTCACCAGTGCGCTGATACAGCAGCCCAAAGGCCTCGTGGACGTCAGCGCTGTCCGGGTCGATTTGCTTGGCCAGCTCAAGGTTGCGCTTGGCGCTGTCCCAATTCCCCTCGGCAATGTATTGCCTTGCCAGTGAGACACGCTCCTCACGCGCCCGATCAGGCGACGCCTGGTCAGTAAAGCCGCCCTCGGTGGTCGTAATGCAGCCTGTTGAGAGCACTGCATACCCAAAGAGCAGAAGCGCGCCACATAGATTCGTGATGGACTGTCGACTTGCCATGATAGTTAACCCACTGAAATGATCTGACTATTCGACGCCGCCTTGTGTCGTTCACTGCGCCTCGTACGATCAACAACCTGGCCGACCAACTGACCGCAGGCTGCATCAATATCGTCCCCGCGAGTGGTCCGCACTGTTACAATATATCCCGCATCGACCAGCACTTGCCAGAATCTGGAAACCGCATTTCCCGACGGGCGATGGTAGCCGGACTGATCAAAGGGATTGAAAGGTATAAGATTGATTTTACACGGCACATCGCGCAGCAACAGGGCAAGCTCGCGCGCCTGGTCGGGGTGATCATTGACACCGGCGATGAGCGTGTACTCTATCGTTACCACACGACTGCGGTCGGTTTGCGCCGCCATGTAGCGTCGACAGCTTTCCAGCAGCACCGCTATAGGATACTTGCGGTTGATCGGCACCAGCTCATTGCGCAACTCGTCATTGGGGGCATGCAATGAAACGGCCAACGACACTTCACTGACCTTGGCCAGCTTATCAAGCGCCGGTACCACACCAGAGGTACTGAGCGTGACGCGACGCTTCGAAATACCATAGGCCAGGTCATCCATCATCAGATCCATCGCCGTCACAACGTTGTCGAAGTTCAGCAAAGGCTCGCCCATACCCATCATTACTACATTGGTAACAACGCGGGTGTTATCCGACTTGAAAGCATCGTAGGACTTAATCGCCAGCCACACCTGCCCGATAATTTCCGCCGCGGTGAGATCACGCTGAAAACCCTGCTTACCGGTGGAGCAAAAACTGCAGTCTAGGCTGCAGCCGACCTGTGACGAAACGCACAGGGTGGCCCTGTCGCCAACCGGAATCAAAACCGCTTCTACCAGCCCGCCGCCGGTGACCTTGATCGCCCACTTGCGCGTTCCGTCACTGGAGTCCTGCTGGCGGACAATTTCCGGTGGTCGGACTTCAGCAATGCTCTGGAGCTTCTCGCGCAGCGCCTTGCCGATGTTAGTCATCGCGGCAAAATCAGTAGTGCCGGTGTGATGAATCCATTTCATGACCTGCTGCGCACGAAATTTTTTCTCTCCCTGCTGCAGGAAAAAATCTTCCATCTGCTGTCGGCTCAGACCCAGCAAATTCACCTTTGCGGGCACCTGTGCGGCAGCGTCAACGGTTTGGGGGGCAGGATTCACGGCGATGGCAGCGCGGTTGTGTCGTTGTAATCAACAGTCGCAATCAACGATCGCAGAGTTCGCTTTCAGCAAAAAAATACGCGATTTCCCGCGCCGCAGACTGCGCCGAATCAGAACCGTGCACAGCGTTGGCATCGATTGACGTGGCGAAATCAGCTCGAATAGTGCCTGCCTCTGCCTCCTGCGGGTTGGTTGCGCCCATCAACTCACGATTCTTGCTGATGGCACTCTCGCCCTCGAGGACTTGCACGACGACTGGGCCAGAGGTCATAAATTCGATCAGCGCCGGATAGAATGGACGCTCGGCATGTTCAGCATAGAAACCCCCGGCAACGCCGTCACTCAATTGCAACATCCTGGAGGCCACAATGCGCAGGCCGTTCTCTTCGAATCGTGAGTAGATCTTGCCAATTACATTTTTTGCGACTGCATCGGGCTTAATGATGGACAGTGTGCGTTCTACGGCCATTTCAGGTCTCCATGAGGGGCATGTATTTGAAGCGCGCAATTATACGGAACTTGCGCCGTGGTTTCATCTGATATAAACGCTGAAGCTTTATTTTATTGCTATATAAATCAGCCAGTTAGAAAGGGGCAGCCATAATACCAGAGCGCTGGCTGCAATCCTGTGGCGGGCGCTGCTGCCAAGCCATGCGAGGCCGACGGGTTCGGCGCCAACGCGAGCCCCGGGCGCCCTTGCCACGGTGCCTCTGCCGGGGCCGGGCAAGCAGTGGCGGGCAGCCAGTTGACGGTTAGTCCAGCTCCTCTATCCAGGCCGCCTGGATCGCCTCCAGTACTTTTTCGCCGCAGCGATCCGGGTCGTCGTCAAACCCCTCCAGGGCGAGCACCCAATTGCGCAGGTCGACAAAGTTGATCGACAGCGGATCCACCTCCGGATGCGCCTCGCTCAGTTCGATGGCAATGTCCAATACATCTGTCCAACGCATATCGCTATCCTCAGTGCTGCTCTGACACCATGTTAATGGTGTACCGCGGAATCTCAATGACCAGGTCTTCATCGGCAACCAGTGCCTGACAGCTCAGGCGCGAGTCGGGTTCCAGGCCCCAGGCCTTATCCAGGTAATCATCCTCGAGTTCATCGGGCTCCTCCATGGAATCATAGCCTTCGCGCACAACAACATGGCAGGTTGTACACGCACAGGACATCTCACAGGCGTGCTCGATTTCAATATGATTACGCAACAATGCCCGGCAGATGCTCTCTCCGGGTTCTGCCTCAATCACTGCGCCCTCCGGGCACAGCGTCTCGTTCGGCAAGATTACAATTTGAGTCATTCGCCCACCTTCTCCGCTAACGTATCGACTGCGACGCCCGCCAGCGCCTCGTGAATGCTTTTATCCATGCGACGCGCGGCAAATGCTTCGCTCAGGCGCCCCAGCGATTCTGTTTGTGCCTTGATCTCCTGGGCATCGGTGCCCTCCAGCAGCGCCGCCAACGCTGCGGTTGCATCTTCCAGAAGCTGGCGTTCTTCCGCATCCAGCAATGCCGCGCCATCCTTCGCAAGCGCTGCGCGCAGACCCTCAATCAGTTGCCAGCCAGCGAGTCGTTGCTCGGCCAGATGCCGCGCCTGCTTGTCGCCCTGCGCATGTTGAAAAGAGGACTGCAACATTGCAGTAATATCGCTATCGCTTAACCCAAACGAAGGTTTCACAGAGACACTGGCCTCCACGCCGGTGGCCTGTTCTTTCGCTGTCACACTGAGCAGGCCATCTGCGTCCACCTGGAATGTCACCAGGATCTTTGCGGCACCCGCGGTCATCGGTGGTATGCCACGCAACTCAAAGCGCGCGAGCGAGCGGCAGTCTGTCACCAACTCACGCTCACCCTGCACAATGTGCACGGCAAGCGCCGTCTGCCCATCCTTGTAGGTGGTAAATTCCTGGGCGCGTGCTACCGGTATGGTGGTATTGCGCGGGATGATCTTTTCCACCAGCCCGCCCATGGTTTCCAGCCCCAGCGACAGGGGAATAACATCCAGCAGCAGCACATCGCTTTGCGGCCTGTTGCCAACCAGGATATCCGCTTGAATGGCCGCTCCAATAGCAACAACCTGGTCAGGATCAATATTCAGCAGTGGCTCACGCGCAAAAAATTCCGACACGACTTCCCTTACCAGCGGCACCCGGGTTGAACCGCCCACCATGACTACGTTGTCCACCTGGTCCAGCTCCGCATCACGCAGGCATCGACGGCAGGCACGCAGGGTGCGCTTCACCAGAGGCTGAATCAAGGCCTCAAACTGATCGCGCGACAGGGTGACACCGGGCGCATCCGGCCAGATAGATGACAGGTCCACTGCAACACTGGACTCGCTGGACAGCGCTTCCTTGGTGCGCCGCGCCAGCGCCTTCAGGGCTCGATGCTGCCCGGGCTCAATGGAGTCCTTGCCGCTGCTGCGCTGCAGCCAATCCACGATCACGTTGTCAAAGTCGTCGCCGCCAAGGGCTGTGTCACCGCCCGTGGCCAGTACCTCAAACACGCCGGCGCGCAGTCGCAGAATCGAGATATCAAACGTGCCGCCGCCCAGGTCGTAGACGGCGATAACGCCCTGGTCTGCGGAATCCAGGCCATAGGCTACAGCCGCAGCAGTGGGTTCATTCAGCAGTCGTAACACGTTGATACCGGCCAGGGTTGCGGCGTCTTTTGTGGCCTGGCGCTGGGCCTCGTCAAAATAGGCGGGAACGGTAATCACCGCGCCATCAATATCTCCGGCGAGCGTGGACTCGGCGCGCGCACGCAAACTGCGCAGGATTTCTGCCGAGGCCTCTACCGGGCTGACATCGCCGCTTGCCGTGGTGAAACGCACCAGACCTTGTGCATCTTCAGACAAGCAGTAGTGCGAACGGCGCGCCTCCTCCAGCGCGTCTTCCCTGCCCCTTCCCATAAATCGCTTGACCGAAACCAGGGTATCGGCCGGGTGCTGGCTGGCAAGGCGCAGGGCTGGAGCGCCTACCACGGGTCTTTCCGGTTCTGAAAAGTTGACCACCGACGGCAACATAACGGCGCCCTCCTCGTCAGCGAGCACCGCAGCTCTGCCCCCCCTGACGCTGGCCACCAGGGAGTTGGTAGTGCCCAGGTCTATTCCCACCGCCCGTTTTACCTGATGCGGCAGGGGTGACTGTCCCGGTTCAGCAATTTGTAACAAGGCCATCGAGTGTTTTACCCATCAATCAGTTTAGCTTCCAGACGCTCCGCTTCGGACAGCAGTTTGTCGAGATACTGCATTTTCACGCAGGCAGAGATCGCATGTTCTGTATCGTTGCCATTATAGGCCTGTTCGAAGGCGCGTTGCTCAGCCCGTAAATCCTGGTTGATTTCGTCCAGCAGGTGCTCAATCGCTTCGTCTGGTTCCATGAGCTCAGGGATAGCTTCCAGCTTTTCACGCAGTTCCATTTGCATGATTAAAAATCCGCCATCGATCTGATGTCGCGACATGTCGTTCTGGGACACGCCACCCAGCTCCATCAGGTACAGTGCCCTGCCAAGCGGTTTGCGCAACGTCTGGTAGGCCTGGTTGACCAGGGCCGAATGCTGTACTGCCAGGCGCTGTTCATAGCTGGAGGCATTGGCATAGCGGTCCGGATGCAGTTCACCCTGTAAGCGGCGATAGCGCGCTCCGAGCTCATCACGATCAATCGCGAAGCTCACGGGCAAGCCAAAAAGACTGAAATAATCCTGGGTAAGGTCGGGTGAAGACGTCATGGCGGATGAGGGCACCGCTGCACTAGACGGTGAAACTCTCCCCGCAGCCGCACTCCGCTGCTACGTTCGGGTTGCGAAATTGCAGGCCTTCATTGAGACCCTCGCGGACAAAGTCCAACTCGGTGCCGTCCAGATAGACCATACTCTTGGGGTCTACAAACACCTTGACGCCGTAATCCTCGACTACGGTATCCTCGGGGTTGGGCTCATCCACAAACTCCAGCACATAAGCCATGCCCGAGCACCCGGACGTGGTGACGCCCAGGCGGATGCCCAGACCGTGCCCACGACTTGCAAGCTGCCCGGCGACGTGCCTGGCAGCTGACTCGGTGATGCTGATGCTCATTGAGCATCGCCCCGCTTCGCGCGCAAATCCTTGATGGCGGCCTTGATGGCATCTTCGGCCAGCACAGAGCAGTGGATTTTCACCGGCGGCAAAGCCAGTTCTTCAGCAATCTGCGTGTTGCGAATTTGCTCCGCCTCATCAAGATTCTTGCCTTTAACCCATTCGGTAAGCAATGAACTCGAGGCGATGGCAGAACCGCAGCCATAGGTCTTGAACTTGGCATCTTCAATCACACCGTCATCGTTGACCTTGATCTGCAGGCGCATTACATCACCGCAAGCGGGCGCACCTACCATGCCTGTTCCTACGCTGCCGTCATTGGCGTCAAGCTTGCCCACGTTGCGCGGATTCTCGTAGTGATCCAGAACTTTTTCGCTGTATGCCATGCTTTGCTACTCCTACCTACGCTTGGAAAATAATCGCTCTAAACTTAATGAGCTGCCCATTCAATACTGTCGAGATCGACGCCGTCCTGATACATGTCCCACAGCGGCGACAATTCACGCAGTTTGTCGACCGCCGTACGCAACTGCGCGACCGCGTGGTCTATGTCCTGTTCTGTTGTGAAGCGCCCAAAGCTGAACCGCAGCGAACTATGCGCCAATTCATCGTTAAGCCCGAGGGCTCGCAACACATAGGACGGCTCCAGGCTCGCAGAGGTACAGGCAGATCCTGAAGACACAGCCAGGTCTTTCAAAGACATGATCAGCGATTCACCCTCGACGAAGGCTATGCTGATGTTAATGGCCCCCGGTAAACGGTGGTCGAGATCGCCATTGATATGCACTTCTTCGACGTCCTTGATGCCGTCCCAGAAGCGCTGGCGCAGCGCCATCAAGCGCTGGGCTTCCTCGGCCATACCTTCCCTGGCCACATGAGCAGCCTCACCCATACCCACGATCTGGTGGGTTGGTAGTGTGCCTGAACGCATGCCCCTTTCATGACCGCCACCGTGCATTTGCGCTTCAAGGCGCACTCGGGGCTTGCGGCGAACATACAGGGCGCCTATGCCCTTGGGGCCGTACATTTTGTGGCCGGACATCGACAACAGATCGACCTTCATGCGCTCCATGTCGATTTCCATCTTGCCGGCGCTCTGCGCAGCATCAACATGAAACAGCACGCCGGCACTGCGCGTCACTTCGCCAATCCCCTCGATGTCATTAACAGTGCCGATCTCGTTGTTGGCATGCATGATGCTGACCAAAATGGTGTCATCGCGCAGCGCCGCGGCTACCGCTTCGGGCGCCACAATGCCTTTGCTGTCAGGATCCAGATAAGTGACTTCGTAGCCTTCACGCTCCAACTGGCGGCAGGTATCCAGCACCGCCTTGTGCTCAATCTTGGACGTGACGATATGCTTGCCCCGTTTGTGGTAGAAGTGCGCTACACCCTTGATTGCCAGGTTGTCCGACTCTGTAGCACCCGAGGTCCAGACGATTTCGCGCGGGTCGGCGTTGATCAAATCTGCCACCTGACGGCGCGCATTTTCTACCGCTTCCTCTGCCTTCCAGCCATACATGTGTGAACGCGAGGCAGGGTTGCCGAAATTCCCCTCTACCGACAGACAATGCACCATCTTGTCGACCACGCGCGGGTCGACCGGGGTTGTCGCCAGGTAATCAAAGTAAATCGGCTTTTCCATCGTTTCTCACACTCCACTGTTTATACGGGCCTGTGCCCTTGCTGCTGTTCTACTGCTGCTCTTACTACTGTTCTTACCGCTGTTCTTGCCCAGGTACTTTTCCGGCTAGCGCCCTTCTCTCTTTCCCTGCGGCGATGCAGGGTTCACAACTCTGCCAGGGTTAACGTCTCTGCCGGCGCAGGGTTCTGGCTGCGCGCGTCCTGGCGCGCGGCGATGTTCTTGACTTCGCGTCGCTCAACCAGGTTCGCCAGGCTGATACCACTGAGAAAGCCGTGAATCTGTTTGCTGAGATCGCACCACAAATGGTGCGTCAGGCAGACTTCGCCCTGCTGGCAATCAGCCGTGCCGCCGCACCCGGTGGCATCGACACTCTCATTGACCGCGTCGATGATTTCAGCGACGAATATTTCATCGCGCGCGCGGCTCAACCGATAGCCACCACCAGGGCCGCGTACGCTCTTTACCAGCTCATTGCGCCGCAACTTGGCGAACAACTGCTCCAGGTAAGACAGTGAAATATCCTGGCGGCCGGAGATATCTGCCAGACTCACCGGGCGATCCGAGCCATGCAACGCCAGATCCAGCATTGCGGTAACGGCATACCTGCCTTTGGTCGTGAGTCGCATAGGGCCTCCTGCATTGTCAGGGGCCTAGTATGCAATAACCTACTATTTTAGTCAATTAAAAGACCGAGAGATTTAGTCAGCTATTGTGGACAAAAATAGCACTTGCCGATCAACTGCTTACGCATCGTCACCACGGGAACGTTGCAAGGATTTACCGGTCTCTGTGAGGATGCCACGCAGTATATTGAGCTCCATTTCGTCCAGCCGGACGCGACCATACAGCCGGCGCAGGCGTGCCATTAACTGGCGCGGCGCGGCAGGGTCAAGAAACTCAAGCGCTACCAGGGTCTCTTCCAGGTGCGCGTAGAACCGCTCCATATTTTCCTGTGTGGCGAAGGGCGTGTCCCACTGCTCGTCGGCCTGTACGGGAAGATCGCCCTGCGCCCACACCATGCGGATTTCATAGCAGACGATCTGTACCGCCATAGCCAGGTTCAGCGAGCTGTAGTCTGCAGAGGTGGGTATGTTGAGGTGCAGGTTACACAGTTGTAGTTCTTCATTGGTTAAGCCACGGTCTTCACGGCCAAATACGATAGCAACCTGCTCGTTGGCGCAGCGCTGCGCGACCTCACCGGCGCACCCCCTGGCATCCAGCAAGGGCCAGGGTATGCGTCGCTCCCTGGCGCTGGTGCCCAGCACAAACTGGCAATCGGCGATGGCCTCGGGCAGTGTCGCGGTAACCGTCGCCTGCTCAAGGACATCGCCTGCCGAAGCAGCGCGCCAGTTGGCCTCTTCATGTGGAAACTTGTGCGGTGCCACCAGGTAGAGATTGCGCAAACCCATATTTTTCATTGCGCGCGCCGCCCCCCCGATGTTGCCGGGGTGACTGGTATTGACCAATACGATGCGAATATTGTCGAGATTCATGTCGCCCCGTTTCAAGACAACAAAGGCTTAACGGCCTGCAGGACCGCCTTGAAACACTTGGGACTGCCGCAAACGATATTGCCCGACGCCATATAGTTTTCGCTGCCGTCAACGTCAGCCACCAGCCCACCGGCCTCCTTGATCAGCAGCGCTCCTGCGGCGATATCCCATTTGGATAAGCCCAGTTCCCAGAAAGCATCAAGCCGGCCAGCAGCAACGTAGGCCAGATCCAGGGAAGCAGCCCCAGCGCGACGAATACCCGCGCTGCGCGACGCCAGCACGCGTAAGGATTCCGCGTAGGGGGTCAGTTGCTCATCACAGTGGTTTTTGAAGGGAATACCGGTACCCAGCAGGGCCCCTTCCAGGCTGGGCTTGTTTCCCACCCGTATACGCCGGCCATTCAACTGGGCGCCGCGGCCACGCGACGCAACGAACTCCTCGCGTCTGACCGGGTCAAGCACCACGGCATGTTCCAGCTTGCCTTTGTATAAACAGGCAATCGAGATGGCAAAATGAGGAATCCCGTGGATAAAGTTGGTGGTACCGTCCAGCGGATCCACAACCCAGCAGTAATCGGCCTCTGGCGAGCCAGTCAGGCCGCTTTCTTCGCCCAGAATGGCGTGATCGGGATAAGCTTTGCGCAACTGGTAGATAATTTCCTGTTCCGCCGCCACATCCACTTCGGTAACAAAGTTATTGACGCCTTTGGCCTTGACCTCAAAGCGGTCGATATCATCCGAGGCGCGCACAATCTGCTCACCGGCCTTACGGGCGGCGCGCAGGGCAATAGTCGTCATGGGTTCCATGGCATTTTCCGGCTGGGTGTATCAAGGCGCGCGATTATAACAGCATGCCTACTGGCGAATAAGGCGTCACGGCGGCGAATCCAGCGCCGATGCTGACGCCCTGGCGAGTTCCTACAAGGACAGGTCTTCCTGTTCGGCACCTTCCTTTACGGGGATCATCAGGTCTTCTTTACTCACCCCCATAATCAGCAGGGTATTGGCCGCAACATAGATCGAGGAGTAAGTACCAATTGCAACACCGGCAATCAGCGCAATCGCAAATCCGCGAATGATCTCACCACCAAACAGGGCAAGCGCCACCAACACCAGCAACGTGGTCAACGACGTCACCAGCGTCCTGCCGAGCGTCTCTGTCAATGAAATGTTGATCACTTCCACCGGCTCGGCTCGCCTGAGTTTACGGAAGTTCTCACGGATACGGTCTGAGACAACAATGGTATCGTTGAGTGAGTAACCAATGACCGCCAGCAGCGCCGCAAGCACTGTCAGGTCAAACTCCAGGCCCATCACCGAGAAAAAGCCCAGTGTGATCAGCACGTCGTGCACCAAAGCAACCACAGCACCCACGGCGAACTTGAACTGGAAGCGAAACGCGATGTACAGCATCACCAGGCCCAGTGCGAGCAACATGGCCAGGCCACCCTGCTCACGGAGTTCGTCGCCCACTTGCGGGCCGACAAACTCGATGCGACGCAATTCAACATCGCCCGGGTAGGCGTCCTGCAGTGCTGAGAGCAACGCGGCGCCCTCTTTGTCCGAATACCCCTGCGGCAGGCGAATCAACACGTCCTTGTCGCTACCAAAGCTGACAACAATCGCGCCCTCATAGCCGCCGCTATTGAGCGTACCCCTGATCGCGTTGAGGTCTGCGGTATCGCTGTAATGCACCTCAACCAGCGTGCCGCCGGTGAAGTCCAGGCCCCAATTCAGCTGGCGCACGGTCAGGGAGCCTATTGCCACCAGCAACAGTAGTACCGACACTGCCGTGGCCAGTTTTCGTTGCCCCATGAAATCAATGGTTTTCATGCTCTAGCCCTCGCCCGTCACAGCACTGTTGCCGCCGATCGACAGCGTTTTCACGCGGCGGCCGCCGTATATGAGGTTAATCATTGCGCGCGTACACATGATCGCGGTAAACATCGAGGTGAGAATCCCCACCGACAGTGTGACAGCAAAGCCCTTGACCGGGCCCGTGCCCACGGCATAGAGAATCACCGCGACGATCAGCGTCGTGATGTTGGCGTCCAGGATAGTCGCGACGGCCCGTCCGTAACCGGCGTGGATGGCCATTTGCGGCGACAACCCGTTGCGAAGTTCCTCCCGAATGCGGGAAAAGATCAGCACATTGGCGTCCACTGCCATACCCACCGTCAGTACAATCCCCGCGATACCGGGCAAGGTTAACGTCGCGCCAAGCAGTGACATCACAGAAATCAATAACATCAGGTTGAGGCTAAGGGCCACCACCGCAACAATGCCAAACACGCGGTAATACAGGACCATGAACAGGGCAACCAGCGCCAGGCCGATCTGAACGGACTTCACACCCAGACGGATGTTCTCAGCACCCAGCGAAGGCCCCACCGTCCGTTCTTCTACAAACGTCACCGGGGCCGCCAGCGCACCGGCGCGCAGCATCAGGGCCAATTCCTTGGCTTCCAGTGGGCTGTCCAGGCCGCTGATCTGGAAATTCGCACCTAGCGCTTCATTAATGACTGGCGCGGTTAGCAGTTTCTTTTCGTCATACGGGATTTTTACGATGGCCTCTGTACCGTCTTCCTGCACCTCATAGCGGGTACGGTACTTGCGCTCGATGAACAGCACGCCCATGCGACGTTTGACATTGCGACTGGTCACGCGAGACATCATCACTCCACCCTCGCTGTCCAGACCGATATTCACCACGGGCTGCCCGTTCTGGTCGAAGTTGGACTGCGCGCTACTCACACGCTCACCCGTGATGATCAATTCGCGTTCCAGCCATTCGGTCATGCCTGCGCGATCGGGACTGCGGTATTCAAAGCGTTGTTTGTCTGCAGCAGGAGCGTCGCTGCGTGCGACCAGGCGAAACTCCAGGTTGGCAACTTTACCCAGGATACGCTTGGCCTCGGCGGTGTCCTGAATGCCGGGCAACTCAACCACAATGCGTCTTTGGCCCTGGCGCTGCACCAATGGCTCTGATACGCCAAGCTCGTTGACGCGGTTACGCAGCGTCGTCAGGTTCTGGCTCACGGAGTAATCGGCGATTTCCTTGATCTTCTGCTCAGACAGCGTGGCCACGATGTTCCAGCTATCGGCTTCGTCCACGCGGTCGAGCACCAGTTCGGGACTGTTCTGCGCCATCAGCGCCCTGGCCTGCTCGCGCAACTCCTCGCTGTTGAAGCGCGCCTCCAGGCGGCCATTGCTGTCCTGGCTGACCAGGCCCCTGACCCGCTCTTCGCGCAGTACGCGCTTGGTGTCATTGAGGTAGAACTCCATGCGGCGCTCTACCGCGGCATCTACATCCACTTCGAGTTTGAAATGCACGCCACCGCTTAAATCCAGACCCAGCTTCATGGGCTGCGCACCGTAATCACTGAGCCAGGAAGGCGTTGTGGGGGCGAGGTTGAGAGCCACGATGTAGCCATCGCCGAGGGCACGCGACACCGTTGCCTGCGCAACCAACTGCTGATCGACATCGCGCAAACGGATCAGGGCGTTGCGGCCATTCTCGTCTATGGTCTCGTCAAAGTGCGCAATGCCTTTGTCCTCCAGTGCGGTCAATGCGCGCTGCAACGTCGAAGCGTCAATCAACTGGGCACTGTTTTCTCCGGTTACCTGGAGCGCCGGATCCGGGGCATAAAGATTGGCCGCGGCGTAGAACCCTCCCAGGAACAGCACAAAAACGAGCAGGAGGTACTTCCACAGCGGGTATTTGTTCAGCATAAGTTCGCTCTAAATTAGCGCCGGAGGGCAGCCTCCGGTAGAAAAGTGGGCCATTATAGATTAACGGCACGTGGCTACAAGTGCGCAGGGGCAGCGCGTGCCTGCGGTTCGGCTACGGCCGTGATCAATCAAGCCAGCAGCGCGCATTGCGGAACAAACGCAACCAGGCCCCGTCTTCTTCCCAACCCGGTGGCTCCCAGGAATGCTGCACCGTGCGATAAACGCGCTCCGGGTGCGGCATCATTATCGTGGCCCGGCCATCCTCACTGGTGACACCGGCTATGCCCGCTGGCGAGCCATTGGGGTTGGCCGGGTACCGCTGAGCTACGCTCAGGTCGTTTTCAAGGTAACGCAGCGCCACCAGGCCCGCGGCCTCACAGGCCGCCTGTGCCTGCGCGCTTGCAAACTCTGCCCGGCCCTCGCCGTGTGCTACCGCAATTGGCATATGGGAGCCCTGCATCTGGTCAAGTAACACCGACTTGCACGGCTCAACGCGCACCAGCGCCAACCGCGCCTCAAACTGCTCCGAGCGATTGCGCACAAAGCGTGGCCAAAGTGATGCGCCGGGAATCAGGTCTTTCAGGGTTGAAACCATCTGGCAGCCATTACAGACCCCCAAAGTGAACGTATCACTGCGTTCAAAAAATGCGCTGAATGCATCGCGCAATAACGGGTTAAAAAGAATGCTTTTGGCCCAGCCCTCCCCCGCGCCCAGCACATCTCCATAGGAGAAGCCGCCACAGGCGACCAGGCCGCGAAACTGTTGCAGGTCAATGCGGCCGGCGGCAACATCACTCATGTGCACATCGATGGGCGTGAATCCGGCTTTATGAAATGCCGCTGCCATTTCTACGTGCCCGTTGACGCCCTGCTCACGCAGCACTGCAACACGCGGGCGAACACCTTTGGCAATATAGGGTGCGCAAACATCGTCGCTGGCATCGAATGTCAGCTGTGCTGACAGCCCCGGGTCGTCGCTGTCTATGCGAGCAAACTCTTCCTGCGCACACTGCGGGTTATCGCGCAGCGCTTGTATTTCGAAGCTGGTTCGCGACCACAGGCGCTGCAAACGTCGCCGGTCATCCTGCCAGGTCTCATCCGCACTGAGCACGACGTTGACAGCCTCGCCGGCCACCGCGCGCCCCACCACATGCATGCATGACCCAAGCCCCAGCGCCTCGCCGCGCGCCACGAAAGACGCCAGGTGTGCACCGGAGATCTGGACTACCGCACCCGCCTCTTCGTTGAAGAGCTTTTCCAGGGGCGAGCCCGTCAGGCCAGCGACATCAATCTCAAGGCCACAGCGGCCCGCAAACGCCATTTCCAGCAGGGTGACCAATAGGCCGCCATCCGAGCGGTCGTGATAGGCCAGCAGCGCTTGCTGTTGCACAAATTCCTGCACCAGAACAAAGAACGCCTGCAGGTCGTTGACATCGTCAATGTCCGGAACACACGCACCGAGTTGGCCGTTGACCTGCGCCAGCGCCGATCCACCCAGTCGATTCCTGCCACGCCCAAGGTCAATAAGCACCAGCACGGCGTCTTCATCGGGGCGCAACTGCGCAGTGACAGACAGCCGCACATCGGTCACGGGTGTAAATGCAGAGACCACCAGCGACATGGGCGCGGTCACGGATTTATCCTGCCCTTCCTCACGCCATTGAGTACGCATGGACATGGAATCCTTGCCCACCGGAATGGTGATCCCCAACGCCGGGCAGAACTCCATGCCCACAGCCTGTACCGTGTCATACAGGGCCTGGTCCTCGGCGCCGTGGCCGGCAGCACACATCCAGTTGGCAGACAGCTTCACATCCCGAATGTTGGCAATGGCTGCGGCCGAGATATTGGTAATGGCCTCGGCCACTGCCATACGACCCGATGCCGGACCATCAACCAGTGCCAGCGGTGTGCGTTCGCCTATGGCCATCGCCTCACCGGCAAAGCCGGTGTAGGACACCGTAGTCACCGCGCAATCTGCCACCGGCACCTGCCAGGGGCCAACCATCTGGTCGCGCGCCACCATACCGGTGACGGTACGATCGCCGATTGTGATCAAAAAATGCTTGCCGGCCACACCGGGGAGTTGCAAAACCAGCTCTGCCGCGGCACCGACATCGTTGTGCAGGTCAGTGGCAGCATGCACAACGCGCGTTCGCTCGAAAGCGCGTGTCATCTTGGGGGGCTTGCCAAACAGTACAGACATGGGCAGGTCTACCGGCACGGCCTCGAAGTGGCGATCCCCCAACCTCAGCTGGAGTTCCTGTGTCGCTTCGCCAACCACCGCGTAGGGACACCGTTCACGCACGCAAATAGCCTCAAAGCGCGCCAGGTGCTCGGGCTCCACTGCCATGACATAACGTTCCTGCGATTCATTACACCACAGTTCCAGCGGTGACATGCCGGGCTCATCACTGGGAATATCGCGCAACTCAAAGCGGCCACCGCGGCCGCCATCCTTGACCAGTTCAGGCAAGGCGTTGGACAGGCCGCCCGCACCCACGTCATGAATAAAGGCAATAGGATTGTCCTGACCCAGTTGCCAGCAGCGATCAATCACCTCCTGGCAACGACGCTCCATTTCGGGGTTTTGCCGCTGCACGGACGCGAAATCCAGATCTTCGGCGCTGCTGCCGCTGGTCATGGAGGATGCCGCGCCGCCACCCAGCCCGATCAGCATTGCCGGACCACCCAGCACAATCAGTTTCGCGCCGGGACGGAAAGTGCCTTTCTCCACGTGCTCTTGCCGGATATTGCCGTAGCCGCCGGCGATCATGATGGGCTTGTGATAGCCGCGCACTTCAGGGCCGTTCACACCCTCCACGCGTTGTTCAAAGGTACGAAAATAGCCGCAAATGTTGGGCCTGCCGTACTCGTTGTTGAACGCGGCCCCACCAATGGGACCTTCGAGCATGATCTCCAGCGCAGAGACAATACGATCCGGCTTACCGTAGTCGACCTCCCAGGGCTGCACGTACCCTGGAATTTTCAAATTGGACACAGAGAAGCCCGTCAGCCCCACTTTGGGTTTTGAGCCCCTGCCAACCGCGCCTTCGTCCCTGATCTCGCCGCCTGAGCCTGTGCCGGCGCCTGGAAACGGCGCTATCGCCGTGGGGTGATTATGCGTCTCGACTTTCATCAGCAGGTGGATGTGCTCGGCGCTATACACATACTCACCGGACTCGGGCAGCGGTAAAAAGCGCTCTGCGTAGTGCCCGCGCACCACAGCAGCGTTATCAGAATAGGCTGAAAGCACGTTGTCGCCTGCAGATTCATGGGTATTGCGGATCATCTGGAACAACGAATGCGTTTGCGCCCGGCCATCGATCTCCCAGGCGGCGTTGAAGATTTTGTGGCGACAGTGCTCGGAGTTGGCCTGGGCGAACATCATTAATTCGACGTCGGTGGGGTTGCGCTGCAGCGCGGTAAAGCTCTCCAGCAAGTAATCGATTTCATCCTCGGCCAGGGCCAGACCCAGCGCAGCGTCAGCCTGTACCAATGCCTGCCTGCCATGCGCAAGCACATCCACGACCGACAGCGGCCGCGGCTGGGCGTGTTCAAACAGCGCACTGGCCTGTTCGGTGCTGTCCAGCACAGACTCCGTCATTCGATCATGTAAAAGATCCAGTAGCTGGCGACGCGCATCGCTGGTCAGCGAATCGGGCACCTGCAGGTACCAGCCAACCCCGCGTTCAATGCGCTCAACCTCTGGCAAGCCGCAGTTGTGGGCAATGTCTGTTGCCTTGCTGGACCAGGGAGAAATCGTGCCAGCGCGTGGTACCACCAGAAAAAACTCACAAGCGTTCAGTTGCTCCTGGGCAATGGGTTCGGCATGGGGGCCGTAACGCAGGAGACTTTCGAGAATGCTGAGCTGCGGGGTCGTCAGCGGCTGGTGCAATGCAGCAAAGTGCAGAAACTCGGCGTGCAGCAGTTGAATATCGTCGTGAATCTCTGACAGCTTCTGCGCCAGTTTGGCCACTCGAAATGCGGACAAAGCAGCGCTACCACGCAGGGTCAACATGCTGTGCTCAACTCCAGGGGGAGGTTTCTGAAGGGGCGGCATTGTACTGTATTTGACAGGCATCTGTTAGCCGAAATTGCGGGCGATTGCCACGGTAATTGTCCTGCGGCACATTTGACGCAGGGCAATTACACTTGACCACATGACCAAGCTGTTACGCTTTGCACTGCTCATGACACTGCTGCTCCAGGGCGGCTGTGAGACACGCGACGCCCTGGATGAAATCCTGGACCGTGGCGAACTGGTTGTTGTGACGCGCAATGGTCCTACCACCTATTACCTTGAGCGCAATGGCGCGGCAGGGTTCGAGCATGCATTGGCCAGCCGACTTGCTGCCGAGTTGGGTGTGACGCTGGTCATGGAGCCCGGCTTTAGCCTGCAAGAGATCTTTACGGCGCTGCGTCGTGGCGAAGCTGATATCGCGGCAGCCGGTCTGACGCTCACGCAGTCGCGCGCCCGCGAGTTCCCGCACTCAATCGGATACGACACCCTGACAACCCAGGTGGTCTATAAAACCGGTAACTACCGCCCGCGCAAGGTAGCAGATATCGAGCAGATGACCATCGCGGTGCTGGCGAATTCCGGGCCCGCAAACACGCTCAGGGCACTGCGCCGCGACGCACTACCGGAACTGCGCTGGCAGGAAGTGGCTGAGGCAGATTCCATGGAACTGCTGCAACTGGTCCACGACGAAGAAGTCGAACTGGCCCTGATCAGCTCGGCCGACTTTGCGGTGCAGCAAAGCCTGTTTCCGCGTTTGCGTGTGGCCATAGAGCTTGAGCGAGAACAGGAGATGGTCTGGTACCTGCCGCCCTCGCGCGACAACAGCCGTTTGATCGAGGTGGTCAATAACTTTATTACCGCGCTGGATGCCAGCGGCGAACTGGAGCGCATGCGCGAAACACACTTTGGCCATATTGAGGGCGTCTCCAGAATTGGCTCACACACGTTTACCCGCATGATGCGCACTGCCCTGCCGCCATACCTGGATCTGATCAAGGATGTCGCCGCAGAGTACCAGATGGAATGGGAACTGCTGGCAGCCATCGCCTACCAGGAATCACACTGGGATCCACGTGCTGAATCGCCCACCGGCGTGCGCGGCATGATGATGCTTACACTGCCGACCGCACACGAAATGGGCGTGGATAACCGCCTCAATGCGCGGCAAAGCCTGCGCGGCGGTGCGCGCTACTACAAAAATATGAAGCGACGCCTACCTGATGATATCGAAGAGCCGGATCGAACCTGGTTGGCACTGGCCGCCTACAACATTGGCATGGGCCACCTGGAAGATGCCCGGGTAATCACTCAACGGCAGGGCGGCAACCCTGACCTGTGGAGTGACGTCATGGAAAGGCTGCCACTGCTACAGAAAAGCGCGCACTATGAAAAAACACGTTACGGCTATGCTCGCGGCCAGGAGGCCTACACCTACGTGCAGAACATTCGCCACTACTACAGTATTTTGCAGTGGCAGGACCTTTCAGAGAAGCGTGTGCTGCGCCCATTACAGATTGAGGACTACCTGCCAGAAGTCCTGCAGCGCGTCGAACTGAAAAGTCTATAGGGATGGTTTGGCAACGACGCGCCATCGCCCGCCGCGGTCCTGCCCACCACGCTGCCAGACTTGCCGCGCTATTGTTGCCGCCGCGCAGCAAAAAATGACTGTAACCTGCCGGCGCTCTCCGGACCCAGGACATCACCCGTCCATGCCACCTTGTGGTTGTACCACGGTGATTCCAAAGCGCAGGCATTACTGCACACAACACCTGCCCTGGGCTCTCGCGCGGCGAAGACCAGATGCGCTATCCTGGCATGGACCAACGCGCCGGCGCACATGGAGCAGGGCTCCAGCGTCACATACAAAATGCAGCCCGGAAGCCGATAATTGCCGCTAAAGCGCGCAGCATCGCGCAGCGCGACAATTTCTGCATGCGCCGTGGGATCGTTGTCAGAGATGACCGAATTCCAGCCCTCACCGACGAGTTGATCATCCCTCACGACAACCGCGCCGATGGGTACCTCTCCCTCGTTTTCGGCGCGATCGGCAAGGGCCAGTGCCCGGCGCATCCACTGCTCATGATTTTCCAGGACTGACAAACGAGTATCTCCAGTAAGGGTGGCCCGGCGATCTCGCGCACGGCCGTCGCACAGACATCGCCCAGCCTGCTGCGGTGTTTAGCCCCACCATTCGATGGTGCGGTGTGCCAGTACCGTAAGAATACACAGATGCGCGCACCAGTATGCCGCCAGGCAAGTAAAAGCCGTTCCCGGCGCCAGCACACTTCCCCGCGCCGCATAGCCCGACTCCAGTGCGGCCAGGCGGCCGGCTGCATCACCACAATCAAAGCCGACGCCTGGGCGATTGCTATTGCTTGCGGCGCGAGACGGCAAGGCAGACAACGTGCGGATTGCGTGGGCAACCGGTGCCGTGCCCTGGGCCCAGCGGGCCGCCGCCAGGTCACAGGCCTGCTCTGCATCCGCCCGGATATCGCTGCGCACCTGATTGCCCAGGCGCGCAGGCCAGAGCAGCGTGAACCAGCGTGCCAGCAGCAGTCTTGCATTGTCGTAGCGCGCGCAGTGCGCACGCTCATGGGCCAACACGATGTCGAGCTCTACCGGTTGCAACTGCGCTATCAGGCCCTGCGACACCACGACCTCGGGCCGCCACAGGCCGGCGCAAAAGGCCATCAGTTCAGGGCTGTCCAACGTACGGAAGCCGCCACCGCTTGGGCGCGTAAAAAGGCGCAGCACGCGCAGCTGGTTTTGGCCCCGCCGCAACGCCCAGAGCAACAAAGCCAACAGGCCCATGAGCACCACGCTGCTGATCGCGGCAAGAAACAGCATAATCATCGAGTCGTGCGCATACACTGGCGCATGCAGGCCGCAAAGCTCACCGTGACAGTGCGGAGGGACCAGTACGCTGGACAGCCGCGGCTCAGAGACCACTACCAGCGCAAGCCATACCGCTGCCGGACCAACCATCACGTACGCCAGCCGTACGGACGAGCGCAGCGACGGGGACAGCCCCGCGCTTATCCGGCGCACCAGGGGGTACAGCAGCGCACCAAGCACACTGGCTACTACCGTTGCCACCAGGCCCCAAACGAGCAACGCCACTGACAGGTCAGTCATCGTCGCCCTCGCCGTCCCCGGCACCTCGGTGCCGTTCACCACGCAATGACCTGGAGAGTTCGTCACCCAGTTCAGGGGCCTGTGTGCCGACGTAGTTGAGGAAACCGGAGATCATCGGGGCTAATTCCCCTGCCGCCAGCTGCTGTGCAATATTGCCCAGCAACCCCCCGATGAGCTCGGCGCGATCCATGACCGCACGATAACGGTAGGCCCTGCCCTGCCGTGAGCGACTTACCAGGCGCTTGCGATGCAGCCGCTCGAGGGTCGTTTGCACGGTAGACAGCGAAATCCCGGCGTCCGGCATTGCACCGTGTATGGCCTGCGCCGTGGCTTCATCGCAGTTCCACAATGCCTCCAGCACTAATACCTCGCGCTCGCCAAGATCTGGCAGTCGCTGATGTTTCGGGAAATTATGTGGGCGCACCGGGCTACCTTCTCCTGTTATGCGCCAATGGTAGCCTGTTCCACGCGCCCCTTCCATCCGGGATGCCATCACCCGTGGCAGTTGGGCTAACACCGAGGCGTTATGGGCTTTACGCGACGGTGTTACAAACGTGCGGCAAACTTGCACTTCCACACATAATGAGTCAAACCCCATGATCCAGTTTGTAAAGCATGCTCCTTGTGCCCTCGGCAACCATCCACTGCACCGCAAGATCAGCGGACTGGGCGGGGCGCTGGCCCTGGCCACGGCGGGTCACGCATGGTCCGCAGAGGAAGCCCGCCTGGAGGAAGTCCTTGTCGAAGGGCGCAGCGTCGCACTCATCGGGCAGGCCAGATCGGCCTCGGAGGGTATCGTCGGGCAGGCAGACATTGCCCTGCGACCGCTGCTGCGACCCGGCGATGTGCTTGAAACCGTCCCCGGCATGATTGTCACCCAGCACAGTGGTTCGGGTAAATCGAACCAGATGTTCCTGCGCGGTTTTAACCTTGACCACGGCACTGACTTTGCCACATGGATAGATGGCATGCCCGTCAACATGCGCACCCACGGACACGGCCAGGGCTATACGGACATCAATTTTCTCATTCCTGAAGCGATTGAGTCCCTGCACTACGTCAAGGGCCCGTACCACGCCGAACTGGGCGATTTTTCTGCTGCGGGTGGCGCACACATCAAGACCTTCAATCGACTGCCGGCCAACCAGCTGACCTTTGGCATTGGTGAAAACGGCTTTACCCGCCTGTTGGGTATGGGCAGCACAGACCTGGGCAGCATGCAGCTCACTGCGGCGCTGGAAGGCCAAACCTATGATGGGCCCTGGAGTGACGTCGATGAAGATGTCGAGAAAATCAACGGCCTGGTTAAACTCAGCCAGGGCGACACGGCAAACAACTGGGCCATCACCGCAATGTACTACGACAACACCTGGAACTCGGCAGACCAGATTCCGGCACGCGCAGTCACCCAGGGCTTGATCGATGAGCGCGGCTCAATAGATGACAGTCTCGGTGGTGAATCCCGACGTGCCAGCCTGTCCGCGCAGTTTAACACTACGACTGCGACGGGCGGGATCAGCGCTGCTGCCTATGTGATCGACTACCGCATGCAGTTGTGGTCCAACTTTACCTACCTGCTGGATGACCCGGTCGCAGGCGACCAGTTCGAGCAATTCGACAACCGCACCATCTGGGGCGGCTCTGGTCAGTTTCACTGGAACGCCGGGCAACAGGACCAGTTCAAGCATCGCGTGGGCGCCGAGCTGCGCTACGACGATATAGATGCCGTGGGTCTCTACCAGACACAGCAACGACAACGCATTGACACCACTCGCGAGGACGCCGTCGAGGAATCAAGCATCGGGTTGTTCTATGAACTGGAGTGGCAGCTGGCGCGCAACTGGCGCACGATCTTCGGACTGCGCGGCGATTACTACGACTTTGACGTGAGTGCTGATAACCCGGTTAACTCCGGCCGCGAATCTGACCACATCATCAGCCCCAAATTTACCCTTGTGTACACCCTCTCAGCGACCAGTGAGGCGTATCTCAGCGCCGGCCGTGGCTTTCATTCCAACGATGCGCGCGGCACTACCATCACGCAGGACCCTGCCACGGATGTCGCGGTCACACCGGTCGATGCGCTGGTAGAATCCAATGGCGCTGAGCTTGGTCTGAAAACGGTGTGGCTTGAGCGCTGGAACAGTTCACTGGCGCTGTGGTATCTGGAGCTGGATTCAGAACTGCTGTTCGTCGGTGACGCCGGCAATACCGAAGCGAGCCTGCCCAGCCAGCGCTGGGGCGTTGAGTTCAACAACTACTGGTCGATCAACGACATATGGGCGCTGGAGGCGGACATCGCATGGACTGATGCCCGCTTCGACAACGCCGGCCAGGAGGATAACATTCCCGGCGCCATACCCCTGGTCGCCACAGCCGCGCTGTCTGCCCAGGACCCGCGCGGCTGGTTCGGTTCGCTGCGCTTGCGCTATTTCTCCAGCTATCCCCTGATTGAAGACAACAGCGAGAAGGCAGACGGCTCTACCATTGCGAGCCTGGCCGCAGGCTGGCGTAGCGCAAACTGGCAGGTGCAGTTGGATGTACTGAACCTGTTCGACTCGAACGACCACGACATTGACTATTTTTACGCCTCGCGATTGCCAGGCGAGCCGGCCGAGGGCATCGAGGACAATCACTTCAAGGTGTTCGAACCAAGACAACTCAGGTTGGCCATGAGCTACCGTTTCTAAGGGGACTTGCCGGTCGGCTCGGCGAGCCCACGGTACGTTGCCTGCGTCTTGATCAGGCCATGCAACTCGCCCAGGGCCGCATCACAGGGCAGACTACCCGGATGGCGGCACTGTGTTGCCCGGTACTGACAGACCCAGACGCCGCTTCAGCGCTTCGCGTACACCCTGCACGATGGCATAGAAACCGGGTATGAAAAAGGTGCCCACCAGCAGCGCCGCGAGCATGCCGCCAAAAACGGTGATTCCCAGGGATTTCTGCCCAAACTCACCGGCCCCGGACGCAAATACCAGCGGCAGTATCCCCAGCAGGAATGAAACGGCCGTCATGCACACGGCACGAAAACGTGCATTGCCCGCATCTGCGGCCGCCTCGAGAATTGCCAGCCCTTCCTGCTCGCGCCGTTGGCGCGCAAATTCAACGATCAGGATAGCGTTTTTCGCGGCCATGCCAATCAACAGCACCAGGCCAATCTGTGCGTACAGATTCAATGCCGTGCCGGTCAGCAACAGCGCCCCGATGGCTCCACCGATGGCCATCGGCACCACCAGGATAATCGCTGCCGGAATTGACCAGCTCTCGTACTGCGCAACGAGGAACAGGTAAACAAAGATCAGGGCAAGCGCATAGGCAAATAACGCGGCGCTGCCTGCTTCCTTTTCCTGAAAGGCCAATCCTGTCCATTCGCTGCGATAGCCGGCCGGTAATGAACGCGCCAGCAAGTCGTCAAAGGCGGCCATGGCCTCACCCGAACTGTAGCCCGGCGCCGGATTAGCGCGCACGGAGGCTGCGCGATAAAGATTGTAGCGCTGTGCGACATCCGGCCCCAGGATAGGTTGGGTAGTCACCAGGGTGCTCAGGGGCACCATCTCTGCATTGCTCGACTTCATGTAGAAGTGATCAAGGTCGGTAAGGTCAGAGCGAAACGTAGATTCCGCCTGCATGATGACTTTGTAGGTCTGCCCAAACTTGTTGAAATCATTGATATACAGCGAGCCCATCTGTGCCTGCAGCGTCATGAAAATCTCATCCAGCGGAACACCCAGGCTTTTCGCCTTGAAGCGGTCCACATCGATAAAGTACTGCGGTACGTTGGCCCGGTACGTGGTAAACACGTTCTGCAGCGCTGGCGTCTGGTTGCCTTCGACGATCACATTGTTGAGGACCGCAGACAGCGCCGCAGGAGGCCGCGACAGCGTGTCCTGCACAATCAGCTCAACGCCACCCACCGCACCCATACCAGGCACGGCCGGCGGCGAGATTGCGAAGACCTGCGCCTCGGGCACCATCACTGCGGCTTTGCCATTGATGCGTCGCGACACGTTAAACACCAGGTCGTCTTTACTTTGCCGCTCCTGCCAGTCTTTGAGTACGACAAACAAGGTACCTGAGTTACTGGCCATCGTACCGTTCAACACCGAGTAGCCGGTGAGTGCCGTGACCACATCAACGGCCGGTTCCTGCGCGACAATATGACTGACCTTGTCGACCACCGCCTTGGTACGGCTCAGTGCGCTCGCATCCGGTAGCTGAATATTTACAAGGAAGAGGCCCTTGTCCTCGTCGGGCACAAACCCTGTCGGCGTTGCAGTCATGCCCAGCGCAAGCGCACCCATCCACGCAAGAAAAATAAAAACAACGACAACAAGCTTGCGCAATACCCATTGCACACCCAGGTTGTACACGCCGGTGAGCCTGCCAAATCCGGCAAGAAACTTCCTGTACCACAGCCGCTCCTGCTTCTCTGTGGGCTGTAACAGCAAGGCACAAAGCGCCGGACTCAGTGTCAGCGCATTGAGGGATGAAAAAACGACAGCAACGCAAATCGTTACCGCAAACTGCCGGTACATTTCACCCGTGATGCCCGGCAGCATGGCCACCGGAACAAAAACCGCCAGCAGCACCAGCGTCGTTGCGATAATCGCTCCGCCCACTTCTCTCATGGTGATGAGCACCGCAGACTTTGCATCCATGTCCGGGTCCTCGCGCATGTGTCGGTCGCAGTTCTCGATCACCAGGATCGCATCATCCACGACAATGCCGATCGCCAGGATGAGACCAAACAGGGTCACCGTATTGATCGACATACCAATTAATTGCAGTACTGCGAAGGTGGCAATCAGGGAAACGGGAATCGCCACCGTGGGCACCAGCGTCGCGCGCCAGTTCCCCAGAAAGACAAACGTGATCGCGATCACCAGCGCGACCGCCTGAAAAAGTGAGGTCACGACCTGGTTGATTGCAGTAGCGACATAGCGCGTCGTATCGTAACTGGCTGAATAGGTCATACCGTCGGGAAACGACTGCGCCAGTTCGGCCACCCTGGCATCTACCGCGTCGCCAGAGGCAAGCGCATTGGCGTCGGCCAGCAAATAGAGCGCCACGTTGACTGCGGGCTTCCCGTCAATCTCACCAAAAAAGCCATAATCAGCCTGGCCCAGTTCTACCCTGGCGACGTCGCGCAGATAAATTGCCGAGCCGTCGTCCCGGGCACGCAGCACAATGTCCTCAAACTCAGTGACATCCTGCAAGCGGCCCTTGATGCGCAGGGTGTACTCCGTTTGCAACGTGCCCTCGAAGGGCGGCGCGCCAATCTTGCCCGCCGCTACTTGCACGTTTTGCTCAGTCAACGCGCTGTGCACGTCTTTCACTGACAGCCCCAGACCCGCCATGCGGTCTGGGTCCAGCCACAGGCGCATGGAGTACTCTGCCTCGCCCAGTATGGTGGCACTGGAAATGCCCTCCACTCGCGCCAGCGCGCTGATCACGTTGATCTTGACGTAGTTGGAAATAAACTTGTAATCGAGCGAATCGTCCGGTGATGAAAAACTCACGATCTTGAGAATATCCGGCGACTGCTCGTCTATTGTAAGACCCACTGCCGTGACCTCAGACGGCAGCGCTGGCTCTGCCAGTTTTACGCGATTCTGCACACGCACCAGCGCCATATCGGCATCTGATCCAACCGCAAAAGTAATGGTCAACCGATAGCTGCCGTCATTGGCGCTCTTGGAGGACATATAGATCATGTCCTCCACACCGTTCACCGCATCTTCAATCGGCGTGCCGACCGCTGTCTCAACCACTTCGGCTGAGGCACCGGGGTACACGGCGCTAACCACGATGCTAGGGGGTGAAATCGGAGGATATTCATTCACCGGCAACGTGTAGATGGACAGCCCACCGGCCAGTGTCAACACAATGGCGATTACCAGTGCAAACTTGGGCCTGTCTACAAAAAAAGCGCTAAACACGCTCTAGCCCTGCTGCCCGAGGCTGGCCATCGACTTGGTGGTGACAGTTATACCGGGTCGAACCTGCTGTAACCCTCGAACAATGACCTGCTCGCCCGCGGTAAGACCTTGCTTGACAATGACCTTATCGTCCAGGCGTTGAGCCAGTTCCACATCACGACGCACTACCAAACCAGTGCCGTCCACAGTCAATACGTAGCTGCCTTGCTGGTCGGCCTGAACCGCCGCCTGGGGGATAAAAAGATCCTCTGACAGCTCGGCGTCCTGCAGCAGCACGCGCACGTACTGTCCCGGCACGAGCACTGCGTCGGGGTTGGGGAAGCGCGCCCTTGCCTCCAGCGTACCCGTGGTCTGGTCAATACGGTTGGCAATGTAGTCGAGACGGCCTATACGGGGGTAGATACTGCCGTCGGCTAATTCCAGGCTGACCTCGATCCGCTGCACGCTTTCACTGTTCATGCCGTTGGCGATGTTGTCTGCAACGCGTGAGAGATACGTGGCTTCACTGACCTGAAAATGCGCCTCCATCGAGTCAATGCTGACCAGGCTGGTGAGATCGCCGGTGGTTGGGCCTACCAGATCACCGACGCTGGCAATACTGCGCCCGATGCGTCCGGTGATAGGCGCCGTGATCGTGGTGTAACCGAGGTTGACCCTGGCGCTTTCAAGTTGCGCCTGGGCGGCCTCTATTCCGGCATCGCCCTCGAGTTTCTGTGCCTCGAAGTTATCCATCTCTGATTGCGATATCGCGCCCTTGGCAACCAGCTCCAAACCGCGTTTGTAGGTGCGCAGTGCATTGGCCTGCTGGGCCACTGCGCTTGCCAAATCCGCTTTGGCCCGGGCAACGGCGGCCTCGTATTCTGAATCATCGATGGTGTAGAGCACTGCTCCTGCCTCTACGATGTCACCCTCGCGAAAATCCCGGGTGAGCAGGTAGCCCGAGACCCGGGCCTGAATAGCTACGTCATTTTTTGCCTGCAAGCGCCCGACATAACGCACCTTGGGTTGATGCTGGTCCAGCACAACCTCATCAACTACCACCTCGATCACCCGCGGTGGGGGCGGCTCTTCACTGCAGGCCGACAGAACCAGCGCGAGACAGGCGATGGCGACGAACTTGCTCAAATGATTTCTCCACTGACGTTACGCTTGGGCGTTGGGCACAAAGTAACACTTTTGCATGCAACAGAAAAACCTGTCACGCATACACAACGCACGTCAGCGGTACGACAGCTGCGCAACTCAACAAATACACCTTTGCGCCAACCGCGCGAGGGGCGCGTCGTAACCGCGTCATTGCGGTAGCGGTAAGTGGGAGCCGCGCGCCGAGGCCCCAGCGGCAGACGAGCCTATAGCTATTGCACAGCTTTGCGGGTACCCTTTTTTGGCTCTTACCCGCCTATTAAACAGGATAATTATTGTGGCTCAATACAATCCGAAATGGCGCCCTATCGCCAGAGCGATTGGCATAGACACCGTGGTCGCCAAGATCAATGTGATTCTCCAGCACCTGCAAAAAACGCAGGCGCAGGCCGTTACCAGCGAGAGTGTTTGCAAGGGCACACAAATCCTGCTGAGTCTTGAATACAAAGCGCTGGCTGACAAAGGCGTGACGCTGCCGTTCGACGAGGTTGAGTTTCGCAATTTTTCACAAACCGGTGAAGACGGAATACTCCATTACATTTTTTCACTGATTGGTACCACCAATAAACGGTGCGCGGAAATCTGTGCCGGCGTGGGAAGCGAGTGCAACTCGGCCAACCTGATCCTCAAGCACGGGTGGGATGCCCTACTGGTCGATGGCAACGAGAATCACGTGGCCCGGGGCAAGGAATTTTTCTCTCACCACCCGGACAGCAAAGTTGTACCACCCCTTTATCTGCAGCGCTGGATCACCCGGGACAACATCAACGATATTCTGGAAGATGCGGGCTTCAGCGGCGAGCTAGACCTGTTCAGCCTGGATATGGACGGCGTAGACTACTGGATATGGGACGCTATCACCGCCATTAATCCTCGGGTTGTGGTTGTCGAGTACCAAAGTGAGTTTGGTGAAGAGCCCGTTACCGTGCCCTATCGCGACGACTTCTGCGCACAATGGGTACCGCTAAAGGCTCAACCCCGGGACAGCAATGACACCGCCGCTGCCGGCGGCGACAGCGCAAGCCAGCGCGATGGCGGTATGCAATTCAATCAGTATGGCGGCGCCTCACTGGCAGCGTTCAACAAGCTGGCCAAACGCAAGGGGTATCGCCTGGTTGGAGCCAACAGCCTCGGTCACAACGCGTTTTTTATCCGCAATGACATCGGCATGGCTGTTTTCCCGGAGGTTTCAGAGCAATCGTGTTACAACGGCTTGTACCGGGAGCGCAGGCGCACGGTCGCCGATGAACTGCAAGGTTTCGAATTCGAGCGGGTCTGATACTGAGGTCACCGGCGCGCTTGCTGCCGCCACATTAAACATTGGTGACCATGTATCGCCTGCCGCAACCGGTGCAGCAGCGCGATCGCTAGCGCTGGCAGCGCAGGAGCAATAACCTGCACCTGCCAACGCTGACCGACGCCCACCAAAGCGAACTAGGCCGCTTCCTGCAATTTGTTCCAGGCCGCTATCAACTGCGCTTGTTGTTCCTGGCTGATGCCAACGCCGAGCACTTTGTCTTCAGCAGGAAAGCCCTGGTACCATTCAAATACATCCCTGGCGGTGTCCAGCTTGGCACGCTGCTGCAGCCCGTTTTGCATGGCCTTTTCAACGCTGAGCTGTCCCATACCTGGCATCGCGTCCTGCAGGGGAACCCAGAAAGGGATGTCCTGGACGCCCTGCGCGACCAGGAACTCGCTGTCGACCCAAACCACTGACGAGGCAGTATCGGATGCGGTTCGACAGTCATTGATCATCGTCTCCATGGTATAGGCGCTTGCCTTGGAGCTTGCATTAAAGGTGCCGTTCACGCTGTTTTCTGCACAGTGCACCACCCACTGCGCAAGATCGCGTACATCAATGTACTGAACAAACGTGGACGGCCTGCCCGGGCCCAGTATCTCGCCGCCCATGGCGGCTTTCCTGATCCAGTAAGTGTAACGATGATGCTTGTCGCCAGGCCCGGCGATGGCATCTGAGCGAATAACCGTGTGCTGCTGCGGAAAGTGTTTACTGACCTGCCGCTCACACCCGGCCTTGGCGGCGCCGTATTTTTGAAAGGAGTTATAGTTGGCCGAATCCGGGGCTTTCAGGTTGTAAACAGGCGCGGTTTCGTCCATCGGGCCGGACCAGTCCTTGTAGACCGCGGTCGATGAAATATAGAGATAGTGACCGACGTTCGGCTTCAGCAAGGCGCAGCTCTTCTGCACCTCGTTGGGCATGAAAGTGGACGTGTCCAGAACGACATCCCACTGCCTTCCCTGCAAAGGCTCAAGATTTCCCGAGCGCGTGCCAACCAGCTTTTCAAGCTCGGGAAACAAGTGTGGGTCTGTCTTGCCACGGTTGAACAAGGTCACCGTATGGCCGCTTGCTACGGCATTGTTGACGATATGCGGGCCGAGAAAACCCGTGCCACCCAGAATCAGGATCTTGAGGCCGGCAGCTGTTTTAGGTGGAGAAGTGGCAGAAGCCAACAGCGGGTTCATACCGGCAAGTCCGACCAGGCCCAGTTGGGCGAGCTGACGACGGGTTAGTTTCATAGGACATCCCTTTACCGCATTCCACGGCAGGCAATTGGTGAGCGGGCCATGCACAAACGGCCCCTGATTCACTCCAAACTCTACCAGTTGCCACATCGCAGGCAAGCAAATTATCACCAAGATGCAAAGTGGAGCACAATCAGCGCGGCCGCTGCTTGCAGCGCGAACAGGGCGTGCGATAGTCGGCAAGGCCCGGCCGATGCGGCAATCCTGCGCGGCAATCCTGCGCGGCAATTCTGCGCGGCAATCCCGCACTGCAATGGTGGCACGGTGCGCAAGGCATGGCTGAGCCTGTTGTGCCAGGGGGCCAGGGATTACCGCGACAGCAGATCGGTGTAAACTAGCGCCACTGGATTGAGTTCGAAAAAACACTCGCTGGTGCTCGAAGAGGCCCGGCAAACGCACCGAGGTAGTTGATGCAGATGCAGAGTACGAACAACACGTCACGCGGCCTTCCAGGGCACGCCGCTCACTCCGGCATCCAAGGGACGAGACAGCATAACGCGTCGATGGCCGGCGCGTGTTCCCGTCGCCGTTTTCTCTGCCGGACGGCTATCTCCGTCACGGCCATTGCTGCATTGGGCGTCACCCCTTTCAATGCGGTGCGAGCTGCGCCAGTTACTGCCCAGCCCGCAGACCTGGAGTTGGCCGCGCTGGGTCGTTGGCTAATCGACAATAAACCCGAGCTGGTGACCAGGCTGGAAGCTATCGCCAACGATGCCCTGCCGTCCACGCTTGACCAGCCCATCGATTTACCATCGGCAAGCGCAGCAAAAGCACGCCTGACCCAGCATCAGCGTGTGGCTGACGAGCTTGCCCGGGGCGACTTCGTATTCGCTGACGGCTGGCTGCTGTCGCACTCGGAAGCGGCAGCGACCCTGCTGTTTGCGCTGGCTGTGCCGGCACCTGCGCCCGCGGCCGCACTACCGGCAAACGTTCAACCATGATTATTGGCGGGGCCAACGTCCAGGACGGTCGCACCTTTGAAGCAGACGTGTGTATCGTCGGCTCCGGCGCCGCGGGCCTGACACTCGCACTTGACCTGGCCAGGCGCGGTGCGAGCGTCATCCTGGTTGAAAGCGGCGGCATGGTTTTCCAAAAACAATCCAACGACCTGCTGGACATCGAGCTAGGCGGACAAAGCACCCCCGCACTGATTGCCGGCACGCGCGAACGGTTTTTTGGCGGCACTACCAATCACTGGGGCGGCGTCTGCCGTACCTTTGATGACTTCGAGTTCGAGCCCCATCCGTGGGTGCCCAACAGCGGGTGGCCCTTCGGCCTGGACGCACTTGATCCCTACTACACCGCCGCTGCGGCGTTATTGGGCCTTCCCGAAGTCCGGCGAACCTATGATCCCGAGGCACTTGGGGTCGCGGATCGACCCGCCCTGGTGCGCCCCACAGAGCGCGACCTGCAGGCGGCAATCTGGCGACGCGTGCCACTGGAGCGCGTGCGCATGGGGCCGTGGCGCAAAGACGAAGTCAGCTCCAATCCGAAGATTCAATGCGTTGTGCACACCACCATTGCGCAGATCCATCCTGGCCCCTCCGGCGAAAAAATCACATCAATGGAAGGTCGAACGTTTTCCGGCCGCACCCTGCACTTCCGCGCCAGGGACTATGTGCTGTGCACCGGCGCGGTAGAGAATGCCCGCCTGCTGCTCGCGTCTGATGCCGTTGTTCCGCACGGACTGGGCAATGAGCACGATCTCGTGGGACGCTACTTTATGGATCATCCGGCAAACGTGCTTGGGCAGCTATTGCTCACCGACCCGGATGCCCCGGCCTCACAGGAAGAACATCTTGCCGAGAACGAACTCGTTGGGTGGACGACAACACCGGCCGCACGCAGAGCACACAAACTCCAGGGATTTATGAGTTGGGTCTTCCCGCGAAGGCCCCCGGAAAAACTTCCTTACGAACTTGCCATTCGTGAACTGGTGCAACCGCTGGGGCAGCGCCAGAAGCCCTCTTCCTCGCGCTACCTCAATATCGTCATCAATTGGGAACAATCACCCAACCCGCTAAGTCGTGTAACACTCTCACCCAAACTGGACGCTCTGGGCATTCGCAAACCGCATTTGCACTGGGCTGTCACCGCGGAAGACCTGGCGAGCGCGAAAAAAAGCTGCGAGCTTTTTTCCGTGGCTGTGGCGCGTGCGGGTCTTGGACGCGTACACCTCGAAGAAGTCGCCGGGCCTGTGATTACCATGGGAGGCGGGCATCAGATGGGCACCACCCGGATGTCCATCGCGCCAAAAGACGGCGTCACCGACGTGAACGGCAGGGTTCACTCATTGGACAACCTGTTTGTGGGAGGCAGCTCATTGTTTCCCACCGGTGGTTGGCAGCACCCCACATTCAGTATCGTCGCGCTTGCCCTGCGCCAGGCCGACTTCCTCAGCTCCCGGCATCGCTAGCGTTGCGACAACGACTGTTCGATGGTGTGTTCATGCAGTGCCATGGGGGTCTTGCCAGCTCTTGCGCGGCTGCGGTCGGATGCAGACTGCGCACGTTCGGTCGTTGCATCCGCGTCATGGCCTGACAGGCCCCTCAGTCGGCCACCACCTTCACTTTGTGCCTGGCCAGAACCTGATGCTGTAAACCGGTGGTATAGCGCACCTCGTAGTCGCCGGGTTGCGGTGCCGCCTTGGCCCCATTGACAGTACCGGTGCCGCTGGTCGCGGTCACGGCAAAGCCATAGGCCAACGTTGCGTTGAACATGCTATTGACGGATTTGTCCGCCGCGACCATCACCACCCGATCACCCGCATAACCCGGCCCGGTATAGGTGATCTCAAAACGCTGGCCAACCTTGATCACAGTGGGCCCCTGCAATGAAGCCTGCGCGCGCGTCACGGTCACCGGTTGCCGGGCCAGCACTTTTTTGCCCGGCTCAAGGAAATAGGCTATTTCGTAATCGCCGTCGATGTTGGGGGCCTGCAACTGCACGCGCGTACCATCGCCTCCTGCCCTGGACAGCGTCTGCCAGCTATCGCGATTATGCGTGTTGCTTCCGGCCTTGATCAGTGACACGAAGTCATCACCCCAGGCGTCGCCGGGCACGGGGGTCACCTCTATGCTCACCGTGGAACCACCCACAATCGTACTCGGCCCTGAGACAGCCGCTTCGACCGCCACGACAGTGACAGGCGCGGTGGCCTGAACGGCGTGCTGCATACCCGGATAGGTGGTATAGCCATTGGCCAGGACATAACGGGCCTCGTAGGCACCGGGCTCGGCGGGCGCCGTCAGCCTGGCCGGTTCACCCTGTTTGAGCCTGGCGTGCCCACCTGGCGTGTAGGCGGAGGTTGTTTCGATTTTTTCCAGGGTGATGAAGTCTCCCGGCGTGAGTGCGCCCTGCCACAGCACCTCAAATTCGGTGCCTGCAGACACCTGCGCCGGAGCACTCAGCGCATAGCCGCCATCTTTCACCTGCAGAGGCTGGCGCGCAAGCACCAGGCGCGGTTTCTCCAGCACGTAGCGGACCTCGTAATCGCCTTCGATGGAAGGGCCACCGATACGGGTTGTCGCCTGATCGTCCTGGTCGAACTTGCCATCGGCGTTGGTGTCGGCACTGGCAGCAGCGGCGGCATCTTGCGCGATGTCTTGGTAAAACGCATCGCGTGCGCGTTGTGCCGGGGTAAAGTAGATGTACTCACGCGGGCTGTCATCGAGACGGTTGACGCTGATGATCGCGCCCAGATCGTCCGGCCCGCTCCAGGTCACCTCGACCGGATTGCCCTCAACGACCTCGGCTTGCACCGCCAGCGCGACGGGTATCTCCAGATCGATTGGAACACTTACCACCAGCGGCGCGGCGGCAACCGTGAAAGACTTGCTGCCAGTCTTGTCACCCGCCACGCGCTGGCCCTCGTGCGGCCAACCCGACCATATCGCGGTGGCCGTGTAGTCCCCGGGCAGCGCCGGGAAATCAACATAGCCGGCGTCCTCTGCGGTAAACACGGGCTCCTGGCTGTCACTGGGTGTCACGACCCACTTCAGGCGGGATTGTATATCAGGCCCGTTGCGCTGCAGTGTCGCCTTGAGTGCCACTGTCTGCGGCCTGGCAGTGCTATCGACTTTGTCGCCCGGCGGCGCCGGCTGGGTAGTTGCAACTTCAGCCAGGGCGGCAGTCAGCTCGTCGGCGCTGTCTGCGGCGAGAAACGTGCCGCCTGTCTCCTGTGCGATGCAGGCCAGCCCCTTGCGCTCGCGTTCTACCACGTCAAAGCCAATCACGTGGACAGTGAAATCCAGGCCATTTTCTTCCAACGACCTGGCCAGCGCACAGGGGTCTACATCGCAGGTTTCCAGGCCATCAGAAACCAGTATCACCGTGGCGGCATTTTTTTTGTAATTCAGTTCAGTCGCGGCATGCTCTACTGACCGCGACAGGGGTGTTTTGCCGACGGGAGACAGCGACCGAATCTGGTCGATCAGTTGCGCCCGGTCTGCGCCGACGTCGGCCAGGGTCTCGATGTCATTGCAATCGCCCTTCTTGCGATGACCATAGGCCACAAGGCCCAGGCGCTGCTCCTTGGGAAGCGCCCGCACCAGGCCTTCAACGACATCCTTGGCAATGACGATTTTGTTGACGCCGTCAATCTGGCCCCACATTGAACCCGAGGCATCGAGCACGAGGATCGCATCTTGCGGGGCGTCCGGGGCCGATGACTCGGCCGCGTGTGTAACACCTGCCCACAGGAACACAAACACAACAGCAACAACACATCGCGCAATCACCAAAAGACACCTCCTTGTCACTGTGCAGCAACGTTGGCCTGAAGCAAAGTCTATGCGGGGTAGCCTTGGGTCCGGAGGGTGCTGCACAACAACGCATGAACACGCCTTGATCAGGGCTAGAAACCAACTGTCGGGCGCACCCCGCCAACCTCGCGAAACCCACATCGACTTCGCCACCTTGCGTCATTTCCAGCGCCAGAAAACCGGTTGGGCCAGTATAACCATAGTACGCCTTGAGCCTTGCCGGCAAGGCCGGAACCCACGCCGCTTGTGCCAGCGTGAATCATAACGCCTGCCTGCGAACGCCCCCGTCTAGAAGTCGAGCCTGACGCCTATACCCAGCATTTCGGTATCCACCTCGGTGTCAAACTTCAGATACTCCGCATAGAGGTCTATGGTATCGAGTATGTCGAAAGAAAAGCCGACACCACCGAACGCCTCCTCATCGTCAAAATTATCTTTGGCACCGGGCGTCTCGACATCGACCCTGACAGCGGCGATACCGGCCTTGGCATATACTTCAAAGAACGGACCAATAGGGAGATAAGCAACACCTGCAAGCGTAAACGCAGAAGATTCGACCGAGAGAGCATCGTCACTATAGTCACCCAGATCGTAGTAACCCAGTTCCCCGGACAACATGAGGAAGTTGGTGTCCAGAAACTGATAGCCCACAAATCCCGCCGGAGTGTAATCGTCATCGTCCAACGCATCAAAACTGACGCTGGTCTCGTACACCCCGGCGCCGATGTAGAAGCCGTCCGCGTTCGCCGCGGCAGAAAAGATCAGTATCAACGCAAGCAAAGCCCTTGCGGTGGCACAGTGCGCTGGTGTTTTCATTGTCTATTCCTTGCCAACAGGCCGATGCGTTTTCAGTTGCCTGTAATATACGGAATAAGCTGCAGCAAGCAAACCTGACCCGGCATCATCATGACCCATGCAGCGGGCACGCCATCGCGTCCGTGCCTGCGCCTGCAGGGCATACTCCTGCCGCCGTGCCTGGCTCCCCAAAGCGTTGCGTTCACACCGGATGCAGCAGACCCTGAAAAAACTCCAGCGCGCCGGCACGCAAGTTACGCAACGAGTAGCCGCCCTCCTGCACCACTACCAACGGCAAACGGGTTGACGCCAGTAGCCTGCCAATGCGGTACATGCCTCGCGCAGAGACCTCAAACGTTCCAGTAGGGTCGCCCCGCATAATGTCAAAACCCAGGGACAGCACCAGATAGTCGGGCCGAAACTTACCGATCGCCTTGAGGGCCTTTTCCAACGTGTCGATGTAGCCGTTGTCATCAACACCGGGATAGAGCGGGTAGTTACGATTAAAGCCATGCCCTGCCCCCTCGCCCTTTTCCTGTGCATAGCCGGAGAAGTACGGGTAACACAGTCGTGGATGGCCATGTATCGACGCTACGAAAACATCATTGCGCCTGTAGAAGATTTCCTGCGAGCCGTTGCCGTGGTGGTGGTCGATATCGAGCAGCGCCACTCGCCCGGATTGCGAGAGGTAATGTGCCGCAATCGCCGCGTTGTTGAAGTAGCAGAAACCGCCAAACACCCGGGATTCGGCATGATGGCCGGGAGGTCGACACAGCGCATAGCAAAGCCGGCTTCCCTGGCTCACCCGGTACGCGGCGGTCAGGGCCACATCCACTGCCGTGCGCGCCGCGCGGTAACAGTTGCCAGTAACCGGTGTGAAATTGTCGATGCAGTAGTAACCCGCCTGGTTATCCCAGGATTGCGGCACGCGATCCGGGCTGCGTACGGGGAACACATTGGGATAGAGCAACTTGCCGGGACCAAGGTTCTGCTCACCGCGCCGCAGGAACTGCACAAGGTCACGGTGATGCACTGCCAACAGGTGGCGCTGCGCAAAGTGCCGCACACGCAGTTCCTTCAAGGTGATAGGCTCCAGACCCTTGAGAATGGCATGCACACGCGCCGGGCGCTCTACGTAACCGGTCTCCTTCAGGTGATGAATCTGCTGCGCATCGCCGGTGGTGACAAACTCAAGGGACAAACGGTCGCCCTGCGCATCGGCTGGCGTTGGCTTGAGATGCCGCGCCGGTCGCAGCTGGACGGGGTCATCCACCACGGAATCGAGTATCAGCTTGAGTTTGCTGTCGTCAGCATCCATCTGGCCCTTGATGGCCAGCATGCGTCGTAAAAATGCGCGCAGCTGTTTTCTGCGCAGCGGCGTGCCGGTTTCCAGGTCGTCAAACACCAGGTAGGTAAAAGCCCCGGCATTGGCCTTGTGCGCCGTCGACTCATACGCCGTATTGGCAATAGGCCGGGCACCGCTACGTTCATAGAAAGCGAGCCTGCGACGATTAGCCGCCAGCTCGGATTTATCCTGTAGAAGCTGCGGGTCGTCGGTTGGAACATCCATAAAAAGGCCATGCGCCTTGTGCTGCCAGAACCACTCGCAGCATGCCTCATAGAGTGCGCCGCCATAGCCGCGGGCGTTGCGCTGCGGGTTGCTGGCCAGGTAATCCAGGTAGCCAAAGTGCAGATCCGGAAAGTAGAAGCTCAGCGAGAACCCCAGTATGCGATCCTTGTGCCCCTCGGCTACCAACAGCACGACCTCAAAATCCCCGTTGTTGGGGAACTTCATCAATGTGGCTATCTTCGCGGCGTACTCCGGGTAGTAATCAAACACGTCCCGATAGATCTTGAGCACAGCCGACACCGCCAACCGATTCTGGTGGGTGCTGGCATCATGTATCTGACGTATTCGAAACACGCGTTAGCGACTCGGGCAGGTGCAGTACAGTGGCCAGGAAAAGCCGTTAGGCAAGTACCGCGGGCTGGATTTTCCGTGGAGTATAGACCTAGTATGCCAGCGCCAAAGTTGCACTAATTCACAATTCATTCGATAACCGGACGCGGCAGGAAGTGGCAATATCGCGCGTTTGGGAATGGGCTCGACGGGCTATGCAGAACGCACAGGCCAACACGACGAGCAGTCGATAGTGGTGTCACCCAATACGAGGAAAAGTAGGTGAATTCAGGGTCAAACAAAAGCAAGGCCGATAGCGCGCGACCGGTTCGTACGCTGGGGCCGGTCTCCGATCTGGAGCGTCACCTGCCCGGTGACTGGTGGAAGACGCTGTTCAACTCGGTCTATCTGAAAACAGATGGGGACGTGGTTGAGAACAATGAAAACACAAAGGCCGAAATTGACATGCTCTTGCAGGCCTGCGAGCTGGATCAGGACAGCGAACTGCTGGACCTGTGCTGTGGGCAGGGCCGACACACGCTGGAACTTGCCCGCCGCGGGTTTAACAACCTGCACGGCTTTGACCGTTCGCAATACCTGATTCGCCTGGCGCGCAAGCGGGCACGGACCGAGGGCCTGCGCGTGAAATTCTCCGAAGGCGATGCCCGCCGCATCCACCTGCCAGAAAGCAGCAAGGACTGCGTCATCATCATGGGCAACTCCTTTGGCTACTTCGAGCGCGAGGAAGACGACCTGGAGGTGTTGCGCAGCATCATGCGTGTACTACGCTCGCGCGGCAAGCTCGTGCTGGATGTGGTAGATGCCCAGTGGATGGCGAAGAACTTCGAACCACGCACCTGGGAATGGATCGACCAGGAGCACTTTGTGAACCGGGAACGCTCGCTATCTGCGGACGGCAAGCGCATTGTTTCGCGCGAGGTGGTCACTCACGCCAATGTGGGCGTGATCGCCGACCAGTTCTACGCTGAGCGACTCTACAGCGAGGAGGACTTGCGCAGCATACTGGGCGACCTCGGCTTTACCGACATTGTCTGCCACGGTTCCCTGCAATCGGGATCCACACGCGGGCAGGATCTTGGCATGATGGCAAACCGCCTCTTTCTGAGCGCCGTGGCGCCGCAAAAGAAGCCAAAGAAAGCGATTCCTGCCAGCAAGCGCAAAATCACTGTCGTGATGGGCGACCCGCGCCTGCCCGATTCAGTTAAACGTGACGGCAAGTTCAACGAAGAAGATTTTCACACGATTGCGATGCTCAAGGACGCACTGGCAAAACTCGAGGACTTCCAGTTCAGCTTCATGGACAACCATCGCAACCTGATACAGAAGCTGCAGGACAGCACGCCCGAGTTTGTCTTCAATCTGTGCGATGAGGGTTACAACAACCACGCCAACCTTGAGCTGCATGTACCGGCCCTGCTGGAGATGCTCAACGTCCCGTACTCCGGCGCCGCGCCCGGCTGTCTGTCGCTGTGCTATGACAAGGCCAAAGTGCGCGCGATCTGTGCGGCAATGGACCTGCCCGTACCGCTGGAGACCTACTACAATCCCAGTGACCAGGCCGCAACTCTGCCTTCTATATTCCCCGCGCTGCTCAAACCCGCCTGCGGCGACAGCTCTATCGGTATTACCCAGAACGCCGTCGTAAACGATGCGGGCAAGCTGCTGGACTACATCAACTACCTGCGTGAGACACTGCCCAATGTTCCTGTACTGATCCAGGAATACCTCACCGGTGCCGAGTACAGCGTTGGCCTTGTCGGCAACCCCGGCAACCTGGAGGCCCTGCCGCTATTGGAAGTGGATTACAGCCAGCTGCCCGAGAACCTGCCCAAGATTCTATCCTACGAATCCAAGTGGATGCCGGAATCACCCTACTGGACACAGATCAGTTACCGTATGGCCGAGGTTGACGACGAGAAGCGCAACCTGATGATCGAAATTTCCCGGCAACTGTTCGAGCGCCTGGAATGCCGTGATTACGCGCGTTTTGATTTTCGTTGCGATGCGCAGGGCCAGCCGAAGCTGCTGGAGGTCAACCCCAATCCCGGATGGTGTTGGGACGGCAAATTCAATCTCATGGCCGAGTACGCGAACATGGACTACAGCCAGCTTCTGCAGATGATTCTGAACGCTGCTCTGGAGCGCAGCGGTTTACAGGCCGTGCAGTCAGCGACGCACATTCCGGCACACTGACCGACACCCATTGCTGGCCAGAGGCGCGTGAAACCCCGTGGCGTTGATGCCTATCATCAACTGGAGGCTATTTTTGAGCAGCACTATCACCTGAAGCGAATCGATGCGCTGCTGCAGTGGGACACCGCCGTGACCATGCCTGATGGCTCGGCGGGTGCCCGTGCACAGCAGTTTGCTGCCTTGCAACAAAGCCTGCACGCGGTCGTGTCCGGCAAACGCGTCGCGCAGCTGTTGGCCAGCGCAGAGCGCTCGTCGGCGCGCCTGTCGCCCTGGCAACAGGCCAACCTGCGCGAGATGCGCGCCTTACACCTACGCAGCGTAGCGCTTACTGACACCCTGCGCAGCGCGTTATCACAGGCGGCGGTGCTGTGTGAGAGCGCCTGGCGAGCTGCGCGCGCGCAAAACGATTATGCGCAGTTTGCAAAGCCCTTTGCACGGGTGCTCGAACTGGTGCAGCGAAAGGCTGAACACCTGGCTAATGCCTGGTGCTGCGAGCCCTACGAAGCACTGATGCGCGAGTACGATGAACATCGTAGCCTGACGCAAAGTGAATCGCTCTTCCAAGCGCTGCAGCAGGCACTGCCGCCACTGATACAGCGTGCACAGGCTAAACAGACAGCCACAACCGCGCGGTTGCCAGCGTTATCGCTGTTACAGTCACGACAAAACAAGCTGTGCCACATCGTGCTCCGCGACCTGGGCTTTGATTTCAATACCGGCCGCCTGGACCAGAGCCAACACCCTTTTACCGAAGGCGGCACTGGAGACATTCGCGTCACCACCCACTTCGATGCAAGAAACGCCTGCAAGGGCCTGCTGGGCGCTGTTCACGAGTACGGACATGCCGCCTACGATGCGGGGCTGCCTGCACAATGGCACACTCAGCCAGTCGGCCAGGCCCGCGGCATGAGCCTGCACGAGGGCATGGCACTGTTCTACGAAATGGCGCTGGCCCGAACCCCGGAGTTCATCCACTACCTGGAGCGCCTGTTCGAAGCGCAGAACTGGCCATTTGACAAAGAGGGCTACAGTGCCAGTTTACTGCAGGTGGCGCCGGGACCCATTCGTATAGACGCTGATGAACTCACCTATCCGGCGCACATTGCCCTGCGCTACCGTATCGAGCGATCAATGATGGATGGCACGCTGCGCATCGCTGACCTTCCCGAGGCTTGGAACAGCCAGATGCAAACCTTGCTGGGTGTTACACCCACAACACTGGCCGAAGGTTGCCTGCAAGACATTCACTGGTCTATGGGTCTGCTGGGCTACTTCCCCTCGTATGCCTTCGGAGCGGTCTATGGTGCCAACCTGTATCAACTGATGTTGCAGCAGCACCCGGACGTTATGACAGCCTCACAAGAATCGCCTGATTTCAAAGCAGTGGGCAGTTGGTTGAAGGCACGGATTGCCTCTCATGGCGCGTTCTACGCAGAACACGAACTGTGCTCGACGCTGGGACTGGACGACATACCGCGGTATTTACAGCACCTGCAGATGCGCTACTGTTAAGTTGAAGCAGGCCAGGCGCGCCTGCCGCTGAATCATAAATCGGAGACCCAGTGATACGCGCCCATCAGTGCCCTGGTCAGTCGATACCGGATACGTCCGGCCAGGCCCAGGGCATCATTGCCCGGTGCACGGTAGTTGACCTGCAGTGCATCAAGTCGTTTCAGATGGACGTGCAAGCGTTCTGCAAAGTCACTGAAATTGCGCTGCCCAGGCGGACTCCAGAGCACCTCGGCCAGGGCCACCGCGCGCGGAAACGCCATGTACTCCACGTGTTCGGGCACCGGCATGAACTCTGTCCAGAGCTGACCCTGGGCACCGAGAATACGCTCGTGGTGGCACTGTTCAAGCTGCGCGGGCACAGGGTCAAAGTCATAGACCCTGTGCAAGGGCAGGTAGGACCCTATCGCCAGCGGCTCCGCTGACGCATCGGCCTGGTAGTAATCGAAGTAGGTGCTGGCGGTGGGCGCCATCACAACATCCAGGCCAGCGCGCGCAGCCCGCATCCCATAGTGCTCGCCGCGCCATGCCATTACCGCAGCACCGTCGACCAGCGAGCCTTGCAGTATTTCATCCCAGCCAATGAGCGTACGGCCGTTGTCGCGGAGAAAGTCAGCCATCTGCTGGACCAGCCAACTCTGCAGGGTTTTTTCATTGGCAAGCCCCAGCTCGGCGATGCGCTGTTGCGCATAGGCGCTGCGCTTCCACTGTCCCTTCGGCGCCTCGTCACCACCAATGTGGATATAGCGCGAGGGGAACAGCGACAGTATTTCAGTCAACACCGTACGGAAGAAAGTGAGCGTGTGATCGGAGGGATTGAGCGTATGCCTGCTGATCCCCCACTCCTGCTTTACTTTCAGGGATGCACCGGTGTTGCCCAACTCAGGATAAGCCGCAAGCGCAGCCTGCACATGCCCTGGAAACTCGATCTCCGGCACGACCGTAATATGGCGCTGCGCCGCGTAGGCAACAACTTCGCGAATCTCTTGCTGGGTGTAAAACCCGGCATGTGGCTTGCCATCATAAACACGCTGCCGTTGCCGTTGGAACAGGGAAAAACCGACCACAGTCTGCGCTCGTTGCGCTCCGATGCCAGTCAGCTTCGGATACGCCTTGATCTCAACCCGCCAGCCCTGATCGTCCGTCAGGTGCCAATGGAATGTATTAAATTTGTGCATGGCCATTACATCGATGAACTTCTTAACGAAGCTCACCGGCATGAAGTGGCGCGCCACATCCAGGTGCATGCCACGCCAACTGAAGCGCGGGGCATCCTCAATCAACAGCGCGGGAACCTGCCAACCTGATGAGACAGGCGCAGCCTTGAAGGCATCTGCCGGCAGCAACTGCCGCAGGGTTTGCAGCGCGTAAAACACCCCGGCATCAGACGCTGCTGAAATCTCCACCCCCTGCTCATTGACGCTCAGGGTGTACGCTTCTGGAGGCAGCTCTGGAGCATGCCACACCTGCATATCTGCCACCGCGTCGTGTTCAATCATCTGCAAGCGGACAGACGCCGGGTCAGTCAGCAGCAGCGCAATCGCATCCTGCGTGCCAGGCAACTGGCTGGCAGCGCGCACCCTGAGCACATCAGCCATGCGCCAGTGACCCGCTGCTGGCGCAATACTTACAGGTTGTGGAATCAGGCACGGTGCGGATCGCGGCGCCATCACGTCAGGGGCTGCCCGGTTGCGCCTGCGGCGTCGCGGGCGGTACTTGCGCCCGCTGCGCGGCCAGGTTGATGCGGCTAAACAACAGACCGGTAATGTACTCGATAGTCTGCGGCCGCTTGGGGTGCACATGATCACCCGGACTCCAAAGTACCTCAAAGGGTGGACGCAACGCATCGTGCAGGGCGGCAACCGCCGCGTCTGTGAGCGCGCTGTCGGCGTCAGCGTTGATCACCACCAGCGGCCTTGGCGCGACATCGCCCACCCAGTACTCAGGACTCAGATGGTGCGCTCCGGCAAAAGTCACCAGCAGCCAGGCAATGGCTTCACGCAGGATGGCAAAGGGCACACGCTCATCGAGGCCCGCGGAGATGACATCCTGCGGGTCGCCCGCGCCATGAATCAGCCACAGCCGCTGCACTCGCGTGTCGAGCACCGCTGGCACGGATGCCAGAAAGGCCCCAAAGCTGATGCCCGCCAACTCGATGCGCCCGGGGTTGAGGTCAGCACGCTGCGCCAGATAATCCATCGCCAGCAGCGCCGCAGGCGGTGTATCAAGAATGCCGCGCTGGATACGTGGCAACGCCATGGCCAGGGCGAGGCCATCGCGGTGAGGAATGGTACCAAACGGGTAACTCAGCGCCGCCACCGCGACACCGCGGGTGTCCGGAAGAATATCAACCGCCTGGCGACCGGTTTCCTGCCCGCCCAGCATCACCAGCAACGGCCGACCGGGCAGTGGCTGCTCGGGCACCAGCAGCGCCAGATCAACCGCCAGCCCGGAACTGGAAAGTAGCGACACTTGCTGCACACGGCCATGCTCAACCGCCCAGGCATCAGTTTCAATGGCACTGACGAGCACACCTTTGCGCGTCATGAAGTCTGGCGTTGACAGCACCGGCAACAGCAGCCAGGCGATCAGCCCTGCGCAGAGCAAAGCGGCGCCCATCAAACAGGAGATGACTATTTTCAAAACCTTGACCGGTTGTCTCATGGCGACCCTGTCTCCGATGCGGCCAGTAGCTACCTGATCAGCTGGCGATTTATCGCGCCGAACTCGCCCTGTGCTAATGACCTGACCAGGACGTTATATTGTCGCGTGCCTCGGGCGCAAGCGTCGGGGTTTTCCACTAGAGCTACCAACTGCCACAATGGTACATTATTCGCCTTCAACAGAAGCGCTCAGGCTCACACGGTAGAGAACATGCACAAACTGTGGTTGCTCCAATTGGTTCCGCAACACCGGCTTGGCAAGTGGGTGGCAGGGACGCTAATTTTCGCTGTGTTGTTCAGTCTTTTCAGCTTTATTGAAGCCAGCGATGTGGGCCAGGACCCCCCAACACTGTTCTTTAGTCTCATTATTGCCTACATCATTCCCGTGTTCGGCCATATCACAGCGCGCTCCAAAACGCTGTTGACCGAACTGAGGCCGTTTCTGGAGATTAATGAGCTAAAGTTTCAGGAATACTACGCCACCCTTGACTCGGTTAAAACACGTGACCTGTTGCTGCAACTGGGTGGTGGCGCAGCGGCGGGAACCATACACACCGCACTGGTATTGAAAGCTGCCGAATTGGACGCGTATGAGGCACTCAGCTCACTTCCTGGCCTGCTCACAACGATAGGCACCATCGCCGTGTGGATGCTAATGACCACCGTCGTCTACACGCTGATTCAACAGGGCCTGGTTTTTGCTCGCATAGGAGCAAAACACGTTGACCTGACGCTGGGTAACTGGCGCAGCATGCTGCCCTTCGGACGAGTCGCAATCCTTTCGAGCCTTGCCCTGCTCGGTGCACTTGCCCTGTATCCTCTGATTGGCCTCGAAGGTGGCATGAACTCTATGGAAATATTGCCGGGGGCCATCGCGACGGCCTGCCCGATGATTGCTATATTTCTTCTCCCGGTCTGGCCGCTGCAGCGCCGTATGTCGGCCACCAAGCATTCGCAGTTACAGGAAGCAGACGCCCTGATCGCAGAGTGTATTGGCAAGCAAAGCCTGTTCGCACTTGACGCTGCGAGTGAACAGCGCCTTTCGACCTTACTGACCTACCGTCGAGAACTTGCCGAGTTGCCAAGCTGGCCGTTCGATATCGGTAACGTGACACGTTTGTCGCTCTATCTGGTGATTCCCCCGCTAACCTGGGTGGCAGCAGCGCTGATAGAGAACGTAGTGGACGCAATGCTTTAGAACTTCCACAACTGCCACGCGCCAACCATTGCACGCTTGTGCGATGACCGCACTGAAGCGCATACCAGTCGCTGATTCGCTCACTACCAGAGTTGTTTATGCCAACTTTACTGTGTCGATCACGCACTGCCGCTATGGTAGCGCTTGCAGCGACATTATGACGTCCGGCCTTCGCTGAGGAAGAGGCGATCAGCGTACTCTATGGAACCGTCAAGGACAAGTGATCGGTCAGTGTGGATAACTACTTAAAGCGGATCCCCATGGTTGGCGGACTGATCGGCATCGCGAGCTTTTCTGGCTTTTCGGGAAGCCTTGCAGGCGAAGCAATTGCCGAGGGTGCTGGAGGAGGCACTGCCCTGGAAAGGTGGGGACAGAGCAAAGCGTCAGGGATCTGATGTAACTTGCAGTTCAACAATGGCGAAGCCCTGCAGGTCATTACCGACCAAACCGACATGGACATGAGGGTTCGGTGGCGCTCCTGAATCAAAGGCCCTGTCGGCGCCCGCAGTCGTCGCTGCCAAAAGGCTCACCACAAGCCTCCCCAGACAGTGAGCGAAGAGCGTCAAGGATTCGCCTGGTTTTTCAATAACTGCTACCGAACAGAAAGCTCCCTGACCTGACCTCACCGCCCAGCCCTAGCGCATCGCAGGGAATCAATCTCAATGCGAGCGCACCAAGGAGGAGCGACACCCACGTCACCGACGATGCCCAATTCAACAACGCGCCGCTGACCACTACCATCGCACCGACTGACCATAAGCCTGGCAACCCGATACCACGTGCTCCCTTCATCAGAAGCATCACACATCAAAAGGGGAGGGAGTGAACGTAACATAATCTCTCCGCCCCCTTTCTAGCGCCTTTTAGACCCTCTTATGACCTTTAAAAAAGTGTCACCCTGAACTCCATTGGTAATGAAGCTTGTACAACGCCCCATCCTGAACTAGCTTTAGGCAGAGACGGTTACTAGGGAGTTTCGTTAGTTGGATACGCAAATTTGCAGAGCTGTGTTCGAAGAGATATGTGTACTGGCCAACGGCGAGGTTGTTTGTTCCTGTGGCGATCCAGCGGGACTCCAGGTCTATGGCAATATCAAAGAACAGCGTATCGAAGAGATTTACCAATCCGACGCGTATCGTGCGATCCGTCGCTATCAGCTCAGCACAGAAGCGTGCAGTTACTGCCCGGTGATTGGAGAAAACTGCGGTGGGCGGGTTTACGCCGGTACGACGATTCATGGAGACGCGGGCCTCGCGATCAGGAAATTGCAGTTGGAGCCGATATCCCACTGTAATCTCGACTGTCACCTTTGCCCTGTTAGCGAGTACGAGAGCAACCCGTCGTATCGTACCAATCGCCAGGCGCGTCTCGAACTGTCGCACATGGTGGGTCTACTGCATCAACTTCCCGAACTGGAAATGTTGCTTTACTACAATTTTGGCGAGCCTTTCCTGCACTCGGATTCAATCGAGTTTTTACAAACTGCGCGTTTAATGAAGCCGCAATTACAAATTCAATGTTCAACCAATGGCATTCCCCTTACGCCACAAATGATCGACACAATCGTCACAGAAAGGCTCGTCGACTTGATGGTCTTTTCTATCGATGGGGTTGACCAGCAGGGTTACGGTCTTTACCGCAAGGGTGGAAGTTTTCAGCGAGCATTTGACAATATGGTGGCATACAGGAATAGCATTCGCCGACACTCAAAGGAGGCCTTATCGCAGATGCGCTGGCAGTACATTCTTTTTGAATGGAATGACAGCGCCGAGGAGATCGAACGCGCTCAGGCGCTTGCTAGTGAGTTTGATATTCCTATCCAGTGGATATTGACCCACACTGAAGGAAAGTCCACGCGCTATACCTATGATAGCGCCGCCTACCGAGAACTCGCTGCGCGCGCCGGTACCTACCAGTTTCAGACCTGTGAATTGCAGGAAGTGGAACTTAGAACTGGAGGCGTCAAGCAACACGTTTACTCTGCAGACATTGAAGTACAGAGCGCCGTTTTAAATGGGGGCAGGCTGACTCTTCAGGCATCGATTACCAATACCTCAAATGGCGCATGGACACATGATTCGACACATCCTTTCAGGTTGGGGCTGCGGTTTCTCGACAAACAGGGATGCGCGCTTTTTGAGTACAACCAGGTGTCTCTTGGGCGAACCTTGAAACCGAGGGAATCTGCACAGGTTACCGTCGATACATTGCTGCCCGAGTTGCGAACGCTCGCCTATGTATTGGTCGATGTAGTTCACGCGAACCAGTGTTGGTTCCATGATTTGAGTTCAGAGCCTCAGATGCTGTCGCGGAAGGAATTGATAGCGGGGTTGCGCTCTTCAAGGTTAGCCCCGAACCAGGACGGCAGCATGATAGCCATGTCGCGGTAGCGACGTGCACGGCGGCTCGGGCCGGATAGCGGGACTTGTGCATCTGGAATTTCGGTTCGGCTCCGTGAGCGCCGAGGTAGTGCGAACTGAGGAAGAAGCTATCATCAAACTATCGGGTGATCGCATAGCGCCGCTCGTTGAGTACAAAGGTACAAAAGGGGGCGGAGGGAATATCAGATAATCCCTCCGTCCCCTTTTGACCCCCGTCCGCTTTTGTCCTATGTAGCTGGCGGCATATGCACATCTCCAGCCCCTGTGATTCACGATCAAAAACCTATTCCATATTTTCGTTTCGTCTTGTCACCTCTACAACCTGGGCCAGCTGCCGGCTATCAATCTTCGCCCCATGTAAGCCATCTGCTTTGACTCGGAGATCTTCGACCCCAAGGGCTTTCGTTAATGTGTCTAGCGAAGGGCCTCTGTGGCTACACGGGAGATTCATTGCCTGTGCCCAGGGAATAGCCGCTTTTTGACTACAGAATACCCCCTGAATTTCCGGCATTGGCAATCCGTATCGTACAACATGATCAAGCAGGATCGGCCAGTCAAAACTGGCGTTGTGAATAACGATGAGCTGGTCCTTCAGGTACTCGGCAATCTGCTGCCACTGTGAATCGAAGGATTTGAATTTGGCAGCCTGTTCGTTGGTAATGCCATGTATCGACTGCGCTTCTTCTGAAATGGGTTTTTGTGGTCTTGTCTTGAACTCGACGGATTCCGCAATCTCTCGATTTCTTATCGCGGTGATGCCAAGTGTCACGATATCCGGCAGTCCGTTTTCGTCAGGTAGGCCGGTGGTTTCGGTATCCAGGACGATGTAATCATCCGGTAGTTGGGTGAAGATCCACAGCAGCTCTTTGTACATTGCCATCACCTCCTGCCACCGCCGTCCAGGGATTCAACAGTCACAATTGACCCCTGTTCATAGTGGTAACGCAGATAGCGCCAGTGGATAGCATCCGAGAGCACCCTGGGGCGCATCACTGCGTAGCACGCCCCTTTCGCTCTCACGCTTTGGTAGTGAATGCCGAAGCTGTTGGCAACTCGTAGCGTATCGCCCAGTCTCTGTGCTTCACCGTAGTCCTCGGGATCGTAGATAGCGTTTCCCACCAGGTGCTGCACATCATGAAGGATTGTCGGCCCCAACTGCGCGCGGAGAACGCGCATCTCCTGGGTGGTCTTGTCGATTCGGGATTCACGCAGAAATCGTGCCCGATGAAAGGATGATTCGGCGATGGCGACCATCTCATCCGCGGTGCAATAGTAAATGCCGAAATCCCGATTGAAGCGGCCACCACGTCCACCCACCGGTGGGTGAGTGAACGCCGCCATGATCCAGGACGCGCCATCGCCATACACCCGGTCTTCCGGTGGCACCAGGCGAATATCACCCACCTCATCCCGTAACCTGGGGTTGGTCAGGGACTCCACAGCATAGAGCACGTCCCAATCCTGCGCACTGGAGACGCGCTCGAACAGATGGATCTGCGGGTAGCGCGACAGTATGACCCGATAGACCGGTTCATTTATCTCGCTACCCGGCAGCGTATCGATGTCGATCACCAGCCACCCCGCTCCGCATCGAGGAAATTCCTGACCACTGCCAGATCTACCACGTGTCCGGCCAGCAACCGGTCCAGCGGGGCCGTGCCGTTGAACAACGGGTTGTCGTTGGGGGTAGCCAACCACTGATCGGCCAACGCCGGATCAGGCAACAGGATCTGCAGGGATTGGTAGATCCCCAATATATAACTGGCCCGTTCCAGTAGATCCCTGGTTAACTTCGCCTTTTCAGGCTGGTTCTTCCAATTGTAGAGCGTCTTTTCGTTGCCGAGCCCCAACAGGGTCATCTGCTGGGCGCCGGTCAGGCGCCACTGGCTGAAAATACCGAAAATCGCCGGCAGCAGTGAACGGGGGACACTGGAACCACGTTGTAGCAGTTGTTCGGCTTGAGCGATCATGAGTGCCTCCTAAACAGCATATTTACTGTAACATTACAGTGTGTTAATGCAGGATAGCGAACTGTACTAGTACAGTCAACTGTGTCAAAGAACCTTCTTCAAGCTACTGGCGGTAATGGTGACCACCAAGACTACTGCTGCTTGCCGTTGCTCGTATCTGCTCGTCAGTGCCAAATCACAAAAAAGGGAGAATTGCCCCTGTAGAAACGACAAAACCCGGCGACATTGCCGGGTTTTGTGATTTTAGTGCCTGCTGTTGCCAGAGAGAGCCAAACGCCCGCCTACCCCCACTCCGCAGCTCAGTTCCTCAAATGAGCTGCGATTTCGCGCCATTTTTCTGTATTATTTTCAATAGCTTACAGAGCACCAAAACCAAGCGATTTAGTTTACAACAAGCTTACAACGAACCAACCAACAGTCACGTTGCCTCAACCAGCAAAATCAAAAGGTTGCGTGCAGTTCGTTGTAGCTGCTGCGTCACTTAACCCTGCGCAACGATGCCACTTCCTTGTTAAGCAGTGCATCGAACTCACTACCCTGCACCGCCTCAATCCACGCATTAAGCGTGGGCACCACTTTGTCTGCTGACTTGAGCGCGATAGCATCCTTTCCGTTTGCAAGCTCAAGCTTCTGCGCCTTGCCGGTGTCCGCACCGGCGGACTCAATAACGTCGGGATAGATAGTGCCCTGCGCCAGCCATTTTACATCCTTGAGTTTGGTGGCCTCGTGATCAAATACCTCGATGAAGGTGTTGCCGATCACTTTGCGTTTAAGCTCCGGGTCGGTGACACCCTTGAGCTTGCCCAGA